>NZ_CP048627.1:0-1261288 GCF_010669225.1 Megamonas funiformis
ATGACGGATATTCAATTACAGGCAACTTGGGAAGAAATATTAAAAAATCTTGAAAATTCACTATCCACGCGAGTTTGTAATAATTGGTTAAAGCCATTAAAACCGATAAAACTCACTACAGAAATGTTAGAACTAGGTGCACCTAATGTCTTCACAAAAAATTGGGTAGAAAAATATTATTTACCATTTTTAACAGATTCTTGCTATGAAATCACTAAAGCACATTTAGAAATTTCCATCACTAATCTTGAAAGTACAAAAGACACAGAAACTATTTATCCAGATGAATTAAAACAACAACAATTAAAAAAACGCAATACTAGAGTTAGAACGAAGAAAAAAGCTACCAGTTTGGCACAATCTAATGATTTATTTCAGCCAACACTAACAGAAGCGATGCAACCACCTAGTGAAATGACAGAGACACCTCTTCCTATAAATCCTGGAGATAAATCTTCACTTAATCCTAAATATACTTTTGAAAGTTTTGTAATTGGTAATTCTAATAGTTTTGCTCATGCTGCAGCACTTGCTATTGCTGAAAATCCTGCAAAAGATTACAATCCATTTTTTATGTATGGTGGTGTAGGATTAGGAAAAACACATTTAATGCATGCAATAGGTCATAAAATTTTGCAAAAACATCCACAAAAAAGAGTGTTATACACAACTAGCGAAAAATTCACAAATGAATTAATTAATTCTATTAAAGATGGCACATCTGCTGCTTTCCGTCAAAAATATCGCAACATTGATGTATTACTTGTGGATGATGTTCAATTTTTGGCAAATAAAGAACGAATTCAAGAAGAATTTTTCCACACCTTTAATGCTCTAAAAGATGCTAATAAACAAATTATATTATCTAGCGATAGACCCCCTAAAGAAATAAAACCTTTAGAAGACCGTCTTTGTTCTAGATTTGAAGGTGGATTACTTGCAGATGTTCAAGCACCAGATTTAGAAACAAGAATTGCTATTTTAAAGAAAAAAACTTTAATGGATAATTTAGATGTACCTCTTGATGTCATGACATATATCGCTAGCCATATCGACAATAATGTTCGTGAATTAGAAGGCGCATTGACTAGAGTTGTAGCTTATGCGTCATTTAAACATTATCCTGTGACTAATGAATTAGCTGTTGATGTTTTAAAAAATACCATCACTAAACAGGAAACAACAGTTAAACAAGTGGATAAAGTTATCAACATAGCATTAATTCAAGAAACAGTTGCTAAATATTTCAAATTAACATTAGCAGATTTAAATGGAAAAAAACGCAATCGCAATATTGCTTTTCCTCGCCAAATAGCGATGTATTTAGCTAGAGAAATGACAGATGCTTCTTTACCGAGAATAGGTGGCAACTTTGGTGGTAGAGACCACACAACTGTTATGCATGCCCATGATAAAATCAAGAAACAATATCAAGATAATCCAAAAACAGCTAGCGTCATTGATGAAATACGTAAATTAATCACAAGTTAAAACTTATTAACAAGGGTTGTGGATAAGCTTGTTGATAAGCTGTGCATAACTTGTGTATAACTTGATAATATACACAACGATGTGGATATGTGGATAATTAGTCACAAAATATCCACAAGATATCAACAGGCATAAAGCCATATATCATAAGGTTTTAAGCCACTTATCAACATATCCACAGATACCTACTACTAATACTACTAAAATATAATATATATATAATATTAATAGAATAATAACATAGGAGTGGATAACTCATGAAAATCACCTGTGAAAAGAAAGAACTTGTACAAGCAATACAAACAGTTTTAAAAGCTGTACCAAGTAGACCACAAATGCCTATATTATCTGGCATATATATCAAAGCACATCAAAACTATATAGAATTACAAGGAACAGATTATGAAATCAGCATTATCTGTAAAATAAAAGCAATAATTGAAACAGAAGGTACTATCGTATTACCAGGAAAATATTTATACGAAGTTGTTCGTACTTTACCTGGTGAATATGTAGAAATAAAAAATAATGACAGTGATAACTCTGTAAACATTCGCTCTAATTCTGCACAATTTAATTTATTAAATATGCAAGAAAATGAATTCCCTGTTATTGAACCATTAAAAGGTCAAATTAATTTTAATTTAAAAAATGATATATTCTTAAATTTTATCAAAAAAACATCTTTTGCTTGTGCAACAGATGAATCAAGACCAGTATTTACAGGCTGTTTAATGGATATTACTGATGAAAATATCGTAATGGCGGCAACAAATATGCACAGATTAGCATTAATAAAAGGAAATATAAATTATATATCAGATAATAATATTAAAATAATTATTCCTGCAAAAATATTAAATGAATTTACACATATATTTAATTCTGAAATACCAACAGATATTCAAATTTCCTGTACACATAATAAAATAAGCTTTTCTTATGAAAATATATATGTAATTTCACGTCTAATTGAAGGTCAATTCCCAGATTATAACCGCGTTATTCCTAAAGAATTTAAAACACATGTAAATATTAATAAAAATGAATTCCAATCTGCTTTAGACCGTGTATCTTTAATATCTCGTTCTGGTGATTATAATATTATTCATTTTGAATTTGTGGATAACATTGTAAGAATTTCCTCAGATAATCCAAATATTGGTAAAGCAGAAGAAACAATAAATGTAGATATCGAAGGCCCTGGAATAAATATTTCTTTTAATGCTAAATATATTATAGATGTATTAAAAGCTATTGATGCTGAAAACTTTATTTTTTCCTTTAATCAACCATTAACAACAGCTTCTATTACGCAAAGAGATAATAAAAACTTTGTTTATGTTGTTACTCCTGTACGCACAAAGACTATGTAATCATTATGAAAATAGATTTATTAACATTATATAATTATCGTAATTATAATAATTTAAATTTAAAATTATCTTCAAATATAAATATTTTTACTGGTTTTAATGCACAGGGAAAAACAAATATAATTGAAGCTATATATTTTTCTTCTTTAGGTATATCTCATCGAACTCGCACTGAGGGTGATTTAATACTATGGGGTAAAGATGAAGCTAGTATAAATGTTAAATTTTCAAAAAGAAATATTAATTCTATATTAAAAATAATTTTAAAAAAGAATAAACGAAAAGAATTAAATTTTAATGGAGAAATTATTAAACAGAAAGATTTACCAGGATTATTAACAATGATATTATTTTCTCCAGAGGATTTAATGCTTATTAAGGGTTCACCCCTATTGAGAAGAAGGTTTATTGATATAGAATTATCTCAAATTAGTAGAATTTATTATAATGAATTAGTGCAATATAATAGATTATTATTACAACGCAATAATTTATTAAAAAAAATCCGTGAAAATAAAAAGCTTATACCTATGCTAGACACTTGGGATGAACAAATTGCAAAGACAGCAGCATTTATTGTGGAAAAAAGATTAAGGGGTATAGAAAAATTATCAAAATTAGCTCAAAAAATACATTATGAAATATCTCAAAAAATGGAAATACTTAATATAAGATATAATATCCATAATTATAAAAATGAGGCTTTAAATAGTTTCGATGATTTATTTAATTTTTATATACAAGCATTAAGTAAATATAGAGATAATGATATTTATAGGGGGTCTACAAGTATTGGACCACATAGAGATGACATTGATTTTTTCATCAATGATATTTCATTAAAATCTTTTGGCTCTCAAGGACAACAGCGTAGTTCTGTTTTATCTTTAAAATTAGCTGAATTAGAATTTTTAAAGCTTGAAACAGGAGAATATCCTATATTATTATTAGATGATGTGATGAGTGAATTAGATACGCGTAGAAGAGAAAATTTATTATCTTTATTGCAAGATAATAATGTGCAAACGTTAATTACAGCAACAGATATACATTTATTTAATGCCCACCCTAAAAATAAATTTTTCAAAGTAGAAAAAGGAATTGTCAGTGAATAAATGAGAAAGGCATATAATATTATTTATTATATGAATTAATAATATGAAAAGAGCATATTCAAATAATTTATTTGAGACTGGAAATACAATAATTCCTAAAACAATGAAAAATCTAGGTCTTTTAAAAGAGTATAAGAAAAACCAAATTTTTTACAAATGGGGGGATATAGTAGGCAAGGAAATAGAAAAACATATATCCCCTCAAGAAATAAATTTTGGTGTATTATATGTATATGCAAATTCGTCTGTATGGGCAAATAATTTTCAATATTTAAAGATAGAAATCATTGAAAAAATAAATGATTTTTTAGGGTATAAATTTGTTAAAGATATACAATTTACTAGATTGAGAAAGAAAAAAATAGATAATTATTCATCTGTTTTAGAAAGAAAGATTGATTTAGGAAAATATGTACGAAGAGTCCCAATAACAGATGAGGATTTAATATTAGCAGATACTAAAGTTCAACAAATAGAAGATGAAAATTTAAGGCAAAAATTAAAAACGATTTATTTAAAAAGTATACAATTAACAAGATTAAAAAAAGATTACGGGTGGATAGCTTGTAAGCGATGTGGCAGATTAACGCCAAAAGAAAAACCTATTTGTTTTAATTGTCTGCGAGAAATAAAAGAAGAAAAAGAAGCTACTATAATTGAAATATTTGAAGAAATGCCATGGGCTAATTATCAAGATATATCACAATATGTAGATTGTAATATGAATATGGTAAAAAAAATGCGTGATAAATTAATTCAAATGATAGCAAGTAAATTATCCCCCGATGATTATACTAGTGTGGAAGCTATAAAATTAGTTATGCTATATAAAGCTATTTCTCCAGAAAAATTAAATGAATATATAATAAAAGATACATTAAATAAATTACGTTTTGATATGGCTTTTTGGGATAATAATAAAATAAAAGTGAAGAGAAAATAAAAAAGATGTGTATATCTCTATAAAGATATACACATCTTTTTCTATTTATCCACTTATCCACAAGATGATATATATTTTTGTGGATAAACAGATGTTTTTTATCTATTTTTTGTGATTAATCAATAAATTTTTTAAATTTATCCACAGATGTATTCACAATTAATGTGGATGGAAAATTCACTTCAGTTAAAATTTGATGTACATATTTATGATTTCCAACATCATTTGCGATATGAGCATCACTGTTGATAATTAAATTAGTTTGATGTTGTGCACAATATTTTAGTAAGATTTTCATATTTTCACGAGAATTTAATCGTTCACCATCAGGTCGTACAGAGCTATTGTTGAGTTCTAAAAGAACATTATATTCTTTAGCAGCAAGAGCGAGTTTTTCATAATCAACAGGATAATAGCCATTATCAGGATGACCTATAATCTTTATTTTATCATGTTTCATAGCATTGATTATGGCAGATGTATTTTCTTCTTGGCTACCAGGTTTTATACATATATCATGAAGACTAGCAATACCGTAGTCTATTTTACTGAATGCTTTTGTGGATAAATCCATAGTTCCATCATAATCTATAATATTGATTTCAGCACCCATGCGAATTAGTAGGTCATCTTGTTTTCTAGGGATAACTTTAAAATTGTAAAAATATATTTCAGAACAAGTTCCAGGCATTTTATTTGTATGTTCTGTAATTCCCAATAATTTTAGACCTTTAGTTTTTGCACTATCAATCATTTCTTGAAGTGTGCTATAAGCATGACCACTAGCGATTGTGTGGGTGTGGACATCTAAGATATCAATCATTTGTAAGTCCTTCTTTCCTTATAATATAGTTTTATTTTGAAATATCTTTATAAGCCTGTCAATAAGTACTTTTGACTAAAAATATTGTATACATATATACATATATTTTTTCATTGATATTTTGTTTTATTATGATATAATAATTTTAGTTATGTAATATATGTATAAAATCTATAACAAAAAGTTATAGATTTTATTAAAGATGAGCCGATTGCCATAACATTTATATTTAAATTTACTAAGAAGGCTCTTTTATAATAGTATTTAGTATAAAGAGAACCAATGAAATGATAAGATTGGCTTATAGGAGGTCATAATAAATGTTTAAAAGAGTCTTAATTGCTAATCGTGGTGAAATAGCAGTACGTATCATACGTGCTTGTCAAGAAATGGGTATAGAAACTGTAGCTGTTTATTCTGATGAAGATGCAGATGCAATGCATGTAAGATTAGCAGATTATAGTTATAATATTGGTCCAGCTGATGCTAGTGAAAGTTATTTAAATATTGATGCTTTAATGGAAGCTGCTGAAAGAACAGAAGCAGATGCCGTTCATCCAGGATATGGATTTTTATCCGAAGATGCTGATTTTGCAGAAATGGTAACTAAAGCTGGAATGACATGGATTGGTCCATGGGCAGATACTATCCGTAAAGTTGGCGATAAAGATGAAGCTAGAGCTGCAATGATACCATCAGGTATTCCAATGTCAAAAGGTAGTACTCCATTGACTAGTGTAGAAGATGCTGTTGAACAGGCAAAAGATGTAGGCTATCCTATTATTTTAAAACCAGTAGCTGGTGGTGGTGGTAAGGGTATGCTTATCGCTAACAGCGAAGATGATTTAAGAAATATCTTAACTATCATTGATATAAATAAAGTAAAATATTATTTTGAACATTATATTGAACATTCTCGTCATATTGAAGTACAGATTGTAGCTGATAATTATGGTCATGTTATTCACTTAGGTGAACGTGAATGCTCTTTACAACGTCGTAATCAGAAATTATTAGAAGAATCTCCTTCTATTGCTTTAACTCCAGACCGTCGTGCCGAAGTTGGTGCTTTAGCTATTAAAGCAGCAAAAAGTGTTCATTACAATAATATTGGTACTGTAGAATTTTTACTTGATTTGAAAACAAATCAGTTTAATTTCATGGAAATCAATCCACGTATTCAAGTAGAACATGGTGTAACAGAAGCTGTTACAGGTATTGACCTTGTGCGTACACAAATTCGTATAGCAGCTGGTGAATCTTTAGATTTACAACAAGAAGATGTAAAATTCACAGGTCATGCTATTGAATGTCGTATCAATGCTGAAGACCCAGATAATAACTTCATGCCATCTCCAGGAAAAATTGATTTCTTCTTAGAACCTGGTGGACCTCGTGTTCGTGTAGATAGTGGTGTTTGTGCAGGCCTTTCCATATCTCCATATTATGATTCTTTGATTGCAAAAATCGTAGTACGCGGACGTACTCGTGGTGATGCTATTAAAATTATGCGTCGTGCTTTAAATGAATTTAAAGTTGGTGGCATCAAAACAACAATACCACTTCATCAACGTATTTTGAAAAATGAATACTTCTGCACAGGTGATATTGATACAAGATTTATTAGAAATCATTTCTCTAAATATGTACAACCAATGACACCTGCACAGTTGAAAGCTTCTAAGACAGCTAAAACTGAAAAAGAAATTATTAATGCTATAAATGCAAGTATGTATTATGCTTAATTTATAAAAATATATAGTAATATACCTAGCCCTGATAACAGAGATAAATTGTTATCAGGGTTTTTTTATTGACAAAATAAATAAAAATGATAAATAATGAATTAATTCAATTTATATTTAGGAAAGGTAAAGGTGGAGATAATGAGTAATTCTCGTGTAAGAATTATTAAAGACCCAGAAGAGAGAAAACAAGAAATCATAGAAGCAGCCTTACATTTATTTTCCCAAAAGGGATATGAGCATACAACTATACAAGATATTGCTAAATATTTAAATATATCTCAAGGATTATGTTATCGTTATTTTAAATCTAAAGCGGAGATATTCACAGCAACTGCTGAATTTTATGCACAGCAGATTTTAATTCAAATAAGACAACCTTTTCCTGAAAATATGAAAGCAATTGATAAATTTAATGTTACGATAAAAAGACTTTTTCAATATATTATCAAACATGGTGAGTTTGAAGCTAATAGTGAAGTAAGTGCCTTACGTGCAGATAGATTAGATAGTATTTCCAGACAGATTATAGAAGTAATCATACCGATAATTAAGCAAGGTAATGAAGAAAAGATATTTAATTGTCATGATATAGAAAGAACGACTAAGATTTTTATTTTTGGTTTGGTGCATACTTTTCATGAAGAAATGCCTAAGCGAAATATAAAAAATTATATTAAGTCTTTTTTAGAGTATTTAAAGACAAATTTAGTATTGATTTTAAATATAAAAGAACCTGAATTACTAGGTGAAGGTTGGGAAAACATTTTATAGATATAGATGTAAAAAACTAGGTGTTATATTATATCAACACTTAGTTTTTTTATTTGACGGTATAGTTTATTTGTAGTAATATTTAAATGAATGAATTTATTCATTTATGAGATGAGATGATAAAATTTGTTATTATATTAGGATTTTTCTGATATTATATAAGTGATGAATAAAATAGAAATGAATATAGAAGGAGGGATTTATGATGAAGAAAATATTTTTTGTGCTATGTTTGTTATTATCTTTATATTTATGCACAGGTTGTGGAAAAAATGAACAAGTTGTGGATAACACTGTTTATGTAAAAACACAGACAATTGATTATGGTGCAAGTAGTAATGAAGATAATTATGCAGGTGTAGTTAAAGGTCGCTATGAAACTAATTTGGCTTTTCAAGTTAGTGGAAAAATATTATCTAGAAATATAAATTTAGGAGATAGAGTATCAGCAGGAGATGTCTTGATGGTCATTGATGATAAAGATATTAGACAGAGTGTAAATGCCTATGATGCTCAAGTGGAAGCTGCTAAATCGCAATTGAATTTAGCACAATCTAATCTTGCTAGATATGAACAGTTATATGCAGCTAATGCAGTTAGTGCTCAATCTTTAGATCAATATCAAAATGCTTATGATAGTGCTTTATCAGCATATAATCAAGCTGTAGCTCAAGCGACACAAGGATATAATTCTTTGGGTTATACACAATTAGTCGCAAATGCAAATGGTGTTATTTCTAGTGTAAGTGGTGAAACTGGTCAAGTCGTAAGTGCAGGTCAGACTGTAGCTGTACTTATTCAAGATGGAGAAAGAGAAATTGAAATATCCATTCCTGAAAATAAAATTCAAGATATAAGCATAGGCCAAAATGCGACAGTTGATTTTTGGGCTTTAAAAGGCACTACTGTTCAAGGTGTAGTCAGAGAACTATCACCGATAGCTGATGCCGTAGCAAAGACTTATAAAGTTAGAATTAGCCTTGTAAATCCTCCATCTGATATTCAATTAGGTATGACTGCAAATGTTATATTTACAGGAGCAAATAATGGTGATACAAATATTAGTTTGCCATTGAGTGCATTGTATCAAGTGGAAAATAAAACTCAAGTTTGGATCGTCAATGATGCTTCTTGTGTGGAATTAAAAGATATAAATGTAATATCTTTGGGAAAAAATGATGTGATTGTCAGTGGATTAAATAAAGGTGATGTAGTAGTAACAGCAGGTGTGCATAAACTTTATGAAGGGCAATCAGTAAAATTAGCGGATGGTGATACTTTATGAGAAATTTAACAGAAGTATCATTAAAAAATAAAAATCTAGTCTGGTACTTTATCGTTGTGATTTTTTTTGCAGGAATTTTTTCCTATACGAAATTGGGACGAATGGAAGATCCTTCATTTACGATTAGACAAATGGTAGTATCTGTAGCTTGGCCAGGAGCGACAGCTTCACAGATGGAAGAACAAGTTACAGATAAGATTGAGAAAAAATTGCAAGATACACCAGGTCTTGATTATGTAAAAAGTTTTTCGCGTTCAGGCGAAGCTGTTATCTATGTAAATTTACGTGATGATATAGATAATGACAAGATACGACCTACATGGCTTGAAGTTCGCAATATGGTTGATGACATAAAAAAGGATTTACCAGAAGGCGTTTATGGGCCATATTATAATGACCGATTTGATGATGTATATGGTTCTATATATGCTATCACAGGTGATGGTTATTCTTATGAAGAAATGCGTGAAAAGGCAGAAAAAATAAGACGTATCTTATTGACTGTGGATAATGTCAGCAAAGTAGAACTTGTAGGTGAACAGCCTGAAAAAATATATATAGAAGCTTCATTAGATAAGCTTTCTGAATTGGGTATTAGTCCTCAAGATATCATGCAAGCAGTGCAGACTCAACAACAAATGACACCTGCGGGCATGATTGAAACTCAAACAGATAATGTATATTTACGTTTAAGTGGTCAATTCGCTGATGTGGATATGCTCAAAGAAATGCCTATCAATGCTGGGGGCAAAATTTTGCGTTTGGCAGATATAGCCAAAGTAGAACGCAGATATGTAGAACCAGCAGAACCAAAGATGTTTTACAATGGAAAACCAGCTATAGGTCTTGCTGTTTCCATGGAAGCTGGAGGTAATATTTTAACTCTAGGTGATAATCTACAAAATACTATTGAAGAAGTGCAAAAATATATACCTACAGGTTTAGAGATAAATCAAGTATCTAATCAGCCTCAAGTGGTAAAAGACTCAATAGATGAATTCGTAGGTTCCCTGCGAGAAGCAATTATCATCGTATTGGCAGTCAGTTTTTTGAGTTTAGGACTCAGAACAGGTATGGTAGTTGCAGGTTGTATACCTCTTGTTATTTTAGGCGTATTTGTTGCTATGGAAGCTTTGGGTATAGATTTGCATAAGGTTTCTTTGGGAGCGTTGATTATTTCCTTAGGTTTATTAGTGGATGATGCTATTATTGCTGTAGAAATGATGAGTGTAAAACTTGAAGAAGGTTTAGATAGATTTAGTGCTGCTTGTTATGCGTATAAAGCGACAGCTATGCCAATGCTTAGCGGTACACTAATTACTTGTGCAGGCTTTATACCTGTAGCTTTTGCCGATGGATTAGCATCTGAATTTTGTAGTGCGTTATTCCCTGTAATTGCCATAGCTTTGATTTTATCGTGGATTGTATCTGTAATGGTAGCTCCATTATATGGTTATAAAATAATTAAAGTTAAAGTAAAAAAAGATGAAAAGGGAAATGTAGACCCATATCAAAGTAAATTTTATACATTTTTTAGAAAGATATTATGTTATTGCTTAACACATAAAAAAATAATATTATCTAGCACAGTGGTTATATTCGCTATTTCTATTTATTGTATGAAATTTATAAGTCAAGAATTTTTCCCACCATCTCAAAGACCAGAGCTTGTAGTAGAACTTACTTTGCCAGAAGGTTCATCTATAAAGGCAACGGAAGAACAAGCTGAAAAATTAGCAGCTATTTTAAGTGAAGAACAAGATGTAATAGATAATTTTGCTTATTATACAGGTCAAGGCTCTCCACGTTTTGTATTGACTTTTGACCCTGTATTACCAAAAGATAATTATGCTCAATTTGTAATTACAGCAAAAGATGTAGAAGCTAGAGAATATTTAAATCAAAAATTATTTAAAATCTTAAATGAAGATTTTCCAGCAGTACAATCAAATATTAAATTTTTACAAATGGGGCCACCTGCTGATTATCCTGTAATGATTAGAGTTTCAGGATATGATGTGGATAAGGTAAAAAATATAGCTGATGAAGTGGCTATGAAGATGCGCCAAGATAGTAATATTTACAATGTAAATTTTGATTGGCAAGAAAAAGCAAAAACACTTCATTTAGAATTAGACCAAGATAAATTGAGAGCAATGGGTATATCTAGTCAAATGGTTGCCCAGACTTTATATACAGAGCTTACAGGAGCAACAGCTGCTCAATTTTATCAAGGTGATAGAACCATTGATATAGTTATGCGATTATCTGATGACGATAGAGATAATCTGGAAAAAGTGCGCAATTTACCGATTTATTTAGGGCAATATGGATATGTACCACTTGAACAGATTGCTAAAATTAGTTATCGTGCAGAAGATGGTGTTATTTGGCGTCGTGATTTAAAACCTACAATCACTGTTCGTGGTAGTATTTATCAAGGAACAGCCAATGATGCAACTGAAAAAATATATAATCAATTAGCTGATTTACAAAAAGATTTACCATTTGGTTATAGCATTGAACCAGATGGAGCTATGTCGGATAGTCAAACAGCCATGGAACATTTGTTAAAACCTATACCTGTGATGGTCATAGCGGTTATTACTATATTGATGTTCCAGTTGAGAAGTGTACAGTTAATGATAATGACTGTACTTACAGCTCCGCTTGGCTTAATTGGTGTTAGCTTTGGTATGTTATTGTTTGATAAACCAATTGGGTTTGTTGCAGTATTAGGTATCTTGGCTTTATTTGGTATGATTATTCGTAACTCAATTATCTTGATTGACCAGATAAAGAAACATATGCTTGATGGTGAAAAACCATGGAATGCTATTATTGATTCTGCTGTATTGCGCTTCCGTCCAATAATGCTTACAGCAGCAGCGGCAATACTAGGAATGATGCCACTTGTACCAAGTACGCTTTGGGGCTCTATGGCAATTGCTATTTCTTGTGGTTTAGTAGTCGCTACGATTTTAACTTTGCTCATTTTGCCAACAATGTATGCAGCATGGTTTAAAATCACACCAGATAGTGAAAATAAATTGAAACAGAAATAAAATGTTTCACGTGAAACAAAAAAGTGCAAGTAGGAAATTTCTTACTTGCACTTTTTCATTTATTTAATTAGCAAATCTTTTACGAGGTTTTCTACTAATTGGTGGTTTGAGATACATTAAGGCACTTGTTATGAACATCAAAATTCCAGCGAAAATAAAGACGAATTTTAAACCAAAGAAAGTGCCGATAAAGCCACCAACTAATGGGCCAATAGTTGAACCAATTTGTTGGGCTGCAAACATCAAACCAAAAATACGCCCACGTTGTTCGGCTGGACTTTTTTTAACTAAAATAGAATTGATTGATGGATATACACCAGCATAAAATAGACCACAAACAAACTGCAAAATAGCAAATGGAGTAAGCGTGCTAGGTATGGATTGAATGATTAAAATAAAACCTGTACCAGCAAGGGTTATACACATAGTACGGAAAAATCCATGCGATTGACCATATCTACCCCAAAGCGGTGCGGAAATAGCTCCAGCAAAACCACCTAAAGAAAAGACCATACCAGATAACATGATAACATTATCCATGCTATGATGTAGTTCAGCTACATATAATGTTAATATAGGCTGAAGAATTAAAATTGCCATTTGGATAACAACAGCACATTCAAGCATACGTCTAATCATAGGCACTTTTAATAAATTTACTTTTTCTGCTTCTTTAGCTAATGCTAATTGTTCAGGTGTTTTAGCTTCACGAGGTGGTTCTTTAATGAAAATTAAGGTAATTAAAGTAATCAAAGCGAGAGCACCTGCGGAGATAAAGAAGGAAACTCGCATACCAAATACACTGGCTAATACGCCACCGAGTAATGGGCCAATAACTCCGCCAGCAGTTAAAGCACCTTGCATTACGCCCATACAAAAACCGAGCTTTTCTTTGGGAGCATAAGAGGACATAATAGCAAGTTCAGCAGGCCAAAGTCCAGCGGCAAAACCTTGGAGAATACGAGCAAACATTAATTGAATAGGAGAGCTAACGATACCACAGATGAAATAAGTAATAGCAAGACCTACTCCAGCACGTACTGCCATTGGTTTTCGCCCTTTTTTGTCAGATAATTTGCCCCAGATAGGAGCCATAACAGCACTAACGATGAATGTTACGGAAAATATAATGCCTGACCACATATTTACATTGTCAGATGTTACACCTAATTCATTAATTAAATACATAGGTAAAAATGGAATGAGCATAGTATAACTAGCTGACATCAGTACAACATTGCAAGTCAAAATGGCTAAAACAGCTTTCCAATTCAATTAAATCAATCCTTTCGTAATAATTTCATAGTTTATTAATTATTTTTATAAAAAAATAATTAAATATCTAAGATGATTATACATCAAAAGGTATAAATTAAAAAGCTACTATAGACGAAAAATATTCTTTGGGCTACAATTAATTATAGATTAATAAATAAGGACGTGATATTGTGTATAAATTAGCACCATCATTATTAGCAGCTGACTTTGGTATTATAAAAGAACAATTAGCCAAATTAGATGAAGCAAAAGTCCCTTATCTTCATTTAGATATTATGGATGGGGTTTTTGTACCTAATTTATCTTTCGGTCTTGCTGTTGTTGAGTCTATTCGCAAATATACAAAAATGGTTTTTGATGTGCATTTGATGATTATAGAACCAGAACGTTATGTAGAACAGTTCGCTAAAGCTGGTACAGATATTTTCTGTTTCCATATTGAAGCGACTAAAGATGCAAAAGCTACAGTAGATAAAATAAAAAAATATGGTATGAAAGCAGCTATCGCTGTAAAACCAGCAACACCAATAAGTGAAATAAAAGATTTATTAGGTGAATTAGATATGGTCTTAGTAATGACTGTAGAACCAGGTTTTGGTGGTCAAAAATTCATGGAAGACCAGATGGAAAAAGTAAAAGAATTAGTAAAACTTCGTGAAGAGAATAATTATAAATATGATATTGAAGTTGATGGTGGTGTAAATCCTGAAACAATAAAAACATGTTTTGCTTCTGGTGCAAATGTAATTGTAGCAGGTTCTGCCGTTTTAGGAGCAAAGGATATTTCTGCAAGAGTAGAAGAATTTGCTCAAATTGCCAAAGAATATAATATTTAATTTTTATCATAAAAAAACGTATTATCCATAAAAGATAATACGTTTTTTATTTGAATTATTTAATTTGCAACAGTATCTGTAATTGTGTTTTCAGTTACTGGTTGGCGATTTTTTTGACCTGTCCAACCATATTTGATTGTGAGAGTTGTTATACCTGCGATTAACATAAATAATGCCATAGCAAAATATCCAAGGTCAAAAGAACCTGTTTCTGTTTTGATGAAGCCCATCATATAAGGACCAACCCAACCACCAAGATTACCACAGGAATTGATAAGACCGATAGCACCAGCAGCTGCAGGGCCTGTTAAGAATGTAGTAGGAACTGTCCACCATACGCCCATAGAAGCATAGATACCGATAGCGGATAAGCAGATTAAAAATAATGCTACAGAAGGATTACTAGCAAATGGGCTAAGTCCAAGACCAATAGCGCCGATGAACATGGCAATAGCTACATGCCAAACTTTATCACCTGTTTTAGTAGATGTATAACCTGCGATTATTTGTACGATTAAAGCTACAGTCATAGGGATAGCGATAGCGCCACCTAATAGAGAAGTTGACCAACCGGAAAGGCTTTTTAATACAGTTGGCATCCAGAAGTTGAAGCCCCAGAAACCAATTACCCACATGAAATAGATAAAGCAAAGTTTTAAAACTTTTTTATCAGTAAAAGCTTGCATAACAGTATATTTTTTTACTTTTTGTAAACGAGCTTGTTCAACTTCAAAAGCTTCTGTTAAATATTTTTTCTCAGCATCATTGAGCCAAGATACTTGATCTGGTCTATCTTTAACCCAGAAGAAGAATACTACAGTAAAGAGGAGAGCAGGAACAGCTTCTAAGATGAATAATTCTTGCCAACCATGCATACCTAAAATAGAAGTATTTAATAAAACACCAGCTAAAGGAGCACCGATAATAGTAGATAATAATAGCGAAGTAAGCATTAAGGAAGTAGCACGAGCTCTTTCTTTTGGTGTGAACCAACGAGGGAATAATACAGAATAAATAACAGGATAAAGACTTGCTTCAGATGCACCAAGTAAGAAACGATAGATATAAAATTCAGTTTGAGTAGACATGAAAGCCATGAGAACGCAAACGAGACCCCATGTGAACATGATACGGGCAATCCATTTACTAGCAGAATATTTAGCAGCGATAAGAGAACCAGGAATTTCTAAAAGTAAGTAACCCATGAAGAAAATACCAGCACCAGCTCCAAAGATTTCAGGTGTAAGCCATGGTAAATCTTCAGTCATAGTCAAAGCTGCATAAGCTATATTTACACGATCGATACAAGCGATGATTGAAACTAAGAATATAGGTAAAATAATATGTAAATCACGCTTTCTTTTTAAACTTGCAAAATTGATTTGTTCCATTGTTAAAACCTCCTAATAAAATATTTTGTGTAAAACTAAGTATAAATACAAAAAACCTCCGCCCCATAAAGGGACGGAGGTTATATTTCCGCGGTACCACCCTGATTTTGTCTTAATTATAGACAACAGCTCTCAACGTACATCATAATACGCGTTTCTTATAACGTAGAACAAACGTTTTAGCTTACTGGATTTCAGCTAAAATCTTCAAGGATGATTTTCATTTTTCTTTTGGCTACCACTTTTCAGCAAAATAGTGGCTCTCTGTAAGCTTTAAGGAAAAATTACTTGTTCCTATCTCTAGATTTATACTTTATTTTATATTTACAAATTTACAAAACTCATTGTAGATTAATATAATCTTATATTGCAAAATTGTCAATAGTTTTTTTAAAATAATTTATGATAAAATAAATAAATAATAAAAATTACAGAAAGTAGGCTGAAAAAATGGATAGTAGAAATTTACAATTAGCACATAATCTCATAAATTATTCTGTGCGTTTACAAAAAGGCGAAAAACTTTTAATTGAATTGATTGATGAAGGTATGGAGCTTGCACAAGCTTTGATACAAGAAGCTTATAAAGTAGGCGGTATACCATTTTTAACTATAAAAAATTTGAAAATGCAACGTGAATTATTATTAAATGCTACAACAGAGCAAATGAAGCTTTGTGCAGAATATGAATCACTTCGCATGAAAAACATGGACGCATATATTGCTATTCGTGGCAGTGAAAATGTAAGTCAATTGAGTGATGTGCCAGCAGATAAAATGGAAATTTATTCTAAATATTGGATGAAGCCAGTGCATAGTGATATACGCGTGCCAAAAACAAAATGGTGTGTTCTTCGTTATCCAAATGGTTCTATGGCACAGCTTGCAAATATGAGTACAGATGCTTTTACTGATTTTTATTACAATGTTTGCAATTTAGATTATGCTAAAATGGGTAAAGCTATGGATAGCCTAGTTAAACGCATGGATAATGCTGATAAAGTCAGAATTAAAGGCAAAGGAACAGATATAACTTTTTCTATCAAAAATATGCCAGCTGTTAAATGTGCAGGTGATTGTAATATTCCAGATGGTGAAGTGTATACAGCTCCAATTAAAGACAGTGTAAACGGAACAATCACATATAATACACCATCAATTTATCAAGGTACTACTTTTGAAAATGTATCTTTTACTTTTGAAAATGGTAAGATAGTAAAAGCTACAGCAAATCATACAGAGGCTTTAAATAAAATTTTGGATACTGATGAAGGTGCAAGATATATAGGGGAATTCTCCTTTGGTCTAAATCCATATGTAACTTTCCCTATGAAAGACATCTTATTTGACGAAAAAATAAGTGGTAGTTTACATTTCACTCCAGGTTGTGCTTATGAAGATGCAGATAATACAAATCGTTCAGCTGTTCACTGGGATTTAGTTTTAATTCAGACTCCTGAATATGGTGGAGGAGAAATTTATCTTGATGATGAATTAATTCGCAAAGATGGTCGATTTGTTGTGGAAGATTTACTCTGTTTAAATCCTGAGAATTTAAAATAACAAGTAAAACATAATTAGTAAGAAAACAAGGTACTACAAGGGTTTTAGTAGTATCTTGTTTTTTTGCAAAAAATCAAAATATTATATATAGTACTTCTTTGTTTACATATTTTGACATTTTTTATTAGATATTGTAAAATTGCCAATAAGAAAAATTAAATCCGTAATATCTCTAAATATGTCCAGCGTCCTGGAGGTGTCGATGTTGTTTTACGATGGTATAAAAGTATACATGCAGAATGGTAAATTAGACGATGTAGAGATAGCTTATTATATTAATAAAATAAGGAAAACACATAAGGGTAAAATCCTAAAACGTATATCTTTTATTTTAGGCGAAGGATATATTGATTTAAGATACATGTTCCAATCTTATCCTTTTGAAAGAATATGGCGAATTTCTACAAAAGATAGACTTATTGAATCTGTTGTATAAAGAGAAGAACTGTAAACAAATGATTGTATATTTTTCATTTGGTTGCAGTTCTTTTTTTATGTTAAGGTGAAGTTAAAAGAAATAAAAGTAGGTGAGAAAAATGACAGAACAGAAAAGAATATTGATTGCAGTGATGATAACATCATTCATAGGTCCATTTATGGGAAGTTCAGTAAATATCGCTGTTCCAGCCATGGCTGAAAATTTTAACATGATGCCAGATGAGTTGACTTGGGCTGTTACAGCTTTTTTAATTGGTTCAGCAGCCACTTTATTACCCTTTGGTCGTTTAGCTGATATAAAAGGACGCAGAAGAATATATCTACAAGGATTGGCTTGTATTTGTGCTACTACTTTAGTCTGTGCAGTAGTGCAAAACTTTTTAGCTTTTATCTTTGTGCGATTTTTACAGGGATTGTCCATGTCAATGATTTTTGGTACAAGTATGGCATTACTGGTCTCTTGTTGTGGTGCTGAAAATCGTGGTAAGACGATAGGTTTATCAGCAGCATGTGTATATTCAGGTGTTTCATTAGGGCCTTTTATTGGTGGTTTTATCACAGATTATTTGGGCTGGAGAATGATTTTTTGGCTTACTGGTATAGCTTTATTGATAAATTTCTTTTTGATTTTTAAGGTGAAAACTGATTGGTATGGAGCAAAAGATAAAAAATTTGACTATATTGGTAGTATTATTTATCTAGTGATGATAGTTTTATTTTTATATGGATTATCAGATTGGACAATACATGAATTTGTTCATTATATGCCATTTATAGCCTTTATTTTATTTTTATTATTTATATATGAGCAGAAAAAAGTTGCTTCGCCACTTGTAGATTTATCTATTTTTAGAAATACAGTGTTTACCATGTCAAATATAGCCGCTTTAATTCATTATAGTGCGACTTTTGCTTTAGGTTTTGTATTATCTTTATATTTGCAATTAGTCAGAGGTATGGATGCTTTTACAGCTGGAGGATTTTTATTGATACAACCATTTATTATGACGATTGTTTCTCCTAAAGCAGGAGCATTGTCTGATAAATTCTCATCAAGACTTATTGCTTCTTTAGGTATGGGTATGATGATGATAGGATTATTTGCTTTTTCTTTTTTTGATAAAGATACATCATTTTATCTGATTGGTATAAATTTAGCCTTTATTGGTTTAGGCTTTGGTTTATTTGCTTCACCGAATAATAATGCCATTATGGGAGCTGTAGAGGCAAAATTTTATGGAGTGGCGTCTTCGATTTTGGCAGTAATGCGCCTTACAGGGCAAGCGATAAGCATGTCATTAGTAACCTTGCTATTATCTATTTTTACTGCTGAAGCGATAGAAAGTAATTATGTAGATATACTTTTACACAGTTTTAAATATATATTTATTTTATTTGGCTTTTTATGTATTATAGCCCTATTTGCTTCTTTGATGAGAGGTAAAGAAAATGTTAAAGAATAGTTAAATAATAGCTTGCGTTAGCATTTAGACAATGATATAATTAAGAAGTTATGTTAATAACGAGTTCCGCTTAGCGGAATTAATCCCTGCCCATTTGTGGGCCGATAGTCCAAAGAGGAGGTGATTTCGTGAGAAAGTACGAAGTCGTATTTATTATTAGACCAATGGAAGAAGAAGCAACTAATGCTGTTATCGAAAAGTTCTCTAACTTAATCGTTGCCAATGGCGGTACTATTGACAAAGAAGATCGTTGGGGCAAAAAACGTTTGGCTTATGAAATTAAAGACTGCACTGATGGTTTCTATTGCTTATTTGAATACACAGCAGAACCAGCTTGCTCTGCAGAACTTGATCGTGTAATGAAAATTACTGATGAAGTATTAAAACATATGATCGTTAGAGAAGACGAAAAATAATTATAAAGATTTGCCAGGGAGGAAATTACCATGAATAAGGTAATATTAGCAGGGCGTCTTGTGCGTGACCCAGAAGTACGTTACACGCAGACAGGAAAAGCGGTGGCAAGCTTTACTTTAGCTGTGAACCGTAGATTTAGTCGTAGTGCTGATCAACAACAAACAGCAGATTTTATTCCTATCGTAGTATGGGATAAATTAGCTGAAGTATGTGGCAACAATTTAGTAAAAGGCAGTCAAGTCTTGATTGAAGGTCGCATTCAGATTCGCAGTTATGATGCACAAGATGGAAGTAAACGCTATGTTACTGAAGTCATAGCCCAAGAACTTGAGTTTATGGGTTCTAGACCAACAAATGCTCCAGCACCAACACAGCAATTCGGTGGTGCACAAATGCAGACTTCATCTCCAATGATGGGTGGAGCAGCAGCATCTTTCGGTTCTGAAGTACCCCCTGACGAAGAAATACCATTTTAAGGAGGGTAACAACATTGGTTAAACGCGATAGAAACAGAAGACCAAAAAGAAAAGTTTGTAGCTTCTGCGCTGATAAAATCGAACATATCGATTATAAAGACGTAGCAAAACTCCGTCGTTTCATTACAGAACGTGGTAAAATTTTACCTCGTCGTATTTCCGGTAACTGTGCTTGCCACCAACGTCAAGTAACAGTTGCAATTAAAAGAGCTCGTAACATCGCTCTTTTACCTTTCACAGCTGAATAATTTAGCGATAATTAAGCCGATATCATTTGATATCGGCTTTTTTGCATTTAAAAATAATTTTTTAACATATAACTGAAATCGTGTTGAGCATAGTCTTGCCAAAATTGTTCATATGTTTCTGGTTTTTTTGTAGGTTTATGCAAGCGAGGGCTTTTTTCAATAGATTTTTGAAAATCTTTAGCAAAATAGATTAAATCTTCTTTAGCTTTAGTAAATAATGATTTGCCATTTTGCGTATTGATTAATAACATAGAAATACCTTTATCATCATCAATATCTTCGCTGTTTACATTATCAGAGAAGTAATTCCAAAAATCGCCGATAGTTAAATCACTTACTCTATCTAAATTCGTATAAGCACAATTATAGCAGGAACTCCTGAGGAAATTTCCCTTTAAAAATCCTTTGATATATTCATTAGTATCTTTATAAGAAATATCTTTTTTGTTGTCATCAAATTTGGCGATTACTTGATAGCGACGCCAGCCTGGTTTTTCACGAAATTTAAAATCAATGACATTGGCATTATGTGTGGATTTTAAATGATTTAGATAATCTTTGAATATCTGTGGTGAAGGCACACCATGGCAAAGTAAATCAACTGTGAATAATTGACCTACATAGCGTTTTTTGAGAAAAGCATATAGACCAGCAACTTGGCAAGGTGTACCGGAAAATAATACTTTTTCGCCTTGAAGTAATAATTTACGGATATCCTTATATGTTGTTCCAATAAAACTCTGTACATATTTAGAGCCAATTAATAAAGGATAATCTTCGATTTTATTGATGATGATATGTTTGGATTTTAAATCATCAGTCAAAGTTGAGCCACAAACATAAAAATTTTGGGATAGTGCTTGTAGCATTAAAGCGGTAAATAATCCTCCTGAAGCTGCCTGTTGACGCTTTTGCGGATTTTTATGCCAGCAAGCATAGATTTCAGTTAAGTTTTCTTCATTATGTGGTTTGAAGTATACGGGGCAAGATTTATGGCATAATCCACAATTAATACATTTTTCGTTGTCGATTTGAGGTTGCCAAAAACCTTGCTTGTCGGTGATTACTTGTATTGCATTTTTAGGGCAGATATTTTGACAAGATAAACAACCAGTACAACTATTTTTTGAGCACAGCATAAGTAAAACCTCCTTGTTATACCAAAATAGCCAAGATAGATGATGACTATCTTGGCTATTTATGTACACACAATTTTTAGTTATCAACACGACAAATGTCTGCACCTAATCCACATAATTTTTCTACGAGATTATCGTATCCTCTATCAATATGATGAATATAAGATACTTCAGTTTCGCCATTAGCAACTAAACCAGCAAGTACCATGGCAGCTCCAGCACGTAAGTCTGTAGCTTTTACTTGACAACCATTTAATGAAGGAACACCTTCAACAATAGATGTGCGTCCATCAACTTTAATACAAGCTCCCATGCGTTTTAATTCATCTACATGCATAAAACGATTTTCAAATACAGTCTCTGTAACAAGACCTGTACCATCAGCAATAGTGAGCATTGCCATAAATTGAGCTTGCATATCTGTAGGAAATCCTGGATATGGTAGAGTTTTAATATCGATAGCTTTGGGGCGCTTGTTACAGCTAACACGGATACCATCGATATCTTCTTCAATTTTAACTCCTGCTTCATTTAATTTTGCAATAACAGGTTTTAAATGTTCACTAATAGCATTTTCTATATAGATATCTCCGCCAGTCATGGCTACAGCCACCATATAGGTTCCAGCTTCAATTCGGTCAGGAATAATTGTGTAGTTATGACCAATTAATTTTGGCACACCTGTAATTTTGATCACATTTGTACCAGCACCGCGAATTTTAGCTCCCATGATGTTTAAGAAATTAGCTAAATCGATAATTTCTGGTTCTTGAGCAGCATTTTCGAGTATAGTTTGACCTTCAGCCATACATGCTGCCATGATGATATTTTCTGTAGCACCGACACTTGGGAAATCAAGATAAATACTAGTTCCTTTTAGCCCATTTGGTGCAGTAGCACTGATAAAGCCGTGTCCGATTTCGATTTCAGCTCCAAGAGCTTCAAAACCTTTGAGGTGTAAATCGATAGGTCTAGTACCAATAGCACAGCCACCAGGCATGGAAATTTTAGCTTTTCCATAACGTGCTAATAGAGGTCCCATAATAACAAAGGAAGCTCTCATTTTACGTACTAAATCATATGGTGCATCAACTGTTTTTAAAACAGTACTATCAACAAACAATGTATGTTGTTGACGATTGAAATCAACTTTAGCACCAAGCTGACGCAGAACTTCAGCGATTGTGCAGACGTCGTTTAAATAAGGTACTTCGTCTAAAACACATGGCTTATCCTGGGCCAGAAGAGTTGCTGCAATAATAGGCAGTACAGCGTTTTTTGCACCGCTAATTTTTACACGACCATGCAATTCATGACCGCCATGTATAATCAACTTTTCCAATTTTCATCCTCCACAAGACTTATATCTTTATTATTTTATCATTTACCTTTATGTATAGCAATAAGAAATTATATATATTATCTATAGACAAAGTGATTTAGAGTAAAAATAAAAAAGCTCTATTAATTTTTTGATAACTAATAGAGCTTTTAGATATATTTTATTTTTTAGCTACTTTTTGGCTATAAACGATAATTGCTCCGATAAAGAGAACAGGTAGAATATAATTCATATATTCAGTTAAAGATAACAAGAAATTACCAATGATTTTATCATGAAGTATCATACTAGCAGAAGTATAAGCTAAGATAGCAGAGCCAAGAGTGATGAGGATAGGTAATCTATCCATTAAGTTGGAAATGATTTGGCTACCCCATACAACGATAGGAATACTAATAGCCAAACCTAATAATACAAGCACCATATTACCATGAGCAACACCAGCGATAGCCAATACATTATCTATGCCCATAGCAGCATCAGCAATGATAATTGTTTTGATAGCAGTGGCAAAACCAGTAGAAGCACTAAGAGAATTTGTATCTTCAAGATTGTGTTTTTCCGGTTTTAACAATTTGAAAGCTATTGGCAATAAGATAAGACCGCCGATTGCTTGTAGAAAAGGAATGGTTAATAAATATGTTGCAATTAAAGTCATGATAGCACGAATTATTACAGCACCGGCAGTACCAATATAAATGGCACGTTTACGCATGTTTTCTGGTAATTTACGAGAAGCCATAGCAATGACTACAGCGTTATCACCAGCTAATACTAAATCAAGTAAGATAATAGAACCTAAAGCTAATAAAAATTGAGTAGATAAGATTTCCATAAATTGCTCCTTCCATTAAAAGTCTTTTGAACACAAAAAAAGACTTTTAATACACACATGAATTATATGCGTATTAAAAGTCTCACTTATCGAAAATAATCGACGTTATTGCCAGAAGCGATTGCTACAGTGATTGTTGACAATAACACAAGGAAGTTACTCCCTTTTAATATCGTTATTATTATAATAGATAAATATAAAATCTGTCAATGAGAATAGAAATAATTTATTTTAAAAAGTAATGATTATTTATTTGATGATAATTGTAAACATTCATCAATTACTTCTTGCATTTCTGGTGGTATGAATTTGTTTTTATGATAAACAATATTAAATTGACGTTTAAATACAAGTTCAGGCATAGTAAAAGTTTTTAATTTGCCTTCTTTTAATTCATCTTTGATAGCTTCAGTGGAGATTACAGAAACACCTAAACCGCTGATGACAGCTTTTTTTATAGCTTCCATACTATTGTAAATACCAGCAGTTTGATAATAAATATTATGTCTGTGCATTACTTGTTCAAATAATTCACGAGTTCCACTGCCTGTTTCACGAACGAAAAATCTTAGTTTTGTTAAATCTTCAAGAGTGATTTCTTTATCAGCTAATGGGTGATTTTGTCCAATGATAAAGACTAATTCATCATTCATAAAAGGTTTAGTAATCAAGTATTCAGAATGGATTTCACCTTCAACTAAAGCTAAATCTAAGCTATCATTTAAAAGCATTTCTTCAAGCTCAGAGGTGTTATGAATTTCTGAAAAGATTTCTTTGCCAGAACCATTATGGGAAATATGCTGAATTAAATCAATGAGAAAATTACTGCCGATGGTGATACTAGCACCAATGCGAAGATGATATACTTCATTAAATGCACGCATAGCTTGTTCTGTTTGAGCGTTCAGATTGATCAAATTGCGAGAATAACGTAATAATCTACGACCTGCCTCTGTAATAAAAATGCGACGACCTAAACGTTCAAATAGAAGTGTTTGATAATGTGCTTCTAATTCTTGAATAACTTGACTAACAGATGGTTGAGTCATATGAAGTTTTTTGGCAGCAGCAGTAATACCATTTTCTTCACAAACTTTAATAAATATAGCTAAATGTCTAAGTGTCATTATTACTCCTCTTTGTATTTATAAAATCTAAAATTAAAAATGTTTCACGTGAAACATTTTATTTATCTACTTGAATACCAGCTCCAGGTCCATCAGTAGCTATGGCAACGCCTGCTTCAGCAAATGTCTTCATATCTTTCATCATTTGAAGTGATGCGTCAATTAATTTCATGCCCAAGCTACAGATACAACCACCGCCTGTAGTTATATTTAAATCTAAATAATCAGGACATATAAACATTAGATAAGGATTGATAGCAGGAGCTAAAACTAAAGCGTATTTTAAAGCGATAGTGGATACTAAATCATCAGATAATGTCAATATACCATTGCTAGCAGCACCTATGGCGATACCTGCCATAAAAGCGATTTGTTGTAAATCTTCTGTAGGTGTTAAGGAAAGAAAACCGCGTTTACCGTAACGTAAATCACCATTAGGTAGACATAATTGTTGTTGAATATTTAAGCTAAATGTACCACAAATTTCTTTAGGATGAGTTTCACAGCAAGCTATGCCTAAAACTTCAACATTTTTGATTTTAGAGCCATAACTTATACCTTGTAACAGACTGAAGGATAATGTCTTTTCTGTGAGATTGGATTGTGGAATAGCAGTGAAATGATAATCTGCATTAGCATGATGAGCAAATGATTGAGTGAGTCGATGTTGTACGATACTACAGCTTTTTTCAGATGTTAAAACAATGATTTTTTTGCGTACAGATGTAGGTTTCACTTTTTTTACAATACCAGATATATGTTCAGCTATTTCTTCTAATCTACCTAAACTATAAATAGGTTTAGTCAGATTATCAATGCGAAATCTACATTGTTTTTGGATATCCGCGTCTAAAGCTGGAATATTGCGAGTGCGTTTTAATAATGTGGTCTTTGTATTTAAATCTGCTTGAGGAATGTTAGGGCGGATTAATTTATCTGTTTCAGCAAGTGCTGCTTGATATACAGATTGATAAGCTTCAATAGCACAGTCTAAGATATTAACAGCGATAGATGAGCCTGTAGCTTCGCCTAAGCGGAATTGTAAGTCCATGTATGGAGATAGATTTAATTTCTTTAAAATAGCGTTATGAGCTGGTTCAGCAGCTAAATGAGATGCCATGAGATAATTTGTTATTTCAGGGCAAATAGCTTGAGCGACTAAAGCAGCTGAGCCTGTATTAAAGCCATCTAAAACGACAAAGCAACGATTAGCGGCAGCACCTAATATTATGCCTGTGATACAAGCAAGTTCAAAGCCACCTAATTTACTAATGACATCAATACCATCATTAGGGTCAGGTTTATTTACTTTTAAAGCTTGTTTTACTACTTCAATTTTAATGGCAAGTCGTTCATCAGAAATATTAGTTCCTCTACCTGTTGCTTGTTTAGGTGTTAGATTACAAAGACAAGCTACCATAGCAGCACTTGATGTAGTGTTAGCGATGCCCATTTCTCCAGGCAAAAAACAGCGATATCCTTGTTTAGCATATTCATTTACAAGTTCTATACCAGTTTCAATAGCACGGATTGCTTGTTCACGAGTCATTGCAGGACCTTTAGCACAGTTTTGTGTGCCATGAGCGATTTTGCGGTCGATTAATCCAGGAATATCATCAACGGGAGCTTTGATACCCATATCTACAACTATCATATCAGAACCACAAAAATTAGACATGCAATTGGCTACAGCACCTTTAGAAATAAGGTAATTTTTAGTCATATGTGCTGTTGTTTCTTGAGGATAAGCGCTGACATTCATTTCAGCAACACCATGGTCGCCACAAGTTATGATAGTGAATTTTTTAGGAATTTCAGGGTGAATTTGACCTGTGATACCTACATAGCGCAATAATAGATTTTTTAACTCACCAAGACCATCTGCATTTGTCATGGTTTGAGCTAATTTATTTTCAACAAATTTAATCGCTCTTTGATCTGGTGGTAAGATTTTTTTTATAGTTTGATTAAGCAAGGACATTATTGTTCTCCTTTGTTACTTGTTTAAGGCTTAAGCCAATGCGATTGCGTTTAGCATCTACACTGATGACTAAAACATTTAAAATATCACCAACAGATACAACATCTAATGGGTGTTTTACATGTTTATTGCTTAATTCAGAGATATGAATAAGACCAGCAGTCTTGATACCAATGTCAACAAAAACACCGAAATCAGTGATATTACGAACTGTACCACGCATGATAGTACCCACTTTGATATCTTCTAATTTGATGATATTTTGGCGTGTAAGTGGTGCTGGTAAATCTTCACGTGGGTCGCGGCCTGGTTTTGTTAGAGCATCTAAGATATCTTTAACAGTAAAAACGCCAGCATTTAATTTAGTAGCTAATTTATCTATATCTACTAATTTGATTTTAGCCTTAAGTAAATCTAATTTATTTTTATCGGTTAAATCTTCAAGGGAAAATCCTAATTCAGCTAATATTTGCTCAGCAAGAGGATATGATTCAGGATGTACAGGCGTATTATCAAGTGGGCAAGTAGCACCATTGATGCGCAAAAATCCTGCACATTGAGTATAAGCTGTAGGTCCAAGACGAGAAACTTTTAATAGTTCTTTACGTGAAGTAAATATGCCATGTTCATCACGATATTTAATGATATTTTTAGCTACAGTAGCATTGATACCAGCAATATGTTTTAAAAGAGCAGCGGAAGCTGTATTTAGTTCTACACCTACATGGTTAACAGCAGCTTCAATAACAGCATCTAAAGTATTAGCTAATTCTTTTTGATTGACATCATGTTGATATTGACCGACGCCAATAGCTTTAGGTTCAATCTTTACAAGTTCCGCTAATGGGTCTTGAATACGACGAGCGATAGAGATAGCGCCACGAATAGTTACATCATATTCAGGTAATTCTTCTACAGCTAATTTGGAAGCAGAATAAACAGATGCGCCTGCTTCGTTAGTGATTAAATAATGAACAGGTAATTTATGTTCATTGATTAAATTAGCTACGAATTCTTCTGTTTCATAAGAAGCAGTACCATTGCCGATAGAGATTAAATTTACTTTATATTTTCGAATATAGTCTAATAATTTCTGTGCAGATTTTGCTTTAGCGTCATCACTCATAGTGATATATAATACACCATGGTCTAAAACTTGTCCTGTAGCATCGACAATTGCCATTTTACAACCTGTACGATATCCAGGGTCAAGTCCCATTACAGTATAGCCAGCTAGTGGTGCTTGTAAGAGCAATTGTTTGAGATTGGAAGCAAATACATGGATTGCTTGAGTCTGAGCTGTTTCCGTAAGCTGATTGCGAATTTCTCTTTCAAGTGCAGGGAAGATTAGACGTTTATAGGCATCAATGATTGCATTTGTAAGAAATTCTTTGTATGGACTATTTTGTTTTAAGATAAATTTAGTGATGATAGCAATATCTTTATCTATATCACTGATTAATTTTACTTTTAAAATATCTTTACTTTCACCGCGATTGATAGCTAAAATGCGATGTGATGGTAGATGTTTAATTGGTTCTGTATAATCTTCGTACATGAGAAAAGCTTCATCACTGTCAGCTTCTTTATCTCTAGTAATGCTCAATGAAGAAGTTTGCCAGAGGTGTTGGCGAAGTTTAGCACGAATATCCGCACTATCAGAAATAGTTTCGGCAATGATGTCAGAAGCGCCAGCGAGTGCTTCATCGCTAGAAGTTACTTCATCATTTAAATATTTCAAGGCGATGTCTTCAAGTTTTTCAGAGCTATCTTCTTGTTTCAAGATAAATTGAGCGAGTGGCTCTAAACCTTTTTCTTTAGCAATCATAGCACGAGTGCGTTTTTTCTGTTTATATGGTAGATATATGTCTTCAAGTTCTTGAAGTTTTTCTACTTTATCTATAGCCAAGGAGAGTTCAGGAGTCATTTTTCCTTGTTCTTCAATGCTATTTTTTATTTCATTTTGACGTTTAATTAAATTACGTACATAAATAAGCTTATCGTTTAAATCACGAAGTTGTTCATCCTTCATATCGCCAGTTGCTTCTTTACGATAACGTGCGATAAAAGGAATTGTATTACCTTCGTCTATGAGCTTTATAGCAGCATTTATTTGACTTGTTTTTAGTTTAAGTAGATTTGCTAGATAAGCTGTGATATTTTGTTCAAGCATAAAAAGTCTCCTTAATAAATGTTATTAGTAATTATATCATATAATATGAAAAAAAAGTTATAGATAAAAGCTCAAGAGTCAAACTCAATCTTAATTGACGAGGTTTTATCGCTGTGATAGAATTAACGCCATAGCAAAAAGTTTTTAGATATTACATAAAATTTATAATAATAGTGGGAGGATAAGAAAATATGCCTATAAAAATACCAAGTACATTACCAGCTTCACAAATACTAGAGAGCGAAAATATTTTCGTGATGGATACCGAAAGAGCTTATACACAAGATATTCGTCCCCTCAAGATTTTAATTTTAAATTTAATGCCTAATAAAACTGTTACAGAAACGCAATTATTAAGACTTTTAGGTAATACACCACTACAGATTGAAGTAGATTTTATTTATACAGAGTCTTATTTACCAAAACATACATCAATACAGTATTTATCTCAATTTTATGGTACTTTTGAAGATGTAAAAGATAAATATTATGATGGTTTTATCATCACAGGTGCACCTGTTGAACGTATGGAATATGAAGAAGTAGCATATTGGAAAGAGGTATGTGAAATTATGGATTGGAGCAGAAAACATGCTTGGTCTACTTTCCATATTTGTTGGGGTGCTTTTGCAGGACTTTATCATCATTATGGTATAAAAAAATATTATGAACCTAAAAAAGTATTTGGTGTATATAAACATCATTTAAATGTAAAACATGAAAAATTATTCCGTGGTTTTGATGATGAATTCTATGTACCACATTCTCGTCATATCGGTATGAAAAGAGAAGATATTGAAAAAGTAAAAGATTTAACTATTATGGCAGAAGGCGATGCAGGAGTTTATATTGTTGCTAATTTGAAAGATAATGAATTTTTCATTACAGGTCATGCGGAATATGATCCATATAGCTTGAAAAGCGAATATGATAGAGATATAAAAGCTGGTATGGATATGCATATTCCTATCAATTATTATCCTGATGATGATCCAACAAAAGAGCCGATTGTAAGATGGAGAAGTGTAGCTAACTTATTATTTAATAACTGGCTTAACTATTATGTATATCAGGAAACTCCATATGATATTGATACACTTAAACAAAATCCTAGACGTAAATAAATTAGATAAAGAGAGAAGCGTTTATTTTTATGTGTTTAAAAAAGATAGCTATAATTTTTAGCTTATGTTTATTGATTTGCAATATAGCTTTGGCAAAGACCTTGCCTAACCCTGATACAAGTGCAGTGTCAGCTTGTTTAATAGATGCTGATGATAATGGTGTATTATATGGTAAAGATGAAGATAAAATAATGCATCCTGCTAGTACCACAAAAATAATGACAGCCATTTTAGCTTTAGAAAGTGGCAAATTAGACGAGCCATTAGTGATAACGCCAGAAGCAGTGAATACAGAGCCTTCTTCTTTGGGTTTAAGATTAGGCGATAAAATAACTTTAAGAGAAGCTTTGACTGGTATGATGATAGTATCTGGCAATGATGCAGCCGTAGCTGTAGCGCAAACAGTAGCGGGAAGTGTACCAGCATTTGCTAAAATGATGAATGACAAAGCAAAAGAACTAGGGGCAGTAAATACGCATTTTCTAAATCCTCATGGACTTACAGCTCAAGGTCATTATTCTACTGCTCATGATATGGCAATTATTGCAAGTTATGCTATGAAAAAGCCTGAATTTAGAGAAATAGTAAGTAAAAAAGCATATAATATGAAATATATGGATGGTCATACTGAATATGTAACTACTACAAATCGCTTTTTAAAAAGTGGTTTTGAAGGTGCTAATGGCATAAAGACAGGTTTTACAAATGCAGCAGGAGATTGCTTAGTAGCTTCAGCTACACGTGGGCAAAAAACTTTGATTGCAGTATTTTACAATGATGATTATCGTTGGGACGATGCACCAGTTTGGCTTGAATTTGGCTTTAGCTTCTATGACCCTAGTGAATTGCAAGATAAAACTGTAGTGAATAAACAAAATGTAATTAAATTAAATAAAATTACAGAACAAAGAATAAAACACAGTAGAGAAACAAATAAAAATTTAGCAGCTTTAGATGCTGCAATTGTCAACAAAGCTAAAAGCTTAAATAATAAAACAACAGATGTAGCAGATACAGCACAACAAACAAAAGCAAAAGATGTAGATGTAGCTGAAAATACAAAAGTAGAAGTATCTAGTGATGTAGACAATAATATAAGTAATGATGAGTATAAAGAAAATAATAGTAGTGAAGAAAATGTCGAAGTTGTTTCTGATGTAACAACAGATATGAATACAACTGAGATAACAACATCAGAAGAATTAAACCCATCATTAGAAAAGTATGTATATTGATAAAAAACTCTTTGTTAAATATTGATTTTAATATTTAACAAAGAGTTTTTATTTTTAGGTAAGAAAGACAAAGCCTCCAGTTTTGATATGTACTATCTTTACTGAACAAAACCAGTAAGAAGGGTGTACATCAAAACTGGAGGCTTTATTTTTAAGGTGTTACTAAATGAACATTATTATGTTTGAAATAATCGTTGTATTTTGAGGAGAATTTATTATCGGAGATGATATAGTCCATATCTTTTAATTTAGCAAAAGTAACTAAGGAAACTTGGTCTATTTTTGTAGAATCTACTAATAAAATTTTAGTTTTACTGTTACTTGTAAGATATTTTTTTATATCTCCTTCCATTGGAGATGCATTTGTAGCACCATTTTCAATAGAAATACCTGTAGCAGCCAAAAAGCATTTTGAGATATTAAATCCTTCTAAAAATTGGAGAACACTTGCTCCAACAAAGGCATTAGATGGGCGATAAAGAGTGCCACCAGTAGCAATTATATTCATTTGTGGATAATGAAAAGCTTCATTAATTACATAAACATTAGCTGTTAAAATGGTAAGATTTTTCTTTTCTGCTAAATATGGAATCATATGCATTGTAGTAGTTCCAGAATCAATGTAAATAATGTCGTTATCGTCTACAAGATTTGCAGCTAATTTAGCTAGCTGTTTCTTTTTCGTCTTATTTTTTATTTCGCGAGCAGCAAATGGTTCTGGAATATTAGTTTGATTTCGCATAATGCCACCATAGACTTTTTTGATGGTACCACGCTTTTCTAATTCAGCAATATCTCTACGAATTGTATTTTTGGATACATTAAAGATTTCACATAAGTGGTTAATAGATAAAGTATTTTGTTCCTCTAAGAGGTTTTCAATATCATTTAAACGAGTTGCTTTCATCTTATACACCGCCTAATTATAATATTATCAAAAAATATGGTTTTAAATGGGTAAATTTTGGTTAATTTAATCATTTTTTATAATTATATTATTATTATTTGTTTTTTTCAAGATATTTATAACACAAAGATTTTATCGATTTTATAAGAGTTATATATTCTATAAGTTACTCAAATATATAAAAATATATATTAAATCTATTGACAAAATTACAAAAATGTATTAACTTATAATCAAAAGATAATCATAAAATAATCATAAAATTAATATTTTGTATCCGGGTTATATGGCTGGATTTTAATAATTAAGGAGTTGAATAGACATGGGCGTGTTTTTAGTTCCATCAAAAATCTTATCTGGTGTAGGTGCAATCAATGAATTAGGTGCTAATATTAAAGGAAAAGGAAATAAAGCATTAATTGTTACTGATAAATTTATGGTACAATTTGGTAATGTTGCAAAAGTTACCAATGCTCTTGATGCATGTAATATTGAATATGTGGTATATGATGGTATTAGTGGTGAACCAACAGATAAAATGGTAGCTGAAGGTGTAAAACTTTATCAAGAAAATGAATGTGATTTCTTGATTGGTTTAGGCGGCGGTAGCCCAATGGATAGTGCTAAGGCTATTGGTGTAATGGTAGCTAGTGATGCTAAAAAAATCAGTGATTTTATGCATAAATCAATAACTGTTAACGTACCATATTTAGTAGCTATTCCAACTACAGCAGGTACAGGTTCAGAAGCTACTCAATTTACAATTATTGCTGATACAGAAAATAATGTAAAAATGCTTTTAGCAGGTCCATCTGTATTACCAGCATTAGCAGTAGTTGATCCAGCATTTACAATGACAGCTCCTCCATCTGTTACAGCTGCAACAGGTGTTGATGCTCTTTGTCATGCAGTAGAAGCTTATACATCTAGAAAAGCACAACCACTTTCTGATACATTTGCATTATCTGCTATCAAAAAAATTCATAAAAATTTACCTATTTGTTTTGCTGATGGTAAAAATGAACAAGCTAGAATGCAGATGGCACTTGGTGCAACTGAAGCTGGCATAGCATTTAATAACTCTTCTGTAACAATTGTTCATGGAATGAGTCGTCCAATTGGAGCATTGTTCCATATTGCTCATGGTGTATCCAATGCAGTATTATTACCAGCTTGTATGGAATTTGCTATTCAAGAAAATACAGCAAGATTTGCTGAAATTGCACGTATTATGGAAGTAGCAACAGATGAAACTGATGATATGACAGCAGCTAAAGCTTTTGTAGCTGAAGTGACACGTTTCTGTAAAGAATTAAATATTCCTTCTGTTGAAGAAATTTTAAATAAAAATGGATTTACAAAAGATGATTTCTTAGCTCAATTAGACAAAATGGCTACAGATGCATTAGATAGTGGTAGCCCTGCAAATACAATGAGACAACCAACTAAAGAAGAAATCATTGAAATCTACAAAAAATTATTTTAATTGATATATAATTAAGGAGTAAAAACTATGGCATTAGCTAAATTAAGTGAGCTTTTGAGCTCTGTAAAAGATAATAGTTATGCAATTGGTTCATTTAATGTTTCAAATATGGAAATGGCAATGGGAGCAATAAAAGCAGCAGAAAAAATGCAAGCCCCTATTATCATTCAGATTGCAGAAGGAAGACTTAGATATTCTCCATTAGAAATTTTAGGGCCAATCATGATGGCAGCAGCAAAAAATACAACTGTGCCAATCGCCGTACATTTAGATCATGGTGGAACTATGGAAACAATAAAATTAGCTCTTGAATTGGGCTTTACATCTGTAATGTTTGATGGTTCTAAATATCCTCTTGAAGAAAATATCGCACGCACAAAAGAAGTAATTGCTTTGGCAAAATCCTATGGTGCTGATGTAGAAGCAGAGATCGGTCGTGTAGGTGGCGCAGAAGGTGATTATAAAGCAGTAGATATTGCACTTACTAGTGTAGAAGAAGCAAAATGCTTTGCAGAAGAAACAAAAGTAGATGCTTTAGCTGTAGCTATTGGTACTGCTCATGGTAATTATAAAGAAACACCAAAATTGCGTATTGATAGATTAAAAGAAATTGCATCTGAAGTTAGTTGTCCACTTGTATTACATGGTGGCACAGGTCTTACAGAACAAGATTTTAAAAACTGTATTGCAGGTGGTATTAAAAAGATAAATATAGCGACTGCTTCTTATGATAGTGTAGCTAAACGTTTTAAAGAAGTGGCAAAAGAAGATCCAGATGCAAATTATTTTACATTTAGTGATGCTGCTGTAAATGCTACTTGTGAAAATATTATGAGACATATGGAAATATTTGGCTTGAAAAATAAATTATAATTCGGCAAATATATAGATTAAGGAGAGAATAACATGGCTTTAATAGAATTTGATCAAAATAAACCAATGGATATAGTTTTAATTGGTAGAGCTGCTATTGATTTTAACCCAAATGAAATACATCGTACTTTAGATAAAGTAAGAACTTTCACTATGTATGTAGGAGGTAGCCCTGCAAATATTGCTGTAGGTGTTAATAAACTTGGTAAAAAAGTAGGATTTATTGGTGCTGTATCTGATGATCAATTTGGTGATTTCATCATTAATTTCTTCAATGATAGAGGTATTGATACAACTCAGATCGTAAGAGCTAAAAATGGTGAAAAACTTGGTCTTACTTTCACTGAAATTAAAAGTCCAACAGAAAGCAGTATTTTGATGTATAGAAATATGGCTGCTGATTTTGTAATTACTCCAGAAGATGTGTCTGAAGAATATATTGCACAAAGCAAAATCTTATTAGTATCTGGTACAGCTCTTGCAGCAAGCCCATCTCGTGAAGCTTGTCTTATGGCAATTAATTATGCTAAAAAGCATGGTACAAAAGTTATTTTTGATATTGACTATCGTGAATACAACTGGAGAAGTAAAGCAGATATTGCTGTTTACTATTCTTTAGTTGGACGCATGAGCGATGTTATTATTGGCTCTCGTGAAGAATTTAATTTAACTGAATATTTACCAGAAGAAAATGATGTAGCAGATTATGAAATAGCAGAAAAATATTTAAATTATGGTAATCAAATTGTTATTATTAAACATGGTAAAAAAGGTTCTGTAGCTTATGGCGCAGATAAAGAAGCTTTTAAAGTTGATTCTTATAAAATTAAACTTTTAAAATCCTTTGGTGGTGGAGATGCTTATGCTTCTGCATTTATCTATGGTCTTTTAGAAGGTTGGAGCTTAGCAGATTCTCTTCGTCATGGTACAGCACATGCAGCTATGGTTGTTGCTAGTCATAGCTGTTCTGAAGCAATGCAAGATGCACCAGCTATTGATGCTTTTATTCAAGAACATGCAGCTGAACAAGTTATTACTCCTGTTGAATGGAAGGTAGTGTTATAATGGCTGAAGCAAAATTTGGTAAAATGGGTGCACAATTAAAACATGGTTATAATAGTGCGACTATTTGTGAAAGCAATATGATGATGGACATTGGTATTCAAGTTATGAGTGCTGGTGAAAAACTTACTTTTAACGAACAAGCAAAAGAAGTTGCCTATGTAATTTTAACTGGTGAAGTAAAAATATCTTGGGAAAATAATACAGAAGTAATGAAACGTACTTCTTTATTTGATGAAAATCCTACTTGTTTGCATGTACCATTAGCTACAGAAGTTACTATAGAAGCTGTAGTAGATTCTGAGGTTTTAATCCAAAAAACAGAAAACGATACAAAATTTGCTCCTAAATTCTATTATCCAGAAGATGTACAAGCTGATGTCTTCGGTGGAGGTGTATGGAGCGGTACAGCAACAAGAACTGTTCGTACAATTTTTGATTATGAAAATGCGCCATATTCTAATATGGTAAATGGTGAAGTTATCAATAGCCCAGGTCGTTGGTCTAGTTATATACCACATTTTCATCCACAGCCAGAAGTATATGTATATAAATTTGACCGTCCACAAGGTTTTGGTGCAGCTTTTATTGGTGAAGATACCTTCCGTACAGAAACTAATGCATATGTAGCAATTCCTGGTGGTGATATACATCCACAGGTAACAGCTCCAGGTTATGCTATGTGGTATAGCTGGATGATAAGACATCTTCCAGATGATCCTTGGGCCAAAACTCGTATTGTATGTGAAGAACATGCTTGGCTTGAAGAAGATGGAGCAGAAGCAAAAATTTGGGATCCTCTAAAGAAATAAAATAAATTAAAAATAGAAAAATGGAAAAGCTATAATTTTGAATTATCAAGATTATAGCTTTTTTGTTTTTAAAAATGTTTAAAAATATAAAATATTATTAAAAAGATAATATAAACCTATTTTTTAGTTAATATTATATCTATAGTATTCTTTTATTATATGCTATAGTATTAATTGTAAAGGCAAGGTAGAAAACGAAATTTTATGTACATAAAGATAAATATTGCCCGTAGAAGCAAAATAGATATTGCAATCGGAAAAGAAAGGATTAGATAATAATGGCAAATACAGTTCGTCTTACAGTAGCACAAGCTTTAGTAAAATTTTTAAATAATCAATACATCGAATTTGATGGTAAACAAAATAAAATGTTTAAAGGTATCTTCACTATTTTTGGTCATGGTAATGTTGTTGGTCTTGGTGAAGCTTTAGAAAATGATCCAGGTGATTTAATTGTACATCAAGGTCGTAATGAACAAGGTATGGCTCATGCAGCAATGGGTTATGCAAAACAAAAAAGAAGAAAACAAATTTATGCATGTACTTCTTCTGTAGGACCTGGTGCAGCAAATATGGTAACAGCAGCAGCAACTGCAACTGCTAACTGCATACCAGTATTATTTTTACCTGGTGATGTATATGCAACTCGTCAGCCAGATCCAGTTCTTCAACAAATGGAACAACCACATGATTTATCTATTAGTACAAATGATGCTTTTCGTGCTGTATCTAAATATTGGGATAGAATTACTCGTCCTGAACAGTTGATGAGTGCATGTATCAATGCAATGCGTGTATTGACTGATCCAGCTGATACTGGTGCAGTAACAATTGCACTTCCTCAAGATGTTGAAGGTGAAGCATATGATTATCCAGAATACTTCTTCCAGAAACGTGTTCATCGCATTGACCGCCGTCCTGCAACAAAAGCTATGGTTGAAGATGCAATTAAATTAATCACTGCTAAGAAAAAACCAATGCTCATTTGTGGTGGTGGTGTAAAATATTCTGAAGCTTGGGATACATTTAGAGAATTTGCTCATAAATATAATATTCCATTTGGCGAAACACAAGCAGGTAAAGGGGTTATCGTTTGGGATGATCCAATGAATTTAAATGGTCTTGGTGAAACAGGTTGTATAGCTGCTAATGAAATTGCTAAAGAAGCTGACCTTGTAATTGGTGTTGGTACTAGATATACAGACTTTACGACATCTTCTAAATGGATTTTCCAAAATCCAGAAGTTTCTTTCTTAAATATCAATGTTTCTGAATTCCATGCATATAAATTAGATGGTGTACAGGTTGTAGCTGATGCTAAAGTAGCACTTGAAGCTATTGATGCTGAACTTGAAAAAACTGGCTGGAAATCTTCTTATACTACAGAAATTGCTGCTGCTAAAGCAAAATATGTAGCAGAAACTGATCGTTTATACAACTTAGAATATACAGGTAAAGATTTTGTTCCAGAAATTGATGATGCTTTAGATACAGATAAAGTATATGAAGAATTCCACAATATTACAGGTTCCTATCTAACTCAAAGCCGTGCATTTGGTATTATTAATCAATTTGTTGCTAAAAATGGTGGCGTTGTAGTAGGTGCATCTGGTTCTTTACCAGGAGATTTACAAAGAGGTTGGCGTGTATATAACCCTAATACTTACCATGTTGAATATGGTTTCTCTTGTATGGGTTATGAAGTAAATGCTTCTTTAGGTGTAAAAATGGCTGAACCTGATAAAGAAGTATATACTATGGTTGGCGATGGTGCATACATGATGCTTCATTCTGAACTTCCTACGTCTATTCAAGAACATAAAAAGATTAATGTTATGTTATTTGACAATATGACATTTGGTTGTATTAATAATCTTGAAATTGAACATGGTATGGGTAGCTTTGGTACAGAATTCCGTTTCAGAAATGAAAAAACTGGTAAATTAGATGGTGGCTTTGTACCAGTAGATTTTGCGATGAATGCAGCTTCTTATGGTTGCAAAACTTATAAAGCAACAACTGTAGAAGAATTAAAAGCAGCTTTAGAAGATGCTGAAAAACAAACAGTATCTACATTAATAGATATCAAAGTATTACCAAAAACAATGCTTCATGGTTATGGTCATTGGTGGCGTGTAGGTCAGCCTCAAGTTTCTAAGAGTGAAACTGTTCGTAAGGCATATGAAGCACTTAAAGTAGAACTTGCAAAAGCTAGACAATATTAATTGAAATATTAAAATGAATAAAAGTCCCATAATTTTATGGGACTTTTTTAGTATGATTTATTGGAGTGTAATAAAAATGAAAGTAGTAGCATTTAATGGTAGCCCTAGAAAAGGCGGTAATTGTGAACAAGCGTTAAATTTTATGGGAGAAGTATTTAATAACAATGGTATAGATTTTGAAATTGTACAAGTTGGTAATAAAATGATAAGAGGATGTTTAGCTTGTTATCATTGTTTACAGACTGGCAGTAGTTATTGTGTGCAAAAAGATGATGTTAATGAATGGATTGATAAAATGCTAGAAGCTGATGGTATAATCTTAGCATCTCCAGTTTATTATGGTGGTATATCAGGTACAATGAAATGCTTTTTAGATCGAGCTTTTTTAGCTGCTGGTCATAAACTTCATCATAAAGTAGGAGCATCTATAGTAACTGCTCGTCGTTCTGGAGCATTAGAAACATTTCAGCAATTAAATGCTTATCTTAATACCATGGAAATGATAATGCCAACAGCAGATTATTGGAATAATCTTCATGGATTAGATGTAGGAGAAATAAATCAAGATATTGAAGGCATTGAAGTTGTACAAAAATTAGCTCGTAATATGGCTTGGATAATGAAAGTAATAGAAGCAAGTAAAGACAAGATTGATCCACCAGAAACAAAACCACGTACTATGACTAATTTTATACGTTAGAAATAAAAAAGAGTCTTGTTATCAAGGCTCTTTTTTTGCTAAACTAGAGAAAAGAATAAATATGTATTTTGAGGAGTAAAGTTGTATGACAAAAACAGCAAGACAATTACAAGAAGAAGGATTATTATACGATGTTTTTGAACAAGAATTAACTGATATAAAAGATAGAACATATGGTTTAGTCAGTGAATTGAGTAGAGTTAGTCATTTTGATACGGAATATGTAATGTCTTTAGTAAGAAAAATAGTAGCGAAAATAGGTCAAGATAGCTATATTGTGCCACCATTTCGTTGTGATTATGGTGACCATGTATTTATTGGCAATAACACATATATAAATTACAATTGTTGCTTTTTAGACTCAGCAAAAGTTACGATTGGCGATTATGTGTATATGGGGCCAAATTGTAATATTTTCACACCATGTCATCCTATTCATTATGAACTACGTAAGGAAAAAGTAACTGAATACGCACTTCCTGTAACAGTAGGTTCACATAGCTGGATTGGTGGAGATGTAGTCATCACTCCAGGTGTTACTATTGGTGAAAATTGCGTCATTGGTGCAGGTTCTGTAGTAACAAAAGATATTCCAGATAATTCAATTGCTGTAGGTAATCCTTGTAAAGTAATTAGACAGGTAAATGATAAAGACAGAGAATATATAAATAGTTTGATTTTGGATGATGAAACAAAAGATAGCAAATATAAACAAGAAAATGGTTATGTTTATAGTGCCAAAGATGAAGCTATTTTTAATATAGTGAAAGATACAGTTCATTATGTAGAGATTTTAAATAAATTATCTAATAGTGAAATTCAGCGTCGTAGAGATTTCTTAAGAACTTTTGTGGCAAAATTAGATGAAGGTGCTATGATTAATAGTCCATTTTATATGGAATTTGCAAATCATTTAGAAATGGGTGTAAATAGCTTTATCAATTATGACTGTATCATGCTTAATAATGCGATGGTAAAATTGGGTGATAATGTATTAGTTGGGCCAAAAGTAAGTTTCTATACAGCTATACATCCAATTGACGCTAAACAACGTGAACAATGGCTTGTATATGCTAAGCCAATAACTGTTGAAGATAATGTATGGATTGGTGGTTCAGCTACTATTTTAGGTGGCGTAACTATTGGTAAAAATGCCATTGTAGGTGCTGGTGCAGTAGTAACAAAAGACGTTGAGCCAAATACAATAGTAGTGGGTAATCCTGCTAGAGTTTTGCGTAAAATCACAGCAGAAGATAGTAAGAAATATCAAGAAGAATTAGCAAAACAAAAAGATGTAAATAAAAGTGAATTTGATTATTGTAAGCCGCACACTTGTGATTTTAATCATGAGTTAGGCAAACAAAATAGTCAGCGTATATAGAAATATGTACGTAGAGATAGACAAAGAGCTATCCAATACTGTTTGAATTGCTGGAAAACCCTAAAGATATTTGAACTACAACGTAAACATGAAATAAAGTTAAGCGTGAATGTGGCGAAAGCAGAAAAAATCAGATATATAGCATAAGGTTAAATCCTAAGTGCTGAAAAATGGATAATCAGCAGCGAAGCTCCGAAAAGGAGAACGTTCAACGACTATTCCTCTTGAGGGAAGTACTCAGTAAGCGATTGACTGAGGAAGTGGACAGACTCTAACAGGTAAAGCTGAGGGATAAGATATAGTCTGTGCCGTTATGAAAGTAACGGAAGTTCATAAGAGAACTGTATAGAAAGTAGCGTTTCTATATGAACGAGACCTCATAATACGACTAAAGTAAAACCTAGAGTTCTTGTATATGTTATTTAAAATATATAAACACTTGTTATATTACTATAGATATGTCATGATTATATTGAGTGACAGTATGAAAGTAATTCATGGTAGAGGATATAAATTATAGAATATATCTAAAATCAGAAGAAAGAGTAAGTGTTTATTATGGAAAAAGCTTATAAATTTAGGATATACCCTAACAAAACACAAGAGTGTTTACTTCAAAAAACTTTTGGCTGTGTACGTTTTATATATAATCACTTTTTAGATAAAAGAATTAAAGCATATGAACAAAATAAGAAGACTATAAGTTATAACGAATGTTCAAAAGAGCTTACTCAATTAAAAAAAGAAAAAAAGTGGCTCAAAGAACCAGATAAATCCTCTTTACAAAATGCTTTAAAGAATTTAGATACAGCTTATAAAAACTTTTTTAATAGACAAAAAGCAGGCTTTCCTAAATTCAAATCTAAAAAGAATCGGTATAAATCGTACAAAACAAATATGACAAATAACAACATTGTATTTTTAGAAAATAAAATAAAACTACCTAAAATAGGCAAGATTAAAACAAGAGATAAATATCGCCAAATAGAAGGTAGAATTTTAAGTGCGACAGTATCACAAACTCCTAGTGGAAAATATTACGTTGCACTATGTTGTACAGACCTGCCTCAACCTGAACTCATCAAAACGAATAAATATGTTGGCTTAGATTTAGGGATAAAAGATTTTGTCATAACCTCAGATGCAGTAAAATATAGCAATCCTAAATACTTGCAAAAATCACTGACTAGATTAGCTAAACTCCAAAGAGAGCTTTCTCGAAAAACAAAAGGAAGCTCAAATTGGGAAAAGGCTAGAGTAAAAGTGGCTAAATTGCATGATAGAATTGCCAATCAAAGACATAATTTACTACATCAAGTAACATGTCAACTTATCAGAAATTACGATGTAATCTGTCTTGAAGATTTACAAGTTGAAAACATGATGAAAAATCATAAATTAGCAAGAAATATAGCTGATGTTAGTTGGTCAGAGTTTATGAGACAACTAACATATAAAGCAAAATGGTTTGGCAGGGTTATTGTCAAAATAGACAAATTTTATCCTTCAAGCCAATTATGTCATATTTGTGGGTATAAAAATATTGAAGTAAAAAACTTAAATGTTAGAAAATGGAATTGTCCTAAATGTAAAACACATCACGATAGGGATGTAAATGCAGCTATAAATATTAGAAATGAAGGATTAAGAATATTAAACATAGCATAAATAACATATACAAGAACCGTAGGAACTATGGGGATAGCTCGGAGATACTGTATTCGTTAGAATACTTGACCGAGAATTCTGCGACTTTAGTCGTGGGAGGTTCAGAAGATGATGGCTGGTCAATGGTATAATGCAATGGATTATTCTATGTTGAAAATGCGTCAAGAAAATAATAAAAAGACAGAAGCATATAGCAGAATAACTATAAATACTTTGTCTTATAAAGATAGAATAGCAAAAGCTATTGTTAAAGAATTTGGTGAAAATGCTAATATCATACCACCGTTTACTTGTGATTATGGTTGTAATGTAAAAGTAGGAAATAATACAGTTATTAATCATAGTGGTGTATTTTTGGATACGAATGAAATCAATATTGGTAAACATGCTTTAATTGGGCCAAAATCTGGGCTTTATGGAGCTATACATCCTTTTGATGTAGAAGCTAGAAATGAAGGCATTGAAAAAGCAAAGACAATTAATATCGGTGATGGTGCTTGGCTTGGTGGTAAAGTAACAGTAGTACCAGGTGTAAGCATTGGTAAACATTCAGTGATTGGTGCAGGTTCAGTAGTAACAAAAGATATACCAGATGATGTAGTAGCAGTAGGTAATCCTTGTCGAGTGATTAGAAAAATTACAGAAGATGACAAAATAAATCCAATTCGCAAAAAATAAATAGATAATGAAAAAGCCTTAAGAATTTTTTTCTTAAGGCTTTTAAATGTTTCACGTGAAACATTTGATGATTTTTTGACTATGAGTTGTTATATATACTCCTAAAAAAATAAATAAGGCGCCAGATAATTGAATATAACCAATATCTTCTTTAAGAAAAATAGCACCACAGATCATGCCAAAAATAGGAGTTAAGTTAGAAAAAATAGCTGCTATACTAGGACCAGCATTTTTTACACCGATGTTCCAAAATAACATCGAGCCAACACCGCCACATATTACAACAAAAGCAAAGGACATATATCCTAAACTATCTAGTGGTGTGTAATATAACTGTCCAGAGAAATAAGCATAGATTGCTACTTCAATAGCACCGATTAATCCCGACCAAGCTGTTACAGCAATAGCAGATAAATAATTCATGATTTTTAGGCCTAAAATGGAATATAATGCCCAAACGATTTGACAAATAAAAAATAATGTATCGCCAGGATTAAAATTAAAATTTAATAATACATCTATAGAGCCTTTTGTAATTAAGAAAATGACACCAATAAAAGAAATAAAAATACCAATCCATTGGATGAAATTTAATCGTTCATGAATGAATATCATGGCAATTAATGCTGTAATAGCAGGACCTGTAGCGGCGATTAATGTACAATTAGTGATACTAGAATATTGAAGCCCTGTAAACTGAGCTACATTATTGATGCCTATACCTGTCAGTCCCATGAGGATTAGAGGAACGATACAATGTTTAGGTGGAATAAATTTTTGTTCTTTTTTTAAATAGATAATTATGAATAAAATCGTACTTATTAATAAATATCTAAAAGTAGTTAAAGCAGGGGGTGTCCAATTTTGTACAAGAATTTTAATACATAATGGTTGGATGCCCCAAAAGATGGTGGCAAGCGATAATAATAAATATGTTTGTTTTAACATGGAATATATACCTTAGTACTTAATCATACTAAACCAAATAACATATAAGCGATTAAACATATGAAAGCTACTGAGAATTTTAATAATGTAAGTACAAAAATATCATAATAAGATTCTTTATGAGTGAGACCACAAACTGCCATTAGAGTTACAAGTGCCCCAGCATGAGGTACAGTATCAAATCCTTCAGAAGCAATGCAGATAATACGATGTAAAACTTCTGGGGACATACCAATTTGCTGTGCCCAAGTCAGCCATTCTTGACCAAATGTTCCTACTGTAATCATTAAACCAGCAGAAGAGGAACCTGTAATACCAACCATGATATTAGTAGTAATGATAGAAGAGAACAAAGGACCATCACCAAAAGAGAGTCCTAAAAGAGCAGACTTTATCATAGCAAAAGCAGGAAGTGCAGCGATAACACAACCAAAAGCATAACCAGAAGCTACATTTAAAACAGCAGAGGTAGAGCCAATAGCACCTGTATTTATTGGATGAATAACGCCTCCTAAACGGCGTAATTTTTTACGACCAATATAAGCAGCGACAATGCTACTGATTAATAAAGCAACATTGATAGACCATATAGCTTGAACTTTAGCAACACTTGAAGCAATCAAAGAGAGCTTTAAAGGTGCAAATGCTAATAAACTATTTTGATCCCAATGAAAAGCCCAAGACCAGTTAAATGGATTGCTAACATATAGATTAATAATAATAACCATTAAAAGAGGAATAGAGGATAATCGCCAATCAGGTAGTTCATCATTATTGTTTTCTGGTTCGTTTAAAGTATGTTTGCCATAACCTTCGCCTTTAGATTTAAGCGATTTACTACGGTAAGAAATCCAAACATAAGCTATGATAAAAAATAGTATCGATGCAAGTAGCCCTTGACCTATACCTGCCCAAGTAGTTGTACCAAATACAGCAGCTGGGATAATATTTTGTATTTGAGGTGTACCTGGTAAAGATACCATACTATAAGTAAAAATACCCATCCACAAAATTGCTGGTAAAAGACGTTTAGGAATATCAGCTTGTTTAAAAAGTATAGCAGCAAATGGATACATAACAAAAGCTACTACAAACACACTTAATCCACCATAAGTGAGAACACCGCAACCAAGTAATACAGCAAGGATGGCACGTTCTTTTCCTAGAACAGATACAATTTTAGCAGCAACTGAAGCAGCTAGACCGCCTTCTTCCATGATTTTGGCAAAGACAGCACCAAGTAAAAATACAGGATAATAACTTTTAATATATTCAGCAGCTTTAGTCATATACAATTCACTATACACAGGCATGGAAGTATAGTCACTAGTAATAGCTGCTAAAACAGCAAATATTGGAGCAATAAAGATTAATGAAAAACCTCGATAGGCAAAAAACATTAATAATAATAAACTAATAAAAATAATAGCTAAATCCATAAATAATACCTCCAAGTATAAATAAAAGCCTTCCTAAATAAGGAAGGCTTTTATGATGCTTTAAATTATAAACCAGAAACTTCGTGGATATATTTTCTAGCTTTTTGAGCATATTCAAGAGGGTTAGCAATTGCAGGATCTTGTTCTGCTTCAACCATTGTCCAACCTTCGTAATTATTTTCTTTTAAAATATCATAAACAGGTTTGAAATCAATGCAACCATCACCAGGAACAGTGAACATGCCCATTCTTACACCATCTAAGAAACTCATATTTTCGTTTTTTACTTTTTCAACAAGTTCTTTACGAACATCTTTTAAATGAACATGTTTAATACGATTAACATATTTTTTGAGAATACCAATGTAATCTTCACCAGAACATACGAGATGACCAGTATCATATAAAAGGAATACAAGATTAGGATCTGTCATTTCCATAAGTTTATCAATTTCTGCCTCAGTTTGTACACCTGTTCCCATATGATGGTGATAAACAAGTTTCATATCTTTTTCAGCAGCTAAAGCCCCTAATTTGTTAAGTCCTTCAGAAACTAGTTTCCATTCTTCATCAGTATTATGAGGTTTGTTAGCGAATAAAGGTGTAGAAAGTTGACCTTGAATACTATTACCTTGTTCGGATACTACAACTACTTTTGCTCCCATAGCATGTAAAAAATCACGGTGAGCTTTAAATGCTTCAGCAGTTTCTTCATAAGGTTTTGTTGTTAAAAAAGAACTAAACCATGCACTAGCAACAGAAAGACCACGTAGAGCAAGAGCTTTTTTTAATACATCTACATCTTTTGGAAATTTACCACCCATTTCACAGCCAGTGAAACCTGCTAAAGCCATTTCACTTACACATTGTTGAAATGTGTTTTCCTTGCCGAGGTCTGGCATATCATCGTTTGTCCAACCAATTGGGCAGATACCTAATTTAATATTTGTCATGAGAAATTCCTCCAAATTATAATTTATATTTATGGTTTAAATAACCTTGTTTGCAAAATAGATAAGTATGCTTACTAAACATACTTATCAAAATAAGAAATAAAAGGAAGACTTATTTATATAGTGATAATATATAAATTTATGCTGAATTAGTGTAAGAGGAGAAATTTTCTCCTCTTAGAAAATATATAGCATAATAAAAAAGGGGGCAATTTTATATCATAAATTGACAGTTTTAAGAAGTTAATTTATGATTATATAAAGAGCATATTAGTTAAATAATTAAAAATATTTATCTATATTATGAATATATTATGAATATATTATGAGTAACTTATGTAAGTATATAGTACATCTTTTTGGTGATTTTGTCTATAGTTTTTATGAAAATTTTTATTATTTTTAGTAAGTTTAATTTTAATAATTTTGAAGGGAGTATTTATATGTTACAGTATTTTATGCCACATAAATATAAACATATTTTGAATAGAGATTGTACGCCTAAATTAGAATATTTTTGTAAAGTAGATGAAGTTTCATCTGTTATGCCTAGAGCTATGCATGTACATGAAAACTTAGTTGAAGTTTTATTAGTTTATGAAGGTAGCGGTATTTATACAATTGATAATAATAAATATATAGCTAAGAAAGGTGATTTGATTTTTTATAATTCTGGAGTAGTACATGATGAATTTGGTGGTAATGGAAGTAATTTAGGAACGTATTGTTTAGGTATATCTAATTTAAAAATAGTTAAATTAGGAAATAATAAAATCATTGAAGATAATTATTGTCCAATAATAAATTGTAATGAGTATTTTGATGATATTTTGAGTATGTTTGATATAATAAGAAAAAGTATAGATATTGATGGAATACATGTAGCAGAATTCAGTAATTTTTTAGTACAAGCATTAGTGGTTAAGTTTCGTATAATTATTGAAAAAAATGGAGATGTAAAACAAATAAAAGAGCCATCATTAGCAACAAAAGTAAAAATATATATTGATAAAAATTATAATGAAAATATATCTTTAAAAAGTATTGCAGAAGCTGTAAATGCCAATCAGTATTATTTATCACATATTTTTAAAGAAGAAACAGGATTTTCTCCAATGCAATATGTTACTCGAAGAAGAATTGGAGAAGCACAAAATTTGCTGATTAATACACAACTTAGTATTACAGAAATAGCAGCAAATGTAGGATATAATAATTCAAATTATTTTCAAAATGTTTTTAAAAAAATAGTTGGATACACTCCAGGTTCATATCGTAAGCGTTGGCAGGTATAAATAAAATAAGCTAAGACATATTTTGTGTCTTAGCTTATTTTAGAATTACTTTTTAATGATACTATATAATTGAATGATTTCAATTACCATATCTTTAAGTATATAGGTGGTCATTAGATAATCTTGAGCATGTGATATTAAAACATTAAAAGAAAGTTTTTCACCATTGGCTTCACGTGTAAGTAATTCTTGTGTTTGTAATTCATGAGCTTTTTGTAATTGTGGTGTAGCTTTATCAATTTGAGCTTGTGCTTCAGTAAACTTTCCTTGATGAGCTAATTTTAATGCAGCTTGTAATTCAGCTTTAGCATCTCCAGCCAAGGAGATAATATCAAATGCAATTTTTTCTGTATTCATGTTAACAACACCTTTCAAAAATTTTTATTATTTATAATCATGACGGAATTTACGTTCAATATCTTCTATAGATAAACCTTTAGTTTCTGGCATAATAAATTTAGTAAAGAGTAGAGATAAAATACCAATAGAACTAAAAATATAAAAAGTATTAGATAAGCCAAATGTATTCATAAGTATTGGAAATAGTAATTGAATACAAAAGTTGGATCCCCATAGAAAGAAAACGGCAATACCAAGAGCTGTACCACGCATTCTAAGTGGAAATATTTCAGACATATATACCCAAGTTACAGGAGATACAAATGTTTGTTGAAAAAAGAGAAATGTTATTGTAAGAGATAATACAAAATATGGTAAATTTGGAGAGCCAGCCATAATATTAGAAATAGTGCCAATACAAGTATTAGCAAATAGAATACCTATAAGCCCAATAGTAAGCATTTTGCGGCGAGTTAATCGTCTCACTAATGTAAAACCAAACAAGGTACCAATAACTGAGATAATACCATTACCAATATTGCCAATTAGTGCAGCATCAGTAGAAAATCCAGATTTTGTAAGTATTTGAGAGCCATAGAACATAATAGTATTAACACCTGTTGTTTGCTGTAAAATAGCTACTCCAATACCAATTAATAGAACTTTCTTCATCCATGGTTCAGTAAAATCTTTAAAAGATAAATTTTGTTGAATAGACTGCTCTGCTAATAAATCTTGGATATCATTTAATTCAGCAATAGCTTTAGCTTCACTTTCATGGGTTAATCTCAGAACATCTAAAGCTTCAGAAGTTTTTCCTTTAGCAACAAGCCAACGAGGAGATTCTTTGTTTATTAACATACCAAAAAATAATAGAATAGCAGGAATAGCTGCTATTGCTAAAATATAACGCCAAACATGAGGATCGTGTCCAAGCGTAATAGCAATAATAGCATTTACTATATATGCTAATAATTGACCAGATACAATAACTAGTTCCATTAGAACAACTAAACTACCACGTAAATTACCAGTGGCAATTTCTGCTAAATATGCAGGAACAATAGTAGAAGCACTACCAACAGCTAATCCTAATGTAAATCTAAATATTATAATCATAGTTGCATTAATGGATAGAGCACAACCAAGAGTAGATATAAAAAATAGTATTGACAAATAAGTAAGTGATGGTGTTTACGACCCAAAATATCAGAAATACGACCTCCAAGAGCAGAACCAAAAGCAGCGCCAATGCAAATGGCACTTACTACAAGACCTTCTAATGCAGGTGTTAAATTTAGTTGGTCAGGTTCAGCCATATATGGAAGTGCTCCATTTATAACTCCTGTATCATAACCAAAAGCTAAAGAAGCAAATGTAGCAGTAATAGCCATAATCATTACAGTTCTTGAGGCTTTTGTATTTATTTGTTCACTAGACATATAATTCCCTCACTTTGACTTTTTGATAAAAATTAAAAATAATTTTAAAATTTAAAATAAAATGAAAATAATTTTAGTAAATATAGTAGCTAGGTTATTTCTAGCTACTATATTTATTTGTTTATTTACCTAATAATTCACGTTCAATACGTTCACGAGCTTCTGGTGCTTGGATATTCATTTTTTCAGGGAAGCCAAAATAAGATACGCAAGCAATATTATCTCCACCTACTTTTGGAGCATCTTTCTTTAATTGTTTATTTGCAAAATCCATTCCGCGTAGTGTTTCAAAAATACCTGCAAAATCTACATCGCCTTCTCCCATTGCTAAATGTTGATGGATAGTTACATCTGCTCTACCTCTTGCATTTAAAGATGGTGGATTTGCTATATATCTACAATCTAATGTTTGATTAAATGTATCAGCAAATAATACATGTGTTAATTCGTCTCCTGCGTATTTTAACATAGAACGAACGTCACCTTTTCCTTGGTCATAGAAGAATGTATGAGCTGCTGAATATACTACACCTAAGTTTTTAGAACGGAATGATTTTACTAAATCACAAGTTTCATTATTTAATTCACAAAAATCATAAGGATGAGACTGTATTTCTACACGTAAACCTTCACGTTCGATAATTGGAAGCAATTCTTCCATAGATTTAAACCACATGCCGTTGCAAATTTCTTGTTGATTTGGATCTCCAGAAAATTCAGTATTGATGACAGGAACACCCATATCTACAGCTATTTCAATCATGCGTTTCCAATTACGTACAGCGAATTGACGTTCTTCTTCAGTAGGACCAGACCAACGATATACAACAATAAATGAAGAAATTTCTACACCAGTTTCTTTAAGAGCTTTTCTATATTCGCGTTCACAATCTTCAGAGAAAAGTGGATGTTTATAAAATGGATTAATGCGAGGATGTGGGGATTGTTCAATATATTTATAACCCCAATCAGCTACTTGGTGAACCATAGTGTTAATATCCATTTGTTTAGCGAGCACATCAACATCAAATGCTATTTTCATAATAAAACCTCCATGAATTTATAAGTAAAAGATATAGTATATTTTAAGTAAATTAATAACTAAAATTTTAGTATGTATAAAAGACGGCTTATCTATAGACAGCCGTCTTTTGTTATATTTTAACCAAAATATTTATTTACAAATGCTTTAGTTACTTCGGCTGCTTTTTTAATATTTTCTTCATGACTCATAGCATAATATTCTGGACGAAATTCTTCGATAGTGCAAACTCCATCAAAGCCAATTTCTTTTAATGCTGTAGCAATACCTTCATGATCTACAACACCTTCTCCTGGCCATAAACGTTTATCATCACCGCAAGAGCCAAGTGGTAAATCTTCGCAATCATTTAAATGATAAGCAAAAATTTTATTACCATCTGCTTTTTTGAGGTCTTCAAGTTTAGAACACATTTCATGGAAATGGAATGTATCTACAGTGATGCCAACATTTGGACGATCAACAGCTTTTACAACATCATAAGCTGTACCAAATTGATTGATGGAGCAATTTGGAGCACCACAGAATTCAAGAGAGATTTTCATATCTTCTCCAACTTTATCAGATAAATAACGTAGACGAGCAACAGCTTCTTCTTTAATTTCAGAGATAGTTTTATCTTTTACATCAAAAGATGGTACAGTAATAAGCATTTTCATACCGATGGCTTTAGAAACTTTTAAAATGAAATCTACTTCATCATCGATTTCTTTTTCTCCAGCTTCATCTCTTTGGTTGAAGAAAATTAAAGTATTGTAAGCCCAAGGTTTTAAATGATGATTTTTAAACCAAGTAGCGAGTTCATCTAAAGTATGTTCTTTTAAATAGTCTTTTACGCAGTCAAAACGAATTTCAATATAATCGAAACCGTATTTTTCACACATTTCGAGGTCTGCCATTAAAGACTGACCTTTACATTCTAAAGCTGTAGCTTCATTAAATCCGATTTTCATGTTTATATTCCTCCAATTTGTACACGTGAACGCAATGGGCAAAATTATTTATTGTAGAAATCAGGTTTTTCTACAGCTGCGTTAATTTTTTCAATAGCACCAGTTTGTTGAGCTTTTACAAGAGCGTCAGCAGTGATAGCAGCAAGATAGCCATCCCAAGCATTTGGACCATTGATTTCGCCTTTAGCAGCATCATCAACCCAAGCTTGAACTTCAGCATCATAAGCGTCTTTAAAACGAACGAAGCAATCAGTATCAATTGTTGTGGATACACTAGCATTTTTACGAATTGTTGGATAAACAGTAGCCATAGGCATTTTGATAGCACCATCTTCACAAACTACTTCGCAATTGATATCGTAACCAAATTTGCAGTTAACAAATACTTCTACATCAATGCAGACACCTTTTTTTGTACGGAGTAACATGATTTGAGGATCTTTTAATTCGCTATGAGAATATTTAGTAACTCTTGGCATGATTACTTGTGCGGATTCATATTCATCATCAACAAGCCAATGTAATACGTCAATTTCATGAATTGCAGTATCATGAACAGCCATTGGAGTATTATAATTAGTACCTACTTCTGGGTTTCTATGTGTGCAGTGAAGCATTAATGGTTCACCATATTCACCAGATAAGAGAGCTTCTTTTACTTTAGCATAACCAACATCATAACGACGCATAAAGCCTAATTGAATTAAATGTTTGCCAGAAGCAACTTCAGCTTGTACAACTTTTAGGCAATCTTCAGCTGTTGTGCAAAGTGGTTTTTCGCAGAAAATACGTTTGCCAGCTTGGATAGCTTCTAAAAGAGCTTCGACATGAGCAAAACCAGGACTTACAATGAATACAGCATCAACATCTGGATCATTAATTAAAAGTTTTTCATCAGTATAAACTTTAGCGTTACAAATACTAGCAGCTTTTTTTGCGCTTTCTTCAAATACATCACAAACAGCAACAACTTGAGCACCTTGAATTTTATTTGTCAATCTGGAGATATGGTCTCTACCCATTCCGCCACAGCCAATAACACCTACATTTAACATTATATATTCCTCCAATTATAAATTTATGATTATTTATTAGTTGTTTATAATTTCTTTCGTTGAATTTATTATATAATAATGTTCGCGTGAACGCAAGATGTTTTTGCAAATAAAATAAACTTTTTTTTATTATAAATTTTCTGATGATTAAATAAAAATAGAAGGGAAATATCTTGATAATAATAATAAAGATACATTCCCTTTCTGTTAGATGTTGAAGCGATTTTTAATCACAATATCAGTATAAGCAAATTTACTGTCAGGATTTTTATTATCAAATAATTTATAAAATAATAACATAATAGATTGATATCCTTGAGTATAAGCATCTTGTCCAATTAAAAAATTGATTGTACCATTTGACAGTAATTGAATATTATCATTAATAAAATCATTAGCAATAATTTTAATATCTTTGATTTTATTTGCTTTTTGTAGTGATTTACAAACCCCCAAAACACCAGATCCTGTAATATATATGCCTTTTAAATTAGGATACTTATCTAAGATTTCATCGGTAATTTTTTCTGCAACCCAATCATCATCATAAGCATATCGAATACCAAGATTATTGATTTGAGGATAAGAAATAGAAATTTCTCTGTTAAAGCCATCGGCACGCTGTTGTAGAGAGGGATTTTCTTCATGTCCAGAGATAATAATAATTTGACCTTGTCCGTTGGTGATTTCTCCCATCAAACCAGCAGCTGTTTGACCACTTTTTACAGCGTTTTGTCCAATAAAACAAAGACGAGCTGTATTTTCTAAATCAGAATTAAAAGTAATAATAGGGATATTATATTCTTGTGAAAATTTATCTATTAGCTTTATTAACAAATTATCTTGAGATGGAGAAAGAGCGATACCATTAAATTTTTCAGATTTCATTTTTTCCATTATTTGAATGACCTCTGTTGGATTTACTCCATTAATTTTATGGATTTTTACACTAGCTCCAAAACTTTCAGCTTCTAATTTTGCAGCTTTTAAACCTATTAAAACATCTTTCATAAATGGAGTTTGAGCTAATTGTAAAATAACTCCAATTTTAATATTTTTTTTAGCCATAGCAAGAGCTCTACCAGCTCTACTAGGTTTATAACCTACATCTTTAGCTATTTTTTTAATACGTTGTTCTACTTCGGGTTTTATACGACCACGATTATTAAGAGCTCTATCTACTGTTCCACGTGAAACACCAGCCAAATCTGCAATTTGTTGTAGAGTAATAGCCATTTACATTCATCCTTTAAAATATCTTAATGATAATTCATTATAATATTTATATTTTTGGATATCAATAATACATTTAATTAAAAAAGAGATAAAGTAAAAACTTTATCTCTTAAATCTTATATTATTTTTGTTGAAGTTTAATATATTCAATGATTAAGTCAGCAGCTTTTTCTAAAGAAATGTTACTAACATTTATCATTAAATCATAGTTTTGTGCTTCTCCCCAAGTTTGACCAGTATAGTAAGCATAATATCTTTTACGATTTTTGTCTTCTTTATCTAATTGTTCTAATGTATTATTTCCATAATGATCTTTAGCTCTATTTTGTCTAAAATCATCATCAGCATAGATAAAGAAGGAAAAAGTATTTGGATAATCTTTTAAAATATAATCAGAACATCTACCTAAGAATACAGCACTTCCTTTTTGTGCTAATTTTAAAATGGCGATAGATTGCTCTTTAAACATTTTGTTGTAAAAGGGAATACTTTCAAAAGAATAATCTCCTAAAGAACCAGGCATTGAATAGGAAGTAGTAATTAAGTCTTCCATAACTTCATTTGATATAGGTTCTGTGGAATTATGGAATCTTTCAGCAGCTAAATGTACGATTTTACGATCATAACAGTTAATACCTAATTTTTTAGCTACAATATTAGCTACTTCTTTGCCACCACTACCATATTGTCTAGTTATTGTAATATACGTATTATCTTTTAGCATTGTAAAATCAATCCTTTCAAATGAATGATTATAATTTGCCTTCAGCTTCGCGTTTAGCTAAATCTTTCATAATTTGAGGATATATTTTATCTAAGTTGTAAGCTAATAAAACAATTATAAGAACAATCCATACTAAGATTGGTCCATACATATAAAGACTAACAATCATATCAATAGCACTTTGAGGTTGAGTGATGAGGCCACTAGCAGAAGAAACATATCCAGCATAAGATAATAAGCCAGTTAAAGCTGCACTAGTAACACCAGAACCGATTTTTGTACCTACAGAGCCACCAGAGAAAATAAGACCTTCTTGGCGAACATGGAATTTCCATTGACTATATTCAATACAATCACCAAAGAAACCAAAAATAACGGAGCAAAGTGGAGCAAAGAAAATACCACGAATGACGCAACTAGCTACTACCCAGTTGAAATCCATTGGATTGATTAGATATATTAAATGACCAATTAAGGCTAAAATGATACCAACTAAAGACATATTGCGTTTGCCATATTTTCTTAGTAATGTAGGACAAACTAAGAGAATGACAGCAATCATAACAATAGTTTCTACTAAATAAAGTAAGCCATATAAGGAATCATCAAAAAAGATATATTTACAATAATAAGGTAAAATGATACCGGTGATACAAGCAATAACATTTTGCATTGTCCAAATAGTCATTGCAATCCAGAAATATTTATTTAGAGCTAAGAAGCGTAATGCTTGTCTAGCTGGAATTTTTTCAGTTTTTTGTGTTTTTTCAAGAACAACTGTTTCTTTACATTTATAGAAGCAAATAAGTAACAATAAAAGAGCTAAAACAGCCCAGATAGACATAACTTTTACCCAAGCAAGCTGGTTATCACCGAATACTTTAATAAGTGGTAAAGTAGCAGATACTGCTAAAATTTTACCAAAAGGAGATAAAGCCATTCTAAAGATACTGAGCATATCACGTTCTTTAGAGATACGAGTCATCATTGCAGATAAACTACCATAAGGTAAGTTTAAAGCTGTATAACAAACTGTAGTACATAAATTATATGTTACGAAAATATATGCAAATTGAAGTGCAGATGTAGTTTGAGGTACTGTATAAATTAATACAATGGAGATTGCAAATGGTAAGCTAGTCCATAAAATCCAAGGTCTAGATTTACCCCATTTGGAATTAGTTTTTTCTACTAAAAAACCCATGATAACATCAGATACACCATCAAAACATCTGGATAGAAGCATTACTAACCCAACAACGCTAGCATCAATACCAGCATAGTCAGTATAGAAAAAAGTGAGGATACTCATTGCACCCCAAACGACGTTTTGAGCTGTATCACCTAAACCATATGCTACACGGGTTGTCCAAGATAATTTTCCACTAGAAGCCTGTGCATTATTCATAAATATACTCCTCTCAATAAAATAAGAAAATTAATAAAAATTAAAATATAAAATAAATTCTATATAATAATATTTACTATAAGTATATATAATTAGCAAGGATAAATTTATCCTTGCTAATTATTTTATATTAAAGATTTATAGATTATATTCATCAGCAATTTCTTTAATAGTTACAGGACGACCTTCTTGTACAGATTTTTTAGCAGCAAGACCAATTAAAACTGGTTGTAAGCCATCATTAGCATTAACTTCTGTTTCAGTGTCATTTTCAATAGCATCAACAAAAGATTTAACTTCATGAGCATATGCCATCATATAACGTTCTAAGAAGAAATACATAGGTTTTTCAGCTACAACACCTTCTTCGCCACTAAATACTGCATTAGAATTAGAGTCGTTGGAGATTGCAATAGCACCTTTAGTTCCAAAAACTTCAGCACGTTGGTCATAACCATAAACTGCTTTACGACAATTATCAATAACAGCAGTAGCACCATTTGCTAGTTTTAAAGTGATAACAGCAGTATCAATATCACCAGCTTCGCCAATTGCAGGATCAACTGTAACAGAACCTACAGCAAATACTTCAGTAACTTCACTTCCGGAAAGATAACGAACCATATCAAAATCATGAATAGTCATATCAAGGAAAATACCACCAGAAACTTTAACGTATTCAATAGGTGGAGCTTCTGGGTCACGAGATGTTACTTTTATAATTTGTTGTTTACCAATTTTGCCAGAAGCTACAGCTTCTTTAATTGCACGGAAATTATGGTCAAAACGACGATTGAAACCAACTTGATATTTAAGACCAGATGCATTAACAACATCAAGAACTTCTTTGATTTTATTAACATCATGGTCAATAGGTTTTTCACAGAAAACATGTTTACCAGCTTGAATAGCTTCTATAGAAAGAGGAGAATGCATATCAGTAGAAGCACAAATGAGAACAGCTTGAATATCTTTATCAGCCAATATTTTTTTATAATCTGTATAAGTTTCAGTAATGCCAAGAGCGTTTGCCCACGCTATAGTGTTATCGTTTAAAAATGGGTCAGCTATTGCTTTTACTTTTGCGTTAGGAACAAATTTAGAAATACTTTCACCATGAACACGACCGATACGTCCAGCACCAATAATACCAATATTAATCATTAAAAAAACCACCTTTGAATAATTTATGTTCAACTTTTGAGTTATTTATGTGTATCTTATATATATAATTTTAACTGTTTTTATAAAAAAATATCTATAATATATTGTTTTTTATAATATTAGCAATATATTATAGATACTTAATTATTAATATATATGCGATTGCTATATAAAAAAATGAATTTAAAAACTATAAAATCTTGCTTTTATCAGAAAACTTAAAACTTTAATATCATTTAGATAAAATAAAAATGCAAATAAAAATATATTTATTTTGTATATAAACATAGTCAATTTAATCAAGAAATAATCAAAAAATAATCATGTGAATTTTAATCATTTTACTAATCAATAACTGGTATCCAATTTTTATCTTTATAAGCAGCAAAACAAAGTTCAATTTGTTCTTTTGTATTTTTACCTAGAGATAGATTAGGGAGATTATCTAGCGTGAAATAAGCACTATCACTTGTTTCTATATTTTGATTGAATTTGCCGGAGATGACTTCACAGAGCATGAAGATTTTAGTTATGCCATAAGCGTATAATGGCACATTGTGGCGATTTCTATCATGTATTGCAATTAATCTAGTAGGAATGACATCAAGACCAGCTTCTTCTTTAGCTTCTTTGATGAGATTATCGCAGATGGATTGGTTGACATCTACCCAGCCCCCAGGGAGAGACCAACGACCATCACGTTCTTTGACGAGCAGGATTTTATCATCTTTGAAGATAACAGAACGTGTATCTAATTTGGGTGTTTGATAGCCAGTTTCATTGCAAAATAGAGTTTTTACTTTTTCTACAGGTAAATCTACATATTCGCTCATGATTTCAGCAGCCATTTCGCTAAGTCTAGTGAAACGTTCATAATCAAAATCATCTTTAGTATAAGCAAGACCAGCTTGAGCGATAAATTGCATTTCCATAGCAGTTGTAAGCCATTTATGATTGATATATGGTTTTTCAATCATAGTTAATGTATTTAAAATATCATAGGGTTGACGGAAATAATATTTTGCTTGAATATGTTTAAAATCATGGCAACACCATGTAGCAAGGGCAAAATCTATATTTAATTCTTGGGATAAATCGCTATCTTGGGCATTGATACCAATGAATAAAGCATTATCTTTATCTGTAAAATCTGTTTTAGTTTCTACAAATGATATGGAAATATTTTTCTGTTCTAAAAGGGAAATTATTTGCTTGAATTCATTATTTTGTAAGCTTTTATTGATAAATAGTTTCTTATACATAAAATCACATCCGTAGTTTTATTTGTTCTTGGCTTATTAGCTTATTATATTTAAAGCGAGGAACTGTTTATTTTTATTATATCTATTTTTATTTGAAAAAGTAGTTATTTTGATTAAATTTATTATTGAAAACTATTATCAATTATTATATAATACACTTATGATAATGATTATCAATTTAAAGAGGTGAAAAAATGAGAGTATGTGATAATGTAGAAACTATGTTGGCTTTTCATGGCGCTCCAACATTAGAAGGTATAAAGCCAGGTAGTTTGATTTCATTTAATAAACAACGTATAAAAAATTGTCATTTGATATTAAAGCGATATAAGAAATGCATGGAATGTAAAGGCATAAGATTTTTTATAATATCAGAAACAGATAATTGGTTGTTACTCTTTATTTATCGCCAAAATGCTTTAAATCAGGTAATTCAAGAGAATAAAGTTCAAGAGTTTTTGAGTTTTTATGGTTATGTGAATTTTAAAAATCTAAATCAATGCTTAAATTATTTAAAGACTCGCATGAGCTTGCAAAAAGGCTTTCCTCATGAGATTGGCATATTTTTAGGCTATCCGCTAGAAGATGTAAAAGGTTTTATTGAAAATAGCGGACGTCATTTCAAAATCTGTGGTCAATGGAAAGTATATTCAGATACAAAACGAGCTGAAAAATTATTTGCAAAATACGCAGAATGCTCAGACCGTTTTTGTGCTTGTTTATCACAAGGGCAATCAATAGAAGATTTAGTAAAAGCTGTTTAAGTTAAACTTTAGGAGGTTTTTTGATGAATAAAATAGCGATTATTTATTGGAGTGGTTCTGGTAATACAGAAGCAATGGCAAATGCAATTAAAACAGGTGTAGATGGTGCAGGAGTGCCTTGCGATTTATATTTTGTAAGTGATTTTGATGTAGCTTCAATAAATGATTATGATGGGCTTATTTTAGGCTGTCCTGCTATGGGTGCAGAAGTTTTGGAAGAATGTGAATTTCAGCCAGTTTTTGATGAAATGATAAATTCTTTAAATGGTAAATCCGTAGCTTTATTTGGCTCTTATGGTTGGGGCAGTGGCGAATGGATGACGACTTGGGAAGAGCAAGTTAAAGAAGCTGGTGCTGATTTATTTGAAAATGGCTTAATCATCAATGAAACACCAGATGAAGATGGCTTAAATACTTGTGAAGATTTTGGCAAACGTTTTGCTGTAAGTAAATAAATATGTTTTAATTAATCCTTAGCGAAAGCTAGGGATTTTTTATTGACTTGAAGTGTACTTTAAGTTGTAAAATAACTATGTATGTAGAAAACTATATTTATATTATGGTATTATATGGTATAAATAATATACATAGGAGAGGTAGTCATGGAAAAAGCTAAAGTTTATTTTACTGATATGCGTGCATATCCAGGTAAAGAAAATCTATTACAAAAACTTGAACGTTTAATGGTTAAAGCTGGTATTGATAAAATTGATTTTAAAAATAAATTTGTAGCCATTAAAATTCATTTTGGTGAACCAGGAAATCTAGCATATCTTCGTCCAAATTATGCTAAAGTTGTAGCTGATGTAGTAAAAGCTCGCGGTGGTAAACCGTTTTTAACAGATTGCAATACTTTATATGTAGGTCGTAGAAAAAACGCTATAGAACATATGGACGCAGCTTATGAAAACGGATATAATCCATTCACTACAGGTTGTCAGGTAATTATTGCAGATGGTTTAAAAGGTACAGATGAAGCTTATGTTCCAGTGCCAAATGGTGAATATGTAAAAGAAGCTAAAGTTGGTCAAGCTTTAATGGATGCAGATATCATCATTGATTTATCTCATTTTAAAGGTCACGAAATGACTGGTTTTGGTGGAGCAATTAAAAATATTGGCATGGGCGGTGGCTCTCGTGCTGGTAAAATGGAAATGCATTGTGATGGAAAACCAAGCGTAGATACAGATAAATGTGTAGGCTGTGGCGCTTGTAGCAGAATTTGTGCTCATGGTGCACCAATTATCACAGATAGAAAATGTTATATTGACCCAGATAAATGTTTAGGTTGCGGTCGTTGTATCGGTGCTTGTCATTTTGATGCTATTAAACCTACAAATTGGAATGCTGAAGATTTATTAAATAGACGTATGGCAGAATATGCTTATGCTATTTTAAATGGTAGACCACATTTCCATATCAATATCATTACAGATGTTTCTCCAAACTGTGATTGCCATGGTGAAAATGATATGCCAATTGTACCAAATCTTGGTATGGTAGCTTCTTTTGACCCAGTAGCAGTTGACCAAGCTAGTGCAGATCTTGTAAATGAAGCTCCTGTAATTGCAGGTTCAGAACTTGCTGATAATATTTTAAAAGATAGTGTTGAAGCAGCAAAACATGATCATTTCCATAATACACATCCAAATACAAATTGGCATGTATGTCTTGAACATGCTGAAAAAATTGGACTTGGTACTTGTGAATATGAATTAGTTAAAATTTAAGTTAGAAATAAGAAAACAGCACTAAATTTTAATAGTGCTGTTTTTTTATATTTTTTTATCTATCTTTAATTTAATAAGAAAATTATTATTAAATTTATATGATTAAATAATAATATAGTTAATAAATTTAAACTATAAATATATAGATTTTAATTATTATAAACTATTGAAAAATTTTTTGTTTAGTTTTAAAATAATTAAATAGTTAATTAACAATATAATATAAGAAAGGAAAATTTACATGATAAAAAGATATGGTATTTTTTTAATTGGACTTACATTTATGTCTTTAGGAATTGTTTTAATCATCAAATCAGCGTTAGGGACTTCTCCAATTTCTAGTGTACCATATGTATTAAGCTTGGCATTGCCATTTACAGTCGGTCAATTTAATTTTGCTGTTAGTTCATTGATGTTTATTTTACAACCTATTATTTTACGCAATAAATTTGAATGGGTACAGATTTTACAAGTGCCAATGACTTTTATTTTCTGTGCTTTTATTGATTTATTTATGTATATATTTAGTTGGCTTCATCCTCAAGCTTATTATCAACATATTTTAGTATTGTTAATCGGTTGTATTTGTATGGGAATAGGTGTTACATGTCAATTATTAGGACGTGTGGTTATGCTTCCTGGTGAAGGTTTAGTGAATGCGATTGCTACTCATTGGAAATTAGACTTTGGCAAGATAAAGGTTATTTTTGATTGGTCACTCGTTGCTATAGCTGGTGGATTATCATTATATTATTTTGGCACTATTGAAGGAATACGAGAAGGAACACTTGTTTCAGCTTTTGCTACAGGTTTATTAGTGAAATTCTTTATGAATATGCTTTTGAAATTTAGAGTGAAGAGATTTGGGCAATTAAGACAGCAATATAAAATGGAAAAGTTAAAATCTAAAGGAAATAAAGTATAATCATTTAGATAAACTTTTTTTATTTTTTTAGAAAATAGTGCTAAACTAAAATTAAAATTCTTATTGATTTTATACATAATAAAGAAAAGGGCTGATTTTGATTATGGGTAAAATGTTGACAAGACAAGAAGCTTGGGAATTATTGACAAAATATACAAAAACTCCTAGCTTACAAAAACATGCATTGGCAGTAGAAGCTGTAATGAAGCATTTTGCAAAACTAAATAATGAAGATGTAGAAAAATGGGGAGTAGTGGGTTTACTTCATGATTTAGATTATGAACAATTTCCGGAAGAACATTGTCATAAAGTTGTAGAAATCATGCAAGAAGAAGGAATTGATGATTTTTATATTCATGCAGTATGTAGTCATGGTTATGGTATATGTTCTGATGTGAAACCGGAATATATCATGGAAAAAGTGTTATTTACTACAGATGAATTGACTGGACTTATCAATGCACTTTGCTTGATGCGACCTTCAAAAAGTGTATTAGATTTAGAAGTAAAATCAGTTAAAAAGAAATTTAAAGATAAATCATTTGCCTCTGGTGTAAATCGTCAGATTGTAAAAGATGGCTGTGAAATGTTAGGCATGAGCTTAGATGAAGTCATCAAGGAAACTATTGAAGGCATGAAGACGGAAGCAGAAGCTATTGGTTTAAAAGGTAATCTATAAAATTTTAATTAATAATATAAAAAAGCCTAGAGAATTTAATCTCTAGGCTTTTGTTGTATCATTAATTAAAATACATCATGAAGAATGATTGTTTGGTCACGGTTTGGACCTACGGAAACAAATCCAAGACCAATACCTGTAACCTGTGCCATTCTTTCTAAATATTTACGTGCATTTTCTGGTAAATCTTCGTATTTTCTGATGCCAGAAATGTCTGTTTTCCAACCAGCGAATGTTTCATAAACTGGTTCTACGTTTGCAAGAACTTTTAAGCTTGCAGGCATTTCATCTAAGATTTCACCATTGTATTTATAAGCTACACACATTTTGATTTCATCGAAAGTATCGAGGATATCAAGGCGAGTAACTGCCATATAATCAATACCACTGAGGTAACCTGCATAGCGAACTACGCAAGCATCAAGCCAGCCAGTACGACGAGGACGACCTGTAACTGTACCATATTCATGACCGCAATCACGGATTTTATCGCCGATTTCGTTGAGCTGTTCAGTTGGGAAAGGACCTTCACCAACGCGAGTGCAATATGCTTTTACGATACCTACTACTTTATCGATTTTGTTAGGGCCTACACCAGCACCGGAGCTTACGCCACCAGCTGTTGGATGAGAAGCAGTAACATATGGATAAGTACCATGGTCGATATCAAGCATAGTAGCTTGAGCACCTTCAAACATTACTTTTTTACCAGCATTGATTTCTCTATTTAAGAATGCGGAAGTATCAATTACATGTTTTCTGAGTTTTTCAGCGTAACCGAGATATTCAGTGCGAATATCTTCATAGTTTAATGGTTCTTTACCATAGAGTTTTACAAGCTCACGATTTTTAGTTTCAAGAGCTGTTTTTAATTTTTCGTTGAATGTTTCTTCATCAATTAAATCACAAACGCGGATACCAATACGGTTATCGCGGTCCATATAGCATGGGCCAATACCACGTTTAGTAGTACCGATTTTTAATTCGCCTTTGTTTTCTTCTTCAAGACCGTCCATAAGACGATGGTAAGGCATTACAACGTGAGCACGATTAGAGATACGTAATCCGTCAACAGAGTAACCATCTTTTTTTAGAGCTTCCATTTCTTGAAGGATTACTTCAGGGTCAAAAGCTACACCATTTGCAATCACACAAATTTTATTATCATAGAGCATACCAGATGGCATGAGTCTTTGTTTAAATTCTTTGCCGTCTACTGTAACAGTATGACCTGCATTACTACCACCTTGATAACGTACAACTATATCAGCTTTTTCTGCTAAATAGTCTACGATTTTACCTTTACCTTCATCACCCCATTGGGTACCAGTTACAACAACTGTTGACATAAAAAACTTCCTCTCTATTACTCAAGTTTAATATTAACTGCTTATTCAATACCGAAACGAGCCATAATCATGTCTACATTGCGTAAGAACCATTGATAATCGAAGCAGTTGTCGATTTCTTCTTTAGTGAGATATTTTGTGATATCTGGGTCTTTTTCTACATTTGTGCGGAAATCTTCGCCTTTGAGCCATCTAGCCATAGCATTTCTTTGAACCCATTTGTAAGCATCTTCACGAAGTACGCCTTTGCTTACAACAGCGAGCATGATGCGTTGGCTGAAGATAAGACCGCCAGTTTTGTTAAGATTTTCCATCATAGCTTCTGGATAAACGAGAAGTTTATCTACAAGATTTGTTAATTTACGGCAGCAGTAATCAACGTTGATAGTGCTGTCTGGTAAAATTACGCGTTCAACGGAAGAATGGGAAATATCGCGTTCATGCCAAAGAGTGATATCTTCCATAGCTGCAATAGCGTTACCACGAACAAGACGAGCCATACCAGTGATGCGTTCTCCAGTGATTGGATTGCGTTTATGAGGCATAGCAGAAGAGCCTTTTTGGCCAGGCTGGAAATATTCTTCAACTTCACGAATATCTGTACGTTGGAGATTGCGTAATTCTGTAGCGATTTTTTCAAATGTGCTAGCTACAATAGCAAGTGTAGTCATATATTCTGCATGGCGATCGCGCTGGATAACTTGAGTTGCAAGTTTTACAGGTTCAATGCCAAGTTTTTTACAAGTGATTTCTTCAATACGAGGGTCAATATTGGAATAAGTTCCTACAGCACCAGAAAGTTTACCGACAGCGACAACTTTTTTAGCGTGTTCTACACGTTCGATATCGCGGCAAATTTCGTCATACCATAAAGCAAATTTTAAGCCAAGAGTCATTGGTTCAGCATGGATACCATGAGTGCGACCGATGCAAACAGTATGTTTGTATTTTTTAGCTTGACGTTTTAATACATCACGTAAATTTTTGAGGTCTTCTAAAATAAGCTCAGCGGATTTTTTCATCATAATGCCGAGTGCTGTATCTTTTACGTCGCTGGAAGTTAATCCTTTATGGATATATTTAGAATCTTCACCAACGTATTCAGCAACGTTAGTTAAAAATGCGATAATATCATGATTAGTAACTTTTTCAATTTCTTTAACGCGTTCTAAGTTAAACTGTGCTTTTTCACGAATATTTTTAGCAGCTTCTACAGGAATTTGACCAAGTTCTGCCATAGCTTCACAAGCTGTAATTTCAACTTCAAGCATTACTTCAAATTCGTGTTGGAGAGTCCAAATTCTTCCCATTTCAGGATTGGTATAGCGTTCAATCATTTAAAAATTTCCTCCTCATATTTAAAACCAGCATAAATTTTCTACTGATAACAGCAAAAAGAACTCAAATAGACACTATGTCAAGGATTTGAGTTTTATTTGTAAAATCTATATGTAGCTTTTACCTTCATATAATAGCATTTTATGTACTTTAGTGTCAATGAAAATGGGGATTATAAGTTTACGATACATATGTGCATAATAAAAAGCTATATTAATTTTACCAAATGCGAGCGTAAAGCCCCTAAATTTATTTATGGGGATATAAGCTCGCTAAAAAACAATGATTCGATATCGTTGTTTTTTATTGTATTATATTTTTAATAGTTATATAATACTTTTATGAAATATAAATCAAATAATAATATAGTATATTCTTGTAAATATCATGTAGTATTTTGTCCTAAATATCGTAGAAAAGTGTTGAACAATGGTGTTGATGAACGATTAAAGGAGTTGATTAATAATATTTGTCAGGAGCTTCACGTCGATTTAATCGAGATGAAAGTAATGCCAGACCATGTTCATTTGCTTTTAGAAGTTGATCCACAACTTGGTATACATAAAGTTGTTAAACGAATAAAAGGAATATCTTCAAGAATACTTCGAGAAGAATTTTCATGGTTAAAATCAAGGCTACCAACATTGTGGACAAATTCATATTTTGTATCTACAGTTGGTGGAGCACCAATATCAATTATTAAACAGTATATAGAAAGTCAAAAGCGTTCAGAATAAATAAATGATAAAAAGGCAGGTGATTGTAGTGAAAACATATTGTTTTAAACTGTATAAGGCAAAAAGAAATAGAAAACTTCATAAAGTTATTAATATAGCTGGAATTATCTACAATCATTGTATAGCTTTGCATAAGCGATATTATCGTTTATTTAAAAAATCTCTTAATATCTATAAGCTTCAAAAACATTTAACTAAACTTAAGAAAATAGGTAAATTTAGCTATTTTAAAGAAGTAGGTTCGCAAGCTATTCAAGACATAACTCAAAGAATAGACCGTGATTATAAATTGTTTTTTAGAAATTTAAAACATAAAATTCGTACAGCACCACCATCTTTTAAAAAGATACGAAAATATAAATCATTCACGCTCAAACAAGCTGGTTGGAAGCTTTTAAAGGGTAATATTATAGAAATTAATAAACAAAAATACAAATATTTTAAAAGTAGAGATATTGAAGGAATAGTTAAAACAATAACAATTAAACGTGATACTTTAGGTGATATATATCTTTATTTTGTTTGTGAAACTAACGAGAATAAAGTTTTAGCAAGAACAGGTAAAAGCGTCGGCTATGACTTTGGACTTAAACAGTTTTTAACTGCATCGGATAATGAAGATATAAAAGCACCTTTATTTTTTAAACAAAATGCTAATGATATAAAAAAAGCTAATAGAATATTATCTAGAAAAAAGAAGACTTCTAATCATCGTAGATTAGCAAAAATAGCTCTTGCCAGATTGCATAAGAAAATATCTAATCAACGTAAAGATTTTCATTTTAAATTAGCAAATAAAATTTGTAGTGAATATGCTTTAATCTGCATAGAAGATTTGAATATAAAAGGAATGCAAAAACGTTGGGGTAGAAAAATATCTGACTATGGATTTAGTGAATTTATAAAAATTCTTGAATATAAAGCGAGAGAAATTGGCTCAATAGTGCAAAAGATAGATAGATACTATCCAAGTTCGCAAATTTGCCATGTTTGTGGTACAAAAAATCCTGAAACTAAAAATTTGGCAGTTCGTGAGTGGATTTGCGCAAAGTGCAAAACCAGCCACGATAGAGATAGAAATGCTGCTATAAATATATGGAAGGTTGGGGCATCAACCTTCTTTGGAGAGATATAGTAAGACCTGCTATTTTAGTAGGCAAGTATCGTTTGTATCCAAGAATCCCCTGCCTTTAGGCATGGGGAGTATGTCAAGATTAATATAGCTTGTTTTGTTAAATATTATCTTGAGTACGAAGTAAATCTGCAAATTTTGTAAATTCCTTATGGAAGAATAATTGAACAGTATCAACGGGACCATTACGATGTTTAGCGACAATAACATCAGTTATATTTTTATTTTCTGTTTCAGCATTGTAATAATCTTCACGATATAAAAACATAACGATATCGGCATCTTGTTCTAGTGAACCAGATTCACGAAGGTCACTGAGCATTGGTTTTTTTATCTGTCTTGATTCTACGCTACGAGAAAGCTGGGAAAGTGCAATTACAGGAACATTGAGTTCACGAGCTAGAGATTTTAAAGAACGAGATATCTCAGAGATTTCTTGTTGTCGATTATCGCCATTTTTATTTGCTCTACCTTGCATTAATTGCAAATAGTCGATTAATACTAAACTTAAACCTTTTTCTTGTTGAAGTCGGCGAGCTTTGGAGCGAAGTTCCATGATGCTGATACCAGGAGTATCATCAATATAAAGTGGTGCTTTAGAAAATTTATCAGCAGCGGCAATTAATTTTTGCCAATCTTGTTCATCTAAATCACCGACGCGTAATCGTTGAGACTCAACAAGTCCTTCTGCACAGAGCATACGCTGCATTAATTGTTCTTTGGACATTTCAAGAGAGAAAAAAGCTACAGGTTTATTTTCTTTTAAAGCAACATGAGAAGCTATATTTAAAGTGAAGGCTGTTTTCCCCATACTAGGTCTAGCAGCGACTAAGATTAAATCAGAAGGTTGAAGCCCTGCGGTGAGTTTATCTAAGTCTTTAAAGCCAGTGGATAAACCTGTCAGACCACCTTTTGATTCATATAGATTTTCAATTTTGCTAAAAGTATCAATGACAATTTGATTAATAGGTGTGAAATCGCCAGTTTTACGATTAGAAGCGATTTCTAAAATCATTTTTTCGGCTTTATCCATGATGCTATCAGCATCATCAGCACCTTCATAACCCATAGCGGCAATGGCTGTAGCTGTATTGATGAGATGACGCATGAGAGCCTTTTCTTTGACTATCTTAGCATAAAAAACTACATTTGCAGCTGTGGGCACAGTATTGGCAAGTGCAGTAACAAAGGCAATACCGCCAACTTTTTCTAATTGATTTGTTTTATTTAATTGTTCAATGACAGTTAAATTATCGACTGCCTGATTGCGATTGGACAAATCAAGCATTGCTTCAAAAACAATGCGATGAGCTTCGCGATAAAAATCCTGTGGATTTAAAATTTGAGCAGATTCAGCAATAGCTTCTTTAGAGATGAGCATAGCACCTAAAACAGCTTGCTCAGCTTCTATATTTTGGGGAGGTACTCTATCTATCAAAAATAATCACCTCTTAAATTTTATCAAAAGCGAATGCTAAAGCTTCTTGTGCTGTTTTAACAGGATGTACTTTTAAGCCATGTAAATCAGGAGGGATATCTTTAGCATTTTCTTCAGGAATAATCAAAGTTTTGATACCAGCTTGGCTAGCACCATAAGCTTTTTCAAAGACACCGCCTACAGGACGAACTAATCCTTGAATAGAGATTTCACCAGTAATGGCGATATCCTGACGAATTGGTTTTTGGGTAATAGCAGAAATCAAAGCTATTAAAATGGCTGTTCCAGCAGATGGCCCATCAATATTACCGCCACCGATTATATTGATGTGAATATCATAATCATGGATATCTTCATTTGTGAGTTTGCGTACAACAGCAGCAGCATTGAAAACAGAGTCTTGAGCCATAGAGCCAGCTGTTTGATTAAAACGCAAGATACCTTTACCTTTTTCATGAGCTTTAAAAGCGATAGCTTCAATTTCGATAACAGAACCAATGAAACCAGCAACGCCTAAGCCAAAAATTTTACCAATCTCACTAGTGTCAGAAGCTTTTTTAGTGATAAATGGTGTTAAGCGACTTACTTGAGCCACAGTATAGATATCTTCTTTAGTGATTAATATATTATCCATATCATTTTCTTGGCGAACGAGAGCATTACTGTAAGCGTCAGCTAAGATATTGATAGCTTTACGTCCTTCAATTGTATATTCACTGATAATCTGGGCTACTTCATCATCTAATTTAGCATTTAGTTTATGAGCAGCATTTAAAACTATAGTTTCAATATGCTTTGGAGTCAGCGGTTCAAAATAGATTTCAGCACAACGAGAACGAAGAGCTGGATTTAAATAATAGCTATCGCGAGTTGTAGCTCCAATTAAAACGAAATCAGCAGGCGCACCTTCAGTGAATAATTTTTTGATATATTCTGGTACATTAGGGTCGTTTGGCTCAAAATAAGCAGAGTCAAAATAAGCGCGCTTATCTTCAAGGACTTTTAATAATTCGTTTTGTAAAGTATCATCAAGTTCCCCGATTTCATCAATGAATAAAATACCACCGTGAGCATCTGTAACAAGCCCTGGTTTTGGTTCAGGAATACCGCTGTCAGCTAAATCTCTACGAGCTCCTTGATAAATTGGGTCATGAACAGAACCAAGTAGAGGATTGGCTATACCTCTAGGGTCATAGCGAAGTGTAGTGCCGTCTGTTTCCACAAAAGGTGCATCAGCATTAAATGGTGTATGTGGCTGAGTACATGCTTCTTGAAGTACAAGCCTTGCAGCAGTTGTTTTCCCTACGCCAGGAGGGCCATAAAGTATTAGATGTTGAGGATAAGGTGAGCTTAATTTTGCTTTTAAAGCTTTAATAGCTCTTTCTTGTCCTATGATTTCAGATAAATTTTCTGGTCGTAACAATTCCATGATGGATTTTGTTAGATGAATTTTATTTTTATCTTCTAGCTGTTGTAGTTTTGCTAATGATTGAGAAGATTCTTTAAGAGAACTTTCTTCTTTAAGGATTTGTTTTTTTATATCGAAAATATAATCTTGATGATTTTCTTCCATCTTCGCAGATATGCGTTTTTCTAATTCATCTTCAAAAGAACGACGTGCCATGATATTGGCTAAATAATCCATCATTTCTTTTAAAAGTGTAGGAATTTCATCATCTTTAGGCAATTTATCTAAAGTAGGATTTTCATAAACTATTTTTTGTAGACCTAAGATACGTTGATTGCGGTTATTTGAGCGAATTAGCGTTAAAGCTTCTAATTTGCTCGCTTTTAATACAAGACGGTCAGCACCTTCGATATCGACTAAGATATCATAAAGAGCATCAATATCATGGTCTATAGGTTCAACTACAATTTCTTCAGGAGTATTTTCAACTTTTGTAGCAGAAATATTAGGCTGCTGTAATTTTACAGCAGCCTTAGTTGTTCGAGATTTTTTTTTAGATTTGAAAAAACGAGAAAATATACTCATAATTGCCTCTTATTTTTCTACAACGTGTACAGTGATTGTACTTGTTATTTCAGGGTGAACTTTGATTGTTGCAGTGTAATCACCGAGACAAGTTATATTTTTTATATCGATTTTGCGTTTATCAATATCAATATTGTGTTTTTCTTTAAGTGTTAAAGCAACATCTTTACTTGTAACAGAGCCGAATAAACGACTGCCTTCGCCAACGCGAACAGGAATAGTGATTTCTACTTGGGATAATTGGGAAGCCATTAAACGAGCTTCATCACTAGCTTGTTGTTTTTTGCGTTCAGCAGATTTTTTCTGAGCTTGAGCTACATTTATATTTTGTTTAGTTGCTTCTACTGCATATTTTTTAGCGATGAGGAAATTTCTACCATATCCTTCAGCAACTTCTACGATATCGCCTTTTTTACCAACTTTTTTAAGATCTTGCAACATTATTACTTTCATTCTTATCAGCCTCTTTCATATATGACAATGTAGTATTTACTACATCTTGTTTTAATTCTTTTAAAGGTCTATTTTTTACTTGGGAGCCAGCCACATTTTGATGACCGCCACCACCAAATTGTTCCATGATGACTTGGACATTGATTTCACCAGTGGAACGAGCGCTTACACCAATGACATTATCTTTTAAGCGGAAAAATACAATACTTACGCGTACATTTTCAATTCCCAATAAATCATCAGCGATTTTTCCTGATATAGCTTGAATACTATTGGCATTATCAGGACAAACTGCTACAACTAAGCCTTCTGGATAGAAAACAGAATTAGCAATAGCAGTACATTCAGCAAGATTAGTTTCATAATCTGTGCGGAATAAATAATGAACTACTTCAGGGTCAGCACCACAACGACGTAAATGCGATACAGCATCAAATGTACGAACACCAGTATTGACACGGAAGTTTTTCGTATCGACAACTATACCAGAATAAAGAGCAGTAGCTTCTAAACGTGATAACTTGATATTTTCATTGAAATACATCAATAATTCAGTTACCAATTCACTTGTAGAAGAAGAATATGGCTCAATATAGATTAATAATGCATTTTTGATTACATTTTCAGAACGACGATGATGGTCGATTACAATGACATTATTTATTGATTGCAATAAATCAGGACTAGCCACAAGATGAGGTATATGTGTATCGACTACGAATAATGCAGGATTTAAAGCAGTCATTGCTAGTGCTTCTTTTTGCGTGATAAAGAGATTTTCAAAGTCTTTATCAGTTTTGCAAAGACTGATTAATTTATCTACACCTTCATTCATATCACTTAAAATGATATAAACAGGTTTTCCCATTTGACGAGCCATACGCGATACACCTATGGCAGAGCCTAGACTATCAAAATCTTCATTGTGATGTCCCATGACAAACACAACATCAGCAGCTTCCATGCGTTCAAAAACAGCATGAGCGACAACGCGAGCTTTTACACGGGTATGTTTTTCTACAGCTTTGGATTTTCCACCAAAGAATTGAACTTTACCATCTAAGTCAACAGCTACCTGGTCTCCACCTCTACCCAATACTAAGTCAAGATGAGATTGAGCAAGAGCACCTAATTCTTCCATAGAAGTTTTTGGTCTGCTTTGAATTAAACCGATACTCAAAGTAACAGGGAATTTGTTATCGCCGTGAAGATTGCGAACCTTGTCTAAGATATCGAATTTTTCACTGACAGCTAAATCAAGAGCATGGCGTTCTAAGATGATTACATACATATCATCAGAGATGCGACGAAGTAATCCACCTAGAGAATGAGACCATTTATCTAAAAGACTATTGACTTCAAATAAGATAGATGTACGTTGAGCTTCACTTAACCCTTGCATAACGTCATCATAATTATCTATTTGGATATAACCAAATACCATAGTACGCATAGCTGTATCTAATTTAAAACGTTCATATTCTGAAATATCATAGATATATAAAGTCATCAAATGGCTATCATCATCAGTATTTACTGGTCGATAGATTACCATGTAGAATTTATTATCTTGAGAAAAGATATATTGACCATTGCGGTTCCAAATATTATCGATAGGAATGTTTGGCCAAATATCAGTTATAAAAGAACCTATTTCAGGTGGTTGCTTGAGCCAGCGTTCTAATTCATGATTATACCATTCTAAACGTAAATCTTTATTGATAACCATGATTACTTGAGGTAATTGTTCCAAAGCATAATTAGATAATTCATTTACATTTTTAATGACATTTTCATAGTAAGCTTTTAGATTTTTGCGTCGTTCAATACTGCGTTCTTTTAGATAAAAGAATAAACATATCCATAAAACAATACCGCCACTAAATATATACCAATTGTATTGAAATAATATGACTAATAATATCAAAGAAACTATTAAAGTAACACATATATCAATCCAAGTGGATAATTTATTAGGCATAAAATTACCTCCTAAACATCATTGCTATTTTTGAATTTCTTTCGATAATCGAAAATCATATCAAAGAAGCCAGCAAGAGCAATGATTTGAGCAATTATCATGTTTAGACATAACATAATGATAATGAAAATCCAAACAGCAGTTGGCCAATTTTTTAATTTATAAAAAAATCTTATGACAGATAAGCCTTGTACTAAACCTAAGACATTAGCACATAAATAAGTGTTTAGGGCAATTTGATAAAGTAGCGTAATACTGCGAGTATCGCCCCAATACATGCCGATTAAAGAAAAGGCATATATATATATGAAAACTTTAGGGAAACGCCATAATCTAAATGGTGGCAAAGAGTTAATATTTGTAGTTCCCAAGCGTTTTAATAAAAAAGAACTAGCAATATAATTAATCACTAATTTTATTACAGCATTTAAAATAAAAATCATAGGTAAGACAAGCGCAAGAGTTTCTATTAAATGCTGGGTTTGTCTTTGTGCATCAATCATAGCTTCTGAAGTTATGCCCATAGAATTAAACATTTCATTTGTATCAAGCATAGCTGTTTTAAAAGCATCTAATTGGTCTACAAATAAATTTATACCTGTCAGATAGAATGTACATATTAAAAATAGACATACACCAATGATTGAAGCTACAAAAGATGTAGCAAAAATCTTTACAGCAGACCAACAATGATTATAGCCAAAACCTAAAGTTAAAGCTAGAGGCACTGAACCTAGGACAAGTGGTATGGCAGTAACAGGTGTTAAAAATACACATAATAAAATACTAGCAATTAAAGCACTAAATATACCATATTTAAGATTATGTTTGGCTGTAATAATTGTAATAGGTAAAGTCCAAAATAAAATAATAAAAGGTATATAAATTCCTGCCATAGCAATGATTACTGTTATAGCAGTCAATAGGCTACTTTCAGTTAAGGGTCGTAGCTTAGCATTTTTCATAAAAAAATCCTTTCATTAAGAGATAGTTTAATAATTGATAAACCTTAATTCTTAATTATAATATAAAAACTATATTACTGCAAAAACTAAAAACACTTTCTAAATAAAAATTAGAAAGTGTTTTTTATTAATTATTAAGCTTTAAATACACATTTTCCATCGAGCCAAGTTTCTTTGAGCTCATAATCAGGAGTTATGATAAGGAAGTCAGCTTTTTTACCAATAGCAATGCTACCAAGTTCATCATCAACACCGAAGCGTTTTGCTGGATTTAATGATGCCATATTAACAGCATGAATAGGATTTTCATGTAATTCTAAAACGAGGCGACGAACTTCTTTTAAAAGAGTTGTTGTACTGCCAGCGAGATTACCACTATCAATACGAGCAATTCCATCTTTTACATTAAATGGTAAAGTGCCAAGCATATAGCGACCATCTTTTAAGCCAGTGCCTTGAATTGCATCACTTACGAGTAAAGCTTTATCTTTTGGTTTATTCTGTAAGAGAATTTTCATAGCTGGTAAAGAAACATGAATACCATCAGCAATGAGTTCGGCATATACATCATTGCGAGTCATGATAGCACCTAATAAATTAGGATTGCGATGATGGAGTTGTTCCATAGCACAGTAAGTATGAACACCAGCATCAGCACCCATATCAAAACAAGCACAAGCTTCTTCGTAATTTGCACTGCTATGACCTAAGGAAACTTTGATTTTTAAATCTTGTGTTATCCATTTAGTGAATTTTGGTGCATCTTCTTTTTCAGGTGCAATGATAATGGATTTTACAGTGTTATATTCAGCCATTTTTTCGATTTCTTCTTTATTTAATGGGCGAATATGTTCTTCAGGGTGAGCTCCTTTGTGTTTACTTGTGATATAAGGTCCTTCAATGAACATACCAAGAATACGAGCACTATTTAATGTACCTTTACATTCAGCTACATTGGCAATAGCTTTATAGATATCTTCAAGTGGAGCTGTTACTGTAGTTGGCATCCATGTAGTAGTACCTTGAGTTAAAAGATAATCCCCAATACTTTTTAAAGCCTCTGGAGTGGAGTCCATAGTGTCATGACCTACAGCACCATGGATATGAGTATCAATAAGACCTGGAATAATGAATGCATCATTATATTTTTTTACAGGAATATTTTCTTTTTCGACGTCTTCTTTAGAAAGAAAACCAGCAAATTTATTATCTTCAACAATTAGATAATTATTGCTTTCAATAAAATCTGCAGTAAAAATTTTTTGAGCCTTAATAGCAATTTTAGTCATTAAGAACACTTCCTCGATTTTTTTTATTTTGAGAACGAGATTGGAATACTTGAATTCTGGACTGATGACTATCAACTAAAATTTCAGATAAACTTAAAGCTGTTTGATTAGCTCTGCTAAAGAGTGCTTCTAATAAAACAGGAACATTAGTTCCACTGATAACCTTACTATTTGGTAAATGTGTGGATAAAATAACGCTTTGATTAAAAGGTGTACCGCCTGCTATATCTGTGCAGAAAATAATATCAGAACAATTTAAGCGGTCAACAGCTTCTTGTAATTGTTTAGCTAATTCTGTATTTGTAGAACCGATAGGAAAATCAATCGCTTCAAATTTATCTTGTTTGCCAGCAATAACTTCAATAGATGAAGCAAGGCCAGATGCAAAGTTACCATGTCCTGTAACTATAATACCTATCAACAAAAAAACCTCCCTGGAGTGAATATCCTCATATTTTAAATTCTTTCTATATTAATTGTATCATAAAATAAGTATATCTACAGTTTATTTAATGTATTTTTTTAAGTATATAACTAAATGATAATAATTATTAAAAAGTAAAAAAAAGCTATAAAAAATTAATTTTATTTAGTAAAACATAGAATAATGAAGAATATAAAAGAAAATATGAGAAAAAAGGAGATAATATGGAATTTTTAGCGTTTGATTTATTGTTAGTATAATCATATAATATACACATAAGGAACAAACAATATTGATAAGGAATTAGAAATTATCAATTTATTTAATGTGTATATATCTAAGTATTGGAGGAATTTATAATGAAAAAATGGGTTTGCAGTATTTGTGGTTATGTATATGAAGGTGAAAGCGCACCAGAACAGTGCCCAATTTGTAAAGCACCAGCAGATAAATTTGTAGAACAATCCGGTGAATTAGTATTCGCTGACGAACATCGTGTAGGCGTAGCAAAAGGTGCTGACCCTCGCATTATCGAAGGTTTACAGCAGAATTTCACTGGCGAATGCACAGAAGTTGGTATGTACCTCGCTATGAGCCGTGTTGCTGAACGTGAAGGTTATCCTGAAATCGCTGATGCTTACAAACGTTATGCTTTTGAAGAAGCAGAACATGCTGCAAAATTTGCTGAACTTCTCGGTGAAGTTGTAACTGACAGCACTAAGAAAAATCTTGAACTCCGTGTTGCTGCTGAACATGGTGCATGCGCTGGTAAAAAAGAACTTGCTACTTTAGCTAAAGAACTTGGCTTAGATGCAGTTCATGATACAGTTCATGAAATGGCTAAAGACGAAGCTCGTCATGGTTGCGGTTTCAATGGCCTCTTAAAACGTTACTTCGGTAAATAATTTGATATAGATAGGATTATTAAAAGAGTATGGTGTAAGTGAATGAACTGCACCATACTCTTTTTTATTTTTATAAATAGTTATTGAATGTTATAAATTTATATTAGTATAATAAATTTGATAGAATTTTTATTAAATTTTTTGAGGATTGATTTTATGAGTTACACAGGTTCATTATTTAATTTTATTAACAATTCAACATCATCATTTCATACAGTTTTAAATGCACAATCATATTTGATAAAAAATGGTTTTGAAGAAGTCAATTTTAGTGAAGATTGGCAATTAAAAGCAGATAAAAAATATTTTACGAAGATATATGATTCAACATTGATTGCATTTATTCCACATCAAAATTTGCGTGAAGGCATGAAAATTGCTGTTAGTCATACAGATTTTCCTTGTTTAAAGATAAAACCTAGTGCTGATATTATGCAAAATGATTATGGCAAATTAAATGTAGAAATTTATGGTGGTATGATTTTAAATACATGGTTTGATAGACCATTATCCATAGCGGGAAAAGTCGTTTTGAAAGGTCAAGATTGTTATCAGCCAGATGTGAAATTTGTAGATTTTAAACGACCATTGATGATTATTCCTAATCTTGCTATTCACATGGATAGAAGTATTAATTCAGGTAAAAGTATAAGTAAACAAAAAGAAATGTTGCCTTTAGCTTTTATGCAAACTGAAAATAATAGTGAAGATGAATTAGCAAATGATAATAGTAAATTAATTAAATTGTTAGCTGAAGAATTATCTTGCACTCAAGAAGATATTTTGAGCTATGATTTAACTGTATATCAAGTGGAAACTCCATATTATTTAGGTTTTGTAGGTGAATTAGTAACAGCACCTAGATTAGATAATATAACTTCTGTTAAAGCTTGTATTGAAGGAATTATCGCTGACAAGCGTAAGGTAGGTTTAGATATAGCTGTTTTATTTGATAATGAAGAAGTGGGCAGTAGAACAAAACAGGGCGGAGCTTCTAATGTTTTATCAAATGTAATTGAACGCATTTATATGGCTTTTGGTTATACTAGACAGGCATTTTTGGCAGATTTAGCAAAGAGCTTTATGTTATCTATAGATGTAGCTCATGCTATGCATCCTAATTATGTAGAGAAAAATGATTTGACTAATAAGCCAATATTAAATAAAGGTTTGGCTATAAAAATGGCAGCTAGTCAATCGTATGCAGGAGATGCTGAAGCTATTGCTATCGTAAGAGCTTTATGTGAAAAATATAAAATAAATTATCAGATGTATGTAAATAATTCAGATATTTCAGGTGGGTCAACTATAGGCTCAATAGCTTCCGCTTTATTGACTATGAGAACATTAGATGTAGGTATTCCTATTTTAGCTATGCATTCAGCACGAGAAACTATGGGGAAAGATGACCAAAAATCTTTAGAAAAATTAGTTAGAGTATTTTTTGAAGGTTTTTATTAAAATATAGAGGTGATATAGATGAAAGTTTTAGTAGTGATGCCATTTAAAGATAAGCATAAAGCATTAATGGCTCAAAATTTTCCTCAAGTAGAATTTATTTATGAACGCAATCCAGGCAAAGAACTAGTGGAAAATGTGGAGGCAATTATTGGCAATGTTAAGCCGAGTCTATTGAAAGATGCTAAAAATTTAAGATGGTTGCAATTAAATAGCGCAGGTACTGATGGATACTGTGAAAAAGGTATTTTGCCAATGCAGACTATATTGACTAATGCTACAGGGGCATATGGTTTAGCTTTATCTGAATATATGCTTGCTGTATTGATGGCTATGCAGAAAAAATTATATAGTTATCACGATAATCAAAAACAATCTCTATGGAAAGATGAAGGCGAAGTAACTTCTATTTTTGAGTCTACTATCTTAGTTGTGGGTTTAGGTGATATAGGAAGTTGTTTTGCTAAACGAGTAAAAGCCCTAGGAGCAAAGGTTATCGGTATTAAGCGTCGCCTTGGTGAAAAACCAGACTATGTGGATGAATTAGTTAGTCTAGATAAATTAAATGAGTATTTACCTAAAGTTGATATAGTAGCTACTGTATTGCCAGGAACGAAAGCGACTTATCAGATTTTTGATAAAGAAAAATTCGCTTTGATGAAAAAAGGTGCCTTCTTTATTAATGCAGGTCGTGGAAGTGCTGTAGTTGAAGATGATTTAATAGAAGCTTTAAATTCAAATCATTTAGCAGGTGCTGCTATTGATGTAACGCATATAGAGCCATTACCACAAACAAGTGCTTTATGGCAGACAAAAAATCTGCATATTACACCACATACAGCAGGTCAATATCATTTGGCAAAGACCTTAGATAATATAGTGAATATCGCTAAAGGTAATTTGCAAGCTTTGATAGATGGCAAAGAATTAAAAAATATTGTCGATTTTGAAACTGGATATAAAAAATAAAAATAGCCACTCATTATAGTGATAAATAATGAGTGGCTTTGTTTTTTATATTAAGCTTTCCAAAGGCTGTGAAGATTGCAATAAGCATAAGCTGTAATTACTTCTTCACCATCTAAAAGAGCAAATTGAGCTGTTGGAGGAGTATTAGGTTGTAGTACCTTACGTTGATTGCCTTTATTTGTTTCAAGTGATATCCATTCAATATAATGTTCAGGAATCATAGGATGTTCAACAGAGCCTACAGAAACAGTAACAATATTTCCTTCTTGAGAAATCACAGGAACGTGTTTTTCTACAGCAGCATCAGTAGTACCAGGAATAATTTCTTTCATTTTTTCACCACAGCAGATAACAGGCACGCCTTTATCTTTTACAAAAGCAATGATATTACCGCAGTGTGAACAAATATAAAATTTTTGAGACATAAAAATCCCTCCTCAAATATATAATAATTATATTATAGCATTATATACAGATACAGACCTAGCATTTAATGTATTTTGTTGGTAAATTTTAGGTCTATTTTGTGGTTTGATAAATGCTTTATCATCAAATTCTGTATTGATAATTAACTGCCAAGGCGTATCATGTGGAAGTGATGGTAAATTAATGCGATGATTTTCCCAGTGAGCGTTGATAGCGATATAGATAAAATCATCACGACCATCTTCTGTTTTGCCTGTCAACATAATGCAGACAACACGATTGCCATGAGAAGAGTCAAATTGCCATGGATTAATACCATGTAAGCTTACAGCAGGATAATTTTTAGGTGTACCCTCAGAAGCACGGCGGAAAAGAGGGTGTTCTTTTCTAAACGCAATTAGCTGTTTGAAGAATAAGAACATATCATGATTTTCTTGTAATTGGTTCCAATTCAACCATGAAGTTTCATTATCTTGGCAGTAAGCATTATTATTGCCAAATTGAGAATTACAAAATTCATCACCAGCTAAAAGCATAGGAATACCAATGCTACAGAATAAGATTGTTGCAGCATTGCGTACCATTTTTCTACGCAAAGTCAAAATTTCAGGGTCTGTTGTTTCGCCTTCAACACCACAGTTCCAACTGATATTATCATTAGCACCATCTGTATTATTCCATCCATTTTCTTCATTGTGTTTTTCATTGTAAGAAAATAAATCCCACAATGTGAAGCCATCATGACAAGTAATGAAGTTGATGGAAGCATAATTGCCTCGATTAGAAGGATTGTAAATATCTTCAGAACCAGTGATACGATTTACTATAGCTTGAGCAAAACCTAAATCGCCTTTGAGGAAATGGCGAACATCATCACGATAATGACCATTCCATTCAGACCATTTACCATAAGCAGGGAATGTACCTACTTGATATAATCCACCAGCGTCCCATGCTTCAGCAATTAAAATAGTATTATTGAGCAATGGGTCAAAGGTCAATAATTCTAAAAGTGGAGGGTTACTCATAGGAGAACCGTCTTGATTGCGTCCTAAGATGGAAGCTAAGTCAAAACGGAAGCCATCAATATGATATTCAGCTGTCCAATGGCGTAGACAGTTTAAAATCATTTGGCGAACAATTGGATTATTGCAATTTAAAGTATTACCACAACCACTGAAATTATAATATTCACCATTTGGCCCTAGAATATAATAGGCTTTATTATCAATACCCTTAAAGGATATATATGGGCCACGTTCATCGCCTTCTGCTGTATGATTAAAAACAACATCAAGAATAACTTTTATATTATTTTTATGTAATTCTTTAATTAGATTTTTAAATTCATAATTTTGCATGGAGTATTTTCCACTAGCAGCATAGCCCGCTTTAGGCGCAAAAAAAGATATTGGATTATAACCCCAATAATTTAAAAGGCGATTACCTTTACTATCATAACGAATAGTATCGTTAATGACATCTTCATTTTCATCAAATTCAAAGATTGGTAAAAATTCAACAGCATTGATACCTAATTCTTTGAGATAAGGAATTTTTTCAATAAATCCAGCATAAGTCCCAGGGTGTTTTACTTTGGAAGCTTCATGACGAGTGAAACCACGTAAATGGGTTTCATAAATGATTAAATCACCATGGTCTGTTTTTTGTGGTAAATCAGAGTCTAATTCAAAATCACTGATTACTACTTTGGAACGATATTGAAATATATTATCTTTATCTGGCAATTTACCCCATTCGTTGCGACCAGAGACCATTTTAGCATATGGGTCTAAGATGATTTTGCGACGGTCGTAAATATCGCCAGTGGTTTTATCATATTTTCCATCAATGCGAAAACCATATTCTATATTTTCATAATCTAAATCGAGTACAATCATGGCAAAAACGTTGCCAACACGATAATTTTCAGGATATGGAATTATCGCAAAAGGTTTAGGTGCTCTGTCTTTGAATAATACTAATTCACAACTTGTAGCACCGGCTGAATATATGCAAAAATTAACTCCTCCAGGAACAATAGAGGAGCCGTTTAAGCGGAAAAATCCGCGTCTAATTTTAAATTGTTTGAACGTATCAGTAGGCAGAATATCTAATTGCATGATAACACCTCATTAATGTATCAGAGCATATTTTTTTATAGCATCATCAATTGAAGGAGCGAGTTCAATTGTATCTGTTAAACCTGTTAAATCAAATATTTCTGATATTTTATCAATTATGGAAACAAAGATTGCTTTTATATTTAATAATTTAGCTTTGTTGGCAATATTAGAAAGTAAATATAGACCATAATTAGAAATGTAATTACAATCAGACATATCAATTATAATATTGTCACTAGAAGTCATTTTATCTAAAATTTCAATTTTTGCTTGTTGTGCAGTAGATATATCTAATTTACCCTTTATTGCTATAATGTGAAGTTTTTCCTTTTGATTAGTGCGAGTTTCCAATATAGTAAATACCTCCTAATGACTATAAATAAAAATAATATTATAATAAATTTTAGCTATACAAAAATATAAATAATACTACTAATGTATATATATTAGCTAAATAAGCAATATATTGTAAATTGGAATATAACGATATCTGCCTACTAATATAAAATTTAATATAGTTTTAAATTTTATTATAGCTAGAAATAGGGATTTATATATCTGAATAAAATGACTAAAAGTAAATTATATTATGGTATATTTCCTAATATTATTTTATAAAAGTTTACACTGTTTTGCAAGTATTAGAGCCTTATTTGTTAGCTTTGGTCAATAAAAAATCAATGCAGAAATTAATCTGCATTGATTTTATTATTATTATTTATTTAATGGTTTTTTTAAGATAGCTAAGAGAATCATAGAAACGACAGCACCTATAGCTATAGCTAATAAGTACATGAGAGGATTTCCGATTGTTGGAACAACGAAAATACCACCGTGAGGAGCACGAAGAGTACATTCAAAAGCCATAGACAAAGCACCAGCCACAGCAGACCCGATAACACAAGATGGAATTACACGAGCAGGGTCAGCAGCAGCAAATGGAATTGCACCTTCAGTGATGAAAGATAATCCCATTACATAGTTTGTGATACCAGATTTTCTTTCAGCTTCAGTGAAGCGATTGCCAAAGAATGTAGTACAAAGAGCAATAGCGATTGGAGGAACCATACCACCTGCCATAACAGAAGCCATAATACCAAATTCACCATCAGCTAAAAGAGCAGTACCTGTTACATATGCTGCTTTGTTGAATGGACCACCCATATCGATGGACATCATACCGCCAACGATAATACCGATTAAAATACAGCTACTAGGATCCATACCTTTTAATGTTTCCACAAGCCATGTATTAATAGCACTTACAGGAGGGTTGATAATGAAGGTAATAGCAATACCCATCAATAATACACCAAATAAAGGATAGATTAAGATAGTTTTGATACCTTCGAGAGACTCAGGTAATACTTTGCAAACTTTTCTAAGACCTAAAATGATATAACCAGCAGCAAAACCTGCGATTAAAGCACCCAAGAAACCAGAACCACCAGTGTTTGCCATAGCACCACCAACGAAACCAGCAACAAGACCTGGGCGGTCAGCAATACTCATACCGATAAATCCAGCAAGTACAGGAAGCATAAATCCGAAAGAAACACCGCCGACATTTTTGAAGAAGGCAGCAAGTGGAGTATTAGAACCGAAATTAGAAGGATTAGCTGGATCGTAAACATCGACTAAGAATGCAATAGCAATTAAGATACCACCGCCAACAACGAATGGAAGCATATGAGAAACACCATTCATTAAGTGTTTATAAAGTTGACGACCGATACTTTCATTTTCACTAGAAGCAGTGGAAGCACTGTCATCATCGCCAGAACCTTTATAGATAGGAGCATCTTGAGCCATTGCTTTATCTAAAAGTTCATCAGCTTTATTGATACCATTAGCTACTTTAGTAATGATAACGTGTTTACCATTGAAACGAGCCATTGGTACATTTTTATCAGCAGCAACGATAATACATTTTGCATTAGCGATATCTTCATCAGTTAATATATTTTTTCTACCGCCAGCGCCATTTGTTTCAACTTTGATGGAAATATTTTTGCGTTTAGCATGTTGTTCTAAGGATTCAGCTGCCATATAAGTATGAGCGATACCAGTAGGGCAAGCTGTAACAGCTAACACATCATAACCAGTAGAAGTTTCTTCTTTGGCAGGTGCAGTTTCTGCTTTAGTTTCTTCTTCAGTTGGTGGATTTTCTTTATCATTGATTAATTTTAAGAATTCATCTACAGATTTTGCAGCGATTAAGGATTCTTTAAAATCAGGATCCATTACCATCATAGCGAGTTTACTTAATAATTCTACATGTAAATCGCTTGCAGTATCTGGAGCTGCAATCATGAAGAATAAGCGAGATGGATTGCCGTCTAAAGCTTCAAAGTCCATACCATCAGGAATAACCATAGCAGCAAGACCAGCTTCTTTTACAGCAGCGCTTTTTGCATGTGGTGTAGCGATACCATCGCCTAATCCAGTGGAACCAGATTCTTCACGAGCTATTACGGCTTTTAAGTATTCTTCTTTGTTATTGAGGTTACCGCTTTTTTCCATTAAATCAGCTAAGATTTCAATAGCTTCAGTTTTGGATTTTGGCGGAGCAACATTTAATTGAATACTAACTGGTTTTAATAAGTCGGTAATTTTCATTTAATATATCTCCTTAATATTATTAACTTTTATGAAGTTAGTTATTTAAAGTTTTTAATAAAGCTTCAACTTCACTGCGAGTTGCTAAATTTTCAGAGAATGCAGAAGCAGAACCAGTAGCAACTCCCATATAGAAAGCTTTTTCATAGCTATTTGTTTCAATATAGCCTGTTAAGAAACCAGCGACCATGGAATCACCAGCACCGATGGAGTTTACTAATTTTCCTTTAGGAACAGGGCTATATGTTATGGAACCATCTTCAGCTACTAAGATAGCACCATCTTTACCCATAGAAACTAATACATTTTTAGCTCCCATATCCTGGAGTTTTTTAGCATAAGTGATAATGTCATCATTGCAAGTTAAAGTAACATTAAACATTTCAGCTAATTCATGGTTGTTAGGTTTGATTAAGAATGGACGATATTTTAAAACATTAAGTAAGAGATTTTTAGTAGCATCAACAACGATATTGATGTTGCGATTTTCTAAACGAGCCATGATTTTTTCATAGATATCATCTGGCAAAGTTTTAGGAATACTACCAGCTAAAACTAAAGTATCACCAGCAGTTAATTTATCTAATTTAGCAAATAATTCTTCAATAGCATTTGCTGGAATATCAGGGCCTTGACCATTGACTTCAGTTTCTTCGTCATTTGTTTTAATTTTTACATTTATACGAGAAAAGCCATTTGGTAATTCAATGAAATCACTTTTACAACCAAAGCTATGAAGCTGGCGAATGATTTCTTTTCCAGTGAAACCGGAAATAAAGCCTAAAGCTGTACTATCAATACCAAGATTTTTCAATACGATAGAAACGTTTATACCTTTTCCGCCACCTAAAACTTGTTCATAATTTACACGGTTAGTAGCTCCAGCAATAAATTCTGGCATGCGAACAATATAATCGATAGCAGGATTAAATGTTACAGTATAAATCATTTACAACACCTCCATGATATTTGTATAATCAAGATATTTTTTATCTTTTAAGATGTCAGTGATGATGATGGCATCTTCTAAGTTAGCAAAAGTTATAGGTGTTATTTGGTCAAATTTAGTGGAGTCAGCCAAGACATAAGCTTCTTGACAGTGTTTTAAAGCAGTTTTTTTCACACAAGCTTCAACACTATCAGGAGTAGAAAACCCTGCCTGAAGGCTAATACCATTTGTGCCAAAGAAGCCTTTAGTAAAATTATAAGGTTGAAGATTTTCGATAGATGTTGTGCCGATAATAGCTCCAGTAGATTTTTTTAATTGACCACCAATGATGAAAGCATTAAAACCTTTATCAGTTAATTTTTGAGCATGAATAATGCCATTTGTTATATAGGTTGCTTTTTTTTCAGTTAAATGGTCGATGATTAATTCTGTAGTAGTACCAGCATCAATATAAATTAAATCATGAGGTTTTACTAAACTAGCAGCTTTTTTGGCGATTAAGTTCTTTTCTGTAATTTGTAAATCATGTTTAGTGTGAATGTCTTTTTCATCAGCAGTATAAAAATCAATGCTAGTTGCTCCGCCATAGACTTTACGGAGTTTTCCAGCTTTATCAAGTGCTGTCAAATCACGACGAATAGTAGATTCAGATGTATTTAATAAAGTAGTTAATTCTAATAAAGTAACGCTAGATTTAGTTTTTAGTAAATTTAAAATAGCACAATGACGATCTTGTGTTAACATAAGCTCACCTCATTTCAAGATTATTATATCACTCAAACCCAATCAAAGTCAATCATAAAATGATTGAAATCTGCTAATATAAATCAAAGTCAGTCAATTGAATTATAATTATCTCCGTCATAAGTATTTTTTCATAGAGAATATATATATAAATATGATATGATTAAAATAAAAAAGGAGGTTACATATTGAATACTAAAAAAAGTAAATTGAGCCAGTACGTGAAGAAATATATTTATATTTTTATTGGTTCGATAATCACAGCAATAGGGTTAGAAATATTTTTAATTCCTAATAATATAATTGATGGTGGCGTAGTAGGTGTTTCTATTATGCTTAGTGCTATAACAGGACTTCCTTTCGGTGCATTTTTAATTTTGATAAACTTACCTTTTTTATATTTAGGATATAAACATATAGGTAAAGCTTTTGCTATAGCGACTACTTTTGCTGTAATATCATTGTCATTTTGGTCTAGTGTATTTTTACCTGTATTGCCGGTAACTAATGATTATTTTTTGGCAGCAGTTTTTGGCGGTATTATTACGGGAACAGGTGTAGGTCTTATAATTCGCAATGGTGGCTCTTTAGATGGAACGGAAATTGTGGCGATTTTGACAGATAAGAAAACAGTTTTTTCTGTTGGCGAAATTGTCATGTTTATAAATCTATTTATTTTAAGTAGTGCAAGTTTAGTTTTTGGCTGGGATAAAGCTATGTATTCATTAGTAGCTTATTTTGTTATCGCTAAAATGATTGATGTGGTTTTAAAAGGTTTAGAGGAAACTTATTCTGTAATGATAGTTACTTCACAACATACGGATATTTTAAATCGTTTGATGTTGGAAATGGATAAAGGTGTAACTGTGCTTCATGGAGAAGGTGGTTATACGAAAGAAAAACGAAAAATTTTATATTGTGTAGTAACTAGATTAGAGATAGATAAATTAAAAAATATGGTTTTAGATATAGATGAAGGTGCATTTGTAACTATTAATCCTGTTAGTGATATTGTAGGTGGAAGATTGAGAGTAAAGAAAAATCATTAAATAATATATTAAATGTATAATTACATAAATAATTTGTAACTTTTTAAAATGCTTGACGATATAATAACTAGCGAACTATAATACAAGGTATAAGAAAACTTTATATAATTTAATAAAATAATAAAAATAATATATAAAAATATAGCTACAAATTATGTGTTTTTTGCATTTACATATATTATGAAAATCCAATTAGGGAATAAATAATATTCTTATTATTTTATATAAATATTGGGTCTAATATGATATTTTTCATTCATACCTTAGTCAGGAAAAATGAGTGGGTCTAGTATTTAATTTATTTAGGAGGGGTACTGTGGAAAAGTATAATTCTATTTGGGACATGTACCAAAAAAAAGGAATGAGTCGTCGTTCCTTCATCAAAGCTTGTACAGCAATGGCTGCTATGCTTGGCATAGCTCCAAGTATGTTATCTGAAGTTGTAGAAGCAGCAGAAAAAAGATTACCAGTTGTGGTATGGCTTCATGGTCATGAATGTACAGGCTGTAGTGAAGCCTTCATTCGTTCTGGAGCACCAATGGCATCTGACGTAGTGTTAAATATGATTGCTTTAGAGTATGACGATACTTTAGCAGCTGCCAGCGGACAACCATTTGAAGAACATCTTCAAGAAATTATTAAAGCATATGATGGTCAATATATTTTGGCTGTAGAAGGAGCAGTACCTGCTCTTGCAGATTCTGGCTATTGTATGGTAGGTGGTCATGCTTTCATTAATCAGTTAAAAGAAGCAGCAGCTCATTGTGCTGCAATTATTAACTATGGTTCTTGCTCTGCATGGGGCGGTATTCAAGCTGCTAGACCAAATCCTACACAATCTACTGGCGTACCTAATATTATTGGTGATAAACCTATTATCAATGTACCAGGTTGCCCACCAATTCCAGAAGTAATGACTGGTGTTATCGCTCATTATGCTATGTTTGGTAAATTACCACCTGTAGATAATGAAGGACGTCCAAAACAATTCTTTGGTAATCGTTTGCATGATACTTGCTATCGTCGTCCATTCTTTGATGCTGGTCTTTTTGCTGAAGATTTCAATGATAAAGGTGCTAAAGCAGGTTGGTGTTTATATAAATTAGGTTGCCGTGGACCTGAAACTTATAGCTCTTGTGGTAACCTTCGTTGGTGGAATGGTTTATCTTATCCTGTACAATCTGGGGCAAGTTGTATCGGTTGTACAAACAAAAACTTCTGGGATGAAGATCCATTATATGAACGTATACCAGATGTTCCAGGTATTAGTAGCCTAGGTCTTGGTAATATTGATACAGTTGGTGGTATTGCACTTGGTGCTATGGCTGTCGGTATCGCAGGACATGCAGCTACATCTGCTATTCAGAAAAAGAAAAGAGATGCAGCTGAAGCTAAAAAAAGCTCTGAAAGAAAGGACGGTTGATAAATAATGGCACATATAGTAGTAGACCCAATAACACGTATTGAAGGACATTTACGTGTAGAAATTGAAGTGGAAGGCAATAAAGTAACAGATGCTATTTCTAGCGGAACAGCTTGGAGAGGTCTTGAAGTAATTGCTAAAAATCGTGACCCTCGCGATTTATGGGCATATATTCAACGTATTTGTGGCGTATGTACTAGTTCTCATTCTTTGGGCTGTGTTCGTGCAGTAGAAGATGCACTCGGCATTAAAATTCCTAAAAATGCAAACTATATCCGTAATATAATGGCAGCAACACTTACTGTTCATGACCATTTAGTACATTTTTATCATTTACATGCATTAGATTGGGTTAGCCCACTTGAAGCATTAAAAGCAGACCCAACAGCAACTGCTAATTTACAAAATGCAGTGCTTGCAAATTATAAATTACCATTTAATGGTCCAATGGAATATGATTTTTCTGCATATCCAAAAGATTTCCCAAAAGCAACACCAGCATATTTCCAAGCAATTAAAGATAAAGTTCAAGCTTTAGTTAGCGGTGGACAGCTTGGTATTTTTGCTGCAAACTGGTGGGATCATCCAGATTATCAAATTCTTCCTCCAGAAGTACATTTAATGGCTATCGCTCATTATTTAAATATGCTCGATAAACAACGTGAAGTAGTTATTCCTCATGTTATTTTTGGTGGTAAAAATCCACATCCTCATTATGTTGTTGGTGGTATGCCATGCGCTATTTCCATGGACGAAATGAATGCTCCTGTTAATAGCCAGCGTTTAGCTGCTGTAGATACTTCCATCAATTTAAGCATGGATTTAGTAAATAATTTCTATTTACCTGACTTATTAGCTATTGGTCATATTTATGCTCAGAAAGGTTTAATCACTGGCGGTGCTGGTCTTGCTAAAGAACGTGTATTAGGATTTGGCTCCTTCCCAGAAGAACCATTTGCAGGTACAGCTAATGGTGGAGATTGGTTCAATCAAATCATGATTCACTGCAATGCTGTAGTTGAAAACTTCGGTGCTGGCGTTATGAACGCAAAAGTTACTGAAGTTACAGCTGATGACTTAAAAGATCCAGAAGTATTAACAGAAACTACAACTCATGCATGGTATAAAGATGGCGATGCTCTTCATCCATGGGATGGTAAATCTGAAGCTGAATACACTGGTGATAAAAACGGTAATAAGAGCCATTGGGAACAGCTTAATGAAAAAGGCAAATATTCCTGGATTAAAACACCATTATGGCGTGGCAAAATGGCAGAAGTTGGACCTCTTGCTCGTTATATTATTATTTATACAAAAGTTAAACAAAATCTTCTCCAACCAAATTGGGCAGAAAAGATGATGGTAGATCAAGTAGATGCTATTTCTAAATTATTAAATGTAGCACCAGAAGTATGGTTACCATCTACACTTGGACGTACAATTACTCGTGGTTTAGATGCACAGCTTAATGCTTGCATGAATAAATATTTCTTCGGAAAACTCATTAAAAATATTGCTAATGGTGATACAGATACAGCTAATACTACTAAATGGGATCCATCTACATGGCCAACTGAAGAAGTAAAAGGTGTAGGTCTTTATGAAGCTCCTCGTGGTGCACTTAGCCATTGGGTTGCAATTAAAGATAAGAAATGTAGCAATTATCAAGCAGTAGTACCAACTACATGGAATGCTTGCCCTCGTGATGAAGTGGCAGGTCAAGGTGCTTTTGAACGCGCTATGATGGATACTGCTGTTAAAATTCCAGAAAAACCATTAGAAATTGTCAAAGCTATACGTTCTTTTGACCCATGTATAGCTTGTGCTACTCACTTATATGATGCGAAGGGAAGAACAATAAGTACAGTTAATACTGACCCTTATATTAGGGGTGGTTTAAATGGCTAAGTTAGTTCATCCAAAGGGACAATTAAAGAAATATTATATTTTTAGTCCATTTTTAAGAATATTTCATTGGATTATGGTTTGGTGTATTGCTGGATTATTTATTACAGGATTGTTGATTATGGACCCTATTTCTGGTGGCCCAGGTCATGAACCAACTTTTGCAGATTGGCGTTTATCTGTAGATTTAATCCGTAATATTCACTTCTTATTAGGCTTTATTTTTACAGCTTCATTTACTTTGCGTATTTATGGCTGGATTATCAATCGTGGTGACCGTTTGTTACCTAAATTCTGGACTACTAAATACATGGAAGAAACTGTAGAAGTAGCACTTCACTACAGCCTATTAAAATATTCTCATAAACCATATTTACGTAATCCTTTGGCTCGTGGCTCATATTTAGCATTATATGTTATGGTTTTAGTAGAAATCGTAACAGGTTTTGCTATGTACTATATGCCTAACTCCACAGGTGTACCAGCTTCTATTTTTGGTTGGTCAATTGGTATGTATGGTGAAATGATTTTCCATTGGGTTCATCATTATTTTGCTTGGTTCATTATGTTCTTTGCTATGGGTCATGTATATATGGTATTCAGAGCAGATTTAATGGAACGTGAAGGTGAAGCTGCTAGTATGTTCTCTGGTACAAAAACTTTAGCACATATTCCATCTGATATTGATGACCTCAAAGATAAAAAAGGACATGTTGCAGAAGATTAAGGAGATGTAATTTTCATGTGTCTTACTTGTGGTTGCCTTTTTGGTGGAAAAGGTAATAAATTAAGATTTAAAGTTGAAGGATATACAAAGGAAAATGCTAAAGAACTTAAAGAAAGTTTATTAGGATTACCTGGAGTATATAACGTTCATATTCATGCGCATAACGGTGAAACAACGATTAATTATAATCCTGCTAAAACACCGCTAACACAGTTGACTGCTGAGTTTACTCAGCGTGGGTTAACTGCTCTGTTATAAGGAGATAAAACAGTCGGGTTTTTACCCGACTGTTTTATTATTTTAGATTATGCATGAAATGGCATTAGCAGAAGGCATTTTAGATATTGTGCTTTCTTATGCAGATAAAAATGAAGCGAAAAAAGTAACAGAAATTTCTGTTTTAGTTGGCGAAATGACAGGTGTTGTAGATGAGTCTTTAGAGTTTTGTTTTACTTCTATAGCTAAAGACACGAAAGCTGAAGGAGCAAAATTGATTTTAAAGAGAATACCACTTGTAGCAAGATGTTTAGAATGTGGTAAGGAAACTAAGATAGAAAGATACAACTTTACTTGTCCTCATTGTGGTTCTTTGCGCATGGAAACTATATCGGGACGAGAGCTTCGAGTAGAATCATTGGAGGCGGATTGAATGGATATTCCTGTAATGCAAGATATTCTTGGCAGAAATGATGAAATTGCTGGCAAGAATAAATCTTTATTTGATAAACATGGTATTTTAGTTATTAATTTATTGGGTTCTCCTGGTTCAGGTAAAACAACTTTATTAGAACGAACTATTGCTCATCTAAAAGATGATTTACGCTTAGCTGTAATTGAAGGTGATTTATTTACCGATAAAGATGCTGATAGAATAGCACAGCATAATGTGCCAGTAATTCAGATTAATACAAATGGCGGTTGTCATTTAGATGCGCCAATGGTAGAAGAAGTACTTGGCGATTTAGACCTTGATAAATTAGATGTTGTAATCATCGAAAATGTGGGTAATCTCGTTTGTCCAGCAGAATTTGTCGTTGGTGAAGATATGAAGGTTACTGTTTTAAGTATTACTGAAGGCGATGATAAACCATTAAAATATCCAATTATTTTCAAAGAGTCTAAAGTTGCTATTTTAAACAAAGTTGATATTTTACCATTTACTAATTTTGATATGGAAGCTGCTAAACATGATTTAAAATGTATTCATCCACAGCTTGAAATCATGGAAACTGCTGCTTCTAAAGATGTAGGTGTAGATAAATGGTGTGATTTTATCCGCAGTGAATTTAAGAAAAAACAAGAACAGTTAAAATTAGGAGAATAATTATGGCAGATATTTCAGTTGTAGGTATTGGCAATATCATCATGCAAGATGAAGGTTTTGGTGTTAGATGTGCAGAATATTTGCAGAAAATCACTGACTATCCTGATTTTGTACAAATTATTGATGGTGGTACTTTAGGTATGGATTTAATGCCATATATTGCAGGTACTAAAAAATTATTATTGATTGATGCAATGAACATTGATGCGCCTGTAGGTAGTTTTCATAGTTTTACAGGTGATGAATTAAATGCATATTTTAAAGATAAAATATCTGTACATGATTTAGGCGTTAATGATATGTTAGCTGTTTTGAAATTGACAGATAATCCTATTGAAGAAGTCGTTGTAATGGGTGTAAAACCAGAGGTTGTTTCTATGGGATTGGATATGACAGAAAAAATAGCTGAAAAAGTACCAGAAGTAGCTCAAAAGGCTAAGGAGCTAGTTGATAAATGGGTAGCAGAGTATCAGAAATAAAAAGATATCAGATACGTGTAGAAGGTATTGTACAAGGTGTAGGTTTTAGACCGTTTATATATGGTTTAGCTATACAGTCTTGTTATAGCGGTTATGTATTAAATGATGTAGAAGGCGTTTTGCTGGAAATTCAGGGACGAGATATAGATATAGAAAATTTTTGTCAATGTATAAAAACAAAAGCGCCTAAAGCATCATATATAACAAATATCAGCTATCATGAGATTGATGTAATTTGTGATGATAAAGAGTTTATAATTCAAAAAAGCCCACAAGGTTTGACGAAAGAAACTTTGATTTCTCCAGATTTAGCTATTTGTGAAGATTGTAAACGAGAAATAAAAGATAAAAACAATAGAAGATATCAATATGCTTTTACGAACTGTACAAATTGTGGGCCACGTTTTTCCATAGTGCAAGACATTCCTTATGACCGCCAAAATACTACGATGAAAGTATTCCCTATGTGTAAAAATTGCGAAGATGAATATACTAATCCATTAGATAGACGATTTCATGCTCAACCAAATGCTTGTGATATTTGTGGACCACAGTATAAATTAGTAGCTGATAAAGTATATATAGCTAATGAAAGTATAAAAAAAGCACATGAATTAATCAAAAAAGGTGCTATTGTCGCAGTAAAGGGGATAGGCGGATATCATTTAGTCTGTGATGCTTTTAATGAAGAAGCTGTAGCAAATTTGCGACAGCGAAAAATTCGCGAGGATAAACCTTTTGCAGTGATGGCTACTAATCTTGATATAGTAAAAAAAATCTGTGAAGTGAACGATAAAGAAGAAGAATTATTGACTTCTATGCAAGCACCGATTGTCTTATTGCATAAAGCAAAAGCTTATAACTTAGCATCAAAGGTAGCACCTCATAATGCTTATTTAGGTGTGATGATAGCATATGCACCAATTCATTATTTATTATTAAATGATGATGATGTATTTGTAATGACAAGTGCTAATTTAAGTGATGAGCCAATTGTTTATCAAGATGAAGAAGCTAAATCACATTTATCAACAATAGCGGATTATATACTTTCACATAATAGAATTATTCAAACGCGTGTAGATGATTCTGTAGTGCGAGTGTTTAATAATAGACAGATGTTAATACGCAGAAGTAGAGGATATGCTCCTTCTCCAGTATTATTAAAAGGCGATTTGATAAGTGATATTCCTGTATTAGCCTGTGGGCCAGAATTAAAAAATACTTTTTGTATGACGAAAGGGCAAAAGGCTTTTTTGAGTCAGCATATAGGTGATTTAGAAAATATGGCAGTCAATAACGCTTATAAAAATAGTATTGATTTATTTAAGCGTCTATTTACTATTGAACCAAAACTTATTGCTTGTGATATGCACCCAGAGTATTTTTCGACAAAATTTGCCAAAAGCTATGCTCAAGATAATGATTTACCATTAGTACAGGTACAACATCATCATGCACATATTGCCTCAGTCATGGCAGAGCATGATTTGAAAGGTGATGTAATCGGTATTAGCCTAGATGGTACAGGTTTTGGCGATGATGGTTGTATTTGGGGCGGAGAATTTTTTATAGCCAATTTATCTGGATATGAACGCAGAGGACATTTTCAATATATGCCATTGCCATCTGGAGCCAAAGCGGTAAAAGAACCATGGCGATTAGGTTTATGGATAGCGTATAATCTTTATGGTGAAGATATTAAGGACAAATATCCTGAATTATTAAAGGTGAATTGGCAATTATTGATAAAAGCTACACAAAAAGGATTTAATGCTCCACTTACTTCTAGTGCTGGCAGAATTTTTGATACTGTAGCTAGTTTGCTAGGTATTTGTTATCAGATAAATTATGAAGGACAAGCAGCTATTGAATTGGAAAAAATAGCTTATGATAGCGATGGTGAAGTTTTGCCATTTACGATAAATAAAGAATTAGGTCAATATATCATAGATTTTATGCCTATGTATCAGCTTTTATATGATTTAAAACAGAAATATTCTGTAGCATATATAGCGAAATCTTTCCATTTGACTATGGCAAAAGCTATTTGTGAAATGATAGATTTATTGGGTAAGGAAAGTAATTTAAATAAAGTAGTATTAAGTGGAGGTGTATGTCAAAATATCACTTTGTTGGATTTAATCTACAAAGAATTACAAGATAGATATGATATTTACATCAATGAGAAAGTACCGTCTAATGATGGTGGTATAGCTTTAGGTCAAATGGCAGTGGCTTTGACTCGTTATTTACAAGAAAATGATATTGAAATAGTGAAATAGATAGGAAGGGTTTTTATGTGTTTAGCGGTACCTGCAAAAGTTATTGAAAAAAAAGACATGGTGGCGACTGTAGAAGTAGAAGGTATTCGCCGTGATATTAGCTTGATGTTATTACCAGAGGCTAATGAAGGAGATTATATTTTGATGCATGCTGGTTTTGCCATTCAAGTAATTGATGAAGAAGAAGCGAAAATCACTACTGAATTATTGAAAGAGGTGCTTGGAACTAATGAGCCAGCAAGTGAACGAAACGAAACAGATAGCAGCATTCTTGCTTAAAGAAATAGATAGATTAATAGATAGACCAGTGCGTATTATGGAAGTATGTGGTACACATACAGTATCTATTTTCCGTGCAGGAATTCGCCAATTATTGCCAGAAAAAGTAGAGCTAGTAAGTGGTCCAGGTTGCCCTGTATGCGTTACACCAAATGATTATTTAGATACGGCGATTGCATATGCTCGTCAAGAAGATGTTATTATCACTACTTTTGGCGATATGTTAAAGGTGCCAGGTACATCATCTAGTTTAAATCAGGTAAAAGCAGAAGGTAGCGATATAAGAATTATTTACTCTCCTATGGATAGTTTGCAAATAGCAAAAGATAATCCTGATAAAAAAGTTATTTTTCTTGCTGTTGGTTTTGAAACAACTTCTCCTACAGCAGCAGCTACAATACTTGCAGCAAAACAGCAAAATATAAAAAACTTTTTTGTATTAACAGCACATAAATTGACTCCGCCAGCAATTGAAGCATTGCTTTGTGATGAAAAAATAAAAATAGATGGCTTTTTACTTCCTGGTCATGTTTGTGTAATCACAGGTGAAGAGCCTTTTACATTTATTGCAGAAAAATATCATTTGCCAGCAGTTGTAGCAGGTTTTGAGCCACTTGATATTTTGCAGGCTATTTATATGATTGCAAAACAAATTCATGCAAAAGATTTTAAAATCGAAAATCAATATAAGCGTGTGGTAAAAACATTAGGTAATATGCAAGCGCAAAAAATCATGGATTTAGTATATAAAAAAGCACCTGCTAATTGGCGTGGCTTGGGTGTAATCGAAAATTCAGGATTGGACTTAACAGATGCTTTCAGTGAATTTGATGCTTTGAAGATGATACCAGTGAATAAGGAAATATCCAAAGAACCTGCTGGTTGTCGTTGTGGTGAAGTGCTTCGTGGTTTAGTAAAACCTACAGATTGCCCTCTTTTTGGCAAGGTATGTACACCAAATCATGCAGTAGGTTCATGTATGGTTTCTGTTGAAGGAACTTGTGCTGCTTGGTATAAATATGGCTCGAGAGTATTTCATTTTGAATAAGTTTAAAAATTTTGGTGGTGATAATATTGGCAGGTAATTTTGGTGCAAATGACGTAATTACTATGGCACATGGCAGTGGTGGTCAAGCAGGTCATGAGCTTATGGAAAAAATTTTATTGCCAGCATTTGATAATCCTATATTAAGGGAAATGCACGATGGTGCTAAATTAGATTTAAGTACAAATAAAATAGCATTTACTACAGACTCATATGTAGTAAAACCTTTGTTTTTTGCTGGCGGTAATATTGGGAAATTGGCTGTTTGTGGTACGGTAAATGATTTGGCTATGACAGGAGCAATTGCTAAATATATTTCTGTGGGCATGATAATTGAGGAAGGTTTTCCGTTAAAAGATTTACAGGAAATAGTAAATACTATGCGCAAAGCTGCTGATGAAGCTGGAGTTTATATCGTTACAGGTGATACTAAAGTAGTGAATAAAGGCTGTGCTGATGGTATTTTTATCAATACTGCTGGTGTGGGAGAACGCATAGAAGGTGTGGAAATATCTCCATTGAAAGCGAAAGCAGGTCAAAATATAATTGTCAGTGGCTATTTGGGAGACCATTCAGCAACAATTATGGCATCTCGTCATAATTTAGAATTGCCAAGCGTGATAAAAACAGATTGTGCACCGCTTAATCATATGGTGAAGGAAATGCTCACAGTAGCGCCAAATATCGCTGTACTTCGTGATCCAACTCGTGGTGGTGTAGCAGCTGTTTTAAATGAAATAGCACAGCAAGCTCAAGTGGGAATTTTATTAGAAGAAGATAGTATTCCAGTGCGTGAAGAAGTACAAGGTTTTTGCGATATTTTAGGATTTGACCCACTTTATTTGGCAAATGAAGGTAAATTAGTAGCTTTTGTAGACCAAGAAGATACAGAAAATGTATTAGCTACAATGCATAAATTTGAATATGGTAAAAATGCTAGAGTGATTGGCAAAGTCATTGATAAAGCTATTGGCGAGGTTGGACTTCGCACAGCTATAGGTGGTATACGTATTGTAGATATGCCACAAGGTGAACAAATTCCACGTATTTGTTAATTTTTATCATAAAAATATTATTTATGGTTGACAAAAGGCTTATTGGCTTTTATAATATTATAAGTCAATAAGATATAGGGGTATCGCCAAGTTGGTAAGGCACGGGTTTCTGAATCCCGCATGCGTTGGTTCGAGTCCAGCTACCCCTGCCATTTGAAAGTTTACGTCGCTATTATAGCGACGTTTTTTTGTATCTAAATTTAAATAAAATAAAAGCAGTGATGTAACTAGTATTACCTAGTTTATATCACTGCTTTTTTTATGAAAAATTTTATTTATTTTCTTTTAGATGTTCAAAGTATTTTTTAGTTTCAAGAGAAATCACACCAGAAAGAGCGATGATAGCAATTAAGTTTGGAATAGCCATCAAGCCATTTACGATATCGGCTAAAATCCAAATTGCTTCGAGTTTTAAGAAGGCACCAGAAGCAACTAAGCAGATGAAGATGATGCGATAAGGTAAGATACCTTTAATGCCGAATAAATATTGGCAAGCACGTTCACCGTAATAATTCCAGCCTAAGATTGTAGTGAAAGCAAATAAAGCTAAAGAAACTGTAAGGAAAATACCACCCATAAAACCATAATCCATGCTAAATGCTGTATTAGTCATAGCAGCACCAGAAAGGTCTCCAGACCAAACACCAGTTAAAACTAAAGTCAAACCAGTCATACTACAGATAATGATAGTATCAATGAAAGTACCAGTCATAGAGATTAAACCTTGTTCAGCAGGCCAATGTGTTTTTGCGGCAGCAGCTGCGATTGGTGCAGAACCAAGACCGGATTCGTTGGAGAATACACCACGTGCGATACCATTTTTCATAGCCATCATGATTGTTGAACCAGCAAAACCACCAACAGCAGCATGACCATTGAAAGCACTATCAATAATGAGTGCAACAGCAGCAGGAACATCTGAGATATGAAGTAAAATAATACCTAAGCAAGTTACGAAGTATAAAACAGCCATAAAAGGAACAATAGCTGAAGCTGCACGAGCAATACTTTTTAAACCACCTAAAGTAATACCAGCAACTAATAAAGTAAGAATAATATCAGTTATGTAAACTGGAACGCCAAAAGTCAAAGAAACACTATCAACAATAGCATTTACTTGAGCAAATGTACCAATACCAAAGAATGCAACTAAAATACAAAAAACAGCAAAGATAACAGCTAAAGGTTTATATTTTTTACCCATACCGAGTTCGATATAGTACATAGGTCCACCAGCAACTTGACCAATTTCGTCTTTAGAACGATATTTTATAGCGAGTAAACCTTCGGCATATTTTGTAGCCATACCAAAAAATGCTGCAACCCACATCCAAAAAATAGCACCAGGACCACCGACTTCAACAGCAGTAGCAACACCGACGATATTACCAGTACCTACAGTAGCAGATAAAGCAAGACAAAGTGCTTTGAAACTACTGATATCGCCATCGCCTTTATTTTTAGCACTCAAGATGAGTTTCATAGCTAAAGGCAATTTAGCAACTTGTAATAATTTTAAACGCAGTGTCAAATAAATACCTGTACCAACCAATAAGATGATTAAAGGTGGTCCCCAAAGGAAGCTATCAATAGCGGAAATAATAGAAAAAAAGTCCATGAAAAAAGTCCTCCTCTTAGATAAATACATTTGTTTAGTATAGTGATACAAAAATATTTTCTATCATAGCATAAAAAAAGACAAATGTCACTGTAAAAAACACAAAAATACATTTTTATTTGAAAAAATAGCAAAAATAATTATAAAAATCCACTTACAATAGCAAGAAAGTAAAAATTTTTGACTTAATGTATATATTTTTCCTATGCTTATTTACTTTTTAAATGCTATATTGATATGTGAACTTTTAAGTAGAATTTCAAGCAAAAGAAAATCAAGGAAAATCTGAACGAAAAAAGAGATTAATTGCTTAGAAGGCTTATAAATGGTACAATATTAAAGAGAATAGGAGGAACGACATGGCTAATTTGGAAGAAAATATAAATAATGAAATAGATATTAAACATGATGAACCTGTAAAGATTCATTTAGATGAAGAAAGTGCAGAAGTAACTGCTGTAGAAGGCGATTATGGTGCAAATCAAATCCAGATTTTGGAAGGCTTAGAAGCAGTACGTAAACGCCCAGGTATGTATATTGGTAGTACATCAGCTCGTGGATTACATCATTTAGTATATGAAGTTGTAGATAACAGTATTGATGAAGCTTTAGCAGGATATTGTACTCATATAGAAGTAACAATTCATAAAGATAATAGTATTACAGTAACAGATAACGGTCGTGGTATTCCTGTAGATATGCACGAAAGTGGAAAACCAGCAGTAGAAGTAGTTCTTACTGTACTTCATGCTGGTGGTAAATTTGGTGGTTCTGGATACAAAGTATCCGGTGGTTTACATGGTGTAGGTGTATCTGTAGTTAATGCACTTAGCACAAATATGGAAGTAAAAGTAAAACGTGATGGCAAAATTCACGAAATTACTTTTGAAAAAGGTGTAACTAAAGAACCATTAAAAGTAGTAGGTCAAACTGATGAAACAGGTACATTAGTTCATTTTGTACCAGATGCAGAAATTTTTGATGAAACTGTTTATGATTATGATACTTTAAGACATCGTTTACGTGAATTATCCTTCTTAAATAGAGGTATTACTATTATTTTGACTGATGAACGTCCTGAAGAAGTTCGTCAAGAAACTTTCTATTTTGAAGGCGGTATTAGTTCCTTTGTAGAACATTTAAATCGTAATAAAGAAGTAATCAATCCAGAGCCTGTATATTTCAATGGCACAAAAGATACTACTGTTGTAGAAATTGCACTTCAGTATAATACAAGCTATAGTGAAAATATTTATAGCTTTGTTAACAATATCAATACTGAAGAAGGCGGTACTCATTTAGCTGGTTTTAAAAGTGCGTTGACTCGTGCTGCTAATGATTTTGCACGCAGACAAGGTATTATCAAAAATAACGAAGATAACTTAGTGGGTGAAGATATTCGCGAAGGTTTAACTTGTGTAATTAGCATTAAACTTCGTGAACCACAGTTTGAAGGACAGACAAAAACAAAATTAGGTAATTCTGAAGTTCGTGGAATTGTAGATTCTATTGTTAGTGAAGGCTTATCTGAATACTTTGAAGAAAATCCTGTCATTTCTAAAAAAATCATTGAAAAATCCATCATGGCATCTCGTGCTAGAGAAGCTGCGCGTAAAGCTCGTGAATTAACTAGACGTAAAAATGCCTTAGAAGTTAGCTCTCTTCCTGGTAAATTAGCTGATTGCTCTGTAAAAGACCCAGAACAAGCAGAAATTTATCTTGTCGAAGGTGATAGTGCGGGTGGTAGTGCAAAACAAGGTCGTGACCGTCGTTTCCAAGCTATATTGCCACTTCGTGGGAAAATTTTAAATGTAGAAAAAGCACGTTTAGATAAAATCCTTAACAATGAAGAAATTCGCACTATGATTACTGCATTTGGTAGTGGTATTGGTTCTGAATTTGATATTACAAAACGTCGTTATGGAAAAATCATCATTATGACAGATGCCGATGTCGATGGTGCTCATATTCGTACATTGTTATTGACTTTCTTCTATCGTTATATGAGACCATTAATTGAAAATGGTCATGTATATATTGCGCAACCACCACTTTATCAGATAAGAAAAGGTCGTAGCCATTGGTATACTTATAGCGATGAAGAATTAGCGCAAAAATTAGATGAAATCGGCAGAGATGGTATCACTGTACAGCGTTATAAAGGTTTAGGGGAAATGAACCCAGAACAGTTGTGGGAAACAACTATGGACCCTGAAAAACGTACAGTATTGCAAGTACATCTTCGTGAAGCGGAAGAAGCAGATTCTATTTTTACTATCTTGATGGGTGATAAAGTAGAACCTCGTCGTCGTTTTATTGAAGAACATGCAAATCTAGTTAGAAATCTCGATTTATAAAAATAAAAAGACTTACTACTTAAATTGAACTGCACCCCAAAAGTTGGACAAAAAACAACTTTTGGAGGTGCAGTTTTTTTATGACTAAATACTCAAATGAATTTAAAGTTAAAGCAATTAAAATGGTTTTAAAAGGAAATTCTATTTCTCATGTAGCTAAAATTCTAAACATGCCAGATATAGCTCCTCTTTGCAGATGGATATCTCATTATGAACATGGTGGTATTCCACAACTTCTTCATAAAAATCTTAAATATACTCCTATCTTTAAGCAAAAAGTTATTGAATATAAATGGCTACATCATTTATCATTAAATCAAACAGCAGCCAAATTTTCCATTCCTAATACTGGTACAATTTCTACATGGGAAAAGTTGTATCATTCTTATGGCTTTTCTGGCTTACTTGCTAAGAAACGAGGTAGACCATCTATGAAAAAATCTAAATCTAAATACAAAGTTAACAAACCTAAAAAAGAACTTTCTTATGTTGAAAAATTGGAACAAGAAGTTTATCAATTAAGGATGGAAAATGACCTATTAAAAAAGTGGCATGCCTTAATGAAGCAATGGGAAAAGGAAGGAAGACACTAGTTTTAGTAATTGCTAAATTAAGGAAAAAATATACTCTAAAAGCCCTATTAAACTATACAAAATTAGCTAAAAGCACATATTATGATGCATTAAAAAAATTATCTAGAGAAGATAAATATAAAGGATTAAAAACATTAATTCATAATATTTGTAATAAAAATCATGGAAGATATGGATATAGAAGAGTAACTATGCAGCTGCATAAACAGGGAATAAAAATCAATCATAAAGTAGTTATGAGATTGATGAAAGAAGAAAATTTAACATGCAAAGTAAGAGCAAAGAAATACAAATCGTATAGAGGGCAAGAAGGAAAAATAGCTAAAAATATATTAAATAGAAATTTCAAAGCAGAAAAACCAAACGAAAAATGGGCAACAGATGTAACAGAATTTGCATTATGTAATGAAAAAATATACTTATCACCAATAATAGATTTATATAACGGAGAAATAATAAGTTATAAAATATCGAAAAGACCAGTACTAAAGCAAGTATTAGATATGGTAGAAGATGCAACAAGAAAGATAAAAGAAACGAAAGGGATAATTCTACATTCAGACCAAGGATGGCAATATCAAAATAAGAGGTATCAGAAGTTATTAAAAGAAAAAGGCATTATCCAAAGCATGAGCCGAAAAGGCAATTGCTTAGATAATGCCGTAATAGAAAATTTCTTTGGTTTGCTAAAAAGCGAATTATTCTATTTAAAAAAATTCAAATCCGTTGAAGATTTTATAAAAGAGTTAAAATCTTATATAAAATATTATAATACAAAACGGATAAAGATAAAACTAAAAGGACTTAGTCCTGTAGAATACAGAACTAAGTCTCAATTAGTGGCTTAATTAATATGTCCAATATTTTGGGTGCATATCAAATTGGTAGTAAGTCTTTTTTTGTTAGTTGAAGTCATGAAAGGACATGGAAATATATCCTAAATGAAAAATGATAGTTAATATTAAAATGATATTTAAAGTGCAAATAAAGAAATTCAATTTTCTGTTAGGTATTAGTTGAGATAAAGCATTTTTAAATTGATTTATTAGCCAACAATTACAAGCAAAGAATAATATAAAAAGAGGATGGGATTTAAAAGAATATAAAGCACTTAATAATAGACAAGATAAAGTAATGAAGTTAATACTATAAATCATTACATTGATAAAAGTAATTAATCTATTTTTAGTTATATCCTCCGTCAAATTATCTAATAGAATTTAATTTATTTACAATACTATTACCATTTTCTCCATATTCAACAACCATTATTGCTTGATTACCCATATAAATTGTATTTCCACTTAAATAAGCTTCAGGTGGATTTTTAGGATGATTATGATAAACTGCTGCCAAATTACCAGCAATTAGATATGCTCTTTCTTGACTGCTCATATCATTTGCAGGGATAGGTGTTATAAAATCATGACGATTTACACTAATTGTGCCAGTTTTACTATCAACCTTTACTTTATTATTACTATAGTCAGTGAGTTTATCAGAATAATTATCACGGCGTGATTGATGACTTGGATGGTCAGAAGGTGAGAATAATTCACCTACGAAATTAGTTTTGGACTCGCCCATTTTATCGATAAAACGTTGCCAAGTAGCAGCACCAGCACCGATATTATAACCAGCGCTTGTTGCATAATTAAAAGCAATATCGTCAGCATCTTGTTCTTGAACTTTAGTTATACCTTTAGCAATCATATTATTTTGCAGGACATTTGCACCAATTATAGATATAATATTAGGATTTTGAGAAGCATAAAGATTAGTCAATAATTGTACAGAAAAACTTTTCTTGGCAGAGCTTTGAACATGTTCTTCTTCACCATGAGCTAATTCATGAGCAATAACAATGGCAAGTTCATCTTCATTATTATTGAGCAATTTAAACATACCAGTATTTACACTTAAATTATGCCCTACAGTGCAAAAGGCATTATATTCTTCACTTGGATTAATGAAATAATTATAAGGTTTATCTTTAATAGAAGGGTCCGTTAAGGAGATGGCATAAGTCAAACGATTCATGATATTGTCTAATAAAGTATTGTAATAAGGGTCAGTATTTTCTCCCAATTCACTTTTCATTTGATTAAAATACTCATGACGACCATCACTATCTAGATAATTGAGCTGTTTTTCTAATTGCTGATATTGAATACCAGTGATAGCCACAGCGCCAATAGCATTGCCCCAGTTGAAGGCATATGCAGATTGATTAGGTAATATAGTATAAGAAACTGAAAAACCTAAAGATAAAGCAATACCTGTTGATAATAGTTTTTTGTATGTTTTTCTTAACATAAATAGCCCTTCTTTCTCTCTATATATATAGTATATTTTTATTATAATCTATATATATCTACAAGAGAAATTAAAATTATATTAATTTTTTATAAAAAATATAAAAAAGGTGTTGACATTTAGGTTGAGTTTAATATATAATAATCAACGTTGTCGATGAGCAACAAACAAAATAAAGAGTTTTGAAAACAACAAAACAAACGAAATAAAAAAGTTTGAAAAAAGTTGTTGACAAAACAAAAAACGTAAGATATAATATTTAAAGTCAGCTCGAGAGAGCAAGACAAAAGATGTTCTTTGAAAACTAAACAATGCACAATATGTTTTCTAACATAAACGAATGTGCGGTATCTGCTTTTTATAGCAGATTACCTAATAAATTCTTTTTAAACAGATAATTAAGAGCCAATCGGTTCTTCGAAAAATAATTTTTTTTGGAGAGTTTGATCCTGGCTCAGGACGAACGCTGGCGGCGTGCTTAACACATGCAAGTCGAACGGGGTGTTTATTTCGGTAAACACCAAGTGGCGAACGGGTGAGTAACGCGTAAGCAATCTACCTTCAAGATGGGGACAACACTTCGAAAGGGGTGCTAATACCGAATGAATGTAAGAGTATCGCATGAGACACTTACTAAAGGAGGCCTCTGAAAATGCTTCCGCTTGAAGATGAGCTTGCGTCTGATTAGCTAGTTGGTGAGGGTAAAGGCCCACCAAGGCGACGATCAGTAGCCGGTCTGAGAGGATGAACGGCCACATTGGGACTGAGACACGGCCCAGACTCCTACGGGAGGCAGCAGTGGGGAATCTTCCGCAATGGGCGAAAGCCTGACGGAGCAACGCCGCGTGAACGATGAAGGTCTTAGGATCGTAAAGTTCTGTTGTTAGGGACGAAGGATAAGGATTATAATACAGTCTTTGTTTGACGGTACCTAACGAGGAAGCCACGGCTAACTACGTGCCAGCAGCCGCGGTAATACGTAGGCGGCAAGCGTTGTCCGGAATTATTGGGCGTAAAGGGAGCGCAGGCGGGAAACTAAGCGGATCTTAAAAGTGCGGGGCTCAACCCCGTGATGGGGTCCGAACTGGTTTTCTTGAGTGCAGGAGAGGAAAGCGGAATTCCCAGTGTAGCGGTGAAATGCGTAGATATTGGGAAGAACACCAGTGGCGAAGGCGGCTTTCTGGACTGTAACTGACGCTGAGGCTCGAAAGCTAGGGTAGCGAACGGGATTAGATACCCCGGTAGTCCTAGCCGTAAACGATGGATACTAGGTGTGGGAGGTATCGACTCCTTCCGTGCCGGAGTTAACGCAATAAGTATCCCGCCTGGGGAGTACGGCCGCAAGGTTGAAACTCAAAGGAATTGACGGGGGCCCGCACAAGCGGTGGAGTATGTGGTTTAATTCGACGCAACGCGAAGAACCTTACCAAGACTTGACATTGATTGAAAGACTTAGAGATAAGTTCCTTCTCTTCGGAGAACAAGAAAACAGGTGGTGCATGGCTGTCGTCAGCTCGTGTCGTGAGATGTTGGGTTAAGTCCCGCAACGAGCGCAACCCCTATACTATGTTGCCAGCATTTCGGATGGGAACTCATAGTAGACTGCCGCGGACAACGCGGAGGAAGGCGGGGATGACGTCAAGTCATCATGCCCCTTACGTCTTGGGCTACACACGTACTACAATGGGATGAACAGAGGGAAGCGAAATCGCGAGGTGGAGCGGATCCCTAAAAGCATCTCTCAGTTCGGATTGTAGGCTGAAACTCGCCTACATGAAGTCGGAATCGCTAGTAATCGCAGGTCAGCATACTGCGGTGAATACGTTCCCGGGCCTTGTACACACCGCCCGTCACACCACGAAAGTCATTCACACCCGAAGCCGGCTAAGGGCCTATGGTACCGACCGTCTAAGGTGGGGGCGATGATTGGGGTGAAGTCGTAACAAGGTAGCCGTATCGGAAGGTGCGGCTGGATCACCTCCTTTCTAAGGAGCATGCGTTACCGAGGTAACGGCATGTGTCGAGCACATTCGAGCATTGTTTGGTTTTGAGAGAATATCTCTCTATATATGGGGGTGTAGCTCAGTTGGGAGAGCACCTGCCTTGCAAGCAGGGGGTCAGGAGTTCGAATCTCCTCATCTCCACCATATATGGGCCTATAGCTCAGCTGGTTAGAGCGCACGCCTGATAAGCGTGAGGTCACTAGTTCAAGTCTAGTTAGGCCCACCATTATTGATCTTTGAAAACTGCACAGAAGAAGAAATGCAAAAAAACAAATTCACCATATAAGTAGGCTGTTAATGATTTATCATTTACAGATACTATAGTTAGAACAAAAGTTCTAACCTCATTAAAAGAATTAGCTTCTCTTATGAGTTTAAAGTGGATTGAACCAAGCATTTTAGGATTTAAACAAATTACATTAGCGAAGACAAACGCAAATGACCTTAAGTAAGTTAAGTGAACAAGGGCATACGGCGGATGCCTTGGCGCCAAGAGCCGATGAAGGACGCGGTAAGCTGCGAAAAGGCATGGGTAGGAGCAAGCATCCAGTGATCCATGCATATCCGAATGGGGCAACCCACCATCAGTCATGTGATGGTACGAAAGAGGCAGACCTGGGGAACTGAAACATCTAAGTACCCAGAGGAAAAGTAATCAATTGAGATTCCCTAAGTAGCGGCGAGCGAAAGGGGAAGAGCCCAAACCATGAAACTTCGGTTTTGTGGGGTTGAGGACCGGCAAAAAGAGGAAACTTCTTAGTCGAATGGTTTGGAAAGGCCATGCACAGAAGGTAAAACACCTGTAGGCGAAAAGAAGTCAATCGGGCTGGTATCCAGAGTACTGCGAGACACGTGAAACCTTGCAGGAAGCAGGGGGGACCACCCTCCAAGGCAAAATACTACTTGGCGACCGATAGCGCATAGTACCGTGAGGGAAAGGTGAAAAGAACCCCGGGAGGGGAGTGAAATAGAACCTGAAACCGTATGTCTACAAGCAGTCGAAGCACCTTAAGAGTGCGACGGCGTGCCTATTGAAGAATGAACCGGCGAGTTACATTATGTTGCGAGGTTAAGTGGGAGACACGGAGCCGAAGCGAAAGCGAGTCTTAATAGGGCGACTAGTAACATGGTGTAGACCCGAAACCGCAGTGATCTATCCATGGTCAGGTTGAAGCGCAGGTAAAAATGCGTGGAGGACCGAACCCGTGAGTGTTGAAAAACTTTGGGATGAACCGTGGATAGGGGTGAAATGCCAATCGAACGCGGAGATAGCTGGTACTCCCCGAAATAGCTTTAGGGCTAGCCTCAGGGAAGATTATAGACGGTAGAGCACTGATCTGGCAAGGGGGCGTAAAGCCTACCGACCCTAGTCAAACTTCGAATGGCTATAATTAAGACCCTGGGAGTCAGACTGCGAGTGATAAGACCCGTAGTCAAGAGGGAAACAGCCCAGACCGCCGACTAAGGTCCCCAATGCTGTACTAAGTGGAAAAGGATGTAAGACTTCATAAACAACCAGGATGTTGGCTTAGAAGCAGCCACCATTAAAAGAGTGCGTAATAGCTCACTGGTCGAGAGGCCTTGCGCCGAAGATGTCCGGGGCTCAAGTACAGAACCGAAGTCGCGGCAGGATTATATAATTCTGGGTAGGGGAGCGTTGTATATCCGACTGAAGGTGTACCGGAAGGAGCGCTGGAGGATATACAAGAGAGAATGCCGGTATGAGTAGCGAAAAGAACAGTGAGAATCTGTTCCACCGAAAGCCTAAGGTTTCCTGAGCAACGCTCGTCGACTCAGGGTAAGTCGGGACCTAAGCCGAGGCAAAAAGCATAGGCGATGGACAACAGGTTAATATTCCTGTACCGCTTCAAATCGTTTGAGCAATGGAGTGACACAGAAGGTAGCTTGAGCACGCGAATGGATGTGCGTGTCGAAGGTGGTAGGTTGCAGTATAGGTAAATCCGTACTGTATAAGACCGAGAACTGATAGATAGACGATACTTCGGTAAAGTCAAATTCAAGTGAGCCATGCTGTCGAGAAAAGCTTCTAGTGAGAGATGAGGCGCCCGTACCGAAACCGACACAGGTAGGCGGGGAGAGAATCCTAAGGTGCGCGGGACAACCCTCGTTAAGGAACTCGGCAAATTGTATCCGTAACTTAGGGATAAGGATAGCCGGAGGATGTGAAGGGATTTACTTCTGGAGCGTCAGCCGGTGGCACAAGAGAGGCCCAAGCGACTGTTTAGCACAAACACAGGTGCCTGCAAAAGAGAAATCTGACGTATAGGTGCTGACACCTGCCCGGTGCTGGAAGGTTAAGAGGAGGGCTTAGAGGAAACTCGAAGGCTTGAATTGAAGCCCCAGTAAACGGCGGCCGTAACTATAACGGTCCTAAGGTAGCGAAATTCCTTGTCGGGTAAGTTCCGACCCGCACGAAAGGTGTAACGACTTGGGCACTGTCTCAACGAGGGACCCGGTGAAATTGAAGTACCTGTGAAGATGCAGGTTACCCGCGACTGGACAGAAAGACCCCATGGAGCTTTACTGCAACCTGACATTGATGTTCGGTAAATAACGTACAGGATAGGTGGGAGACGGAGAAGTATTGGCGTTAGCTGATATGGAGTCAACCTTGGGATACCACCCTTTATTTATTGGACCTCTAACTGAAGAAGTAACGACTCTCAGGACAGTATCAGGCGGGCAGTTTGACTGGGGCGGTCGCCTCCCAAAATGTAACGGAGGCGCCCAAAGGTTCCCTCAGCGCGAACGGAAACCGCGCAAAGAGTGTAAAGGCAGAAGGGAGCTTGACTGCGAGTCAGACACGACGAGCAGGTACGAAAGTAGGGCTTAGTGATCCGGTGGTTCCGAGTGGAAGGGCCATCGCTCAACGGATAAAAGCTACCCTGGGGATAACAGGCTAATCTCTCCCAAGAGTCCATATCGACGGGGAGGTTTGGCACCTCGATGTCGGCTCATCACATCCTGGGGCTGGAGCAGGTCCCAAGGGTTGGGCTGTTCGCCCATTAAAGTGGTACGTGAGCTGGGTTCAGAACGTCGTGAGACAGTTCGGTCCATATCCATCGCGGGCGTAAGAGACTTGAAGGGGGCTGCTCCTAGTACGAGAGGACCGGAGTGGACGGACCAATGGTGTACCAATTATCCCGCCAGGGGTACAGTTGGGTAGCTACGTCCGGAAAAGATAAACGCTGAAAGCATCTAAGCGTGAAACTTGCCTTAAGATGAGGTCTCCCGAAGCGAAAGCTTGAAAGACACCTTGAAGATGACGAGGTTGATAGGCCAGGAGTAGAAGTTCAGTAATGAATGTAGCGTACTGGTACTAATATGTCGAGAGCTTAACTTAAAAAAGAAATGACTTGGAGCAAAGTAATCTTCTGAGTGGTTTTGAAAGATTAATATCTTTCAAAAAAGAAAAAAGAGAATATCTGGTGACGATGCCTAAATGGTTCCACCTGTACCCATACCGAACACAGTAGTTAAGCATTTAGAGGCCGAAAGTACTTGCATGGAGACGTGCTGGGAGGATAGGAAGTTGCCAGTTAAGAAAAAGCACTGAAATATTTCAGTGCTTTTTTCTTTATATTTAAGATTTATATATGATATTATAAAAGTATAGAAACATTTTATTAAATGATGTTTTTATACTTTTTTTATTTTATAAATAAAGGGAGTTGCTATTTATGAAAAATAATCAAAAATTACTCCATACAAAGCTAATTATTTGTGACTATTGTATGGAGTAATAAAGTCACAATATATTGGCTTTGTTTCTTGATATATTATCAAGGGGGAGCCATAATGAAATATATTAATGCAAATGTGATATTACCAGAAAAAGTAATAGAAGAAATACAAAAATATATTCAAGGTAAATATATTTATATTCCTATAAAAAAAGAAAATTATAAATCTTGGGGAGCAATTTCTGGAATAAAACAAGAATATAAAAATAGAAATAAAAAAATAAAAAATGATTATAAGCAAGGTATTTCTATAGAAAATTTAGCGCAAAAATATTATTTATCTGTAGATACAATTAGAAAAATTTTATATACAAAATAAAAATAGAAGGTTCAGTTTAATAAATAAGCTGAGCCTTTTATTTTTAGTAAGATTAATTCTGTATTATTCATGGTGTAGAATAAATAATTTCACTAGCATATTATGGATATATGAAAGCTATTTAAATATATTGATTTAAAGGAGTTTATATTTATGAGTTTAAATGATATATATCCTAGAAAAGATGATAAAACTACAATTTATTTAAAAAATGTGATAACAAAACAAGATATTATTGTAGGAGATTATACTATATATAATGATTTTGAAAGAAATCCTGAAGATTTTGAGAAAAATAATGTTTTATATCATTATCCTATAAATAATGAAAAATTAATCATAGGAAAATTTTGTTCTATAGCTTGTGGCGCTAAATTTTTATTTAACAGTGCTAATCATACATTAAAATCACTTTCTACATATCCTTTTGCACTTTTATTTGATGAATGGAACATGAATAAAAAAGATGTAGCATCTGGTTGGGATAATAAAGGAGATATTGTAATTGGTAATGATGTATGGATCGGTTACAAGGCAATAATTTTGGCAGGCGTGAAAATTGGTGATGGTGCAATTATTGGTACAAGAGCATTAGTAACAAAAGATGTTCCTGCTTATAGTATAGTTGGAGGTGTTCCAGCAAAAATTATAAGAAGGAGATTTTCTGAAGATATTATTAATGAATTGAAAATTTTAAAATGGTGGGATTGGCCTAAGCAAAAAATAGCTCAAAACATAATATCTATACAGTCTGGAGATATAAGTAAAATAAAATGAAATATTTTTATAAAAAAGTGTTGACAAAGGTATAAAAAGCATATATAATAATTATCACGCTAATGAATGGCGTAACTCAAAAGAAGAAAATTGTTAAAAACAAAAAATAAATAAAAAAGTTCTTGACAAGATAAACTTCTTGAGTTAAGATATACAAGCTGACTTTTGAAGCCAGCAAGAAATGTTCTTTGAAAACTAAACAATGCACAATATGTTTTCTAACATAAACGAATGTGCGGTATCTGCTTTTTATAGCAGATTACCTAATAAATTCTTTTTAAACAGATAATTAAGAGCCAATCGGTTCTTCGAAAAATAATTTTTTTTTTGGAGAGTTTGATCCTGGCTCAGGACGAACGCTGGCGGCGTGCTTAACACATGCAAGTCGAACGGGGTGTTTATTTCGGTAAACACCAAGTGGCGAACGGGTGAGTAACGCGTAAGCAATCTACCTTCAAGATGGGGACAACACTTCGAAAGGGGTGCTAATACCGAATGAATGTAAGAGTATCGCATGAGACACTTACTAAAGGAGGCCTCTGAAAATGCTTCCGCTTGAAGATGAGCTTGCGTCTGATTAGCTAGTTGGTGAGGGTAAAGGCCCACCAAGGCGACGATCAGTAGCCGGTCTGAGAGGATGAACGGCCACATTGGGACTGAGACACGGCCCAGACTCCTACGGGAGGCAGCAGTGGGGAATCTTCCGCAATGGGCGAAAGCCTGACGGAGCAACGCCGCGTGAACGATGAAGGTCTTAGGATCGTAAAGTTCTGTTGTTAGGGACGAAGGATAAGGATTATAATACAGTCTTTGTTTGACGGTACCTAACGAGGAAGCCACGGCTAACTACGTGCCAGCAGCCGCGGTAATACGTAGGCGGCAAGCGTTGTCCGGAATTATTGGGCGTAAAGGGAGCGCAGGCGGGAAACTAAGCGGATCTTAAAAGTGCGGGGCTCAACCCCGTGATGGGGTCCGAACTGGTTTTCTTGAGTGCAGGAGAGGAAAGCGGAATTCCCAGTGTAGCGGTGAAATGCGTAGATATTGGGAAGAACACCAGTGGCGAAGGCGGCTTTCTGGACTGTAACTGACGCTGAGGCTCGAAAGCTAGGGTAGCGAACGGGATTAGATACCCCGGTAGTCCTAGCCGTAAACGATGGATACTAGGTGTGGGAGGTATCGACTCCTTCCGTGCCGGAGTTAACGCAATAAGTATCCCGCCTGGGGAGTACGGCCGCAAGGTTGAAACTCAAAGGAATTGACGGGGGCCCGCACAAGCGGTGGAGTATGTGGTTTAATTCGACGCAACGCGAAGAACCTTACCAAGACTTGACATTGATTGAAAGACTTAGAGATAAGTTCCTTCTCTTCGGAGAACAAGAAAACAGGTGGTGCATGGCTGTCGTCAGCTCGTGTCGTGAGATGTTGGGTTAAGTCCCGCAACGAGCGCAACCCCTATACTATGTTGCCAGCATTTCGGATGGGAACTCATAGTAGACTGCCGCGGACAACGCGGAGGAAGGCGGGGATGACGTCAAGTCATCATGCCCCTTACGTCTTGGGCTACACACGTACTACAATGGGATGAACAGAGGGAAGCGAAATCGCGAGGTGGAGCGGATCCCTAAAAGCATCTCTCAGTTCGGATTGTAGGCTGAAACTCGCCTACATGAAGTCGGAATCGCTAGTAATCGCAGGTCAGCATACTGCGGTGAATACGTTCCCGGGCCTTGTACACACCGCCCGTCACACCACGAAAGTCATTCACACCCGAAGCCGGCTAAGGGCCTATGGTACCGACCGTCTAAGGTGGGGGCGATGATTGGGGTGAAGTCGTAACAAGGTAGCCGTATCGGAAGGTGCGGCTGGATCACCTCCTTTCTAAGGAGCATGCGTTACCGAGGTAACGGCATGTGTCGAGCACATTCGAGCATTGTTTGGTTTTGAGAGAATATTTCTCTCAGATATTGATCTTTGAAAACTGCACAGAAGAAGAAATGCAAAAAAACAAATTCACCATATAAGTAGGCTGTTAATGATTTATCATTTACAGATACTATAGTTAGAACAAAAGTTCTAACCTCATTAAAAGAATTAGCTTCTCTTATGAGTTTAAAGTGGATTGAACCAAGCATTTTAGGATTTAAACAAATTACATTAGCGAAGACAAACGCAAATGACCTTAAGTAAGTTAAGTGAACAAGGGCATACGGCGGATGCCTTGGCGCCAAGAGCCGATGAAGGACGCGGTAAGCTGCGAAAAGGCATGGGTAGGAGCAAGCATCCAGTGATCCATGCATATCCGAATGGGGCAACCCACCATCAGTCATGTGATGGTACGAAAGAGGCAGACCTGGGGAACTGAAACATCTAAGTACCCAGAGGAAAAGTAATCAATTGAGATTCCCTAAGTAGCGGCGAGCGAAAGGGGAAGAGCCCAAACCATGAAACTTCGGTTTTGTGGGGTTGAGGACCGGCAAAAAGAGGAAACTTCTTAGTCGAATGGTTTGGAAAGGCCATGCACAGAAGGTAAAACACCTGTAGGCGAAAAGAAGTCAATCGGGCTGGTATCCAGAGTACTGCGAGACACGTGAAACCTTGCAGGAAGCAGGGGGGACCACCCTCCAAGGCAAAATACTACTTGGCGACCGATAGCGCATAGTACCGTGAGGGAAAGGTGAAAAGAACCCCGGGAGGGGAGTGAAATAGAACCTGAAACCGTATGTCTACAAGCAGTCGAAGCACCTTAAGAGTGCGACGGCGTGCCTATTGAAGAATGAACCGGCGAGTTACATTATGTTGCGAGGTTAAGTGGGAGACACGGAGCCGAAGCGAAAGCGAGTCTTAATAGGGCGACTAGTAACATGGTGTAGACCCGAAACCGCAGTGATCTATCCATGGTCAGGTTGAAGCGCAGGTAAAAATGCGTGGAGGACCGAACCCGTGAGTGTTGAAAAACTTTGGGATGAACCGTGGATAGGGGTGAAATGCCAATCGAACGCGGAGATAGCTGGTACTCCCCGAAATAGCTTTAGGGCTAGCCTCAGGGAAGATTATAGACGGTAGAGCACTGATCTGGCAAGGGGGCGTAAAGCCTACCGACCCTAGTCAAACTTCGAATGGCTATAATTAAGACCCTGGGAGTCAGACTGCGAGTGATAAGACCCGTAGTCAAGAGGGAAACAGCCCAGACCGCCGACTAAGGTCCCCAATGCTGTACTAAGTGGAAAAGGATGTAAGACTTCATAAACAACCAGGATGTTGGCTTAGAAGCAGCCACCATTAAAAGAGTGCGTAATAGCTCACTGGTCGAGAGGCCTTGCGCCGAAGATGTCCGGGGCTCAAGTACAGAACCGAAGTCGCGGCAGGATTATATAATTCTGGGTAGGGGAGCGTTGTATATCCGACTGAAGGTGTACCGGAAGGAGCGCTGGAGGATATACAAGAGAGAATGCCGGTATGAGTAGCGAAAAGAACAGTGAGAATCTGTTCCACCGAAAGCCTAAGGTTTCCTGAGCAACGCTCGTCGACTCAGGGTAAGTCGGGACCTAAGCCGAGGCAAAAAGCATAGGCGATGGACAACAGGTTAATATTCCTGTACCGCTTCAAATCGTTTGAGCAATGGAGTGACACAGAAGGTAGCTTGAGCACGCGAATGGATGTGCGTGTCGAAGGTGGTAGGTTGCAGTATAGGTAAATCCGTACTGTATAAGACCGAGAACTGATAGATAGACGATACTTCGGTAAAGTCAAATTCAAGTGAGCCATGCTGTCGAGAAAAGCTTCTAGTGAGAGATGAGGCGCCCGTACCGAAACCGACACAGGTAGGCGGGGAGAGAATCCTAAGGTGCGCGGGACAACCCTCGTTAAGGAACTCGGCAAATTGTATCCGTAACTTAGGGATAAGGATAGCCGGAGGATGTGAAGGGATTTACTTCTGGAGCGTCAGCCGGTGGCACAAGAGAGGCCCAAGCGACTGTTTAGCACAAACACAGGTGCCTGCAAAAGAGAAATCTGACGTATAGGTGCTGACACCTGCCCGGTGCTGGAAGGTTAAGAGGAGGGCTTAGAGGAAACTCGAAGGCTTGAATTGAAGCCCCAGTAAACGGCGGCCGTAACTATAACGGTCCTAAGGTAGCGAAATTCCTTGTCGGGTAAGTTCCGACCCGCACGAAAGGTGTAACGACTTGGGCACTGTCTCAACGAGGGACCCGGTGAAATTGAAGTACCTGTGAAGATGCAGGTTACCCGCGACTGGACAGAAAGACCCCATGGAGCTTTACTGCAACCTGACATTGATGTTCGGTAAATAACGTACAGGATAGGTGGGAGACGGAGAAGTATTGGCGTTAGCTGATATGGAGTCAACCTTGGGATACCACCCTTTATTTATTGGACCTCTAACTGAAGAAGTAACGACTCTCAGGACAGTATCAGGCGGGCAGTTTGACTGGGGCGGTCGCCTCCCAAAATGTAACGGAGGCGCCCAAAGGTTCCCTCAGCGCGAACGGAAACCGCGCAAAGAGTGTAAAGGCAGAAGGGAGCTTGACTGCGAGTCAGACACGACGAGCAGGTACGAAAGTAGGGCTTAGTGATCCGGTGGTTCCGAGTGGAAGGGCCATCGCTCAACGGATAAAAGCTACCCTGGGGATAACAGGCTAATCTCTCCCAAGAGTCCATATCGACGGGGAGGTTTGGCACCTCGATGTCGGCTCATCACATCCTGGGGCTGGAGCAGGTCCCAAGGGTTGGGCTGTTCGCCCATTAAAGTGGTACGTGAGCTGGGTTCAGAACGTCGTGAGACAGTTCGGTCCATATCCATCGCGGGCGTAAGAGACTTGAAGGGGGCTGCTCCTAGTACGAGAGGACCGGAGTGGACGGACCAATGGTGTACCAATTATCCCGCCAGGGGTACAGTTGGGTAGCTACGTCCGGAAAAGATAAACGCTGAAAGCATCTAAGCGTGAAACTTGCCTTAAGATGAGGTCTCCCGAAGCGAAAGCTTGAAAGACACCTTGAAGATGACGAGGTTGATAGGCCAGGAGTAGAAGTTCAGTAATGAATGTAGCGTACTGGTACTAATATGTCGAGAGCTTAACTTAAAAAAGAAATGACTTGGAGCAAAGTAATCTTCTGAGTGGTTTTGAAAGATTAATATCTTTCAAAAAAGAAAAAAGAGAATATCTGGTGACGATGCCTAAATGGTTCCACCTGTACCCATACCGAACACAGTAGTTAAGCATTTAGAGGCCGAAAGTACTTGCATGGAGACGTGCTGGGAGGATAGGAAGTTGCCAGTTAAGAAAAAAGCACTGAATACTTCAGTGCTTTTTTCTTTATCAAAATACAATTTAATAATGAGGTGAATGTTATGAATTTATTTCGAAAAAAAGACATTGCACATTTAGCACAAGATGCTGAAAAATCTGGATTTGTACGCAATTTAACTGCGTTTGATTTAGTTTTTTTAGGCATTGGTAGTGTTATTGGAACAGGTATTTTTGTATTAACTGGAGTAGGTGCAGCTTTATATGCAGGCCCTGGAATTGCCATTTCCTTTATATTGGCCTCGGTTGCTTGTGCCTTTGCTGGTTTGGCTTACGCGGAATATTCCTCAATGGTACCAGTATCTGGAAGTGCATATGCTTATACATACGCTTCATTAGGTGAATTTATGGCGTTTTTGGTAGGTTGGAATTTAATTTTAGAATATACTGTAACATGTAGTACAGTTGCAGCTGGTTGGTCTGGTTATGTAGTGGGCTTGTTGACATCAGGTGGATTAAATTTATCTATAGATTTTTTAAAAGTTCCAGCAGAAGGTGGAATTATAAATCTTCCTGCAGTTTTTATTACTATGTTTTTATGTATTTTATTGGTTAGAGGTACAAAAGAAAGTATTTTTATAAATCGCATTTTGGTTTTTGTAAAAATAGCAGTTATTTTTATTTTCTTATGTTTAGCTATTCCTAATATTGATGTTAGAAATTGGGATCCTTTTTTACCTTTTGGTTATCAAGGTATTGCTTCTGGTGCAGCAATTGTATTTTTTGCCTATATTGGTTTTGATGCTGTAGCAACATCAGCAGAAGAAGCAAAAAATCCTTCTCGAGATGTGCCTATCGGTATCTTAGGTTCACTTGCAGTTTGTACTTTATTATATTTTATTGTAGCAATGGTATTGACTGGAATAGTGCCTTATACTCAATTAAATAATGCAGAACCTGTAGCTTATGCTCTTCGCGTCATTGGTTATCCTTTTGGTTCAGCCATTGTTGCAGTGGGTGCTATTTGTGGTATTACTACAGTATTACTTGTTTTATTATATGGTCAAGCACGTGTATTTTTCGCTTTGTCTCGTGATGGTATGATTCCAAAGGGAATTTGTAGAGTGCATAAGAAATATCATACACCATATTTAGTAACCATTGGTGGTTGTATTTTAGTTTCTTTGATTGCTGGATTTGTACCGATTAATGTAATTGCAGAAATGGCAAATATAGGTACTTTATCAGCATTTTTTATAGCTGGATTTGGGGTATTGTATTTGCGTATTACACGTCCTGAGATAAAAAGAGGTTTTAAATGTCCAGCAATTTACATTGTTGGGCCAATGGCTATGCTTAGTTGTGGTTATTTGATGTATAATTTGCCAGCACTTACATGGATTAGATTTATTGTTTGGTGTATTGTAGGCATTATTATTTATTTTGTATATAGTTATAAACATTCTTTGTTAAATAAATAGAAGATTATCCATAAGAGATTAAAGAATTTACACTTTAATCTCTTATTTTTTTATAAAGTGTAATAAAAATTTTACAGCTGTAATAATATTATTACAGTTTTTGTAACAAAAATATTACAAAAATAATAGCGACGATAAAAAATACTTATTTATCAATATAAAATTTTTATATTTAATTTTGGCACGGGATTTGCATTATATATAAAGTGTAAATCAGAAATGATTATACATAGTCTTATAATAAATTTTTTCGACCTGAAGGAGGGTTTATATTATGATTATTAGTGTTATTAAAGAGATTAAAAACAATGAAAACCGTGTTGGCTTAACACCTGCGGGAAGTGAAGCTTTAATACGTGCAGGACACACTGTATTAGTAGAAAAATCTGCTGGTGTTGGCAGTGGTTTCCCAGATGAAGCTTATGTTGCTACTGGTGCTGAAATTGTTGAAAATACAAAAGAACTCTTTGATAGAGCTGATATGATTATTAAAGTAAAAGAACCATTACCTGCTGAATATGATTTATTCCATGAAGGTCAAATTCTATATACTTATTTACATCTAGCTCCAGAACCTGAACTTACAGCTGCTTTATTACGTCATAAAGTTGTTGGTATCGCATATGAAACAGTTAGAGGTAGAGATGGCCGTAGCTTACCACTTCTTTCCCCAATGAGTGAAATTGCTGGTCGTATGTCCGTTCAATTAGGTGCTCAGTTCCTTGAAAGTCAATATGGTGGACGCGGAGTATTATTAGGTGGCGTTAGTGGTGTTTGCCCAGGTCAAGTAGTAATCGTTGGTGGCGGTATCGTTGGTACAAATGCTGCAAAAATGGCAGTTGGTTTAGGTGCTAGAGTTACTATTATCGACCTTTCTATTGACAGACTTCGTTATCTTGATGATATTTTCCATGGCCGTGTAGTTACAGAAATGTCTAATAGCTACAATATTGCTAAATGGGTAGCAAGAGCTGACTTATTGATTAGTTCTGTACTTATTCCAGGTGCAAAAACTCCTATCTTAGTAACTGAAGATATGATTAAAACAATGAAACCTGGTTCAGTTGTTGTCGATGTTGCAATTGACCAAGGTGGCGCAGTTGAAACTTGCGATCATTGCACAACTCATGACAATCCAACATTTGTTAAACATGGTGTAACTCATTACTCCGTAGCAAATATCCCAGGTGCAGTATCCAGAACTTCTACTTTGGCATTGACAAACGCTACTTTGCCTTATGCTTTAGCAATTGCTAATAAAGGATATAAACAAGCTTGCCTTGACGATCCTGGTTTAATGCAAGGTATTAATACTATAGATGGTAAAGTAACATTTAAAGGCGTAGCAGAAGGTTTGAATTTACCTTATTATGATATTCACGAAATCTTAAAATAAAAAGCTAAGGCCTGGTTTTACCAGGCCTTTATTTTTGAAAAAAATGAGAAAGTAAGTGATGTTTTCGTGTTGTAGAAAAAGGAGTGTTTTTTATGGATTTGTTCCGTAAGAAAGATATAGGTGCCTTGCGTTCAATGGCGCAAAATTCAGGTCTTACAAAAAACTTAGGTGCATTTGACTTAGTATTTCTAGGTATCGGTAGTGTTATTGGTACAGGGATTTTCGTATTAACTGGTGTAGGTGCAGCTTTATATGCAGGTCCTGGTATATCTTTATCCTTCGTATTAGCTTCTATCGCTTGTGCGTTTGCAGGTCTTGCTTATGCTGAATATGCTTCAATGGTTCCAGTAGCAGGTAGTGCATATGCTTATACATATGCATCATTAGGTGAATTTCTAGCATTTATTGTAGGTTGGAATTTGATTTTGGAATACACTGTTACTTGTAGTACTGTTGCTGCTGGTTGGTCAGGCTACGTAGTAGGACTTTTATCTTCTGGCGGTATTGATTTACCAGTTGCTTTTACGAAAGTTCCTGAAGAAGGCGGTATCATTAATGTACCTGCTATTTTAATTACTATGTTCTTATGTATATTGTTAGTACGTGGAACAAAAGAAACTGTTATGATTAACCGTATTTTAGTATTTGTAAAATTAGCAGTTATCGTTATCTTCTTCGTATTGGCAGTTCCTAATATTGACCCAACTAACTGGGATCCATTCTTACCATATGGTACACAAGGTATTTCAGCTGGTGCTGCAATTGTATTCTTTGCTTATATCGGTTTTGATGCTGTTGCAACTTCAGCAGAAGAAGCAAAAAATCCTTCACGTGATTTACCTATAGGTATCTTAGGTTCCTTAGGTGTTTGCGCTGTATTATACTTCTTCGTAGCTCTTGTATTAACAGGCGTAGTACCTTATACAGACTTGAATAATGCTGAACCTGTAGCATATGCTCTTCGTGTTATCGGCTATCCAATTGGTTCTGCTATTGTTGCCGTAGGTGCTATCTGTGGTATTACTACAGTATTACTCGTTTTATTATATGGTCAAGCACGTATTTTCTTTGCTTTATCTCGTGATGGTATGATTCCAGCAGGTATTTGCAAAATTCACAAATTATATAGAACTCCTTATTTAGTAACAATCGGTGGTTGTATTTTAGTATCTATTATAGCTGGTTTTGCTCCTATTCATTTAATCGCTGAAATGGCAAATATTGGTACATTATCTGCGTTCTTCATCGCTGGCTTTGGTGTTCTTTATTTAAGAATAAAACGCCCAGATATCAAACGTGGTTTCAAATGTCCTGCTATTTACTTTGTAGCTCCAATGGCTATGATTTGCTGTGGTTATTTGATGTATAACTTACCAATTCATACATGGATTCGTTTCGTAGTATGGTGTGGTATTGGTTTTGTTGTATACTTCGGCTATAGCTATAAACATTCTAAATTAGAATCTGGAAAATAATATAATATAAAAAAAGGTCTTACTTTTAAGTAAGACCTTTTTTATTAATTATTTTTATCAAAGCTTAAATTATGTTCTTTCATTTTACGAATAACGCTAGTATGGGATAGACCGAGTGCTGCACCTAATTTACGTGAAGAGGAAAATTTTTTCATTGCTTGTTGAAGAATGTTTTTTTCTGTACGGCGAAGTGCTTCATCTAAATTTAGTGTAGAATATTCATTTAAATCATGCGCGCAACTAGTATTTTGCATTTGATTAAATAAAATAATGTCCTCAGCAGTTATTTGTGAACCTTGAGCAACATTTATAGCACGTTCAATGATATTACTTAATTCGCGGACATTTCCTGGATAATCGTAATTGGTAAGTTTTTCAAAAGCTTCTTGAGAAATAGATTTTATACTTGTATTAATATTATTTACTGTGGATTGGAAAAGGTAATTTGCCAGTAAGCGGATATCCTCTTTGCGTTCTCTAAGTGGCGGTAGATATAGTGGTATTACATTTAAGCGATAATATAAATCTTGGCGGAATAATCCATCTTTAACCATTTGTTCGAGATTACAATTTGTAGCGGAAATAATGCGCACATTTATAGGAATTTCGCGGTTACCACCAATACGGCGAACTCTATGTTCTTGAAGTACACGCAATAATTTTGCTTGGAGAGTGGAGGAGATATCGCCTATTTCATCAAGAAATAAAGTGCCACCACTAGCTAATTCAAAAAGACCTAATTTACCACCTTTATTAGCTCCAGTGAATGTACCTTCTTCATAACCAAATAATTCACTTTCAAGTAGAGTATCAGGAATAGCTGTGCAGTTTATAGCGAGAAAGATATTATCATGGCGTGGTGAAGCGTTATGGATTGCTCTAGCAAATAATTCTTTCCCTGAGCCAGTTTCTCCACGTATGAGAATAGTAGAATTACTGCTAGCATAATGTTGAGCTGACAAAATTAATTTTTCCATAATATCACTTTGGTGAATAATATCTTTAAAACTAATAGAAGGCTGTCCTGTAATTTTTTGATATATTTGACGAACAGTTTCCATATCACGAATGACAGCAACGCCACCAGATAAATTATTATTTTCATCTAATAGTGGTTGACTGCTAACCATATAATGATTGTCATATTCTTCAGCGTAAACTTCATGATGAAGATATTTTTTACCTGTTTGTAATGTTTTTAATAATAATTTACAAAAAGGTAATGCTTTGGAAATATTTTGCCCTAAAATATCATCATTGGGAATTTTTAGAATTTTTACAGCAACTTTGTTGATGTAGATGATATTTCCGTTTTTATCGGTGATGATAATACCCTCATTAATGGTGTTGAAAACAATATCCATTTGTTGGTATTTTTCATTATGAGGCATTAACATAATGGATTTTATTTGAACAATACCAGATAATTCATGAAGCTCAGATAAGATTTTTTGCTCACCTTTATAAGATAAAGCTTCTGTTTCTAAATATGTAGTATTTTTAATAACTTCCATAGAGATAATATTTACATTATATTTGAGTAAAATTTTTGATATATCATAGACTAATCCATGGCGGTCTTTATTTTCAATACATATTTTCATAGATTATAAAGCACCTCTTGAGAAATGTTTAATTTAAATATGCTAAGAAATTTTATTTATTAAAACTTCTTAGCATATTGTAGGAGATTAACAAAATTAGTCTTCAATACCTTTGCGACCTTGGAGTCCTTGTTGATAATAGTGTTTTACTTCTTGCATATCAGTGACTAAATCAGCACGTTCACATAGCCATTGAGGAGCATATCGACCAGTACAAACTATTTCAATATCTGAAGGTATTTGATTTAAAACAAATTCTAAAGTTTCTTTAGTGATTAAGTCATAATACATAGCGACATTGATTTCATCAAGAATAATTAAATCGTAGTGAGTATTATTTATTTCTTCAAGTAAATTTTTTAAACTGTCATTAACTAATTTTACATAATCTTTAGGTGGTTTACCTTCGGGATAAACTTGGAGCATATCTCCCCATTTTTTGATTTCTTCATCAGTCAACATACCTTCTTTAGCGATAAAATAAGGTTTGCCACTAGTTGTCAATTTCAATTGTGGGGCGAATTTTTGTAAAATAGCTTGTTCACTATAAGCTAAAGTTTTCATAAATTGGCAAAAATAAACTTTTTTATCAGCACCTAAACTGCGAATAGCAAGACCTATGGCTGCTGTAGTTTTACCTTTGCCATTGCCTGTATAAACTTGAAGCATATAATCATTTCCTTTTAGTTTGATTAAAATTCATCTTATGAAATTTATTTTTACTTAACGATTATCTACTTTATCTAAGCTATATAAATCATGATTTACAAAACGAGTTTGAGCTAATTGTTCATATTTTGTATCAGGGCGACCATAATTTGTATATGGGTCAATGGAGATACCGCCACGAGGTAAGAATTTTCCCCATACTTCAATATATTTAGGGTTCATGAGTTTAATTAAATCTTTCATGATGATATTTACTACATCTTCATGAAAATCGCCGTTATTTCTAAAGCTGAATAAATATAATTTTAAGGATTTACTTTCCACCATTTTTTCATCAGGAATATAAGAGATATAAATTGTACCAAAATCTGGTTGACCTGTGATAGGGCAAAGTGTAGTGAACTCAGGGCAATTAAATTTTACCCAGTAATCATGGTCAGGGTGTTTATTATCAAATGTTTCTAATACATCTGGACGATAATTAAATTCGTATTTTACATTTTTTTGACCTAAAAGCGTAATGTCTTTAGTTTCTTCGCTAGTGCGCATCTATATACCTTCCTTTTAAATAATTAATCATTGCACGTATAAAAATAAAGTGATTAATAAATATTATATCATATTTATGAAATGATGTAGAAATATGGTTAAGTATTAAAACTTATAAGCTTGATTTACAAATTATCAATAAAATAGAATATTATTACTTGACTAAAATACTTTTGTAGCAGTAAAATTGACATATTATCATAGATATTTTAAAATAATATCATATTTTTTACAAAATGTTTATTTAAAATATAATATTGTAAGATGGTAAAAGTATTATTAAATGATAAGTTCAATAAGGAGAACTTATATTTTTATTTTTAGGAGGCTTATTCGATGGAAAATCGTATTTACAATTTTAATCCTGGTCCTGCTATGCAACCTTTAGAAGTATTACAAGAAGCTCAAGCTGAATTTTTAAATTTTGCTAAAAGTGGAATGTCAATTATAGAAATCAGTCATCGTTCTAAACAATATGAACAAGTACATAATCAAGCAAAAGCAGATATAAAAGAGCTTATGGGTCTTGGTGATGATTATGAAGTATTATTCTGTCAAGGTGGAGCAAGTATGCAATTTACTATGATTCCACAGAATTTTGCTGTTGATGGCAAAGTGGGTAACTATGTATTATCTGGTAGTTTTGCAACTAAAGCTTATGATGAAGCAAAACTTTTAAATCGTGGCTTTGTAGCAGCTTCTAGCAAAGATAGAGATTTTAAACATATTCCAACTCAAGATGAAATTAAATTAAGCGACAATGCAGCATATCTTCATTTATGCTACAATAATACAATTTATGGTACAGAATATCATTACATTCCAGAAACTGGCGATGTGCCTTTAATCGCGGATATGTCTTCTGATATGTTATCTCGTCCACTTGATTTTTCTAAATTCAGTTTAATTTATGCAGGCGCACAAAAAAATCTTGGCCCTGCTGGTGTTGTTGTAGTCGTTGCTCGTAAATCTTTCCTTGAAAATTCTCCAAAAGAAGTGCCAACAATGCTTCGTTATGATACTTATTTGAAGAAAAATTCCTTATATAATACACCTCCTGCATTTGGTATCTATATGGTAGGTAAGGTAGTAGCTTGGATAAAAGCTAATGGCGGTTTAGAAGCTATGGCGAAGAAAAATGCAGCTAAAGCTAAATTAGTTTATGATGCTATTGATAATAGTGATGGTTTCTATGTTGGTCATGCAGATAAAGATAGCCGTTCTTTCATGAACGTTACTTTCCGCTTACCAAGTGAAGAATTAGAAGCTAAATTTGCTAAAGAAGCTTTAGAACATGGTTTAGGTGGTGTAAAAGGTCATCGTTCTGTTGGTGGTATGCGTACATCTATTTATAATGCAATGCCAATGGAAGGTTGCCAGGCTCTTGTTGACTTTATGGAAAAATTCCGCAAAGCTAATAAATAAATTTAATAAAAAATCCTTAGTAGCTAAATCTAACTACTAAGGATTTTTTTATTTTGCATTTAAGGGAATATTTAAGTAAACAGGTTCTAATTCTTCTATTTTTATGCGACCGGCAGATAAATTAGTGATGTCTTTTAGAATATTTTCACTGTCATTTTGGGCTAATAATAAAGTAAAGCTTACGATATCACTATAATCTTTATTTTGTATGCGGATTTCTTTTTGGTGGAGATAATTTTCAAAACTGCCTAGTAAATCATAATTTAAATCTAGTTTATAACAATTAAAGATGGATTTTTTTACAATAGTGGAAACATCAAGTCCCAAGGTTACAGATTTTCCGTAGGCACGAATTAAACCGCCAGCACCTAATTTTATGCCACCAAAATATCTAGTAACGACAACGACAATATCACTTAATTCATTTTTTTTGAGGACTTCAAGCATAGGAGCTCCAGCAGTGCCACTAGGTTCGCCATCATCGCTTGATTTTTGGATTTCACTGCGTTCGCCAATGATATAAGCAGAACAGTTGTGGCGAGCATCAAAATGTTTTTTCTTTATGGACGAAATAAATTCTTGAGCTTCTATTTCTGTTTCTACATGTTTAATATAAGTTAAAAATCTAGATTTATTGATTTCCCATTCAGTAAAGTATTCGCCTTCGATTGTTTTATATTCAAGCATAATTTCACCTCAAAATAATTATAATATAAATAGCATGAAAATTTTTATAAGTTTTTTTCTTTTTGTATGGTAAAATGATGAATTTTATAGTATTATTTTTGTAATAAAAATAAATATACTTTAGAGTATATAAAATAATATAAGAAAGGTTGTGTTATTAAGGAGATGAACAACAAACCTATAATGAATAGGGGTCTGAAAAACAGACATATACAGCTTATTTCTCTTGGGGGAATTATTGGGAGCTGTTATTTTTTAGGTACTGGTTATGTATTAGAACAAGCAGGACCTGCTTCTATTTTAGCTTATTTATTGGGCGGGATAGTAGTATTATGCGTTATGCTATGTTTGGCTGAATTAGCGGTAGCTCAGCCTGTGTCTAGTTCTTTTGTCACGTATGCAAACGACCATATATCGCCTACATGGGCATGTGGTGTCGGTTGGGCATATTGGTTGAATTGGATTGTTTATGTACCTGCAGAGATGATTGCAGCGGGGATTATCATGAATCAATTTGTACCTGAGGTCAGTCAGTTATGGTGGGCTGTATCGTTTGGTCTAGTTGTTACCTTTATAAACCTATTCAGTGTAGGCAAGTTTGGTGAAAGTGAATTTTGGTTATCAATTATAAAAATAGTCGCATTAGTAGTTTTCAGTATTATTGCTTTTGCTATTTGTATGGGCTGGGCTAGTGAAACTGGCGAACCTATTGGAACAAAAATTTTATTAGGTAGTGGCGGTTTTGCTCCTCATGGATATTGGGCAATTATCATGACAATGGTAATTATCTTAGTTAATTTCCAAGGCTCAGAAATAATTGGCTTAGCTGCTGGAGAATGTAAAGACCCAGCAAAAAGTATTCCTATAGCAGTTCGCAATGTTACTTGGAGAATTATTGCTTTATATATAATACCAATTACTTTATTAATATCAATATTGCCATGGGACGAAGCAACTTTGACAGAAAGTGTATTTGCAGCAGCACTTCATCGTTATGGATTTGACTGGCTTGGATATATGTTTGCTTTTGTTATTCTTACAGCAGCAATTTCTTGCTCTAATTCAGGTCTATATGGTGCGGGCAGAGCATTACATGGACTTTCTAGACATAATATGGCACCTAAATTTTTAGGTAAATTAAATCATAATGGTATGCCTCAAAATTCAATTATTGTATCTATTTGTGCTTGCTGGATTATAATTTTATTATATACTTTAGATACAAGTGAAACAGCATATACTTATTTATTAGCTGTTTCTGGATTTACTGGTGCTATGGCTTGGATTTCTATTTGCTGGAGTCAATATAATTTCCGCAAAAAAATGATGGCAGAAAATAGAGTATCTGAATTAAAATACAAAACTCCATTTTTCCCTTATGTAACTTTATTTGGAATTTGGGTACAAGTATTTTGTCTTATTGTAATTGCCTTTACTGATGATTTACGTTCTACTTTATATGCAGGTATTCCAATGATGGTAATACCGATGGTGATTTTTAAATTAAAACAGATAAAGGCTCACCGTGCAGGATTAGTTCGCAATAAAACAGAATTATAAACGATAAAGAAAAAAAGCTGTACATATTATATGTACAGCTTTTTTATAATGGAACCTTTTTTATGATGATGTCTTCAACAGTCTTTTTTATACTGAATATATCACTATTGAATGAAGCTTCAACAGCAGCAATAACAGCTCCTTCAACTAAAGGCGCATTAGCTATTTGAATTTTACTGATATCTTTATCATCTTCATCCATCATATCAATAGCCATTTCAGTTGTTAATACAGAACTTCCTAAATCAGTAAGTATAAGAACTCCATCAGCTCCATTTACTTTTTCGATGGCAGATTTTATTTTTTTCATATCGGTGCCAAGTTTTCCATCTGATGTGCCTCCTGCGGCCATGATTTTCAATGTAGGGTCTGCCATTTGGAGAGCTAGCTCTTTAGTTCCATCTGCAATTAAAGAACTATGAGATACGATTACAATACCTATCACGAAGCACACCTCTATCCAAGTATAAATTAAGTTCTTAGATAATAATATGTTACTTGAGCCATAGTGTCAATCTATTAATACTATATTTTAGATAATATCTATAGATAAAGTATTGCATAAGATGTGAATAGGTGCCATAATTGATATTGAAGATATAATATATTATGGGAATTATTAATTAAATTATAATTGGAGGAAAAACTATGGTATTATCAATGCGTACTAAATTAAAGATTTTTGCAGCAGCAATATTATTAGTACTTGTTGTTATAGGTGGAGGCCTGGCATATTTTAATTTTTATGTAAAGACACCCGAATATACGCTAAAAGTTATACAAGAATCAATACAAAATCATGATGTAGATGAATTTAATAAGTATGTAAATGTTGATAATGTTGTAGCAGGTGTAACTAATAATATGCTAGATGGTATAATTGCATCGCAAACTAATTTGCCAGAAGAAGCAAAAGTAGCAATGAATAGTCTAGCTACAATGTTTAAAGCACCAATAGTTGCTAGCTTACAAGAAGGTTTAAATAATTATGTAAAAACAGGTAGTTGGCAATCTGGAAACACAACAGCAGATGCTCAAGGTGCCATGATAAATTCAGATATGATATTAGAACAATCTGGATTGACTGATTTAACTTTTGAAGGAATTGATTATATTAATACAAATGAAGATAATGGTACAGCTGAAGCTGGTATAAAAGTAACTCAAAGTGAAATTAATCAGCCATTTGTATTTAAAGTGTCATTAGAAGAACAAGCAGATGGTTATTGGAAAGTTGTTAGTGTAGACAATTTTGCTGATTTTATCAAAGCTCTAGAAGATGGCAGAAAAGAATTCATAAAAGATTATTTGAGTCAAACAGCGCTTATTATCATTGATAAAGAAAAGATTTTAACAGAAAATGAAGCAAATTTAAATGCAGCATTGAATTTAGGAACATTGGGTAGTAGTCAAACTAGAACTGATTTGAAAAACGATATTGAAAATAAAATATTACCTCAATTGAAAGAGTTACAAGAAGCATTACAATCTGTAGAAGTACCAAAATCAGCAGAAACATTGCATAATTTGCGTTTAAAAGCATGTGAAAGCAAAATAGCTTATTATCAAGATTATGCTAAATGGTTAGATAATAAAGATATAAAAACATTAAGAGAAGCTACAGATAATTTGAAAAAAGCTAAAACTATGGAATATGAAGCTAATTTGTTGACTAAACGAATTGAAGGACAAATAAAATAAAAAATAAAGCTCCTGATAGATATATGTAAATATTTCTATTGGGAGCTTTTTTCGTAAAACTCTATTCTTGTTTAAATTATATAGATAATTTATAATTGGGAAGAGGTGATTTTAGTATGAAAAAAAATATTCAAGAAATGATTTTATTATATAATTTTACAGATGAATTACGCTTAATGGAAATAAAAACTTTATTAGAAGCGATGAAAATAAAAGTTATTACTGTAGATAAAGAAGAACATTATCAAAAAATTGGTTATTTATTTGGTTTAAAGGGATTTAACAAAGTACAGCCAACAAATGAAGAAGTGTTAAATTTTGAATATGAATTAATGATGTTTCATAATTTTACTAAACCTAGATTAGATAATGTCTTAAAAGTAATGCGAGAAAAAAATCTGCAAGTGCCTATTTGCAAAGCAGTTGTTACGACTTTTAATCGCTTTTGGAGTATAGCGCGTGTTTGTCATGCACTAGAAAAAGAACATTTAGCGATGCAAAAACAAGATGCATAAAAATTGGTTTTAAAATGGAAAGGTGAATTTTGTTGGATAATAAAGAATCATTTAATAAAGTAGGGATATCTAGAAATGATGAACCTACAAGATTTTTAACTGAAGAAGAAATGGAGCAATTAGAACAAGCTAGATTTAATTATGAAACTAAAGTAGAAAATACGCCAAAAACTACGGTTGAAAAAAATAATAAGATTAAAATAGAAGATATAGCTCCTGAAACGAAAACAAAGTTGACTATTTCTCAAAAAACTAAAAATGTTGCACAGACTGTAAAAAATGTTGTAAGAAAAATTCTCATAGTCGCTAGTTTTGTAATTGTAGCTATACTGGGATTTTATTTGGCTTTTTCTTGGAATATGCCTATTGATAGAGATGATGAAGAAGTAGTAAAAACTGAAGTGAGACAAGAATTAAAATTAGATGATAAAACAGATGAAAATAATCTTGATACTCAAGTAAGTGAAAAGGTAGAGACTTTTGAAGCAAAAGTAGATAAGGCAAAGCAAATTCTTGGTGGATTAGAAGAAGATATAGCACAAGATAAAGACTTAAAAGAAAATATAACTGATCTAAAAAATTCTACACAGGGCTTTTTAGATGAACATAGCGACGAGATAAGTATATTGAAATATAGATTAGAAAATTTAATAAATGAGTTTTTAAAATAAAAGGCAGATATTTTCTGCCTTTTTTATTTTGTATACAGTAAAACTATACAATACAATTTTATGCAGTAAAGTAAAAGAAGCCTAAAAATATGCTATTTTATTAGACTTTGTTAATATGTAAATCTTCATTTGCTGCATAATAATTTTTAAATATACAAAACAGAATATTACAACTATTTTAAATAGCTTTTAAATATAAGGGTTTTGTGTAAAAGATAAGATTTATTTATTGTATAAATATATTGACATCGTAGTAACAAGTTTTTATAATGTATATTGCACTTTATTATAAAGGTACATTATAAAAATACGAATGTATTTATTTTGATGTGTTTTAAATAATTTATTGGAGGCGGTTATTGTGTGTAGAATAGGTTCTATAAAAAGTAAAGTTCCTGTTAGTCCGGCAAAAGCTTTAAAATTAATGATACCTCAACAAGAAGGTCATGATAACTCTGGATTTGCTATGGTTATGAAGGATTTATATGGTATTTTTTCCGATTATAAAGATAAGCCGTTACTTTCTTTAGCTTGTACTCAACGCGGTGCAGAAATGGTTGAAGAATATATGGACAGCCACAATTTTATTCAGTTGGCTGAATGGATTCCCGTCCCTGATAAACAACCAGGCTTAGATATTCAAGCTATGCCATATTATATATTCCGTAATTATGATTATCCTGAATATTACAAAGATAAATCAGAAGAAGAAAAAGGCGAATTGTTATTAGATACACGTTTAGCTCTTCGTAAAATATTAGAAGAATCAGGTAATGGTTTTGTATATTCATTTTGGCCAGATGTACTTACTTTGAAAGAAATTGGTGACCCTGCTGATATTGCTACATATTTCCATCTTTGGAATGAAAATGGCTGTTTACTTGCTAAAAATATTGTTGCTCAATGTCGTCAAAATACAAATTATGACATTGTACGTTATGCAGCACATCCATTCTTTTTACAAGGATATACTCTTTGCGCTAATGGTGAAAATACATTCTTTACTAAAAATAAAGAGTTCCAAAAATCTTTACATCGTGGATATATAGGTTTTGAATCAGACTCTCAAAATTTCTTATATACACTTCATTATGTTTTACATGAATTAAAATGGTCTATTGAATATTTTAAACATGTAATTACACCTCTTCCATTTGAAGAAATTGATAAACGTGAAGATAAAGAAGTATTAACAGCTATTCGTCAATCTTTAGCTAATTTAGAAATAAATGGACCAAATACAGTTATTGCTAATTTACCAGATGGCAGAATGATGACATGCTGTGATTCTAAAAAACTTCGCCCAGTTGTTGTAGGTGGCGATGAAAATATGGTAGCTATTGCTTCAGAAGTTTGTGGTATTAATGAAATATTGCCAAATAGAGATATGAGCAAAGATATTTATCCTAATGAACGTGAAGTTGTAGTAATTAACAATGACTTGGAGGTTCAAAGATGGAAACAGTAAAAACGCAAGATATAAGTACAAACGACCTTAATTGGAAAATTGAATATGATATGGACCGTTGCACTATGTGCGGTAGCTGTTTAGCAACTTGTACTTTTCAAGCAATTAAAGCAGATGTAATTCGCATAGATAAAACTACTTCTGATGGATTATTCCCTGATCCAAAACATACACATAAAGCAATTCCTGTTATAAAACAGGTAAAAACACTTGCAAATGCTTGTGTTGGTTGTGGTATGTGTGAAAAAGTTTGTCCAAATGGTGCTATTCGTCCAGTGAGAAATGCTGATACAAGAAAAACATTGCTTTCTCGTGATCATGGCCCTATTAAACGTGGTGGACGTACAAATTTAAATGCACAAAGAACATTAGATAGCATTATTGTAGGTCGTATCAGTCAGATGACTGACCCTGCACTTGACTCTCAGCGTCATACTTTTGATATACGTTCTCCATTTGGTAGAGTATTACCAGCAAAAGATTTGCCTTTAAAAATGGAAAATGGCAAATTAGTTATGGAACATAAAGCACCACCAGTAAATTGGATTTATCCACTTATTTTCTCTGATATGTCCATTGGTGCTTTGTCTACAAGAGCATGGGAAGCTGTTGCTCTTGCTTGTGCTTATTTGAATGAAAAATGCAATATTCCAATTCGCATGAGTTCTGGTGAAGGCGGTATGCCAATTAAACTTTTGGAATCGGATTATTTAAAATATATGATTTTACAGATTGCTTCTGGTCACTTTGGTTGGAACCGTATTGTAAAAGCTCTTCCTAAAATGAAAGTAGACCCAGCAGGCGTTCTCATTAAAATTGGTCAAGGGGCAAAACCTGGTGATGGTGGTTTGCTTCCTGCAGCTAAAGTAGCAGAACATGTTCAGGCAATTCGTGGTGTACCAAAAGCTACACTTTCTTCTCCACCAAACCATCAAGGTTTGTATTCCATTGAAGAATCTGTACAGAAAATGCATTTATCCATGAACGCTGCTTTTGGTTTCAGAGTTCCTGTAGCTATTAAATGTGCTGCTTCAGCTACTTCTGTATCTGTATATAATAATTTACTTCGTGACCCTTATAAAATTTGTGGCGGTTTCTTCATTGATGGTATTCAAGGTGGTACTGGTGCTGCAAATGAAATTTCCTTAGACCATACAGGTCATCCAGTTGTTTCCAAAATTCGTGATTGCTATTTAGCAGCTGTAAAACAAGGTCTTCAAGGTCAAATTCCACTTTATGGTGGTGGTGGTATCGGTCTTACTGGTAATGCAGCAGCTGATGCTTTCAAAATGATGTGCCTTGGTGCAAATGGGGTATTCTGTGGTAAAATCTTAATTCAACTTTTAGGCTGTGTTGGTAATGAACATGGTCGTTGTAATTCTTGTAATACTGGTAAATGTCCAACTGGTATTTGTACACAAGACCCTCGCCTTGTTAAACGTCTTGATATTGATAAAGGCGCACAAAAAATCGTTGATTATGTCTTAGCTTTTGACCAAGAACTTAGAAAACTCATGGCTCCAATTGGTAACTCATCTCTTCCAATTGGTAGAAGTGATGCTCTTGTTTCTACAGATAAAGCTATTGCTGAAAAACTTGGCATTCAATATGTATGCTAATTAGTGAGGAGGATTTTTAAGATGTTTACTATAGATACTTTAGTTGGACATGAACGTATGTCCACACAAGATTTACTCCTTGCTATTGGTCAAGCTGTAGCTCAAGGAGAAACAGAATTTGAAATACATGCTTCTGGTCAACATGATATTGGTGGTCCATTATGGCATCCAGAAGGAAAAAAATTATTTTTCCATGTAACTAATGCAGGTCAACGTGTTGGTTGTATGTGTCTTGATAATACAGAAATCGTAGTAGATGAATCATCTTCTGCTGATGTTGGCTGGCTTAATGCTGGTGGTAAAATCACTGTTCGCGGTGATGCTGGTGATACAGCTGGTCATTGTTCTGCTGGCGGTAAAATTTATATCGGTGGTAGAGCAGGTACTCGTTCTGGTTCACTTATGAAACATGACCCACTTTATGAAGAACCACAATTATGGGTATTAAAAAATGTAGGTTCATTCTCCTTTGAATTCATGGGTGGTGGTAAAGCTGTTGTCTGCGGTGTAGATAGTGAAGAATTTGCAAGTGTACTCGGCGAACGTCCATGTGTAGGTATGGTAGGCGGTACAGTATATTTCCGTGGAAAAATAGATGGTTATCCAGCAGATATTCGCTTGAAAGATTTAACAGATGAAGACATTGCATTTTTAGATAATAATATGGACGAATTCTTGGAATCCATCAGAAAAACAGAACTTCGCAGTGAATTATCTGATTGGCAACAATGGCATAAACTTGAACCATTAACTTTTGCAGAAAAACAAGCTATTGCTGATAAACAACCAGATATAAAATCCTTCCGTCAAAATGAATGGATAAAAGGTGGTATGTTCAGTGATGTTGCTGTAGATGATTTTGCTGTAAATCCTACAGTTGTAACAGGAACATATCGTCAAAGAGTTCCTTATTGGGAAAATGCAAAATTTGCAGCTCCTTGTGAATTTAGTTGTCCGTCAAATATACCAACTCAAAAACGTTATAACTTAATTCGTCAAGGTAAATTAGAAGACGCAATTAAACTTGTATTAGAATATACACCATTCCCAGGTTCTGTTTGCGGTAGTGTTTGCCCTAATCCTTGTATGGAAGGTTGTACTCGTGGTGGCATTGATGAAGCTGTACAAATCGGTCAACTTGGCTATTTATCAGCTTTTACAAAAGTTGATGCACCAAAAGTTAAAACTGGCAAAAAAATCGCCGTTATCGGTGGTGGGGTAGCTGGTTTATCTGCTGCATGGCAACTTGCTCGCAAAGGTCATGATGTAACTGTTTATGATGATGATAAACATATGGGCGGTAAACTTGAACAAGTTATTCCTCGTGCTCGTTTATCTCATGAATTATTACAGTCTGAACTTAAACGCATTGAAGATATGGGCGTTAAATTCGTACCAGAATGCAAAGTTGATGCTGATAAATTTGCTCAAATTAAAAATAATGCAGATGCTGTTGTTGTAGCAACAGGTGGTCATAAATCTCGTTTCTTTAACTGGGAAGGTAAAGAAAAACTCGTCATGGGTCTTCAATTCTTGAAAGCAGTAAATCGCGGTGATAATCCAAAAGTTGGTAAACATGTAATCGTTATTGGTTGCGGTAATGCCGGCATGGATACAGCTCGTGGTGCTTATGATATGGGTGCAGAAACTGTTACTTGTATCGACGTACAAAAACCAGCAGCTTTTGATGAAGAAATTGAATATATTGAAAGCCGTGGCGGTAAATTAGTTTGGCCATTTATGACAACAAAAATCACTGACGAAGGTATCTATGATGATAAAGGTCGTTTCATTCCAGGTGATATGGTTATGGTATCAATCGGTGAAGCACCTATTCTTGATTACTTACCACAAGATGATAGCATTAAAAAATTCCGTGATTGGGTTGTACCAAATAAAGACAATTCCATTTTAGATGGAGTATTTGTAGCAGGGGACGTAATCAAACCTGGTCGTTTAACTGATGCTATCGGTTCAGGTCAAAAAGCAGCTTACTATGCAGATGCTTATGTGATGAATAAAGAAGTAGAAGCTTTCCCTGAAAAACAGCAAGTAAATAAAGATACTTTAGCTAAAGCTTATTTTGATAAATGTCATCATTGCAATCTTGGCGAACCAGCAGATGATGTAAATCGCTGCATTAGTTGTGGTACTTGCCGTGATTGTGAAACTTGTATGCAATCTTGTCCAGAAAAAGCAATTACACGTATTCAACATTTAGATGGTAGCTTTGAATATGTATCTGATGCTAAAAAATGTATCGGTTGTGGTATTTGTGCAGGCGTTTGTCCTTGCGGTATTTGGACATTAAAAAATAATCCAGAAGAAATAAAAATGTATAGAACAAAAGCTGAATAAGCTGATAAATAAAAAGCTATCTGTTATTAAACAGGTAGCTTTTTTATGGAATTTATTAAATCATATTATAGAAAAAAGAAGTGAATAAAATGAGAAAATCATTAATGGCGAAGTTTTTGATTTTATGTATATTATTGATAGTAGGAGCAGTATTTCATATTTTAAATGTACCAGAACTCATAGAAGAATTTGTAAAATTTATAGCTGTAATTGTCGTACTTATCATGATAAAACAAGTTTTTGATTATCTGCATGGAAAAAGAGAATGATATTATTTAAAATATAAAGGATTTTCAAAGAAAATTGTGGAACTAAAATAACATAGATAAGGAGGGTTATATAATGACTAATGAAGTTATAAAAGCTATGATTGAAAGACGTTCTTGTCGTAAATTTAAAGCTGAGCAAATAAAAGATGAAGAGTTACAAGCTATATTAGAAGCGGGTAAATATGCAGCTACAGGTAAAGGATTGCAATCTCCGAAAATGGTAGTTATTCAAAATCCTGAAGTAATTGCAAAATTATCTAAATGGAATGCTGATATTATGGGAGTGAAATCTGACCCATTTTATGGAGCACCTACAGTGATTTTAGTTTTAGCTGATGCAACAAGAACTACAGCTGTTCAAGATGGTTCACTTGTAATGGGAAATTTAATGCTTGCAGCTCATAGTATAGGTGTTGCTTCTTGCTGGATTAATAGAGCAAAAGAAGAATTTGCTACAGAAGAAGGCAAAGCATTATTGAAACAATGGGGTATTGAAGGTGATTATATCGGTGTTGGACATTGTGTATTAGGATATCCAGCAGTTGATTTACCAAAACCTGCTCCTCGTAAAGATGATTATGTAGTTTTTGTTAAATAAGCATAATATAAATAGATTTCAAGGTATTTAATGGACTTTTTATAGACATTAAATACCTTTTTTATTTGACAGAAGTTGATTTTTGGAGTATTATATAAGCTAACACTTGTAAATATGTAAACATTATATATACTTAAATATCTTATTTTATAAGATGAAACTTTATTTTACATATTTTAAATGCATTTATAATATAGTTTTTATGGTGGACTTATAGTTTTTATGGAGGGATTAAGATGAAGACATTAGAAGCAATCAGTAATTTTATATCGAAATATATGGCGGCTTTTGTTATTATCGTGGCTGCAATTGCTTTGTTTATGCCGTGGACTTTTACCTGGTCGGCGAAATATGTTACATATTTATTAGGCATTGTCATGTTTGGTATGGGTATGACTTTGCGTTTTGAAGATTTTAAATTAGTATTTAAACGTCCTAAAGATGTATTTATTGGGGCACTTGCTCAATTCACTATTATGCCAGCACTTGCTTGGGTTTTAGCAACATTATTTCAATTACCACCAGAACTTGCAGTCGGTGTAATTTTGGTAGGTACTTGCCCAGGTGGAACATCTTCAAATGTTATGACTTACTTGGCACGTGGTGATGTAGCATTATCCGTATCTATGACAATGACAACTACAATTTTGGCGCCAATTGTTACACCTATTCTCAGTTGGTGGCTCGCTGGTGCATGGATTGATATTTCTTTACAAGCAATGATGATTTCTATTATTCAAGTAGTAGTAGTACCTATTGCTTTAGGTATTATCATCAATAAATTCTTTGGTGATTTTGTACGCAAGGCTATAAAATTATTACCTCTTATTTCCGTAATTGCTATCGTTTTAATCGTAGGTGGCGTAGTATCTGTTAGTGCACAAAAAATAATGGAAACTGGCTTACTCATCATGGCTGTAGTTATTTTGCACAATATGTTAGGTTACGCTTTAGGTTTTGCTATTGCTAAAGCTTTAAAAATGGATATGGCTAAATCAAAAGCAATTTCTATTGAAGTAGGTATGCAAAATTCAGGGCTTGCAACATCTCTTGCTATGATGCACTTTGGTGCTGTAGCAGCTATACCAGGAGCAATCTTTAGTGTATGGCATAATATTTCTGGTTCTTTAGCAGCAAATTATTTAGCTGGAAAAATGGATAAAGAAGAAAAAGCAGTTGCTAATAAATTAGTAGAAAATTGATTTAAATTATAAAGTGATAAATCATATCTTGCAGGTAAATATTGAATATGCTATATTATTAGTAATGATTACTTACTCGCAAGGGGAGTAGCTGAACGATTGATATCGTCAATACGAGTTTATCTCCGGTACAATCGACATTTAACATGTAAGCAAGACCTTGTTTCCTAGGCTGATGTTTTAGGAAGCAGGGTCTTTTTTTATATCATCAATATGATACAAATTAATTTAGAAAGAAGCGATGAATAAGTGGAAGGCATGTTTTCTGCGGCATGGTTTGCAGCTCTAGGAAGTATTTTGTTATTGGATTTAATTTTAAGTGGTGATAATGCTATTTTAATAGCTATGGCATGTAAAAGACTTCCTGATAAACAGAAATTGAAAGCCATGATAATTGGTTGTATGGGAGCTGTAATAATTAGAGTATTATTAACTTTATTTGCTACAGAATTGTTAGGTTTACCATACTTACAATTTATAGGAGGAATTCTTCTATTATATATAGCAGTTAAATTGTTGACTGACCATGGTGATGACAAAGCCGGTGATAAACAGCCGACTACTTTGATGGCTGCAGTAAGAACTATTATTATTGCAGATTTTATCATGAGTTTAGATAATGTATTATCTTTAGCAGGCGTAGCTAATATGGTTCCAGAAGGAAAATGGAGTTTAATTATCTGTGGTTTGATGATTAGCTTGCCAATAGTATTATGTGGTGCGCAATTATTTTTAATGATAATGAAAAAATTACCAGGTCTTGTTTATGTAGGTGGCGGTATTTTAGCTTATACTGCTGCTGAAATGATGGTAATGGATAGAGTTATTGGTGTTTACTTAGTGGAATGGAGTTTGATTATTAAAGTTGTATTGGTATTAATGATATTGAGTTTTGGTTGGTTTAAAAATCATAAAAGTTGTAATTGTTAACAGAACTTTAGGAGGAAATTATTTATGAATATGTTAAAAACGACGTTATTGATGGCGGCGTTAACAGGTATATTGATTGCTATTGGTGGTGCAATTGGCGGCAGCACAGGCGCTGTGGTTATGTTTGTTATCTCTTTAGGATTGAATTTCTATACTTATTGGAATAGCGATACTATGTGTTTAAGAGCATATAATGCTAGAGTGATAACACGCGAAGAAGCACCTAATCTATATGATTTAGTAGAAAGATTAGCAGAAAGAGCACAACTTCCTATGCCAAGAGTAGCTATTATTGAAGCTGATGAGCCAAATGCTTTTGCTACAGGTAGAAATCCAGAACATGCAGCTGTAGCTGTAACAACAGGAATTATGCGAGCTCTTACTTATGAAGAATTAGCTGGGGTTATCAGCCATGAGCTTGCCCATGTAAAACATCGTGATACTTTGATTGGTACAATAGCAGCTTCTATTGCAGGTGTAATTTCTATGATAGCGAATATTGCTCAATTTGCAGCTATTTTTGGTAGCAATAATGATGAAGAAGAAGGTTCTAATCCATTAGTATTGATGGCAACAGCTATTATAGCTCCTATTGCTGCTGCAGTAATTCAGATGGCTATTTCCCGTACACGAGAATATGATGCAGATGCTGAAGGTGGCCGTATTTGTGGAAATCCGCTTTATTTAGCAAATGCCTTGGAAAAAATAGAGCATTATGCTAAATATGGAGAAATACCAAATGCGAAACCAGAAACTTCTCATATGTTTATTATTAATCCTTTAGCCGGCAAAGGAAAATCTATAGCAAATCTATTTAGTACACATCCATTGACTGAAGATAGAATTGCGAAACTTCATGAGCAAGCTAGTCAGCAAGGTATTACAACAGTTTAATAAAATCTGTAAAGTTAATAGATATCAATACGAGATGGCATGTTATTTATTTAGTATGCTATCTCTATTTTTATTGAAAAATAAAGGATTTTGATACATTTTATAAGTGATTTATAAAATATTTATTAAAAAATGTAAAAAAATCACAAAAAAGATGTTGACAAAGTGATTTATAGTAGATATAATAATTAAGCACTCAACGAGAGGGCAACTCAAAAGAAGAAAATTGTTAAAAACAAAAAATAAATTAAAAAAAGTTCTTGACAAGATAAACTTCTTGAGTTAAGATATACAAGCTGACTTTTGAAGCCAGCAAGAAATGTTCTTTGAAAACTAAACAATGCACAATATGTTTTCTAACATAAACGAATGTGCGGTATCTGCTTTGTAGCAGATTACCTAATAAATTCTTTTTAAACAGATAATTAAAGAGCCAATCGGTTCTTCGAAAAATAATTTTTTTGGAGAGTTTGATCCTGGCTCAGGACGAACGCTGGCGGCGTGCTTAACACATGCAAGTCGAACGGGGTGTTTATTTCGGTAAACACCAAGTGGCGAACGGGTGAGTAACGCGTAAGCAATCTACCTTCAAGATGGGGACAACACTTCGAAAGGGGTGCTAATACCGAATGAATGTAAGAGTATCGCATGAGACACTTACTAAAGGAGGCCTCTGACATAAGCTTCCGCTTGAAGATGAGCTTGCGTCTGATTAGCTAGTTGGTGAGGGTAAAGGCCCACCAAGGCGACGATCAGTAGCCGGTCTGAGAGGATGAACGGCCACATTGGGACTGAGACACGGCCCAGACTCCTACGGGAGGCAGCAGTGGGGAATCTTCCGCAATGGGCGAAAGCCTGACGGAGCAACGCCGCGTGAACGATGAAGGTCTTAGGATCGTAAAGTTCTGTTGTTAGGGACGAAGGATAAGGATTATAATACAGTCTTTGTTTGACGGTACCTAACGAGGAAGCCACGGCTAACTACGTGCCAGCAGCCGCGGTAATACGTAGGCGGCAAGCGTTGTCCGGAATTATTGGGCGTAAAGGGAGCGCAGGCGGGAAACTAAGCGGATCTTAAAAGTGCGGGGCTCAACCCCGTGATGGGGTCCGAACTGGTTTTCTTGAGTGCAGGAGAGGAAAGCGGAATTCCCAGTGTAGCGGTGAAATGCGTAGATATTGGGAAGAACACCAGTGGCGAAGGCGGCTTTCTGGACTGTAACTGACGCTGAGGCTCGAAAGCTAGGGTAGCGAACGGGATTAGATACCCCGGTAGTCCTAGCCGTAAACGATGGATACTAGGTGTGGGAGGTATCGACTCCTTCCGTGCCGGAGTTAACGCAATAAGTATCCCGCCTGGGGAGTACGGCCGCAAGGTTGAAACTCAAAGGAATTGACGGGGGCCCGCACAAGCGGTGGAGTATGTGGTTTAATTCGACGCAACGCGAAGAACCTTACCAAGACTTGACATTGATTGAAAGACTTAGAGATAAGTTCCTTCTCTTCGGAGAACAAGAAAACAGGTGGTGCATGGCTGTCGTCAGCTCGTGTCGTGAGATGTTGGGTTAAGTCCCGCAACGAGCGCAACCCCTATACTATGTTGCCAGCATTTCGGATGGGAACTCATAGTAGACTGCCGCGGACAACGCGGAGGAAGGCGGGGATGACGTCAAGTCATCATGCCCCTTACGTCTTGGGCTACACACGTACTACAATGGGATGAACAGAGGGAAGCGAAATCGCGAGGTGGAGCGGATCCCTAAAAGCATCTCTCAGTTCGGATTGTAGGCTGAAACTCGCCTACATGAAGTCGGAATCGCTAGTAATCGCAGGTCAGCATACTGCGGTGAATACGTTCCCGGGCCTTGTACACACCGCCCGTCACACCACGAAAGTCATTCACACCCGAAGCCGGCTAAGGGCCTATGGTACCGACCGTCTAAGGTGGGGGCGATGATTGGGGTGAAGTCGTAACAAGGTAGCCGTATCGGAAGGTGCGGCTGGATCACCTCCTTTCTAAGGAGCATGCGTTACCGAGGTAACGGCATGTGTCGAGCACATTCGAGCATTGTTTGGTTTTGAGAGAATATTTCTCTCAGATATTGATCTTTGAAAACTGCACAGAAGAAGAAATGCAAAAAAACAAATTCACCATATAAGTAGGCTGTTAATGATTTATCATTTACAGATACTATAGTTAGAACAAAAGTTCTAACCTCATTAAAAGAATTAGCTTCTCTTATGAGTTTAAAGTGGATTGAACCAAGCATTTTAGGATTTAAACAAATTACATTAGCGAAGACAAACGCAAATGACCTTAAGTAAGTTAAGTGAACAAGGGCATACGGCGGATGCCTTGGCGCCAAGAGCCGATGAAGGACGCGGTAAGCTGCGAAAAGGCATGGGTAGGAGCAAGCATCCAGTGATCCATGCATATCCGAATGGGGCAACCCACCATCAGTCATGTGATGGTACGAAAGAGGCAGACCTGGGGAACTGAAACATCTAAGTACCCAGAGGAAAAGTAATCAATTGAGATTCCCTAAGTAGCGGCGAGCGAAAGGGGAAGAGCCCAAACCATGAAACTTCGGTTTTGTGGGGTTGAGGACCGGCAAAAAGAGGAAACTTCTTAGTCGAATGGTTTGGAAAGGCCATGCACAGAAGGTAAAACACCTGTAGGCGAAAAGAAGTCAATCGGGCTGGTATCCAGAGTACTGCGAGACACGTGAAACCTTGCAGGAAGCAGGGGGGACCACCCTCCAAGGCAAAATACTACTTGGCGACCGATAGCGCATAGTACCGTGAGGGAAAGGTGAAAAGAACCCCGGGAGGGGAGTGAAATAGAACCTGAAACCGTATGTCTACAAGCAGTCGAAGCACCTTAAGAGTGCGACGGCGTGCCTATTGAAGAATGAACCGGCGAGTTACATTATGTTGCGAGGTTAAGTGGGAGACACGGAGCCGAAGCGAAAGCGAGTCTTAATAGGGCGACTAGTAACATGGTGTAGACCCGAAACCGCAGTGATCTATCCATGGTCAGGTTGAAGCGCAGGTAAAAATGCGTGGAGGACCGAACCCGTGAGTGTTGAAAAACTTTGGGATGAACCGTGGATAGGGGTGAAATGCCAATCGAACGCGGAGATAGCTGGTACTCCCCGAAATAGCTTTAGGGCTAGCCTCAGGGAAGATTATAGACGGTAGAGCACTGATCTGGCAAGGGGGCGTAAAGCCTACCGACCCTAGTCAAACTTCGAATGGCTATAATTAAGACCCTGGGAGTCAGACTGCGAGTGATAAGACCCGTAGTCAAGAGGGAAACAGCCCAGACCGCCGACTAAGGTCCCCAATGCTGTACTAAGTGGAAAAGGATGTAAGACTTCATAAACAACCAGGATGTTGGCTTAGAAGCAGCCACCATTAAAAGAGTGCGTAATAGCTCACTGGTCGAGAGGCCTTGCGCCGAAGATGTCCGGGGCTCAAGTACAGAACCGAAGTCGCGGCAGGATTATATAATTCTGGGTAGGGGAGCGTTGTATATCCGACTGAAGGTGTACCGGAAGGAGCGCTGGAGGATATACAAGAGAGAATGCCGGTATGAGTAGCGAAAAGAACAGTGAGAATCTGTTCCACCGAAAGCCTAAGGTTTCCTGAGCAACGCTCGTCGACTCAGGGTAAGTCGGGACCTAAGCCGAGGCAAAAAGCATAGGCGATGGACAACAGGTTAATATTCCTGTACCGCTTCAAATCGTTTGAGCAATGGAGTGACACAGAAGGTAGCTTGAGCACGCGAATGGATGTGCGTGTCGAAGGTGGTAGGTTGCAGTATAGGTAAATCCGTACTGTATAAGACCGAGAACTGATAGATAGACGATACTTCGGTAAAGTCAAATTCAAGTGAGCCATGCTGTCGAGAAAAGCTTCTAGTGAGAGATGAGGCGCCCGTACCGAAACCGACACAGGTAGGCGGGGAGAGAATCCTAAGGTGCGCGGGACAACCCTCGTTAAGGAACTCGGCAAATTGTATCCGTAACTTAGGGATAAGGATAGCCGGAGGATGTGAAGGGATTTACTTCTGGAGCGTCAGCCGGTGGCACAAGAGAGGCCCAAGCGACTGTTTAGCACAAACACAGGTGCCTGCAAAAGAGAAATCTGACGTATAGGTGCTGACACCTGCCCGGTGCTGGAAGGTTAAGAGGAGGGCTTAGAGGAAACTCGAAGGCTTGAATTGAAGCCCCAGTAAACGGCGGCCGTAACTATAACGGTCCTAAGGTAGCGAAATTCCTTGTCGGGTAAGTTCCGACCCGCACGAAAGGTGTAACGACTTGGGCACTGTCTCAACGAGGGACCCGGTGAAATTGAAGTACCTGTGAAGATGCAGGTTACCCGCGACTGGACAGAAAGACCCCATGGAGCTTTACTGCAACCTGACATTGATGTTCGGTAAATAACGTACAGGATAGGTGGGAGACGGAGAAGTATTGGCGTTAGCTGATATGGAGTCAACCTTGGGATACCACCCTTTATTTATTGGACCTCTAACTGAAGAAGTAACGACTCTCAGGACAGTATCAGGCGGGCAGTTTGACTGGGGCGGTCGCCTCCCAAAATGTAACGGAGGCGCCCAAAGGTTCCCTCAGCGCGAACGGAAACCGCGCAAAGAGTGTAAAGGCAGAAGGGAGCTTGACTGCGAGTCAGACACGACGAGCAGGTACGAAAGTAGGGCTTAGTGATCCGGTGGTTCCGAGTGGAAGGGCCATCGCTCAACGGATAAAAGCTACCCTGGGGATAACAGGCTAATCTCTCCCAAGAGTCCATATCGACGGGGAGGTTTGGCACCTCGATGTCGGCTCATCACATCCTGGGGCTGGAGCAGGTCCCAAGGGTTGGGCTGTTCGCCCATTAAAGTGGTACGTGAGCTGGGTTCAGAACGTCGTGAGACAGTTCGGTCCATATCCATCGCGGGCGTAAGAGACTTGAAGGGGGCTGCTCCTAGTACGAGAGGACCGGAGTGGACGGACCAATGGTGTACCAATTATCCCGCCAGGGGTACAGTTGGGTAGCTACGTCCGGAAAAGATAAACGCTGAAAGCATCTAAGCGTGAAACTTGCCTTAAGATGAGGTCTCCCGAAGCGAAAGCTTGAAAGACACCTTGAAGATGACGAGGTTGATAGGCCAGGAGTAGAAGTTCAGTAATGAATGTAGCGTACTGGTACTAATATGTCGAGAGCTTAACTTAAAAAAGAAATGACTTGGAGCAAAGTAATCTTCTGAGTGGTTTTGAAAGATTGATATCTTTCAAAAAAGAAAAAAGAGAATATCTGGTGACGATGCCTAAATGGTTCCACCTGTACCCATACCGAACACAGTAGTTAAGCATTTAGAGGCCGAAAGTACTTGCATGGAGACGTGCTGGGAGGATAGGAAGTTGCCAGTTAAGAAAAAAGCACTGAATATTTCAGTGCTTTTTTTGTCTTCTAAAAAAATTAGTCTTGCACTTAATTATAAAATATATTGTATATAATCTTGACAAAAAAGAATTTTATATATATCATATTGGATAACTAGAAAATAAGAGGAGGTTTTGGTATGAAAAAATATACCTTTTTTGCACTATTATTTATATTTTCATTATTTATTACAGGTTGTGGGATAAGTACTCAAAAAGAAATTCGCATAGGTGCAACTTCTGGACCACATGCAGAAATAGCAGAGATTGTTGCTAAAGAAGCAAATAAACAAGGTCTTAATGTTAAAGTTGTTGAATTCTCAGATTACATAACGCCAGATTTGGCACTATCTGATGGAGAGGTGGAACTTGCTGCTTATCAACATGAACCTTTTCTTAATAATTTTAATGAAAATAAAGGTACTGATTTAACATCCATAGGAAAAACTATTATTATGCCAATGGGAATATATAGTAATAAAATTCATAATATGATAGATATTTCAAATGGAGCAACTGTTTCAATTCCTAATGATCCTACAAATGCTGGGAGAGCATTGATGCTTTTAGAAAAAGCTGGTCTTATTAAATTAAAAAATGGATTAGAATTTAAAAGTACAGTTAAGGATATAATAGATAATCCTAAAAATTTAAAGTTTCAAGAGCTTGAAGCAGCACAACTTCCGCGTAGTTTAGAAGATGTAGACATAGCTGTAATAACAATGAATTACGTAATGAGTGCTGGGTTGAATGTAGAAAAACAGGGGATTTTCTTTGAAGATAAAAATGAACCATTAGCAGTTGTAATACTTGCAACACGTAAAGAGGATAAGGATAATCCTGATTATAAAAAGATTTTAGATATTTATCATTCTGATGTTGTAAAAACTTTTATAAATGAGCATTTTAAAGGAACAATTACTTCAGCTGATTAATGAGGAGAGATATATATGTATGAACTCAGTAAGCGTACATCAAATTTTAGTGATTCGGTTATAAGACGTATGACGCGTATTGCTAATAAATATGATGCAATTAATCTTTCACAAGGTTTTCCAGATTTTGCACCACCAAAAGAAATTACAGATAGGTTAGCTGAAGTGGCAAAAATGGGGCCACATCAATATGCAATTACATGGGGTGCACAAAATTTTCGTGAAGCTTTAGCACGAAAACATGAACATTTTTCAGGTATGAAAATCGATCCTGATAGTGAGATTGTTGTTACTTGTGGGAGTACAGAAGCAATGATGGCTTCAATGATGTCAATTATAAATCCTAGAGATAAAGTTGCAATTTTTTCTCCGTTTTATGAAAATTATGGAGCTGATACAATTCTTTCCGGAGCAGAGCCTATATATATTCCGCTAGTTCCACCAGATTTTAATTTTGATGTAAATTTATTAGAAGAAGCATTTCGTAGCGGTGCTAAAGCACTTATTCTTTGTAATCCGTCAAATCCATGCGGAAAAGTATTTACACGTAAAGAACTTGAAAATATTGCTGAACTTGCAATTAAATATGATGCATATGTTATTACTGATGAAGTATATGAACATATTATTTATGAACCTCATAAACATGTATATATGGCTACATTGCCAGGTATGCGTGAACGAACAATCATATGTAATTCACTTTCCAAAACGTATTCTATTACAGGTTGGCGATTGGGATATGTCATAGCTCCACCAAATATCATTGATCGAGTTAAAAAAGTCCATGACTTTTTAACTGTTGGTGCAGCAGCACCACTTATGGAAGCAGCTGTAGTAGGTTTAAATTTTTCAGATGGATATTATAAAGAACTTCAAGATCATTATACGCATATGAAGAAACTTTTTGTGGGAGGATTAGCAAATTTAGGCTTTCAATTTACTGAACCACAAGGGGCATATTATGTGCTTATGGATGTTTCAGAATTTGGCGTAAAAGATGATTATAAATTTGCTGAATGGATGACAGCAAATGTAGGAGTGGCAGCTGTACCTGGTTCTAGTTTCTTCCATGAAGATGTACACAATTTAATTCGTTTTCATTTTGCAAAAGAAGATGCAACTCTTAATGAAGCACTCACAAGATTGGAAACACTAAAGAAAAAAGTTAATAATGCTCAAAATATAGATTGGAGATAAAAAGGACTGGATATATGAACTGTATTTCAAAAGTTGTATATAAAACAATTTTTGAAATACAGTTTTTTTTATTAAATACTTAAATAAATTTAAGGTAATTAGAATGTTTTTAAATGGAAAATTATATTTTTATATAGCAAAAATATTAAGTATATTTATATAGGGAATTCATTATAAAATAGAGAGTAAATATAATTTTATTTCTTAATAAAAACTTATTAGATATAAATAGAAGTATTATTTAGAATACTTTTTATTTCATTTAATAATGTATTATAATATTATTGCTAATATTTATGATAGGATTTGATGAATTTATGAAAGAACAAGTTTTATTTATTGCACCTTTTAAAAAATTAGCAGAAGATGCTTATTTAGTTATTGAAGAGAGGTTTTCAGATAAAAAGGATTTATTTAAAGTTGTTGAAGCTGATTTAGTAGAAGCAGAAGAAGTAGTAAAAAAATATATTAATGATGGTATAGAAGTTATTGTTAGTAGAGGTGGAACAGCATCTTTATTGGAAAAAGAAGTTGATATCCCTATGGTGTATATACAAGTTACTATTACTGATATTTTACAATCATTGTTAGAATTAAAGAAAATGCCAGATAATATTGGAATAGCGGGTTTTGAAAATATGATCTATGGTGTAGAAGAGATTGCTAAAATATTAAATACTAATTTTGTGGAGATTCTAATAAGTAAAGCAGAAGAAGCAGATATGAAAATAAATAGAGCTATTAATAGGGGTATAGATTTTATTGTAGGTGATGCCATTTCTGTAAAATTAGCTAAAAAATATGGTATAAATGGAAAATTTATTAATTCGGGAAAAGAATCTATTTATCGTGCATTACAAGAAGCTTTATTAATAGCAAAAGTACGTCGTCAAGATGAACATAAATCTGAAATGATAAGAACAATAATTCAAAAATCGCATGATGGAATTATTGCAACAAATGAGGAAAATCGTATAAGTTTATTTAATCCAGAAGCAGAAAAAATTTTTCATAGAATAAAATATGAAGTTTTAGGAAAAAAACTAGAAGATATTTGTTCATCGATTAATGAAAAAAAATTAAATGAAGAAGAAGAATTATTAATAAATATATATAATAAGCAGTATTTAATAAAAAAATCTTCAATATATGTAAAAGATGTAAATAAAGGAAGTATATATTCATTACAAAATATTTCTGAAATGCAAAAATTAGAACGTAATATTCGTAAAAAATTATCTTCTAAAGGATTAGTGGCAAAGTATTCTTTAGAAGATACAATTGGAAAATCACCAGCTTGTGTTAAGATGAAAAATAAAGCTAAGAAATATGCTTTAACTAATTCAACTATTTTAATTACAGGAGAATCAGGCACGGGTAAAGAGATGTTAGTTCAAGGAATTCATAATATAAGCGATAGAGCTCAAGGTCCTTTTGTAGCATTAAATTGTGCAGCATTACCTGAAAATTTATTAGAATCTGAGTTATTTGGTTATGTAGATGGTGCATTTACTGGTGCTAAACGTGGTGGTAGACAAGGGATGTTTGAATTAGCTCATGGAGGCACATTATTTTTAGATGAGATTGGTGAAATGCCTTTATCTTTGCAATCTAGAATTTTAAGAGTATTGCAAGAACGTGAAGTAATGCCTTTAGGTGGTGAAAGTATAATTCCTATAGATGTTAGAATTATTGCTGCGACTAATCAAAACTTATCGAAAATGGTAGAAGAAGGAAAGTTTCGTAGTGATTTGTATTATCGTTTAAATATTTTACGAATACATATGCCGACTTTAGCTGAAAGAAAAGAAGATATTCCTTTATTAGCAGATAAACTATTACAAAAGATGCAATATATAAATCTTAATTTAAAAAGTATAACAGAAGAAGCTAAGTCATTTTTAAGTAATTGTAAATGGCCAGGAAATATTAGACAGTTTGTTAATATGATGGAACGTATAATGTTACTTACAGATGGAGATACTATTACTAAACAAGATGTAATAAATGCTTATGAAGATGATAAAGAAAGTTTAATCTCAAATGAAAAAGAAATAATTGAATGTACCGAATCAATTAATACTGTAGATAAAAATTTAGCACAAATGGAAATAGAATTATTGCATAAAATTTTAGTTGAGGAAAATTATAATTATACTAAAGCCGCAAAAAGATTGGGAATTCATAGAACAACTCTTTGGCGAAAGTTAAAAAATAAATAAAAATATATTTTGGCTATATACTATATTAGTATATAGCTTTTTTGTTGCAAAATATAACGAAATAAATGATAAATTGCAACACATTTTTATGAAAGATATGTAAAATACTTAATTTTGTAGAAGGACTTTTTTGGCATGATTTTTGCATTTATATATTTAATAATAAAGGTGCAAGAAGGTGAAGATATGATAAAATTAGCTGTTATTGCAGATGATTTGACGGGAGCAAATGATACAGCTTTGCAATTTGCTAAAAGAAATATAAAATCTAGTGTAGAAATAAATTTTATGAAGATGGAAGATGTTGAAGATAAAGAAGTTATTGTGGTAGATACAGATAGTAGAGATTTAGATAAAGAGTTGTCATATAAGAAAGTAAAAGATATTTGTGAAAAGATATCTAAATATGATATTAAATGTATATATAAAAAAATTGATTCAACACTACGAGGTAATTTAGGTGCAGAAATAAAAGCAGTTGATGATGTGTTTAATCCTGATATAGTGATAATAGCGCCAGCGTATCCAGCAAATCAAAGAGTTACAATAGGTGGATATCATTTATTAGAAGGTAAGCCTATAGAGCTTACAGAAATAGCTAATGCACCAAAAACTCCAGTAAAAAAATCGTATTTACCATCTATTTTAACAGAACAAGTAAATGAAAAAATAGCGATACTAGATTTTAAATTGCTTCGTCAAAGAACAGATATAATTAGTAAAAAAATAGTAGAATTTTTACAAGAAAAAAAACGTTGGATTGTTTGTGATATTATTGAAGAAGAAAATTTTATAACTTTAATGGATGCTGTGAGTAGTTATAAAAATATTTTGTGGGTGGGGTCAGCAGGATTAGCAGAATATCTACCATATTTTTATAAATGGAAAGGTAATAAAGAGCTATTTATGAAAAAACGTAAGGGGTCTGTATTAGTTTGTGCGGGAAGTGTCAGTCATATTACGCAGAATCAAGTGCGAACATTGTTAAATCAGAGAAAAATAAATTTAGTAAAAATAAATATGGTTAGATTATTAGAAGATAAAAATAGTGAATTGATAGAAAAATCACAGATTATAAATCAATTAATTAGAGAACAAAAAAATATATTGTTAGCTACTGCACAATCAGATGATGAAGTTGAAAAAGCAATAGAAATTGGTAAAAAATATAATTTATCAAGAAAAGAAATCAGTGAAAAAATTGCTACTATTATGGCAGAATTAATAAAAAGTATTGAAGTAAATAGTTTATCAGGAATGATTTTAACTGGTGGAGATATGGCTGTGCATATTTGTCGCGCTATTGGTGTAAATAGTATAAAAATCATATCAGAAATTGATAATGGTGTGCCTTTAGGATATATTGAAAGTGATAATTTAGAAAAACTTTTTATTGTGACAAAAGCAGGAGCTTTTGGAAAGCCTGATGTATTTATAAAATCAATACGAGCTATTGAAGAATTTGGAGTAAAATATTAGGAGGAATTAATGATGAAAAGACCTATTTTAGGAATAACTATGGGTGATGCAGCAGGTGTTGGTCCAGAAATTATAGTAAAAGCTTTAAATAATGTAGATATCTATAAAATAGCAAAACCATTAGTTTTTGGTGATGCTAAAATTATTAATCGCGCTATAGATATTATTGGAGTAGATATTAAATGTAATATCATTGATAATCCAGAGAAAGGAAAATATCAAGCGGGTATAATTGATATTATAGATTTGGATAATTTACCAGTAGATTTACCATTTGCTAAAGTTGATGGTAGAGCAGGTAAAGCTGCTTATGAATATATAGAAAGTGCAGTAAAATATACTATGAAAAATGAAATACATGCAATTGTTACTGCACCATTAAATAAAGAAGCATTAAATCTAGGTGGTGTACATTATCCAGGACATACGGAAATTTTAGGACATTTAACAGGTCAAAAAGATTTTTCAATGATGTTAACAAGCCCAAAACTTCGCGTAATTCATGTATCAACACATATTGCATTACATGATGTTCCCAAAGTAGTAAAAAAAGAACGTATTAGTAAAGTTATTGATTTAGCACAAGAAACTTTAAAATTAATGGGATTTGATGAACCAAGAATTGCAGTTGCTGGATTAAATCCACATTGTGGTGAAGGTGGATTATTTGGAGATGAAGATGAAAAAGAGATTGTACCGGCAATAAAAGAAGCGCAAGCTAAAGGTTATAATGTAACAGGGCCAGTGCCACCAGATAGTGTATTTCATCGTGCAGCTAATTTAGATGAATTTGATATTGTAGTAGTTATGTATCATGATCAAGGTCATATACCAATTAAAGTATTAGGTTTTGATAGTGGTGTAAATGTTACTGTAGGATTACCATGTATTAGAACCTCTGTTGATCATGGAACAGCTTTTCCGGTAGCAGGAACAGGTAAAGCAAGTGAAAATAGTATGTTAGAAGCTTTGAGATTAGGTGCGCAGATGGCAAAGGTTAAATTTTATGATTTATTAAGTAAATAAATAAAAAAGCGATATATTTATATATCGCTTTTTTTATTTGTGCAACTATTTGTTGTTAATTATTTCAATATATGTATTAATTTGCAACAATAAAATAATATAAATAAAAAAAGCTTATTTTTTTAGCATTTTATTATTGGCATGATTTTTGCATTATATATGTATAGTATTATAAAATTAAGATATTAAATATGTATACATATTCAAGAATAGGAGAATGAAATTATGTTTGAAGCAAAAGGTCTTATTACACCAGTTTTAACCGCATTAGATGAAAATGAAAAATTTAATCCTACAGCATATAAAGATTTTATAAATATGCTAATTGAAGCAGGTGTTCATGGTATTTTTCCATTAGGAACAAATGGAGAATTTTATGCATTTAATAATGATGAAAAATATGAAATTATAAAAACAGCAGTAGAGGCTGTAAATGGTCGTGTACCTGTCTATGCTGGTACTGGCTGTGTTACGACAAAAGAAACAATTGAATTTTCATTAAAGGTAAAAGATTTGGGAGTAGATTGTTTATCTGTAATTTCTCCATATTTTGTATCAGTTAGTCAAGATGATATTTATAATCACTTTAGTGCAGTTGCAAAAGCTGTAGATATGCCAATACTTTTATATAATATACCAGCAAGAACTGGCAATAATATTGATTTTAAAACAGTAAAAAAATTAATGGAATTTGAAAATATTATCGGTATTAAGGATAGTAGTGGAAACTTTGATAATACATTAAAATATATTGAAAATACAAATTCTAGAATTAATGTATTGGCAGGAAGTGATTCACTTATATTATGGACACTTATGGCAGGTGGTACAGGAGCAATATCAGGTTGTTCAAATGTATTTCCGGAATTAATGGTTAGTATTTATAATTATTTTATTAAAGGCGATATTGAAAAAGCAAATGAAGCACAAAAGAAAATTCGTCCATTTAGAAATGTGATGCAAATGGGAAATCCGAATTCTGTAGTTAAATTGGCAGTAAATTTACGTGGCTTTAATGTAGGACCAGCAAGAAGACCATCTAATTGTACTGATCCTAAAATTATAGAAGCATTAAAAGAAGTTTTTAAACAATATTAAAAAATAAAGGGATATGAAATTATGGCAAAAGTAGTTATTTCACATAAATTACATGATGATGGTATGGCAGTATTAGAAAGAGCAGGAGCTAATGTTGTTATTACTAATTCTGGAAAGCCTAAAGATATGCTTCCAGAATTGCTTGATGCAGATGGATTAATAATACGTATAGGCTCTATTGATCGAGAAACTATGCTAAAATGTAAAAATTTAAAAGTAATTGGAAGACCAGGTGTAGGTGTAGATGACGTGGATGTTGAAGCAGCAACAGAGTTAGGAATACCTGTAGTTATAGCTCCAGGAGCCAATACTCGTTCAGTAGCTGAACATGCAATGGCAATGATGTTTGCATGTGCTAAAGATATGGTTCGTTGTGATAAGGAAATGCGTAAAGGTAATTTTGCTATTAGAAGTGAATATAAAGCTTATGAATTAAATGGCAAAGTATTAGGTTTAATAGGTTGTGGACATATTGGTAATATTTTAGCTGAAATGGCTACAGGAATAGGTATGAAAGTTTTAGTATATGATCCATTTGTAAAAGCTGAAGTAGTTGAAGCTAAAGGTTATGGTTATAGAGCAGAAATGGAAGACATTTTAAAAGAAGCAGATGTAGTATCTATTCACACACCATTGACACCAAAAACTAAAAATATGATAGGTGAGAAAGAATTAAAATTAATGAAATCTACGGGCATTTTAATAAATTGTGCTCGAGGTGGAATTATAAATGAAGAAGCATTATGTAAAGCTTTATCAGAAAATTGGATTCATAGTGCTGCAACAGATGTAGTAGTGCATGAACCAATTAGCGTAGATGATCCATTATTTATGCATGAAAATATTATTGTAACGCCACATATGGCAGGTCAGACAAAAGAGGCTGCATCTGGTGTCGCAACTATGGCGGCAGAAGGTGTTATGGCTGTAATTAATGGTCAAAAATGGGATAAAGTATGTAATCCTAAAGCGTATGAACATCCTAGATGGAATAATAAATAATTAGTTAAAAAGATGCAATTTAGTTAATTGACCACTGAAAACTAAATTGCATTTTTTTTATAAAATAGTAGATTAATTTAAATAGTAGATTAATTTAATGTTGCAATAATATAATAAGTGTTGCATTTTATATTGATTTTGTGTTGCGTTAAAACGATAAAAACTTTCAAATTATAATTTTATTAAGAAAATTAAGCTATTTATAATTGGCATGATATTTGCATTAATATATATGTAGAATAAAAAATATTATATTATGGGGGATTTATATTATGCAATCATATCAATTAACAATACCATCGAATATTTATGCAGGTAAAGATAGTATAGATAACTTAGTAGATATCATAGATAAAGAAAATGTAAATTCTATTTTAGTATTTACAGATAAAGGTGTCCGTGCTGTAGGTTTATGTAATAAAGTAGAAGAAATTTGTAAAACAGTACAATATAGAATTATTGATGATTTAACAGCAGAACCAGCTGTAGCTGATGTAGAACGTGTAATTAATGAGGTAGGTAGTATAAAATATGATTTAATTATTGGTGTTGGTGGTGGAAGTGTAATGGATGCTTCTAAACTTGCCAGTATTATTTTAGGTGCTGATTATAGTTTACGCGATTTATTAAAAGATAGTAGTATTGCAAAAAAACAAATAAAAACAGTAATGATTCCTACAACATGTGGAACAGGTTCAGAAGCCACTTGTAATGCAATTGTTGCTATTCCTGAACAGGAATCAAAACAAGGAATAGTAAATAATTGTATGATACCGGATTATGTAATATTGGATGTTAATATGATTGCAAAATTACCACCTAAAATTATTGCAGCAACAGGTGTAGATGCTTTAGCACATGTAGTAGAATGTTTTACTTCTAAGAAAGCTACTATACTTAGTGACACATATGCTAAAGAAGGAGCATGTAAAATCTTTCATAATATTAGAAAAGCATACAATAACGCAGATGATTTAGAAGCTAAGGCTGAAATGATGTTGGGAGCTTTTTATGGTGGTGTAGCAATTACAGGTTCAGGTACGACAGCAGTACATGCATTATCTTATCCTCTTGGTGGTAAGTATCATATAGCACATGGTGTTTCTAATGCTATTTTATTTGCATATGTAATGGAATTTAATAAAGATGGTTGTAAAGATAGATTAGCAATGCTTTGTGATGCTGTATATCCAGAATTAGCAGTGAAATCTATTGATGAAAAAGCGGATTATATTATTAAAGAAATTGCAGATATTGTGAAAGATACAAATATCCCAACTAGTTTGGAAGAATTTGGGGTTAAACCAGATGATTTAGATTTTTTAGTTCAAGCAGGTAGTCAACAAACACGTTTACTTGTAAATAATTGTAAAGAGTTATCGTTAGATGATATTCGTTATATTTATAAAAAAGTAATGTAAGAATTTGTATAAGATAAGGAATATAAATAGTTTTTGTATTCTTTATCTTTAACTAGTAAATTTTATAAATATATTGAAAATATAATAGAGTAGAAAGAAGGATAGAAATGTTAGAGAGAGATTTAAATAGTGAAAAAAAGACGAATGCAAGATGGAATATTTTCTTTATGTTAGCAATAATTTGTACTATTAATTATATTGATAGAGCTGTTATATCTGTTTGTATGCCACAGATAACAGAAGAATTAGCTTTTTCACCAGAGACTGTAGGAGCAATACTAAGTGCATTTTTTTGGGGCTATGCATTAATGCAAATTCCTTGTGGTTGGCTTTGTGATAGATTTAAGCCAGGTAAAATTTTATTAATAGGTGGTTTATGTTGGGGGATTTTCCAAATATTTACAGGGCTAATTAGTAGTAGTAAATTATTTATGTTTATTAGAACATTATTAGGTGTTTCAGAAGCACCTATATATCCAGCAGGAGCTAAATTACAATCTATATGGCTTCCAGCAACTGAGCGTTCTCGTGGCAGCGCACTTGTAGATGTAGGATCATCTTTAGGAAATGCTTTTGGTGCACCGCTTGTAGCTTTATTTGTATTATGGTTAGATGGTTGGCGTGAAGCTCTTATTGCTATTGGTATTTTAACGGCAATAATTGTACTTATATGTGGAAGAAGATTAATGACAACACCAGATACAAATAAGAATGTTAATCAAGCCGAACGTGATTATATAAAAAAGGCACTAGAAGAAGAATGGAAAGCTAACCAGATTGATAATAAAAAAGAAAAAATAAAAGTTGAATTAAAACAATATTTCAAGCATAAAAGTTTTTGGGGAATGTGTTTTGGTTTTACTTGTGGTAATTGTATTGCTTATGGATTAATGACATGGGGACCAATGTATTTAGCTACAGTACATCATCTGGATATAAAAGAATTAGGAGGAGCTTTATTTATAATTTATGGTGTGAGTGTATTAGGTGGATTATTAGGCGGTACAATTACAGATACATTAAAACGAAAATTTGGTAAAGAGAAATATAATAAAATTATGCATGGAAATTTATTATTAATTGGTGTAGCTACTGGTGGAGCAATGTTATTGTTAAGTCAATCAACTTCTATATATATGGCAATTATTTGTATTACTGTAGCATTGTTTTTTCAAAAATGGTCTGGATGTTTATATTGGACTGTACCAGCAACATTAGCACAACGTAATAATATTGGTACGGTTGGAGGCTGTATGAACTGTGTGGGTAATATTGGTGGGGCAATAATTCCATTAGTAATAGGAGCAATAGTTGGTTCTACTGGTTCATATTTTTTAGCAATATTGTTATTTGCATGTTTTGGCTTGGGTATAGGATTATGTTCTTTAGTGATTAATTTTAATAAAAAAATTGGTGAATAAATTTATTTAAGAAAAGAGTTGTAAAAATGAAACAACATATAGATATATTAATTAAAAATGCAAATATAATTGATGCTAAGCAAAAAACAATAAAAAAAGGAAATATAGCTATTGAGTGTAATAAGATAGTAGAATATGATTTAAATAAAGAATATATAATTGATGATGAATTGAATGGTGAAGGATATTATGTAAGTCCAGGCTGGATTGATGCACATACACATATTTTTTATGAATGTACAGAATCCGGATTACCAGCAGATGTATCTTTAATTCCTATGGGTGTAACAACTACTATTGATGGAGGTAGTTGTGGATATGGAAATTGGAAAACTTTTAAAAAAAATATAGTAGATAATAGTATATTAAATGTTTATTATTCAATAAATGTTTCTCCATCAGGACAGATTACGGAAAGATATCCAGAAAATATTGATCCTAGATGTTATATATTAGAGGAATATAAGAAAATAATGCAAGAAGATTCTAAATATAGTAGAGGATTAAAATTGAGATATGGGACAGAGGTTGTAGAGAAATTTGGTAATAATGTATTAGATGAAGTTATAGAATTGGCGAATAAATTAGGATGTTTTTTAACTGTACATGTTACTAATCCGCCTTGTGAGATGGAAGAAATTATAAATAAAATGAGAGATGGAGATATTGTTTGTCATATTTATCAAGGTAAAAGAAGTACAATTTTAGATGAAAATAATATAGTAAAAAAAGCAATATTTAAAGCACAAAAAAGAGGTGTATTTTTTGATTCAGCAGATGCTAGAATAAATCATTCATATGCTATAATTAGACCAGCAATAGAACAAGGATTTAAGCCAGATATTATAAGTACAGATTTAACATATGCTAGTATGTTTAGAAATATGTGTTGGGGATTACCAGTAGTGTTGTCTAAATGGTTAAATTTAGGTTTATCTTTGGAGGAAGTAATACAAGCATGTACGTATAATCCTGCTAAAATACATCATTTAGGAGATGGCTTAGGAACTTTGGATGTTGGAGCTCATGGAAATGTTACTATATTTAAAGTAATAAATAAAGAATTTCATATGAAAAATAGATTGAATGAAGATTTTATAGGACAAAAATTAATAGTACCACAAGTAACAATTATTAATGGGAAAATTGTTTATAGAAATGTAGAATTTCCATTTTAAGAGAAAAAGCTGTACAGTATTTAAACTGTACAGCTTTTTTTATAGTTTAGCTATGATAGCATCACAATATGCTTCTGTTGTAGCTGTACCATGAAGGTCTGGTGTTAAAGTTGTTCCTTCGTTTAATACTTCATCAACAGCTTTTCTGATTTTGCTAGCAACATCATTTTGACCAAGATATTCAAGCATCATGCAAGCAGACCATAAAAGTGCTGTAGGATTTGCTATATGTTTACCGGCGATATCTGGTGCGCTACCATGAACTGCTTCAAACATAGCATAATCTTTACCGAGATTGCTAGATGGCAATAAACCAAGTCCACCGATTAAGCCACTAGTGAGGTCAGAAACAATATCTCCATAGAGATTTGGCATAACCATGATATCGAATTGTTGAGGGTTCATTACAAGTTGCATGCAAGTATTATCAACAATTTTATCATTAGCTTCGATTTCTGGATAATTTTTAGCGATGTCGTAGAAAATGTTGAGGAATAAACCATCACTCATTTTCAAGATATTAGCTTTGTGTACACAAGTTACTTTTTTGCGATTATGAGCTTTAGCGTATTCAAAAGCATCTTTAATAATTCTTTCACTAGCATGGCGAGTGATTATTTTTGTAGCATGAACAGTATTTTCATCAATTTGTTCTTCTACACCTACATAAAGGTCTTCAGTATTTTCTCTGAAAACAATTAGGTCAACATCTTTAAATGCAGTTTTTACAGCATTATTTGATTTAGCAGGGCGAATGTTAGCATATAAATCATACTTTTTACGTAAAGTTACATTTAATGAACGGAATCCTTTACCAATAGGAGTAGTAATTGGAGATTTTAACAATACTTTAGTTTTATCAAAGGAAGCAAAAGCAGCATCTGGAATTAGTTTTCCATTTGTTTCATATTCTTTAGCGCCAACATTAAAAATTTCATAATTAAGATCAGCACCAGCTTTGTCTAAAATTTTTAAAACAGCATCGGTGATTTCTGGACCAATGCCGTCGCCTTTAAATACAGTAATAGTATTACTCATTTATCTATCCTCCATAGGTACATAATAATTTAATTCGCCTACATATTTTGTAGCAGGACGCATGATGCGACCATCATATAGTTTATTTTCTAAATTATGAGCGAGCCAGCCAACCATACGACTGATTACAAATAATGGTGTAAACATATCACGAGGAATGCCGAGCATATCATAGGCAAAACCACTGTAATAATCAACGTTAGCACAAGCAGTAAGACCTTTCATTTCCATTAGCGTTTCTTTTACGATACGTTCAAAACGCAAATAGAATTCAAATTCTTCATCGCGACCTTTTTCATGAGCGACGATACCACAGTAATGGCGAAGAATTTCAGCACGTGGATCAGAAAGTGTATATACAGCATGACCAAATCCATATACTAGACCAGATTTATTGTAGAATTGTTTATTCAATAATTTACGTACAATATCTTTAATTTTATTATCATCGCGAGTATAACCGATTTCAGCAATGATAGCGTCCATCATTAGTGCAACTTTAATGTTAGCACCACCATGACGAGGCCCTTTGAGTGAACCAATAGAGCCAGATACAGCAGAATAAATATCCGTATCAGTGGAAGAAATTACAACATTAGTAAAAGTGGAGTTATTACCGCCACCATGGTCAGCATGAATCAATAGCATAATATCTAAAAGATTTGCTTCTTGTTTGGTGAATTTACTATCAGAACGAAGCATATATAAAATGTTTTCGGCAGTAGAATAATCTTTATGAGGATAATGAATAACTAAACTTTTATGTTCATAATAGTGCATTTTTGATTGGTAAGCATAACAAGCGATTGACGGCAATTTTGCCATGATTTGAATACCTTTTAATAATGTTTCATATACATCGGTATTATCTGGGTCTTCATCATAATTATATAAAGTCAAAATTGCATGTTGCAATTTATTCATTAGATTTTTACCAGGCATGCGAAGTAAATTCATTTCTAAGAAATCATCAGGAAGTTCATAGTTTTCTTGAAGGAGTTCGCAAAAGTTTTCTAATTCTTTTTGTTTTGGTAAGTAACCAAATAATAATAAAAAGCAAGCTTCTTCATAAATATAGCGTAAATCATGACGATTTTTTACTATTTCATTGATATCTATACCACGAAAAAATAAAGTACCTTCAGTATCTACTTTTGTACCATCTTCATTGTATGTATAACCTACAACGTCTGCAACACGAGTAAGACCTACTAAAACACCTGTACCATCTTCATTACGTAAACCTTTTTTTACATTGTAGTCTTTATATAAATGATTAGGAATATCTGTATAATTTTGTGATTTTCCGTAGAATTGAGCTAAGAACGTATTATCCATAGACTAATTCTCCTTTTCTATTGAATTGATATTAACGATGAGTTTATAAAAAACATATTATATAAAAAGATACTTGTCTATTATATCACAAAAAATATCTTATATAAAAGTCAAATATACACTGTATACAATATTTTTATAGTAAATGTTTACTGTATTGATACACAAATCGTAATAATTTATGTTATAATGAAAATATTGTTCTTATGTATACTAAAAAAGTAAAGGAGAGCTAAAGATGCCTACATTAACAGAAAAAATAATTAAAGCTCATTTACAAGAAGGCACTATGGACCGTGGTTGTCCAATAGCTATTAAAATTGACCAGACTTTAACACAAGATGCTACAGGAACTATGGCTTATTTACAATTAGAAGCTATGGGTGTAGACCAAGTTAAAACAGAATTATCCGTAAGCTATGTAGACCACAATACACTTCAAAGTGGTTTTGAAAATGCTGATGACCATAAATATTTACAAACAGTAGCAAACAAACATGGTATTTACTTTTCTCGTCCAGGTAATGGTATTTGCCATCAGGTACATTTGGAAAGATTTGCAGCTCCAGGTAAAACTTTATTAGGAAGTGATTCTCATACTCCTACAGCTGGTGGTATTGGTGCATTGGCTATTGGTGCTGGTGGACTTGATGTTGCTTGTGCTATGGCAGGACGTCCATTTAATTTAAAAATGCCAAAAGTGGTAAATGTAAAACTTACAGGTGCATTACATAAAGGTGTAAGTTCTAAAGATATTATTTTAAAAGTTTTACAGCTTATGACTGTAAAAGGTGGCGTAGGTAAAGTTATTGAATACACAGGTGAAGGTGTAAAAACTTTAAATATTCCTCAACGTGCTACTATAACAAATATGGGTGCAGAACTCGGTGCTACTACATCTATATTCCCAAGCGATGAAGTAACATATGAATTTTTGAAAAAACAAAATCGTGAAGATTGTTTCGTAGCTTTAAGTGCAGATGATGATGCTGTTTATGATGAAACATATGAAATCAATTTAGATGATTTAGAACCAATGATTGCTATGCCTCATAGCCCTGATGCCGTAAAATCCATCAGTGAAGTTGTTGGCAAAAAAATAGACCAGGTTGCTATTGGTAGCTGTACAAATTCTTCTTATAGAGATATGATGATTGTCGCTTCTATATTAAAAAATAAAACAGTTGCTGAAAATGTATCCTTATGTATTTCTCCAGGTTCTAAACAAGTATTGACTATGCTTTCTCAAAATGGAGCATTAACAGATTTAATCTCTAGTGGTGCTAGAATGCTTGAATGTACTTGTGGTCCTTGTATCGGTATGGGTCAATCTCCTATTACAAATGCATGGTCACTTCGTACTTTCAACCGCAATTTCTATGGTAGAAGTGGTACCTTAAGTGCTAATGTATGTCTTGTTTCTCCAGAAGTAGCTGCTTATAGTGCTATAAAAGGTGTTATCTCTGACCCTAGAGAAGCTGAATTTGATATTCCATCAGAACCTGATCATTTCTTAGTAGATGACAGCATGATTATTGCTCCAGAAAAACAGCATCCTGAAAATGTGGAAATCGTTCGTGGTCCAAATATTAAACCAATTCCAGAAAATACTCCACTTGCTGATACTGTAGAAAAACAAGTAGTAATTAAAGTAGTAGATAATATCACTACAGACCATATCGCTCCAGCAGGGGCAAAAGTATTGCCATTCCGTTCTAATATTGAAAAAATATCTGAATTTATTTTCCGTGATGTACAAGCTGGATTTAAACAACATTGCTTATCTGTTGGCGGTGGCTTTATCGTTGCAGGTCAAAACTATGGTCAAGGTTCTAGCCGTGAACATGCAGCACTTGCACCAATGTATTTAGGCATTAAAGCTGTTATCGCTAAAAGCTTTGCGCGTATACATCAAGCTAATCTTATAAACTTTGGTATCGTACCATTCACTTTTGCAAATGAAGCAGATTATGATACTATTGATGAAGGCGATGTATTGAAAATCAGTAATTTACATCAGCTTGCTCCAGGAAAAGCTATGATGGTAGAAAATGTTACTAAGAAAACTTCTTTTGCCGTAAATCATGCATTATCTCAATTAGATATTGATATTTTAATGGCTGGCGGTCGTTTAAATTATATAAAAATGGGTAAATAAAATCTTAATTGAATTTTAATGAAAAAAAGCATTTTGCTTGGCTATTTGCAAGGCAAAATGCTTTTTATTTATGTTATAATAAGAAATTAGGAAATAAATGTTTACTATTATTTATTATTTAAAGATACAGGAGGTTTAAGTTTTGAGTCAGGAAGAGTTAAATAAACAAGCTACTGAACAAAATAATACAGAAACAGAAATAGAAGATATAAAAGAAGATAAAAAAGTAGTAAAAAATGATGAATATACAATAAAAATCATACCTAATAAAACAGATGATGTAAAATTATTTACTATAAGTAAAAATATGCTCAGATATGTGATGGCATCTGTAGTTATTATGATAGTATTAGTCGTTGGTTCATTAAGTTTTGCAGGTTATGTATATTTCAATAATCAAGCAGATAAACAGCATTTACAAGAATTGCAAGAAGCAAATGCACTTCAACAGCAACAATTATCTGAACTTGATAAAAAAGCTAATAGCTTAAAAGAAGATATGGACCAATTAAATAATTTGGAAAATGAATTAAAACAATTATCTGGTATAGAACTTCCAGAAGGAAATAATGGAGATAGTGTAAATCCAGAACAAAATGGACAAGGTGGACCTTATCCGCAAACACCTACTATAGAAAATGTACGTCTTACCTTAGATACTGTAGAAAATACAATGAATGGTAAACTAAATAATATGGAAGAATTGAAAAAACGTTTGCAGACTGCTATCATGATGAAACGTCAGCAAGTAGCAATTGCTAATCAGACCATATCTATTACTCCATCTATTTGGCCAGCTAAAGGTGTAGTAAGTTCACCATATGGTCTTCGTTGGGGCGGTAGTGATTTCCACCCTGGTATTGATATTGCAAATGATATGGGAACACCAATTAGAGCAACAGCTGATGGCGTTGTCAGCATTGCTGGTTGGAATTCTGGCGGATATGGAAATATGGTAGATATTGACCATGGCAACGGAGTGATGACTCGTTATGGACATGCTTCTTATGTAGTAGTATCTGCTGGTCAACAAGTAAAACGTGGACAGATTATTGCTTATATGGGAAGTACAGGCTTTTCAACAGGCCCTCATGTACATTATGAAGTTCGTATAAATGGACAAGCTGTAGACCCATCTGGATATTTATTTAACTAATAAAAATAACAGTGATGAATTAGACTAAATAGGAGTTTAATTCATCACTTTTTTTATTTACAATTTTTTATATATGTAAAGTTGTTAATTTTATGATATAATAGAAAACATCTACATAATTTTAAGTAAACAAAAAGGAGATGGTTTTATTGGCTAAAGAGCAAGTAGAAGTAAAATTAACACCACAAGAAATAGTAGAAAAAACAACTATAGCTGATGTATATCGTGCTGTTAAAAATTTAGATGGTGTTATATACAAAACTAAATTAATCTACAGTGATTATTTTTCCAATTTATCACATAATGATATATATATAAAACCTGAAAACTTGCAAAAAACAGGTTCTTTCAAACTTCGCGGAGCGTATAACTGCATTAGTCAGTTGAGTGAAGAACAAAAAGCTCATGGTGTAATTGCAGCTTCAGCTGGTAATCATGCTCAAGGTGTAGCTTATGCAGCTCAACAATTAGGCGTTAAAGCTGTAATTGTTATGCCAGCGACTACTCCATTATTAAAAGTAGAAGCAACTCGTGCTTATGGAGCAGAAGTTGTATTATCTGGAGATAGTTTTGATGATGCGGCAGCAAAAGCAGTAGAATTACAACAAGAATTTAATTATACATTTATCCACCCATTTAATGATATCGAAGTTATCTTAGGTCAAGGTACTACAGCTTTAGAAATCATTGATGATTTAAAAGATGTTGATGCGATTTTAGTACCTATCGGTGGTGGCGGTTTTGCCAGTGGTGTAGCACTTGCGACTAAAATGGTAAATCCACATGTAAAAGTAATCGGTGTAGAACCTTGTGGAGCAGCTTGTATCAAGGCATCACTTCAGGAAAATAAAGTAGTATCTTTGCCAAGCGTTGATACTGTAGCAGAAGGTACAGCAGTAAAAACACCAGGTGATGTAACATTTGAATTCATTAAAAAATATGTAGATGAAGTAATCACAGTTTCTGAATTTGAAATTATGTCAGCTTTATTATCTTTGATTGAAAAACATAAATTGATTGCTGAAGGTGCGGGCGTATTATCTTTAGCAGCTAGTAGAAAATTACAATTCAAAGGTAAAAAAGTAGCTGCTATTGTAAGTGGTGGTAATATTGATATTTCTACAATTTCAGCACTTATTGATAAAGCTTTAATCGCTCGTGGTCGAGTATTCTGCTTTAGTGTACAACTTCCAGATAAACCAGGTCAGTTATTGGCAATTTCTCAAATTTTAGCAGATTTAAATGCCAATGTAATTAAACTAGACCATAATCAGGCTAAAGTAACAGATAGCTTCAAAAAAGTAGTGCTTGAAGTAACTGTTGAAACAAATGGTATAGAGCATATTCAACAAATTACTCATAGCTTACATGAACATGGTTTTAAAGTTAAGAAAATATATTAATAAAAAAAGACGATAACTATTAAAAGTTATCGTCTTTTTAATTATATTAGCCTAATTCTACAAATTCACGTTGTCTTTTTGTAAAACGTATAGATTGGTTATAGCCAAAAGATTTTGCATATGAAATAGCATCATCAATATGATTACCACAATGTTCTGGTTTATGTGCATCAGAAGAAGTGATAATAGGAAGATTGTATTCTACAGCGATTTTCATAAAATCAGGATATGGTGAAATTTCAGCTATAGGATAGCGATATAAAGTACCAGTATTGATATCGATAGCCATATTAGCTTCTTTAACAGCTTTGGCTACACGGACTAAATAAGGTGTAACATCAAAATCTGGTATATTTTTAAATAAACGAATATTAAATGGATGACCTAAAACATCATAAATTTTACTAGCACAGAGTTTTTCAACTTCTTGTGCATACCAATCATAGATTTCTTCTAAAGTATGATTATTCCATTCATCTTTTATTTCTGAAGAATCATAAGCCCAACCATGAAGAAAATGGATAGAGCCAATGATATAATCAAAATCATATGGTGCTAAAATACTTTTTACTTTTTCTTGGTCTTGGAAATTGCATACTTCAATTCCTGTTTTAACCTTGTAGCCTAATTTTCGCAATTTAGCCATAAAGTTAAAATAATCATCTAAAGTGTATTTGAATTTATTTTTCTTTAACCATTGCTGTTGGAATTTACCTACAAAGCTATCATCTAAAATTAAATCTTGATAATATAAATCTTTGAATTCAGGAAAAGTATGGCTATGTTCAGAGATGCCGATTTCTGTCAATCCATGATTTTTAGCACTATCAAAAAATCCTTTGACCCAATTTTCATCATAAGAGCCATATTCAAAATGCATATGATAATCTAATTTCATAATATTAGCTTCTTTCTATTTGATATTTAATCAATGATTGCTTTCTTGTTGAGCAAGTAATTGACGAATTGTTTTAACTACACCATTTTTATAATTTGGTGGTGCTATATAGCGAGCTACTTTCTTTAATTCAGGAATGGCATTTTCCATAGCATAACTATAATATACAGATTGCATCATTTCATAGTCATTTAAATAATCGCCAAAAGCGACACATTCTTCTGGTTTTATATTTAATTTTTTCTGTAATTTTTGGATAGCTACACCTTTGTTGATGCCTAAAGGAATGATATCCACCCAGATATCACTGCTTAAAACTACTTGCATTTCATCAGCTAAAGGTAAGAATTTTTTATAGACATTATTTAAAGAATCGCGATTAAAACAATCACAAAGAGAAATTTTAATAATTTCATCATCAACTTCAGAAAAATCATGAAGAATTTTATATTGAGTGTAATAAAGATTTAATTCATCATGAAATTCTTTATTTTGAGAGATGATATAGCCACCTTTTTTACCGCTTAATACAATTTCTACTTTTGGCAATTTTGCAGTTTCATCAATAATTTTTTGTACAGCAGTATCTGGTAATGTAGCAGAGAAAATTTCTTTATCATGTTGGCAGACATAAGTTCCATTTTCAGAAATAAAAAGTAAATCATCTTTATATTTAGGAAATTGGGAAACGAGTGCTTGATATTGGCGTCCGCTAGCAGGTGAAAACATAATATTATGTTGTTTTAATAAATCCATAATTTCATCAAAATCATCAGGTAATTTATTAGGTTCAACAAGTAAAGTACCGTCCATATCGGAGATAATCCATTTAATCATATAGCAGACTCCTTTATCAAATTTTGGTAAAAATAATTTTATATAGAAAGTTTATCATAAATACTTAAATTTGGGTATAAAAAAACTACCCTTTAATGAGAGAGGGTAGTGTAGATATTTCATTATGGTGGGCGGTAACAGGATCGAACTGCTGACATCTTGCTTGTAAGGCAAGCGCTCTCCCAGCTGAGCTAACCGCCCAAATAAAAAAATGGTGCCTCAGAGCGGAATCGAACCACTGACACGGGGATTTTCAGTCCCCTGCTCTACCGACTGAGCTACCGAGGCAAATAAAAATGGCGACCCGAAGGGGACTTGAACCCCTGACCTCCGCCGTGACAGGGCGGCATTCTAACCAACTAAACTACCGGGCCGTAGTGGTGGGCGATAACAGGATCGAACTGCTGACATCTTGCTTGTAAGGCAAGCGCTCTCCCAGCTGAGCTAATCGCCCAAATATGGTGACGCGTATGGGATTCGAACCCATGAAGCCGCCGTGAAAGGGCGGTGTCTTAACCACTTGACCAACGCGCCATTGTAATGGTGGCTCACCCGAGATTCGAACTCGGGACACCCTGATTAAAAGTCAGGTGCTCTGCCAACTGAGCTAGTGAACCGTATTGCGTTGTTGTCGCTTGACAACGTAGATTATTATATAGAACTTTGAAACAAATGTCAACACTTTTTTTGAAAAAAATTAAAGTTTTTTTTGCTTTGTAAAAAAAGGGGCTAAAACCCTTGTTAAATAAGGATTTTAGCCGTGCTACCTTTTTCATGATTTTTGGTGATTTGAATTTGTTTATCAATTTTTTCTTTTAATTCATCTACGTGAGAGATGATACCGATTAATTTATTTCCTTGAGATAATTGAGAAAGAACTTTGATTGCTTGAGCAAGTGATTCACTATCTAAAGAGCCAAAACCTTCATCAATAAACATAGTATCTAAATGAATGCCACCGGCAAAAGATTGGATTTCATCAGATAAACCGAGAGCTAAAGATAAGGAAGCTTTGAAGGACTCGCCACCAGATAGAGTTTTTACACTGCGAGTCGTGCCGTTATAGTGATCGATTACATCTAATTCTAAACCAGTTTGCGAGCGAAGTTGTTCACTTGATTTACAACGCACTAATTCATATTGACCTTGTGTCATCATCATTAAACGAGTATTAGCTCGTATTAAAATTCGATCGAAATAGTGCATTTGTACATAAGTTTCAAGCATAATGCGTTCTTTGCCGGCAACTGAACCTGTAGCTGTAGTGTAGAGTGCTTGTATATTGCTATAAAGGGATTGTTTAGTATCTAATAGTTCGATTTTTTTCATTAATTTTTGTTGAATTTGGTGATTAGTAGTAATTCTAGTATGCAGTTTTTGTATTTGAGGCATTAAATTTTCTTTTGCTGATAAATACTCTTGTTGAATTTTTTCTAATTCGTTTAAATCATAATTTTGAGGTGTGAGTTGTGTTTGTAGTGAGGCGATTTTTGCTTTGATTTCTACAAGTGATTGATTTAATCTATCAAATTCAGTTTGAGTAGTAGCGAGATTTTGTTGTAAATAATTTTGTGTTTGTTTATATTTTTGAAGTTGCTTTCTAGCTTCATTTTCATCAGTGAATAAAAGAGCTTTAGTTAAGGTATTGATTTCAGTTGTTAAGATTTCAATATCTGTATTTTCTTTAACGATAGAAGTATTTAATGTTAGAAGTTTTTGCTCTAAATTTTTTTGCAATAATAGATTTTTTTCTAATTGTGCATTTAAGTTTATTTGTTTTTGACTTAATTTATTTAACTGGATTAATTGCTTATCAAGCTGATTTTTTTCGTTTAGAAGTTCAGATTTTTTTATTTCTACATCATGAAAGATAGTTTTTTGCGTGAAGTTACCTAAAATATTTTCTGCTTGTGCTTTTATTTCTGTAAAAAGATTATGCAATTTACCATTTAATTCGCTAGCTAATTGGGTAATTTCATTCAATTTTTTGGAGAAAATATCGCATCTATTTTTTAATTGTTCAAGTTCTGCTTGAGTTGGTGCCAACGTAGATATTTTGGCTAATTGTGGGTGATTTGTAGAACCGCAAACAGGGCAAGGTGTGTATGGTTTTAAATCTTTGGCTAAAATGCCTGCTTGTTCTGCTAAAAACAAGTGATTTTGTTGATTATAAATTTGTTCTAATTCAGCAACTTTTGCCTGCTCGTGTTGCCATTTTGTCTTATATTCTTTGTGTTTTAAAGATGTTTGTTTATATTCTTCAAGTAGTGTGGAGAGTTTTGTTAAATTTTGTAGTCGTTGATTATTTTCTTTTTGTGCAGAATTTGTTTGTTCAATCTGTACATTTATATCTGTTAGAGTTTTTAAATCTGTTTGTATATCATTTATAGTTTGCGTTAATTTTGCTAAAGTGGCTTCATCATTTGCCATTTGTTGTTGTTTGCTTTGCAATGCTTTTTTTGCTGTTTGTAAGAGATTTTGCTGTTTAGATATATATTGATATTTAGGTAATTCTTCTGTTAATTTGGCAATATTTACATTTAGTGAAGTAGATTTTATTTCAAAATCTTTTTGTACTAGGGATAATTTTTTTTGAATGCTAGGGAGTATTTTTGCTTTAGTTGTTAATTCTGACTGATATTCATTGATTTTTTGCTGTATTTGCTGTTGATTAATAGCAGTATTTATAATTTTTTCATTTTCTTTGATATTTTGTTCTAAAACCGTAAAATCTTTTTCTAATTGTTTTAAATCATTTTTATCTTGATTAATGATTTGTTCTAAATTTACAAGGCAATCTTTAGGCATCAATGGATTGAAGTCATAATTCATATTTTCAGGAAGTATGATTGTTTCTATATATTGCTTAATACTGTTATCAATCAGGAGAAAATCTTTTTTGAGGGCATTGAAGCGTTCTTTTAATTTTTCTTGTAATTGTTGATATGGTTTAGTATTGAAGATTTTGCGGAAAATATCACTGCGTTCTTTTGTCGAAGCATGGATTAATTTTAAAAATTCTCCTTGAGCAATCATGGCTATTTGTGTGAATTGATTTACATCAAGACCGATTAACTCATTTATGGAAGAGTTCACTTCTTTTATGCCTGTTATTGGCTGTTGATTGGGTGGATAAAATTCTGCTTGAGCTTTTTCTTTGACGAAGCCATTTCCTTTTTTGGCAGGGCGAAGATATTCAGGATTACGGCGAATAGTGTATGATTTATTGTTGTATAAAAAAGCCATTTCTACAAATGTAGGCGTGTTTTTGTCGGCATATTTACTGCGAAGCATTTCATTTTCACGGATGCCACCACTAGTATGACCATAGAGGGCAAAAGTAATAGCATCAAAAATTGTAGTTTTGCCTGCACCTGTATTGCCACTGATTAGATAAATACCTTTATTGCCTAATAGACTCATATCCAATTCGCATTTATCAGCATAAGCACCGAAAGCTGATATAGTTAATTTCAAAGGACGCATTATTTTTCCTCCCAGATATCTTGGATTAATTCTTGTAAAATATCTATTTGATTATCATTTAAATTTTGATTATTTTGTTTGTAATATAATTCTTCAAAGAGATTTAATGGTGTTTTTAAATTGGCAATATCTGTAGTTTCGATATTTTGAACTGTCTTGGTGCGAAGATTATCATATGTCAGTTGCATGATATTAGGATAGATAGAACGCAAGCGATTGATGGCATCAGGAATATCTTCTTCATCAGTGAGTGTTATGGCTAAATAATCATCTGTATTCGTCTGTTCATAATTACTCTTTAGCGTTAATTCTGCATAAGAGCCTTTTAATTTACGCATATCATGAAGAAATGAAAGTTTTTTTTCATAAATGGTCAATTTGTTTTTCTGGGGAAAATTAAGGATAGTAACAGTTTTTTCTTGATTAGCTTCTGAAAAAGAATATTTTAATAAAGTTCCGCAATAACGAATTTTTTCATTTAAAACATTTTGCGGTGTATGCAAATGACCAAGTGCTACATAATCGAAATCTTGAAATAATTGGGCATCGACATTATCTATACCGCCGACGATAATTTCTTCAGAGTCGCAAGTGTAAGCACCTGTTACGAATTGATGAGCGATTAAAATATTGCGTTCATTTGGATTTAAAGATATTTGCTTTAGAGCTACTTTTACTGCTTGATTATAAGAGGTGATTTCTTCATCAGGAAAATAACTTCTTACAATAGCTGGTTTAATAAATGGCAAAAGATAAAAATTGATATTGCCATGTTCATCTTTTAAAGTGATATGAGAGATTTTGCCATCATAGATTGGTGAGATAAAAATATTATTGTCTTTAAATAAATTCGCTCCAAAAGCTACACGTTGGGCACTATCATGATTACCGCTGATAATAAAAACGGGCAGATGTAACTCTGCCCAAGATGTTAAAAATTCATCAAATAATTGTATAGCTTGATTGGTAGGAACGGATTTATCAAATACATCACCAGCAATCATAACAGCATCAATAGCTTCTTCTTTTGCAATTTGAAGTATTTGTTTATGGATATGCCTTTGGTCTTCATATAGAGAAAAACCATTGAGATTTTTACCGAGATGAAGGTCGGACAAATGCATGATTTTCATAAAGTATCCCTTTCCTAAATTAAATATATTGAGATTTATTTTTCTAATTGTATAGTGGCAAAAGTACGACCACATTCACAAGTATGTTTATAATCAATAGAAGCTGTCAGTTTAGTTTGGAAGCGAATAATAGGCATTGCTTCAAATGTTAAAGGAGTAATGACTAATTTATTATCAACAACTTCTGGATAGAGATAATCATCTTGTACATGAACATGATTATGTTCACAAGTGAAAATGATACCTGCAAAGCCAAAATACTTAGACATATAAACTTTAGCTAATGGATGATGGAAATGATGTTCGATTTCATCAAGTGTTGTATCTTGGAAGTTATCAATTAAAACAATGATTTTTGGCGGTAAGTGATCAACATTTCGTTCAATCATAGTTTTTAAATTTTTAGCACTGATGATTAAAGATGTAGCATTGAAAATGCCAATAACATCAATAGCAGCATCTACGCTATTACAAGGAAGTACTGTAGCACCTAATGCTTCAGCTGCATAATGTAAATCCAATAAATATTGAGAGCTATAATTACCACAGATAATCAAAGTTGATGTTTTATTAATATCATTGCTAGCTAAAGGTCTGATAGCGATATCGATATTGCGTGCAATATCGTCTGCTGTAAAACCGCGATATAAACCGCTGATTGTTCGGTTAAAACGCAAAGTTTGACTAAGTGGGCCTGTTAATAAATCAAAGGCAGATGCTTGAATAAGTTCATCTCTAGTCGTTACAGGGAGATTTCTTATATCAGATAAAGTTTTTATATCTTCAGCATGAATATCAAGACCATTGTATTTCTTTTTGTAGAAAGAGGATTTTTCTAATGCCCAACGAAGATTTTTGCGAAAGCGTTGTAAAATGAGTTCAACTTTTTCTTCAGTTGGCATCATTTCTACTCTGGGATTGATGACCATGATTTATTCTCCTTTTTGATAATGACTGAAATTACCAATGACGATATCAGGGAATTCTTCGTGTAATTGGCGAATAAATTCTTTAGTGCCGATAGCTTTAGTAAATGGTGGCATGATTTCGGCAAAAGCATCAGGATCGATATTTAAATTGCGAATTTGAATCATATCTACAGGATTTTCATGTAAAAATTCTTTCCATGCTTTAAATTCACTTTCACTATCATTAAAGCCAGGGAAATAAAGCATATTTAAAGAAATATGCACGCCATGTTCATGAGCGTAGCGAATGGATTCTTTTACATTATCAAGTTCATAACTACCGCGATAATAAGCTTTGTAATTTTCAGGAATAGCACTGATAATACTTACACGCATACTATCAAGACCAGCATCAACAATGCGTTTGATACCTTCTGTATAGCCGGCATTAGTATTTATATTGATTTGACCTTTGTCTGTTTTTTTGCGGATTTTTTCAATAGCAGGCACGATATTGTCTACAGCAAGAGAAGGTTCACCTTCACAGCCTTGACCAAAACTGATGATAGCGTCAGGTGCTGTTTCTAAATGATAGATACCGATTTGAGCAATTTCTTTTGGTGTAGGACGGAATTTTATGCGACTTTGTGGAGATGGACAGCATTCAGCAGGTTGAAGAGAGATACAGCCAAAACAATTAGCATTGCAAACTGGAGAAGATGGAATACCAGCTTCCCAACGGCGATAAAATAGATTTTGAGCTGTGCAACAATGCCATGTTAAAGAACAATTACCTAAATGTTCAACAAGGCGATTATCTGGTAAATCTTTTTGAACGCGTTTAACTAATTTATGCAAATTGCGAGTATTGTAATGAGCTGGGTCCCATTTATCATTTTCATCAGTGTACATAGCTGCTACATAAAGTTCATCTTTGTAAACAACAACAGCAGTATAGCCATAAAGTGGAAGCATTTGAGCGTCATCTTCTTTTTTGAAAGCTGGCATATATAAACGAGTATAACCAGCAGGCAAGATGGCAGCTACGGCATTGCCCATGATAGGCATGATTTCATCACCGTATTTGGCAAGTGGTAAACGGTCTGGTAAAAACATTAAATCGGCAGATTCTGGAAGTGGAATTAAATCATCTGGGGAAAGTTCGATGATATCTGTTCCAGTTCTAGCTAAAGCTTTGAAACCTTTTGGGGCATCTAGGATATTACCATCTTCATCAGCATATAATGCACGAATATCAGCCATTATTTTTATCCTCCTGTTTTACTTTATTTTTCTTTGCTTTTTTAGGATTGTATTTATTCATAGCCATATCGACAGAATCATTAACGATACATTCTACAGCAGGGATAAGATATTTAATCGCTTCATCAACAGCTGTTTTATCTTCTTGAGGAAATGGAGCAAGAACATGATTTACTACGCTCCAACCAGGAAGAGGTCTACCAACACCGAGTCTTACACGTGGGAAATTTTCACTGCCTAAATGAGCGATTAAAGATTTTATACCATTGTGTCCGCCAGAACTACCTTTTTTGCGAATGCGAATAGTGCCAGCAGGGATATCCATATCATCATGAGCTACAATGATATCTTCTGGAGTTACTTTATACCAACGCATTAAAGGACCAACGGCTTCACCGCTATTATTCATATAAGTTTGCGGTTTAACTAGCAGGATTTTTTCAGTGCCAATGCGACCTTCCGCAATTTGAGCATTGAATTTATCTTTCCAAAGATTTATATTAAGATGCTCAGCTAGTGCATCAACGAGCATAAAACCGACATTATGGCGGGTTTTGGCATATTCATTACCAGGATTGCCAAGACCTACAATTATTTTCATTAAATTACCTCCAAGATAATATATAATAATTAATATTTTAGCATAAAAACAAAAACAAAAGCACTAGAGTTTTTCTAGTGCTTGTTTATTTATGATTTTTACTTTTCCACGAGTGAGTTCTACATATCCTTCTGTAGAAAAATATTTGAGCATACGCGTTACTACTTCACGAGCTGAACCCATTAATTTGGCTATTTGTTCATGAGTCATATTGATTTCATCAGAATTAGTGGTATTACTTTCATTGAGTAAAAACTCAGCAAGTCTTTTATCAAAACTGGTGAACATCATCTGTTGCATAGCCCATGTTACAGTGCATAACCGTTTAGTAGCAAGTTTATAAGTGATAGCTTCAAGATGGATATTTTCATTCATGACTTTGGCAAAAGCACAAGGCAAGATTTGAATAAGCTCACAATCAGTTAAAGCTTCAATGTAAATCTGAACCTCCCACGACTAAAGTCGCGGGGTTCTCGGTCAAGTATTCTAACGAATACAGTATCTCCGAGCTATCCCCATAGTTCCTACGGTTCTTGTATATATTATTTAATATTTAAGCTATGTTTAATATTCTTAATCCTTCATTTCTAATATTTATAGCTGCATTTACATCTCTATCATGATGTGTTTTACATTTAGGACAGTTCCAATCTCTAATATTTAAGTTTTTTACTTCAGTATTTTTATATCCACAAATATGACATAATTGACTTGAAGGATAAAATTTATCTATTTTGACAATAACCCTGCCAAACCATTTGGCTTTATATGTTAGTTGTCTCATAAACTCTGACCAGATGACATCAGCTATATTTCTTGCTAATTTATGATTTTTCATCATGTTTTCAACTTGCAAATCTTCAAGACAGATTACATCGTAATTTCTGATAAGTTGACATGTTACTTGGTGAAGTAAATTATGTCTTTGATTAGCAATTCTATCATGCAATTTTGCTACTTTTACTCTAGCCTTTTCCCAATTTGAACTTCCTTTTGTTTTTCGAGAAAGCTCTCTTTGGAGTTTAGCTAATCTAGTCAGTGATTTTTGCAAATATTTAGGATTGCTATATTTTACTGCATCTGAGGTTATGACAAAATCTTTTATCCCTAAATCTAAACCGACATATTTATTCGTTCTGATAAATTCAGGTTGAGGCAGGTCTGTACAACATAGTGCAATGTAATATTTTCCACTGGGAGTTTGTGATATTGTCGCACTTAAAATTCTACCTTCTATCTGGCAATATTTATCTCTTATTTTAATCTTGCCTATTTTAGGTAATTTTATTTTATTTCCTAAAAATACAATGTTGTTATTTGTTATATTTGTTTTATACGATTTATACCGATTCTTTTTAGATTTGAATTTAGGAAAGCCTGCTTTTTGTCTATTAAAAAAGTTTTTATAAGCTGTATCTAAATTCTTTAAAGCATTTTGTAAAGAGGATTTATCTGGTTCTTTGAGCCACTTTTTTTCTTTTTTTAATTGAGTAAGCTCTTTTGAACATTCGTTATAACTTATAGTCTTCTTATTTTGTTCATATGCTTTAATTCTTCTATCTAAAAAATGATTATATATAAAACGTACACAGCCAAAAGTTTTTTGAAGTAAACACTCTTGTGTTTTGTTGGGGTATATCCTAAATTTATAAGCTTTTTCCATAATAAACACTTACGCTTTCTTTTGATATACTATCATCTAATATAATCATTACATATCTATAGTAATATAGCAAGTGTTTATATATTTTTAAATAACATATACAAGAACTCTAGGTTCTACTTTAGTCGTATTATGAGGTCTCGTTCATATAGAAACGCTACTTTCTATACAGTTCTCTTATGAACTTCCGTTACTTTCATAACGGCACAGACTATATCTTATCCCTCAGCTTTACCTGTTAGAGTCTGTCCACTTCCTCAGTCAATCGCTTACTGAGTACTTCCCTCAAGAGGAATAGTCGTTGAACGTTCTCCTATTCGGAGCTTCGCTGCTGATTATCCATTTTTCAACACTTAGGATTTAACCTTATGCTATATATCTGATTTTTTCTGCTTTCGCCACATTCACGCTTAACTCTATTTCATGTTTACGTTGTAGTTCAGATATCTTTAGGGTTTTCCAGCAATTCAAACAGTATTGGATAGATCTTTGTCTATCTCTACGTACATATTTCTATATACGCTGACTATTTTGTTCGCCTAACTCATGATTAAAATCACAAGTGTGCGGCTCACAATAATCAAATGTAATATCTTTAATCACACAAGAAGCAGATAATATGGAAATATCGCCATCATTTAAGCGATAAAAAGTGATATCTTTACCTTGTTCAGATAAAGTATAAACTCGCAATTGTCCTTTTTTGATGATTAAAATACCAGAACAACCTTCTTTAGTTGTATGCACAAAATTATTTTTTTTTACTTGAATTAAAGAAGCATTTTGAGAAATGATTTGTTGTTGTTTAGTAGTTAATTGTTGCCATGCAGGAAAAAGCGTATTTAATAAATTAAAATCATCATTATTTAGCATAATTTTCCCCTAAAAGATTATTAAAGTTTATAAGCAAAGGCAGATTATTAGCTAATTGATGTAAAGGTTGAGTATTTTTTTTAGTTAAAGATAAAGTAATGGCACCTTCTGTCAGCATGACCATAGTCATAGCTAGAAAATTAGCATATTCTTCGTGCAAATCCATTTTTAAAAAGCTGTTTTTATAGATATTTTGAATTTGCTGGAAAGTACGTTCGCATTCTAGGCGTATTATTTCATTAGAAGAAAAAGTTTCTAAAGCTATTAGACTTATGGAAACATTTGGTTGAAATAAATCTTTTTCAATCTTTTGTGCAATATATATTAAATGTTGTTGCAAGCCTTCAAGCGGTGTAGAAGCTTTAGCTAATACATCTAAAATTTCTGTAGAAATTTTTTCAGCAGTTTTTTGCAAAGCTTCTTGAGCAAGTTGTTCTTTTCCTTGGGGAAAATAATAATAAAGCGAACCTTTAGGAGCATTACTTTTTTTGAGAATTTCACTAATTCCTGTAGCGTGATATCCTTGATTAGCAAATAAAGATGAGGCTGTATCAATAAAGATATCTTTTGTATTTGTTTTCATAGGCAATTATCCTTTTGTATTAGAAGCTATAGTTTTAACATATTTTCTAGTGATAGTTAAGAAGATAATCAATGCTAAAACTTCAGCAACAGCAATTACTAAGGCTGTAGGAAGAGCTGTAGTACCACCACCAATACCTACAATAGGTGCTACGAAACCACCAGAGATTGTGGAGAAAAATCCGAGTAATGCAGAAGCACTACCGGCAACTTTCTTTTGAGTTTGCATAGCAAGAGAGAAACTAGTGGAAGCAGTGAGTGGTAATGCTGTTTGAGTTAATAGCAATAAAATAATCAATACATATATAGAAAAATCTAAAACAATTCCTACTAAAAATAATATACCAAAAATCAAACCTTGGCAAAGTCCTATAAGTAATAATTTAGAGTCAGGTATGCGACCAGTTAAAATATTAGTGATTTTACCAGCTATCATCATACCGATACCGACGAAAGCAAAAACGAGAGAAACATCTTGTGGTGTGAAATTATAAATACCTTGAAGCATGAAAGGCATGCCAGATATATAAGCGAACAAGGAACAGAAAACAAAGAATTGAATAGCACATAAGCTAGCAAAATAAGGTCTAGCACATAAGCTGAAAAATACTTTAACAATATGGGCAATATCGCCTTTTAAACGTTTTTCTTCAGGAAGAGTTTCTTTGTATTTTAATAGTGATAAAAGAGTAATACCGATACCGGCAAGAGTTAAAATAACAAAAACACTTATCCAGGAGAAGAAACGCAATAATTGACCACCGAGCACTGGCGCAATTATAGGAGCAAAACCTTGAATAATCATTATCGTAGCTAAGAGTTTAGTGAGCATTGTTCCTTTATAGATATCACTGGCAATAGCACGACTGACAACTAAAGCAGAAGAAGCAGCAAAGCCACCAATAAAACGAGCAAAGATAAAAAGCTCAATAGATGGGGCAAAAATACAAGCTACAGAAGAGATAGTAAAAATTATCAAACCGAAAACAAGAGGTCTTGTTCTGCCATAAATATCACTTAATGGTCCTGCTATGACTTGCCCTATGGCAAGACCAATAAGCCAAGATGTAAGTGTTAATTGAATAATAGATGGTGTAGTTGAAAAATCAAGTGTCATTTGAGGCAATGCTGGCAAATACATATCAGTAGCAAGCGGACCTAATGAGCAGATTGAAGCTAAAAGTGTAATTAAAATATTATTTTTATTTTCGCTAATATTAGCATCTGTTTTTGACATTGTAGACATGTTTATACTCCTTTTTATAAAAATATAACAACTGGTCTATATAATATAGCAAAAAAAATAAGTAAAGTCAAAGGACTTTACTTAAAGATATTTTTTATCCATCTGCGATTATCAATTAAATGAATGATAACGAGTATAATCATAAAATAACCTAAATATATATGCAACGGTTTAGATAATGTTTTTGGCAGTATTAAAATTTTAAAATCCATACAAATTCCAGTAAACGCAATTATGATAAAAGATATGGCTAGTAAAATAAACGTAATATGCATACGTGTTTTCATTTTTGATCAACTCCTTTTCTTTATTATAACGAATAAATATTAAAATTATCTTAAGTTTTGAATTAAATATAAAAAAATTTTTTATATTGTTGCATTATTTTGAATTAAATGATATTATAAACCTAGATATTCGGTTGATCGATACGGGAGAGATTGCGATAGCAACGCCGAAGGTGAAAGAGGCACAAACTCTCAGGCAAAAGGACCGTATACGGACGAAACTCTGGAAAGCAATTAAATTTGCACCGAAGAAGAAAAATCTTTCAGGTACAAAAGACAGAGCGCATGAATTTTCATGCGCTCTTTTTTGTGCGAAAAAATAGAAATTAGTTTTAAATATAAAAGAATATTATAAATAAAAATAAAGTAATTATTTAATAACAGGAGGCGTAGCCATGGATTTATTAACAAATTTAAAAACAGTTGACCCAGAAATACAAAAAGCAATAGACCAAGAACTTTCTCGTCAACGTGAAAAATTAGAAATGATTGCTTCAGAAAATATCGTTAGCACAGCCGTTATGCAAGCTCAAGGAAGTATACTTACAAATAAATATGCAGAAGGTTATCCAGGCAAACGCTATTATGGTGGTTGTGAATATGTTGATATTGTAGAGCAATTAGCTATAGATCGTGCTAAAAAATTATTTGGTGCAGAATATGCAAATGTACAACCACATTCTGGAGCACAAGCAAATACAGCAGTATATTTTGCTTTGCTACAGCCAGGAGATACTATTTTAGGTATGAACCTTACAGATGGTGGTCATTTAACACATGGTAGCCCTGTAAATATTTCTGGTAAATATTTTAAAATTATTCCTTATGGTGTGGATAAAGAAACTGAACGCATCGATTATGATGAATTAGAAAGATTAGCAAAAGAACATCAACCAAAATTAATCGTTGGTGGAGCTAGTGCTTATTCTAGAGTTATCGATTTTGAACGCATGGCACAGATTGCAAAATCTGTAGGTGCATATTTCATGGTAGATATGGCACATATTGCAGGTTTAGTAGCAGCAGGACTTCATCCAAGCCCAGTGCCATATGCAGATGTAGTAACAACAACTACACATAAAACACTTAGAGGACCTCGTGGTGGTTTAATCCTCTGTCGTGATGCAGAATTTGGTAAACAATTCAATAAAGCTATTTTCCCTGGTATTCAAGGTGGCCCATTGATGCACGTAGTGGCAGCAAAAGCAGTAGCATTTAAAGAAGCGCTAAGTGATGAATTTAAAGTTTATCAGCAACAAGTTTTAGATAATGCAAAAGCCCTAGCAGATGAACTTGTGAAAAAAGGATTTAGAATTGTATCAGGTGGTACAGATAATCATTTAATGCTGGTAGATTTGCGCTCTAAAAATATCACAGGAAAAGAAGCTCAATTCTTATTAGATGAAATAGGTATTACAGCAAATAGAAACACAATTCCATTTGAACCACTAAGCCCATTTGTAACAAGTGGTATTCGCCTAGGAACACCAGCACTTACAACTAGAGGATTAAAAGAAGAAGATATCCGTGAGGTAGCAGATATCATTGCTGATGTTATCGAAAACCGTGAAGATAGCGCTGTTATTGAAGCAGCAAAAGCAAAAGTTCAAGCTATTTGTAAGAAATTCCCATTATATGAAGCTTAAAATATCGGTTTGTCAGTTGGACAATTAAGTATATAAAAACATCAAATTTTAGTGTCGGTAATAATTACAAGGAGGGAATGTATATGGATTTATTAAAAACACCATTATATGAAGAACATCTTAAATGTCATGGTAAAATGGTGGAATTTGCAGGGTACAGTTTGCCTGTTCAATATGCTACAGGAGTAATTAAAGAACATTTAGCAGTGCGTACAGCTTGTGGCTTATTTGATGTATCACATATGGGCGAAATAATTTGTGAAGGTGAAGATGCTCTAGCAAATATAAATATGTTATTATCCAATGATTATACAGATTTAGATATTAATCATGCTCGCTATAGCCCAATGTGCAACGAACAAGGTGGCGTAGTTGATGATTTAATCGTATATAAACAGCATGAACATAAGTATTTTATTGTAGTCAATGCTGCTAATAAAGATAAAGATTTTGCATGGATGAAAGCACATGCTTTTGGTGATGTAAAATTTAGTGATGTTTCAGCAGAATATGCTCAGTTAGCATTACAAGGTCCAAAAAGTGAACATATTTTAGCTCAAGTTACTGATGAAAAAAATATTCCACAAAAATATTACACTTGTATTTTTGATGCTAAGATTGATGATATTGATTGCATTATTTCTCGCACAGGATATACAGGCGAAGATGGTTTTGAAATCTATGTAGCTAGTAAATATGCTCCAGCTATTTGGAATTTATTATTAGAAAATGGCAAAGAAGATGGCTTAATTCCTTGTGGTTTAGGTGCAAGAGATACTTTGCGCTTAGAAGCTGCAATGCCACTTTATGGTCATGAAATGAATGATGAAATTTCTCCAAAAGAAGCAGGCTTAGGCATTTTTGTAAAAATGGATAAACCAGATTTTATCGGTAAGAGTGCATTAGAACAAAAAGGTGCACCAACTAGACGTCGTGTAGGCTTAAAAGTTACAGGAAAAGGAATTATTAGAGAAGCACAAGATGTTTATATTGATGGAGAAAAAATCGGTATTACTACATCAGGTACACATTGTCCATATTTAAAACAGGCAGTGGCTTTAGCTATTGTAGATGTAGCACATAAAGATGTAGGTACAAAAGTACAAGTTGATGTACGTGGTCGTATGGTTGAAGCGGAAATCGTTAAATTACCATTTTATAAAAGAAGTAAATAAAGAGAAAATAAATTTATAAATTTTTAGGAGGAATAAATTATGAACTTTCCAGAAGAATTATTATATGTAAAATCTCATGAATGGGTACAAAAACAAGAAGATGGAACTTATTTAATCGGTATTACAGATTATGCTCAAGATGCACTCGGTGATTTAGTTTTTGTTAATTTACCAGAAGAAGGCGATGAAGTAGTTAAAGGTGAAACTTTTGCTGATGTAGAGTCTGTAAAAGCTGTATCTGATGTATTTTCTCCTGTTAGTGCTACTATTGAAGCTGTTAATGAAGAATTAGCTGATGACCCAGCACTTATTAATAGTGATCCTTATGGTGCATGGTTTATTAAAGTTAGCAATTTAACTGACCATGAAGATTTATTAAGTGCCAAAGAATATGAAGAATATGTACAAACTCTCGATTAAATAATTATTGAGGTGATTTTATGGGAACATATGTAGTCAATAGTAAAAAAGAACAGCAGGAATTATTAACTAGATGTGGTCTTAATTCTTTCGTGGATTTATATAAAGATATTCCCGAAGAAGTGTTATTGAAAGATGGCTTGAATTTACCAAAAGGCTTAGCTGAACTTGATGTTAAAAGAAAATTTGAAGATTTAGCTGATAAAAATAAAGTTTATAAATATATATTCCGTGGAGCTGGTGCGTATAATCATTACATTCCATCAGTGGTAAAAGCTATTGCAAGTAAAGAAGAATTTGTAACAGCATATACACCATATCAGGCGGAAATAAGTCAGGGAATATTACAAGCTATATTTGAATTTCAGACTATGATTTGCGAATTGACTGGTATGCAAATAGCAAATGCTTCTGTTTATGATGGAGCAACGGCAGTAGCAGAAGCAACAGCTATGTGTTATGAACGCAAAAAAGCTAATACTGTTTATGTATCAGCAACTACTAATCCACAAGTGATAGAAGTTATTAAAACGTATAGTTTTGGTCATGATATAAAAGTTGAATTAGTGCCGGAAAAAAATGGCGTTACTGATATCGAAGCACTAAAAACAATGATAGACAATGAAGCTAGTTGTTTTTATGTGCAACAGCCAAATTATCTTGGTAATATTGAAGACCTTGTAGCACTTGGTAAAGTAGTGCATAAGGTAAAAGCAAAATATATTGTAGGCGCTAATCCGATAGCTTTGGCAGTATTACAAACTCCAGCACAAGCAGGTGCTGACATTGTAGTAGGAGAAGCTCAGCCACTTGGTTTACCACTTGGTTTTGGCGGCCCATATTTAGGATTTATGGCGACTACTGATAAAATGATGCGTAAATTGCCAGGCAGATTAGTTGGTCAAACTGTTGATGTTGATGGAAAAAGAGCTTTCGTACTTACATTGCAGGCAAGAGAACAACATATTCGCAGAGAAAAAGCTAGCTCTAATATCTGTTCTAATCAGCAGTGGTGTGCATTAGTAGCTTCAATTTATCTTGCAACTATGGGGGCTAAAGGTTTAGTTGAAGTTGCAGAACAGTCAGTAGCTAAAGCTCATTATTTAGCAGAAGAATTGTCAAAAGCAGGTTTGACTTTAAAATATCAGCAACCATATTTCCATGAATTCGTTACTGTTTCTGCTAAAAATACACAAGATATTATGGATAAATTAGCTCAAAATAATATTTTAGGTGGATTGCCACTAAATGAACGAGAAATATTATGGTGTGCTACAGAAATGAATACTAAAGAAGAAATTGATAAATTAGTTGAATTAGTAAAGGCGGTGTAGATATGAATTTAATTTTTGAACAAAGTACACAAAATCATCAATGTAGTATTTTACCGCCTTGTGATGTTCCCAAAGTAGAATTGCCTACAAAACGTCAAGAGAATTTGAATTTACCAGAGCTGTCTGAAAATGAAATCAGTCGTCATTATACGCAATTAGCAGAAAATGTGCATGGCGTAAATAATGGTTTTTATCCTTTAGGTTCTTGTACTATGAAATACAATCCTAAAATTGATGAAGAAGTAGCAAGTTTCAAAGGTTTTACTAATATTCACCCATTGCAAGATAGAAAAACTGTACAAGGTGTATTAGAAGCAATTTCTTTGGCTAATGATTATTTATGTGAAATAACTGGTATGGATAAAATGACTTTCCAACCAGCAGCTGGCGCGCATGGTGAATTTTCCGGATTATTATTAATCAAAGCGTATCATAAGAGCAGAAATGATGAAAAACGTCATAAAATAATTGTTCCTGATTCTGCACATGGCACAAATCCAGCAAGTGCTTCTATGGTAAATTATGATGTTATTTCTGTTCCATCATCTAGTGATGGTTGTGTTGATATAGAAGCATTAAAAGCTGTAGTGGCTAAAGAAGGCGAAAATATTGCAGGTTTGATGTTAACTAATCCAAATACAGTTGGTATTTTTGATAAAAATATCTTAGAAATTACCAAATTGATACATGATGTAGGCGGATTATGTTATTATGATGGGGCAAATTTAAATGCTGTAATGGGTTGGGCTCGTCCAGGTGATATGGGCTTTGATGTAGTACATCTTAATTTGCATAAAACATTTGCAACTCCACATGGTGGCGGTGGCCCAGGAAGTGGCCCTATTGGTTGTAAAGCATTTTTACAAGAATTTTTACCAGGATATCAAGTAGTGCAAAAAGATGATTATTTTGATTTAGTGCGCTATGAAAAATCATATGGTATGGTAAAAGAATTTTATGGTCATTTCCTCGTAGTATTGAAAGCATTAGCTTATATTATGACTTTAGGCAAAGAAGGCATCAGTGAAGCTTCGGCAAATGCTGTACTCAATGCTAATTATATGAAACAAGAACTTTCAGATACTTTTAATATGGCTTATGATGGCATTTGTATGCACGAATTTGTAATGAGCTTAGAACAATTGAAACATGATTATAATGTATCTGCTTTAGATGTAGCAAAAGCTATGTTAGATTATGGTATTCATCCACCAACAATGTATTTCCCATTAATTGTGCATGAAGCATTGATGGTAGAACCTACAGAAACAGAAGGCAAGGCACAGATGGATGAAGCTATTAAAATTTATAAAGAAATTTATAAAACTGCGATAGAAAATCCAGATATTATGCATGAAATGCCACTTAATACTGTAGTGCGTCGTTTAGATGAAGTTTTAGCTGCAAGAAAACCAATATTACGCTATCAGGCAGAGTGATTAATTATGATAAATAGTATAAAAATTGTAAGAGGTGATGGCTTTAATCCCTATTATAATTTAGCTCAAGAAGAATATTTGACTACTACTGTAAATAAAGGTGAATTGATAATTTATCTATGGCAAAATAAGCACACCATTGTGATTGGCAGAAATCAAAATGCCTGGCAAGAATGTCATGTAGAAAAGTTTATCCAAGATGGTGGAAAAATAGCTCGCCGTTTATCTGGTGGCGGTGCTGTCTATCATGATTTGGGAAATTTGAATTTCACTTTTTGTGTGAGAAAAGAAGATTATGATATAGATAGACAATTATCCGTAATTTTGACGGCTGTACAAGCTTTAGGAATTAAAGCAGAAAAAACAGGTCGCAATGATATAACTATTGAGCAAAAGAAGTTTTCTGGAAATGCTTTTTATAAACAAGGAGATTTTTGTTATCATCATGGGACTTTATTACTATCGGTAGATAGTGAACAAATGCTGAAATTCTTAAATGTAGATAAAGCTAAATTACAATCAAAAGGCGTGGATTCTGTAAAATCACGTGTAACAAATTTAAAAGAATATAATGCTGATATTACAGTAGAGTCAATGTGTAAGCAGATAAAAATATCCGCAGAGAAAATTTATAATTGCTTAGCTGTGGATTATGTGATTAATTCTGTTGATAAATTAAAGATAAATGAATTAATGCAAAAATTTAGCGACTGGGATTGGATTTTTGGACGGAAAATACAATTTACAAATCATTTGCAAAGACGTTTCTCATGGGGAAATGTGGAATTTTATATTTATGTAGATAAAGGTAGAGTCAAGGATATAGAGATATATTCTGACGCTATGGAGCAAAATTTTATTTTATCATTGAAAGAAGCATTAAAAGATTGTTTGTATATAAAAAGAAATATAATTGAGCGGATAGAAAATTTAACTGAAGATAAAATTATGAGTAAAGATTTAATAACTTTAATTCAAGATGATTTGTAAATTATAAAGGTGTGGTGATTTATGGAAAATTTTGATTATTGTGAGCCGCACACTTGTGATTTAAATCATGAGTTAGGCGAACAAAATAGTCAGCGTATATAGAAATATGTACGTAGAGATAGACAAAGAGCTATCCAATACTGTTTGAATTGCTGGAAACTCCTAAAGATATCTGAACTACAACGTAAACATGAAATAAAGTTAAGCGTGAATGTGGCGAAAGCAGAAAAAATTAGATATATAGCATAAGGTTAAATCCTAAGTGCTGAAAAATGGATAATCAGCAGCGAAGCTCCAAATAGGAGAACGTTCAACGACTATTCCTCTTGAGGGAAGTACTCAGTAAGCGATTGACTGAGGAAGTGGACAGACTCTAACAGGTAAAGCTGAGGGATAAGATATAGTCTGTGCCGTTACGAAAGTAACGGAAGTTCATAAGAGAACTGTATAGAAAGTAGCGTTTCTATATGAACGAGACCTCATAATACGACTAAAGTAGAACCTAGAGTTCTTGTATATGTTATTTAAAAATATATAAACACTTGCTATATTACTATAGATATGTAATGATTATATTAGATGATAGTATATCAAAAGAAAGCGTAAGTGTTTATTATGGAAAGAGCTTATAAATTTAGGATATACCCTAACAAAACACAAGAGTGTTTACTTCAAAAAACTTTTGGCTGTGTACGTTTTATATATAATTACTTTTTAGATAGAAGAATTAAAGCATATGAACAAAGTAAGAAGTGCATAGGTTATAATGAATGTTCAAAAGAGCTTACTCAATTAAAAAAAGAAAAAAAGTGGCTCAAAGAACCAGATAAATCCTCTTTACAAAATGCTTTAAAAAATTTAGATACAGCTTATAAAAACTTTTTTAATAGACAAAAAGCAGGTTTTCCTAAATTCAAATCTAAAAAGAATCGGTATAAATCGTACAAAACAAATATGACAAATAACAACATTGTATTTTTAGGAAATAAAATAAAATTACCTAAAATAGGCAAGATTAAAACAAGAGATAAATATTGCCAAATAGAAGGTAGAATTTTAAGTGCGACAGTATCACAGACTCCTAGTGGAAAATATTACGTTGCACTATGTTGTACAGACCTGCCTCAACCTGAATTCATCAAAACGAATAAATATGTTGGCTTAGATTTAGGGATAAAGGATTTTGTCATAACCTCAGATGCAGTAAAATATAGCAATCCTAAATACTTGCAAAAATCACTGACTAGATTAGCTAAACTCCAAAGAGAGCTTTCTCGAAAAACAAAAGGAAGCTCAAATTGGGAAAAGGCTAGAGTAAAAGTGGCTAAATTGCATGATAGAATTGCCAACCAAAGACATAATTTACTTCATCAAGTGACATGTCAACTTATCAGAAATTATGATGTAATCTGTCTTGAAGATTTGCAGGTTGAAAACATGATGAAAAATCATAAATTAGCAAGAAATATAGCTGATGTCAGCTGGTCAGAGTTTATGAGACAACTAACATATAAAGCCAAATGGTTTGGCAAAATTATTGTCAAAATAGATAAATTTTATCCTTCAAGCCAATTGTGTCATGTTTGTGGATATAAAAATACTGAAGTAAAAAACTTAAATGTTAGAAAGTGGAACTGTCCTAAATGTAAAACATATCATGATAGAGATGTAAATGCAGCTATAAATATTAGAAATGAAGGATTAAGAATATTAAACATAGCATAAATAATATATACAAGAACCGTAGGAACTATGGGGATAGCTCGGAGATACTGTATTCGTTAGAATACTTGACCGAGAATCCCGTGATTTTAGTCGTGGGAGGTTCAGTTAGCAATAATTGGGGCAGGTCCAGCAGGATATGAAGCAGCAGTTTTTGCTGCTAAACAAGGATTGAAAACAGCTTTAATTGAAAAATCAGAGCTTGGTGGAACTTGTTTGAATAATGGTTGTATACCCACAAAAACATTATTGCATACAGCTGATTTATATCGTGAGATGACTAATCAAGCGGACATAATAGGATTAGATTATCAAGCATTATCCTTTGATATGAAAAAAATGCAATTGCATAAGCAAGATGTGATACAAAAACTTCGTGAAGGCATAGCTAAATTGATGAAAATGCATAAAGTAACGATAATCAAAGGTTGTGCTAAGATTGTTGGCGAACATGAGATAGCAATTCAAAGTGATGAAAAAGTAGAAAATATTGAAGTTAAAAATATTTTAATCGCCACAGGTTCAGTGCCAGCTATGCCCCAAATAAAAGGTGCTGAATTGACTATAAATAGCGATGAATTATTAAATGATGAAAATGTATATGAGCAAATAGCTATTATTGGCGGTGGCGTTATTGGTATTGAATTTGCTTTTTTATATGCTTCCTTAGGAAAAAGAGTCATTATTTTAGAAGCATTAGATAGAATTTTAGCTAATATGGATAAAGAATTTGCACAAAGTTTAAAAATGTTATTGAGTAAACGCAATGTGGAAATTCAAACAAAAGCATTAGTCCAAGAAATAAGCTATAACGAAGAAACAAAGAAATATAATTGTAAGTATCTACAAAAAGATGCAGAATATATCATATCAGCAGATAAAGTATTGATGGCTGTAGGTAGAAGAGCATATACTCAAAATCTTTTTGCTGATGATTTATCAATAGAAACTGATAGAGGTAAGATAAAAGTAAATGAAAATTACCAAACAAATATAGAAAATATCTATGCTAGTGGAGATGTTATTGGTGGTATACAATTAGCTCATGTTGCTACAGCAGAAGCAATAAATGCAGTTTGTTATATGTTAGGCAGAGTGCCAATTTATAATATGAAATTAATACCTAGTTGTATTTATACTAATCCAGAAATCGCCTCTATAGGTATGACTCTTGATGAAGCTAAAGCTCAAGGAATTAATGTAAAAACCATAAAATATCCTATGGGTGCTAATGGAAAAACTGTATTATCCTTACAAGAGAGAGGATTTATAAAAATAATAGTGGATAAAGAAACTGATTGTATTTTGGGAGCACAAATGATGTGTGCTCATGCTACAGATATGATTAGTCAATTTACACAAGCTATTCAACAAGAATTAACGCTAGCAGACCTACAGAAAATAATATTCCCACACCCAACATTTAATGAAGCTATTGGTAAAGCTGTAGAATAATAAAAAAGCTGATGTAATTTAATTTACATCAGCTTTTTTCTTTATAAATTATCTAAGAAATTTTTTATGCGAGCAAGAGCACCGCTTATATTATCTACAGAAGTAGCATAAGAAGCTCTGATAAATCCTTTACCACATTCACCAAAAGCAGTGCCAGGAACTACTGCTACATGTTGACGGAGAAGTAATTGTTCAGCGAATTCTTCAGAAGAAAGACCGGTGCTAGAAATATCAGGGAAAATATAAAATGCTCCTTTAGGTTCAAAGCATTTTAATCCCATGCTAGTAAAGCCTTCATAGATTAAACGACGACGGCGGTCATATTCAGCTACCATTTTTTTCATATGCTTTTGACCATTGCGAATTGCTTCAAGTCCAGCTATTTGAGCTGTTATTGGTGCGCAAATCATAGTGTATTGATGAATTTTATTCATAGCATCAATTACAGGTTTTGGTGCTAAGGCATAACCAAGGCGCCAGCCTGTCATAGCATATGCTTTAGAAAAACCGTTTAAAATGATACTGCGTTCTTTCATATCAGGTAGAGCAGAAAAACAAATATGTTTACGTTCGCCATAAGTTAAATCGCCATAAATTTCATCGGATATGACAATTAAATTATGTTTTTGGGCAAAATTAGCAATAGCGAGTAATTCATCATATTCTAAAATTGTTCCTGTTGGATTGTTAGGATAGCCGATTAATAATGCTTTTGTCTTTGGCGTAATATGTTTTTCTAAATCTTCAGGAGTTACTTTAAATTCATTTTCTGATTTAGTAGGTACAGCAATAGCTTTGGCACCAACTAAAGTAGCACAAGCTGCATAAGATACATAGCATGGCTCTGGAATTAAAATTTCATCATTAGGATTTAAAATAGCACGCATAGCAAGGTCAACAGCTTCACTAACGCCAACAGTGATGAGTACTTCATCATTAGGATTGTATTTTACTTGAAAATCTCTTTCGTACATATGTGTGATGGCATGACGTAATTCATAAAGGCCTTTATTGCTAGTATATGCAGTATATCCACGTTCTAAGCCATAGATACAGCTTTCGCGAATAGTCCAAGGTGTTACAAAATCAGGTTCACCAATACCAAGACTGATGACATCTTCCATAGTGGAAGCAATATCAAAAAAACGGCGAATACCAGATTGTTTTGTATGTTGTACAGTAGTTGCTAAATTTTTATTCCAATCAATCATGGTGATACCACCAATCTATGGTCAGTTTCTTTATCATCAATGATAATACCATCTTTTTTATAAGGTTTGAGCATAAAATGACTGCGTGTAGAAGTAACGCCTTCGATTGTAGAAAGACGACGAGCGACAAAGTCAGCTACATTTTTTAAAGATTTACCTTCAATGATAACTAATAAATCAAAGCTACCAGACATTAGATAAACAGTTTTTACTTCATCAAAACGATAAATTCTTTCGGCGATAGCATCAAAACCAAATTCACGCTGTGGAGTAACATTGACTTCAATCATAGCAGAAACGCTATCATCTCCGTATTTTTCCCAGTCAATCATAGTGTTGTAGCCAAGAATAATTTTTTCTTTTTCTAGCTTTTTCATTTGTTCTTCTATTTCATATTCAGAACGACCAAGCATCGTAGCAAGTTCTTTGATTGAACGACGTCCATCATGTTCTAGTAATTCTAATAGTTCACGCATAAAATCACTTCCTTAGTAAGTTTAATGAATAGTAATTTAGTAATCTTTATTTTAGCGAAAAAACAAAGACCCTCGTCCAATAAAGGACGAGGGTCTTCTCCCGTGGTACCACCTTAGTTAGCAAATAGCTCACTTAATGCCGATATCGCTGGCATAGCGCCTAGTTTTGCTAGGTGCTCACGGGTAGCTTTCTAATTTTATCGCTTGATAGCTCGCACCAACCGCTATTTCTCTGAAAGTCAACAAAATTATACTTTTCCGCTCATTGCATTTTATATATGTGTAATAATGTTAACATGAAATTAGAATAAAAATCAAGTGTTAGATGAATAAATGTAAAATTAAATATACAATAGCAGATAAAATTGCAGTACATGGAATTGTCATAAGCCAAGCAACAAGCATTTGACGAGCAACGTCCCAATGTACAGCTTTAACACGTTGGGCAGCACCTACACCCATGATAGAACCAGAAACTACATGCGTAGTAGATACTGGTAAATGTAGAAGTGTAGCGCCAAAGATTACTACAGCTGAGTTTAAATCAGCAGAAAATCCATGAACAGGTTGCATGCGGAAGATTTTCCCGCCAACAGTTCTGATGATTTTCCAACCACCAAAAGAAGTACCGAGAGCCATAGCAAAAGCACATGATATTTTTACAAAAGTAGGTACTTCTAAAGCACCGATATAGCCACCGCTTAAAAGAGCAAGTGTGATAATCCCCATGGATTTTTGTGCGTCGTTAGAACCATGAGCAAATGCCATTAAAGCAGCAGAAATTACTTGGAGACGATTGCAATTATCATTGACAGTAGCTGGTCTCATGGAATGACAGATAGCAAAAATAATATGTAGTATAATCCAACCAATTGCCATGGCAGCAAGAGGAGAAAGTACTAAGGATAAAAATATTTTTAAAATACCATAGCCATTTAATCCCATAAAGCCAACAGAAATGATTACAGCACCAATGATACCACCAACTAAAGCATGAGAAGAACTACTTGGCATACCAAACCACCATGTTATTAAATTCCAAATAATGGCACCAGCTAAAGCAGCGATAATGATGATTTCATTTACCATAGAAGCAGATTGAACTATATCGCCACCGATGGTTTTGGCAACGCCTGTACTAATCATAGCACCAGCAAAATTTAAAATAGCAGACATAATGATAGCTACTGCTGGAGATACTGCACGAGTAGATACACAAGTCGCAATAGCATTAGCTGTATCGTGGAAACCATTTACAAAATCGAAAATAAGAGCTAAAGCGATAACGATAAAAATTAAAATGGAAGCTTGCTCAAGCATACTTCATAACAACTCCTTTTAATGTGTCAGAAATATGTTTAGTCTGATCGAGAGTATCTTCAAGGCATTGAAGAATGTCTTTCCATTTTACAAGAGCAATAGGGTCTTTTTCAGTTTTGAATAATGAAGACATTTCACTGCGATAGAGTGTATCTCCTTGGCTTTCATAGGTTAAGATGCGATTAGTACATTCAAGTATTTCATTATGATTTTTACGAATATCTTTTAATAAAGCAGTAGCTTTTACTAATTCATCTGTAGCTTTAATTAAAAGTTGAGATAATTTTGCTGGCCCATCTGTTTTTGGTTGACCTGCTTCATACATGATAACTCGTTCAAGACTACCATGAATATTATCAACACCATCATCTAAACCATAAGAAAGAGCGAAAATATCTTCACGGTCAATTGGAGTGATGAATACTTGATTTAACTTTTGTACAGTTTCTGCTGTAACTAAATCAGCTTGTTTTTCAACAGTTTTTATTTCTTCCATTTTGGTTTGAGCTGTATCGTAATTAATCATTACATCATACATTATTTTGGAACCTTGGTTAAAATATTTAGCATGTTGATTGAGCATATCAAAAAATTCATAGTGTTTGTTTCCGATATCAAACATAAAATAATCCTCCTGAAGTTTTTTATTGGTTTTTTATTGGTTTTTTATTGGAATTTTCATACTGAAAATAAGTATAAAAGCCTAATAAGAAGAATAAATATATTTTTGGTAAAATCTAAGTAAAATTGAAGGATTTATTATTTTAGTGAAAATTTATATATTAATGGATATGAAAATAAATCTATAAACAATAGCTTTTCTTGTTCATAATAATAGACATCATAGGTTTTCTAATGTACAATAGAAGTGAGTTTTTTTCTTAATTTACAGGAGGAATAAAATTGTCAGTTAGAAGATTGTATGTTGAAAAACGCCAAGGTTTTGATATTCCAGCTCAGAAACTCTTTGCTGATTTAAAAGAGTTATTTGCAATTGAAGGAATAGAACAAGTAAGAGTTATCCGTAGATATGATATTGAAGGATTAACTGATGCAGAATATGCACAGACAAAACCAGTTGTATTTTATGAACCACCAGTAGATGTAATTTATGAAGAAGAATTACCAGAAATAGCAAATGCTCGTGTATTTGCAGTAGAAGCTCTTCCAGGTCAATTTGACCAGACTGCTGATTCAGCTGCACAGTGTGTACAGCTCGTTACACAGAAAGAACGTCCAGTTATCCGCAGTGCAAAAGTAATTGCTTTAATTGGTAATATTGATGATGAAATTTTTGCTAAAATAAAAAATTACTGCATTAATGCTGTAGAATCTAGAGAAGCTTCTTTTGAAAAACCTGAAACACTTGCAATGGTTATGGAAGAACCAGCTGATGTAAAAATACTTACAGGCTTTATTTCTATGAATGATAGCCAACTTATTGCTTTAAGAAATGAAATGGGCTTAGCAATGAGTGAAGAAGATTTGAAATTCTGTCAAGAATATTTTGCTAAAGAAGAAAAACGTGATCCTAGTATTACTGAAATTCGCGTTATTGATACTTATTGGTCTGACCATTGTCGTCATACTACATTTACAACAGCTATCGACAATGTTGATATTGAAGAAGGTAAATATAAAGAAACAATAAAAAATGCTTATCAGTTATATTTAAATGACCGTGAAGCATTAGGTAGAACTCATAAAGATGTTACTTTAATGGACATCGCTGTAATGGGTATGCGTAAACTTCGTGAAGAAGGCAAATTACAAGACCTAGACGTATCTGAAGAAATCAATGCTTGTAGTATTGTCGTAAAAGCCAATATTGATGGAAAGCAAGAAGATTGGCTTGTAATGTTTAAAAACGAAACTCACAATCATCCTACTGAAATTGAACCATTTGGTGGTGCGGCAACTTGCCTTGGTGGTGCTATCCGTGACCCACTTTCTGGTCGTTCTTATGTATATCAAGCTATGCGTGTAACAGGTAGTGCTGATCCTCGTCGTAGTCTTGAAGAAACAATTAAAGGTAAATTACCACAGCGTAAAATTACTCGTGGTGCAGCACATGGTTATAGTTCTTATGGTAACCAGATTGGTTTGGCAACAGGACAGGTTCATGAAGTTTATCATGAAGGTTATGCAGCAAAACGTCTTGAAATCGGTGCAGTAGTAGCTGCAGCTCCAAAAGAAAATGTACTTCGTTTTGAACCACAACCAGGTGATGTAGTTATTTTAGTTGGTGGACGTACTGGCCGTGATGGTATCGGTGGTGCAACAGGTTCTTCTAAAGAACATACTATTGAATCTTTAACACATTGTGGTGCAGAAGTACAAAAAGGTAATCCTCCAACTGAACGTAAATTACAAAGATTATTTAGAAATCCAGAAGTTAGTCGTTTGATCAAACGTTGTAATGACTTTGGTGCAGGCGGTGTAGCCGTAGCTATTGGTGAATTAACTGATGGTCTTGTAATTGAACTTGATAAAGTTAAGAAAAAATATGATGGTCTTGATGGAACAGAACTTGCTATTTCTGAATCTCAGGAACGTATGGCAGTTGTTGTAGATGCTAAAGATGCAGATAAATTCATAGCTGAATCTGCAAAAGAAAATCTTGAAGCAACACTTGTGGCAACTGTAACTAAAGAACCTCGTCTTGTTATGAATTGGCGTGGTAATGATATCGTTAGCATTAAACGTTCTTTCCTTCAGACAAACGGTGTAAAACAGCATACTGATGCTGTAGTAAAAATGCCAGAAGGCGAAACATATTTTGAACAAGCAAAACAAGTAGAGGGCTCAGTAAAAGATGCTTGGCTTAATACTTTAAAAGATTTAAATGTATGCAGTCAAAAAGGTTTAAGTGAACAATTCGACTCTACAATCGGTGCTAATACTGTGCTTATGCCATTTGGTGGTAAACGTCAAATGACACCAGCAGAAGGTATGGTAGCTACATTACCATTATTAGAAGGTTCTACAAATACAGCTACTGCTATGACATTTGGTTTCAATCCATATCTCATGAGCTGGAGCCCATTCCATGGTGCAGTATATTCTATCGTAGAAGCTATTACAAAAATCGTAGCTATCGGCGGTGATTATGCAAAAGTTCGCTTAACTCTCCAAGAATATTTTGAAAGCCTTGGTAAAGATAGCGAAAAATGGGGTAAACCATTTGCTGCACTTTTAGGTGCATTATGGGCACAGCATAAATTCGGTACAGCTGCTATTGGCGGTAAAGACTCCATGTCTGGTACATTCATGGATATGACAGTACCACCTTCTTTAATCGCTTTTGCTCTTGATATGGTAGAAGCAGATAAAGTTGTATCTCCTGAATTTAAACAAGCAGGACATAAAGTTATCGTAGTTAAAGCAACGCGTGATGAATTTGAAATGCCAGTTATTGATACATTGACTGCTAACTTCAATAAAGTTTATGAATTAATTCATGCAGGTAAAGTTGCAAGTGCAAAAACTGTAGGCGTTGGCGGTATTGCTAGTGCAATCAGCAAAATGACACTTGGTGAACAACTCGGTTTTGCTTTTGCTGATGGCTTTGATACAAAAGAGTTATTCGCTTGCGATTATGGTACAATCATTCTTGAATTAAATGAAGATGTAGATTTAAATGAATTTGTAGGTGCATATGAACTTGGTAGTGTAATTGCAGACAAAGCAATTATCTGTGGCGATGTAAAAATTTCCCTTGATGAAATTGAAACAGCATATACTCAGCCACTTGAACAGATTTTCCCAACTCATGTACGTAAATCTACTGGTGAAACAAAACAAAGTGAACTTTATACAGCAACTAGCATTGCTAAAGCTCCAACTTCTTTTGCTAAACCAAGAATTTTCATTCCAGTATTCCCAGGTACAAACTGTGAATATGATACTGCTAAAGCATTTAATCGTGCAGGTGGTCAAGCTGAAACTCTCGTTATTAAAAACTTGACTCCTTCCATGGTTGAAGAATCTGTTGAAGCTATTGTAAAAGGCATTGAAAAATCTCAGATTATCATGCTTCCAGGCGGTTTCAGTGGTGGGGACGAACCAGATGGTTCTGGTAAATTCATTGCTGCTATGTTTAGAAATCCACGTATTACAGAAGCTGTTCGCGATTTACTCAAAAACCGTGATGGTTTAATGCTCGGTATCTGCAATGGTTTCCAAGCTCTCATCAAATTAGGTCTTGTACCATTTGGTGATATTCAAGAATTAACACCAGAAAATCCAACACTCACATACAATGAAATTGGTCGTCACGTATCTTGCATGGTAGAAACAAAAGTTGTATCTAATCTCTCTCCATGGTTTAATAACGTAAAAGTAGGAGATATTCATACTATTGCTGTTTCTCATGGTGAAGGTCGCTTCTGTGCAAGTCCAGAAGTTTTAGCTCAATTAAAAGCTAATGGTCAGATTGCAACTCAATATGTAAATGCAAATGGCGATACATCTATGGATATTGAAGTAAATCCAAATGGTTCTGTATGGGCTATCGAAGGTATCACAAGTCCAGATGGTCGTATCTTAGGTAAAATGGGACACTCCGAACGTATTGGCAAATATGTAGCGAAAAATGTTCCAGGTGCAAAAGACCAAAAATTATTTGAAGCTGGCGTAGCTTACTTTAAATAAAAAATAATAGATATAAAAATAGACAGGGTATATATTACCTTGTCTATTTTTTTAGGAGATGAAAAGATGAGAAAAATATTATTTATTTTTACTATATGTTTAGTATATAGTTTTTCAAATATATGTTTAGCACATTGGTTGCCTAAATCTGAATTATTTGTTGGTGGGGTAGGTCCAGGTTGTACATTAGAATATGTTGCTAGTGTTTATGGTCAACCTAAAGAAAAGAGATGGTTTAATTCTGATGGTGTAAGGGGTGTTACATATATATATTCTCCATATTTTTCTATTACAGGTAGAACAGGCTCAAGAGATCCTAGACCTGAATCAGAGCTTATTGTTGTGGGTTATACTTTAAAAAATAATTCATTATCAACACAATCTGGATTAACGGTAGGTATACCGTATGAAACAGTAGCTGGTATGTATGGAACAGTGAAAAAAGAATATGATTCTTATCGTAATAAATTTTATTATTCTTATGATTGGGATGATGAAAAACGACATTATTTTCAACCAGTAATGTGTTTTTTTGTTGATAAAAATAATATTATTACAGAAATTTATGTAGGAACTGATTGGTAATTATTTTATACTATTTATATAATTAGTTATAAAATAAATATAGAAATAAAAAACCTCGAGTGTAGTTAAAAACTTCTCGAGGTTTTTATATTTTAATTTTAAATTTTAGAGAATACTAGTATTTGGAATTTCGCTATCGTCTAATTTTCCTTTTAAATCATTATCTGTCATAGCACAAACAGCAGAGTCTGACCAAACATTTTCAGCTGTTTCAATCATATCGATGATGGTATAAATTGGTAAGATGATACCAAGTAAACCGATTGGAGCACCGATAGAGGACATAAGAGATAAAGTCAAGAAATAGCAACCCATAGGAACGCCTGCATTACCAACAGCGGCAATAACGGATATAAATAACCATGTAATCATAGTAGTCATGGATAATTCAAAACCAGCATTTTGCATTACGAATAAAGAGGTTACTAAGATAAATGCAGCACAACCATTCATATTGATAGTTGTACAAATTGGTAAGACGAAACGAGAAACTTTTGGATTGGCTTTTAAATTTTGTTCTGCACAAGCAAGTGTTACAGGTAAAGTTCCGGCAGAGCTTTTTGTAAATAAAGCTACGGCAAGAGCAGGAGCCATTTTACGGAAAACTTTAACTGGATTTAATCCACGAAGAAGCATGATTAAAGGTAAAATGATAAAGAATTGAATAGCATTACCACCAATTACTACAGCAGTATATTTTCCTAAAGCGCCAACGATAACACCAGCTTCAATTTGAGCTGATAATTGACCTGCAAAAGCGATGATACCAAGTGGTAAAACATAAAGTAATGCACGAATAAGTGTGAAGGATAATTCTTGTAAACCGTTGATTACTTTTAATAATTGTTCACGATTATCTGTTTTTGGCATGAAAGCTAAAGCTAGACCAACAGCCGCAGAAATCAACATAACAGATAAAACATTACCAGTTAAAAATGGCTGTAGAACATTATTTGGAATTACAGATAAGAAGTGGTCATAATAAGAAAGTGCGCCTAATTTTTGCATAGGTACAGCTTCTTGACCGGCATTGATAATATCCATAGGAAGATTTCCTGGAGAAATCCATAAATAAAGACAAAGACTTGTAGCTGCTGCACAGATTGTGGTGAATAAAGTATAAAATAGTGCATGAGAAAAGATACGACTTGTATCTTTATTATTACCAAGTGCAGCTAAAGTAGTGATAACTGCTAGAGCGATTGTAGGAACTGCAATGAATTGGAATAAACGCGTAAATACAGTAGCTACAAAATTGAAAAATTCATTTAAAGGTTGGATACCGAGCCAGCCTAAAATGCCACCTAGAATGAGTGCACCAAACCATAATAAGAACTGACGTCCTTGAGAAGATTTAGCTTTGCTTTCGCGGATAGCACTTTGAGCGGTTTCTTTAACATTGACTTGTTTTTTATTATCAGCCATATGTAATCCCTCTTCTCTCTTTAATATTGTATATACATATATAATTAATTCATACAATATATGTATGAAAAAGATTATACGATTTTGATGTAAACATGTCAATCGTTTTAAAGTGCATAAAAAATAAAAGAGTAATGTGATTTTATTTTTTACTATTTACATTATCAAAAATAAATAAGGACTTGTCAACATAAAAAGTAATTCATTTTGTCATCAAGCTTAGAAAAAATAGATTATTTTATAGTATTTATAAATGTTTTAGTTAAAATAAAAAGTTTAATCAAAATGGATTATTGTCTAATATCACGTTATTACTACCTTTTTGATAACCTATTAAATCTACAGTGATAAATTTAAAACCTAGTTTTTGAAATTCTTTATGAATTAAATCTTTAAGAGGATTGGTAAATAATTTAGGGACTTCATTTGTCTCTACTTCTATGCGCGCTAAATCTCCGTGATGGCGTACGCGAATTTGACCTTGTAAAAATTTATGAAGTATATCTTCTGCTTTAGCAACTTGATTTAATCTTTCAGGAGTAACTTCAAGACCATAAATTAAACGAGAGGCAAGACAAGCAGAGCTAGGTTTATTCCAAACAGGTAAATTCCAGTCTTTCGCCATTTGGCGGATTTCATCTTTAGTAATGTGCAATTCTAAAAAAGGTGATTTTGTTAATTTAAATTCTTTTAAAGCGAGCATACCAGGACGATAATCACCTTTATCATCTTCATTAGAGCCTTCTAAAAGATAGTTATAATTATTTTTCTGACAAAAATCTTCTAAAAGTTTAAAGCGATTGATATGGCAATGATAGCAACGCATTTTATCATTGCAGGTGAATTTTTTATCAGCTAAATCATCTACAGTGAATAATTCATGTTTTATGCCAATGAGTTTAGCAACTTTTTTAGCGTCAGATATTTCATTAGTAGTTATTAATTCAGATACAGCAGTGATGGCGATAGCTTTATCTCCTAGAGCAATTTGTGTTGCCTTAGCAAGTACAGAGCTATCTACACCACCAGAAAAAGCTACAGCTACAGATTGGTAAGATTTTAGTAATTCGATTAATTGTTGTTGTTTATTCATGTTTTAGTTCCTCGTTTGCTAGAAATAATGCTGTTTGTTGAATTGTTTTTAATGGTACATTGTGTTTTTGGGCTAATTGTTTACAATCTTCATATTCAGCGGATATATTTAGGATTTTATCGCCTTTTTTAGCTATTTTACATTTTACTTGACCATATGGCGTGGTGATGGATTTAAATTCTCTATTTAGACTATAGCGAGTGATTATTTCTTCACGTATGCCAAGCGTTGTCGTTTCACTGAATATAATATCAAGGCAATTTTCTTTATCTTCAGGACGGATTAGAACAGATAAAGTATTAGCTGAGCGGGATTTTTTCATATAAATAGGAGTGAGCCAAACATCTAAAGCATTATGCTCAAAGAGTTTTTGCGAGATATATTCATAATTTTGAGGATTGAAATCATCTATATTACAAGATAGTATAAGTAATTTTTCTATAATATAATCGTTCATTTTTTCACCTGTCATTTGTTGTAAATTTAATTATATATTAAATTAGAATTTTTATTTAGGCAAGAAAGTAGATTTTAGCTTAAATAAAATGAACTGCACCCCAAAAGTTGTTTTGTATCCAACTTTTGGGGTGCAGTTCATCTAAACTTTTATGCTTCTTATTTTTAATATTAATGATTTAACGCATATGATTAATCATGCTAGCTAATCGACCAGCGCCAAAACCGTTGTCAATATTCATTACGGCAACGCCAGCAGCGCAACTATTTAACATAGAAAGCAATGCTGTTAATCCATGAAAGGAAGCACCATAACCTACGCTTGTAGGCACAGCAATTACTGGTTTATTGGCAAGACCACCAACAACACTAGCCAAAGCTCCTTCCATACCAGCAGCAACGATGATTACATTAGCCTTATCAATCAAATCTTTTTTACTGAGTAGACGATGAATACCTGCAACGCCTACATCAAAGCAATATTGTACTTTATTTCCCATCAGTTGAGCAGTAAGACCTGCTTCTTTAGCGACAGGTATGTCACTTGTACCAGCTGTCATGACGAGAATAAAACGTTTATCATCAATAGGCATAGTATCTCTATCAACATAGATAATACGTGCAAATTCGTCATATTTTGCATCTTTTACTTTTGCTAGTACAGCTTGATAATTTTCTAAAGTAGCACGAGAGGCAATTATATTTTGCTCACTTTTTTGATAAAGGTGAGCGAAAATATCAGCTATTTGCTCATTAGTTTTACCTGCACAATAAATTACTTCAGGAAATCCTTGTCTTTTTGCTCGGTCATGGTCAATCTTGGCAAAACCAATGTCTTCAAAACCTTGATTATCTTGAAGTGATTGAAGCATAGTTTCGTCAGAGATATTTCCTTGTTTATAATCGTGAAGTAAATCTAATAATTGAGTAGTGTCCATATTTATTGTTTAACGGCCTTTTTTTTATTGCGTTTCCAGCGAATATAGTAAAAAGCGCAAGTGAGAACAAGAATAGCACTTACAACTAAACTTGCTTCATGACCTACAGCAAGCATAGTTTTCCAATTTTCGCCAAGTATCATACCGATGTATAAGATGAACATAGTCCAAGGAAGGGAACCAATAAAAGTATAGATGATGAATTTCTTCATATTTACTTTGGCAAAACCTGCAGGTAAAGAGATAAATGTACGAACTACAGGGAGTAATCTGCTGAAGAATACAGCTTTAATACCATATTTATCAAACCATTCTTGAGCAGTGTCTACATGAGATTTTTTCATGAAGAAATATTTACCATATTTATCTACAAAAGGTTTGCCACCTTTAGCACCGATATAATAAGTGATGATAGAACCTACCATACCGCCAATCATACCAGCAACAGTAGCGTGGAAAAATTCCATTTTGCCAGCAAAGATGAGATATCCAGCAAAACCTAAGATTAATTCACTAGGAATTGGAATACAAGCATTTTCAAGCCCCATTAGTACAGCTACAGCAACATAGCCCCAAGTATCAATAAAACTCAAAAAGATTGTTGAAAATTGTTCCATTAAAAATTAGTCCTTTCTATTGTTAAATTATAAGATAATCCTTATATATATTATAACCGATAAAAATATTTAAGTTAATATAAATTTATGATATTCATAGCATGTAAAATGCCAACAGCACCAAAGAGAATAAAGATTAATGAAGCAAATTTTTTGATGACTCTATCAGGTACATATTTATGAAGAGTAGCACCTAATAAAATGCCAAGTCCATCGGCAACGAGCATACCAAGAGTTGTACCTACTAAGATAGAAAGCATATCAGCACCGATTTGAGCAGATAATGCTACTGTAGCGAGTTGAGTTTTATCTCCCATTTCGGCAAGGAAAAAGGCGATAGCTACAGTCCAAAAGATGCTAAAATGATTTTTTTCAGCTTCATTACCGAGTTCATCATCTTTTAAAATCCAAAGACCAAAGACAATAAAAGCAATAGAAGCAACGAGTTCAACGATGTCTTTAGGAATAAAAGAATGCAAATAAATACCAGCAGCGATTGCTACAAAGTGATTTAAAATAGTAGCAACTAAAATACCAAACATGACTTTCTTCCATGGATATTTTGTGGCAAAAGCCATAGCTAATAATTGAGTTTTGTCACCCATTTCGGCAAGAACCACCATGATAAACGCTGTTGAAAATGCAAACATAAGATTAAATCTCTCCTTAAAATAAATTAAATTTATTTGATAAAAGGGAATAAAAAAAGAGACTTCTAGTATAGACTGATACACTTAGTGTAACTAATCTATACCAAAAGTCTCACTATTGATGTAAAACATCAACGAATAAGCCAGATGAATTTCGTCGTTCATCAGTATGTTGACTTATTCTAAAAAGCTACTCCCTTTTAGCCAATACATTTACCAATAATACCATATACACACAATGGATATAATACACAAAAATAAATATTTTGGCAAGGGTTTATTTATTTTTCATGGCAAAATATTCTCTGTCTAAAATTCCGAGAATGATTAAATTTTCATAAACACCATCAGTTAAAATTGTTTCGCGAATAAGACCTTCACGGACAAGACCAGCTTTTTCATATACATGTAAAGCACGAGTATTGTGGTCTTTACAGTCAAGCCATGCTCTATGGAATTTTAAATCATCAAATGCCCAAGATTTTAACATTTCTAGTGTTTCTTGACCATAGCCTTTACCTTTTACATTTAAAATAATGCGAGTCCATTCGATTTCTTTAGATGGATTATCAAGACCTGCTATCATGAGAAAACCAACTTTTTCATGTGTGTCTAAAGTTTCGATAATTAGATGAGTAGCAGAAGGAGTATCTAAAGTTTGCATATGCACTTCGCGAGTATAAGGAATTACATATTTGGCATTTTCAGGAATGTATTCCACTTCCATGATATAGTCCATATCTTCAACTGTTGCTTGACGAAAACGTAATCTATTTCCTGTTTTTACGATTTTTTCCATATTAAAACCACCTTCATTATAATATTATAGATTTTATAATAAATTTTAGAAACTTATGGGAAAATTCCCTGACAGTTTAAGAAAAGTATAGTATACTTTTCTTAATATAACAAATAAGGAGGACAGCAGTATTGGCAACGATATCTTTTGAACATTTATTAGATATTTTATTTGTACCAATTTGTATTCAAATAGGTGCCTTAATCGTAGGTTCATTTCTCAGTCGTTTAATTAATCGTTATTTACAAAGTAATGTAAATAGAGATTCATGGCAATATATTTTTGTCAATGCCTTAAAGGGATTACCGATTTCTTGGTGTTCCGGTGTTGGCTTATATTGGACGATAAATAGTTTATCCATACCAGAAACTATCAGCAGATTATTATCATATTTATTATTTGCAGTGATTATCTTTACTTTGACAAGAGTTATTGCAAGAACTTTATCTGGAATGATAGATTTTTATACTATGCGTTCTGACCAAAATATGCCAAAGACTTCATTATTAAATAATTTAATAAATATTTTAGTGTATTCTATGGGTGCACTCATTGTTTTACAATATTGTGGAATATCAGTAGCGCCAATTCTCACAGCTTTAGGGGTCGGCGGTATGGCAGTAGCCCTTGGTCTTCAAGATACGCTTGCTAATATTTTTGCTGGATTGCATTTAATTTTATCAAAGCAACTTCGTTTAAATGATTATATTAAATTAAGTACAGGTGAAGAAGGTCGAGTATCTGATATTACATGGCGTTTTACCACACTTCAATCCGTTAGCAATAATGTGGTAGTTGTACCTAATCAAAGTATATCTAAGGCGATTATCACAAATTACAGTATGCCACTTCAAGATATAACAGTAAGTGTAGCTATTGGTGTAAGCTATGATAGTGATTTAGATAAAGTGGAAGCTGTTTGCATAAGAACAGCAAAGGAAATTTTATCTAAATTAGACCCAGAAGTTAAAGCAGAGCCTGTAGTTAGATTTAATTTGTTTGCTGACTCTAGCATTAATTTCAATGTGATAATGCATGTTAGTGAATTTACAAATCAATATATTGTTAAGCATGAATTTATAAAAGCGATTACAAAAGAATTTAGAAAAGAGAACATAGAAATACCATTCCCAGTAAGAACTATTATCAATAATAAAGAGTAAAATGGATATCAAAATAAATGAAAATTATCATAAAAATATTTTATAGTAATAATGAATAAAATAATTAGAGAATATTTCAGGAAAAGCTTTTTATTTTGTTAGAGATTTGGTAAGATATACTTGATTGAATACAAAATGCATGATTTTGGGATAAACATGGAGAAATTAAATTTAATGAAAGAATTTTTATCTGTTCAAGGTAGAAAGTTATTAATACAGATTTCTATTTGTACTATTATTATTATTGGTATGTTTATAAATTATGATAAACTTTACTTGATAACAGGTGTATTTACAGGCTATTTATTAGCGGTTATATGTGCTTGGGTAATGGTATATAGAACGTGGAAGGCTGCTCATTTAACAGTAGGTAAAGCTAAAGGTCAGATGTGGCTTAGTTTGATAACGAGGTTATTGATGATTTTTATTATACTAAGAGCGGCTATATTGCAATCAGTGGAATTATTTTATGCAGTAGTAGGAGGCTTTTTCTTAGCTTTTATACTGTATATGATACATTTAATTATTTTTGTTTATCATAAGAATATGGAATAATATTTGCCTAGTGCAAATATTATCTACATAGAAACTGAAAAATATAATCTGTATTTTTCGGTAAAATATGAAATATATAGTAAAGAGAGGTGAGGACACTGTTACTTATGGACTGTATAAGCGGCAGTGGGGAAAATGCATGAAATTGGTGTGCGTGAAGTGGTCACTTTCGCAGGTATGCAATTCAATATTCAGACCTTAGAAATGACCTGGCTAGCAATGGCCATTGTAATACTGATTGCATTTTTAGCAACACGAAGTCTAAAGCTTGTTCCTTCAGGTTGGCAAAATGTAATTGAAATGGTTATTGTTTGGCTCAATGAGCAAATTGGTGTTACACTAGGTTCTCGTGGTCAGTTAGTAGCACCATTTTTAATCACGCTATTTCTGTTCTTATTGATTTCAAACTGGATAGGACTTATTCCAACGCTTGCATCACCAACAAATGACTTAAATACAACTTTAGGTCTAGCTTTATTGGTGATTGTAATGTTACATGTACTTGGCTTGTATTATAAAGGTTTTAATTATATAAAACATTTTTTCCAGCCAGTAGCGCCATTTGTAATTATCAATTTGATTGAAGAAATAGCAAAGCCTATTACACTTGCTTTCCGTCTATTTGGTAATATTCTAGCAGGGGAAATTTTAATTATTATCTTGCTTTTATTAGTGCCAATATGGATGCCAGTACCTAGTGTTGTTTGGCTTGCATTTAGTTTATTTATCGGTGCAGTTCAGGCATTTATATTTACTATGTTATCTATGTCTTACTTAGCAAATGCTATGAAAGACGATGATCACCATTAATATTTGTTGATATATTTTAGTCAGCAGATATTGATATAAGATTATCTATAGTTGTAGGTAATCTTGAAAAATTAATTTAATTTATATTTATCTTTAAGGAGGATTTATTTTTATGGAAAACGCAATTATGGTTATGGCAGCATTAATTGGTGCAGGTATTACAATGGGTCTTGCTTCTATCGGTGCAGGTATTGGTGATGGTCTTGTTACTTCTAAATTTATCGAAGGTATTGCTCGTCAGCCAGAAGCAAAAAACACTTTATTCATGAACACTCTTATCTCTGTAGGTTTAATCGAAGCTATGCCAATCATTGCAACAGTTATTGCATTGATCATGCTTTATGCTAACCCACTTATTAAATAATTTGGGTAAACATTTAAATTTTAGATGTTTAGGAACGCATAAGGGGGCAATAAATTGATTGATATCAATATGACGATTGTGGCTCAAATCCTTAACTTCCTTATTTTGGTACTTATTTTAAAATTTGTAGCATATAAGCCTGTTATGAAAATGCTTAAAGAACGCGAAGAAAAAATCGCAAGAAGCATTGATGCCGCAGAAGCAGATGAACAAAAGGCTAAAGAACTGCTCGCTGAATATAATAAGCAATTAGCTGATGCCCGTATAAAAGCACAGGAAATTGTAGATAAAGCAATGAAACGTGCTCAAGAAGAACGTGATGCTAGCGTTGCTGAAACAAGACGTGAAATTGAGCAGATGAGAAAAGCCGCAAAAGAAGATATTGCTAGAGAACGTGAACGTGCAGCAATGCAGTTACGTGGTGAAATGGTAGCTTTATCCATGCAAGCAGCTGGCAAAATTATCGCTGCTAATATGGATAATAAAACAAATGAAAAATTGGTTAGTGATTTCATTGACCAGTTGGATAAAGATAAAATGGGTGGATTGCCATGCTGAATTTACAGTTAGCAAAAAAATACGCTGTGGCAATGTTTGAATTAGCTCAGGAAGAAAATAAGCTTGTAGAATATGGTGAGCAATTAGCAGAAATTAGTACGCTTTTTAAAACTCAACCAGAATTAAAAGCTTTTATGAGTAATCCTCAAATTCAGCCATCAGCAAAAAAAGAACTGCTAAATAAAGTTTTTGGTAGCGATATTGAAAAATCAGTGCATAATTTTATGTTATTATTGATTGACAAACGTCGCATAGCATTAATTGAAGAGATAGTCGGTGAATATGAAGCTCTGTCTAATGAAGTTCGTAATATTGTAGTAGCACATGTTACTACAGCAGTTGCTATGGAAAAGCCACAAGAAAAAGCTTTAACTGCGAAATTAGAAGCTATTACCGGCAAGCATATTCAGCTAAAAACACATATTGATAAATCCATCATTGGTGGTGTCGTTGTAAAAATGGGCGACAAATTAATCGATGGTAGTGTAACTAGCAAAATTAAATCTTTAGGAAAGCAGTTAATGGCAAATTAAGTTATTTAAGTGGGGTGACAGAGTCGTTATGAAAATGAATCCAGAAGAAATAACAGCCATTATCAAGGATCAAATTAAAAATTATAATGTTGATTTAAATGTTGATGATGTAGGTACTGTTATTGAAATCGGTGATGGTATTGCACATATTCATGGCTTAGACAAAGCGATGTCAGGGGAACTGCTCGACTTTGGTAATGATATATATGGTATGGTCCTAAACCTTGAACAGGACAATGTCGGTGCCGTTTTATTAGGTGGCGACACAAAAATTAAAGAAGGAGATATCGTAAAACGTACTGGTAAAATCATGCAAGTACCTGTTGGGGAAAGTATGATTGGTCGTGTTGTTGACGCACTTGGTCGTCCAATTGATGGCAAAGGCCCTATTCATACAACACAGAGCCGTCCAATTGAATATCCAGCTCCTGGTATTGCTGATAGAAAATCAGTAAAAGAACCATTACAAACTGGTATTAAAGCAATTGATGCCTTAGTTCCAATTGGTCGTGGTCAGCGTGAACTTATCATCGGTGACCGTGGTACAGGTAAAACAGCTATTGCTGTAGATACAATCCTCAATCAGAAAGGTCAAAACTGTATTTGTATTTATGTAGCTATTGGTCAGAAAGCTTCTACAATCGCTCGTGTTGTAAAAACTTTTGAAGATCATGGTGCTATGGATTATACAATTGTAGTAGCAGCTACTGCTTCTGATAGTGCACCACTTCAATATATGGCTCCATATTCTGGTGTTACTATGGGTGAACATTTCATGTATCAAGGCAAACATGTACTTTGTGTATATGATGACCTTTCTAAACATGCTACTGCTTATCGTGCAATGAGCTTGTTACTTCGCAGACCACCAGGACGTGAAGCATATCCAGGGGACGTATTCTACTTACATTCTCGTCTTTTAGAACGTGCTGCTAAATTAAGTGATGAACTCGGTGGAGGTTCTATTACAGCTTTACCTATCATCGAAACTTTAGCAGGTGACGTATCTGGTTATATTCCAACAAACGTTATTTCTATTACAGATGGTCAGATTATGCTTCAGACAGAAGCTTTCTATTCTGGTATTCGTCCAGCTATTGACGTAGGTCTTTCCGTATCTCGTGTAGGTGGTAGTGCTCAGATAAAAGCTATGAAACAGATTGCTGGTCGTATGCGTCTTGACCTTGCTCAGTATCGTGAACTTGCAGCATTCGCTCAATTTGGTTCTGACCTTGATAAATCTACAAAAGAACAATTAGACCGTGGTGTACGTATGGTTGAAACATTAAAACAAGCACAGTATTCACCTTTAAAAGTAGATGAACAAATCCTTGTTATTTATACAGCTGTACGTGGTTTCTTAAGCGATATTCCTGTTAATCAGGTTGTTAACTTCCAACGTGATTTCTTGAAATTTATGAATTCAAATCACCCAGAAATTGGACAAACAATCGTTGAAAAACAAAAATTAGATGATGCTTTAGAAGCTTCTATCAATAGTGCTATTGAAGAATTTAAATCCACATATTCATATAATAAATAAGCAGTGAGGTGATTTAATTGGCTAGTTTACAGGACATACGCCGCAGAATAAAAAGCGTAAAAAGTACACAGCAAATCACTAAAGCAATGAAAATGGTTGCTGCTGCTCGTTTACGTCGTGCCCAAGAAGCGGCTGTATCCAACCAACCTTATGCTGAAAAAATGTATGAGGTTATTGCCGATGTAGCCTCTAATGCAGGAAGTTTTTCACATCCTCTGCTAGAAGTACGTGAAGAAGGTAAAACTTTATATGTTGTTTTAGCTTCCGATAAGGGTCTTGCAGGTGCTTATGCTAGTAATGTATTTAAAGAAACAGTTTCTCATATCAAAGATGCAAAAAATACATCTATTATCACTGTAGGTCGTCGTGGTAAAGAATATTTCGTTCCACGTAAATATGATGTATTAAATTCTTATATGGGATTTACAGAACGTCCAGAGTATCAAAATGCTCGTCAAATTGCTGTTGAAATTATGGAGCATTTTAGTAAAGGTGACTATAAAGAAGTATATCTTGTATATACAAAATTTGTGTCAGCTATTTCTGCTATACCTCAGACAATTAAATTATTACCATTTACAGCACCAGAGTCCTCCGATCATAAACCTACTGCTGAATATATTTATGAACCATCAGCACAATCAGTGCTTGGATATTTATTACCGCAATATATTATTACAACAATATATGCATCATTATTACAATCAGCAGCAAGTGAACTAAGTTCACGTATGAATGCGATGAGCAATGCAACAGATAATGCTGAAGAACTCATCTCTAAACTTGATTTGCATTATAATAAAGTACGTCAGGCTGGTATTACTCGCGAAATTACAGAAATCGTGGGCGGTGCAGAAGCTCTGAAGTAAGGAGGTTTCACCTAAGTGGCAAAAGGTAAAATTGTACAGGTTATTGGACCTGTTGTTGATATAGAGTTTCCGGCAGAATCTTTGCCAGAAATTTTAAATGCTGTAACTATTAAAGGTAAATCTGGTGACATTGATATCGATTTAGTTGTTGAAGTTATGCAACATTTGGGTGACAATGTTACTCGTTGTATCGCTATGAGTTCTACTGACGGTTTGACTCGTGGCATGGAAGCTGAAGATACTGGTGCTCCAATCAGAGTTCCAGTAGGGGAAGCAACTCTTGGTCGTGTATTTAACGTACTTGGAAAAACAGTTGACCATGATGATACTCCTGTAGGCAACAAAGAATTTTGGCCTATTCATCGTCCAGCTCCAAAATTTGATGAACAAGAAACATCTACACAGATTTTAGAAACTGGTATTAAAGTCGTTGACCTTATCGCACCATATTCCCGTGGTGGTAAAATCGGTTTGTTCGGCGGTGCTGGTGTAGGTAAAACAGTTCTTATCATGGAACTTATCCATAATATCGCAACTCAACATGGTGGATATTCTGTATTCTCTGGTGTTGGTGAACGTACTCGTGAAGGTAATGACCTTTGGTCTGAAATGAAAGAATCTGGCGTTATCGATAAAACTGCTTTAGTTTATGGTCAGATGAACGAACCACCTGGAGCACGTATGCGTGTTGCTTTAACTGGTCTTACAATGGCTGAATATTTCCGTGATGTTCAAAATCAGGACGTATTATTATTCATTGATAATATTTTCCGTTTCATTCAGGCTGGTTCTGAAGTATCCGCACTTTTAGGTCGTATGCCATCTGCCGTTGGTTATCAGCCAACACTTGGTACAGACGTAGGTGCTCTTCAGGAACGTATTACTTCTACTAAAAAAGGTTCTATCACATCTGTTCAGGCTGTATATGTTCCTGCCGATGACTTAACTGACCCTGCTCCAGCAGCAACATTTGCTCACTTGGATGCAACAACAGTATTGTCTCGTCAGATTGCAGAGCTTGGTATTTATCCAGCAGTAGACCCACTTGATTCTACTTCTCGTATTCTTGACCCACATGTAATCGGTGAAGATCATTATGAAGTAGCTCGTGGTGTACAGGCTATTTTACAGAAATATAATGAACTTCAAGATATTATCGCTATCTTAGGTATGGAAGAATTATCTGATGAAGATAAACTTACTGTAGCTAGAGCACGTAAAATTCAAAGATTCTTATCTCAGCCATTCTTCGTTGCTGAACAGTTTACAGGTACACCAGGTAAATATGTACCATTGAAAGAAACTATTCGTGGCTTTAAAGAAATTTTAGCAGGTAAATATGATGACTTACCTGAAAGTGCTTTCTATATGGTTGGTAGCATTGACGAAGTTGTTGAGGCAGCAAATAAAATGAAGAAGGAGGGATAATTTATGGCTAAAATAAAGCTAGAAATTATTTCTCCAAATAAAGTTGTTTATAGTGCTGATATTGATATGTTAATCGTGCGTTCTATTGCTGGGGATTTAGGTATTATGCCAAAACATGCTCCGCTTCTTGCAGGACTTGTTCCTCATGCAATGAGAGCTATGATTGACGGCACTGAAAATCTTATTGCAGTTAGCGGTGGTTTTATTCAGGTTCAACCTGATAAAATTATTGTACTTGCAAGTGCAGCAGAACTTCCTATTGAAATTGATATCAATAGAGCAAAAAAAGCTTATGAACGTGCACAAAAACGTTTGGAAAGCTTTAAAGAAAATCCAGAAGTTAAGAGTGATGTTGATACACTTCGCGCTAGAGCTGCACTCGAACGTGCTAAAGCAAGACTTAAAGCAACTAAAACAGATATTGGTTAATATTTAATTAGTTTTATGTAAAAACGGTTGTAACTTAATTTAGCTACAACCGTTTTTATTTTAAAGGTGATAATATGATTTTTAGCAATATAAAAAATATAGATTTAACCACTATAGATGAACGAATTAAATTTTGTGTAGATTATTTTAATGAACATGATTTAATAAATTATAATGCAGGAACATATCAAACAGACAGAGAGGATATTTGTTTTCGCATTGATGAATATGAAACACAAATTGCTCAGGAAAGATATTGGCAAGCACATGAAAAACATATAGATGTATATATTTTATTAAAGGGACAAGAACGCATAGATGTTAATATCTATGAAGGTGTAATTTATCATCGTGATAAGATAGACGATATGTTGATGTTAGAAGAAATGCCATACACAAATATTAATTTTTTGAGCAATTTTGGTGATATTTTAGTTTGTAATCCAAATGAAGCGCATAAGACAGGAATTCATATGGATTTAAAGAATAAATTTAAGATAGCTTTATTTAAAATTAGAATTTAATTTGGGAAATAAAAAAGAGCAATCATATGATTGCTCTTTTTTCTATTATTATTTTACAACAGTAACGTTTACTGCACGAAGTTTGCTAGCATCACGGCTGTCAGCTTCTGTATCAAAAGTAACTTTTTGACCTTCTTCTAAAGTTTTGAAGCCTTCAGAATTGATAGCGGAGAAATGAACGAATAAATCTCCAGATCCGTCATCATTAGTAATGAAGCCATAGCCTTTACCAGAATTAAACCATTTAACTGTACCTGTTCCCATTATAAAATCCTCCTTAGGATATAAAATATAATCAGTGCAGAGGTCAAACTAAAAAACACATAAGAATCTTCCACACTTATTAAGAGGAGGACTAAGACGTGACTTTAATTGTGTTCCAAAACAAGACTGAATATCTTAATAGTAGCATGGGAAGTATAATTTGTCAATTTACAAAATAACACATATCATAATTATTTTTTATAGTTGAATTAATTTTTAGATTTACATATTTACAATAAAATTTGACATAATAAATAGATGGTGATATATTTATAAGTCAATAATAAATTTTATAAGTTAAAATCATTTATTTTTCGATATAAAATATAGACATATATATATATTATCGAGAGATAAAAATTTTATTTGTCCAGAAAGGGTGATTAGATGAATGGAATAATGTTAGTTGGTTGTGCTATTATAATTTTTTTTCTAGCCTATAGAATTTATGGTCGTTGGTTATTACATACTTGGGGTGTTGATGAAAATGCAAAAACACCTGCTTTTAAATATAATGACGGTCAAGATTTTACACCAGCATCTAAATTTACGGTATTTTCTCATCAATTTTCTTCAATAACAGGTGCAGGCCCTGTAACTGGCCCAATTATTGCAGCTATGTATGGCTGGCTTCCTGCTTTTTTATGGATTATCGTAGGTGGCATTTTCTTTGGAGCAGTACAGGATTTTACAGCATTATATGCTTCTGTGAAAAATGAAGGTAAATCCATGGGGATGTTAATTGAGCATTATATTGGTAAAACAGGCAGACGTTTATTTTTGTTATTCTGTTGGTTATTCACTTTATTAGTAATAGCTGCTTTTGCTGATATAGTAGCGAATACTTTTAATGGATTTAGTAAAGATGGTGCATTAATAACACCAAACGCAGCAGCAGCTTCAATATCCATGTTATTTATTTTTGTAGCTATTTTATGTGGTTTATTCATTAAGAAATTTAAACCGAATGAAAAAGTTCGTCTTGTTTTAGGTATTATTTTATTAATTGCTATGCTTGCTGTGGGTATTGCTTTTCCAATTTATTTAGATAGAATGATTTGGCTCTATGTAGTATTTGCTTATATATTTGCAGCTTCTGTAATGCCTATGTGGATTTTAAAACAGCCTCGCGATTATTTGAGTACATTTTTACTTTTAGCAATGATTGCTGGTGGCGTTATCGGTGTATTAGCGGTAAATCCAACAATTAATATGCCAGCTTTTGTAGGTTTTAATGTAAATGGAAAAGATTTATTCCCAATTTTATTTATAACTATTGCTTGTGGTGCCGTTTCTGGTTTCCATAGCTTAGTATCTTCAGGTACTTCTTCTAAAACTATCTCTAATGAAAAAGATACTTTATTTGTTGGTTATGGTTCTATGCTTGTAGAGTCTGTTTTAGGTGTTGTTTCTTTAGTAATTGTTTGTTCTGCTGCTACTAATGGTCAGTTGCCAGAAGGTACACCTTTCCAGATTTTCTCCACAGCTGTAGCTGGATTTTTCGCTATGTTTGGTATGCCACATGATATAGCAAATTGTATTTTGACTATGTGTGTATCAGCTTTAGCTCTTACTTCATTAGATGCAGTAGCTCGTATTGGCCGTATGTCTTTCCAAGAATTATTCAGTGTAGATGAAGGTCAAGAAATGAGTTTTGTACAAAAGTTATGTACAAATAAATATTTTGCTACACTTATAACTTTATTTATTGGTTATTTATTATGCCTTGGTGGTTATATGAATATCTGGCCATTGTTTGGAGCTGCTAATCAGTTATTATCTGCATTAGTACTTATTTCTTTGGCTGTATTCTTAAAAACAACTGGAAGAAAAGGTTTTATGCTTTATATTCCAATGGTAGTTATGTTCTGCGTTACTTTGACAGCTTTAGTAGAGGCTGTGTATGCAATTGTTGTAAAATTATCTATGGGACAATTTGTTTTTGCTGTAGATGGATTACAGTTAATTATCGCGCTTGCTTTGATGATACTTGCAATTTCTGTAGCTGTTCATTGTGGTAGAGAACTTGCTGGTGCTAAAGATAATAGTAAAGCTGAATTAAATAATTAATAAAAAGAGTGATAGGTATTTTTGAACTGCACCCCAAAAGTTGGACAAAAAACAACTTTTGGAGGTGCAGTTTTTTTATGACTAAATACTCAAATGAATTTAAAGTTAAAGCAATTAAAATGGTTTTAAAAGGAGATTCTATTTCTCATGTAGCTAAAATTCTAAACATGCCAAACACAGCTTCTCTTTGCAAATGGATATTTCATTATGAAAATGGTGGCATCTCACAACTTCTTCATAAAAATCTTAAATATACTCCTATCTTTAAGCAAAAAGTTATTGAATATAAATGGCTACATCATTTATCATTAAATCAAACAGCAGCCAAATTTTCCATTCCTAATACTGGTACAATTTCTACATGGGAAAAGTTGTATCATTCTTATGGCTTTTCTGGCTTACTTGCTAAGAAACGAGGTAGACCATCTATGAAAAAATCTAAATCTAAATACAAAGTTAACAAACCTAAAAAAGAACTTTCTTATGTTGAAAAATTGGAACAAGAAGTTTATCAATTAAGAATGGAAAATGACCTATTAAAAAAGTGGCATGCCTTAATGAAGCAATGGGAAAAGGAAGGAAGACACTAGTTCTAGTAATTGCTAAATTAAGGAAAAAATATACTCTAAAAGCCCTATTAAACTATACAAAATTAGCTAAAAGCACATATTATGATGCATTAAAAAAATTATCTAGAGAAGATAAATATAAAGGATTAAAAACATTAATTCATAATATTTGTAATAAAAATCATGGAAGATATGGATATAGAAGAGTAACTATGCAGCTGCATAAACAGGGAATAAAAATCAATCATAAAGTAGTTATGAGATTGATGAAAGAAGAAAATTTAACATGCAAAGTAAGAGCAAAGAAATATAAATCGTATAGAGGGCAAGAAGGAAAAATAGCTAAAAATATATTAAATAGAAATTTCAAAGCAGAAAAACCAAACGAAAAATGGGCAACAGATGTAACAGAATTTGCATTATGTAATGAAAAAATATACTTATCACCAATAATAGATTTATATAACGGAGAAATAATAAGTTATAAAATATCGAAAAGACCAATACTAAAGCAAGTATTAGATATGGTAGAAGATGCAACAAGAAAGATAAAAGAAACAAAAGGGATAATTCTACACTCAGACCAAGGATGGCAGTATCAGAATAAAAAATATCAAAAATTATTAAAAGAAAAAGGCATTATCCAAAGCATGAGCCGAAAAGGCAATTGCTTAGATAATGCCGTAATAGAAAATTTCTTTGGTTTACTAAAAAGCGAATTATTCTATTTAAAAAAATTCAAATCCGTTGAAGATTTTATAAAAGAGTTAAAATCTTATATAAAATATTATAATACAAAACGGATAAAGATAAAACTAAAAGGACTTAGTCCTGTAGAATACAGAATTAAGTTTCAATTAGTAGCCTAATTAATATGTCCAATATTTTGGGTGCACATCAATATTGTCCTCTTTTTGTATTTGCATTATTAAATATCTCTTTCGTCGATAGCAGTTTCAAGCGCTATTTTAATCATATTATCAAAGGATTGTTCACGTTCTTTAGCTGTAGTTTCTTCACCTGTAAATAAGTGATTACTTACAGTAAATACGCCAAGTGCTTGTACATTATAACGAGCAGCAAGCATATAAAGAGCAGAAGTTTCCATTTCTACAGCAAGACAGCCATATTGGATTAATTTTTGCAAATCAACTTCTTCATCATAGAAACGGTCTTGGCAATATACATTACCAATTTTTACAGGAATGTTTAATTTTTTAGCGTGGTGATATGCTTTGCCTAATAATTCAAAATCAGCAAGTGGAGCATAATGAAGTCCATCACCAAAAGTGCGAACAATAATGCCGCTATCAGTAGTTGTTCCTTGAGCGATAACGACATCGCGAACATGAACATCATCTTTTAAACCACCACAAGTACCAACGCGAATTAATTTTTTAGCATGGTAATCGCAGATTAATTCATGTGCATAGATAGAAATAGAAGGAATACCCATACCAGTTCCTTGGATAGAAACTTTATGGCCTTTATAAGTTCCAGTATAGCCAAACATATTGCGAATATGATTGTAGCAGACAGGATTTTCTAGAAATTTTTCAGCGATGTATTTTGCACGTAATGGGTCGCCAGGAAGTAAAACGACATCAGCAACTTCTCCGATTTTGGCTTCAATATGATTACTCATAACAATACCTTCTTTCATCAATAATTTTATGAGATATAAGAATATCTATAAAAATTTTATCATAATGAATGAAAAAATGCAGGGATTATCCTGCATTTTTAAATTAACAATGTTCGATTGTAGCACCGAGGTATTTATTGACGATTTCAACAGCACAATAATCGCCACACATAGAGCAAGCAGTTGTGCCTTCTGGATTGCGTGAAGCGCGTCTTTGACGAGCTGTTTGTGGGTCGATAGCTAAATTCATTTGTTCTTCCCAATCAAGTTTTTTACGAGCTTTAGCCATATTTAAATCCCAATCTTTTGCACCAGGTACATTTTTTACGATATCAGCAGCATGAGCGGCAATTCTAGTTACAATAACACCATCTTTTACATCTTGAACATTTGGTAAAGCAAGATGTTCAGCAGGAGTTACATAGCAAAGAAAATCTGCACCGCAAGAAGCTGCCATAGTTCCACCGATTGCAGCAGTGATATGGTCATATCCAGGAGCAATATCAGTAACAAGTGGGCCAAGAACGTAAAATGGAGCATTATGACAAATGCTTTTTTGCAATTTCATATTTGTAGCTATTTGGTCAAATGGTACATGACCTGGACCTTCAACCATGACTTGTACACCTCTATCCCAAGCGCGTTTTACAAGTCCACCTAAATTTAAAAGTTCTTGAATTTGAGCATGGTCAGTAGCATCAGCAAGACAGCCAGGACGAAGACCATCGCCAAGACTCATAGTAACATCATATTTTGCACAGATATCTAAGATATCATCATAGCGTTCATAGAGTGGATTATTTTTTTCATTATAGAGCATCCAGCCTGTGATGAATGAACCACCACGACTAACTACGTCCATATAACGACCTTCTGCTTTCATGCGATTGATTACATCCATAGTTACACCGCAGTGAATAGTCATGAAATCAGCACCATCTTTGGCTTGTTTTTCAATGGCATGAAGTAAATCTTCTTCAGTCATTTTCACGACAGCACCATGAGCTTTGATGGCATCAACTGTTGCCTGATAAATTGGCACAGTTCCTACCATTACAGTGGAATGTTTTAAAATAGCTTGACGAGAAGCATCAATATTATTTCCTGTGCTTAAATCCATTACAGAATGGGCACCAGATGCGATAGCGACATTTAATTTTTCGATTTCAGGAGCTGGGTCAGGAAAAGCACTAGATGTGCCGATATTAGCATTTACTTTAGTACAAAGTCCTTCGCCTACACCATAAGGGTGTAAATTTTGATGATTGATATTAGCACAAATAGCGATAGTACCATTGGCAACGCGTTCACGAAGTGTTTCAATATCCATTTTTTCTTCTTGAGCTACGATTTTCATTTCATCAGTGATTTTACCAGCTCTAGCTGATTGCATTTGTGTCATTGTCATAATTTTGCCTCCATAATATAAGTGATAAATGGCAAAAAAATAAGCAGATATGAAAAGAAAGTTGCAAATCTGCCTTGATAATCATTTATTTGCCACTTCCCTACGTTGGTCTTAACCAAATCAGGTTCTAAGGGTCGGAATATTTCCTCTCAGCTTTTATAAGCACCCCTAGTGGATTTTTTCAATTTTCTTATATTATAGTTTATTCTTCAAGAAAAAACAAGATTTTAAAAATGAAAATAAAAAAAGGATATCATTTGATATCCTTTTATTGTTTAATTATTAAATTAATGGTGCGACTGGCGTGAGTCGAACACGCGACCCTTCGCTTAGGAGGCGAATGCTCTATCCGTCTGAGCTACAGCCGCAATTTCAATCTAATTTAGTTAGATGAATTTAATAAGCTAAATTTTAGCATAACTAAAACTAAGTCGCAAATTTTAATTTATAGGAGCTCCAATAGGACCTACAGAGCCAATAGGATTTGTAACACCACTAGCAGCTGGTGATGTTGTAGTAGAGTTTACAGGTGTAGTAGGTGTTGGAGTTGTAGTAGTTGCTGTTGTGTTTGTTGGAACAGTAGCTGTTGTTGCTGTTTTATTGATTTGATAACGTGTTGCCCATTCAGGATATTTATTAGCATAATATCTTATTTTCTTGAATTCTACATCTTCTGTGTTTTCAGGAATGATAGAATGCATATTTTTGTCGAGATTAGGTGTTTTATCAATCCAATTTGTATCAGGAGACCAGAAATTATATTTTAATGTTCTAGCTGTTAGATTTTGTATGTTATATTCTTTTTTCATGAATTGGATAGAGGAAACATTACCAGCAGAGTCTTTGTTTTCTTGCCAAATCCAAACAATAATATTGTTATCTATCTGACGAAGTGTTGCTGTATCAGCACTGCTTTCTCCAGATTCATTGCTCCATAAGCCAAGCCAACGAGCATTAGAAATAAGACGACCGCCTTCACCTTTATTGAATACACGGTCTACAATCATAGCATAGAATTTTTCATCAAAAGATTGAGAGTTGATATCTTTATTTACAGGATTATCATATTTGAGTGTATAAAGAGCCTTGCCATCTTTATCATAGAAGATTTCTTCCATATAGCGTAAGGTTCTTTCTTGAGGATTGATTTGAACACGAGCTAAGCTATAGACTAATTGATTAGGGTCATTGATAGGAAGTTTCATATTAGCTATAGTTTCAGCTGCTCCACCTGGAGCGTAACCTGTTTTTATCCAGTCTTCAATACAAGTAGGAATGTTATTTTGACTAGAAACAGTAGTAATTCTTGTCATAGAAAAATATTTACTATATTTATCATCTGAGCTAATCCAATACCATTCAGAATCAGCCGCAAAACTAATTTGAGTATGGAATAATGTGAAAACCATTAATACAGTAAGACAAATAATATTTTTTATTAATCGCATAAGCATGCACCCTCATTATATATATTATAAAATTTGTTACTCTACTTATTATACCAAAAATTTTAGCTTAAACAATAAGAAAACCCCTAAAATAGGGGTTTAAAAAATTTTTTAATCTGATTTTAAAGAAAAGTGAATTCTGATACAAGTTCCTTCATTAGGTTTACTTTGAATTGTTAAATTAGCATGATGGAATTCAGCAATATGTTTAACGATAGCGAGACCTAAACCTGTACCTTCTACATTGATTTGAGAACGGGATTTATCAGCACGATAAAATCTTTCAAATACATGTGGTAAATCGTCTGACGCTATACCTATTCCAGTATCTTTTACTTCTAAGATAAGATGATTTTTGTCTTCATTTAATAAAGAAATAAAGACAGAACCATTGGCTTTATTGTATTTTATAGCATTTTCGATGAGGTTATAAATTAATTCTTCGATTAATTGACGAACACCGATAATTTCGCTAGTAGGAACTTCTTTAAAAATGAGTTTTACCTGTTTTGTCAATGCTTTATCATTTAGACGTAAAATAATTTGTTTACAGATAGCAGAAAGATTTAGCGGTTCTTTCATAAAGGTACTATTTTTTTCATCAAGTTGAGAAAGTTTGATTATATCTTGAATTAAACTGATTAGACGTTGAGCTTCTTTATAGATTTTGCCAGCAAATAAAGGAATGTCATTTGGTCGAACCATATTATTTTGTAAGAGTTCAGCAAATCCAGAGATAGAAGTGAGTGGTGTTTTTAATTCATGAGATACATTAGCGGAGAATTCTTGACGCATTTTTTCTGCCATGCGTTTTTCTGTGATATCTACAAAGAGAATTAAAGCACCTTTTACCGTATTATGCTTAGTTACAGGGCTGGCAATGATTTGATAAGTTTTTTTATCAAGAGGTAAATAAAACTCTTGTCGTTCTCCACGCATTACATTTTGAGCAGCTTGATATAATGTTTCATTATTGATAAGCGTAAAGAGATTTTTATCAATATAGTCTATTTTTTCGGCGTTTAAGATATTTAATACGCTATGATTTATAGCTAATATTTTATAAGAATGATTGATTAAGATTAAACCTTCTTCAATATTATTGATAATCATGGTAAATTCACGCTGTTGATTTTTTAAAGTCTTCATTTGTTGATGAATTTGCTCATTTTGATTTTCTAAACGAATTAACATAGGATTTAATTCTTCATACAAGTCATTCATAATAGGATGCTCAAGATTGATAGAATTTATAGGTGCAATGATATTTCTAGCCATACGGCGAGCAGCCAATAGAGAAGTTAAATAGATTAATAACATCATAGCTAACAATATTGGCAAGGCTTCTTGAACCATATCATATGCACTGACATTATTGCGAGAAAGACGTAAAACAGAATTATCATCTAATCTCACAGCGTAATAATACGTATTAGTCCCAAGCGTAGTTGAGATGCGATAAGATTCACCTGCTCCTACTTTTTGGGCAATTTGTACTTCTTGACGCAAAAGATGATTTTCCATTTTATCTGGTTCAGCACTATTATCAAAGATAACATTGCCTTCAGAGTCAATCCAGGTAATGCGTGTTTGTGTCTGTGCATCTTTTAGTAATTCTTTAGGGTCTGTTAAATGATGATTAAAAACATAAGTTAAATAAGTAGCCTCATCTTTAACTTCTTGTTTTGTATGTTCAAAAAATAATGGATAACATAAGGTCAAAGTCAAAATAAAAGTACAAATAACAGCCATGGATACTAAAAAGCACATGTAATTGAAGATTTTTTGCTTCATACTCATATTAATCAATAATTTTATAACCGACTCCACGGATAGTTTCGATTAATTTGCTGGCTACTCCTAATTTATGGCGAAGTGTTTTTATATGCACATCGACAGTACGAGTTTCAGCTGCATAATTATAATCCCATACTTCATCCATAATTTTATCGCGGGAAATAACGATATTTTTATTTTTTAATAGATAATATAAAAGTTCAAATTCTTTTAATGTCAAAATAACTTCTTCATTATTTACATAGACTTTATGGAAATCATGATTTAATACAAGAAGACCGTTACCAGCAGATAAATCATTAGTAGCTTTATCTTGTGCTACATTGATTTTTGCACTGCGACGTAAAACTGCTTTTATGCGTGCGATTAATTCCATTACACCGAATGGTTTAGTTACATAATCATCAGCGCCATTATCAAGACCAGTTATTTTATCATATTCACTACCACGAGCTGTGAGCATGATGATAGGAGTATGTTGTGTTTTAGGATTTTTACGAACTTCTTTGAGAATTTCAATGCCATCAATGCCAGGAAGCATAATGTCTAAAAGAATTAAATCAGGCACATTATTTTTTAGTACAGGAAAAAATTCTTCAGCATTGACAAAGCCTTGAGCTTCAAATCCAGAAGATTGTAATGCATAGATGACAAGTTCGCGAACGCTTTCGTCATCTTCAACACAGTAAATTTTTTGCATAAGAACACCTCATAGATATAGATTAAATGTAAATTATATTTTATAAAAAATAATGGATATTATATTAATATGTAATCAGTATAAAATTTTTTGATAGCTACTACAAGAGAAGATTTTATATTTTACATAGTTTTTACTAAAGGCTAGAATTTTGTAATATTAAATGGATTTTTGACAAACAAAAAAGCATTGTTTCACTTTTTGTAAAACAATGCTTTTTTATATGCCCATAATGCCGTTATCTTTTATTCGCCTAGACCTGCTTGGTGCAGGTGGGTATCTTGGATAAGAGCTTTGCTATTCGTTCGAGACGATTCAGCAGCACAAATATCACAGCCAGATTCCCGTTTAGAAAGAGTAAGGTTAGACAATATAAAAAGACCTACGCACATTGCAGGCATACTCCGTTATTAACTGATAATATAATAGCATAAAGATGAAATCTGTGCAAGAGTGAACAAGTCAGAATTGCAAATTGCATTTTTACTTGCGCAGATTATTAGGCTCAGTTAAAATAAGTATAACGTTATTGATAAAAGAAGGGATTTTTTATGGAAAACAATTATAGTGTAGCTATTTCTTGTCATAGTGATTTAGGATATATTGAGTATACAGCTGATACTAAATCTGCAAATATTGTTTTGGCAAATGAAGTAGCTAAACAAAAAGTAGAAGAGTTTTTAAATACACCATTAACTTTACAAGTACCACATGAAACATTACATGATTTTACTACAATAACTATTAATCCATTAGATGATGTGGAAACACTTCAATTAGCACTTACTCGTTTATGGGAAGCAACTGATGTACATGTTGATTGGAGTAGACCAGTTGACTATGTAAAAAATGGAATTCGCAGTTTAAAAGATTTATAAAATATATTATAGGTTATAAAAAGCTACATTTAATATTCATTTTTATGAATTTATTGAATGTAGTTTTTCTATTTTAGACATTATTTAATTTTGTCCTAAAGGATTAAAGACTTAATAATATAACTTTAGATTGAATTTACGAACAATTCTCTATTATAATTTAATTGTAGAAATAAACCGGTTATTTAATATTAAACTATAAGGAATTAATTGTATGAAAATAAACGAACGTTCGAAATTTATAATTAATGAACTTATAAAAAGAAATACTTATGTAACAGCTAGTGAAATAGCTGATTTACTACAAGTAAGTATAAAAACAGTAACTAGACAATTAGTTAATGTTGAAAAGATTTTAAATGAAAATGATTTAATTTTAGAAAGAAAAACTAGCAAGGGTATGCAAATCATAGGGACTGAAGAGCAAAGGCAAAAAATGCTAGAACAAATCCAATCTAATGGTTTGCATGAATATTCGCCAGTGGAAAGACAAAATATAGTATTAAGTCATTTGTTAAAATCACAAGAACCTATAAAGTTATTGACTTTGGCAAAATTATTGAATGTAACAGAAGCCACTATAAGCAATGATTTAGACAAATTAGAAACATGGATAAAAAAGATGAATATGAATTTAGTTCGCAAACCTGGTTTAGGGATTTATTTAGAGGGATTAGAGAAAGACATCAGGAAAGCGATTATAAGTCATATTTATAAAAATCTCCATGAGAAAAACATTCTAAATGTCTTAAATAAACAAGAAAAAAATATTAAATTAAAAAGTGGCACGGATAAGTTTTTATTAGACTTAGTCGATAAAGATATCATTCAAAAAGTAGAAAAAGCAATAACTACAGTAGTGGAAAGAGAGAATTATAATTTATCGATAAATGCTTTTTCAGGCTTAGTAGTTCATCTTACATTAGCGATACAGCGTTTATTAAAAGGTGAAATTATCAAAATTGATACTAAGTTTTTAACAGAATTGAAAAAGAAAAAAGAATTTGATTTAGCATTTAAGATAAGTGAAGAGATTGCGAAAGTCTTTGATATCGTAGTTCCAGAAGAAGAAAGTGGTTTTATCACTATGCATCTTTTAGGAGCTAGAAATAATTATCAAGAAGGCACTATTAATAACTATGATAATTTTGCTTTGATAAAAATTGCCAAAAAAATAATAGCTATAGCTCAAGAAGAAAGCGGTATTTTTATAGCTAAGAAAAGTAAATTATTAATAGGTCTTGTAAAACACTTAGGGCCAGCGGCAACGAGAATAAAATTAAATTTAGAGATACGTAATCCACTACTAAATGAGATGAAAGAGAAATATCCTCAATGGATGAAATTAGCTAAAAAAGCAGCTAAGCCTTTAGAGGAAAAATTAGGGGTTAATTTACCAGAAGCGGAAATTGCTTATTTAGCAATGCATTTAGGTTCCACTTTAGAAGATGCAAGTTTGCAAAAAGCGAGAAAATATAATGTTTTGGTGGCTTGTCCTACAGGAATTGGCACATCAAAATTATTAGCAAGTCAACTAAAACAAAAATTCACTAATTTAAATATTGTAGCTATTGTTTCTGCAATTAATATAAACTATGAATTTTATCAAAATGAAGGCATAGATTTTATAATTTCCACCGTGGAAATAAATGAAGCGACAATACCAGTAGTGATTGTGAATTTCATGTTAGATGATAAGGATATAGATAATATCATTCATCAAATGCAATTATTACCTGATGAAAATAGTGGAGAGTATCATAAAGATAATAAGAGTTTAGTTGAGAAATTGAGCGAACTAAATCTATTTGGTTTTTATATTAAATCTATTTTAAAGAATTTCTTTTATCAAGATATGGTAAATGTTAATTCTAAAGAAGAATTATGTAGTTTTGTTAGTATTTATTTATTAAAAGAAAATATAAGTCAAATTTTGGAAGCTGACTTGAAATCAAGAGAAGAAAAAGGTAGCACTATTATTAAAGATTTAATGTTATTACATACAAAATCTAAAGTTATACAAAATTTGACAGTAGGGATTATTCAGTTAGAAAAATCTTTAAAAATAAATGAAAAAGAAATATCTACAGTGTTGATTTTATTAGTTCCAGATAAAGTTGATGAAAAAGCTTTAGAAACGATGGGAGTTTTATCCGAAAGCATTATAGAAAATACGAACTTATTAGATATTTTACATCAAGGTTCTAAGGCAGAAATTTATTTGGAACTAGAAAAAATATATACAAATTATTTTAAGAAAAAATATAAAAAGGTAATGGAGGGTTAAAAATGTCTGAAGCAAAAGCAGGAAATGTTGCTCAAGAAAAGATGCAAAAATTTGGTAGATTTTTAAGCGGAATGGTAATGCCAAATATCGGTGCATTTATCGCTTGGGGTTTACTCACAGCATTATTTATTCCAACTGGTTGGATACCAAATGAATATTTAGCAGCTGCAGGTGGCCCTATGTCAAAATGGTTAATTCCATTATTGATTGGTTATAGTGGTGGTAGTGCTATTTATCAACATCGTGGCGGTGTTTTAGGTGCTATCGCAACAGCTGGTATCATCGCTGGTTCTGACATTCCAATGTTCTTAGGAGCAATGATTGTTGGTCCATTTGGTGGTTGGTGTATTAAAAAATTTGATGAAGCTTTCCAAGATAAAATCCCAACAGGATTTGAAATGCTCATCAATAACTTCTCTGCTGGTATTTTAGGTGGTATTTTAGCAATCCTTGCTTATGCTATCGTAGGTCCAGTAGTAAGTTCCTTAAATGATATTTTACGCGGTGGCGTTGAATTTATCGTAAACTTAGGTCTTATTCCACTCGTATCTATTTTGGTTGAACCTGCAAAAGTATTGTTCTTGAATAATGCTATCAACCATGGTGTATTCAGCCCAATTGGTATTCAGGAATCTCAAGAACTTGGAAAATCCATCTTCTTTATGATTGAATCTAACCCAGGCCCTGGTCTTGGTGTATTACTTGCTTTCTGTTTAGTAGGTAAAGGCATGGCAAAAAGCTCTGCTCCAGGTGCAGTAATTATCCACTTCTTAGGTGGTATTCATGAAATTTACTTCCCATACATTCTCATGAAACCAATCCTCTTATTAGCAGTTATTCCAGCAGGTATGGCTGGCGTATTCACATTAAGCGTTTTAAATGGTGGTCTTATCGCTCCAGCTTCTCCAGGTAGTATTTTTGCAATCTTAGCAATGACTCCAAAAGGAGCATATTTTGCAAATATCGCAGCAGTAGTAGTAGCTACAGCAGTGTCATTCGTAATAGCTTCTATCTTCATCAAAGCTTCTAAAGATGACGGTTCTTCCTTAGAAGAAGCTCAACAAAATATGCAAGATATGAAAAACCGTGGTAGCAAACGTGTTGAAAGTGATGTAGTAGTAAAAGGTAGCGAACTTAAGAAAATTATTTATGCTTGCGACGCAGGTATGGGTTCTTCCGCTATGGGTGCAAGTGCACTTCGCAATAAATTGAAAAAAGCAGGTTATGGATATATTTCTGTAACAAACTGTGCTATCGGTAATATTCCATCTGATGCTCAGATTGTAGTATCTCATGAAAAATTAGCAGACCGTGCAATCGCCGATTCTCCACAAGCTGAACATTTATTTGTACAAGATTTCATTAAAAACGATGTTTATGATATTATTTTAGCTAAATTACAAAATGTAGAAGCTAAAGTAGAAGAAGTTACAGATAGCAAAGAAAATGCTGTTGAAGATGAAACTGTATTAAAACGTGAAAATATTAAAATGTGCTTAGATACAGTTACTAAAGAAGAAGCTATAAAAATGGCTGGCGAATTATTGTATAAATCTGGCTATGTTGGCAAAGAATATATTAATGGTATGCTTGCACGTGAACAAGATGTAAGCACATACATGGGACGTGGCATTGCTATTCCACATGGTGAAAATGCAGTAAAAGACACAGTTAAAAAATCAGGTATTGTAGTATTACAATTCCCTAATGGTGTAGAATTTGGTACAGGTAAAGCAAAATTAGTTGTTGGTATCGCAGGTAAAGGCGACGAACATCTTGCTATCTTAGCAAATATTGCTATTGCTCTTGACGAATATACTGATGAACAATTAGAAGAATTATTCGTTACAAAAGACAAAGAAGCTTTATATAACTTATTTACAAAATCTAATGATTAAGTTTTAGATAATAGGGGGTATTTTAAATGAAAGCAGTACATTTTGGTGCTGGTAATATCGGTAGAGGTTTTATTGGAGAATTATTATATGAATCTGGTTTTTCTACAACTTTTGTTGATGTAGTAAAAGCAACAGTTGATTATATCAATGAAACAAATTCTTATGAAATGTATATCATTGATAATAATGAAAAGAAAGTAATTAAAAATGTAAAAGCTTTTTCTCCAATTACTAATGAAGCAGATATTGTGGAAGCAATTTGTGAAGCTGATTTAATTACAACATCTGTTTGTGTTGATAATTTAGATAAAATAGCTCCTACACTTGCTAAAGGATTAAAAGAACGTTTAAATCGTGGCATAGGTAAAGTAGATGTTATGGCTTGTGAAAATGCTTTTTATGCTACAGATATGTTGAAAAAAGCTTTAGTAGAAAATACTAAAGCGCCAGTAACAGAAGAAGAACTTGATAAAGTAGGCGCTTTCCCAAATGTAGCTGTAGATAGAATTGCACTTAGCACAGTTATAAATGGCGTAAGAGTACCTCAAATTCAAGCAGCTTTTGAACTTGTTATTGAAAAAGACAAAATGGTAAATCCAGAAGCTCAACCAATTAAAGGTGCAGAATATGTAGAAAATCTTGGCATGTATCTTGAACGTAAACTTTATGTATTTAACTGTGGTCATGCTGCAACTGCATATTTTGGTTACCATAATAATTGTGAAACAATTCATGATGCTTTAGAAGTTCCAGAAATTAAAGCTGATGTAGTAGCTGTAATGAAAGAATCAGCTATGGCAATGACTAAAAAATATCCATTTAAATTTGAAGAATTAGAAGCTTATATCGAAAAAATCTTAAAACGTATTTCCTTAGAAGCATTACATGATGAAGTAGTACGTGTAGGTCGTTCTCCTATCCGTAAATTAAATCTTAAAGACCGTTTAGTAGGGCCAGCTTTATTAGCTGAATCTTATGGTCTTGATAATACTCACTTAGCAAAAGCTATTGCTACAGGATATACTTTTGATTATAAAGAAGATGAACAAGCTGTAGAAATTCAGGCTTATATTGCTGACAATGGTATTGAAAAAGCAGTAGAAAAATATTCTGGACTTACAGCAGATCAAAAACTTTATCAGCTTGTAATTGAAAATTATAAAGCTATTAAAGCTTAAAACAAAGTTTTCCCCATTCCTATTCTAAATAAATAAGAAAAGCACAGCTTATTATAAGCTGTGCTTTTTATTTTATTTTTGTTTACTGATTATATATTTATCTGTAGCAAAATCCAACATTTCTTGCCATGTTTTGAATTGAGTATTTTTAGCTACATGTTTATCCATTAATTCTTCTGGTAATTCTTCAAAATCTTTTTGGCAAGTGATATTAAATTTACCACCTGTTAAAAATTTGGCAAAAGTTTTATATTTAGTGTATTTACGCATAAAGGAAATATTGAATACTTTGTCAAACTCTATTAATTGAGGTTCGATTTCATTAGGTAATTTATAATATCCTGTGATTTTTACAGCCATAAAGCTACCTCCAGTATAAATAAGATGAAATAAAAATTTTAACTATATAATATAAAATATGAAGAAAATAGTAAATATAACAAAGGTGTGAAATGTTTTATGCAAAATTTTATTTTAGTACCTGATTCTTTTAAGGGAACTTTATCAGCTATAGAAGTCTGCAATATCATGAAGTCATCAATAAAAAATTTATATAAAGATGCAAATATCATCAGTGTACCTGTAGCTGATGGTGGTGAAGGAACAGTAGATGCATTTTTATATGCTCTTGGTGGGGAAAAGAAAAGTATTTGGGTAAGTGATGCTTTTAATGAACAGAAAATATTAGCTCATTATGCTATGTTAAAAGATAATATAGCTGTCATAGAGATGGCTGCTTGTGCTGGATTACCATTGGTGAAAAATCGCTTAGAGCCAGATAAAACAACTACATTCGGTGTGGGTGAATTAATCATAGATGCTATAAATAGTGGGGCTAAAAAAATAATTTTAGGTCTTGGTGGAAGTGCGACAAATGATGGCGGTTGTGGTATGGCTGCTGCTTTAGGCGTGAAATTTAAAGATGAACAAGACCAAGAATTTATACCAACAGGTGGGACATTGTCTCAAATTTATAAAATTGACATGAATAATATATATTCGAAAATAAAAGATATAGAATTTATATCTATGTGTGATGTGGATAATCCTTTATGTGGCAGACTAGGTGCGTCGGCAGTTTTTGCTCCTCAAAAGGGTGCTGATGAAGATATGGTTAAATCATTAGATGAAGGGTTAGCTCATTTAGCAAAAATAATTAAACGAGATTTACATATTGAGGTGAAAGATATCAAAGGAGCTGGAGCTGCTGGCGGTTTAGGTGCAGGCAGTATAGCTTTTTTGCAAAGTAAATTAACTAAAGGCATAGATGTTATTTTAGATACGATAAATTTTGATGAATTAGTTTCAAAGGCAGATATTGTATTTACAGGTGAAGGTAAATTTGATAGTCAATCTTTGCATGGAAAAGTAGTCATGGGTGTGGCAAATCGCAGTCAAAAATATAAAACTCCTGTAATTGTGGTAACAGGAGCTATTGGTGAAAATATTCAAGAAGCGTATAATAAAGGTATAACAGCTATATTTAGCATTAATAAAGAACCTATGGAATTTAGTAAATCAGCCTTGAAAAGCAAAGAAAATATGATATTAACTATGGAAAATATTTTAAGGTTATTAAAAATATGAGGTGGCAAATATGCAAAGTGTTTTAATGGAAAAAAATGAGCATCTAGGGATAATTACATTAAATCGTCCTAAAAGTTTAAATGCAATGAATGCAGATTTAGTGGAAGAATTTCATCGTGCCTTAGATATTTTTGTAGAAGATGAAGATATTCGCGTAATTATTTTAACTGGTGCAGGTAGAGCTTTTTGTGCTGGTGGTGATTTAGGTTATTTAGAAAGCTTAAATGATGATAAAAAAAGAAAAGCCTTTATTGAACGTGTGGGTGAAATGACTCTAAAATTGAGAAATTGTGCTAAGCCTGTCATTGGTATGATAAATGGGGTTACTGCTGGCGCTGGTGTTAATTTAATGTTAGCTTGCGATATTGTATGTAGTAGTGAAGATGCCAAATTTATTCAAAGTTTTGTCAATGTTGGTTTAGTTCCTGATTGTGGCGGTATGTATTTATTAAAAGAAACAGTAGGATTGCAAAAAGCGAAAGAATTAATGTTCACAGCTGATGTAATCAGTGCTCAAGAAGCAGAAAAATTAAAAATGGTAATGCATGTCTATACAAAAGAAGATTTGAAAATAGAAACAGAAAAAATAGCACAAAAAATAGCTCAAGGTGCGCCGATGGCTATTATGTATATGAAGAAAATGTTAAATAAATCATATGCAAATCTGAAAGATTTTCTTGATGAAGAAGCTCTCGTACAGACTTTTTGTTTAGGAACAGAAGATTGTAAGGAAGGAATTTTGGCTTTTAAACAAAAACGTCAACCTAATTTTCAAGGCAAATAATAAATTTAGAAATATTTAATTAGATAAAAATAAAAAGTCCTACGAAATTGCCGAACGTAGGACTTTTATCTTGCTTATATCTTCTAAAATTAGGAAGGATTAATTTAATAATAATATAATTTTTAGTAAATAACAAGTAATTTTAAGAATTTTTTAATATTGTTAAGATATAATGAAAAAAAGTGCATTTAAGGGAGGGTTTCTTATGCAAAAATCGTGGAAAATTTTAATGAGTTTATTTATGGTAATGCTTTTATCAATGTCGGTTACATTTGCGCAATCAAGCTATTATGAAGTGCAAGAAAAGACATTGGACAGTGAGTTTGTAGAGGGGAAATATCCAGTAGTAAATGCAGATAATATTTTAGTGAAATCTAGAATAAATAGACAGATTACTAAGATAATAAATGACTTTAATCAAAATGTTCAACAAGAAAATGATATTGGTAGAGACCTTACAGGTTTTATCGGATATGAAATAAAAGCAAATAGCGATAAAATTTTTAGTGTGATAATAAATTGTTCTACTATGTATAAAGGTGCGGCTCATCCAAATACGTATGCTTATGGATTAAGCTTTGATGAACAAGGTAATTTAATACAATTTTCTCAAGTTATTAATATAGATAAGCAAAGTGGAAAAAATATTTATACAATAGATAATTTAAATAAAGAAATAAAAGCACAGGTAGGTCAACATCTATTTGATTTCCATAAAGATGTAACAGCATTTCCTCAAGAATTTTATTTAGATGAAAATATGGATTTACATGTATTGTTCCAAAGATATGAGATAACACCATATGCAGTAGGTCTTGTTGATGTTATTTTAAAAAAATAAAATTGTTATAAATAAAAAACTGCTAGATATAATATGCTAGCAGTTTTTTTATTAGTTTTAGATGAAATAAAATAATAAAGATAAGATTAGAAGAAATAAAATCATAGAAATATAATCTATAGCTCTTAATTTAGTATCAATGATAAATACTCTTGGCTTAGGAGAAGAAAATCCTCTCATTTGAAGACTGAGCGCCATATTTTCACTGCGAGAAATAGAGCGAAAAACCATGGGTTTAATTACCATCATATAGTCAAAAATGCGACGAAATGGATTTGATGAAGGTTTAAAACCTCGGCAGCTCTGGGCATCACGAACAGCAGAGCTTTCTTCTAATATATCAGGAACAAAACGCAAAATAGCAGTAATCATAAAAGCGTATTGATAAGGTAAATGCAATTGTTTTACTAATGAAGCTGTGAGTTCTCTAGCAGAAGTGGTTTGCAAGAGCAATAATAAAGATACTGCCATGATGAACATTTTGAGAGCAGAAGCAATGGAGGTATTTAAATCAGTACCGCAAACAAGTTGAATTAGAAATAAAATAAAGCTGAAAAAAATTAAAATACCAAGAGCACTCCAAAGTAATTTTGTCTTAGGTAAATAAAAACAAGTAAAAATTTCGATAAAGGCTAATAGACTTAAGATATATAAATCATTAGTAATTAAAGACGCTATTGAAATCATAATAGCTAAAATTAATTTTGTTAAAGCAGTTAATTTATACATTATAATCAACCTCGTTTGTGTAAATGAGCGTAAATTTCCATAGGTGTAAGGCAAATATCTAGACCTAATTCCTGGCTGATACAAACAGCTTCAGGTAATTCTAAACCGAGCTTTAGCGTCAATTCTTTTTGGGAAAATAAATCAAGTGGCGTACCGTCAAAGGCAAGTTCTCCTTGATTGATGACGATGACTTTATCAGCATGTTCAGCTAAGATATCCATATCATGTGTTACCATGATGATACCTAAACCTTGAGCATTTAATTTTCGCATCAAGCGCAATAACATAGTGCGTTCTCGGCAATCTTGCCCAGAGGTAGGTTCATCTAAGATTAAGATTTTAGGTTTGGCAGCTAAGGCGCAAGCAATAGATAATCGCTGTTTTTGCCCTAAGCTTAAAACTTGAGGCATTTCCCAAATTATATCTTGAAGATTAGTTATTTTTAAAGCTTCTTCGACACGTTTTTTTATAGTATGTTCATTACAACCTAATTTTCTAGGAGCAAAAGCTACTTCTTCGAAAACAGTGGAAGCGAATAATTGTTGGTCAGGATTTTGAAATACATAACCAATATATTGAGCCATTTCATATGGTTCTTTTTTTGTGATATCAACATCATCTAAAGTCATAGAGCCTCTATTAGGGTGTACAAGTCCCATTACAAGTCTAGTTAATGTTGTTTTACCACTGCCATTTCTGCCAGCTATAGCTGTGATTTTTGTATCATCTATATTGGTGGAGATGTTCTTTAAGATAAATCTATTTTTTTGATAGCTAAAAGAAATATTATTTAGCGTTAACATGATTATCACCTATTTCATAGCGTATTTTCCAGCGAAGAGGAATAACTTCAGGATAAATTTTTTCTTCATACATATATTTTAAACAATCATCTACATTACCACTGTAAGCTAAATGACCATTATCAATTACACAAAGTTGGTCAGCAATATCAAGCACATATTTCAAATCATGTTCAGTTACAATAATTGTTTTATTATATCTTTTATTGAGATTGACTAATAAATTATAGATATCTTTTGCGCCTTCAGGGTCAATGGCTGCAACTGGTTCATCAAGAATGATGATAGGTGTATTCATTGCCATTATAGAGGCAATAGCAAGTCGTTGTTTTTGTCCGCCAGATAAAGCTGAAATCGGCATATCTTCTTTATCAGATAGACCAACGCTAGCTAAAAGTTCGCGTCGTCTTTTGATGATTTCTTGAGCATTAAGACCAGATATTTCAAGAGAAAAAGCGATTTCATCGCCAACTGTTTGCGTTACGAGTTGAGCATTATAATCAGCCATGACAACACCAATTAATTCATTGAGTTTTTTAGGTGGTGTATTCAAGATATCAATATTGGCTATATTTATTTTGCTGGTGATGATTTCACTTAGATATGCAGGTTTACTGCCAGCTATATTTAAGATTAAGGAAGTTTTACCACTGCCATTTACACCTGTGATTACACAAAAAGAACCTTGAGGAATATTCAAATTTATATCGTGCAAAGAAAATTGTTTATCATTTTTATTTAATTTGGCATTGAAAATTTTAAAAGCAGGTAAATATAACAATTGACCAGCAACAGCACCTAAAAGAGCAACTAAAGCTACAGCAGGAAGCATAGCATAAAGATAAATATTCATAGGAAGTTGTAAAAAGATTTTCGTCAAAGTAACAAAAGTACCGCCACTAATAAAAGTAGTGATAAATACAACGATAAAAGGAATTAGTGAAATTTTAGATTTTTTAATGTTGAAAAGATTGCTATTGACCATTAAAGCGCAAATAGTAGCAGCTAATGGATCACTTATTAAATTAGCATAAGGTAGAGCAGCTTTAGATGTCATCATAGCGATGATACCGGAAACTAAACCAATGCCGAAACCTTGTTTTATTGTTGGTCTACATAATAATATCGCTAAACAATACATTACAATATTCCAGTTTAAAGATATGCCACCAATATTTGGCGAAACCATACGTAAAATTACACCGATGGCTAATAATAAAGTAGTAATAGTTATCCAACGTAACTCCATAAATAAATCCTCCAATCAAATAACAAACAAATAAAAAAGCCTCTCAATCCCTATAAAAAGGGACGAGAGGCGTTATACTCGTGCCACCCTTAGTTGAACTAAGTAGCAAATTATCTTACTAAATACAAAGTACGGGATTTTTTATATCCGATACTCGTTTCCGTATAACGGTGGAAAAGGCCGATAGTGCTTACCCCATAATATTATGGCTCAGGCTACATCTCACAAGTCCATTCGCTATCATAAGTGCTTATCGAATTCTCAGCATCGTCGATTCTCTGTAAAGCTTTTATCATAGTTACTATTCTTGCTCATAGATTTTAAATATATTAATCTGTGTTCATGATATCAAAACTATTTTTTATTGTCAAGATACAATAAAATTTTTAATTTTGTATAGTTGTAAAATGATTATTAACGAGAAAATCTTTTATTACATTAAAATATTCATTAGGATAATTAGAAATAGCTTGAGCATGTGTAGAGTCTTTGAACATATGCATAGATTTTGTTGCACGACAATTATCGTATAATTCTTGAAGTGTATTTGGCGGGATTAAAGTATCTGCACTGCCATGTAAAAATAATGTAGGGCTTGTGGAGTGAGCTACTGCTTTTAATGGAGCTAATTTATCTAAAGTTGAACCTGTATGCCAATACATGCAGACTTGAGAATAAATCCACAAGATATCAAGAATTTTGGAATCATTAGGTAATTGTATCATGCTGTGTAGATGATTGTAATAAAGACCTTTTAAATCACTATAAGAACTATCTTCAATGTAAAAATCAGCAGGGTGAACAGATAATCCACTGTGCAAGAGGGCAAATGCACCACCTAGAGAAATTCCATGAATGCCAATTAATTCTTGTTGTTTCGTATTGCGAAGATAATCGCACCACATATCAATATCACGGATTTCTGTTTGTCCCCAAGTGATGATGCCATCACTTTCACCATGACCACGCAAATCAATCAATAAGACATTAAATCCTAATTGTTTATAGATATTGACATAATTTAAGCACATGGAACGATTTTGATAAAGACCATGAATTAAAATAATTGTCTTTTTATATTTGGAATTATTGTTGATAAAAGTGCCAACTAATTCACGAGAGCTATCACCATAAGGAGTGTATAGAGCAACTTTTTGAGCGTTAGGATTTTCTTGTTGATATTGATTTATTCGCGTCAAATCTTGAGAATGATTTACGATGCTAGTGAGATTGATATTTAATTGGGGATTGCTAAGCTCCATATATAAAATATTGCCTAAAATTAAACCTAAAGTATTAAAGGTTAAAATAGCACCGATTAAAAGTCCAATAAAAAATATAAATAAAGAATGAAGAAATTTTTTCACATAAACCACCTAGATAAAAAATAAAAATTTGCAATAAAAACCAAAGATAATAAATTGGATAATAACGAGTATATATTATTTAGATGATTTTATAAAGATTATTTTTGAGGAGTTATGATAATAATTATCTATAAATAATAAATCTTGCGTCTATATAAGTTATTAGTGTATACTTAACTTATATATACACTACAAAGGAGGTTTTATATTATGGATGTTATAACTCTATCTAGATTGCAATTTGCAATCACAACAATTTACCATTTTTTATTTGTTCCGGTTTCATTAGGTTTATCCATTTTCATTGCTATTATGCAAACTATGTATTTAAAAACAGATAATATAGTTTATAAGCGTTTAGCAAAATTCTTTGGAAAACTCTTTATCATTTCATTTGCCATGGGTGTGGTAACTGGTATCGTACAGGAATTTCATTTTGGTATGAACTGGTCTGAATACTCTCGTTTCATGGGAGATATTTTTGGGGCACCACTTGCACTAGAAGCATTGACTGCATTTTTCTTAGAGTCTGTATTTTTAGGTGTATGGATTTTTGGTGAAGGTCGTTTATCCAAAAAATTACATTGTTTATCTATTTGGCTTGTAGCTTTTGGTAGTAATTTATCTGCTTTTTGGATTTTAGTTGCAAATTCTTTTATGCAACATCCTGTAGGTTATACTATTGCTAATGGCAGAGCTGAAATGACAGACTTTTTCGCATTAGTAACTAATCCTTATGTTGTAGGGCAATATGCTCATACTGTATTATCTGGTATTGTTACAGCTGGTGTGATTGTAGTGGCTGTAAGTGCTTATCGTTTATTGTCTGGTCAAAATGTAGAAACATTTAAAACAGCGATAAAATCAGGTATTATTTATAGTTTAATTGGTTTGTTCTTAGTAATGGGCAGTGGACATTTACAAGCTCAGTTTATCGGTAAAAATGTACCAATGAAGATGGCAGCTATGGAAGCTTTATGGGAAACTGAAAATCCAGCTCCTTTCACTGTAATAGCTAATATTGATACAGAAAATAAGGTAAATCATGATGCTATTGAAGTGCCATATATGTTATCTATGCTTATTTATGATAGCCCAGAAGGCGAAGTAAAAGGCATAAATGAATTGCAAGAACAATATATTCAACAATATGGTTATGATGATTACATTCCAAATGTAGTTTTGTTATTCTGGAGCTTTAGAATTATGATAGCTTGCGGTGTAGCTATGATTGGTGCAATGATTTTAGCAGGCTTTTTATTCTATACAAAACGTTTGGAAAATGCTCGTTGGCTCTTAAATATTTTAGTATTATTATTGCCATTGCCATTTATAGCAAATACTTTTGGTTGGATAATCACTGAAGCTGGTCGTCAGCCATGGATGGTAGTAGGTTTGCAAAAAGTATCTGATGCAGTATCTCAAAATATCACTAGCACAGAAGTTTTAATTACATTGGTAGGTTTTACACTTATTTATGCTTTATTAGCTGTAGCTGCTATCTTTATAGCTCTTAAATTCGTGAAAAAAGATGCTCATAAGATGGATGATGAAGGAGGGCAGGCATAATGGATTTACAAATTGTATGGTTTATACTTGTAACAGTTTTATTTGTAGGTTTCTTCTTCTTAGAGGGCTTTGACTATGGCGTAGGTACGATTTTACCATTTTTTGCGAAAAATGATGTAGAACGCCGTATGCTCATTAATTCCATAGGTCCAGTTTGGGATGGTAATGAAGTTTGGATGATTACTGCTGGCGGTGCTATGTTTGCAGCATTCCCTCATGTATATGCTACTATGTTTAGTATGCTTTATATGGCATTGTTTTTGATGCTCTTAGGTTTAATTGTTCGTGGTGTAGCTTTTGAATTTAGAAGTAAACACGATTGCACATATTGGCGAAGCTTATGGGATTATATGATTTTCTTTGGCAGTGCCTTACCTGCATTTTTATGGGGCGTTGCTGTAAGTAATATGATGAAAGGGTTCGCTATCAATGGTGAAATGATTTATAAAGGTACTTTCTTTGATTTATTATCTTTATATACTATCGTTGGTGGTATTACTTTCTTATTGGTATTTGCTTATCATGGAACAGTATTTTTAACACTTCGTCTTGCTGATACAAAAATGATTGATAGATTGCGTATCGTGTCTGTATGTCTTGGTGGTACAGCAGCTATTTTCTATGTGCTTTGTTTGATTTTAACTGCATTGAATACAGATATGTTTGCGTCAATTTCTTCTGTTATTTTATTTATTCTAGCAGCTGTTTCTTTTGTAGCTTCTATCTTATTAGTTTATAAAAAACAACAATATGTTAAAGGCTTTATCGGTTCTTCTTTAGCTATTGTATTTACAACAGTTGCAGTATTTGCAGGATTGTTCCCACGTATTTTAATATCCACTTTAAATCCAGATTGGAGTCTAACAATTTATAACGCTTCTTCTACTGAATATACTTTGACTATAATGACAATTGCTGCTGTTTGCTTTGTACCAGTAGTACTCATTTATCAAGGTTGGACTTATTGGGTATTTAGAAAACGTGTAAGTCATCATGACTTAGAATATTAATAAAAAAATGATAGATAAAAATTTATTAAAAGATATTTTCCCTTTTAAACGACAGTTGATTTTGGTGATGATATCAAATATTATGCAAGCTATGATGATTGTAGCTATAGCATATATTATTGCTTATATAGCAGATAAATTACTTTTATCTCGCTTAGAAAGTAGTACAGCAACGCCATTATTGGTGTTGCTGTTTTTCTTTTTTTGTATAAAGGCAATACTAAATTATTTTAATCATTATCAAATGGAGAAAATATCATTAAATGTACAAAGCAATTTACGTAAACAATTATTTGAAGTATTGGCTCAGCGTAGTTTTTTAGCTAGTTCATATGCAAAAGGGCAATGGATAGCCTTGATTACAAAAGGCGTTGATAAATTAGATATTTATTTAACGTCATTTATACCACAATTAGGTTTATTGAGTACAATTCCGCTCATTTTATTGATATTTACTTTTATCAATGATTGGATATCTGGATTGATTTTTTTGATTACTGCACCATTAATACCATTTTTTATGATTTTAATTGGCAAAATTGCAGATAAGGAAAATAAAAAACAGTGGCAAGTTTTTCAAAAATTAACTATGTATATGGCAGATTTATTGCCTGGTTTATTGATTGTTAAAGCATATAATCAAACACAAAGACAATTAAGTGAAATAAATAAAAATGGTAAACTTTTTAGTCAGGCGACTTTAAAAGTTTTGCGCATAGCTTTTATTTCAGCTTTTATGTTAGAATTTATTTCTACATTAAGTATAGCGATTATTGCTGTAAATATTGGTCTTAGACTCATCTATGGACATGTGGAATTTTTACCTGTATTTTTTATCTTATTGATAGCCCCACAATTTTATCAGCCTTTTCGTCAATTTGGTTCAGCTTTTCATGATGCCATGAATGGAATTACAGCTTCTAGTGAAATTTATGCTATGATTGATAAACTAAACTGTATAAAGGAAAGTAAGGCAAATTTAAAATTTGATGATGCAGATATGGTGCAGATTGAATTAAAAAATGTTTATTATAAATATCAAGATAATGATAAATGGGCAATTGATGATTTGAGCTTGAAAATAGAAAAAGGCAAGCAGTTTGTTTTGACTGGAGATAATGGGGCAGGGAAATCCACATTATTTAAATTATTATTAGGTATAGAAAGATGCCAATCTGGAGAAATCTTAATCAATGATTACAATTTAGCTGATTTAGATAAACAATGGTGGCAAAGTCAAATTGGCTGGGTAGCTCAAGAGCCATATATTTTTTCAGCGACAATCAGGGAAAATATAACTTTAGGTAGAGATTTTAATTTAAAAGAAATAAAACATATTTGTCAGTTGGTAAATTTAGATGAATTTATAAAATCAATGCCACAGGGATATGATACAGAAATAACTTCAGCGATGAATTTAAGTTCTGGGCAAAAGCGTCGTTTAGGTTTAACTAGAGCTTTAATTGGTAGACCAAAATTATTATTATTAGATGAACCTATGGAAAATTTAGATGTATATAATGAGAAGTTGATACAAAGAATTTTATCTGATTTAAAAAATAAAGTAACTGTAATAATCATTGGTCATCGCTTACAGACTTTAAAAAATGCTGATGAATTGATTTATTTACAACAGGGAAAATTAGTGGATAGTGAAAAAATTAAGGATAAAATAAATTATTTTAGTGAAATAATAGAAGGTGAAAGGAGTATTTGAAATGGTACAGATATTGAGTAATATGATAAGACCTGTAATATGGAGTTTATTATTAGCAATATTAGTAGGTACTATTTCAACATTAAGCTCAATAAGTTTAATGGGACTTTCAGCATGGTTGATAGCTAGTGCTGCCCTGCAACCGCCACTTTATGTTTTATCACTTGCTATTGTAGGTGTACGCTTTTGCGGTGTAATGAGGGCTGTCTTTCGTTATTTAGAGCGATATTTTACACATAAAGTAGGTTTTTCTCTATTTACGAGTTTTAGAGTATTTGTTTTGATAAAAATTATCAAAGCATTGCCATTTAAGCAACAAACAGAAAATGGAGATGCTTTTGATTTAATTGTAAATGCAGTAGATAATTTAAGAGATAGTTTTCTGCGTTTCTTTTTGCCACCTATTATAACTACGATAAGTGTATTTATCTTATCTATATGGTTTTTTCTATATAGTTATGATTTAATGATATTACTAATTAGTTCATGGCTTGTATTTATGATAGTCATACCTTATATGACATGGCGAAGATATTTGAAATTAAAAAAGCATAAATTTTTATTGACTCAAGAGATTATAGAGTTTTATGAAGGTAATAGGGAACTATCTTTCTATAATTATGACAAATATAGATTGAAAAATATTAGCCATAGTATTGAGCAGTATCAACAATATCAGCAAAATTTATTTAAATTAAAATTAAAAGTTAATCTATGTAGTGAATTTATAATGGGAGCTTATTTAGTTATTTGTCTGGCTATAAGTATTTATTTGGTGAATACACAAGATTTTAATCCCATTATGGCGATTACAATAATATTGACTTATCAAGCTGTCTTAGAGGTGTTAGCGATGATGCCTTCATTAATAGAGCATTTTGATGAAGCTAGTAAACGTTGGCAAGATTTAGCTATTTTTATGCAAGAGAAAAAATTTATTGCTGATACAAATAATGAAGTAAAAAATGAAAATCAAGAAGATAAGAAATGTGAAGATGTGCAATTATTGTTGAAAGATTTAGCTTATGGATATGATAAAGTTTTATTGAAAGATATAAATTTATCTATAAAAAAAGGCAATAAAACCTTGATTGTCGGCACTAGTGGTTGTGGAAAATCCACATTATTTTATGTATTGATGAGATTATTATATCCATTGAAGGGAAATATCTTTATACAAGGTAAAAATTATGATGATTTAGCTGAAAAATCTATACGTGAACATTTTGCAGTAGCATTTCAAGAACATCATATTTTTAATTTATCTATACGTGATAATTTTAAAATGCTTTATGAAGATATCATTGATGAAGAAATATATATATCCTTAGAAAATGTATATTTATTAGATTTTGTAAAGCAAGTGGGATTGGATTATATAGTGGGCAATGATGGCAATAAATTATCAGGTGGGCAAAAGCATAGATTACAATTAGCTATTTGTTTAGCAAAACAAAAAGATATAATTTTATTAGATGAACCTACAGCAGGGCTTGATATAAAAACGACAAATAATATATGTAGTCAACTTATGGAAAAATATCAAAAACAAACGATGATAGTAACTTCTCATGATATAAGTTTGTTGAGATTTTTTGATGATATTATTATTTGTGGAGAAGAAAAAATCATAGAACAAGGTAATATAAAAAAATTATTATTGCGTGAAGATAGTTATTTGAACAAATTGATTAGGTACAAAAACTTTATCTAGGAGCAATTTATTTGTATTTTTTATAGGGATATTCTATAATGATTATAAGATTATAAATAATATTTATAGATTTTGGGGTGATTTTATGCTAGGTATTGAGCGACGTCGGGAAATAATGAAATTATTAAATCAGCACCAAAAAGTTTATGTACAAGATTTGAGTAAATTATTTGATGTAACTGATGAAACAATAAGGCGTGATTTAGAAAAATTAGAGCAACAAAATTTAGTTAAACGTTGTTATGGTGGAGCGGTAATAAATGACCATACAAGTCAAGATATTTCTTTTTTAAAGCGCATAGATATTAATAATAGTAATAAGGTTTATATAGCTAAAAAAGCTGAACACTTGATTAATGACGGCGATACCTTAATGGTAGATGCAAGCACTACATGTTTAGCATTATTGCGATATTTAAAAGATAAGAAAGATTTAACTATAATTACAAATTCTATAAGACTTATAAATGAATTTGTGAATAGTGATTTTAAAATAATTTCAACTGGTGGAGAATTAAGAGCTCATTCTTATGCTTTAGTTGGACCTATTGCTTGTGAGACTATAAAAAAATATTATGTAGATACAGTTCTTATTAGTTGTAAGGCTTTAGATATAAAAAAAGGTTTGATGGAATCAAATGAGCCGGAAAGTATTATTAAACGACAAATGATAGAACAAGCACAAAAAAGTATTTTATTAGCAGATAGTACGAAATTTGATAAAACTGCATTTACTAAAACATGTGATTTAGCTCAAATTGACACAATTGTAACGGACAAAGAACCTAATATTGAGTGGTTTGATTATATTAAAGAAAATGATATAAAGTTGATTTACTAAAAAAAGCTGTAACAAAAGAGGATATCTCTAATTGTTACAGCTTTTTTATGATATTTATTTTAAGAAAGTTTTATTTAAATTTATTTTAAAATCTCTAGCTAAATCAAGGAAATTTTGAGTAGTAATAGTTTGTTTTTTGCCACCCATTGAACGGACTTTTACACAGATTTCAGCAGCTTTTTCCGCAGTATCCATAAGACCAAAAGCTTCATCGAAATCTTTACCAGAGCAAAACATACCATGATGAGCCCATACTACAATATTATATTTTTTCATAAGTTCACTTGTAGCTTTAGCTATTTCGCTACCACCTGGAATCATCCAAGGAACAACACCAATACCCTCAGGGAAAATAACAGGATCTTCTGTTGCCATTTCCCAAAGTTCACGAGTAAATTCTTTATCGTTTAGTGGTAAAACGAAAGTAAGAGCAATAATGTTAGTTGGATGAGCATGATAAATTACATGATTTTGCCCATTAGTTAAGTCTTTTTTTATGCTATGGTTCATAAGATGCGTAGGAAATTCACTTGTTGGACGACCACCCTTTTCTAATCCCCAAACGATAGCATAATTTTCACCTTTATCATCAATTTTAGCAATACAAATATTATCTTCTGGTTTTAAGATAATATTGCGCATATAGCGACCAGTTCCAGAAACTAAGAAATATTCATTAGCTAAATTAGGTACACTTACACCAATTGGAATCCAATTAGTAGGTGCTTTTAATTCAGATTTTATTTCTTCGATTTCTTCAGGTTTTATACGATAACTTAGATTGCCACCATTGCGTTCATGCCAGCCTTTTTTGAATGCATCGTCAGTAAGACGTATAAATCCTTGAATAAATTCAGCATTAGTAATTAACATAAAATATCCTTTCTTATGAGAAAATCTTTATTTTTGTTTATATCTTTATTATTTTTATTATTTTAAATATAATACCACATAAAATCACAATAAACAATAAAATAAAAAATAAGTTTTCAGTAAAATTTAAAAATAAAATAATTTGAAAAAGTATTGATTTATATATTTTATTGATGTATAATTGAAATTAGAAAACGTTTACTGTTATATAGAAAATTAATCAAAAATATTAATAATATTATTTTCTTAGGAGGATTTTAAAATGGCAGTTTTAGTATGTGGTGGAGCAGGTTATATCGGCTCTCATATGGTTTATGAACTTATCAATAATGGTGAAGATGTTGTTGTAATCGATAATCTTGAAACAGGTCATTTAGCTTCTGTTCATGAAAAAGCAAAATTTTATAAAGGCGATATCCGCAATATGGCAGACCTTGATAAAGTTTTTACAGAAAATGACATTGAAGCAATTATTCATTTTGCTGCAAATTCTCTTGTTGGTGAAAGTATGCAAGTTCCTTTAAAATATTTCAACAACAACACTTGCGGTATGGAAGTTCTTCTTGAAGCTATGGTTAAATATGATGTTAAGAAAATCGTATTCTCTTCCACTGCTGCAACTTATGGTGAACCAAAACGTGTGCCTATTTTAGAAACTGATGAAACAAATCCTACTAATCCATATGGTGAATCCAAACGCATGATGGAAAAAATGATGAAATGGGTAGATATGGCTAACGGTATTAAATATGTATCCTTACGTTATTTCAACGTAGCAGGTGCTGTTGAAGATGGTCATATTGGTGAAGCTCATACAACAGAAACTCACTTAATTCCAATCATTTTACAAGTTCCACTTGGTAAACGCGATCACATCACTGTATTTGGTACAGATTATCCAACAGCTGATGGTACTTGTATCCGTGACTATGTACATGTAATGGACTTAGCAGATGCACATATGAAAGCTCTTAACTATTTACGTGAAGGTAATGAAAGCAATATCTTCAATTTAGGTACTGGTGAAGGCTTCTCTGTAAAAGAAATGATCGATGCTGCTGAAAAAGCTACAGGCTTAAAAATTAAAGTAGAATATGGTCAACGCCGTGCTGGTGACCCTGCTCGCTTAATTGCTTCTAGTGAAAAAGCTCAAAAAATCCTTAACTGGCATCCAAAATATACAAGTATGGAAGAAATTATCAAAACTGCTTGGAAATGGCATCAAGCTCATCCAAACGGATATGAAGACTAATTTTGGGGTTTAGTTAATAAAAGGGGATTTTTAATAATGGATATGAATTTACAAATAAATCGTTTGTTAAACTTTGCTCTACAACAAGGTCTTATTGCACCAGAAGATAAATACTATAGTGCAAACTTACTTTTAGATTTATTAGGTGTAGATGAGTTTGAAGTTGTAGAAGTAGATGAAACATTACCAATAGCTCATGATATTTTAGAAAATATGTTAGATTATGCTGTAGAAAAAGGTCTTTGTGAAGATACTGTAACTCAGCGTGATTTATTTGATACTCGTATCATGAACTGCGTAATGCCTCGTCCTTCTGAAGTTGTAGGCAATTTCAAAAAAATATACGAAAAATCAAAAGTTCAAGCTACTGATTATTTCTATAAAACAAGTATTGCTTCTAATTATATTCGTAAAGATCGTATTGATAAAAATATTATTTGGAAAGCAAATACTGAATATGGTGATTTAGATATCACAATTAACTTATCTAAACCAGAAAAAGATCCAAGAGATATTGCTAAAGCAAAACTTGTAAAATCTTCTTCTTATCCAAAATGCTTACTTTGTCGTGAAAATGAAGGTTATGCAGGTCATGCAAATCATCCAGCTCGTCAAACACATAGATTAATTCCTATGGATTTTGAAGGTCATCAATGGTTTATGCAATATTCCCCATACACTTATTACAATGAACACTGCATTTTATTAAATTCCTTGCATGTACCAATGAAAGTTTGCCGTGCTACTTTTGAAAACTTATTAAACTTTGTGGATTATTTACCACACTATTTCTTAGGTTCTAATGCAGATTTACCAATCGTTGGTGGTTCTATTTTATCTCATGACCATTATCAAGGTGGACATTATACATTCGCTATGGAAAAAGCTCCAATCGAAGAAACTTTCAATATCGAAGGTTTTGATAATGTTACTGTTGGTCGTGTAAAATGGCCTATGTCTGTAATTCGTGCAGCTTCTTCTAATAAACAGGATTTAATTAATTTTGCTGTACATGTATTAGATGCATGGCGTGGATATTCTGACGCAAGTGTAGATATCTTAGCTGAAAGCGATGGACAACCACATAATACAATTACTCCAATTGCTCGCGTTCGTGATGGTAAATATGAATTAGATTTAGTTTTACGTAACAACCGTACAACTGAAGAATATCCATTAGGTATTTTCCATCCACATGATGAAGTTCATCATATTAAAAAAGAAAATATCGGCTTAATTGAAGTAATGGGTCTTGCAGTACTTCCAGCTCGTTTAAAAGACGAATTAGCAAAAGTAAAAGAATGCTTTATCGCTGGTAAAGAAGATATTAGTGATGATGAACAAATCGCTAAACATGCAGATTGGTACAAAGAAATTCGTGCAAAATACACAGATATTAAAGCTGAAGAAGTTGAAGATATGCTTAAATTAGAAGTAGGTAAAATCTTTATGGTTGTATTACTTCATGCAGGCGTATTCAAACGCAATATACAAGGTATTCAAGCTTTCAATAAATTTGTAGCAACTTTATAATTTTAATAATTATGCCATCTATAAATTTTATAGATGGCATATATTTAATCAAGAAAATATTGAAAATATAGAAATAATATATTATTATATTTTAATATATTATTTTAATAAGGATTGAAGACAATGAAGTCAACTACGATAATTGATGTAGCCAAAAAGGCACAAGTATCAGTAGCAACGGTATCCCGTGTAGTAAATGGTAATTATCCAGTAAAAGAAGCTACGAAGAAGAAAGTTTTAGAAGCAATAAAAGATTTAGAATACATTCCAAACATTCAAGCAAGAGAATTAAATACACAACATTCTTCAATAATTGGAATTATTGTGCCTAGTCTATTTAATACTTTTTTTGCTGAAGTTGTAAGTGGAATAGAAAGTTTTTCAACAAGTAGTGGCTATTCGTTATTGTTGACTTACACAAAAGATGACCCTATCTGTGAAAAAGAATGTATGAATGAATTACTGATGCGAAATGTGTCAGGAATAATAAATATTAGTCCAAATACGGAACGTGTGGATAGTAGTTTTTTTGACCAGATGGCATCTAGGATACCGCTGGTATTTATTAACTCATATATAAAACGTCCAGCTATTTCTTATGTATATAATGATGAACGTATAGGTACCAAAATTGCCTTAGAACATTTAGTATCATTAGGTCATCAAAATATTTGTTTCGTTCGTGGTGAACGAAGCGATTCTTATGAGTTTAAAGAAGATGTATATATTGAATTTATGAAGAAAATGGGTTGTTATAATCCAGAAAATATCATAAATGTTAGTGCGGGTAATAGTATAGATACAGTAGAGTTGACTGCTAAAAAGATTGTAGAATTTTTGCCTAATCGAAAAGATGTTACAGCATTTTTTTGTTGTAATGATTTGATGGGTGTCGGTGCAGTCAATGCTTGTAGACGTTTAAATTTAAAAATTCCAGAAGACATATCTATTATGGGATATGATAATGTCTCACTAAGTCATTTTATTGAGCCAAAACTTACGACAATGGACCAAAATATGATGACTTTAGGATGGACAGCGGCTAGTTTATTAATGGAAAAAATAGCTAGTGATAATAAAACAAGCAGACAAGTTGTATTACAAAATACTTTAGTCTTACGTGATACTACAGGTCCTTGTAAAACAAATAAATAAAAGAGGTAAGAAAAATGGCAGTAGTAAAAAGTGAATTTGGTGTAGCTTCTACAGGGGAACAGGTTTATAAATTTAAAATTGAAAACTCCAAAGGCGAATATGTAAGCATTATTAATTATGGTTGCACTATTCAAGCTATTGTAGTTGAAGGCAAAGATGGTAAATTACATGATGTAGTTTTAGGTTATGACACTGTAAAAGGCTATGAAGAAGGAACATTCTTCTATGGTGCATTCATTGGTCGTTGCGGTAATCGTATAGCTAATGGTAAATTTACTTTAAATGGAAAAACTTATGAATTAGAAACAAATAATGGAGCAAATCATTTACATGGTGGCTCTAATGGTTTTGATAAAAAAGTTTATAGCGATTTCACAATTGGCGAAAATAGCGTATCTTTAAGACGTACATCTCCAGATGGTGAAGCTAATTATCCAGGAAACTTAGATGTAGAAGTAATTTATACTTTTGATGATAATGCTTGCTTACGCATTGATTATAAAGCTAAAACTGATGCAGACACTGTAGTTAACTTAACAAATCACAGCTATTTCAATTTAGCTGGTGAAGGCAGTGGCAGTGTTTATGATCAAACATTGAAATTAGATTGCCCAGCAATGATTCCAACTGATGCAGGATTAATCCCAACTGGTGAAATTCGTCCAATTACAAAAGGTGATGTATTTGACTTTAGTGAAGCTAAACCTATCGGTCAGGATATAGACAAAGATGATGAACGTTTAGTTATTGCTGCTGGTTATGACCATACAGTATTATTACCAGAACATGATGGTTTATATACTTTTGCACAAGCTAAATCTGAAAAAACTGGTATTATTATGGACGTAGCTACAACAATGCCAGGTGCACAGTTCTATTCTGCAAACTTCTTAGAAGGAAAACCAGGTAAACAAGGTCATATTTACAATCGTCGTGATGCTTTCTGCATTGAAACTCAATATGTACCAAATGCTGTAAATTGTGATAAATTTGCCTCTCCAGTATTGAAAGCAGGACAAGAAACTCATACTGTTACAACATATACTTTTAGTAAATAATTATATCGAATATAAAAATACACTTATGTGATTACATAAGTGTATTTTTTTTAGTTGCGGAAAAATCATAAATAGTTTGTAGTGTATCATAGTGAATAGATTGTTTTCTAAAGGTATTAGGCGTGATACCTTTTAAATTTTTAAATACTTTACCAAATGCGAGCGTAAAGCCCCTAAATTTATTTATGAGGATATAAGCTCGCTAAAAAACAATGATTCGATATCATTGTTTTTTATTGTATTATATTTTTAATAGTTATATAATGTTTTTATGAAATATAAATCAAATAATAATATAGTATATTCTTGTAAGTATCATGTAGTATTTTGTCCTAAATATCGTAGAAAAGTGTTGAACAATGGTGTTGATGAACGATTAAAGGAGTTGATTAATAATATTTGTCAGGAGCTTCACGTCGATTTAATCGAGATGGAAGTAATGCCAGACCATGTTCATTTGCTTTTAGAAGTTGATCCACAATTTGGTATACATAAAGTTGTTAAACGAATAAAAGGAATATCTTCAAGAATACTTCGAGAAGAATTTTCATGGTTAAAATCAAGGCTACCAACATTGTGGACAAATTCATATTTTGTATCTACAGTTGGTGGAGCACCAATATCAATTATTAAACAGTATATAGAAAGTCAAAAGCGTTCAGAATAAATAAATGATAAAAAGGCAGGTGATTGTAGTGAAGACATATTGTTTTAAATTGTATAAGGCAAAAAGGAATAAAAAACTTCATAAAGTTATTAATATAGCTGGAATTATCTACAATCACTGTATTGCTTTGCATAAAAGATATTATCGTTTATTTAAAAAATCTCTTAATATCTATAAGCTTCAAAAACATTTAACTAAACTTAAGAAAATAGGTAAATTTAGCTATTTTAAAGAAGTAGGTTCGCAAGCTATTCAAGATATAACTCAAAGAATAGACCGTGCTTATAAATTGTTTTTTAGAAATTTAAAACATAAAATTCGTACAGCACCACCATCTTTTAAAAAGATACGAAAATATAAATCATTCACGCTCAAACAAGCTGGTTGGAAGCTTTTAAAGGGTAATATTATAGAAATTAATAAACAAAAATACAAATATTTTAAAAGTAGAGATATTGAAGGAATAGTTAAAACAATAACAATTAAACGTGATACTTTAGGTGATATATATCTTTATTTTGTTTGTGAAACTAACGAGAATAAAGTTTTAGCAAGAACAGGTAAAAGCGTCGGCTATGACTTTGGACTTAAACAGTTTTTAACTGCATCGGATAATGAAGATATAAAAGCACCTTTATTTTTTAAACAAAATGCTAATGATATAAAAAAAGCTAATAGAATATTATCTAGAAAAAAGAAAGGTTCAAATCATCGTAGATTAGCAAAAATAGCTCTTGCTAGATTGCATAAGAAAATATCTAATCAACGTAAAGATTTTCATTTTAAATTAGCAAATAAAATTTGTAGTGAATATGCTTTAATCTGCATAGAAGATTTGAATATAAAAGGAATGCAAAAACGTTGGGGTAGAAAAATATCTGACTATGGATTTAGTGAATTTATAAAAATTCTTGAATATAAAGCGAGAGAAATTGGCTCAATAGTGCAAAAGATAGATAGATACTATCCAAGTTCGCAAATTTGCCATGTTTGTGGTACAAAAAATCCTGAAACTAAAAATTTGGCAGTTCGTGAGTGGATTTGCGCAAAGTGCAAAACCAGCCACGATAGAGATAGAAATGCTGCTATAAATATATGGAAGGTTGGGGCATCAACCTTCTTTGGAGAGATATAGTAAGACCTGCTATTTTAGTAGGCAAGTATCGTTTGTATCCAAGAATCCCCTGCATTTAGGCATGGGGAGTATGTCAAAGTAGATAACATTTTATTATCATTTTAATATAGCTAACGATATTTTAAAATATTATGTAGAAAATAAATTTAGAGGAGAGAATATAGATGTTAGCAATTAATTATGATAAAGAGCAAAAGATATTTAATTTATCTAACAGCAAAATTAGTTATATTTTAGGCATTGAAAAAAATTATTATGTAAAACATATTTATTTTGGTAAATATTTATCATCATATAATGGAAGTAATGCTCAATTATTTTATGATAGAGGTTTTTGTTCAAATCCGATAGCTTCAGATAGAAATTTTTCGTTAGATACTTTATTGCAAGAATATCCGGATTTTAATCAAGGGGATTTTAGAAATCCAGCTTATATAATTCAAACAGAAGATGGCAAGCGTGTAAATCGCTTTTATTATGATAGTTTTAATATCATTGAGGGAAAACCAAAATTAGAGGGATTGCCTTCTATTTATGTAAATAATGAAAATGAAGCTAAGACGTTATGTATTATCTTAAAAGATATAGTGATGAATGCAAGTATTTATTTGTATTACACAATTTTTGCTGATTATGATGTTATTTGCAGACATACTGAAATTGTAAATCATGATGATAAGAGCATATATTTAGATAAAGTAATGAGCTTTAGTATGGATTTTGCGGATAGCGATTATGATGTGATGACATTATCCGGTGCTCATTTGTATGAAAAAAATATTTATCGCAGAGCTATAAAATCTGACTCTATTGTATTAGAAAGCATACGAGGAACAAGTAGTCCACAGGCAACACCATTTATAGCTTTGATGGACAAAAATACTAATGAAGATATAGGTTCTGTTTGGGCATTTAATTTTATTTATAGTGGTGATTTCCAAGCCAGTGTACAAGTGGGACAATATAAGACTACTAGAGTACAAATGGGCATGAACCCTACGACTTTTGGTTGGACTTTAAGCGGTAAAGAAAAATTTGTTTCTCCAGAAGCTGTGTTAGTTTATACAGATAAAGGTTTAAATACTATGTCTCAGACTTTTCATAAATTGTATAGAAATCAACTTTGTCGAGGTTTATATAAAGAAAAAGCTCGTCCAATTTTGTTGAATAGTTGGGAAGCTTGTCATTTTGAGGTCAATGAAGATAATTGCTTGGATTTAGTAAGACAAGCTGGTGAATTGGGCATAGAATTATTTGTATTAGATGATGGCTGGTTTAAAAATCGTTGTGATGATACACAAGGTTTGGGCGATTGGCTAGAAGATGAAGAAAAATTCCCACATGGATTAAAAACTTTAGCTCAAAAAATTAAGGAAAAAGGATTATTATTTGGTTTGTGGTTTGAGCCAGAAATGATATCTAAAAATAGTGAGTTATATAAAAATCATCCTGATTGGGTGATTAGAAGTATGGATTATGAGCCTATTTTGAGCAGATGCCAATATGTGTTGGATTTATCAAATATAGAAGTTTGTAATTATCTTGTAGAAAAAATATCTAATATATTAGAAAATGTAGAGATATCTTATGTTAAATGGGATATGAATAGACATTTGACAGATTTAGGTTCTGCTTATTTAAATAGTAAGGAACAAAAAGAATTATCACATAGATATGTATTAGGTTTATATTATATTTTAGAAAAGTTAACACAGCGTTTTAAAAATGTTTTATTTGAAAGTTGTTCTAGTGGTGGCGGTAGATATGATGCAGGAATGCTCTATTACATGCCACAAACATGGGCTAGCGATAATACAGATGCTATTTGTCGTTTAAAAATACAATATGGTACAAGTATATTATTCCCTGCAATTACAATGGGTTCACACGTTTCTATAGTGCCAAACCACCAAGTCGGTAGAATAACACCACTTAAAACTCGTTTTGCTGTAGCTTCTTCTGGAAATTTAGGTTATGAATTAGATTTAAATAAATTAAATGATGAGGAAAAAGAAGAGATAAAAAACAAGTAGCTTGGTATAAACAATATAGAGATGTTATACAAAAAGGGACTTTCTATAGAATAAAAAGTCCTTTTGATGGAAATGATATTAGTTGGAATTTTATTTCCAAAGATGAAAATACTGTTATTTGTTATTTCCATCAGATTTTAGTAGAACCTATATATAGAAATTTAATTTTGAAATTAAAAGGACTACAAGAAAATGCTTTATATAATTTAGTTGGTACTGATAAAGTTTTTAGTGGTAGTGAATTAATGTATGCTGGTTTGATGATACCAAAAATAGAAGAAGATTTTTATAGTAATATTTATGTATTTAAAAAATCAGTATAAACGGTAACTTTAGTATATTTATTAAAAATTTCATTTATATTTTACAAACAATGACTATGTGAAACTATACAATTTTACATAGTCATTGTATAATAATAATGAGCTTAACAGAAAATTCCATAAGAAACAGCATTAGATTTTTTAAATGCAACATCATTTCTCACAGAAAATTTATGAGGTGATAGTAAATGGCTATTAAAAAAGTTGAAGTTGACCGTAGAGATTGTCAAAACTACCGTAACTATTTAAAGAGAGGAGGATATATCTCCGCAAGCTATTTATCAGTAAGTGGTTTAGATGCTATAAGATTAAAAAAATTAGCTATACAAGGTAGATTAGATGCTGTTAGATGCGCTATTGGTAAATCTGTTAGATGGTATTATTGTGAAAAACAAGCGGAGTTAGCTCACTTACGCGGAGAAGCTTAAAATGCATAATTGTTATGTATAATAGACTACTTTTTATGAGTTTATAAGAAGTAGTCTATTTTTTTATAAAAAACTGTTGACAAAAATGAAACTATCTGATATTATATATTTCTGTCAGCAACAATATAATATTGTTTGAGAGCACATGGAGAGTTGTCCGAGTGGTTGAAGGAGCACGCCTGGAAAGCGTGTATACGGGTCCCCGTATCGAGGGTTCAAATCCCTCACTCTCCGCCATAATTGATAGGTACAGGATTTTGCATAGCAAAATCCTGTTTTTTGCATATAGAGAAATAGGAGATTTATTATGAAAAAAATCTTAGCTATACTGATGTTATTGATGTTAAATTTAAATATAGCATTAGCGCAGAATTTGGAGATTGATGAAACGAATTTAAGTGAAAAAGATATTCAATATTTATCTGCATGGACATCGCTTGCTGTATATAATGATAAATTTAGCTTATTAGCAAGAGATATATTGAAAAGTAATGGTTGGAATATTCGCTTTTATAATGAACAAATAGCTAAATCTGATGTTAAATATTTATTAGCTGATAAAAAAATAAATGATAAGGATATATTCTTTTTATCTATCAGTGGTACTAGCAGTTGGCAAGATATAAAAACGGATTTGGCAGTAGAGGCAACAGTATTTCAAGGTCATAATTTAGATGAATTTTTGCAAAGTAGAAATGATAAAGATTTAAGTGAAACTAAGCCTTTAGTGCATAAAGGATTTTTACAATATGTACAAGATGGATTTTTTTCCGCGAATAGTTCAGGCGAGATTTTAGGTCTTGATTTAGTAGAACATTTGAAACAGTGCCCAGAAGATAAGATTTATATAACAGGTCATAGTTTAGGTGGAGCAGTAGCGGAATTATTGACAGCTAGATTATTAGACATGGGCGTAAATAGTAATCAAATAGAAACTATTACTTTTGGTGCACCTGCTGTAGGCAATAAGACTTTTGTAGATTTATATGAACCTAAAATGAATTTGACTCGTATTACGATGAAAGGTGATATTGTAAAAAATTTAGCTCAGATAGCTAATGAGCGTTTTGTGCAATTTAATACTAATGAAGTATGGACTGTATCTAAATTGGAAAATGATAAATTTGCTCATAATATGTTGCTTTATTTTGATAGAGCGATTAAGAATTATTATGACAGCAAAGAAGATATAGCTTTAGCTACAGAAGATATTGAAACATGTGAAACTTATGTGGCAAAGCCTAAATATGATTTTCCTAATGAATTACAATCAGAAATAAATTATATGAATTTAGCTTTGAAAGATAAGTTATTAAAAGAAGATGAAGATTGCTTTGTTGACCTTGTAGATGATGACTTATCTTCAAGTGTATTTCAAAAAGCAAAAGCATTAAATGCTAAATATGTAGTGTTTTATGAGTTTAGTGCAAATAAAATAAAAGATAGTACTTCCAATAAAAGATATTATATTTATGGAAGTAAATATATTTATGATATAAATGGTAATTTGATAAGAGGATTTAGTGCGACGTCAGATACTAAAGAGATGACTGTATTGCAATCTGTATTATATCTAGAATGTCAATTTAAATAAAAATAAAAACTTAGTGAATGGTAATATAGAATAAAACTATGATTATCTTCACTAAGTTTTTTTATTATGGTAATTGAGTTATATTTATATCGGATATTTGTTTAATGATAATATCTGCTCTAGATAAATCTTGATTGCCAGAATTAGGATTGGCAAAACCGATACAATACATGCCAGCATCTTTAGCAGCAATGCTACCGTTTTTAGAGTCTTCAAGAACGACACAATCTTTAGGGTTAACTTGTAATTTTTTTGCTGTTTTTAAATAAATATCTGGAGCAGGTTTACTATGAAGGATATCTTCGCCAGAAATTAAAAATTTAAAGTATTTATCAATATTAAATGTTTTTACAACAAATTCAATTACGTTTAAAGGAGAAGATGATGCTATCGCCAAAGGAATATTTGCTTTTTGTAATTGTTCTAATAAAGGGCAGATGCCATCAATAGGTTTAAGATTATGGTCAACGATATATTTTTTGAAGAAATTCATATGATTATTAGTCATTTCTTCAGGAGTATATGGTAAATGATGTTTATCAATAAAATAGGAGAAAACAGAAGTTGATGTCATACCAATGAGTTTATTGAATTCTTCATCATCAACTACGATATTATTTTCGAGTAATACCTCTTTGACTACTTTGTTATGTATAGGTTCGCTATCAATGATAACGCCGTCCATGTCAAAGATAAATGCTTGCATAATAACACCTCTTTTTATTTTTATCAAATATAGCATAGCAAAATTACATATAATTTTAAAGAGATTTCAAATGAAAGATTATAGATAAATTTATTTGAATTTAGAGGGTTTGGATATATAATAAATAATATAGATAAAATTGTAGAGGTTGATAAAGTGAAAAAAATAGTATTATGTTTATTAAGTTTATTTATTTGTATGCAATCTGTAGCTTTGGCTAATATACATCAATCAAAAGTATCAAATGTGGAAAATATTCGTTCTATATATGCATATAAAGACCCTGAACAAATGAAAGATTATGAACAGAAAAAATTAGTAAAAGAACAAACTAAAAGTGATGAAAAACTAGAAGAACCAATGGCATTGTTTAGAGTATTTGTCAATAATGATAGATTTTATACTGACGATAACAAATATAAAGACAATGTAGAGTTAGCAATAACATCACATAATATAGATAGAAATTATATTTTTGATAATGAATATCCTCCATATTTAATATTGCAAGATAATGATAATAATAGATATGAAATTCATTTTGCCAAAGTTAAATATGATAATCCATATTGGATAAGCTTCAATTTAACAAATAAAGAGATAGAACAAATAAATAAAGCTAAAACTATAAGTCTTGTTTTACCAGAGGCGCAAGAAAATATGTATCGTTATAATAAGAAAAAAGATAAATTAGAGAAAAAATCTTATGATAATGATATAAAAGTAGAAGAAATGGTGTATGAACTTCCAGAAAATATAGTTGATGAATGGAAAACTGTTTTAAATAAGCATAAATAAAAATAACCCTACTAATTTAAATTAGTAGGGTTATTTTTATTTATAAAGTAGTAAGGGGTTTATGATTAGGGCTTAGTAAGCGGCATCATTGCCGTTACCAGCTTTTGTAGGGGCTGTGTCTTTATGATCTGTTCCTGTATGATATGGACTATCTACATTTACTGTTGGTGTATGCAATTTTATATTGCGTTTTTCTAATACTTGTTTTAAGAGCCATGGCTTATCTGAAATAATACCATCAACACCCATATCGAGTAACATAGTCATATCTTTTTCATTATTAACAGTCCATGGAACAACTTTCATACCCAAAGAATGAGCTTCATCAACATCTTGTTTGGATATTTCTGTATAATATGGAGAAATAATATCAGCACCAATAGCATGAGCAGCTTTTACAGGATTTCCTTGATAATCCTTGATATCTAAACCACCAAGCCATGGAGATTTTTTCTTTTCATAACGACGTAAAGATTCACTATCACGTCCCCATGATGGTTGTTCTTGCCAAAGTGCACTAGTGGAGATATTAGGATTTAATTTTTTCATTTCAATTAAAGTTTGCCAGTCGAATGATTGGAGAACAACTCGATCTTCCATATCATATTTTTTTACAATATTATTGAAAACTTCTACAAATTTCTTAGGGTCAGCATTATTTTTATATCCGGCACTTGCAGGGTCTGGATAGGATTTTGTTTCTATATTTAAAACAATATTTTTATCATCATATGATTGAATTAATTGCATTAATTCTTCTAATGTAGGAATTTTAGCATCATAAGTAAATTGTGTTTTGCCATGTAAATCATAGTATTCGCCACAATTTTGGTCCATCACGCCTACATCGAATTTCTTTAATTCATCTACAGTCATTAAACGAATATCATATTTATTATTTTCAATATAATTGCCATTTTTATCACGTGTTATATCTGAATTTAAGATAGGATTATGACTCATTACTATTTGACCATCTTTAGTAAGTTGCATATCACATTCAATAGAAGTAGCACCTAGCTCTATTGCATAAGCATAAGAATACAAAGTATTTTCAGGTCTAACATCTATACCTCCACGATGAGCCTCTAAGTCAAAAACATCATAATTGACTTTGGCATAAGTAGTGGAAATATCAATAGTATTAAATCCACTATAAATTGTTAAGGCAGCTAGTCCACTCAATAAGAGTTTTTTGGATAGTTTTTTCATTTGTATTCATCTCCTAAAGCGTTTAAATTTATTTGTTATAATTATCTCATAAATCTGAATTTATGTATGTCAGAATAGAGCGTAATTTTTAGGTAAATATTTCTTACAAAAATAAATATATTTTTTCTAAAAAAGTGTTGACAAAGTGATTTATAGTAGATATAATAATTAAGCACTCAACGAGAGGGCAACTCAAAAGAAGAAAATTGTTAAAAACAAAAAATAAATTAAAAAAAGTTCTTGACAAGATAAACTTCTTGAGTTAAGATATACAAGCTGACTTTTGAAGCCAGCAAGAAATGTTCTTTGAAAACTAAACAATGCACAATATGTTTTCTAACATAAACGAATGTGCGGTATCTGCTTTTTATAGCAGATTACCTAATAAATTCTTTTTAAACAGATAATTAAAGAGCCAATCGGTTCTTCGAAAAATAATTTTTTTGGAGAGTTTGATCCTGGCTCAGGACGAACGCTGGCGGCGTGCTTAACACATGCAAGTCGAACGGGGTGTTTATTTCGGTAAACACCAAGTGGCGAACGGGTGAGTAACGCGTAAGCAATCTACCTTCAAGATGGGGACAACACTTCGAAAGGGGTGCTAATACCGAATGAATGTAAGAGTATCGCATGAGACACTTACTAAAGGAGGCCTCTGACATAAGCTTCCGCTTGAAGATGAGCTTGCGTCTGATTAGCTAGTTGGTGAGGGTAAAGGCCCACCAAGGCGACGATCAGTAGCCGGTCTGAGAGGATGAACGGCCACATTGGGACTGAGACACGGCCCAGACTCCTACGGGAGGCAGCAGTGGGGAATCTTCCGCAATGGGCGAAAGCCTGACGGAGCAACGCCGCGTGAACGATGAAGGTCTTAGGATCGTAAAGTTCTGTTGTTAGGGACGAAGGATAAGGATTATAATACAGTCTTTGTTTGACGGTACCTAACGAGGAAGCCACGGCTAACTACGTGCCAGCAGCCGCGGTAATACGTAGGCGGCAAGCGTTGTCCGGAATTATTGGGCGTAAAGGGAGCGCAGGCGGGAAACTAAGCGGATCTTAAAAGTGCGGGGCTCAACCCCGTGATGGGGTCCGAACTGGTTTTCTTGAGTGCAGGAGAGGAAAGCGGAATTCCCAGTGTAGCGGTGAAATGCGTAGATATTGGGAAGAACACCAGTGGCGAAGGCGGCTTTCTGGACTGTAACTGACGCTGAGGCTCGAAAGCTAGGGTAGCGAACGGGATTAGATACCCCGGTAGTCCTAGCCGTAAACGATGGATACTAGGTGTGGGAGGTATCGACTCCTTCCGTGCCGGAGTTAACGCAATAAGTATCCCGCCTGGGGAGTACGGCCGCAAGGTTGAAACTCAAAGGAATTGACGGGGGCCCGCACAAGCGGTGGAGTATGTGGTTTAATTCGACGCAACGCGAAGAACCTTACCAAGACTTGACATTGATTGAAAGACTTAGAGATAAGTTCCTTCTCTTCGGAGAACAAGAAAACAGGTGGTGCATGGCTGTCGTCAGCTCGTGTCGTGAGATGTTGGGTTAAGTCCCGCAACGAGCGCAACCCCTATACTATGTTGCCAGCATTTCGGATGGGAACTCATAGTAGACTGCCGCGGACAACGCGGAGGAAGGCGGGGATGACGTCAAGTCATCATGCCCCTTACGTCTTGGGCTACACACGTACTACAATGGGATGAACAGAGGGAAGCGAAATCGCGAGGTGGAGCGGATCCCTAAAAGCATCTCTCAGTTCGGATTGTAGGCTGAAACTCGCCTACATGAAGTCGGAATCGCTAGTAATCGCAGGTCAGCATACTGCGGTGAATACGTTCCCGGGCCTTGTACACACCGCCCGTCACACCACGAAAGTCATTCACACCCGAAGCCGGCTAAGGGCCTATGGTACCGACCGTCTAAGGTGGGGGCGATGATTGGGGTGAAGTCGTAACAAGGTAGCCGTATCGGAAGGTGCGGCTGGATCACCTCCTTTCTAAGGAGCATGCGTTACCGAGGTAACGGCATGTGTCGAGCACATTCGAGCATTGTTTGGTTTTGAGAGAATATTTCTCTCAGATATTGATCTTTGAAAACTGCACAGAAGAAGAAATGCAAAAAAACAAATTCACCATATAAGTAGGCTGTTAATGATTTATCATTTACAGATACTATAGTTAGAACAAAAGTTCTAACCTCATTAAAAGAATTAGCTTCTCTTATGAGTTTAAAGTGGATTGAACCAAGCATTTTAGGATTTAAACAAATTACATTAGCGAAGACAAACGCAAATGACCTTAAGTAAGTTAAGTGAACAAGGGCATACGGCGGATGCCTTGGCGCCAAGAGCCGATGAAGGACGCGGTAAGCTGCGAAAAGGCATGGGTAGGAGCAAGCATCCAGTGATCCATGCATATCCGAATGGGGCAACCCACCATCAGTCATGTGATGGTACGAAAGAGGCAGACCTGGGGAACTGAAACATCTAAGTACCCAGAGGAAAAGTAATCAATTGAGATTCCCTAAGTAGCGGCGAGCGAAAGGGGAAGAGCCCAAACCATGAAACTTCGGTTTTGTGGGGTTGAGGACCGGCAAAAAGAGGAAACTTCTTAGTCGAATGGTTTGGAAAGGCCATGCACAGAAGGTAAAACACCTGTAGGCGAAAAGAAGTCAATCGGGCTGGTATCCAGAGTACTGCGAGACACGTGAAACCTTGCAGGAAGCAGGGGGGACCACCCTCCAAGGCAAAATACTACTTGGCGACCGATAGCGCATAGTACCGTGAGGGAAAGGTGAAAAGAACCCCGGGAGGGGAGTGAAATAGAACCTGAAACCGTATGTCTACAAGCAGTCGAAGCACCTTAAGAGTGCGACGGCGTGCCTATTGAAGAATGAACCGGCGAGTTACATTATGTTGCGAGGTTAAGTGGGAGACACGGAGCCGAAGCGAAAGCGAGTCTTAATAGGGCGACTAGTAACATGGTGTAGACCCGAAACCGCAGTGATCTATCCATGGTCAGGTTGAAGCGCAGGTAAAAATGCGTGGAGGACCGAACCCGTGAGTGTTGAAAAACTTTGGGATGAACCGTGGATAGGGGTGAAATGCCAATCGAACGCGGAGATAGCTGGTACTCCCCGAAATAGCTTTAGGGCTAGCCTCAGGGAAGATTATAGACGGTAGAGCACTGATCTGGCAAGGGGGCGTAAAGCCTACCGACCCTAGTCAAACTTCGAATGGCTATAATTAAGACCCTGGGAGTCAGACTGCGAGTGATAAGACCCGTAGTCAAGAGGGAAACAGCCCAGACCGCCGACTAAGGTCCCCAATGCTGTACTAAGTGGAAAAGGATGTAAGACTTCATAAACAACCAGGATGTTGGCTTAGAAGCAGCCACCATTAAAAGAGTGCGTAATAGCTCACTGGTCGAGAGGCCTTGCGCCGAAGATGTCCGGGGCTCAAGTACAGAACCGAAGTCGCGGCAGGATTATATAATTCTGGGTAGGGGAGCGTTGTATATCCGACTGAAGGTGTACCGGAAGGAGCGCTGGAGGATATACAAGAGAGAATGCCGGTATGAGTAGCGAAAAGAACAGTGAGAATCTGTTCCACCGAAAGCCTAAGGTTTCCTGAGCAACGCTCGTCGACTCAGGGTAAGTCGGGACCTAAGCCGAGGCAAAAAGCATAGGCGATGGACAACAGGTTAATATTCCTGTACCGCTTCAAATCGTTTGAGCAATGGAGTGACACAGAAGGTAGCTTGAGCACGCGAATGGATGTGCGTGTCGAAGGTGGTAGGTTGCAGTATAGGTAAATCCGTACTGTATAAGACCGAGAACTGATAGATAGACGATACTTCGGTAAAGTCAAATTCAAGTGAGCCATGCTGTCGAGAAAAGCTTCTAGTGAGAGATGAGGCGCCCGTACCGAAACCGACACAGGTAGGCGGGGAGAGAATCCTAAGGTGCGCGGGACAACCCTCGTTAAGGAACTCGGCAAATTGTATCCGTAACTTAGGGATAAGGATAGCCGGAGGATGTGAAGGGATTTACTTCTGGAGCGTCAGCCGGTGGCACAAGAGAGGCCCAAGCGACTGTTTAGCACAAACACAGGTGCCTGCAAAAGAGAAATCTGACGTATAGGTGCTGACACCTGCCCGGTGCTGGAAGGTTAAGAGGAGGGCTTAGAGGAAACTCGAAGGCTTGAATTGAAGCCCCAGTAAACGGCGGCCGTAACTATAACGGTCCTAAGGTAGCGAAATTCCTTGTCGGGTAAGTTCCGACCCGCACGAAAGGTGTAACGACTTGGGCACTGTCTCAACGAGGGACCCGGTGAAATTGAAGTACCTGTGAAGATGCAGGTTACCCGCGACTGGACAGAAAGACCCCATGGAGCTTTACTGCAACCTGACATTGATGTTCGGTAAATAACGTACAGGATAGGTGGGAGACGGAGAAGTATTGGCGTTAGCTGATATGGAGTCAACCTTGGGATACCACCCTTTATTTATTGGACCTCTAACTGAAGAAGTAACGACTCTCAGGACAGTATCAGGCGGGCAGTTTGACTGGGGCGGTCGCCTCCCAAAATGTAACGGAGGCGCCCAAAGGTTCCCTCAGCGCGAACGGAAACCGCGCAAAGAGTGTAAAGGCAGAAGGGAGCTTGACTGCGAGTCAGACACGACGAGCAGGTACGAAAGTAGGGCTTAGTGATCCGGTGGTTCCGAGTGGAAGGGCCATCGCTCAACGGATAAAAGCTACCCTGGGGATAACAGGCTAATCTCTCCCAAGAGTCCATATCGACGGGGAGGTTTGGCACCTCGATGTCGGCTCATCACATCCTGGGGCTGGAGCAGGTCCCAAGGGTTGGGCTGTTCGCCCATTAAAGTGGTACGTGAGCTGGGTTCAGAACGTCGTGAGACAGTTCGGTCCATATCCATCGCGGGCGTAAGAGACTTGAAGGGGGCTGCTCCTAGTACGAGAGGACCGGAGTGGACGGACCAATGGTGTACCAATTATCCCGCCAGGGGTACAGTTGGGTAGCTACGTCCGGAAAAGATAAACGCTGAAAGCATCTAAGCGTGAAACTTGCCTTAAGATGAGGTCTCCCGAAGCGAAAGCTTGAAAGACACCTTGAAGATGACGAGGTTGATAGGCCAGGAGTAGAAGTTCAGTAATGAATGTAGCGTACTGGTACTAATATGTCGAGAGCTTAACTTAAAAAAGAAATGACTTGGAGCAAAGTAATCTTCTGAGTGGTTTTGAAAGATTAATATCTTTCAAAAAAGAAAAAAGAGAATATCTGGTGACGATGCCTAAATGGTTCCACCTGTACCCATACCGAACACAGTAGTTAAGCATTTAGAGGCCGAAAGTACTTGCATGGAGACGTGCTGGGAGGATAGGAAGTTGCCAGTTAAGAAAAAGCACTGAATACTTCAGTGCTTTTTTCTTTATATTTTATGAATAATTATTGACAACTCATTAAAAATTTTGCATAATATTTCCATAGAAAAATATTGAATTCGTCATTTTAGACTATAACTTTTTCTGTTTCTGAATAAAACAGAGGAGTTATAGTCTTTTTATTTTATAAAAATTAAAAAAATGGAGGAGCAAATTTATTTATGGAAAAACTTTTGTGGAAAGAGAAATTATCTTATGGAATAGGAGCTTATGGAAAAGATTTTATTTATAATATGATAGCTGCTTTTCTGATGATTTTTTATACTGATGTTGTTGGTGTATCGTTAATTTTTGTGAGTACTTTATTTTTAGTGGTTCGCATTGTAGATGCTATAACTAATCCTTTTATGGGCTGGCTTGTTGATAATACAAAAACTAAATGGGGAAAATTTCGCCCTTGGATTTTAATAGGAACAATAATAAATTCTTTCGTTTTAATTCTATTATATTTAAATCCGGCAACTTTTTTACAGGGAATTTTGATAAATGCCTGGTGTATTGTTACATATCTATTATGGAGTCTTACATATACCTTGATGGACGTGCCTTTTTGGGCAAATTGCAGTATTTTTATGGACTGGAATGAATATTTATTTTTTCAAATATGTAGTTTGTCATGAAGAATGGTTTTCTATTTTTGGCATAGTTAATTTTATTGTTGGCTCTATAGGTTTGATAGCTTTTCCATCTTTAGCAAATAAATTTTCACGAAAAGTAGTTTATATTTTATCTGCTATTTTATTAGTTTTAGGCTTATTAGGTATGTTTTTTGTTGGTGATGACCACAAAGCAAGTGTTGTTTTATTTTTCAGTGTAGCTAGTTTATTTTGTTTAGGAAATGCTTTGGCTGGTGTATCAACTACAGTGATGTTAGCAGATACAGTTGATTATGGTGAATATAAATCGGGTATCAGAAGCGAGGCTGTCGTGTTTTCTGTACAGACGTTTACCGTGAAATTTGGTTCGGCTATTGCTGGTTTTATCGGGGCGATGGTTTTATCCTTGGTGGGTTATGTGCCGAATGCGGTTCAGACGCCGGAAACGGTTTTGGGCTTGAGAGTGATGATGTTTATAATGTCGGCTTTACTGATTATGGTAATTTTGTGTCTATATCTTAAATTTTACAAGTTAAACGGAAGTTTTTATTTTAATATATTGAAGGAGCTTTCCAAAAGACGTGAAAAAATTAGTTTAGATTAAACGGCATTTGACAAATAAAAATAATTTTGTTAAACTACCGTAAGTAAATGAAAGCGTCTGAAAAAAGGCTATAGATTTTGCTGTTTCTGAATCAAACAGCAGTCTATAGCCTTTTTATTTTTAGTTTTAGGAGGTTTTTTTATGAATATTGGTTGGATAAAAATTATAGGAGCAACTTTTTTTGAATTAATCTGGGTAACTGGTTTAAAATATGCTGTATTACCTGTGGAGTGGGCAATAACAATTTTAGCTATCTTGGGTTCTAGTTATTGCTTAATTACAGCAGGTAATACACTTCCCGTTGGAACAGCATATTCTGTATTTGTAGGATTGAGTGCTATCGGTACTATTTTAGTAGAATTTTTAGGTTTTGGTATTTTTCCTAGTTTTTGGCAATTATTATTTATTATTATTTTGATTTTAGGTGTTATTGGCTTGAAATTATTGAATGAAAAAGTAGAAAGATGAGATGATTGATTATGGAATGGATTTATGTTGTTATTGCAGGACTTTTAGAAGTTTTAAGTATAAATTATATGAATAAGTGGCAATTAGTTAAGCATTTAGGATTAAAAAAATCTGGAATTTTGATTATAAAAATGGTATTAGCTTTTGCTACAAGTTTATTATTATTAAATTTAGCCTTGAAAACTTTACCAATGAGCATTACATATGCAGTATGGTCAGGAATTGGTTCAGTAGGTGGTGTTTTGGTGGGAATTATTCGTTATGGTGAAAGTGCAAATTGGAAAAGACTTGTTTGTATAGCAATGATTTTATCTTCTGTTGTTGGTTTAAAATTAGTTTCTTAAGATTTTATATATTGTAGATTGCGGATATGAGTGAGAAATTTAAAATATTTATTTACGATATTGATGCATTTACCAACAAATAAAGCAGAGATAATAGTACCAATGCCGATACCATTTAATTCGCCAAAGAAGATAAAGGATAATATACAAGCAATTACTATCAAAGTTATATCAAAGTAGATTTTTACTGTACCAAATTTTATTTGTGGCTTTTTCAAAGCAATGACTAAAGCTAAAGCACGGACAACGCCTTCTCCAGGAACAACAATTACATTAGGAGCGACTTCAATAGAAATTCCTATTGCTAAAATAAAGCAACCAATAAAAAGCGATATTAATTTTACGATAAGGGTTTCAGGCTCAAAGGCTGATAGTAAATTCATGCTAACATCAATGAAGAAACTAAATATGATATTGGCTACTATTTGTAAAAATTGTATAGGTTCAAAATCACGGCGTAAAAGTGCTATTTCAATTAAGATAAAAATTATATTGAAGATGAAGGTCGTTAAACCAAAGCTGAAATCGGTATATTCAAGGCTAAAAATATAAGGAATAGATGATATTTGTGAGGTACCTAAATTACTTTTGGTGATAAAAGCTATGCCAAATGAATTTATAATAATACCTAAAAAGAAATAAAAATAACGTAGAGATATGACTTTCAAGATTATTCCTCCTCTAAATTTTTGATTATTGTATTAAGTGTTTTTAAAAGATGTTGTTTTTCTTGAGGTGGAATGTTTTTTAAGGCTTTATCATCAATGCTAAAGCAAATTTCTTTTACTTTATGAGCCGTTTGAAGACCTTTTTCAGTCAGATAGATATAAGCAGAACGTTTATCTGTAGAATGTGCTTTTCGCGTAATTAAACCATCTTTTTCCATGCGAACTAATAAACTGGTGATAGTTGATTTGTCTAAGACGCAATAGTTACTTATATCTTTAGCTATAGAGCCATTATGTTCTAAAAGATATTCTAAAATTTTGGGCTGACCAGGTAAAAGCTTTAATGATGAAATCTTTTGGACAATATTTTTGTTACTGTGATGAAAACTTTTTAATAAAAGAAAATGCAATTCGCCAGATAACATTTTATTACCTCCAATATAGTTTGAAATCAAACTATATTATAGAAAGCTATAAATTGAATGTCAATAAATAATATAAATATCCTACTAGACAGAAAATAGAAGTATAGATATAATATATCAGTAATAGATATAATATATCAGTATTTTTAGTAAGAGGTGATAATATTTTGAGTGTAAAAGAACAGGATTTGAATTTACTTCAAGTGGGGAAAAAAGAACAATATGCAGCTAGAATAATATTTTTTGTTGCAGGTTTTGGTATATCTACATGGGCACCAATGATACCGATTATAAAGGAACGTTTACAAATTGGCGCTGATATATTGGGTTTATTGTTATTATGTATTGGTGTAAGTTCTTTTTTGATGATGCCTATAGCTGGATTGTTTGCACAAAAATTTGGCTGTAAAAAAGTTTTGCGTGTTATGGGTTTGTGCATGGGTGTAGAAATTATAATATTATCCATGTTACCTAATATTTATATGTATGCTATCTTTTTATTTGTTTTAGGTGCTATAGGTGGTATATTGAATGTAAATATGAATATTCACGCAGTAATCGTAGAAAAACTTTCCAAAAAACGCATGATGTCTGGTATGCATGCTTTATGGAGTGTAGGTTGTTTTGCTGGAGCTGGTTTATTTAGTATTTTGGCTAAATTAGGTTTAGGTATTAGTCAAATAGCAATTATACATTGTATTATTATTTTCATGATTATTTTTGCTTTCAGTAGATATTTCTTACCGTATAAAGGTGCTAGTAATGGTAAAGCTATCGCTATACCAAAGGGAATTGTAACTTTATTTGGAGTTTTAGCTGTTATATCCTTTTTAGGTGAAGGTGGTATGATGGACTGGAGTGGTGTATTTTTGACAGAAGCTAAAGGTGTAGATTTATCTTTAGCTGGTGTTGGTTATGCAGTATTTTCAGCAGCTATGCTCATTGGTCGCTTGATTGGTGATAAAGTAGTACAAAAATTAGGCGAACAGCGTGTTGTTATTTTTGGTGGAATAGTAGCAAGTGTAGGATATATAATTTCTATTGTTTTTGACAATTTCTTTATGATGCAATTTGGTTTTATTCTTCTTGGTTTTGGAGCTGCAAATATTGTTCCTGTAGTATTTACTTTATTGGGCAGACAAAAAGAAATGCCTATAAATTCAGCAGTAACAGCTGTTACTAGTATGGGGTATTTAGGAGTAATGTTTGGCCCTGCGCTATTAGGTTTTATTGCTCATGGAATTGGTATTGTAGCAGTATTTTGTATCTTAGCTGGAATGTTTATTTTGCAAGCAATAGTATCTTCTTATGTATTTAAAGTTTTAAATTAAATATGATAATAATAAACCTTGTATAGCTAAAAAAATTAGGCTATACAAGGTTTTATTATTATAGCTTTTTTTATTAATTTCATATAATATGATATGTATATATAGGAATTTATCTAAAATAAAAAAAGAAAAGAGGTTTATTTGTGAGTTTAGAAGATAAAGAGTTAATGCAGTTTAAGGTCGGCAAAAAAGAACAGTATGCAGCTAGAATGGCTTTTTTTATACCAGGTTTTGCCATTTCCACATGGGCGCCTATGATACCTATGATTAAAGAACGTTTACATATTGAAGCAGATATTTTGGGATTATTATTATTGTGCATAGGTATAAGTGCTTTTATTGTTATACCGATTGGTGGTCTTTTAGGTAAAAAATTTGGTTGTAAAAAAGTGATGGTTACTACAGGTAGTTTATTTGCGATAGTATTAGTAGCGTTGTCTTGTTTACCAAATGTTTGGTCATATGCTATTTGTTTGATTTTAGTAGGCGCTATTATGGGTTGTACAGAAGTTTGTATGAATATCAATGCTGTTGTTGTTGAAAAATTATCGCAAAAACGTATGATGTCTAGTATGCATGGTTTTTGGAGTGTTGGTTGTTTTTGTAGCGCTGGTTTATTTAATATTTTAGCTAAGATGGGACTTGATGTATTTTTTATAGCAATCATTCATTGTTTAATAATTTTAGCTATTGTAATTTTCTTTGGCAGATATTTTTTAGATTATAAAAGTGCTAATAGTGAAAGTGCGATTGCTATTCCTAAAGGAATTGTTGTTTTATTCGGCATTTTAGCATGTGTGAGCTTTTTAGGCGAAGGTGCAATCATGGATTGGGGCGGTGTATTTTTAGCTGAGGTAAAAGATGTAGAATTATCTTTAGCTGGTGTTGGTTATGCTGTTTTTTCTGTAGCAATGCTTATCATGCGTTTAATTGGGGATAAAGTAGTACAATTTTTAGGCGAGGAAAAAGCTGTAGTATTAGGAAGTAGTTTAGCGGGATTAGGATTTTTATGGATAATTATTATAGATAATTTCTATTTAATGTTGGTTGGTTTTATTTTACTTGGTTTAGGTGCTGCAAATATTGTGCCTGTATTATATAGTTTGTTGCAATATCAAAAAGATATGCCGATAAATGTTGCTGTTACAGCAGTAACTTGCATGGGATATACAGGCGTTATATTAGGGCCTGCTATCTTGGGATTTATCGCTCAAGGAATAGGAATTATATCCGTATTTTATTTATTGATGATTTTATTTATCGTGCAAGTTGTCATGGCAAAATATGTATTTAATAGATTAAAATGATTATAAGTAAGAAAAAGATATTCTAGTGAGAATATCTTTTTTTATATAAATTTATGTTGTTTTATATTGATTTATGTTAATTTATGACTTATAATAAGAAAAAGAAATTTGATTTTTGTTTATTGTATATTTAAATGAAATTTTGTGAAAAAAAGAACAATTAAATCATATATTATAAATGGAGGCATTTAAATGATTTGTAGAACAATATTAAATGAAACATCTTATTTTGGTAAAGGAGCAATAAAAGAGATTGCAAATGAAGTAATTAATCGTGGCTTGAAAAAAGTTATGTTAGTTACAGATAAAGATTTACTTAAATTCAAAGTAGCTACAAAAGTATGTGATATTTTAGATGAAGCAAAAATAGATTATGAAATTTACGATAAAATAAAAGCTAATCCTACAATCAAAAATGTTACTGAAGGCGTGGATTTTTGTAAACAATGTGGTGCTGATGTAATTGTTGCTGTAGGTGGCGGTAGTGCTATTGATACAAGTAAAGCAATTGCTATCATTATGAAAAATCCAGAATTTGCTGATGTTAGAAGTCTAGAAGGTGCTTCACCAACTAAACATAAAGCAATGCCAATTATTGCCGTATCCACAACATCTGGTACAGCAGCAGAAGTAACTATCAATTATGTAATTACTGATGAAGAAAAAAATCGTAAATTTGTTTGTGCTGACCCACATGATATTCCAGTAGTGGCAATTATCGATCCAGATATGACTGCATCTATGCCACCAAAACTCTGTGCAGCAACAGGAATGGACGCACTTGTTCATGCTATCGAAGGTTATATCACTAAAGGTGCATGGGAATTAACAGATATGATGCATATAAAAGCTATTGAAATCATAGCTCGTTCTTTAAGAGATTCTGTTAAAGGTGATCCAGAAGGTAGAGCACAAATGGCTTTAGGTCAATATATTGCAGGAATGGGATTTTCTAATGTTGGCTTAGGTATAGTACATTCTATGGCTCATCCATTGAGTGCAGTATATGATATTCCACATGGTGTAGCTTGTGCTATTTTATTAACACCAGTATTAAAATTTAATGCGCCATCAACAGCAGATAAATATCGTGATATCGCAGTAGCTATGGGCGTAAAAAATACAGAAGATATGAGTATTGAACAGGCTCGTCAGGCTTGTATTGAAGCTGTAGAAAAATTGAGTGTAGATGTGGGAATTCCTCAGAAATTGACTCAATTAGGTGTAAAAGAAGAAGACCTTCAATTTTTATCTGAATCTGCTTTTGTTGATGCTTGTACACCAGGAAATCCAAGAGATGTAAGTGTAGAAGCTATTAAAGAAATTTATAAATCTATCATGTAATAAAATTTAAATTAAAAAAGATAGTTATAGGACTAAATTTTGTCTTATAACTATCTTTTTATTTTATATTTGATTTTAATTTAAGCTAAATGAAAAAGATTTTTTTGAGAGAAAACTACAAGCGTATCTTTTTCTTCTAGAATAGTATCGCCATCAGGTATGATATCTACGCCGTTTCGTTGAATTAAAACAACAAGTGAATCTTTTTTGATATCAATATCACGAAGTTTTTTGCCAATGAATTCATTATTAGAATCAATATTTATTTCATTTAAAGTGATATTATCATTGCCCTGATAGGTTTTAGCACAAATGATGAGTGTGTCTCCATCGCGCAAGAATGTATCACCTTTTGGCGTTATAGTAGCTCCTTTTCTCAAGATAGCAGCAATCAATGTACCTGGAATAGAGCCGATATCGCGAATTTGTTTATTAATCCATGGGTGTGAATTATTTAATTCTAAACAAGTGAAATGGATATTATTTTCATCAGTATAATCGTTAAAAGTTTTTAATACATTTTCATGTTCATCAATCATATTTAGATGTTTTGAAGCAGATGGTAATAAAGCACCTTGGAATAATAAAGATAAAAGTACAACACAGAAAACTATGGAGAAAATAGAATCATCAGCATAATTTGGTGATACGACAGCGACAATTGCAAAAACGATGGAGGCAGCTCCGCGAAGACCAGCCCATGACATGATTAATTGTTGATTTAAAGGAGCTTTAAATGGAGATAATAATATTGCCATGGTTATAGGTCTAGCGATGAATGTAAGGAAAATAGCAATAAACAAAGCAGGGACAAAATAATATGGTAATTTTGAAGGAAATACTAATAAACCTAATAAGAAGAAGATGAGCATTTGCATCATGCCATTAAAAGCATCGAAGAAATTTACGAGATTTTTCTTTTTCGGGATATTTTGATTGCCTAAGATGATACCTGCGATATAAGTGCTTAAATAACCATTGCCATCAACTAGAGATGGGAGAGCATAAGCAGCTAAGGCAATGGCAACTAAGAATATAGAGTCAAAACCATTTTCGCCGAATTGAACATTTTTTAATATCCAAGAAGCGATAAAAGCTAAGATGACACCGATGATAATTCCATAAGCAAATTGAGCAAAAATTAAATAGGAGATATCAAAGAAGTTTAAGCTACTGCCAATGCTAGTTAATAAAATTATGGTTAGCATATAAGCACAAGGGTCATTACTACCACTTTCAATTTCTAGCATAGGAGCAGTACTGTATTTTAGATTTAATTTTTGTGAACGCAAAATAGAAAAGACAGAAGCTGCATCAGTAGAGCTAAGTACAGCACCAATTAATAATCCCTCAAGAGGGGGTAAACCTAATACTAAATGACAAAAAATACCAGTGAGTGCAGCTGTGATAAATACGCCCAAAGTACTCAGTAAAACAGCTTGTTTAGCTATAGGACGAGCAGTTTTCCATTTTGTACCAAAGCCACCGTAAAACATGATGAAAATGAGAGCGGCAGAACAGATTTTTTCAGCAAGAGAATAATCTTCAAAATGAATTTGAAATAAACCATCAGAGCCGAAGAGCATACCAAGACCAATAAAAAATAAAAGTGTAGGCACGCCAAAGCGAGTAGATAATTTACTTCCAATTACGCAAGCAATTAAGATAATTGCACTGATTAAAAGAAATAAAGTCATAAGTATAATCTATCCTTTTCATTATATTTATATATATAAATTATCTCAAATAATTATGAAGATGTCAAAAAAGGCAACTTATTTTTACTATTTAAATAAAATAAGTTGCCTTTTTTACAATTAAGCTTGTTCAGGAATTAAACCATTTTGATAAGCGAGCATTAAATGGTAGATATCATTTATTTGACATTGGATTTCTTCACCTAAATCAGTATCGGCAGTTGAAGAATGATAATTTTGTAATTCTAAAGTACAAGAAACGGACTCAATGTCTTGGTTGGCTTTTAAAGACTCTTTGATATTAGCACATGATTGATGTTCTAAAAGACGTAAACCACGTGAATTAGAAATTAGCGTATAACCAGCAATTCCTGTTTTTTTATGATAAGCTTTACAAAAACCACCATCGATGATAATTAATTTTCCATTTGCTTTTACAGGACTTTCTCCTTCTTTTACTTTTACAGGAACATGACCATTGATTATATGTCCACGTTTTGTTTTTAAGGAAAATTCTTCAAGTATCATATCGCAGATTTTTTCATCATTGCAATATTTATAATATGCATCAGAAGGTTCAATCCATGTATCCGTATCTTCAATAAACATACGTTCAAATGTTTTAAATTCTCTACCAGAAAATGGTGAATATCTGCCACACCAGAAATAATACATTAAGTCGATATTTTTTTGTTCATATAGACCAAGATATGCTTGGCGAATAGTTTTATCAACGAAATCTAAATAATTTTTTCCAGAATAATATTTATTATTTAGATGAATACGCATAAAGCTACCATCATCATTTAGAGGTATACAACCGTGATAAAGTAAATTGTTATTATATGCTTTATAGACGCTACCTTTTTGGTAAAGAAAATCAATATGTTTGCGCAAGCGTACACTATCTAAAAATGCTGATTTTATATCAGATAAGACTTCAGCTTCTTCTAAAGATAATTCATAAGGATTTTGAGGATTTATTGTAGGGAAGGACGGACTTTTTATTGGATAAGATATATTATTTATTTTTATATGTTTAGAGGAGTAATCTATTTTATCTAATAAAAGACGACTATCCATTTGAAAATCTGGATTGCGTTTGATGAGTTGTCCTTCTAATTTAAATAAAATTATAGAGATAGTGCGTTGCATAGCGATTAATAGCGTTTTATTAGGATAGAGTTTACTAGCTAATGAAGATAGCGAGCGAAGGCTGATAGCATATCCTTTTTCTAAAACGGCAGTATTATTATAAGATAAACAGTTTCGTACTATTGTCGCTATACAAGCTTCATTACCACACATTGCACCCATCCATAAGATATCATGATTGCCCCATTGAATATCTACAGAATGATGTTGGCGTAGCATATCTATGATAGAGTCAGGTCGTTGTCCTCGGTCATAAATATCGCCGACGATATGCAAATGAGCAACAGCTAGTTTTTTGATGAACTTTGTAAAAGCAATGATAAAATCTGTACCACTATTAATATTGATTAAAGTGTTTAAGATAGTATTGAAATATACCTCTTGGAAAGTATCATCATTTGGTCTAGCTGTGAGCAATTCAAGAATGATGGTTTCATATCCTTTAGGCAGTAAATTTTTTAATTCTGATTGAGGATATTTATAAGACATCAATCTTGATAGACGCAATAAATAGATGAGATTTTGAGAATACCATTGAGTAGTGATTAATTTTTGTTTTTTTAAATTGAGTATTTTTTCTTTAGGATAATAAATTAAAGTACAAAATTCAGCTTTTTGTGAGGTGGACATTTCTTCAGAAAATAAATAATCTACTTTTTCTTTGATAACACCAGAGCAATTATTGAGAATATGGAAGAAAGATTCATATTCACCATGTAAATCACTCATAAAATGTTCTGTTGGTCGAGCTAAGTTTAAAATAGCTTTTAAGCGAATTAGCTCAGTTACAACAGATTGACGATTAGGGTATTTTTCTGACAATAAATAAAGATATTTGTATTTTTGTTTATTCTTATCCACAACAATACTCCTTTTTATAAGATGTGATATTAGTATTATATAATATTTTTATTTTTATGAAAATAAAGTTTTTTTAGTATACGTTTACTAAAATAGAGAAATAACAATTGCGGAATAATTGATAAAATCTTATAATAGAATAGTTAATATTTAAATGAATTTGAATAATGTGAGGGATAATAATTGGGAAATGGAGATAAAAAAAATAAAAGCAGTTATGTAAAATATATCTTGATATTAGTAGTTGTTTTTATTTTATCTGGTATGGTAGGAGCTTTTTTTGCTAATGCGTTAGTTGATAATAAACCAGATTATAATGAAGATGATAAAAAAGGTATGTTAGTTGCAAACGATAAGGCTACTGTAATGATTATGGGGGTAGATGAGCGCGCTGATGATGTGGGGAGAAGCGATACCTTAATGATAGCGACATTAGACCCGGATAAAAATCAAGCAGCATTATTATCTGTACCTCGTGATACGCGTGTAAAAATAAAAGGTCATGGCTTTGATAAGATTAATGCAGCTTATGCCTATGGTGGTAGAAAATTAACTCAAGAAACCATTGAAAGTTTATTAAATACACATATTGATCATTATATAAAAATTAATGTACATGGTTTTACTAAAATTATTGATGCTTTAGGCGGTATTGATATTGATGTAGAAAAACGCATGTATTATGAAGACCCATGGGATGATGATGGCGGTTTATATATTGACCTTCAGCCAGGTATGCAACATATGGACGGCAAGACTGCGATAACATATGTACGCTATCGTGATGAGGAGGGCGATATTGGTCGTATCAAACGTCAACAGAATTTCATGAAAGCAGTAATGGACAAATTAGTATCTCCAACAATTATTCCTAAATTGCCAGCTATTGTATCTGCTGTTTCTGATTCAGTGGAAACTGATATGTCAGTTAGTGAAATATTATCTTTCTTGGGAACACTTCAAGATGCAAAAGATAATGGATTAAAATCAGAAATGTTACCAGGTAAACCAGTATATATAGAAGGTATTAGTTATTGGGTACCAGATATCAGTAAGACAAGACAGATTTTAGCAAATACATTAGGCATAAAAATCAATCAATCAATTACAACATCTATTCATGAAGATAATATAGAATATGAAGAATCTATTCCTGATAATGCTGTAGAAGTAACAGAAAAAGAACGCATAAAAAGAGAAATTGCACAGGAACGTGAAGAAAGATTGCAACGACTTCGTGAAGAACAAGAAAAATCTACAAAACGATTTAAATCTGAAGTAGATGAAGAACGTCCACGAACAAATAGTAATCGAGAAAAAGTAGAAACTAGAGAAGAAACTCCAGTGGAAGATAATACAACAAAACAAAAAGAACCTGTGCCACAAACACCAACAAGAGATGTCCCAGCTATAGATATGAATACTACAGGTAAATCATAAATAAAAAATACCGCAAATAGGATAAAAACTATTTGCGGTATTTTTAGTTAACGAAATAATAAATTTAAGATTAATGTTAAGATAATACTAATTAAAATAGAACTACCTAAAGGAAAATAAACGCCCCAATTATTACCTTCCCATTTAAAATCAAATGGTAATTTACCTAGAGGTAATAATTTTCCACCAAAATGGATTAATAGACCGATAATAACAAGAGCAATTCCTATATAGATGAGTATTTTTCCCATATCATACATAGCAAAATCCTTTTGTCTTATAAATTATTTATCGTCTTCTTTGATTTCAAAAGCAGCAAGAGCAGCTACTTTATCATTATTATCCATATTCATCATTTTTACGCCTTGAGTATTTCTGCCAATTACAGAAACTTCTTCAATATTTGAGCGAATGACGATACCTTCAGTAGAAATGAGCATGAATTCTTGTTGGCTATCTACAACTTTAATGCCAATTACAAAACCAGTTTTTTCAGTGACTTTGATATTGATAAGACCAATGCCACCGCGAGTTTGTGTGCGATATTCAGAAGTTGCAGTACGTTTGCCAAAACCATGTTCAGTAACAGTTAAGACTTCGCAATCATCACGGATATTGTCCATGCCAATTACTGTATCTTCACCTTTTAATTTTATGCCAATGACACCGCGAGCAGTTCTACCCATAGGACGAACATCTTGTTCATTGAAGCAAATAGACATACCATCACGAGTACCGATGATGATTTGGCGATTGCCATCAGTGAGTTTTACACCGATTAATTCATCATTTTCTTTTAAAGAAAGTGCGATAAGACCTGTCTTTTTGCGATTAGTATCAAATTCGCTAAGACCTGTCTTTTTAACGATACCATGACGAGTAGCCATAAATAAATATCTATCTTTAGAGAATTCCTTAATAGGAATGATAGCTGTGATAGTTTCTTCTTTTGCTAATGGTAAAAGATTTACAATGGCTGTGCCTTTTGCAGTCCTACCGGATTCAGGAATTTCATATCCTTTTAATTGATATACAAGTCCCTTATTAGTAAAGAATAAGATTGTATTGTGTGTAGATGTGATAATCATATTTTCAACATAATCTTCTTCTTTTGTACCCATGCCAGTAACGCCACGACCACCGCGTTTTTGATTGCGGTACGTAGTTACAGGGATACGTTTGATATAGTTATTATGTGTTAAAGTGATTACTACATCTTCTTCAGCAATTAAATCTGCGATATCTACATCAGAACTATCATCTGTGATTTGAGTGCGACGAGCATCGCCGAATTTAGCTTTAACAGCAGAAAGTTCTTCTTTAATGATATCTAAGATTTTTTGTTCATCTGCTAAGATATTTTGTAAATCAGAGATATAATCTAAGATTTCAAGATATTCATTTTCGATTTTTTCGCGTTCAAGACCAGTTAAACGTTGTAATCTCAAATCTAAGATAGCTTGAGCTTGTTTTTCAGTAAGAGTATAGTCGCTCATTAAAACTTCTTTAGCGCTATCGCCATTTTTAGAATCACGAATAGTTTTAATGATTGGGTCTAAATGGTCAAGTGCAATAGTTAAGCCTTCTAAGATATGAGCACGAGCTTGAGCTTTTGTGAGTTCATACTGTGTACGACGGCGAATAACATCTTCTTGATGTTTGATATAGTAATGTAAAACTTGTTTTAAGTTGAGAATGCGAGGTCTGCCATCAACTAAAGCAAGCATAATTACACCGAAAGTTTCTTGTAATTGAGTATGTTGATATAATTGATTTAAAATAACTTCTGGATTTGCATCACGGCGTAAATCAATTACAATACTCATACCATTGCGGTCTGATTCGTCATTTAAATCGGTAATACCATCAATTGTTTTATCACGAACAAGTTCAGCAATGCGTTCTACAAGACGAGCTTTATTTACTTGATATGGTAATTCAGTTACAGTGATACGTGGTTTACCATTTGGCAAAGTAGTAATTTCTGTGCAAGCACGCATTTTTACTGCACCGCGACCTGTTTTATAAGCAGAAATAATGCCATCACGACCCATAATCATTGCTCCAGTAGGGAAATCTGGACCTTTGATAGTTTGCATTAATTCTTCAACAGTAATTTCAGGGTTATCAATCATCTGTAAAACGCCATCAATTACTTCGTTTAAATTATGTGGTGGTATATTAGTTGCCATACCAACGGCAATACCAGAAGAACCATTTACTAAAAGATTTGGTATTTTAGATGGTAATACAGATGGTTCTTGTAGGGATTCATCATAGTTTGGTGTGAAATCCACTGTTTTTTTATCGATATCTTGGAGCATTAATTCTGCAATTTTTGACATGCGAACTTCTGTATAACGCATAGCAGCAGCAGAATCGCCATCAATAGAACCAAAGTTTCCATGACCATCAGCCAATACATAACGACAAGAGAAATCTTGAGCCATACGAACAATAGCATCATAAACGGAACTATCACCATGTGGATGATATTTACCTAGTACTTCCCCGACGATACGAGCAGATTTTTTATATGGTTTATTAGAGCCCATACCAGCTTCTTGCATAGCATACAAAATACGGCGATGAACTGGTTTTAAACCATCACGTACATCAGGTAACGCACGCATAACAATTACACTCATAGCATAATCGATATATGAGTTTTTCATTTCATCTTCAAGATTTACAGGGAGAATTTTTCCTGTATTTATAGTTTCTGTCACATTCTCACCTCAATTTTAATCTACGGTCAAAATATGACCGAAATAACAAATTACGACAATCATCTTAACTAATATATTTTATCATTTTTAGCGAAAAAAGTCTATGATATAAGGCTTTAGGGCTATATTAGATAAAAAAATCAGTTGTTAAATAATGAATGTTAGAAAACAACTGATAAAAATTTTTATAAATTTTTTAATGCTTCTTTATAACGAGAAGAAACTCTACGGGAGTCTCTTATTTTTTGACAAGTCATTTTAAAAACATCTTTAGATAGAGATTTTGTTTGCAAAAAATTTAAGCCTTTGTCTGGATAAAAAGTAAAATATTTACTAAAAGCCCATGCTTTAGCCATATTTACACTATAGGAAATATCTTTTGTGTTATAGACTAATTGAAGTGCATTGTCAGCAAAATCTTTTGTCAAGTAATAGTCTAATAACATCACGATGGCAAAACGCAATTCATATTCATTAGGGCTGTTTAAATAATTTTTTATAAAAGATAGATATAAATCTTTATCTTTAGTTTTTAATTGGAAACTAGCGCAAAAACTATCGCAAATAGACCAATTATTTATCTTAGGTAAGAAATTTTGAATTAATTTTTGTTTTGCATTTATATCAATAGGAGCATAAGCAATGACAAAGCCTTCAAGCATGATTTGCTCAAAATATTCATTTGTATTTTGATTTAAAAATTCTTGCCAATTATTTTTTACTAGGTCTTTAGCAATTTTTCGCAATTGTGGTAAACGTATACCGATAATTTTTATATTTTCTCTATCAATATTTTTAGGCAATAATTTTTGTACAAATTGAGCATAATTTTTATCTTGATAGGAGAATAATATTTGTAAAATATCGTTATTTTTTTGCATAAAAAAATAACCTTCGATTACATGAGTATATAAAAATCCTTCACGCATACCAGCATCTTTATAAGTTATTGCTGTAGCATGGATTAGTTTAGCGATTTCGTTAGCTATGACCATGCCAGAAATAATAGTATGCAAACGGTCAGGTACAGTTTTTAATAAAGTTGTGATATCTTTATCTGTTAATTTATGCCCACGTGTGAAATGAGAAATCATTTCAGGAATTTTGTCAGCAGGTATAGTTTCATTTATATCATCTTGAGCGTACATTTCGTTATATAAAGCTCTAGCTCCTTTACATGTACCGCCAATACCACAGATTTCAGCATGGGAAATATCTTTGAATTCAGGTGCTGTATCAATAATAGCATGAACTTCTTTTATCATTTGTGCGATTTCTTCTTCGCTAGGTAAAAAGTCAGTCGCATATTTTGTATGGAGAGCTAAAGAGCCAATAGGCAAGCTGGTTTTTTGGATAATTTTATTGTCAGCAAAACGAATGAGTTCTGTACTAGCACCGCCGATATCAATGATAAAACCATCATGATAATCAAGTTCATGTGTAGCAGCGATAAAATCATAAGTTGCTTCTTCATCACCAGAGATGATATGCAAATCAATACCAGTGCGAGCAATGATTTCAGCGACAGATTCTTTACTATTTTGAGCATTGCGGAGTGCAGCTGTAGTAAAAGCACTTACATTTTCAATATTAAAAGAAGTCAAGAAGGATTTAAAACTGTTTAAAATCTCGCAAGCTTTATCAATACCAGCTTGTTCCATGACATTATCCTTGACATAACTTGCTAAACCTACAGTATATTTGCGTTTATGAATAAGATTTAACTTATTATCCAAGATTTCATAAATAGCCATACGAATAGTAGTAGAACCAATGTCAATAACTGCATATAACATAAAAATATACCCTCCCAAAAGTTAGTATTCATTTTTCTTTTAAATAAAAGAAAAACGAATCAAAAAGAAAATATACCCGCAATATTGATTTTACTTTGACAAAGATAAAACTATGTCTACAACGCTCTAAACTCGCTTCGCTCAAACAGTAGGACTAAAACCGTATCCATAGTTTTATCTTTGTCAATAGCTTTCAGCTACCGTAAAAGTCTGCTAATGCGGGAAAGTTTGGTATTATATTAATAACACGTAATATTATTTTCCGCATTATAAATTTTTAGTGGTAACCTTTAGGTTATTGAAAATAATTGTCGCTGAATACGGTTTTAGTATGAATGTTTGAGCGAAGCGAGTTTCTAAGCGTTGTATGAAGCGAAAATTATTTTCAAAGCTAAAAATTTATCTGCGGTGATTTCTTTGGTTCGTTTCTTTGTCACCAAAGAAATGAACAACTTATTTGAATAAATCAATTACTTGTTTTCCGATTAATACGATGGACATGATGATAAATAAGGTTTTTACGTATGTAGCACCTTTGGCAATGGCCATGCGAGCTCCGCAGAAGGCTCCAACCATCATGGCAAGTCCCATAGGAATGGCGTAGGCAAAATCGACAATGCCAGAGCTGATGAAAAATAATGCACCAGCGATATTACTAGCAAAGTTTAAGCCACGAGCATTAGCAGCAGCACCGATAAAATCAAAACCTATCCAAAGGAAGGCAAATAATAAGAATGTGCCAGTACCAGGGCCAAAAAATCCATCATAAAAGCCAAAAATAAATGCAGCAATAGCGCTTAGTATCCACATTTTTTGACTCATACCATTAAATGTAGCGACTTGACCAAATTCTTTTTTTGTCAAAGTATAGATAGTTACAGCTACAAGTAAAATGATAATTAAGGGACGAAGAAAGTCAGAAGGAATTAATTTTAAAATACTAGCACCACAGATTGAGCCAATGAAAGAAAGTGGTAGTAAATATTTTATAGTAGAAAAATCTACTCTACCAGAGCGAACAAAAGAGGCAAAACCAATTGTAGCACCCATAGAAGCAGACACTTTATTCGTAGCTATAGCTGTAACGGGAGGCATGCCAGTAAATAAAAGTGCAGGTAAAGAAATAAGACCACCACCGCCAACTACAGTATCGATAAAAGCTGCGATAAATCCAGTAACAATTAGAAATAAACACATATAGATATTAATATCTTCCATCAAAACATCCTTTCTAAAAATAAATTTAATTTGAGTTAATTAATAATATATTTTATCATAAATTTTTAGGGATAAAAGATATATAGTAAGTTATTTTTGATGATGATGGATATGTTGATAAAAAAAGTCAGTTTTAGCTTTTACTAAAACTGACTTTTATTTTAATCTTTATTACTAGAAGTATTGATACCAGCACCAGTTATTGGAATGATAACACGGTAATTATCTGGTTTTCCTTTTTTGAAATATTTTAAAGCACCAGCAACGGAAGCAGCAGCAGTTGGTTCAATATAGATACCTTTTCTACCTACTTGATGTTGAGCTTCGATAATTTCTTCATCATCTACAGTGAGGACTTCACCATTGCTACGAGTAATTGCCATGAGCATTTCTTTTAAACGCATTGGTTTTTCTACACGTATGGAATCAGCTATAGTATAACCAACTTTGGAACCTTTACGTTTTTTCTTGAATGCATTATATAAAGGACAGCAATTTTCACTTTGAACAGCGATGAATTTTGGTAAACGACCAATTTCTTCGAATCCATAATAAAGACCGAGAAGCATTGTACCATTACCAACAGGAAGGAAAATATATTCAGGTACATGGTCATTTAATTGATGGTAAATTTCATAAGCTAGAGATTTTATTCCTTCAAAGAATAAAGGATTATAGACATGAGAAGCATAATATGTTTTAGATTTTGTAGCTTCTTTTTGAGCTGTTTTGGCTGCAGTATCACGATTACCAATAACAAGGCGAATTTGAGCACCAAAAGTTTCAATTTGTTTTAATTTTCCTTCAGCTATATTTTCAGGTACATAAGCAGTACATTTCATATTTGCCGCAGCTGCGTAAGCTGCTATAGCAGAAGCTGCATTTCCTGAAGAATCTTCAATTATGTGTTTTATGCCTAGATTTTTTAGTATGCTAATCATTGTCTTGGCACCACGGGCTTTGAAAGAACCTGTTGGATTTAAGTTTTCCATTTTAAAGAAAAACTCTTGTTTACCAAATTTTATAGGTATAAGCGGTGTTTCAATTTCTCCAATAGAAACTTCTGGTGTTATAGGATCAGTGTTATTTTTATATAATCTAAATAAACCACCACAAGAACAATGGTAAGAAATTGAATTTAATGGATATTCTTTTTTACATTTTTCACAATAAAAATGCATACTAATCATCTCCTAGAAATATTTTTGTAACATAAAATGGGAAATTATTCCTTTGTAGATTTAAGGAAATATTAAAAAATATATTAATATTTAATAAATTAACGAGCGTTATATGTAGGTTATAATTAGATTATTAAGTATATAAATATATATTCTATAGAATAAAATATTTTTCCTTTTAAAATTTTAAATAATGATGAATTTATTAAAAAAGATATAGAAAAAATGCAAAAACTTTTGTATGATTATAGTTAAGCATGAAAAAAAGCCTTAATTTATAAGGTTTTTTCAGCTATAAAAACTTTTTTTAAATTTTTTATAAAAATTTTAAAAAAAAGGTGTTGACATTTCCTCGTAAAGGTCATATAATAATACATGTTCTCACGGGGAACAAGTGAGAAACGGGGCATGGCTCAGTTTGGTAGAGCACCTGGCTTGGGACCAGGGGGTCGCAGGTTCGAATCCTGCTGCTCCGACCATTAGAAATTATAGGAAGCGAAAGCTTCCTTTTTTGTTTATTAGCGAAGGCATAAGCTTTCGCTTTTTTTATAAATAAATTTAATTTCGAGGTATACATAATGTCAACTGAAGTAGTAGTTAAGAAATCTTATTTGCAAGTTATTTTATTAGCGATGGGTCATTTTTTTAATGATTTTTATTGTAATTTTTTACCTATCTTATTGCCGATTTTAATACCTAAATTGGGCTTATCACTTACCTTAAGTGGTGCGTTAGTTATGGTTATGTCTTTATCTGCAAATGTGTTACAGCCTGTTTTTGGTTATTTTATGGATAAATATAATTTTAATAAGATTATGCCATTGATTATTCCTTTTGGAGCTGTATTTATCTGCCTTACTAATTGGGCAAGTAATTTTATTATATTAGCTGTTTTGATTGGACTTAGTGGATTGGCTGTTTCTACGTTTCATCCTATGGGTGCTGGTCTAGTCAGCAAAGTGGCACCTGATGGAAAAATATCAACATGTATCTCAATATTTGTAGCTGGTGGCAGTTTTGGTTTTGCCTTGGCTCCTATTTTATTAGTTTATTTTATGCAGATGTATAGTTTAGATTATTTACCTATATTGATTATACCTGCGATTATTTTAGGTGTATTGATGTATAGTTCAGGATTATCCAAAGCGCGTTTTGTCAATGAACAAGTAGCTAAGAATATGCATTTTAATTTAGCTCAAATTTTGCAAAATAAACCGTTAATGTTGCTTAATATATCCATGGGACTTAGAGCATGGTTATTTACAGCTCTAGTTACATTTTTACCTTTATGGGCAATAGAAAAAGGCTGTGATAATACTTTAAGTGGTTGGATTTTAACAATATATTTATGTGGTTCTGTAATCGGTGGTTTAATCGGTGGAGCGTTAAATGATAAAATCGGCTATAAAAAAGTAATTTTATGGGCATTAATATTTACATTAATCCCTACAATGTATTTCTTGTTTGCACAACAAATAGATATATTGATGTATATTGCTTTATTTGTTGGTGGTGGCTTGGTCATGGCAGCAAATCCAGGAGCTATAGTTTGGGGTCAGGATTTATTGCCAGATAATCCAGGTATGGCTTCCGGTATGATGCTCGGTTTATCTTTTGGTCTTGGTGGTTTTGGCACAATGCTTACAGGCTCACTTGCTGAAAGTTATGGACTTACTATGGCATTAGCATTGACTGCTATATTATTAGTTATAAGTATTGTATTAGTTTATTTAACTCCGGAAAAAAGAAGACAATAAATTTTATTATGTTGAAATATAAAAAAGGCAAGTAATTTAATTTACTTGCCTTTTGTTTTTATTATATTGTAATCATAATGTAGTTAAGATAAATTCACCTGTGCCGTTTAAGATATATTCACCCATATCAGCAGGAATAAATACACTTTCGCCTTTGGTGATAGTGAAGCTATCATTTCCGTAAGTCAATGCTATTTGTCCATCTAAAACTAAGATAGAATGGAAACTATCCTTTTTAGCATTTAATGAGCAATTGCCATGTAAATCAAAATGACTTACATTGAATAATTCACATTGTGCGAGAATTGTTAAATCATAATCTGCAAAAGCTGTGAGTTTGGCAATAGGTTCAGGTTTTCTAGTTGGTGGTTCAAGTTTAGTTACAGCGAGAGCTTTTTCGATATGAAGTTCACGAAGTTTACCATCTTTGCCTACACGACCATAATCGTATACACGATAAGTAGAATTGGAACTTTGTTGAATTTCTGCAATCAATGCTCCTGCACCAATAGCATGGAGTGTACCTGCTTCGATGAAAAATACATCACCTTTTTTTATTGGCACTTGGTTGCAAACTTCAAGAAGAGTATTATCTTTGATGCGACGTTCAAATTCTTGGTGAGAAATTTCATGAGTAAATCCATAGATTAAAGTAGCATCTGGAGTTGCATCCATTACATACCACATTTCAGTTTTACCAGATTCGCCTTCGTGTAAAAGTGCATATTTATCGTCTGGGTGAACTTGTACAGATAAACTTTGTTTAGCATCAATAAATTTAATTAAAATAGGGAAATCTTTATCTTTAGGAGCTTTTGTACCAATTACTTGTTTGCCCACTGTTTCAATATATTGAGCTAAAGTTTTACCAGAAAATTCGCCATTACTGATAATGCTTTGTCCATCATGATGGCAAGATAATTCCCAGCTTTCAGCTACAGGATCAATATCAGTTTGTTTATTAAATTCATCGCGTAATCTTGTACCGCCCCATAGATAATCTTTAAAAGCTGCATTTAGTTTTAATGGGTAAAGCATTATATCAAATCCTTTCAATTCGCTTAAATAAAATACTAATTTTATCTTATCATTAATTTAATTTTTGTCTAGTAAATTTATGTTAATTTTTATATTATTTAGAAATTCTAAACAATATGTTTTACTTTACATATATTTTTCCGTGTGTTAGGATATAAATAATATTTTTTGTCAAATCTGCACATCTAAATGAGATGTTGCAGATTTTTTGCTATGAAAAACTTTTTGAATGATAATTAATAGCATTTATATTTTTAGGGGATGGGTGATTTTTATGACAGATGCAAATACTTTAAAACGTAATACAGCATGGCTGTCGATTATGTCGAATACTTTATTAGTTATTTTAAAACTAGCTGTTGGTTTATATGTAGGCGCAGTAAGTTTAGTCTCAGAAGCACTTCATTCAGGTGTGGATTTGATTGCTGCTTTTATTGCTTTTTGGGCTGTGCGCAAAGCTGTAGTACCACCAGATAAAGAACATGATTATGGTCATGGTAAATTTGAAAATTTATCTTCAGCAGTAGAAGCGTTATTGATTGTAGCCACTGCTATCTTTATTATTTATGAAGCAATACACAAATTTAATACACCATTAGACCCAGAATTTTTGCAATATGGTATTTATATCATGTTTATTTCTATTGTAGTAAATATAATTGTTTCTCGTCGCTTGATTGCTGTAGCAAAAAAAACTGATTCTCAAGCATTAGAAGCCGATGGATTGCATCTTCAAGCAGATGTTTGGACTTCTGTAGGTGTTTTATTAGGTCTCGTAGGCATGAAAGTCTTTGGCTTTTTATGGTTAGACCCTGTTATTGCAATTATAGTGGCTTTGATTATATTCCGTGCTGGTTATAAAATGGTAGTAGATAGTGCAAGAGAATTGACTGATAGCAGTTTATCTCAAAAAGATGAAGCGATTATTGGAGAAATAATTTTATCACATAAAGGTTTAAAAGGTTATCATCATTTACGCACTAGAAAATCTGGTTCTGATAGACTTTTAGATGTGCATGTTACTTTTGATAAAGATATGCACTTAGAAGAAGTTCATAATATTTGTGATGATATTGAATGTAAGATAAGAAATAGATTTGGTGGATTTGATATCACTATTCACCCAGAACCAGTAGATGAAAATGGTTCAGTTATAAAAAAACTACGTTGAAGCAGTGAGGTAAAGATGGTGGAAAAAGTTCAATATAAAGTAAATGATGTAGTGCGTATGAAAAAAAAGCATCCATGTGGTAGTGATACATGGACAATACTTAGAGTGGGTATGGACTTTGGTCTAAAATGTAATGGTTGTGGTCATTTTGTAATGATGCCTCGTGTAAAATTTGAAAAAATGGCTAAGGCTATAGTGACTGAAGAATAATAAATCTAGGTATTGTATTTTGATTTTGACAATGATATAATTTTTGTGGTTCTAATCATATCATGAATAAGTGGAGAGGTGTCCGAGTGGTCGAAGGTGATTGACTCGAAATCAATTGTACCGAGAGGTACCGTGGGTTCGAATCCCACCCTCTCTGCCATATGTGCATAATAGACCTGCTCATAAGAGCAGGTCTTTTTGTTTTTATCTGAAAATAAAGATTGAAGGTGGGTAAAAAGATGGTAGAATGTTCAATTTGTCATAAACATATTGATGAAAAAGTAGCTTTAGTCAATACTGATAAAGATGGCAATAAACGTGTTATTTGCCAAGAGTGTTTTAAACAAGAAGCAGGCGTAGATTATGAAACTTTTGCTTACCGTAAAGAAAATGCTAAACAAATTTCAATCGCAGTTATTATTTGTTTGGTGATGACCATTTATGCTTTTGTTGAAAAAGGACCATTGTATGGAGCTTTAGGACTTGTTTTAACTGTACTTATATATTTCTTTTCGGGAAAGATAAAATAATAAAAAATATAAGTAACATAATTATGAGGTGATATTATGGCTTATCGTGAATATGTAGAAAAGGGTTATATGCCTTCTCGAGAAATGATGAAAAAATTTCTCATAGAGCAGATTGACTTTAAACGAAATTTTGAAGTTGTGGATTTATATAATGCTGTAGATAAAGTCAGTGCTGAAGATGTGAAGGCAAAAGTCATTTTACCTAAATTGCCAGTGAGTAAAATGGACGGTATTGGTGTTTGTTTTGCAGATTTTAAAGATGGCATACCAGATACTGAGAATTGGCAAGAAGGCAAGGAATATATTTTTGCCAATACTGGCTGTGTAGTGCCAGAGCCATATGATACAGTTATTTTAATAGAAGATGTTCGTTTTATAGATGGTAAATTAAAAATTTTAGCTAAACCTGAAACAAAGGGACAATTAATCGACCCACCAGGAAGTCTTATCGGTAAAGATGAAGTTTTAGTAAATAAATATGAAAAAATCACAGCACCTCAAGTCGGTTTATTAGCATCAGGCGGTATTAAAGAAGTAAAAGTTATAGCAAGACCAAAGATTGCATTTATTCCTACTGGTGATGAATTAGTTTCATGGCAAAGTGAAGATTATCCAGTAGACAAAAATATAGAGTCAAATAGCATGATGTTATCTGCTTTTTGTAAACAATATCAAGCAGACTTAACTATATTTCCGATAATCCCTGATGATAAAGAAAAAATAAAAGAAGCTCTTACCAAAGCAAGTGAAATAGCAGATATCATTTTAATAAATGCAGGTTCTTCTAAAGGAACAAAGGATTTTACGCTTGATTTATTAGAAACAGAAGGCGAAGTTTTAGTTTATGAATTAGGTTGTAGACCAGGTAAACATTCTAGCTTCTCTAAATTTAACCAAAAACCAGTATTAGGTATTGCAGGCCCTCCAAATGGTGCAGAATTAGCTATGCGTTTTTATTTAAAAGCTATTATGCAAGCTTATTATCATCAAAAATTAAGCAGTTTGGAAACTGTAAACGTAACTGTAGATTTTGATTTTACAGCACCGAAAAATGCAGATTTTTGCTTGCAAGTTCATATTTTTAAACAAGATGATAAATATCATGCGCAAATAATTAATCCTAAAGGAGTAACAAGAGCTACTTTGTTGCAAAAATATAACGGTTTTATTTATCAATTAAAGGGTACAAGTTTAAATGTAGGCGATGAAGTAACTGCTGAATTGATAGTTGAACGCAAAGAGATAGAAAATCAAAATTAAGCTTATGTAAAATAGAAATGATGAGGATTTTGAATGCAAGATTGTTTTAAGCGTAATATAGATTACTTGCGTGTATCACTTACAAGTAATTGCAATTTACGTTGCCAGTATTGTATGCCAGAGCAAAAAATAAAGCAGACAGAAGAAATGCTTTCGCAAAAAAATTTAATACATTTAGTGGAATTAATCAGTTCAACGGGTATAAAAAAAATAAGGCTCACTGGCGGAGAGCCATTATTATATCCAAATATTGAAGATTTAATAATAAGATTTAAAGCAATACAAGGTATAGAAAAAATAGTATTGACTACAAATGGCATATTATTATCTAATAAAGTAGATGTTTTGAAAAAAGCTGGTATAAGTGGTATAAATTTAAGTTTAGATTGTATTGATAAAGATTTATTTAGAGAAATTACACGTGGCGGAGATATAGATAAAGTTCTATTAGGAATAAAATTAGCTCAAAAAGAAAATATTCCTTTAAAAATCAACAGTGTAATTATGCAGGGTATAAATGAAAAAGAAATTATACCTTTGATAGAATTTGCCAATTGTAATAAAATAGATTTGCGTTTTATCGAGTTAATGCCGATGAATGTGGCAAAGAATTTTAAAGCGGTAAAAGAAGATGATTTAAAAGCTATAATTAGCAAAAAATATGGAGCTTTAAAACAAATAGATGTATTTGAAGGTCCAGCACATTATTATCAAGTAGAAAATTTATCAATAAAAATAGGATTTATTTCTGCATTATCACATAAATTTTGTGCTAATTGCAATCGTTTACGATTGACATCAACAGGCATGTTAAAACCTTGTCTACATTATAATAGTGGTGTTAATTTAAATGATTTATTGAAAAAGAATGTAACAGATGAAGAAATTTTAGCGATAATAAAGGATACTATTTATCATAAACCTAAAAATCATCACTTAGAAAATGAAGCTTTTTCACAAAAAGAAGATAAATCTATGTCTTTAATTGGTGGATAAGTGATATAATAAATAAATATCACTATATTATATATTTTAATTGAATACAGGAGGTATTTTTAATGAACAAATCTGTACATCCAGTTGATGAAAGATTGCCATTAGGTCAAACGTTTCTCTATGGTCTTCAGCATGTATTAGCAATGTATGCTGGTGCGGTAGCGGTACCACTTATCGTGGCGAATGCTATCGGTCTTAGTACAGAGGATTTAATTTATTTGATTAATGCAGACTTATTTACTGCTGGTATTGCGACTTTAATTCAGACTTTGGGTCCATGTAAAATGGGAAGTAAATTACCAATTGTGCAAGGTGTAACATTTGCAGCTGTTTCGCCGATGATAATGATTGGTCAAGCTGATGGGTTAACAGCGATTTATGGTGCTGTTATAGCCAGCGGGTTGTTCATGTTTTTAATGTCTCCATTTTTTAGCAGATTGGTTGGCTTTTTCCCTCCAGTAGTAACTGGTAGTGTTATTACAATTATTGGTTTGTCTTTATTGCCAGTAGCAGTAAGATGGGCTGGTGGTGGTAATCCAGCTGCTGCAGATTTTGGAAGTATTCCAACTTTATTGTTATCTGCTTTTGTTTTATTGTTAGTAATTATATTCTATCGTTGGTTTTCTGGTGTATGGAGAAATATTTCCGTATTGTTAGCATTGGTAATAGGTACAGTAGTAGCTTCTTTCTGTGGTTATACAGATTTTAGCCATATCGGTAAAGCTGATTGGCTAGGTCTTGTTACTCCTCTTCATTTTGGTGTACCAACTTTTGATATTCCAGCAATTATTGTAATGATTTTAGTTATCTTAGTTGTTATGACAGAAACTACTGGTGATATTATCGCTGTAGGTGCTATCGTAGGTAGACCAGCAGACCAAAAAACAATTACAAGAGGTCTTCGTGCTGATGGTTTCTCCACTTTACTTGGTGGTATCTTAAATACTTTCCCTTATACAGCATTTGCTCAAAATATCGGTCTTATCACACTCACAAATGTAAAGAGCCGTTTTGTTGTAGCTGGTTCTGGTGTAATTTTAATGTTATTAGGTTTATTCCCTAAAATGGCAGCTTTAGTTGCATGTATTCCAGCTCCTGTACTTGGTGGTGCAGGTATCGCTATGTTTGGTATGGTAGCAGCAAATGGTATTCGTGTATTAGCGAAAGTTGAATATGAAGGCGAAGGCAATTATAATGTCTTAATCGTAGGTATCAGTCTTGCAATGGGTCTTTTATCCATGGCTATTCCTGAAATCTTCAAACATTTAACTGGCATTTGGAGCATTATCTTCCATAGTGGTATTACAATCGGAAGTTTAACAGCAATTATTTTAAATGCTATTTTAAATAGAAATAATAAATTAAAAAAATAATAAATAATAAAAGAAACTCCTTTAGTTTTTAGCTAAAGGAGTTTTTTATTGTTAGGAAATATGTGGTAAACTTTTATTAAATCATTTGATAAAAAAGTAAAAATAAAATTTTTATAAATTTAATTGATTGAATACTGGGAGGAGGATATTTATGATTTTTTGTAAAAGTGGTGGTTGTAGTGCCAAATTAGGGCCAAAGGTTTTAAGTAAAGTTTTATCTAAATTGCCTAAATTTGAAGATGAAAATTTATTAGTGGGTTTTGATTCAAGTGATGATGCTTCTGTATATAAATTAACAGATGATATTGCAATGATACAGACATTGGATTTTTTCCCACCGATGGTAAATGAACCTTATATTTTTGGGCAGATAGCAGCAACAAATGCAGTAAGTGATATTTATGCTATGGGTGGCACAGTAAAAACTGCACAGAATATAGTGTGTTTTCCTGAAAATGAAGATTTAAATATTTTAGGGCAGATAATGGCTGGTGGAGCTAGTAAAATAATGGAAGCTGGCGGAATTTTATCTGGTGGTCATTCTGTAAATGATGAAAGTATAAAATATGGTTTGGCAGTAACAGGTATTGTCAATCCTCAAAAAATATATCAAAATAATACTATAGAATTAAATGATGATTTAATTTTAACAAAGCCACTAGGTGTAGGTATTATCATGGCGGCAAATTCTGTTGGTGAAGCAAGTGATGAGGCTATGCAAAAAGCCATAAAATCCATGACTACTTTAAATAAAAAGACGGCAGAAATCATGACTGATTATGATGTTCATGCTTGCACTGATGTAACAGGCTTTGGTTTTATTTGTCATCTTTTAGAAATGGTAGCTAAAGATTATAGTGTAGATGTTTACGCAAAAAATTTACCGATTATCAAAGAAGCTTTGACTTATGCAGATAATTTTTTAATCACAAGTGCAGGTCAGAGAAATCGTAATTTTGCAGGAGAAAAAGTTTCTTTTGCAGATGAAATATCTTTTGCTATGCAAGAAGTTTTATTCGATCCACAAACTTCTGGCGGTTTATTGATAAGCGTAAATTCTAAGGATAGTAAATCTTTAGTGGAAGAAATGCAAAAAGCAGAGATAGATGCTCGCATTGTGGGTAAGGTGACAAATTTAAATAAATATAAAATAAATGTTATGTAATTTTTTTAGAGGTGATTTTTATGGAAAAAACTATAGATGCTAGAGGTCAGGCTTGTCCAAAACCGCTTGTAATGGCTAGAGATACATTAAAAACTTTGACACAAGATGATAAATTAAATGTAGTTGTCGATAATTTAGTTTCTGCACAGAATTTGGAAAAAATGGCAAGCCAGATGAATTTACCATCTCAAAAAGTACAGCAAGGTACAGATTATATAGTATCTTTGTTTGTAAAAAAATCCATGTTCATTCCTCAACAAGAAGAAATAAAATGTGAAGTGCCAACAAAGACAGATAATTCTTTTGTCGTTGTAGTCAGCAGTAATGTAATGGGTCATGGCGATGATAAATTAGGCAGTATTTTGATTAAAGGCTTTATTTATTCTTTGACATGTTTAGAAACTTTACCTAAAGCTGTTATTTTTTATAATAGTGGTGTTAAATTAGCAGTTGAAGGTTCTGAAGTATTAGAGGACTTAAAAACTTTAGCTGATGCTGGTGTAGAAATAGTAGCTTGTGGCACTTGTTTAGAATTTTATCAGTTAAAAGAAAAATTAGCTGTAGGTAAAATCGTAAATATGCTTGATATTGTAGAGCGTCAAGCAAAAGCGACGAAAGTGGTAAAACCATGATTTATTTTGACCAAGCAGCAACGAGTTATTATCGTCCAGATTGTGTAGTTACTGCTGTTATTGAAGCGTTAGCTAATGCTGGCAATTCATCAAGAAGTGCAACAGGGCCATCTATTTGGTCTTCGCGAATTGTTTATGAAGCACGTGAAAAAATTGCTACTTTATTTAATGCAAAACCAGAAAATGTGGCATTTACTTCTGGGGTGACAGAGAGTTTGAATTTAGTCATAGCATCTTTTTTTAATAAAGGGCATATCATAACTACAGCAAATGACCATAATTCTGTATTGCGCCCATTATATCTACGTGATGGCGATTTGGATTTAACCATAATTCCTGTAGATAAAGATGGAAATTTTGAATATGAATTGATGGAAAGAGCTTTTCGTCCTGATACTTTGGCTGTGATTACAACAGGAGCATCAAATGTTACTGGTAATCTCATGGATATACAGCGTATAGGAACTATAGCTCATGAACATAATGCTTTATTTATTTTAGATGCTGCTCAAGTAGCTGGTTTAATACCGATAGACATGGAAAATTTCAACATAGATATTTTATGTTTTACAGGTCATAAAGAATTATTTGCTCCGCAAGGTACAGGTGGAATAGTTTTGCGAGAAGGTCTTCACCCTGTACCTGTGAAAGTTGGTGGCAGTGGTTTTTATAGTTTTGCGAAAAATCACCCAGATATGATGCCAAATGTATTTGAAGCGGGAACAGCAAATGTTCATGGTATTGCAGGGCTTAATGCTTCTGTAGATTGGATTTTAAAAAATGGTTTAGATACAGATGCACTTTTGTTGGCAAAAGATTTTTATGAAGGTCTAAAAAATATTGAAGATGTAAAAATCTATGGTTGTTTTAAAAGAAATCGCGTACCAGTGATAAGTTTTAATATCAAAGATATAGATTCTTCGATAGTTGCAGATAGATTATGGATGGAATACAGCATTGCTGTCCGCAGTGGTATACACTGTGCGCCACTTATTCATCAGGCTTTAGGAACTGATAAACAAGGCACAGTTCGTTTTAGTTTTTCAAGATTTAATACACAAGAAGAAGTAAAACAAGCATTAATAGCAATAAAAGAAATCAGGGACGATTTATGTCAAGATTAGGAAAATCTTTAAAATTAGTGATAACATTTGATAATCCAACACATGCTTTTGCTTTTGAATCTGCTTGTAAAAAAGGAAATATCGCTGGCAGATTATTGCCTGTACCTGTGGAGCTTACAGGTGGTTGTGGCATTGGTTGGACTAGTAAAATAGAAGATAAATCTATAGTAGAAGATTTTATAAAACAAAATAATTTAGCAGTTGGCCATATTTTAGAGCTTGAGTTTTAGTCTTGAAGTTCATTTAATATGGATAATGTATCTATATCTACTAATTCTTTAGCAGAATTTACTTCGACTAAAGTTAATTCATCAAGATGTTTTTGAATGACAATGCGACCGCCTTTATCTCCATGGATAGCAAGTAATTCTGGCACGTATTTTTGAGCGAAAATCACAGGATTACCTCTTTTCCCTTTATATGATAGAGCGCAGATATTATCTTTTTTTTGCCATGTTTGATAAAGTTTATTTAGGCTTGCAAATGTCAAAAATGGTTGGTCGCAAACGATGAATAAATAGCCGTCAATATTATTATCATTTGTATTATCAGCAGAAGATAATTGTTGGCTGGCTTTTATGGCTAATTGCATAGAATGAGATTGACCCAAATGAGTATCATAGTTAGGAATAATTATTATATTTGGGTCAATTTTTTTGGTGATTTCAGGATATTTAGTAACTAAAATTGTTTGTTTGGGATTTAGCTTTTTGATTAAATTTAAAGTATATTGATACATAGGAATATTATTTATAGGATAAAGTAATTTATTCGCACCGAAACGAGAGCTATTGCCAGCAGCCAAAATAACAACGCATAGAGATTTTTTATACATAGAAAACACCTCATAGGAGAATAAATTTATGTTTTTAGAATATACAAAGAAAAAGTTGATTAATAAAAGTATAGTAGAGTATTTGCAAGTGAAAAATCAAGATATAATTTCTATATCTGGTGCAGGTGGTAAAACGTCTACAATAAAATTATTAGCTAAAAATTTAGTGCGTGAACATAAGAAAGTTTTGATTACAACAACAACAAAGATGTTTAAAACAGCAGATGCCATAACAATAAGAGATAAAAATTTATTAAAGCAAAAATTAAAACAGCAAAATTGGGTATTTACTGGTCAAGATTATGGCAAAAAGATAAGTTCATGGGACGAAGAATTTTTGCGAGAAATCATATCTTTGGCAGATATAACTTTGATTGAAGCTGATGGAGCAAAAAGATTGCCATTTAAATTCCCTAAACAAAAAGAACCAGTTTATATATCTTCATCAAATAAAGTAGTGTATATCGTAGGCATGAGTGCATTAAATCAGCCGTTAAAATCTTTATGTCGGGCAGAACTTTTAGCAAAGTTTTTACAAAAGCAAGTAAACGAAAATCTGACAAAAAATGATATAATAAAAGTGATATCAAGTGAACAAGGGGCAAGAAAAGATATAGGTAGGCGAGATTTTTTTGTTATCCTAAATCAAGTTGATACTTTACTTGCTTTAAAAGAGGCTATATTTATAGCTGAAAAATTGACAGAATGTAAAATAAAAGTGGCGATAAGTAGTTATCGTGATGAGTTTTAGAAAGTAAAAATAGAGAAGGTAAAGGTAATTTTAATGGAAAAAATATTGATAAAAGGCGCTGGCGATTTAGCTTCAGGCATTGCTTGGCGATTACAACGAGCAGGATTTCCGATTATTATGACGGAGATAGAAAAGCCTTTGACTGTGAGATTGACAGTGTCTTATTCTAATGCTGTTTATGAAAATGAAGTGAATATAGAAGGCATAAAAGGAAAGTTAGTAAATAATTATCAAGAGGCACAAGAAGTTATCGCAAAAGATAAAATTGCTGTAATTGTTGATGAAAATGCTGATATTGCGAAAGAGTATAAACCAGATATTATCATTGATGCTATAATGGCTAAGAAAAATATAAATACAAAAATTGATGATGCACCGATTGTCATTGCTGTAGGGCCTGGATTTACAGCTAAAAAAGATTGCGATTATGTTATCGAAACGAAAAGAGGTCATTTCTTAGGTAAGGTAATCGAAGAGGGCAGTGCTATAAAAAATACAGGTGTTCCAGGAAATATTGGCGGTTATACTGTAGAGCGAATTATCAGAGCTAATGGCGAGGGCGTATTTAAATCCGTGGCAAAAATTGGTGATTTTGTAAAAAAAGGCGATATTGTAGCCTATGTTGATGATAGGGAAGTAACAGCTTTAATAGATGGTATTGTCCGCGGTATGTTGCATGATGGTATTATAGTTACAGATAAGATGAAATGTGGAGACATTGACCCACGAGCAGAGCAAAGCCATTGTTTCAGTATATCTGATAAATCTAGAGCTATAGGTGGCGGTGCTTTAGAAGCTGTATTATATGGCTTGAAAAATTTGAGAAAGCAGGGCAAAAAATGATTACAATAAAAGCTTTTTGGCAAAAAGTGCAGACACAATTAAAAGTAAATAATCCTGTGATTTTAGCAATGGTCATGGAGAAAAAAGGTTCTGCTCCGCGCGGAGTAGGTGCACATATGCTTATTTTATCTGATGGCTCAACGGTGGATACAATTGGCGGTGGTCCTTTAGAATATTTGGCTATACAGGAAGCTAAACAAAATTTAAAAAATGGTAAATCCATAGTGCAGACTTTTTCTTTGAATAATGCTACTGCCGGTGAATATGGTATGGTTTGTGGCGGTCAGTTGACAGTTGCTCTATATTGTTTACAGCAAAAAGATTTAGTTCAAGTGGAAAAAGCATTGACTTTAATTAATACAAAAAATAAAATCGTTTTGAACTTAAGTTGGCAAAATGAAAACTTTGACTTTAAAGTTTATGACTTAGCGGAAAGTTTTGCTTTGAAAGAAAAGTTGACTAAAAAATCTTTATTGCAGATGGATACAACAAATCAATCTGGGCAGTATTTAGAAATCATGAAGCAAAGCCCTAGAGTTTATTTGTTCGGTGGCGGATATGTAGCTCAAGAGGTCGCAAAATTATTGCCAAATTTAGAATTTGAATATATCGTGCTTGAAGAACGCAGTGAATTTGCTAAAAAAGAATTATTTCCAGACGCTAAACGCATTGTAGTTGTAGATTATACAGATTTTAGTAAGCAAGTGGAAATAAAAAATAGTGATTATGTAATAGTTGTAACTAATGGTCATACAAAAGATACTTTGGTTTTAGAAAGTTTATTGAAAAATCCTCCAGCATATATTGGCGTGATTGGCAGTAGACATAAAAAAATTCATGTAGAAAATTATTTAGCTGAAAAAGGCTTTAGCGAAGATTTAATAAAACAAATTATCATGCCTATAGGGCTAGATATTAAAGCGGAAACACCTTCCGAAATTGCAATTAGTATTGTAGCTCAGTTAATTCAAAAAAGAGCTCAGTAAAATAATTTTAGATGGGAGAAAAATAGATGTTTGGATTAGGTATACCAGAATTAATTTTGATTTTAGTGATTGCGTTAGTGGTATTTGGCCCTAAGAAATTGCCAGAAATAAGTAAAGCTTTAGGTAAAAGCATAAAAGAATTTAGAAATTCAACATCAGATATCACAGATACAGTGAATACTGTTAAAGATGTAACTGATGTGGCTAAAAAATTAAAATAATAAATTATAAATGAGGAAAATATGGCGAATTTTACGCATTTTAATCAAGATGGTGAAGCTATCATGGTTGATGTTAGTCAAAAAGACATTACCATGCGCATAGCTATTGCCGAAGGTAGTATAAAAGTAAATCAAGAAGTTTTTCGCTCAATCAAAGAACAGACTAATAAAAAAGGTGATGTATTAGCTGTTGCTAGAATAGCTGGTATCATGGCAGCGAAAAAAACAAGTGATATGATACCGCTTTGTCATCCATTATTTATTACAAAAGTTACGATTGATTTTGAATTAGACGAAGACAATTATATGATAAAAGCTATTGCGACAACAAAAGTCAATGGTAAGACTGGCGTTGAGATGGAAGCACTCCATGCTGTATCAGTTACTTTATTGACGATTTATGATATGTGCAAGGCTATAGATAAAAGTATGGAAATATCAGATATACGTCTATTGCATAAAGAAGGCGGAAAATCTGGCGTTTATGATTATGAAAAATAATAAGGAGTATAGATTTTAATTGATAGGAAAAATTTTAGCTGTATGTATCAGTGAACAAAAAGGTACTTTAAAAACTGCTGTAGATAAGGGCTTGATGATAAAAGATTTTGGTTTAGAACATGATGCTCATGCTGGAAAATGGCATCGTCAGATAAGTTTATTAGCAGTGGAAGCGGTGAGAGCTTTTGAAGAAAAATATAATTTCAAAGTTCCTGCTGGTGCATTTGGCGAAAATCTTTTAGTTGAAGGTATTGATTTAAAAAATTTGCCGATTGGTACAAGATTGAAAGTAAATGATATTTTATTGGAAATCACTCAGATAGGTAAAAAATGCCATTTAGGTTGCAATATTCAAAAGCAAACAGGTGAATGTATCATGCCTAATGAAGGTGTATTTGCGATTGTATTAAATGGCGGAGAAATTAAAGCACAAGATACAATTTTTGTAGAAGCTTGAGAAGGTGAATGAAATGTTTGAAGTGGCGATAATCACTGCAAGTGATAAAGGTGCAAAAGGTCTTCGTGAAGATTTAAGTGGTCCATGTATAAAGCAGATTGTAGAAGAGTCTGATTATAAAGTAGTATCCATGGAAATTTTGCCAGATGATAGAGCTTTATTGGCAGACAAAATGATAGAGCTTGCGGATAAAGAAATTCCTTTGATTTTGACAACAGGTGGTACAGGTTTTTCGCCAAGGGATAATACACCTGAAGCGACAAAAGATGTAATTGAAAGAGAAACACCAGGAATTTCTGAAGCTATGCGTATGTATAGTTTAAAAATTACACCAAGAGCTATGTTGAGTCGAGCAACTTCAGGCATTAGAAAAAAATCTTTGATTATTAATTTGCCGGGAAGTCCTAAAGCTGTAAGAGAATGTTTGGAATATTTATTGCCAACATTAGACCATGGTCTTAAAATTATGCTTAATTTAGATAATGAATGTGCTAGAAAATAATAAAAAACTAGATGTAGTTTAACTGCATCTAGTTTTTTTATTTTAATTATTAAATTGTATGAACAATAGGTTTCATTTTGTCAAATGTATAGATATATTTAAATCCTAAATCTTTTAATATTTGTTTAGTCTCTTGGATTTTAAAGCCATATTGGTCAACATCATGACCGTCAGAACCAATGGTTATAATATCACCACCTAATTTTTTATAGAGTTTTAAAATTTCAACGGAAGGCGTTAAATCTTTTAGTCCATAACGATAACAAGAAGTATTAATTTCAATGCCTTTATGATCATTTATGACTTGTTTTAAAATCTCATTTACAAGGTCAAAGACTTTATTGAAAGGATAAATCCCTTTTTGGTCGTAACGATTAATCATATCTAAATGACCAAGAACACAATAATCTTTATATTTCTGGATTACTTTTAAAATTTCTTGGTAATAAAGTTCATTATATTCTTGTTGTGTTTTTCCTTTTTGAAAAGCTTGGTTCCAAAATTCAAGGTTATTGACTTGATGACAAGAAAGTATTATAAAATCAAAGGGATAACTAGCAAATGTTTTGGCAAATTGATTGATAGTATGTGTTTGCATACCAAATTCCATGCCGAATTTTAGTTTTATTTGAGGAGAAAATAATTTTTGATAATATGTAAATTTTTCAAGATATTTTTGACAATCACAATTTAAATCTGTTTTTACACCATAATCAATATGTTCAGTAAAACAGATTTCATCGAAATTTTTAGCTATTGCTGTTTGGATAGCTTTTTCCATAGGGCAAGTAGAGTCATCACTAAATTCAGTGTGCATATGATAATCAGCTAACATGATAAAACCTCCTAAAATAATTAATTATAGAGTCATAATAATATATAATAAGGGATAATACTATCAATATTGACCGAGTTTTTTATAACAATAATCTGCTGAGGATGAGCTTTATGTATATAATAGAAAATAATTTAGAAGTAGTAGAATATGAAAATTTATTATTGCCAATATCTATAAAGATAAGAGAATTAATACAATATAAAAATAAAAGAGCTTTATGTCATTGGCATGATGATATAGAAATTATAAAAATTTTATCAGGTTCAATGAATTTTTATATAAATGGAGAAATTTTTCGTTTAATAAAAGATGATATTTTAATTGTAAATTCAAAGCAGATACATTATGGTTATGAATATAATCATGATGATTGTAAATTTATTTGTTTAATGGTAAATCCTTCAGTATTAAAAATTAATAAAGCTATGTATCAAGAATATGTAATTCCTATTATTGAGAATAATGGTCTATTGGCATGGTGTTTAAAAAATAATGAAGGAAAACAATTAGATAGAATATTATTTGCATTAATAGATTGGCAGGAAAAATCTTGTAGAGCAAAAGAATGGAGATTGTTGTCTTTAGTATATGATTTATGGTATCAAATATATAATTTAATAGATAATGATAAAAATTTAAACTTAATAAAAGATGATACTTCTGATGATGTGAATATATTTAAACAGATGGTAATATTTATTTATCAAAATTATAAAAAAGCAATAATTTTGCAAGATATTGCAAAATCTGGAAATGTAGGTAAAAGTAAGTGTTATGAACTTTTTAAGCGATATGTAAATAAAACACCAAATGATTTTGTTAATTTATATAGGTTAGAAAAAAGTAAGATTTTATTGAAGAATGAAGATTTATCAATTACAGAAGTTGCATTAGAATGTGGATTTAATAGTGGAAGTTATTATGCAGAACTTTTTAAAAAATATAATGGATGTACTCCAAGAAATTTTCGTAAATATAAAAAATAATCTGTTCATCTAAAAAGAAAATGAACAGATTATTAAAAGTTGAAAGCTATTAATAGTTTTTATAAAGAATGCGAATGGAGTTTAAAATACAAATTATAGCCACACCAGTATCGGCAAAAACTGCTGCCCACATGGAAGCAAATCCCATAAGACCGAGTATCATGATGAGTATTTTTACACCTAAGGCAAAGACTACATTTTGCCATGCTATGCGAATGGTATCACGAGAGATATTTATCGCTTGGAAAATAGAATGAACTTTAGAATTCATAAATACTACGTCAGCAGCTTCAATGGCAGCATCAGCACCACTACCCATAGCAGCGCCAACATCAGCACCAGCGAGAATAGGAGCGTCGTTTATACCATCGCCGACAAAAAGTACATTACCATGTTCTTGTCTAAGTGAAGATAATTTTTTTAATTTATCTTCAGGTAAAAGTTTAGCATGAACTTTATCAATGCCTACTTCATTAGCTACAGCATAAGCACTATGTTCATTATCACCTGTGAGCATAGCTGTAGTTAAACCTAAATTTTTTAATTTAGCAATAGTGGATTTTGCATCATCTTTGATAGTATCATCAATAACAATAGAGCCAGCATATTTACTATCTATACCAATAAATATTTCTGTACCAGCATTAATAGGTAAATCATCAGGTAAAGCAATATTAAATCGTTGCATTAAGCGTTTATTACCACAATAAATTTTTTGTTTATCAATAGTGCAAATTATGCCTTCGCCAGCAATTTCTTGATTATCAGTAGTAGTTTTTAAATTGAGTTTTTGTTTAGTGGCTTCATTGATAATACTGATAGCAATAGGGTGAGAGGAAATTTTTTCACAACTAGCACAAAGAGAGAGCAATTCTTCTTTTGTGTAATTGTTTGTAGGATTTATAGTTTTAACTGTGAAATTACCATGAGTCAGTGTACCTGTTTTATCCATGACGATAGTTTTTATATTTTTTAAAGCTTCTAAAGCTAGACCACCTTTAAATAAAATTCCTTGTTTGGAACCGCTACCGATACCAGAAAAGAAAGCAAGTGGCACACTTAATACTAAAGCACAAGGACAACTAATTACTAAAAAAGTCAAAGCTGTATAAATCCAATGTTCCCAATCACCTGTAATCAATGAAGGAATGATAGCTGTAAGCGTAGCTACTAAAACGACAATAGGAGTATAAATTCTAGCAAAACGAGTGATGAATTTATCTATTTTAGGTTTATTAGCAGCAGCATTTTCTACAGCTTGTAAAATGCGCGAAACCATAGATTCAGATAATGGCTTTTCCACTTTCATTTTGATAGCGCCGGAAATATTCAAACAACCAGAAGTGATAGAGCTATTAGGGGCAATTTTTATTGGAACAGGTTCGCCAGTAACAGGTGATGTATCCAAACGGCTTTCTCCTTCAATGACAATGCCATCAACAGGAATTCTATCGCCAGCACGAACTAATAAAATATCGCCAACCTTAGCTTCATGAGCAGAAATAACAGAAATTTTATCACCATGGAGAAGATTTACTGTTTCAGGTCGTAAATCAACAGCGTCCATGATTTGACTGCGACTTTTTTCTGTAGCACGTTCTTCAAAATATTCGCCAATGCGATAAAAGAGCATAACACCGACAGCTTCAGGATATTCTTTGATAGCAAATGCTCCCAAAGTTGCGATACTCATGAGGAAGTTTTCATCGAAGACATTGCCATGAAATAAATTGGTGATGGCAGTTTTTAGTACATGGAAACCTAAAATTAAATAAGCTACGATATAAAGATAAAGTGTGTATTGGTCAGGTACAAGAGAGGTAAATTCGCCAATGATAAATAAAATGGCACCAAATACAATTTCAATAATATCAATGGTTTTTTCATCAAAAAATTTTTTTGTATTTTGATGAGATTTTGAAGAAGCTTCGTCAGCTTTTATGATTTTTACCCCATTTTCAATGGAATTAGCTATTTTATTTATTTGAGGTAGAAGTGCATCAGGATTTTGAGCTACTATTTTTAATTTTTTAGTAGCAAATGTCAATTGAGCAGATTTAATTTCAGGTAATTCGTTTAATTTTTTTTCGATTTTAGCACCACAGTTAGCACAATCTAGATTTTCGATTAGATAGATTTTTTCTTTATAATTAGAAGCATTTTCTTCAAGTTGAGAGATTATAGTGCCAGGTTCAATTTTGTCTGCTATTTTTTGAATAGTAGGTAATAATTCATCAGGATTTTTAGCTGTCAAAGTTAATTGTTTAGTCAAAATAGAAATAGTAGCGTTATCTATATCAGATAATTCGTTGATTTTTCGTTCGATTTTGGCAGCACAATTAGCACAATGGATATTGATTGAATATGCTTTTTGTTTGTGATTATTATTATCAATAGATAAATTAGAAGTAGTAGCCATATGTACGCCTCTTTTCTAAAATAATTATATACCTCTAGGGGTATTATCTTTATGTCTTTAGTATACCCTATGGGGTATATGGTGTCAAGAATGAATATCAATAATGATTAAATTTTTATTTGACTCAGTATAAATTTTGACTAGAATTATTTAGTATAAATATTTGTATAGATTTTAAGTAAAAATTTAGTCATTGAGGAGAGATTTTAATGAAGAATGATGAAAAAATAATTTTTCGTTTAGCCAAAATAGATGATGCAGAAAAATTAGTAGAAATTTATGCTCCCTATGTAAAAAATACAAATATCACTTTTGAATATGAAGTGCCAATAATTGACGAATTTAAACAGCGTATAACAAAAATAATGTCGAAATTTCCTTATATTTTAGCTTGTATTGGTGATGAAATAGTAGGTTATACATATGCTTCTACTTTTAGGGAACGACAAGCTTATAATTGATGTGTAGAAACTTCTATTTATATTAATGAAAAATATCAAGGTAGAAAAATAGGAGAAATTTTATATACGAAATTAGAAGCGATTTTAAAATTGCAAAATATAACTAATTTAGTAGCAAGCATAACATATCCCAATCCGCAAAGTATAGCTTTCCATGAAAAATTTAATTATAAGAAAATAGCTCATTTTACAAAATGTGGTTATAAGCAAAATTGTTGGTATGATATGGTTTTCATGGAAAAAATGATAAATAAACATGAAACATTGGCAAAAGAAATTATTTATTTGCCTGATTTAGATAAAAATTTAGTGGAAAAGATATTGCAGAAATAATAATTTGATTTGCAGTATTAATGGATAATGCCTATAATATAATATATTAAATTAAATAGAGATAGGTGCGTAAGCTTAATAAGGAAACTGGAAGAGCCAGTACGGTCCCGCCACTGTAAGGGGAGCTATTTTTAATTATGTCACTGAAATAATTTATTTTGGGAAGGCGAAAATCAGCGAGGAACCTAAGTCAGGAGACTTGCCTATTGGAAAAACACCGTGAAATTTATAGATGATATATTTTTCAGACTCACGAGAGATGGGCAGGTGGAGAATTTTTCGTAGAAATACGGGATAAGTCTATCTCCCTGCCCAAAGGGAGATTTTTTTATGCGTAAAGAAATGAAAAGTGGCTATACAACAGGTTCTTGTGCAGCTGCTGGTACAAAAGCTGCTATACTTGCTTTACAGGGAAATGTCGTTCAAGAGATTGAATTATATGCTCTAAGTGGAGAATTATTGCATATTCCCATTAAAAATGTAGAGCTTACATCAACTGGAGCAAGAGCAGAAGTCATAAAAGATGCTGGTGATGACCCAGATATCACACATGGAGCTTCTGTATTTACGGAAGTAAAAATAAATAAAGATGATGATAAAATCAATTTTTATGCTGGCTTAGGTATTGGAAAAGTTACAGAGGCAGGTTTATCTATTCCGCCAGGAGAGCCGGCAATAAATCCAGGGCCAAGAAAAATGATGACGAAAGTCGTTCGTGAATTGTTGCCAGAAGGTTATGGCTGTGATATTACAATTTCTATTCCTAAAGGAGTGGAACTAGCGAAAAAAACGCTTAATCCTATATTAGGTATAGAAGGCGGTATTTCTGTAATTGGCACTACTGGCGTGGTGCGTCCAATGTCTGAAGAAGGCTTTAAAAATTCGCTTACACCGCAGATTTCTGTAGCTAAAGCAAATGGATTTGATGATATTATTTTTGTTCCTGGGAAAATTGGTGAAAATATCGCTAGTAAATTAAATCTTCCAGCAAAAGCTATGGTGCAGACAAGTAATTTTATCGGTCATATGTTGGAATTTGCTGCTGATGAAGGAATTAAATCAGTGCTTTTATTTGGTCATTTAGGTAAATTAGTAAAAGTAGCTGGAGGAATTTTCTATACACATAGTAAAATAGCTGATGCTCGCTTGGAAATATTAGCTTCTTATGCTGCTCTTTTGGGCATGGACAAAAAAGGCGTAGAAGAAATTTTTAAAGTGAAGACAACAGAAGCAGCTATGCCAATCATTGAAAGATATGGATTGGTAGAAAAAGGTTTTTATGATTTATTAGCTAAAAGAGCTAGTCTTCGCAGTGAACAACATGTATTTAATGCTTTTAAAGTAGGAACTGTGATGGTTACTTTGAAAGGTGAAATTTTGGGCATGGACGATAATGCAAGAGAAATAGGTGGTAGATTAGGTTGGAACATAAAATAATTGTGGCTGGAATTGGTCCAGGAGCGAAAGAATATGTCATTCCTATGGCTATGCAAGCTATAAATGAAGCAAAAGTTTTAGTTGGAGGAACAAGAGCATTAAATGAATTTTCTCATCAAGGTCAAAAAACTTTTGCCATAAAAGCAGATATCAGTGCTGTGATGGATTTTATAAAAGTTGAATTAAATGATAATGATGTAGTAGTAATGGTATCTGGTGATCCGGGATATTATTCTTTGTTAAGTGCTTTGCGCAAGAATTTTCCTTTAGAAAATATAAAAGTAATTCCAGGACTAAGTTCCATGCAAACAGCTTTTGCTAAGATAGCACTTCCATGGCAAGAAGCTAGTCTACTTAGTTTTCATGGACGTGTGCCGAGTGATGAAGACTTAAAATATTATCCAGGTCGCATAATCGGTATGCTCACAGATAATAAATTTAATTCTAATGCTATAGCCACATATTTGATAGCAAGAGGCTGGGATAAAAATGCGAGAGCATATATTTGTTCTAGACTTTCTTATCCTGATGAAAAGATAGTTAGCTTATCTTTAGATGAAGCACAGACAAAAGCATGTGCGAGTCATTGTGTGATGATAGTTGAAGGTTAATATAAAATAAATTATGAATAGAAAGTTGGTGCATATTTGAATTTACCAGGAATAGCAGATGAAGAATTTATTCGCGATAAAGTGCCAATGACAAAAGAAGAAATTCGCATTTTGACAATGTGCAAGGCAAAAATTCGTCCTGATAATATCATTTGGGATATTGGTGCTGGTACAGGTTCTTTATCTATTGAAGCGGCTTTACTTGCTCCTCAAGGAGAAGTTTATGCTATAGAGAAAAAAGATTTAGCTGTTGATTTATTACATCAAAATATTGCTAAATTTAAATTAGAAGGTAAAGTTAAAGTCATTGCCACAGAAGCACCAAAAGGATTAGATGAATTGCCAAATTGTGATGTAGTATTCATCGGTGGCAGTGGTAAGCATATGTTTGAGATTTTAGATATAATTGATAGTAAATTAAATGAAGGTGGACGCATTATCGTAAATGCGGTAACAATCCAGACAATATCTGAAATTACAACATATATGAAGCAAAAAGAAAATTACATTTATGAAGCAATTCAAGTACAAGTAAATCGTTTAAGACAAATCGGTTCATACGATATGTTCAATGCACAAAATCCAGTTTATATTGTTACTTGTAAAAAACTAAAATAAGATGAATTAGGGAGGATATTTTTATGGTTTATATTATTGGTGCGGGTCCTGGGGATCCTGAACTTATTACAGTTAAAGGTCAAAGATTATTAAAAGAGGCAGATGTAATTATTTATGCTGGTTCTCTTGTAAATCCTGCATTATTAGATTATGCAAAAGCAGATTGTGAAATTTATAATAGTGCTTCTATGACTTTAGGTGAAGTTATTGAAACAATTACAGCAGCAGAACAAGAAGGTAAAATGACAGTTCGACTTCATACTGGTGACCCTGCAATTTATGGTGCTATTCAAGAACAGATGGACGAATTATCTCGTCGCAATATTGAATACACTGTAATTCCTGGTGTAAGTTCTTTCTTAGCTACAGCAGCAGCATTGAAACAGGAATATACACTTCCTGAAATTTCTCAGACTGTAATCATCACACGTAATGAAGGTAGAACACCTGTTCCTGAAAAAGAAAAATTAAAATCTTTAGCAGCTCATCAAGCTACTATGTGTATTTTCTTGAGCGTGCATATGATTTCTGAAGTAGTAGAACAGTTGATTGAAGGTGGCTATGAACCATCTACACCTATTGCTATCGTGCAGAAAGCTTCTTGGCCTGAACAAAAAATTGTACGTGGTACACTTGAAACTATTGCCGATATCGTTAAAGAAAATAATATTTCTCGTACAGCTATGATTGTTGTAAGTAAATGTTTAGATACAGAATATGCAAAATCTCGTCTTTATGCACCAGAATTTAGTCATATGTATCGTCAAGGCACAGATAAAGCTTAATGAAATATGCGATTATTACTGTAACTAAAAATGGTGCTGATTTAGCTTGTAAATTGCAAAATACCTTGAAAACTTGTGATATCTATGTAAAAAAAGATAGATATGATATTAGTTTAGTTGATCATATATATGAGTATGACAAAATGAGTGAACTGATAAAAAATATTTTTGCTGAGTATGAAGCGATTATATTTTTCACTTCGACAGGTATTGCTGTGCGAATGATAGCACCATTTATTGTGCATAAAGTCAAAGACCCAGCTGTAATAGTTTTAGATGAAAAAGCTAATTTTGCGATAAGCTTATTATCTGGTCATTTGGGTGGAGCAAATGAACTTACGTTGAAGATTGCTGATATATTAAATGCTATTCCAGTTATTACTACAGCGACAGATACGAATAAAATAATTGCTCCTGATGTGGTGGCAAGAAAATATAACTTAGTGCCTTATCCTTTAGAACATATAAAAATAATTAATTCAGCATTAATTCAACAGCAAAAAGTTATTTATTATGTAGATAAAGATTTAAAGCAAAGTGAACAAATAATAATTGATTTGGCTAGAGATTTTAAGATTGAAGCTAAATTGATTGATGTAGAAGAACTTGATAGGCAAAATGACTTTTGTGTATTTATCACAGATAAGCGACAAGTGCGAGAAAATATATTATTTTTAACGCGAAAACAATTGATAATTGGCGTTGGTTGTCGCAAAGATGTTGAATTAAATCTTGTAGAACAGGCAATAAATGAAGCAAAAAAAATGGCAGATTGTGAAGATTTAAAAATCAAAGCATTAGTTTCTACAATCGTCAAGCAAAATGAGAAAGCTTTACATCAATGGGCAGAAAAATATAAAGTAGAAACTCGTTTTTATGATAATACAATCATGCAAAATGTGATTGATAAATATAAATTACCTGAATCTAATTTTGTGAAAAAACAAATTGGTATAGGAAATGTATGTCAAGCTGCTATATTGGCATATAATGAGAGGGCAAAAATAATTTTGCCGAAAACAAAATTTGAGAAAGTGACGGTGTCCTTAGCATGGGAATGATTAAAGTAATTGGAATTGGTCCAGGTGGTAAAGAGGATATGACTCCTCGTGCTTTAAATGCTATTTTAGAAGCTGATACAGTAGCAGGATATAACACATATATTAAATTGATAAAACATCTTTTAGATGGAAAAAATGTAATTGGCACAGGAATGATGCAAGAAGTTGACCGCTGTAAAATGGCTATTGAAGAAGCTGTAAAAGGTCATAATGTTGCAGTAGTTTCAAGTGGTGACTCTGGTGTATATGGTATGGCAGGTCTTGTCTTAGAATTATTATTGAAATTGCCAAAAGAAGAAAGACCACAAGTTCAGATTGTAGCAGGTCTTTCTGCTGTAAATGCAGCTGCTGCTGTATTAGGTGCTCCACTTATGCATGATTTTGCAATCATCAGCTTAAGTGATTTATTGACTCCATGGGAATTGATTAAAAAACGTGCAGACCTTGCAGCTCAAGGTGATTTTGTAATTGGTTTATACAATCCAAAAAGCCATAAACGTGTACAGCATATCGAAGAAATTCGTGAAATCATGTTAAAACATAAAGACCCTAAAACTCCAGTTGGCATTGTAAATAGTGCAAGCCGTGAAAATGAAACAATGGTTATTTCTGATTTAGAAAACTTCACCAAAGAAGATATCAATATGTTTTCTATGGTAATCATTGGCAATAGCAAAACTTTTGCTAAAGAAGGCTTTATGATAACACCTAGAGGCTATGAAGTATGATTTTTGTAGCTTCAGGAACGCAAGATGGTAGAGGTCTTGTAGAATATTTATTAAAGCAAAATTATAAAGTTATGGCTTCCGTAGTTACTAATTATGGTAAAGAGTTATTACCGAAAGATGAAAATTTAATCATCAATGACCATAAATTAGATGAAGAAGCTATGAAGAATTGCTTAAAAGAAAATCAGATAAAAGTTTTTGTAGATGCTACGCACCCATATGCGGTGAATGTATCTAAAACAGCTATGCAGGTTTGTGATGAATTAAATATACCTTATATTCGCTATGAAAGAGAAGTAACACCAATACCTGCTTATAATAAACTTCATTTAGTGAAAACTTATGAAGAAGCATCTGACCTTGCTATGCAATTAGGTGAAAATATCTTTTTGACAACAGGTAGCAATCGTTTAGATTTATTTGCTAATGATAGTAAAAAATACAATAAGCATATTATAGCGAGAGTACTTCCTGCGATTGCTTCTTTGCAAATCTGTGAAAACTGTGGAATATCTCCCAAAGATATAGTAGCTGTGCAAGGGCCTTTTTCGGAAAGCTTGAATATAGCTTTATATGAAAAATACAATGCAGATGTTGTTGTAATGAAAAATAGTGGTACTTTAGGTGGCACAGAAACAAAATTGACAGCTGCAATTAAATTAGGTCTAGAAATTGTCATTATTGATAGACCTAGAATAGATTATAAAAATTTAACTCATGATTATGATTGTGTAGGCATATTTGTTGCCAAATATGAAAAATAGGAGGGATTTTGATGGAATTTATCAAAGACCCAATGGCGATAGAAGTTCGTAGTTTTGAAATTATTAAACCATATATTGAAAAATTAAATTTAAGCGAAGAAGAAACAAAAATTTATTCTCGTATTATTCACGCTTCTGGTGATGTGGATTATGCACCAATCATTCGCATTCATAAAGATGTAGTAGCTTCCATGAAAAAAGCTTTGCTTTCTGGTTGCAAAATCTATACTGATGTAGAAATGGTTCGCACTGGTATCAATAAACGCAAATTAGCCTCTTGGGGTGGCTCTGTAGAATGTAAAATAGCAGATCCAGAAATTGCAAAATATGCTAAAGAACATGGTATCACTCGTTCTATTGCTGCTATGCGTCATTTTGGCAAAGAACTAGATGGAGCAATCGTTGCTATTGGTAATGCACCAACAGCTTTATTTGAAGTTATCCGTTTAATGAATGAAGAAAATATTCGTCCAGCTGCTATCATTGGTACACCAGTTGGTTTTGTAGGAGCTGCTGAATCAAAAGATTTATTAATTGCTGAATCAAAAGTTCCATATATTACAGTAACAGGAACAAAAGGCGGTAGCCCAATTGCTGCTTCTTGTATTAATGCAGTAATGTATATCATTGATAATACACGCATTTAATAAGGTGATTTAATGATGAAAAAAGTAAATATTCCTCGTGTAGTTATTGCAGCCACTCAAAGTAGTTCAGGTAAGACTACAGTCGTTACAGGAATACTTCGTGCATTAAAAAATAAAGGTTTAAATGTACAACCGTATAAAGTTGGCCCTGATTATATTGATCCTAGTTATCATGGCATGGCGGCAGGAAGAAAAGGTCATAATCTCGATACATGGCTTGTTGATGAAAGTATGATAAATGATTTATTTGTGCAAGAATCAAAAGATGCCGATATAGCGATTATCGAAGGTGTTATGGGGCTTTATGATGGTGGAAAAAATGGTGTTAGTTCTACAGCACAATTAGCAAAAAAATTAAATGCACCTGTGATTTTAGTCATCAATGTGCAATCAATGGGCGATTCAGCCGCAGCTATAGCACTTGGTTTTAAATTATATGATAGTGATGTGAATTTAGCCGGTGTAATTTTAAATAAATTAGGTTCACTAACACATAAAGCTTTGATTGAAGAAGCTATGAAGAAAATAAATGTGCCTGTTTATGGTGCAATTTTCCGTGATGATAGTGTGCATATGCCAGAGCGTCATTTAGGTTTGACACCAGTTGGAGAAAATAATGCACGTGAGGTCATCGAAAAGATTTCTGAAAAAATTGCTCAAGAAGTGTATTTAGATGAAATCATTGAACTTGCTAAAACAGCACCAGCTATTGAAGTTGAAGAATTTGAAGCTGAAAATATCAAAAAAGATATAACTATAGGTATTGCACAAGATAAAGCTTTTTCTTTTTATTATCCAGCAAGTTTAGCTCAATTAGAAAATTTAGGGGCGAAGTTGAAATTTTTTAGTCCACTAGAAGATGAAACTATTCCTGATGATGTTGATGCTTTGATTTTTGGCGGAGGTTTCCCAGAAGTTTTTGCTCAAGAACTTATGCAAAATACTTCGATGATAAAATCCATACGCAAAGCTAATGAACGCAAAATGCCAATATATGCTGAATGTGGTGGCTTTATGTATTTAATGCAGGGAATTTATGATTTTGAGCAAAGATTTTATGAAATGGTGGGGCTTATTCCTGCAAAAGCTCAAATGAATAAAAAATTGCAGACTGTGGGTTATGTAAAAGCAAAAATTCTGCAAGATAATATTTTAGGAAAACAAAATGATGAGATAAAAGGTCATGAATTTCATTTTTCAACGCAGATTGATACACAAGATGAAAGTTTTCCATGGGCATTTGAATTTACGAAAATGCGTAATAATATGAAATACAAAGCAGGATATGCTAAAGATAATATTGTAGGTTCATATTTGCATTTACATTTTTTAGGCTCAAAGCAAAATGCTAAATATTTTGTGGAAAAAATAAGAGCTTATAAAAAATCACTAGAGATGGAGGAAAACTGATGACTAAACATATTATGTTACAAGGTACTTCTTCTCATGTAGGAAAAAGTATTTTAACTACAGCTTTATGCAGAATTTTTTATCAAGAAGGTATGTCTGTAGTGCCATTTAAAGCACAGAATATGGCACTTAATTCTTATGTAACTAAAGATGGCGATGAAATGGGCAGGGCTCAAGTAGCTCAAGCAGAAGCAGCAGGTCTTGAGCCATTTGTAGAGATGAACCCTGTATTATTGAAGCCAACAGGAAATGCTTGTTCACAAGTTATTTTAATGGGAAAAGCTGTAGGTAATATGTCTGCACGCGAATATCATAAGGGATATTCATTAAAAGCTTTTGATACTGTAAAAGAAGCTATTCGCCGTTTAGAAGAGCGCTTTGATATGATGGTGATTGAAGGTGCAGGCAGTCCAGCAGAAGTGAATTTAAAAGCAAATGATATCGTAAATATGCGTATTGCTAAATATTTAAATGCACCAGTATTGTTGATTGCTGATATTGACCGTGGCGGAGCATTGGCTTCCCTTGTGGGAACTTTAGAGCTTTTAGAACCAGATGAAAGAGCTTTAGTAAAAGGACTTATCATCAATAAATTCCGTGGCGATGTAACTATTTTACAGCCTGCACTTGATTTCCTCGAAGAAAAAACGGGAAAACCAGTTTTAGGTGTAATTCCTTATTTACCTGATTTAGGTATTGAAGATGAAGACTCTGTATCTTTAGATGATAAAAAGACTCAAGCGAAAGATAAAGTAAATGCACCAATAAAAATTGCAGTAATTCAAACTCCTAAAATTTCCAATTTCACTGATTTTGATGCTTTGAGTAAAGAAGATGATATAAATCTTTATTATGTAAAAGAAGGTCAAGAAATCGGTGATGCAGATTTAATTTTACTTCCAGGTAGCAAAAACACTACAGAAGATATGCTTTATTTGCGTGATAGTGGTATGGAAAAAGCTTTAAATGAAGCTCATGAAAAAAACATTCCTATCATCGGCATCTGTGGTGGCTATCAAATGCTTGGTGAAAAAATCAGTGACCCATTGCATACTGAATCAGATAATGATAGCGTAAAAGGACTTGGCTTTTTGCCAATGGAAACTACTTTTGTAGAGAAAAAACTCACTTCACAAGTTGAAGCAAAATGTCTTTCTTGGGAATTTTTAGGTGAAAAATTATCTATAGATGATTTATTTGGTTATGAAATTCATATGGGAACTACTAAATTTACAAAAGAAGCAAATCATCCATTCATGATCACAAAACGTGCTGATAAAGATGTACAGGTGGCAGAAGGTATGATAAATCAAGAACAAAATGTCATGGGTGCATATATTCATGGTATTTTTGATAATGATAAATATCGCCGTAGTCTGATCAATATATTGCGTAAACGTAAAGGATTAGAAGCATTACCTGTAAGTACAAATTATGCAGCAGCGAAACAAGCAGCATTTAATCGTTTAGCAGATACTGTTCGTCAAAATATGAATATGGAAAAATTAAGAGAAATTTTACAAGAAGCATAAAATAATGCACCTTAAGACTTAATATAGTTTTAAGGTGCATTTTTATTTGATAATTAGTTACTTTAAAGTAACTATGTTACTAAAAGGTGCTTACTTTACAGCCGTTTTGAGTAGTTATATTATAAAAGTAATGAGAAAATAATACTTAGAAAGGCGATGGATTTATCATGGATCAAAAAGTATTAGATTATGTTGTAGAAAAAACACATGAATTAATGAATGCTCCTTCTTGTAGCAAAGAAGCAAAACAAGCAGCACAAAATTGGCTTGATGCTATTGGCACAGATAATCAATTAGCAGAAACTAAAAAATATATAGCAGAGCTTGAAGCTGATATTATGCCGATTGATGGATTGATTGCTTTTGCTAATTCTGAAATGGGTTTTAAAGTTTTTGGTGAAGAAATGGCAAAAAATGTATTAGCTCATGCTCAAGATATTAAGGCAAAAGGTGCAAAATATTGTGATTGTCCAGCATGCAAAGCTGTAGCAGATATTTTAGCGAAAAAAGAACAAATGCTCTAATAATAAAAATGGCGATTGATGAAAATCAATCGCTTTTTTTATGATAGTCTAGAAAAATGGTCAATGGCTTTAGCAAATTCTTCAACTGTTTTTTCTGCATCACCATGTTGAATACCATCAATTACACAGTGTTTTAAATGCCCTTCTAAAATTACTTTGCCAACACTATGTAGAGCGGATTTTGCAGCATTTACTTGCATTAAAACATTTTCACAAGGAATAGTTTCATCATCAATCATTCTATCTATGGCATTTAATTGCCCAATAATTTTTTTTATACGGCGATGGAGCTTTTCTGTTTCCATACATTGTTTCATAAGATAATCTCCTTTTTATAATGATATAATCATTATATCATGAAGATAAATACTATTAATAATGCTATTTAATTAAAGGAATATAAAATGTTTAATAAAATTATTTATGAAAATGAAATATTTAAATTAGATATATTTGAAAATGATATTAAGAATATGGAATTTATCGATTGTAAATTTTATCATATGTTTTGGTGGGATAAATCAATAATCAATTGTGATTTTGTAAATTGCACATTTATAGATTGTCAAATTATTAATCCTAAAATAGAAAATTCACAAATAAAATATAGCAATTTTTTTAATTGCAAGTTAGTAGGAATTTTATGGCAGGATTTTAGAGCGAAAATTAAGGGCATAAAAATCATAGAGCAATTAAAAAATTGTTCTTTGGAATATAATTATTTTGAGAATTTAAAAATGGTGAATACTAATTTTGAAGATAATAAAATATATGAATGTAGTTTTGAAAATTGTGATTTAAAAGATTGTAAGTTTAGAAAACTTGATTTGCAAAATACAAAATTTAAGCATTCTAATTTAACAAAAACAGATTTTAGAAAAGCTAAAAACTTTAAAATAGATATCACTGATTGCAATTTAAAAAATGCTAAATTTTCTTATCCTGATGTAATTGATTTATTAGATTGTTTGGAAATTGTAATCGAATAATAATTCCTGTAAGAAATATTTGTTGATTATATATTTATATTTGTTATAATTTAAATTAAATATTAATTGAGAAATATTTTCAAATAAATAAAAGTAAAGGAATAAATTTATGTTAAAAGATTATAGTAAAAAACATTCAGCAAGCGAAAGAGCTAGAGAAATTCTTCGCTATATTGGTCCAGGTCTTTTAATTACAGTTGGTTTTATTGACCCTGGTAACTGGGCATCAAATTTGGCAGCTGGTGCAGATTTTGGTTATTTATTGTTGTGGATGGTAACACTTTCAACGATAATGCTAATTTTGCTTCAACATAATGCAGCTCATCTGGGAATAGTAACAGGGCTTTGTTTATCTGAAGCATCTACTAAATATCTACCGAAGTGGCTTTCACGACCAATATTAGCAACGGCAATGATGGCATCTATTGCAACAGCTTTAGCAGAAATTTTAGGTGGAGCTATAGCACTCAATTTATTATTTAATATACCACTTGTTATAGGCTCTATAATCACAGCAGTTTTTTGTGCTGTTTTATTAAAAACTAATTCTTATCCTAAAATGGAGAAAATAATCATAGCTTTTGTATCTATTATTGGTTTTTCATTTTTACTTGAATTGAATATGGTTTCAGTTGAATGGACTGAGGCTATAAGTGGTTGGGTAACACCTTCTTTTCCAGAAGGCTCAATTGTAATTATTATGAGTGTATTAGGGGCAGTAGTCATGCCACATAATTTATTTTTACATTCTGAAGTAATACAATCGCGTCAATGGAATTTGCAAGATGAAAAAATTATAAAACGACAATTGAAATATGAGTTTTTAGATACTTTATTTTCTATGGGACTTGGTTGGGCAATAAATAGTGCGATGATTATTATTGCAGCCAGTGTATTTTTCACAAATAATTTACAAGTAGATGATTTAGCACAAGCGACAGAATTATTAAGACCTATTTTAGGTGATAGTGCAGCCTTAATTTTTGCCATAGCTTTATTATTTGCAGGAATATCTTCAACAGCGACATGCGGAATAGCAGGAGGCAGTATTTTCTCTGGTATTTTTGGTGAAGATTATAATATTAAAGATTATCATTCATGGCATGGTGTATTGATAACTTATGGTTTAGCTATATTAGTTATATTATTTATTCAAGACCCATTTGAAGGTTTGATTTATTCACAGATGTTTTTAAGCATACAATTACCAATTACTATTTTTTTATTGATATATTTAACATCTAGTAAAAAAATAATGGGTAAATTTGCAAATCATTTATATCAGAAAATAATTTTAATTATTGTCGGTATAATTGTAACTTGCTTAAATTTAACTTTATTATGGGAAATTTTTTATAAATAAGTGATAAAATGGATGTATAATTTTAATGCATCCATTTTTTTGTAAATAATAAAAGGATATATTGATGGATTTTTAGAATATTATCTAGTAGAATATATATATTATTCAGGTAGAATATTGGAGTGGTTTTTATGACAGGAAATAGAGAAGTAATAACAGGTAACGATTTTAAAAGAATGATAGCAGGTGCCTACAGTGCCTTTTTATTAGAATATGAAAATATCAATGCTTTAAATGCTGATTCTTTAATGGATGAAAAAGCAGGTACACATATTTTACGTACAATTGGTGCAGCTGCGATGTCTCTTCGTGATTTACAAGCAGATAGCATTGGTGGAGTATCTAAACGTGTAGGCAGTGCGGCAGTTTTAGGTGCTCATGGCAATGCAGGTGTATTGATTTCACAAATTTTACGTGGTATTGCTAAAGGTTTAGCAGGAAAATATGATGCATCATCTTCTGTTTTTGGAAAATCTTTCCAATATGGTATTTTATATGCTCAACGAGCAGTAAATGATGAAGTAGAACGTCCTTTGATTATTACAGCAAAAGCAGTGGCAAAAGGTGCTTATAATGCTGTTCGTGCAAATTTACCAATTGCTGAAATTTTAACAGAAGCTATCAAAGCAGGTGGCATTGCATTAAGTCAAGCTGAAAAGAAAAATGGCTTTGTAGATGCAGGGGCAAAAGCTCTAATGGTATTTTTACAAGGTTGTAGAGCTGGTTTGGATGGAAATTATGTATCACCAGTATTATTATTTTCTTCTGGTTTTAAAAAATCTCATGATGTACCAAATCCTAAATTCGATATTGTTTATACATATGCAGTATCATTTAGTTTAGTAAAATGTCGTGCTAGTATCAGTGATTTAGAAAAAATGTTAAATCCATTAGGTAAAGTAATAGTAGTAAAATCATTAGATGATAGAATAACTGTGTATTTACACACAGATTGCCCAGGTTTAGTAGTTGGTCAGGCTGTAGATTGGGGTCAAATCGAAGACATTAAAATTCAAAATTTGGCTATACCACATGATTTGAAAAATGTAGATAAAACTATTATGGATATCGCTATTTTAGCAGTAGCTGATGATGAAAAAACAGCTCAAAGTTTAGAACAATTAGGTGCAATTGCAGTAATCACTCAAGATAAAGTAAGTGGCCCTGCTGTTGGTGATTTAATTAATTTAATTCATGGCGATATTGCTAAAAACTATATTATTTTATCTAATAATAAATCAAGCTCTTTAGTTATGGCACAAGTAAAACGCTTATTAAAAAATAATATAGAAATTCTTTATACTAATAATGTAGAAGAACAAATAAAAGCTTTAAAAGCTTTTGATGTGAACGAAACTTTAAAAGTTAACTTACAGAATATGCATGAAGCTATTTAATATCAATTATTGTATAAATAAAAGTGAAGGGACGGTGGGAATAGGTGGAGATGGAAAAACGATATTGTATATTAAGTTATAAAGTATTGATTTTGGCAATTATTTGTTGTTTTATAAATGCTAATGCACAGGCGGCACCAATACTAAAATTGAATTCTCATGGACATGATGTAATAGTTTTACAGCAAAACCTCATTCGTATGAATTATGATTTAAGTAAAGTTAGCGGTAATTATGATAAAGAGACGCAAGAAGCAGTAAAAGCTTTTCAAAAAGATCATAAAATAAAAGTTACAGGCATTGTAAATCGTGAGACATGGAGGGCTATTAAAGGCGGAAAACAAAATGTTATAGTCAATTCGCAGTCATCTATTAACGAAAAAATTATTTTAGATAATTTATCTTCAGTGCCATATGGCAGACAATTTTTATCTAAAAAAGAAGTCCCAGGTATTATAGCTACAGCGAAGGATTATATTGGCGTGCCGTATGTGTTTGGCGGAGATACACCAGCAGGTTTTGATTGCTCTGGTTATTTGGAATATGTTTTTGCTAAACATGGAATTCGCATACCTCGCACGGCAGATGAACAATATAAATTAGGAAAACTTGTCGAACCAGATGATTTAGAAGCTGGAGATTTAGTATTTTTTACTACGTATGAACCAGGAGCCTCTCATTGTGGTATTTATTTAGGCAACGGAAATTTTATACATGCATCAACAAGTAGAGGTATTCGTGTAGATAATTTAGATAATACGTATTGGGCATCTCGATATTATGGTGGTAAACATATAGTAAAATAAAGAAAACAGCAGGTTTTTTCCTGCTGTTTTTTCTAAAAATGGTAAAAAGAGATGATTTCATTGTTGAAGAAATCTAGGTGTGGAAATGAATTTTTGAAATAGAAAGGTAATTGACAATGAAACGTATTGAAAGGGTTTTTGAATATTTACAAGAGGTAGCAAAGAGTCAAGATAGTGAGAAGGCTCTTACAGCTACTGCTATTGCAGATAATTTAGGAATTTTACGCAGTAATGTCAGTAGAGAGTTAAATAAATTATATAGAATGGGTAAAATAATGAAGATTTCAGGTAGACCTGTTTTATATAAAATAAATGATGAAAATATCAATGATAAGATAGAAATAAAAACTGTTAATAAAATAAATAAAATAGATAAATCTGCATTTAGTGATTTAATTGGTGCAGAAGATAGTTTGAAAACGCAAGTAGAACAAGCAAAAGCGGCAGTGATTTATCCTCCAAATGGATTACATACACTGATTGTAGGTCAAACTGGTGTCGGTAAAACGCTCTTAGCACACATGATGTTTGAATATGGTAAAGAAGTTGGTCGTTTTGCTACGAATGCACCTTTTGTAACTTTTAACTGTGCAGATTATTATAATAATCCTCAATTGTTGATTTCACATATTTTTGGGCATATTAAAGGTGCTTTCACTGGGGCGGATAAGTCTGTACCAGGTTTAATTGAATCAGCAAATGAAGGTATTTTATTTTTAGATGAAATTCACAGATTGCCACCAGAAGGGCAAGAAATGATTTTTTATTTTATGGATACAGGGACTTTCAATCGTTTAGGTGAAACGAAAAGAGAAAGAACAGCTAGTGTGTTAATCATTGGAGCGACTACAGAAAATCCTGATTCAGTATTGACTAAGACTTTTAAAAGACGTATTCCTAATATAATATCTATACCACCATTAGCAGAGCGTTCGTTAAAAGAAAAATTGGAAATAATGACAGTGTTATTTACAGAAGAATCACGCAGTATAAAAAGACCAGTAAAAGTTTCTTCAGATGCGATAAAAGCGATTATCGGCAGTATTGGTAATGGTAATGTTGGTCAATTAAAATCTAATATTCGTCTTTTATGTGCACAAGCATTTTTAAACGGTATAAAGACAGATGGTCATATTGAGATAACTTATCAAATGTTGCCTGCAAATATAAAATCAGGGATTTTGCCGATGAGTCAAACGCGTGAAGATATAGCTTTGATTAGTCGTTATATTGAAAAAGGATTGTATGTAACACCATCTAGCAAAAGTAAATTGCCTCGTGAAAGCGAAGATGAGCCATTTAATTTATATCAAATGGTAGAAAATAAGGTTAATATGCTTAAGCGAGAAGGCATAGCGGAAGAATTAATTCAACAAATTGTCGTAGCGGACGTAAATACGTATGTAAAAACTTTTTATAATCAAAAAGATGATATTTCTTTATCTGTTTATGATAGATTATTGAAAATCATTGATGCAGATATGGTGGAATTTGCTCAGCAAGTAGTATCTTTAGTGGAGCGTTATATAAAATTAGTATCAAGAGAGCGTTTTTTATATGCGTTTGGTTTGCATTTAAGTTCATTATTCAATCGCATAAAAGGAAAGCAGAATTTGCATAATGCTTTGGAAGGTACAATTGACACAAATTCTATAGAATTTAAATTAGCGACAAAAATAAAATTGATGATTGAAGAAAAATATAAAGTATCTGTGTCAAAATCAGAAACAGAATATTTTGCTATGTTATTGCAATCTTTAAAACAAGAAGATAAATCGCAAAAGATAGTAATAGCAGTAGCTATGCATGGTGAATATACAGCAAGTTCTATGGTGAATGTGGCACGAAAATTGTTTAGTGCTAATAAAGCGCCGATATTAGCTTTTGATATGCCTTTAGAGTGTCGACCAGAGGATATGTTAAATCAGATTGTTGAGCAATTACAAAATATTAATTGCCAAGAAGGTGTATTATTACTAGCGGATATGGGTTCTTTATGTAGCTTTGGCCCTATATTAGAAGAAAGATTAGGTGTGCCAGTTAGGACTTTAGGCATGGTTACGACGCCATTTGTATTAGAAGCGATGAGAAAAGCAGATATTGCAGGTATCAGTTTAAGTGCTATATATGATTCCTTGAAGAATTTTAATGGTTATGAACATAACACACTATCAATTGATGACACAAATGATAGACAAAAAGCTGTAGTAACAATTTGTAGTACAGGTAAGGGAACAGCGGAAAAATTACAAAATTTAGTGATTGATATCTTGATTGATGCTTCAATGAACCATATAAAAGTAATTCCTATAGGCATTGTAGATATGCATAAACGCTTAACGGAAATAGGGCATAAATATCAGATTATTGCTGTTGTAGGTATAAAAAATCCACATATAGATGCTCCATTTATACCAATTGAGCAAATCATCAGCGGTCAAGGTGATATTATTTTGCGTGAAATTGTGGGAGCAAAAGATATTGTAAAAAAAGACGAAACAAATATTGTTTTGAAACGTTTTTGTGAAGATGGATTGCAGGAAATGTTGTTATATTTAAATCCTAATAAAATAATTGATATTTTACTTAAATTTATCAATATTTTAGAAGAAAAATTAAAATTAACATGGGACAATCCTCAGAAATTGCGCTTGATAATTCATATAGGCTGTGCATTAGAGCGAATGGTAATTAATAATGGACTTAAATTTAATGAAAAAAATATAGAAAATATAAATAAAGAAAAATTAAAAGTTGTAGAAGAAGCTGCAAAAATATTTGAGGAAACATTACAAATAAAATTAACAAAAGATGAAATGTATTATATTGTAAGCATGATTTAAAAAAAGTGTGTCTAAAAAAGTCTGTGTCAATTAAAAATGACACAGACTTTTTGTTTTAGTGTCAATTTTTAATTGACACAGTTTAGTAAATGGAAGAAGAGTGTCAATTTTTAGATAATACGCATAATTACCATTTAAAAAGTCCTTATAGTTACAGTAAAAATTTTGACACTAAAAGTTGGCACGCCATTTGCATATAATATATAACAAGAAGAATTTTGAAAGGGGAAATTAAAATGTTAGGTATTATTGTTGGTACACATGGGCATTTAGCAGAAGAATTAGTAAATACTTGTGCTATGATTTGTGGTCAGCCAGATAATTTAACAACAGTAACATTAGTACCAGGGGAAGGTCCAGAAGATTTAATGGCTAAATATAATAAAGCCATGGAAGAAATGGACACTACTAATGGTGTAATTATTTTAAATGATTTATTTGGTGGTAGCCCTTATAATGCTGCATGCCGTGTTGCTATGGAAAATGATAAATGCGGTATTGTAACAGGCGTTAGCTTACCAATGCTTGTAGAAGTAATAAATTATCGTTTATGCAATGGCGAAAATGCAAATGTTCAAGATGCAATGGAAAAAGCTGTAGAAGCTAGTGTAGCTGGAGCTCAAAAATTCCATAAAAGCCAAGTTGAAAGCGAAACAGATGACGAAGGAGACGATTTATAATGAAAATTGTATTAGCTAGAATTGATGACCGTTTAATCCATGGACAAGTAGCAACTGTATGGGCAAAAGTTACTGGTTGTGAACGTATTATTGTATGTGATGATGATGTAGCATCAGATACTATTCGTGCTACACTTTTAAAACAAGTAGCTCCTCCAGGTATCAAATCCAGTGTTGTTAGCGTAGATAAAGCTATCCGCGTATACAACAACCCTAAATATGAAAATGATAAATGCTTATTGCTCTTCACAAATCCTACAAGTGTATTACGCATGGTTGAAGGTGGCGTAGATATTAAATCTGTAAACGTTGGTGGTATGAGCTTTAAAGAAGGTAAACGCCAAATTACAAATGCTGTTTCTGTAGATGATAAAGATGTAGAATCCTTCAAAAAATTAAGTGAAAAAGGTATTGAAATCGAATTTAGAAAAGTAGATACAGATAAACGTGTTAATTTAATGGAAATTATTAAATAATTAAATGAAAAGATTAACAGCTATTAATTTCAATGGCTGTTAATCTGCTCTTATGAATGGAGGTTTTTTTATGGAACTCAGTGGAGTACAACTTATAGCTATTTTTATTGTTTCAGCAATAGCTGGTATGGGCAGTGTTCTTGATGAATTTCAGACACATCGTCCATTGATAGCATGTACATTAGTTGGTGCAATTTTAGGTGATATGACAACAGGCATTATAATCGGTGGTACTTTGGAAATGATTGCACTTGGTTGGATGAATGTCGGTGCAGCTATGGCACCTGACGCAGCACTTGCTTCTGTTATTTCTACAATTCTTGTAATTGCTGGTCATCAAAGTATTGGTGCAGGTATTGCGATTGCTATGCCACTTGCAGCAGCAGGTCAGGTATTAACTATTATCTGCCGTACAATAACAGTAGTTTTCCAACATAAAGCAGATGGTTTTGCTCAAGAAGGTAATTTAAGAGGTATTGATATCTGCCATTTGGGTGCATTATTACTTCAAGCTTTACGTGTAGCTGTTCCATCTTTACTTGTAGCTATGTACATTGGTACAGATGCTGTTCAAGGTTTATTAAATGCAATTCCTCCAGTAATCACAGGTGGTCTTCAAGTTGCTGGTGGCTTCATCGTTGTAGTTGGTTATGCAATGGTTATTAACATGATGAATGCTGGTTACTTAATGCCATTCTTCTTCCTCGGCTTTGTTACAGCAGCATTTACTGAATTCAATTTAGTTGCATTTGGTGTAATTGGTCTTGTTTGTGCAATTGTTTACATTCAGCTTAGCCCTAAATATCATCAAGTGGCAGCTCCAGCAGCAGCAAGCGCTGGCAGTGCAAAAAGTGATGTAGATGATGATCTTGATGATGAATTAGACTAAGAGGAGGTTGAAGATTATGAAAAAATTAAGTTCAAATGATTTATTCTGGACCTTTATTCGTTCAAATTTCCTTCAAGGTTCATGGAATATGGAACGTATGCAGGCACTTGGTTTCTGCTTTGGTATGGTTCCTATTATTAAAAAATTATATGAAGGCGAAGAAAGAAAACAAGCTATTAAAAGACATCTAGAATTTTATAATACACAGCCATTCGTTACAGCTCCAATCATTGGTGTAGTAGCAGCTATGGAAGAACAAAAAGCTAATGGTAAAGACATTCAAGATGGTGTTATTAACGGTATTAAAGTTGGTATGATGGGACCTCTTGCAGGTGTTGGTGACCCAATCTTCTGGGGTACTCTTCGTCCTATCTGCGCAGCTCTTGGTGCTTCTTTAGCTATGGGCGGTAGCTTGCTTGGTCCTATTTTATTCTTTGTATTATTCAATGTAGTACGTTTACTTATTCGTTGGTATGGTATTAAATATGGCTACACTAAAGGTACTGATATTATTCAGGACGTAGCTGGTAATACTCTTCAAAAAATTACAGAAGGTGCTTCTATCTTAGGGTTATTCGTCATGGGGGCACTGGTAAATAAATGGACAACCGTTAATATTCCAGTAGTTATTTCTGAAGTAACTATGCAAGATGGTAGTGTAGTTACAACTACTGTTCAATCTATCTTAGACCAATTAATGCCAGGTCTCATACCACTTTTACTTACATTCTTATGCATGAAACTCATGAAGAAAAAAGTCAATGCAATTTGGATTATCTTTGGCTTATTCGCTGTAGGTATTATTGGTTACGGTCTAGGTATTCTTAAATAAGTTCCCCGACCAAAATTAATATAAAAAATGGTGTTGATATTTTATCAACACCATTTTTGTTTTTACGTATTTAATTTTTAGTATTTGGATTAAATATATTTAATTGTGGAAGTGCATCAATTAGATTTAATTCAAAAGCATATTGATAAAATAAAGATAAAGCTTTGAGTTGTTCTTCTTGTAATTTCCATTGAATTATATGAAGATATTCATCTAATTGCGTGAAAGAAAATGGTTTATCTGTAGCGATTTCTTTTATAGCCTGATGAAGGTTGGCAAAACCATTAGCAAAACCATTTTTTATATATTGCTGAATAATAGAGGTTTTTTGAGGATTTTCTTGTGCAAAATCCTTGCGTACTACCCATACTGCATATACCATGCAAAGATTAGTGAATTCTTTCCATTGCTGACCGATATCATAATAATATAAATTCTTATCTTGATGATATTTTAAAAAGAGAGCATCATCACCAATGAATAGAGAAGCGGTAGCGTTTTCATCAGAAAAAGGATTTTGAGGTGAAACTTTAGCAATAGAATAATCTGGTGTAGCATGATAACGTTTATTCATGATTATTTTCAAAAGACAATGTGAAGTAGCCGATTGAGATGTGAGTAAAATCTTATCTGTGGTAATTTCATGAATAGGTTTTTTGCTGACTAAAATTATGCTTTGTACAGGGCCGTCAGCCATAATGCTGATATCGGGTAAAATCATTAATTTATCAAAATTGCGAGCATAAATGATAGATGAAACAGGACTGATATCCAATTTATCTTGCGTGATTGCTTGATTTAAATTAGCAGGAACATCTTTAAATAAATTGAATTTATCACTAGGATTTTTAGTGAATGTATAAGTTAAAGGAAGACAATTTAAATAATTTATATGACCAACATTTGGCTTTAACATATAGATACCTCTTTTATTTAAATAGATTATAAAAAATGTTATATTAAAATATTGTAAAAAATAGAATAATATAATATACTATTATATTATTTTAGCAAAAGAAATACAACAAAGGTGATTTTTGTATAGTTTGTATTGTATAATTAGATAAAAATGGTATATTGATAGATATCATTTTTTTAGATATACATATACACAGTAAGCAGATTATATGTTAAAATTAATCTGTATATTTAGGCTATTTATAAGTTATTTAATTAAATAATATTATAATTTTCATTAAAATTTTGGGAGGAAATATCGTATATGACAAGAATTAAAGATGCAGTTGAACATATAGCAAAAGCTATAATAGCCCAAAAAGATTATTTAAATATGTTAGATAAAGCTATTGGTGATGGCGACCATGGCAATAATATGGCTATTGGTTTTGAAGCTGCTTTAGAAGAAATTGACAATATGAATGATGATGGAAATCCAGCAAAAGTTTTCAAAGCTATAGGTACAGCTTTTTCTGAAAATGTAGGCGGTGCAGCTGGTCCATTATATGCAGCAGCTTTCAACCGTGCAGCTAAAGCTTGTGATGAAAATACATCTTTTACAGTTGATTCTGTAATTAAAGTTTTAGGTGAAGCTATCGAAGCTATTAAAAAACGTGGTCGTGTAGAACCAGGTGAAAAAACAATGTTAGATGTTTTAATTCCTGTACATACAGCTTTTGTAAAAGGTAAAGAAAAAGATTTAACATTATTCCAATGTTTAGGTGAAGCATCAAGAGCTGCAAAAGAAGGTGCAGATTATACACGCACTATTTCTGCAAGCAAAGGTCGTGCAAGCTATTTAGGTATCAGAAGTATTGGTCATCAAGACCCAGGTGCTACATCTTCTCTTATTATGGTTAGAGAGTTATATAACTTTTTTCAACGTTAATAAGCAAAGGATAATTCATAAGTGTCTACTATGAGATTTTTTAGTAGGCACTTATATTTTTTTATTAAAATGTTATTTTTACAGAAAAAAATATATAAAAAAAATAATCTGATTATTGCAATAAAATTTTGACTGTGCTATAATAAAAACAGAAAGAAAAGTTATAGTGCTTAAAACAATTGAATGTAATGATATAAAAATAGTTTATGGAGAATGAGCAATAGAAATTATTGTACAGAGGAACTAAAAATTATTTATATAGAATGCATTCGAAAGGAGTGAGGGTTATAGCGGATTTGCAAAAAGGCTTTAATGAAAGTTGCACTTAGATATCTCGTGCTGTTGAAGAAAGCAAGTTTGTAAAGAAAAACTAGATTTTATAGATAGTAAGGCATTGTTAGTTAAAGTCTAAACTGATTTATAAGTGTGCACAAATAGTAACGTTACAAAATTTATTATTAATTCAAAAAGTGTATAATACGTATTAGGTGTATTTTAAGTTAGTTAGAATATTATAAAAGAATGTAAAAAGATGTATTTGGAATTAAATGCATATTACACACGTTAGCTGACTGATAAATACAGCAAAGACTTCTATCTTAAGGGAAGATTTGCAAAAAAATTAAATAGTGAGGTAGTTTGATGTATACACAGTATACTAGATAAAAGACGATTAGCATGAAGATATGTTAATCGTCTTTTATTTTGCCATTATTTATTTTTTATTTTAAACGATAGAGATGTTTTTTCTTGCTTAAATATTTAATAGGTGGAGTAGTTATTGTTTCATTTTTAGTACTTTTTTTTATGATATGATTATGTCGGTCTACGCTTAAAACTAAGCCTATGCTAATCATATTTAAGATAAGTGAAGTACCACCATAGCTGATGAACGGTAAAGGTACACCAACTACAGGAACAATACCGATAACCATAGCCATATTGCCAGTAGCTTGACCTACAATCAATAAAGTAATGCCACATACAAGCATTTTGCCAAAATTATCTTTAGTGCGTAGAGCAATTTTTATACAATAAAAAGCTAGTGCAATTAAAAGTAAAAAGACAATAAAAGCGCCCATAAATCCTATTTCTTGGCAAAAAACAGCAAAGGCAAAGTCTGTATGAGATTCAGGTAGATAAGAATATTTACTAAATCCATGACCTAAGCCCATGCCAGAAAATCCTCCAGAACCAATAGCCAAGATGGATTGAACTATTTGATAACCATCTTCTTGGGAACGAGACCAAGGGTCATACCAACTATTGATACGGTCTAAACGATATGGTTGGAAGGTTGCTAAAAGTGTAAGTAAGATAAAACCAATACCACAGATTATACCAATCCATTTTTTGGATAGACCAGCAATAAAATACATAATGGTTGGAATACCAATGATGATAAGTGCAGTTCCCATATCAGGTTGAGCTTCAACAAAACCTGCAATTATTAGACATAGAAGAAATATAATATTTTTTTGAGGATTTACCGTTATAGGAATTTTTTTATCTATACATTGACCAAGATAAGAAGCACTGATGATAATGGTAACAATTTTGGCGATTTCAGAAGGTTGAAATTGCATAAATCCAAGTGATAGCCAACGCTTAGAACCATTTACAGTAACACCCATAATTAATACAGCACTTAAGGATAAAATCGTTATGACTGTAAGCAGTAAAGATTTATTTTTTAATTTTTTATAATTAAATCTAGAAGTTAAAGCAAAAGCGACAAATCCAATTAACAAACTTATTAAATGACGAATTAAAAAGAAATAGGGATTTTCAAAGTTAGTATAAGCAGTTATTAAGCTGGCACTACAAATATTTATAGTGCCAATGACAATCAGGATAAACATGATACAGGTGATAGCTTCCATATCATTTATCCAAAATTTTTGCTTAGTCAACATTATTTTTTATCCTGCTTAGTAAAAGTTACCTCACAGCGATTGATTTTTTCACCGAAACCGCTAAATTTACGTTCATATTCTGTCATGATATTGTTAGCTTGATATTCACTATTATGAAGGTCAAAAGTAAGTGCATTTACTTTTAAATTAGCAAGTTCAAATTGTTCTAATGAAAAATCAAATAGAGGTCTATTGTCGGTTTTAAAGAATAATTCCCCATTATCTTTTAAGAGTTTGCGATATTTTTCCAAAAATCCTACATAAGTTAAACGTCTTTTTGCATGACGAGCTTTTGGCCATGGGTCGCAGAAATTGATATAAAAACGGTCAACTTCATCTTCAGCAAAGATATTTTCAATTTGTTCGATATTAAATACCATTAAGCGAACATTAGTTAAGCCAAGTTCTTTTACTTTTTTAGCAGCATAGTATAAAACATCTTGTTGAAGTTCTATACCGATAAAATTAACTTCAGGATGAAGAGCTGCTGTTTTACTGATGAAATCTCCTTTTCCTGTGCCAAGTTCTACATAAAGAGGTGCCTGACGGTCAAATACTTCATGCCAATGACCTTTAATTTCTTCAGAAGGACTTTGTCCTTTAGTATATACAAAATCATTAAAATCTAAAATAGCTTCATCAATCCAAGGTTTTCTTCGTAAACGCAAAATAATTCTCCTTTTTATAAATATATTCAAAGATTATTTTATCACAAAAGATTTATAAATACATGGTTTTTACATAAAAAGCTTCTGTTCTTTTTTAGAGTCGAGAACAGAAGCTTTTTGCTTAAAATAAGAGATTGCTTTCAACAATCATGCGAATACCTAATAAGAATAAAGAAATGCAAAGAAGTAAAATGATACTGCGAGGTTTAGTTTTCTTAGATAATCTAGCACCGATTTGAGCGCCGATTACAGCACCAAAACCAACAGCAAGAGCAGGTATCCAAACGATATGATTTAAAAATATATGAGATGTAACACCCATAAAAGAGGAAACAGCTAAGACAAAATGAGATGTTGCAGTTGCCATATGTGGTGGAAAAGCAAGGGCATAAATCATAACAGGAACATGAATGATACCGCCACCAATACCAAAGATGCTAGAGATAAAACCTACAAACATACTTAAAATAATACCGAGTTTTTTGCGAGCTATAAATAAGGTTTCATCAAAATTTGTAGCGATAGCTTTTTTATTAGATGAATTCCAATACATGATAGCAGAGATGATTAAAATAAAGATACCATAACTAAGACTGAAAGTAGGGCCTGTGAAATAATCACTGACAAGGCTACCTAAAATAGCTCCAGGAAGTGTAGCAATAGCAAAAGGAATGGCTGCTTTAAAATAAACGCGATGTTGTTTTACATAAGCATATGTTCCTGAAAGTGCATTTAAAAATACACCAAATAATGAAGTACCAACGATTTCAGGAGCACTATGAAAAATAGAAGGTGTGAGTGCAAAAGTAAAAAGTGGTATCATGATTAAACCACCACCAATACCTATTAAAGTACCAAATGTACCTACGCCAATACCGACGACAAATAATACAAGAATTTCAATCATAAAAAAACCTTACTTTCATATTTTGTAATTTGTTATATTTTAGGCTATAAAACCAAAATGTTTAGCTACTAATTCATAGGCTGGCACAGCGATATTTTTGGCTTTTGCCATGCGAACAACTTCAAAAATGAGTCCATCAATTTCTGATTGACTGCCTTTTTGTAAGTCTTTTTGCATAGAAGCTGTAGTATCTGGTGTCATAGCATTTAATGTTTTTAAGTTTATATCAATGATATTTTCAGGAAGATTAATATTATAAGCTTTAGCTAGATTAATACAATCTTTTGTTAAGGCAATGAATAAATCTTGTTCTTTTCCTTGTTTTTGCATGATACCTGCTGGTATATCAAAATAAGCTCCACAACTAGCATAAGGGGAGATTAAAACGAATTTGCGGAAGGTATCTTCTGCGATATTTTCTGATAAGACAACGGAAATATTACTATCTTTAAGGTTTTGAGCAATTTGTTCTAATTGATTTTTTAATGGAGTTTTTCCACGTGTGCCAAAGACGATGCGGAAAATATTACCTTTTTGAGATATTTCTCCAGGTGCAGAAATATAGGCAACAATATAGATACATCCTTCAATTACATTTGTATGAGGTAATTTAGGTGCTAGTCTATAACCTGTACCATAGATATTTAGTATAGGAATGATGATGGTATTTTCCTTGCTTACTTTGGCTAAAAAAGGAATGATATCATCAAGAGCATATCCTTTGACAGAAATGAAAATTACATCAGGTATTTCATTTGTTTGAAGATATTGCTCTGTAGTCATTGCTTTTACGGGTTTTAAATTAAATTTGCCAATTCTATCAGAATTGATGGTAAGACCATTTTCGTTGATGGCTTCAAGATGTTTTCCACGAGCGATAAAGGTTACATCATGATTATTTTTAGCTAAAAAACCACCGATGCAAGCTCCAGTTCCTCCAGTGCCGACAATGAGATATTTCAAGAAAATCCCTCCTTAAATATGATATAGTTATTATAGCAAAGTATAAAAGATTTTTCTTAATAAAATAAGAAAGTGAGATAAATAATATGAAAGAGATTGATTATGTAAAAATTTTTAAAGCGTTATCTGATGAAATGAGATTGAAAATTTTACAAGAAATTGCAAAACATGAGGAAATTTGTGTTTGTAAATTAATGGAAAAATTTGCTATAGCTCAAAGTAAATTATCTTATCATTTAAAATTATTGTTAGAAGCGAATTTAATAAAAGTAAAACCGCAGGGAAAATGGAATTTTTATAGTATTAATAGTTCTTTATTGACAGAAGTATTTAGTCAAAAGGCGATAAAATTTTTTCAACATGAATAAATAGACTTGTCATATCAAAAAAAATTGATATAATAAACATATCAAAAATATTTGATATGAGGTGAGATAATGTTTGATTTTTTTGTTGAACAAATACTAGGAATGCAATGGCTAAATGATTTAGTTTGGTATGTATTAATAAATTATTTCCATGCAGACCAAAATTCAAATTGGTGGTCAAGTGCTCATTTTTTCTTTTATGACACGATAAAGATAACTATTTTATTAGTAACTTTAATTTATTTGATATCATATATTCAGTCGTATTTTCCACCAGAAAAGACAAAACGAATTTTAACGCATTTTGATGGTTTTACTGGAAATATAATTGCTGCACTACTTGGAACTGTAACGCCATTTTGTTCTTGTTCAAGTGTGCCTATTTTTATAGGTTTTATTAGAGCAGGATTACCTGTAGGCATGACTTTTTCTTTTTTGATATCTTCTCCTATGGTAGATGTGGCATCTATGCTTATGTTGATGTCGTTTTTTGGACCTGAATTTGCTATTTTTTATACAGTTGTAGGCGTAATATTAGCTGTTGTTGGCGGTAAAGTCTTATCGATAATGAAGGTTGAAAGATATTTGAAAAAATATGATGGAGCAATTAGAGATTTTTATGCTGAATCAGAGTATTTTAATCAAAGACAAAGATTAAATTATGCTTTAAATGATACTAAAATTATCGTGAGAAAAGTTTTTCCTTATGTATTATTGGGCGTATTAATAGGTGCAGTAATTCATAATTGGATACCACAAGAATTTATTTTGAGTATTTTGGGAAATAATAATCCTTTTGCTGTTATTTTAGCTACAATTATTGGTATACCTATTTATGCTGATATATTTGGAACTTTGCCAATCGCTGAAGCTTTGTATTTAGTAGGTGTGCCAGCTGGTACGATTTTAGCATTGATGATGGCGATAACAGCTTTATCACTTCCATCACTTATTATGCTCAGCCAAGTATTGCAAAGAAAATTATTGTTTTTATTTATAAGTATTGTAAGTATAGGGATTATTTTTGTAGGCTATGTTTTTAATTTTGTATTTTAAGATAGGAGTGTAAAATTTGTTAAAAGTAGCATTTATTTGTGTGCATAATTCTTGTAGATCTCAAATGGCAGAGGTCATAGCTAAAGAAATGGGAAAAAATGTATTTGAAGCTTTTTCAGCAGGAACACAGTTAAAAAATCAAATAAATCCTGATGCAGTTCGTATTATGAAATCTTTAGGTTATGGTGATATAACAAAGGTGCAAAGACCTAAATTATTGCAGGAATTACCAGAGATTGATATTGTTATAACTATGGGTTGTAATGTAGCTTGCCCTATGATTAAATGTAAATATCGTGAAGATTGGGGTCTACAAGACCCTACAGGAAAATCTGATGAGGAATTTTTGAAAATTGTTGAGCAGATAAAAGCGAAAATGAATAATTTAATAGCTAGAATAAATAATAAAGAGTTGTGATATTGAAATGGATTTTATAAAAATAGATAAAGAAAAATGGCAAAGAAAAAAAGTTTTTGAGCTGTATAGCAAAGATGTTCCTTGCACTTATAGTATGACAATCAATTTAGATATCACAGATTTAAAAAATAAAATAGAGATAAAACAACTAAAATTTTTTCCTGTAATTTTATATGGTTTGAGTAAGTTTGTTAATAAATATAAAGAATTCCGCATGGATTTAAATGAAGATGGAGAAATAGGATATTATGATAAAATAAATCCTATTTTTACAGTCTTTGAAGAAGCGCAAGAACAGTTTTATCAAGTGTGGACAAAATATGATGATGATTTTGAAGTGTTTTATCAAAATTATTTATTGGATATGAAAAATTATCAACAGCAAGAGATAAAAAGCTCTAAATTATTATTAGAAAAAAATGTGTTTAATGTTTCTTGTGTTCCTTGGGTTAGTTTTACAGGTTTTAATTTGAATTTAGCTAAAGGATATGATTATTATTTGCCTATTTTCACTATAGGAAAGTATTTTGAACAAGGTGAAAAAATATTATTGCCATTAGCTATTCAAGTACATCATGGAGTATGTGATGGTTTTCATTTATCAAGATTTATAAATGATTTGCAAGAATGGTTGGATAAAACAGCTGAAATATAAAAAAAGGCACTACAATTGTAGTGCCTTTTTATTTTTATTAGCCACGAAGATTTGCATTGAAATCTTTTTGAAGTTTAGCCACGATTTTTTCGATTGCTGGGTCAATTTCAGCATCAGTTAATGTTTTATCATTGGATTGGAAAGTCAAGGAGAATGCTAAGCTTTTTTTGCCTTCTTCAACTTGTTTACCAGTGTAAACATCAAATAAAGTGATTTGAGTGAGATTTTGACCTGCTGCTTTAGTCATAGCTTTTTCGATATCAGCAGCATTTACATCAACATCTACGAGCATTGCAAGGTCACGGCTAGTTGCTGGATATTTTGGTAATGCTTTATATTTGAAATCTTTAGCCATGTATTTCATAACAGTAGTAGCGTCAAGTTCAAAGATATATACAGGTTTTGTAATACCATAAGCAGAAAGTACAGCAGGATGAACTTCACCAACTGTTGCGATTACATCGCGACCTTTTTTGAAGAGAGCAGTTTTGCCTGGGTGCATAGCGTAGTGTGTACCAGCTTCAACTGTATAACGAGTTACACGAAGGTTTGCAAGTAATTCTTCGATAATGCCTTTAGCATCGTAGAAGTCTACCATATCATTTGTTTGGTTCCAGCCCTGAGCATTGCGACGACCAGTAATAGCACCTGCAATTTTTACAACTTCATCTGGAAGTTCTGTTACAGGAAGTGCTTTAGGGAAGAATACAGAACCTACTTCAAATAAAGCTACATCATCATTTTTACGAGCAAGATTGCGAGCAAGATTATCAAAAATACTGCTGAGTAATGTTGTACGAACGAGAGGATATTCGTCAGAAAGTGGGTTCATGATAGGTACAGCTTTACGAAGTGGACTATCTTGTGGAATGTTTAATTTATTGAATGTTTCTTCGTTAGTTAAAGCAAAGGAAATTGTTTCATAAAGTCCTTGGCTAGATAAGGAAGCTTTTACTTTATCGATAAATGTTTGTTTTGCAGATTGAGTTCCCTGCATAGAAACGCCATTTGGAAGCGTGGATTTAATTTTATCAAAACCATGTAAACGAGCAATTTCTTCGGAAATATCAGCCATGCAAGTTACATCATTTCTCCAAGATGGAACTTTAACAGTGATTTCATCATTTTCATCTTTTGTAACATCAAAACCAACGCTTGTAATGATATTAAGCATAACATCTTTAGCGATATTAGTGCCGAGGTGATTGTTGATTTGTTCTGGTGTGAAAGTAACATAATTAGCTTGTTTTGGATTTGGATATACATCTACAATTCCTTCGCAAACAGTGCAAGCACCCATTTCTTGAAGTAATTGAGCTGCTCTGTCGAGAGCTTTAATAGTAGTTTCGCTATCAACACCACGTTCAAAACGGCCAGAAGCTTCAGAAGAAAGACCGCAAGCACGAGCAGTTCTGCGGATACATGGACCATAGAAATCAGCAGATTCTAATACTACAGTAGTAGTAGTGTCTGTGATTTCTGTTTCGAAACCACCCATGATACCAGCAAGACCAGCAGCTTTTTCGCTATCAGCGATTACGAGCATTTCACCTTTTGCTTTGCGAGAAGTATCATCAAGAGTATGAAGTTCTTCACCTTCAATAGCACGACGAGCAATTAATTTTTTGCCTGTGATTTTATCATAATCATAAGCATGCATAGGATGACCAAGTTCAATCATAACGAAGTTTGTAACGTCAACTACATTATTGATGGAACGAATGCCAGCACCTTCAAGACGTTGTTGCATCCATTCAGGAGATGGGCCAATTTTTACATTTTTAAGCATACGTGTAGAGAAACGAGAGCATAAATCAGGGTCTGCGATTTCTACAGAGAAGATATCGTTTAATTTAGTGTTATCATCTTCATTAACTTTGATTTCAGGGAAATGTGGTTTGTTGCCAGTGATAGCAGCAATTTCACGAACAAGACCGAAAACACTGAAGCAGTCTGCACGGTTAGCTGTAAGTTCAAATTCTAATACAACATCATTTAAACCTAATACATCTTTAGCAGGAATACCTACAGGAGTATCACTAGGTAAAATGAAGATACCAGTTTTTTGTTCTTCAGGTAATTTTTCAAGGTCAAGTTTTAATTCTTGAGCGGAGCAAAGCATACCATTAGAAGCTACACCACGAAGTTTACCTTTGGAGATTTTCATGCCGTTTGGTAAATGAGCACCTACCATAGCTACAGGAACAACTTGTCCTTCTGCTACGTTTTGAGCACCTGTTACAATGATGATATTTTCAGCAAGACCAACATTCATAGTACAGATTTGTAAGTGGTCAGAATTTTGATGTGGTTCAAGTTTTTCGATGCGACCAGTTACAACTTTTTCTAAACCTTCGCCAGGGTCTACAACATTTTCTACAGGAATACCAGCCATTGTGAGTTTATCAGCAAGCTGTTCTGGAGTTTCAGTAAAATCTATATAATCTTTAAGCCATTTAATAGAAACTTGCATTAAATATAATCCTCCTTAATATTAGAACTGACGTAAGAAACGTACATCATTATCATAGAATAAACGTAAATCATCAATGCCATAAGCGAGCATAGCAATACGTTCAACACCCATACCGAAAGCAAAACCGCTAACTTGTTTAGGGTCATAACCACTCATTTCAAGTACATAAGGATGAACCATACCTGCACCTAAGATTTCAAGCCAGCCAGTGCCTTTACATACACGGCAACCTTTACCTTTACACATAACGCAAGAGATATCTACTTCAGCACTTGGTTCAGTGAATGGAAAGAAGCTTGGACGGAAGCGAACTTTTACATCTTCACCGAAGATTTGTTGTAAGAAAGTAACAAGTGTGCCTTTGAGGTCAGCAAAGCTGATGTTTTTATCAATGCAAAGACCTTCAACTTGAGTAAACATTGGGGAATGTGTAGCATCATAATCATCACGACGATATACATGACCTGGAGCAATGATGCGAATTGGGCTATTTGGCTCATGAGCTTGCATTGTACGAGCCTGTACAGGAGAAGTCTGACTTCTAAGTAAGATATCTTCTGTGATATAGAAAGAGTCTTGCATATCACGAGCTGGGTGATCTTTTGGAAGATTTAAAGCTTCAAAGTTGAAATAATCAGATTCAATTTGAGGACCTTCAGCGATAGAATAGCCCATGCTAGTGAAGATATTTTTTATATTATTTAAGGTAACAGTTAAAGGATGAAGATGTCCTAAACTTTGACGACGACCAGGAAGCGTAACATCAATTTTTTCTGTAGCTAAACGATTTGCAAGTTCAGCTGCTTTTAATTCTTCTTGTTTAGCTGCGATTGCAGTTTCTAATTCTTTACGAGTTGTATTTACCATTTGACCAACTACAGGACGTTGTTCAGGGCTTAATTTACCCATACCACGTAAAATGCTAGTCAAAGAGCCTTTTTTACCAAGATATTTTACACGCACATCATTTAGTGCATTGAGATTAGAAGCACTATTAATATCATTAATCGCTTCTTGTTGTAAACTTTTGAGTTCTTGTTCCATGATTTCACTCCTACAAAATTTTAACAAAAAATAAAAGCTCTCACCCCATGAAGGGGCGAAAGCTTGTTTCGCGGTACCACCCTAATTGATACTTAAAAGCATTAACGCGGCCAGACGCTATGACTACTTATTTTCACCATAGAAGCTCCAAAGTGAACTTCAATTAAATTTTCTTTTATTGTTCTCAGCCTAGACAATATTTTCTGTAAAAGAAATCTTAATTTACTCTCTTTATCATCGCTTAGTTATATTACAATTTTACAGTGAAAAGTATATCATAAAAATTTATTAAAAACAAGATTGAGCAAATATTGAAGATTTTTATAAAAAAATAATTTTAATTTATGTTATTTTTGTGTATTTTAGAGGCGATTTTGCGAATTATGGCATTTATAAAAAACAAATTATAGATATAAAATACAATAAAGTATATGAAAACTAGCATTATTGTAAAAATCTCTAAAAAATAGAATGGATTTTGAAACGGAAAAATAATAGCGATAAAATATAGTCAAAGATAAAACGTTAGAAAAATAAGAATATTTATAAATTATAAAAGAGGTGCGGGAATTATGTTTAATGAAGGTAAAATCGTTATTATTGGTGCTAGTAATGTTGGTACAGCAGTATTGAATAAAATTGTAGATTTCGGTTTAGCATCAGAAGTTGTATTAATTGATATTAACGAGAAAAAATGCATGGGTGAGTCTTTGGATACAAGTCATGCTACAGCTTGCATTAGCAGTCATAATATCTATATTCATGAAGGCGATTATGAAGATTGCAAAGATGCTAGTATGATTATCATCACAGCTGGTCCAAGTATAAAACCAGGAGAAACACCTGATAGATTAATTTTAACTAAGACAAATTGTAAAATCATGGATAGTGTAATGTCGCAAATCGTTCGTTATACAAAAGATGCAATTATTTTAGTAGTAACTAATCCTTTAGATGTAGCTACTTATTATGTATCTGCTAATTTTGATTATCCAAGAGAAAAGATAATTGGTACAGGCACTTTATTAGAAACTTTCCGTTTACGTAGAATTTTGGCTGATTATTATCATTTAGACCCAAAACTTGTACATGGCTATGTATTAGGTGAACATGGCAATTCTGGTTTTGTGGCATGGAGCACAGTGGACATTGCAAGTTTAGGCTTAGGCAATATGGATGAATTTTTTAATCGTGATTATAAATTAAATAAAGGTATGATTGAACAAAAAATCATGCAAGTCGTATATGATGTAATTAATTTAAAAGGTTGTACAAATACAGGTATTGCTATGGTAGCTTGTCGTTTTATTAAAGCTATAAAATATAATGAATATACAATTTTACCAATGTCATCTATTTTAACTGGTGAATATGGCATTCATGATGTGGCTTTGAGCTTGCCTTGTATGCTTAATAACACAGGAATTATCAAGAAATTTACACCAAAATTGACTGATGAAGAAGTAGGTAAAATGATAGCTTCTGCTAAAAGTGTAAAATTTGCTATGAAAGCTATTGAGAAAAAGACAGAAGCTGTAGCTTAAATACAATTAGATAATTTATAAATATTTATTTTAATAGCGAGGTTTTTATTTAAGTAGAAAATCTCGCTATTTTTATAGGTTTAAAATTTAAAGATAAGGTCGTGTTTTAATTGTTATGATAAGAAAGGAATAGTATTATGAATACTTTGACCAATGTAAAAAAATCACAGGGAATAATGATGTTTATTATCTTGTTATTATCGTATATAGTGTTTGCTTCAAATTGGGTGGCTGGTTCAAATTTATCCGAAAAGATTGTATATCATTATTTTAATGGTGAACAAGTATCACCGATGGTTTCAGAAGTTATAAATTATACAATAACGATTGCTCGAATTTTTGCGAACTTAGTCGCAGCGTATATTTTATTGAAATTAAATCCGCGAAAGGCAAGTATTGTAGCATTAGTATTACTTTGTTTTTCTTTTGTTGCTGTATTTGCTACAAATTATTGGCTATATACTATTGCGCGTATGATTATGGCATTAGGCGGTTCTATGATAATGGTATATATGAATACTGTAGTAGCTAGATTTATAGCTAATGATGAAAAAATTATAGCAAGTGCGCTAGTTACAGCTTCATATAATATTGGTGCAGGTTTAGTGGCTATTATTTTCTTTTTATATAAAGATGTGGTTATCAGTGATTGGCAACATACAATGTATGTATTTAGCTTATTTAGTATTTTGCTTTTAGTTTTATGGACTATGTTGGCAAAGGATTTTTCACCTAATGATGAAAATACACATCATCAAGAGGAATATAAATATAAAGATGCATTGACAGATAAATTTGTATATTGTTTTTCCATGGGCTTTGGCGGTTTTTTATTTTTATATGTAATGTCTTTAGTATCTATACCAGTAAAATTAGTTGCACAGGTCAATAATGGTTTTAATGCTGAATTTATGATATTGGCAATTACTATGGGTGGTATAGTGGGGACTTTATTTAGTATTTTAATTGGCAAAGTACCTTTTGAGCGTAAGCCGTTTTTATTAGTTCATGGTATTATGATGATTATTGCTATGGCTTTAGGTTTGTATATGGCATATATAAATCCAGGATTAGCATACTTTTTATTTGCGATTGGCGGATTTGTGATGTTTTCTCAGTATTCTGTGTATCTGAATTTTCCTCATGAATTGCCAAATATGAACCCACGTAAACTAACTATTATGTTTGGTGTGTTTTGGGCATTGGGCTATACTATTTATACTGTATTGAATTTTATTTGGAGTATTATACTTTCGTATTATGGTTGGGATTTATCTATGGTATTTTATATTGTATGTAGTTGCATATATATAATTTTTGTATTTACATTCCCTGCTTTAAAAGTTCAGACGAAAAGGGCATTTTCTTAAGCTTATATGAGCTTTATATAGTATAATTAAGGAAATTATGCTTGTGGTGGTGAAAATATATGGATAAATTAGATATTGAAGCATGTAAAAAAGAAAATCCTTTTATCGTATTAGCTGACGTTATTTATAAACATTTAAAAAATGATATTATGCAGGGCTTATTATTGCCAGGTGATAAGATTGTTGAGTCAAAGATTGCACAGCAATTAGATGTGAGTAGAACACCTGTAAATATAGCTCTTAATAGAGCTTTAAAAGATGGTTGGCTTGAGCGACGCAGTAAAAGGTTTTTGACGGTGCGAAAGATAAGTCCACAAGAATGTTTTTATCTATATGAAGCTCGTAAATTTTTGGAAGGACAAGCTGCTTATTTGGCAGCTAAACGCATAACAAAAGCAGAACTTATGGGTTTAAAGGAAATTTTGTTGAACTTTCGCAAGGGCAATGACGAACCAATTGATGATGAATTGTTTTGTAAAAATGATGAGAGATTTCATGATTTAATCGTTAAGGCTGCACATAATGATTATATTTCAGAGATGTATAAACGCATAAAACCTGATTTGCAACGATATAGATATCATTATAAACAATTGATTATTGAACGAAATACAAATGAAAATGTCTATATGTATCATTATTCTATTTATTTAGCACTTAAAAGTAGATTGTCTGTAGTAGCTAAAGATGAGATAGAGTCAGATATTTCTAGTATGCATGGAATGATTTTTGCAGGAAATATCTTGGCTAAATTTAATTTATAAAAAAAGCCTTAGGAAAACCTAAGGCTTTTGTCATTTTATTTAAAATCATTTACTAAAACATCTTTGCGGAAATATTTTTTATCATATTCGCCGATTTCACGTATTACTTTGCATGGAGAACCATAAGCTAAGCTATTAGCTGGAATATCTTTAGTTACGATACTACCTGCACCGATTACACAGTTATCACCGATTGTAACACCAGGCATAACCATTACACCAGCGCCAAGCCATACACGGTTACCGATATGAATTGGCAAGGAGAATTGAGTACCACCAAGGCGATATTCAGGGTCTAATGGGTGACCTGTTACACAAAGTAATACATTTGGACCACACATAACATCATCGCCAATGAATACTTCACAGTCATCTACAACTTGGAAATTAAAGTTTGCATAGAAATTTTTACCGATATGAGTGTTGCAACCATAAGCAAAATGTGCAGGTGGTTCAAGATAGATACCTTTTCCTACAGAACCTAATAATTCTTTGAGAATTTTAGTTCTTGTTTCCATATCACTAGGACGAGTATTATTAAAATCAAACATCATTTCTTTAGCATTTACACGTTGTTTTTCAATAATTTTTTCGTATTCTTGGTCAACAGGGTCTTTGTGACCATATTCACGATAAAGTAATCCAGATTTCATTTGTTCTTCTAAACGCATAGAATCATCTCCCGCTCGTTAATTTACTATATTAAATTATAATTTATTCTGTAATGTTTTTTCAATAGATTTTATTTTATTTACGATATCATCAGCACTGACAATTTCAGATACAATAGCGAATGTTTTAGCCCCGTGAGAAGCTACTTCGCAAATATTATGTTCTTTTATACCACCGATAGCTACAAATGGATGTTTAGCATATTTACTAGCATAATCTACATAGGAAAAACCAACAGGTACAGCATCTTTTTTTGTCTGTGTAGCATAGACAGGGCCTACACCGATATAGTCAATAATATCACCAAGTTCATTTGCTTTTTGAAGTTGAGATTCTTCATGAGTGGAAAGACCTAAGATTTTATCTTCGCCGATTAATTGACGAACTACTTGAGGTGGCAAATCTGTCTGACCGATATGCACACCATCAGCATTTACAGCCATAGCAAGGTCTACAAAATCATCAATGATAAATATAGCACCAGCTTCTTTAGTCATTTTTACTAGTTGCATACATTCTTGATAGCGTTCAAGTGCAGGCTTTTCTTTTTCACGATATTGAATAAATTTAATGCCAGCTTCGAGCATTTTGCCTACAACTTCAATATTATTGCGACCGTTAGACATTGCTTCAGCAGTTATAGTATAGATGGGATTGTTGATAAAATGTTCCATTTCTTTACGCATGGAAAGACCTCTTTTCTAAATATAGAATTTTATTTTTTATTTTATAGTAGTGAAAACATCTGTTGCGTCATTATCAGCAGTGATTGTTATTTGCCATTTTTGTTTAATATTTTCTTCTTGTAAATATTGAGCTAAAGTTTCAACTATAGGTAATTCTGTGCCAAAATGACCTGCATCAATGATATTTATACCTAATTCTTGAGCATGTTGTGCTTCGTGATATTTAACATCACCAGTTATATAAGTGTCAGCACCTTGCATAGCAGCTTTATCTAAAAATTCAACACCAGCACCGGAGCAAAGGGCTACTTTTTTTACTAATTTGTCATTTCCTTTTACATAGCGGAAAGTATCACCAGGAAGACTTTGTTTTATGCGTTGAGCAAATTCATCAAGTGTGATAGGCTCAGCAAGTTTACCAATGCGTCCAAGTCCATTTTCGTGATAAACATTTTCTGTAGGAATGATATCCCAAGCAGGAACTTCATAAGGATGAGCTTTTAACATAGCTTTAATCACACGATTTTTTATTTTGCTAGGTAAAATAGTTTCTATGCGAACTTCTTGCACATTGGATAATTTATTTTGTTGACCGATAAAAGGATTGGAATTTTCAAGAGGTTTGAAATATCCTGTGCCATTATAAGTGAAGGAGCAATCACTGTAATTATCGATAGCACCTGCTCCCGCTTTAGCTAAAGCTTCACGAACAGCATCAGCATAATCGCTAGGAACATTGACTCCTAATTTTAAAATTTCTTCACGGTAAGAAATAGTAAGTGGTTTTACTTCTGTGAGTTGAAGTTTTTGAGCTAAAACATCATTTACACCACCATAGGTAGTATCTAAATTTGTATGAGCAGCAAAGATAGCGATATTGTTACTGAGAATTTTTTGGAGCATTCTGCCAAGAGGTTTATCAGTAGCAATTTTTTTTATACCTTTAAATAAAAATGGGTGGTGAGAAATTATCATATTATAATTTTCACAGATAGCTTTATCAATTACTTTTTCTGTAACATCTAAGCAAGTCAAAATTTTAGTGATTTCTTGAGCAGGATTACCGATTAAAAGACCTACATTATCCCAATTTTCAGCGAGGTAACGTGGGGCAAGTCTATCCATAGCTTCAACTACAACTTGACATTTAATCATAATAATTCCTCCAAAGCTTTTACATAAGTTTGTAATTGATGATAATGTGCAGTATTTTTAGCAGTCTCAGATTTTGCCATGCCGTTTAAACTGCGATTGGCTTTGGCGATAAATTCAGCAATCATTTCTTTAAATAAAGTAGGTCTAGTGCGATTTAATACAGGCCCTATTTCAAGCTCAAGTTCAGTAGGTAAAGCTTGTTTTCCAGGTTTAGCATAAATTATTTGATAAATGCGACCATCTTCTTTTGCTATAGCTTCATCTTCGATATGCCAATCTATGCTGTAAAGATATTTTCTAAGAGCGGTAAATCCCTGTTGTGGTTGTAGGATTAGACCTTTTAAAGAATTTACAATTTCAGAGCAATCTTGTAATAATTGAACCATTAGATTTCCGCCCATACCACAAAATATAGCAATATCTACTTCGTTAGGTTGAAGAATTTCTAAACCACTACCTAAACGAATATCGATTTTATTCATCAATGAAGCATTGCGTACAGAACGCTTGGCTGCTAAATAAGGACCTTCGTTTACATCACCAGCGATTGCTTTACAACATCTTCCAGTTTTTACTAATTCTATAGGTAAATAACCATGGTCAGTGCCAATATCAGCAATGACACTGCCATGGGGTACGAACTTTGTTACAGTTTGTAATCTAGCACCTAAAGACAAAAAAATCATCTCCTTAAAATAAATTGATTAAATATATGATATCATGATAATAGATACAAAAAAAGCTGGTTCTATATTGAACCAGCTTTTTATTAATATTTAATTATTTTTTAGCAATTTTTTTCATATCGTCAGCAACAGCTTCAGCTTTTGTACCAACAATTACTTGAATGCTATTTCCTTTTTTGATAACACCAGCAGCACCTAGAGCTTTAAGACCAGCTTCATCGATTTTATCAATATCTTTAACATTTAAACGTAAACGAGTGATGCAAGAGCTGATAGTAGTTAAGTTATCAGCACCACCTAATTTATTGATAAAGGATTGAGCTAATTCATCTGGGTTAGCATTTTCAATAGCTTCGTTGTCAGATTCATTTTCAAAACGACCAGGAGTTGGAAGGTCGAAGTGAATGATTGCCCATCTGAAAACAATGAAGTAAATGATACCAAATACTAAGCCAATTGGAATGATTAAGATAGCTTTAGTAGCAAGACCATAATTTAGTACATAGTCAATAAGACCAGCAGAGAAACCAAAGCCATGTAAAATACCAAACATATTAGCAACTGCAAGAGCAATACCTGTCATAACAGCATGGAATGCATAAAGAACAGGAGCTAAGAACATGAAAGTGAATTCTACAGGTTCAGTGATACCAGTTAAGAAAGCTGTGAAAGCGATGGAGAACATCATACCAGCAACTTTTGATTTATTTTCTGGTTTAGCAGCACTGTACATTGCAAGTGCGATAGCAGGAACACCGAACATAAAGATAAAGTAGAAACCAGCCATGAATACACCAGCAGTTGGGTCACCAGCGAAGAAACGATTTAAATCGCCTGTTGCAGTAACGCCTGTTTCTGGATTAGTGTAAGAACCAAATACGAACCAAACAAGAGAGTTGAGAATGTGATGAAGACCAACAGGAATAAGTAAACGGTTTAATACACCATAGACAAAGGCACCAGCAGCACCAGCACCAACAATCCATTCACCGATGCTATGAATAAAGTTTTGAATAGGACCCCAAATAATACCAAAAATAAGAGCTAAAACAACGAATGTTGCAGCAGTAACGATCGGAACGAAACGTCTGCCTGAAAAGAAACCTAAGAATTCTGGTAATTTAATATTGTAGAATTTATTGTAAAGTATACCAGAAATAATACCAACAATAACCCCAGCGAGAACACCCATATTTAAATCTTTATCGATAGCTTTGAGTGCTTCTGTTAATACTAAATAGCCAATAACCCCAGCAAGACCTGCCGCACCATTGTTATCTTTAGCTAAGCCAACAGCGATACCAACGGCAAAAATAAGTGCTAAGTTATTGAAAACAGCACCACCTGCTTGAGTAATAAATGGAATGTCGAAGACATCAGGTGCTCCTAAACGAAGTAAAAGAGCGGCAGCAGGAAGAACGGCAACAGGAAGCATTAACGCTTTACCTACAGCTTGAAGTTTGGAAAACCAACTGGACATAATAGTATCCCCTCCTATAAAATTTTAGCATAAAAGTTTAAATTTTCTTAATAAAAAGAAATTTATAGTATATAAAAACAAACTTTTACTTGCCCATAATATACTATAAATTTTATTTCACGTCAATATTACAACTTCAGAAAAAATTATAGAGAATGTATCCTGTAAGGATACCAATAATAGCGCCACTGATGACTTGGAAATAAGTATGACCTTCTTTTTCATGGAGGTCTGCCTTCCCTGTTAAGTGATTTAAAATAGAGGCATGTTTACCAATAGAGCGACGTAGATGAGTTGCATCAATCATAATGATAAAAGCAATAGTTACAGCTAAGATGAATAATGGAGAATTAAAATTATCATAAAAGCCGATATAAGTTGTAGTGGTAATTATAGTAGCCGTATGTACACTAGGAAAACCACCGTTACTGAAAGATAATTTCAAATCCAAAGTAGAATAGTAAATGTAATTAGTTATAAATTTTATGATAACTGCTACAAGCCAACCAATAAAAGGAACAAAAATCATACAAGACTGCATAAAATCACCTGGGTTTCTAAAAATAATTTAAGATAATTAAATTATAGCAAAGATTTAATTTAAACAAAATCATATTTATGTAAAATCAAAGATTAGGTATAAATATTAATTTTAAAATAGTTTAAGTAAATAAAAAAAGATAGATAAAAACGGAAAAATTTTTATCTATCTTTTGTTTACATTATTGAATTTTTAGCAAAAAAGGCAACAAAAAAACTTCCATATTTCTATGGAAGCTTATCATCTTTATTAAGTGGTGGGCCCACCTGGATTCGAACCAGGGACCAACCGGTTATGAGCCGGGGGCTCTACCGCTGAGCTATAGGCCCAAATAAAAATGGCTCCTTGAGTAGGACTCGAACCTACGACCGATCGGTTAACAGCCGATTGCTCTACCAACTGAGCTATCAAGGAATCTTACAATCTTGTTAGAAAATGGCTCCTCGAGTAGGACTCGAACCTACGACCGATCGGTTAACAGCCGATTGCTCTACCAACTGAGCTATCGAGGAATGTCTCATCACCAACGGAAATTATTATAATACATTATTAACTATATTGTCAACACTTTTTTTATAAACTTTTTAAAAAATTTATAAAGCCTATTTATATAAGCAATAAATAGGCTTTAAACAAAGCTTATTCTAAGAAATCTTTTAATTTTTTACTACGGCTAGGATGACGAAGTTTGCGAAGTGCTTTTGCTTCAATTTGGCGAATACGTTCACGTGTTACACCAAAATTTTGACCTACTTCTTCCAAAGTACGAGCACGACCATCATCTAAACCAAAGCGAAGACGAAGAACTTTTTCTTCACGTTCAGTTAAAGTATCAAGAACATCTTCTAATTGTTCTTTTAAAAGTACAAAAGATGCTGCTTCAGCAGGAGCTGGTGCATCATGGTCTTCAATGAAATCTCCAAGATGAGAATCTTCTTCTTCACCGATAGGTGTTTCCAAAGATACTGGTTCTTGAGCTATTTTCATGATTTCACGTACGCGATCTACACTTACGTCCATTTCTTTTGCTATTTCTTCAGGGCTTGGTTCACGTCCTAAGGATTGGAGAAGTTGACGAGATACGCGAATTAATTTATTGATGGTTTCAACCATGTGGACAGGAATACGAATAGTACGAGCTTGGTCGGCAATAGCACGAGTAATGGCTTGACGAATCCACCATGTAGCATAAGTACTAAATTTGTAGCCTTTATTGTAATCGAATTTTTCAACAGCTTTTATTAAGCCTAAGTTACCTTCTTGGATTAAGTCCAAAAAGAGCATGCCACGACCAACATAACGTTTAGCAATACTTACAACAAGACGTAAGTTTGCTTCTGCTAGGCGTTTTTGAGCTTCAAGATCCCCATCTTCCATGCGTTTTGCTAATTTTATTTCTTCATCAGCAGATAATAATGGAACACGACCAATTTCTTTAAGATACATTCTAACAGGGTCATCGATATTTATACCTTCAGGAATGCTAAGGTCAATATCAATATCATCTTCATCATCTTTGAGATTAGAATCATCATCTGGTCCTATATCATTACCATTATCAATGATGTCAATGCCACGTTTGGTGAATGTATCGTATAATTCGTCTATTTCATCTGGTGACATGTCAACTGATTGAAGGGATTCCATAATTTCATTGTAAGTTAAAACGCCAGTTTTTTTACCTTTATCTAATAACTTACTGATTGCGTCTAAGCTGGCAGCAGCTGCTGCATTAGTATCTTTAACGGCTTTTACATTTTTTTTGGATTGAGCCATTATTACATGCCTCCTCTTAATTTATTATAGGTATAGGGCTTATGTCTCCAGATTTATAGGAGCTCTACGAGGATAAATTATCCATTTCCATTCGTATTTGTTGACTAATTTTTAATTCTTCTAAAAATCTACTGTCGCCATTTCGTTGTAATTCATCTGCTAAAAGGCGATGTTTTTCATAATTACTATTTAGATAATAACGACGTAAAAGTTTTAGACAATCTTCAGTGAGTTGAATGTCATCATCAGTTGTAAATTCTTCAACTAAACAATGTGAAAGTTCACTATAAGCGGTATCACTTAGTTTCTCAGCAGCATCAATATCTGTAAAAGGCTGATTATTAGCAAGTGTACTTGCTAAATATTTTAGAATTTCTCCATGAGTTTTATTGGGAAATTCTTCAGCTGGTATAAGATTTAGAACATAATCTAAAATACTAGCTTCATGCCAAATTTTTTTGATGATACATCTTCCTGCCATGGTCAAAGCATCTTTTTTTTCAGAGAATGCTTTGCGTGAATTTATTCCAGGAAGATTATCTGTAGAGACATCATATGCATTAAATTTTCTTTGCGAATTTTGTCGTTGCAAATCACTGCGAATAACGCCTTCATCTATACCCAAAACATTTGATATACGAATAATATATTCATTGCGTTCGACAGTGTTTGTAATATTAGCTAAAAGTGGCATTAATTGGTTTACTGCTAAAAGCTTTCCTTCTAAAGTATTGCGGTCTGTTGATTTTAATACATATTGCAATTGATATTCCATTAGCGGAAGAGCTTTATCAATTAATGCATAAAATTCTTTGTTACCATGATGGCGTAAAAATTCATCTGGGTCTTTGCCATCAGGAATGGTGATTACTTTAACATTAGCACCATTACTGCTAGCGATAGCTAAAGCTCGCATAGTAGCAGCTTGCCCAGCATTGTCACTATCATAGCAAAAATAGATATTTGGTGAATAGCGAAGAATTTTTCTACATTGTTGAGCAGTAAATGCAGTACCCAATGACGCTACAGCATTAGTAATATTATGACTATGTAATGCGATAGCATCCATATAACCTTCAACAACAATACTGAAGTTATTTTCTTTTATTGATTTTTGTGCATGATCTAAACCAAATAGCAAATGTCTTTTATTGAAAATAAGTGTTTCTGGTGAATTTAAATATTTGGGAGAATCATTTGGATTGATAATTCTGCCACCAAAGCCACAGATTTGACCATGTTCATTCATGATAGGAATGATTATGCGATTGCGAAAACGGTCATAGACTTTACCAGAATCTTTTATAGTGATTAGACCTGCTTTAGCAAGTAACTCTTTAGTAATGCCTCGTTTAGTAAAAGAGGTAAATAGTTTATCCCAAAGGTTAGGAGCAAAGCCAAGTTTAAATTTCGTAATTATATCTGAATTTATTTGGCGAGAAGAAAAGTATGCTCTACCAGCTTCTCCAAGAGAGGTACGAGTTAAACAATTATGAAAAAAAGAACCCGCCAGTTCATGTATTTTAAACAATGAATCTTTTTGTTGTTCTTGTTTGAGTTCGTCAGCACTTTTTTTCGTAGTCGGTATAGGAATATTCAATCTTTGGGCTTGTAGTTTTATGGCTTCATAATAAGAAATATTCTCTATAAGAGATATAAATTTAAATAGATTACCACCAGCATGACAACCAAAGCAATAAAAAAATCCCTGTTGGGGAACTACGGAAAATGAAGGTGTTTTTTCATTGTGAAAGGGGCAACAACCCCAATAGCGATTACCTCGTTTTTTGAGATGAACGTAACTTGAGATGACAGATAAGATATCTGAAGAAGAACGCACTTGTTCAACAAAATCATCGTGCAAGTTTTGTGTACGCATATAAACTCACCTTTCAATAAAACTATTTAATTATAGATGATTTTTGCCATAACGTAAATACATTCTACACATAATTATGAAAATCCTGCTTTATTTTTTAATTTTATTTAAAATTTTTTCGTATTTACATTTTAGGGACTTTATCTATACTATTCAATACGTATGCTTAAATATCCTGCTTTATTAGTGTATTATGTAGTAGTTATTGTATTTTGAAGATGGATTTGCTATGATGAATAAAAATAAATAATAAAAGAGGTATTCATGTGAGTATAAAAAAAGAGAGAGTGCCAGCTATTGAATATATGCGTGGAATATCCATGCTAGGCGTAGTTGGTATACATGTGGGTTCACAATACTTGATGAATAATCCCACTCCTAATTTACAATTATTGGCTTTGTATGAAATTGTAACGAGATTTTCAGTACCGATTTTTTTCTTTATCTCTGCTTTTGGCTTATTTTATAATTTAGATTTACAGGAAAAATTTAATTATAAAAATTTTATGAAGCGAAGATTTAAAACAGTGTTAATCCCTTATCTTGTATGGTCTATTTTTTATATTTTGCATTATACAATAACAAATCAAACGTTGTATTTACTTCATCCATTGAATTTGATTGGCATTTTATTTTTTGGTTTGGCATGTTATCAATTATATTTTATGATATTATTGGTTTGGTTTTATGCTTTAATGCCACTGTGGATTTTTATTGTAAAAAGATTAAATATTGTATTATTAGTAGTTTTATTCGTTTTTCAAATGGCAGTAGATTATTATTCAAGCTTTTTGATAAACCCATATGGTATTCAAAATGAAATAGTTAAAGCTATTTTTATGTATCGTTTAAATTATTGGGTAATACATTATGTATTTATCTTTTTATTAGGTGGATATGTATCTGTACATTATGATGAATTTAAAATTTTCATGAGAGATAATTTGAATAAATTAAGAGCTTTTGGTTTTATAAGCTTAATTGGGTTATTAGTATATTATTATTATTGTATTTATTACAATGGTTATTCTCCAGAAGGAGCAATAAATACTGCTCATCAATTATCTCCAGCTGGTCTTGTTTATACTTTAGGTGCTAGCTTATATTTATTTGCAGAATTTCAATATGGATTTTTAGCTAAGATAGGAACAAGTTTATTTTCTTTATTAGGTAGACATTCATATTTTGTATATTTAGCTCATCCTGTGGCAATCACTTATTTAGCTTTATTTATGGCAAAATTTAATATAGTTATGACGGCTGTTAATTCCATGGTTTTTTATGTATTAGTAGTATTGTTTACTTTAATTGTAGCTATAATATTTAGAAAGCTTGGCAATACGAAATATCCAAAATTAAATGAATTGACAATAGGCGTTTATCCTAAAAAATAAGAAAAGCGGTAACACAAATAAGTGTTACCGCATTTTTTTAATCTTTTTTAATAAAAGAAATAATAACGCCAATGACAAGACCGATGATGGAAGGGACAATCCAGCCCATACCCATATCAAAAAATGGCAAAGTATTTTTATATACTTCAATAATAGCGCTGATAGTAGCTGTGTTATTTAGTCCAAAAGGTAGGGAATTTAACATATCACCAATAGCTGCAAATAAAGTGAAAAGTGTGGTTACAGAATATACATAACGATGATAGCCAAAAATTGCACTGATAAATGCTAAGATGATAAGTGTTATAGCTAATGGATATAATAACATGAGAATTGGAATAGCTAAGAAAATGATACTAGTTAAACCAACATTAGCAATTAAGAAAGAAACAATAGTGAAGATAAAAGCATATGTTCTGTAGCTAAAAGAGTTAGGATATAATTCACTAAATGTAGTGGAACAAGCAGTGATAAGACCGATGGAAGTTTTTAAGCAAGCTATAGTAACAGTAAGAGCTAACAGAATATGACCAAATGAACCAAAATAATAAGTAGAGATTTGAGCAAGAGCAATACCACCATTAGCAGATAAAGTAAATTGTCCTAGACTGCAAGCGCCAATATAAGCTAAGAAACTGTAGATAATGCCCATGAGAATTAAAACAACGATACCTGCTTTTAATGTACCATAAGCTACATCTTTTGGATTTTTTAATCCTAGATTGTGCAATGTATGAATAACAATGATACCAAAAGCAAGAGAAGCTAAAGCGTCCATAGTGTTGTAGCCTTCAGTGAAACCTTTGAAGAAAGCTTCTTGTTGATATGCTTCTTGTACAGGCATAGCATCAGGTGAACCCATTGGATTGATTAAAGCAGTTATCATTAAAATTGCAATAAATACTAAAAAGAGTGGATTTAAAATCTTACCAATCCATGTGAGAATTTTACCTGGTTTTAAAGCAAATGCTAATGCTAAAACAAAGAAAATAAGTGAAAAAATTGCTAAATAAATTGTTTGCATGGAAGCATCAACATGGCTAGATAAACCTATTTCATAAGAAACTGCTGCTGTACGTGGAATTGCAAAAGCAGGTCCAATTGTGAGATATAGAAGTACAGTAACAAAATGAGCATAAGGTTTATTAATGCGACTAGCTAAATCAAAAAGACCTTCACTACGAGAAATCCCCATAGCGACAATACCTAAAAATGGAAGACCGATAGCAGTGAGCATAAAGCCGATATTAGCTAGAAAAATATTACTGCCGGCTTCTTGTCCTAGATGTACAGGAAATATTAAATTTCCTGCACCAAAGAACATACCAAATAGCATAGACCCAACTAAAATATTTTGGGAAAGTGAAAGTGTTCGTTTCATGATAAATCCTTTCTGATGAGTTTTTATTTAATTTTTGATTTTAACTGAATAAGGAAATTTGGTCACTTTCTTGTAGACCATCTAAGCAACCATGTTCACGCAAGCGTTCAACAATTGGTGTAGATAAACTAGCACGCTTTTTGAGGTCATCAATAGAAGTGAATTCCCCTTCAAGGCGAGCTTGAACGATATTATTTGCAGCCATAGTACTGATACCAGTAAGGGCAGTAAATGGCGGTAATAGAGATTTTTCATGTAAGATGAATTTATCAGCATTTGATTTATAAAGGTCTACTTTTTCTACAGAAAAACCACGAAGATACATTTCCCAAGCAAGTTCTAAAACGACTTGGAAGCCTTTATCTTTTACAGATAGTTTTTTCTGCTTTTCAAGTTCAATAATTTCGTCTAGTTTATCACGAACAGCTAATTTACCTTTAGAAATAATATCTGCATCAAATTCAGCAGCACGAATGGAGAAATAAGCAGCATAAAAGGCAAGTGGATAGTGAACTTTGCAAAAGGCTATGCGATATGCCATCATAACATAAGCTGTAGCATGAGCACGTGGGAAGAGATATTTTATTTTTAGACAAGAGTCAATATACCATTGAGGTATACCGCCATCTTTCATGACTTTAATATCATCTTCACTAAGACCTTTACCTTTACGCACTTTTTCCATAGTTTTAAAGGAAAATAGTGGATCAATACCACTGTGAATTAAATGCATCATGATATCATCACGACAAGAAATCGCATCGGAAACAGTACAAGTTCCTGAGGTAATTAAATCTTGAGCATTTTCAAGCCACACATTAGTACCATGAGAAAATCCACTGATACGCACTAAATCACTGAATTTTTTAGGTTTAGTGTCATCGAGCATTTGACGTGTAAATGGTGTTCTAAATTCAGGAATACCAAATGTGCCAGATGTAGCACCGAGTTCTTCTGGCGTTACACCAAGTGCTTCTGTAGACGAAAAAATACTCATAGTAGCTGGGTCATCAAAAGGAATAGTTCTAGGGTCGCGATGAGTTATATTTTCGAGCATTTTTATTACTGTAGGATCATCGTGCCCAAGTATATCTAATTTTACTAGACGGCTACTGATAGAGTGGTAATCAAAATGTGTAGTTATCGTATTTGTCGTAGTATCGTCAGCAGGTCTTTGAATTGGTGTGAAGTGATGTACGTCCATATTACGAGGAATAACCATGATACCGCCAGGGTGTTGCCCTGTAGTGCGTTTTACACCAGTGCAACCATTTACAAGACTGTTGATATAAGCATCACGTTTTTTAATACCTTTTTCGTCAAAGAATTTTTTTACATAACCATAAGCAGTTTTATCAGCTACAGTGGCGATAGTTCCTGCACGGAAAACATTATCTTTGCCGAATAATTCTTCAGTGTATTTATGAGCTACTGGTTGATAATCACCAGAGAAATTCAAGTCAATATCAGGAACTTTATCGCCGTCAAATCCCATGAATACAGCAAATGGAATATCATGGCCATCTTTAATCATTTTAGTTCCGCAATGAGGGCAATCTTTATCTGGCATATCAAAACCACAACCATAAGTACCATCTTCAATAAATTCGCTGTGGCGACAATGAGGACAGCGCCAATGTGGTGGTAGAGGATTTACTTCTGTTATATTCGTCATAGTAGCGACAAAGGAAGAACCAACTGAACCCCTAGAACCAACAAGATAGCCATCATCAAGTGATTTTTTTACGAGTTTATGAGCGATTAAATAAAGCACGGCAAAACCATGACCAATGATGGAATTTAATTCTAATTCTAAGCGGTCTTGTACTACTTTAGGCAGATTTTCACCGTATAATTCACGAGCTTTGGCATATGACATATCGTGAATTTCTTGGTCAGCTCCTGGTATCATAGGTGAATATAATTCATCAGGAATAGGCTTGAAGACTTCTACCATATCTGCTATTTTGCGTGGGTTGGTAACGACTGCTTCATAGGCTAATTCTTCGCCTAAATAGCTAAATTCTTTGAGCATTTCATCAGTTGTGCGAAGATATAATGGCGGTTGTTTTTCCGCATCTTCAAAACCTTTGCCTTTCATTAAAATAGCACGATAAATACTATCCTTGGCATTTAAGAAATGAACATCACAAGTCGCTATGAGCATTTTATTTAATTTTTTAGCAAGCTCAGCAACTTTTAAATTGATTTTTATTAAGTCTTCATCAGTTTGTACATCAGGGAAATTTTCGTTGCGGATTAAAAAGGCATTATTGCCGATGGGTTGAATTTCAAGATAATCATAAAAACTAGCTATTTCTAATAATTTTTCATCGCTTTCATTATTTACAATAGCTCTGATTAATTCACCTGCTTCACAAGCCGAACCGATGATTACACCTTCACGCAATTCAGAGATGATTTTTTTCGGTAATCTAGGTCTTGATTTATAGAGATATTTCAAATGAGATAAGGAGACCATTCGATAAATATTTCTAAGACCGATAGAATTTTTGGCTAACATGATGATGTGATTAGCTCTGCGCTGTTGATAATCATCGCCTGTCAGATATCCTTCAATACCATAGATTACTTTTATTTTATTATCTTTGGCAGCTTTCATCGCTTCTGGGAAGGCTTGAACGACACCATGGTCAGTGATAGCGATAGCAGGCCAGCCCCAACGAGCGGCAGTAGATATCAATTCTTTTGCTGATACAACAGCGTCCATATTGCTCATATGTGTATGTGCGTGTAGTTCTACGCGTTTTTCGATAGCTCTATCTTCTCTTTTTGGTAATTCAGACAAACAGATATTAAGTGGCATCATTACATAATCATTGAGATAAGAGTCAAAACGGATAGAGCCTTTTATTTTGATAATATCAGCTTTTTTTAGAGCAGACATTACTTCTTCAAAGTCATCTTTATTTTTTAAGAATACTTTACAAGAAATACCGTCAGATTCATCTGCTAGATCAAAAGTTAGAAGATTAGTTCCTGTATTGAATTCACGATTATTGATATTGAAAATGCGACCGCGTAAAACGATATTTTTCATTTCGCCATCAATGCTAGTGATTTCAATATGTTCTTCAGGAATGTTATCAATCATTAATTTGCGTTCACTTTTGCGACGGAATTTTGGTGCAGGGTTATCTGCATTATTAGCAGGTGGTGGCGGTGTATTATTTTTGCTGACTGTATGGTTTTGTGTTTTAGCTTGTTGTTGAAGTTGACGAAGATAAGATTCAGGGTCAAAATCAGCTAAAGTATTATTTATTGCAGGTTGTTGTTGACTATCAATGCGACAGATAACATGACAAGGGCAATGTACCATAGCTTGAACAGCTTGAGATATAGTTTCTTCAATATTATGAGAGCGTAAAATATCTTCAATATGGTCGCCTTTGAAATCTATCATGATTTTATTGCCATCAACGCTATGACTAGCTTGGTTTAAAATGGAAAATAAAGTAGGGTTACCATTAGCTGCATTTTGAACAATGATAGACCAATGGCGGGCTACTTCTTGTGGCAAGTCCACAATATCTTGATAAAAAATTACAGTGGGAATATTGCATTTTTGCGAGATATATGATGAAGCTTTAGCTAATAATTCATCAGGTATACCATTATAAGTTTGCATGAGGATTTCCCATGAATTGTTATTTACATCAATTTCTACATGTTTAATAGTAGCTTCTTGCATGATTTTTTGTTCTTGAGCTGTTCCGGGCATAGAAGCAAGAAGCTGACGAAATTTATCGCCACCATTTTGAGGTAAAATAAGATATTTTTTTGTCATAATAAACCTCGTTAATTAAGAAAAACGACCTAATTTTGGCAATTGTGTAAGGCTAAGATGTGCTGTGCTATTTAATAACTCAACATTGATTTTATCGCCATAAAAAGTAACGATATTTACAGCTGTGTTATCTTGTCTTAAAGTCCAAATATAGCGAAGTGGCATATGCAAAGCATAAGCAAGTAAAGTGCGTAAAATTCCACCATGAGCTGTGATGGCAATAGTTTCATCAGGGTGTTTGTTTACAATATCTAATAGAGCTTCAACGCCACGTTTTTGCACTTGAGCGAAAGATTCTCCTTCAGGCATAGTCAAAACATCTGGAGTAGAAAACATAGTTTCGATTTCATTAGGCCATTTTTCATGAATTTCATCATAAGTTAAACCTTCCCAAGAGCCGAAAGAAACTTCACAAAGACGTTTATCTTTGATGATTGGCACATTAAATTTTTTAGCGATTATTTCTCCAGTGATATAAGCTCGTTTTAGATTACTGCTATATACTCTATCTATATGAGTAACAGGAAAATTTTCAGCTAGTTTTTCAGCTTGTGAAATTCCTTCCTGAGATAATTCAATATCAGATTGTCCCTGAAATTTTCCAGAACTATTCCAAAGTGTTCTACCATGACGAATTAAAATAAGCTTAGTCAAAGAAAATCCTCCTTAATTTTTAACTTGAAAATTAAATCATATAAAAGATTGTGCTAAGACAAAAACAAATAAAACTACTAATTCACCTATTTCTGCAGTAGCACCATATACATCGCCTGTTAAACCTCCGATTAGATTTGCAACATAGCGATTGAACAAATACATAACGATTATAGTAAAGATAAGAGCAATAACGCCAATAGTGCCTAGAAGTAATGAAATGATAAAAGTGAAAAGAAGAGCAAAAGCCATACTTTTTTTAGAAGAATATTCATGAAAAGCTTTGCCAAGACCTTCTTTGCGAGCATAAGGGAATAAGACTACAGCAATGCTCATGCAACAACGAGCGATAATCGGCATTAAGAATAAAGCAAATAAGCTGTTGAAAAATTGAGTATGAGTAATATAAATATTTTGATTTACCATTAAATCAGTAAACATACTATATTTGCCAATCAAAACTAGAATTAAACAAGTAGCACCATGAGCACCTACGCGACTATCCTTCATGATTTCTAAGATACGTTCGCGTTTTCTTCCTGATAAAATACCGTCCATAGTATCAGTGAAGCCATCGCAGTGAAGTGCTCCTGTCAAAAAGATATTGCAAAATAGAAGGATAAAACCTATGAGATGTGCTGATAGATAAATATTAAAACTAGGCAATAAATAATATATCACATAACCCACTAGAACATATATTATACCTAAAATTGCACCAATTAAAGGGAAAAATTTAACACTGCCACCACAAGCTTTTTCAGACCAATCAAGATTTTTCTTGATAGTGATGCGTGTTAAAAATTGTAGACCCAATAAAAAATTATTCACTAAAAAATACCTCCTTTAAAATAATATGTTCGTTTCTTTATGAAAAATTTTTATTCATTCAAAAGAAACGAACTAACGAGAATAATTTATATAATAGATGAAAAAACATAAAATATAAATATAAAAATTATTTTATTTTTACAGGAATACCAGAAACAACGAGATAAACGTCAGTGGCAGCTTTAGCGATTTGTTGATTGCAAAGTCCTGCTAAATCGCGATATTTTCTAGCAAGAGCATTTTCTGGAACTATGCCAGAACCGACTTCATTAGTTACAAATACACATGTTTTATCTGCATTTTGTGCTTGTACTGCTTCAATTAGAGATGACATCATATCTTTAGCTCCAGCAGATAATTGTTCCATAGAGTATGCTTGTGTTTGTTCACTGCAAAGATAATTGCTTAAATAAAGTGTTAAACAATCAAAGAGAATTATATCGTGATGACAAAAAGCTTCATGGATAGCTTTTTCAGCGTGAAATGGTGCTTCAAATGTTTGCCATGAACTAGGACGGCGTTGTTGATGTAATTTCACGCGATAAGCCATTTCATCATCATAGATTTGTGAGGTGGCGACATAGGCGATATTTTGACCATGAGTTTTTACATAGTCTTCGGCAAAACTGCTTTTTCCACAGCGCGCACCACCAGTTATTAAAATTATTTTGCCCATAACAAGGCTCCTTTGCGTATAGATTTATTTTTTAGATGAAGTATGTTATTCTAAATTATATATAAATTTTAAGTAGTAAAGAGGTAGAATTGTATGCAAGTTTTTTCCTCGCTTTTGGATATAAAAAATTTAAATTTGCAAGGTAAAAATTTGGCTGTTGCTTTAGGGACTTTTGATGGTGTACATATAGGTCATCAAAATGTCATAATGCAAGCTGTCAAATTGGCTAAAGAAAATCAAGGATTAAGTGCTGTATTTACCTTTAGTAATCACCCGTTATCTGTGATTGCTCCGAAGCGTAAACCTTTGATTATCAATGATACTTTAGCCAAGATTAGAGATATTGAAGCTTTAGGTGTAGATTTTTTATTTAATATTGAATTTAATTTAGAACTTTGTCAGATGGAACCAGAAGCTTTCGTTAAAATGTTGAAAGATTATTTATCTCCTAAATTTTTAGTTACAGGTCCTAATTATAGTTTTGGGGTAAAAGGATTAGGAACACCGGATTTATTAAAAGAACTTGGAGAAAAATATGGTTTTAAAGCATATATGCAACATTTTATTTATTGCCATAATAATATGGTAAGTAGCACTGTCATTCGTAAAGCATTAGCTGAAGGTGATTTAGATTGTGCAAATAAAATGTTAGGTAAGCCATTTAGCATAGATGAAGAAGTAATTCATGGAAAAAAACGTGGTCGTCTATTAGGTTTTCCAACTGCTAATTTAGCTATAAAAGCAGAGCGTGCTATGGTGCCAAATGGTGTCTATGTTGTTGAGGCTTATGTGGAAGGGAAAAAATATCAAGCTGTAGCTAGCGTAGGTACAAATCCAACATTTGAAGATATCAGCCGTCGCGTGGAAGTAAATATTTTTGATTTTCAACAAACTATCTATGGACAAATCATACGTGTTGATTTTCTAAAAATGCTTCGCAGGGAAATAAAATTTACTTCAGTTGATGCATTATTAAATCAAATGAAAAAAGATGTAAAACAAGCTAAAGCTTATTTTGTGAAGGAATAATTATAATTTATTTGGAATTTATCTTTAGCAGGAGTACTAACAGCAGAAGTATCGATTTGTTTATCTGCCATTAAAGGATTTTCTGTTTCGTCAGTGGCATCATCAGGAAGATATTCAGTCGTATCTATAGGTAATTCAACTGGTAGATTAGTTATGCGGAAGCTTTCTAAATATTTATCTGTAGGTTCAACTTGAATGATGAGTTTTTCTTTAGCTTCATTTTTATAAATATAGCAAGTATTGCCTTCAAACATTTGTCTGTCTGCTTTACCAAATACTTGTTCTATTTTATAGGAAGTCATGCCAGTTTTTAATTTATCGTTGTGATTATAAGTATCATCGACGATAATCATATCAACTATTTTTTTAGTATCATTATTTATGCCAATTTTGTTATTATTTTTATAAACATAATATGTGATTTTTTGACCCCAAAGATAGTTTTGTTCATCATAACGAGGCGTACCAAATTGAGCAATCATATCTTCATAATTATCGCCTAAAGCTAAGTTGTTGTAGTGCAAATTATTTTTTGTAGGAGCAAAGGTCATACCCATAGAAAGGATACTAAAACAAAGGCAGAGAATAATTAGATAAAGTCGCATAATAAAACTCCTTTTCATTATAAATTTTTACAAGTAAAAGACAAATTTTTCTATGATATGTATAGTATAAATGTCTCAAAAACTACTGTCAAAAATTGACAAAATACCGTAAAACCTATATAATATTTGCTGATTGCAAAAAGGTAGTGTCAGGCGTTAGCTTGGCACTTCTTCTATTATTTTTAACTATTGTATGATTTTGTATAATGAATTGTATGACTGAAAGGAAGCATTAAAATGGCAGATAAGCGAGTAGTTTTGACCGAAGAAGGCTTAAAGAAGCTAGAAGAAAAACTTGAATATTTAAAAAGTGTCCGTCGTTTAGAAGTTGCTGACCGTTTAAAAGCAGCTATCGCACTAGGCGACCTTAGCGAAAACTCTGAATATGATGATGCTAAAAACGAACAGGCTTTCATTGAAGGTGAAATTCTCACTTTAGAAAGCCAGATTAGAAATAGTGAAATCATCAAAGCTGATGATAGCAATAAAGATGTAGTACATCTTGGTAATACTGTAGTAATCAAAGATATGGAATATGATGAAGATGAAACATATACAATCGTAGGTTCTACAGAAGCAGATACTACAGAAGGTAAAATCTCCAATGAATCTCCTGTTGGTATGGCTATCTTAGGAAAAACTGTAGGAACAGTAGTTCAAGTAAAAGTGCCAGCTGGTACTTTAGAATATAAAATTGTAGAAATTAAAAAATAAGAAGAGGAGGACTTTCGTTGGCAAAACAGCATATAGAAGAAAAACAACAAGATATCAATGAACTTATGCAGGTGCGTCGTGATAAGATGCAAGCTTTCATAGATAAAGGTATTGAACCATTTGGTCGTAGTTATGATGTAACTCATCATGCTCAAGAACTTTTAGACCAATTTGAAACTTTAGGAGAAGAAACTGTAGTGCGCGTAGCTGGTCGTTTAATGGCTGTTCGTGGTCATGGTAAAGCTAGCTTCACTGTTGTTTCCGATCTTAGCGGAAAAATTCAAGCATATTTCCGTCTTGATAACCTTGGTGAAGAAAAATATGGTGAATTTAAATTATTAGATATCGGTGATATCATCGGTGTGGAAGGTACTTTATTCAAAACACATCGCGGTGAAATCACTATCAAAGTATCTGATTTCTCTATTTTAGCGAAGTCCCTTCGTCCATTACCAGAAAAATTCCATGGCTTAAAAGATGTAGAAACTCGTTATCGTCAACGTTATTTAGATTTAATCGTAAATCCAGATGTACGTCAGACTTTCATCACACGTACAAAAATCATTAAATCTATCCGTAACTATTTAGATAGCCGTAACTTCTTAGAAGTTGAAACACCTGTATTAAGCCCAATCGCTGGTGGTGCAAATGCTCGTCCATTCATCACTCATCATAATGCACTTGATATTGATATGTATCTTCGTATCGCTACAGAATTATATTTAAAACGTCTTGTAGTTGGTGGCTTTGAACGTGTTTATGAAATTGGTCGTATTTTCCGTAATGAAGGTATTGACGTAAGACATAATCCAGAATTCACATCTATCGAAGTATATCAAGCATATGCAGACTTCAATGAATTAATGGATTTAGCAGAAGGTATCATTAAACAGGCTGCAATGGATGCTTGTGGCACAACTAAAATTACTTATGAAGGTACAGAAATTGACTTAAGTAATTTCCGTCGTGTTACAATGAATGATATTGTTTTAGAAACTACAGGCAAAGACTTCAGCAAAGTTCAGACTTTAGAAGAAGCACAAGCAATTGCACAAGAATTAGCTGTTCCTTGTGAAGGTAAACATTCTATTGGCGAAATCTTATATGAAGTATTCGATGAAAAAGTAGAATCTACTTTAATTCAGCCAACTATTGTAACACAATATCCAACAGAAGTTTCTCCACTTTCAAAACGCAATAAAGAAAATCCTGCATTCACTGACCGTTTTGAAATGTTCATTTATGGTCGTGAACTTGCAAATGCTTTCTCCGAGTTAAATGACCCAATTGATCAGGAACAACGTTTCATTGATCAACAAAAAGCTCGTGAAGGTGGCGATGACGAAGCTCATATGATGGACCATGATTATATCACAGCTCTTGAATATGGTCTTCCACCAACATGTGGTCTTGGTATCGGTATTGACCGTTTAGTAATGTTCTTAACAGACAGCTCTTCTATTCGTGATGTACTCTTATTCCCAACAATGAAACCAATTGAAAATTAATTAAAAGTTAATTATAAGATAAGAAAACCAGTAGATTATATATCTACTGGTTTTTTTGTTTAATTTTTATTATTGATTTTACGGATAACTTTACATGGATTGCCAACAGCTAATGAATTAGGTGGTATTGATTTATTAACTACACTTCCAGCGCCAATTACTGAATTTTTACCGATAGTCACTCCAGGTAAAATTATAACACCACCACCAATCCAAACATTATCTTCTATTGTTACAGGTAAAGCATACGTATTGAAAAATGCGTGTGGATTATTATAAGACCAATTATCAAGTAGACGGTCACTAATATTTACAGGATGAGTAGCTGTATAAATTTGAACATTAGAAGCGATTAAAACATTATTGCCAATAGTTATTTTATTACAATCAACAAAGGTACAATTAATATTGATAATTACATTATTGCCAATAGAAATATGTTGACCATAATCACAATAGAAAGGTACATCAATTTTTACATTGTTACCTATTTTGGCAAATAATTCAGATAGAATATTGTCTTTTTGTATGGTATCTTCAAATTTAGTCTGATTGTATTGTTTGGTGAGTCTGCGAGCTTTAGTAATAATAGAAACTAATTCATTATCGATACAATTAAATTGTTTACCTTGTAAGCATTTAGATAATTCACTCATGAAAATATAACCTCCTGTTATTTTTCTTTATTATAATAAATGGAGATTTTTATTTGTGTTATTATATAATTAAAATATATAAATATCTTGCAAATTTTATAAAGCGAGTGAATTGAAAATGAGAGATTTATTAATAGATAAAAATAAACAAGAATTAAAGCAACATGGTAATGTAGAATTTCCTTTTAGAATAGGATATGAAGATATTTGGCAATATTATAATGGAAAATTTGCTTGTCATTGGCATAAAGAAGTAGAGTTTACATATGTATATCAAGGTAAGATGAGATATCAGGTCAATGATAAAATTTATGAATTAAAGAAAGGGCAATGTCTATTTATCAATGCGAATACTTTTCATAGAGGTGAACATATCAATAAAGAAGAATGTAAATATTTTGCAATGACTTTTAATATACATTTTTTGGCTAATGAGGAAGAATTAATTTATAAAAAATATGTATTGCCTGTTATTTATAGTAAAAATTTATCATCTTTTGTGTGTTTACCAGAAAATAAATTAGAAAAGAAAATAATAAAACAAGTAAAGTATATTGATAAATGTTACCGAAAACAGAATTTATTTTATGAATTAGAGATAAAGGAACATCTGTTAAAATTATGGCAAATTTTATGGGAAGTTTTTGAAAGTGAAATTGAAATAGATATAGATAGAAATTATTATAAACAATTAATAAAAATAAAGCAGATAACGCAATTTATACATAAACATTATGCAGAAAAGATAACTTTGCAAAATATAGCTGATAATTTACATATATCTATAAGTGATTGCAGTCATAGTTTTAAAAAGTTTATGAAAGAAAGTATATTTGAGTATATCTTGCATTATCGTATTCAACAAAGTCTTTATTTATTACAAGATAAAGAATTATCAATTTTACAGATATCTTTAAAAGTTGGATTTAGTAGTACTAGTTATTATAGTAAATTATTTAAAAAGTATATGAAAATGACACCTAAAGAATATAGAAAGCTCTTGAAAAGTTAGAGGTATTTCTAAAATCAAGAGCTTTTTAAATTAACTTATGATTAGGGCTAAGCTGATAAAGAGTAAAACAATACCTTGAATATAGCCCATTATTTTGTTGAAGTTTTTTACGTTTAAAATATAGTCACGGACTTTGCCAGCACAGATAGCGACTAGGGAAAATATTATAAGTGTTTGTAAGCCAAAGATAAATCCTAAAAATGCAATTTGAAGGCTGACACTATCAGAATTTAAATTGACAAATTGAGGTAAGAAGGCTAAGAAAAATAATAATACTTTAGGATTTAAAACATTCATGATGAGCCCACGACGATATAATTTAAAAAAGGAAGTACTATTATTTACAGCATTTAATTTTAAATTGCCTTGAGCATGGAATGCTCCCCAAGCAAGATATAATAAATAAGCAGCACCAATATATTTTAAGGTGGCAAAGGCAAGTGGTGATTGTTGAATGATAGCAGCAACACCAATGATTACAAGTGTTGTATGAAAGATAAGACCAGTCGTTAAGCCTAGGGCTAAGCTAATACCAGCTTTAGTGCCATCAGCTAGACTTTTAGCAAGTAAATACATGATATCTGGGCCAGGTGCTAAAGTCAGTAGCACAGAAGCTATCAAAAAATATAAAAGAGTAGTTAATTCCATAGATAAACACCTCGATATGTATAAAATAAAACCGCACTTAAGTTAATAAATGCGGTTTTGTATTAGTATTATAAATTAACGAGCTAATACTTTAGCACCATCTAATACATTAAATCCTAATTTGGAGAAGAAGGAAGCATGGAAATCATCTGGAGCAAAAGCAAAAAGATAAGGATAATTTTCGTATTTAGCTTTTACTTGAGCAATTAATTCATCATTGATGCCTTTACCACGATAGTTTGGTGCAACAACAAGATAGCGAATATAAGCTGTCATTTTGCCATCATCAACTACAGTGATAAGTGCAGCAAGTTCATTTGTATCTTTATCCCATGCAGAAACTACAGTGCCTGCATTGTTGATAGCTTCAACTAATGTTTCTTCGTATTTAGCATCAGGATTACCAGATACTGTGAAGAAATCTAAAAGAGTTTTTGCATCAAAATTTTTTTCTTGAGAGTAAGTGATATTCATATTATAATTCACCTTTCTTTATTTTTATTGATTGTTTTAATAGCGATTTTAGTTCAGCTTTTTTATTGAGATTTGATGAAGCATCTTTAGCAAGTTCAGTTAACATTCCCCATGTAGAGATTTCATCAAAATATTGACGTCTATCAGAGATTTTAAATGTTTTATTCAATGGGCGATAATATACCCAAAGGTTTACTGATATATAACTATTTAAAAGCGGAGAACCATCTAAACGAGAGATGGAATGATAATAATGTTGATACATAGTAGGGATAGTATAACCAACTACGACATCAGCATCTAATAAATCAGCTGTATCTTTTAGTGTATCAAGATTTTGATTATAAGTAAAGTTGGATTGTTTTATCGCAGAATAAATACTGTTTTCATCAATATATTCAACTGCTTGTAAAGTATCATTTAGAGGAATATACATTTCTTGGGTTAAATTGTTATAGAGTAATTGATTGACATCTGGATAGCGTTGGCTACTGGAAAGCGTAGGTAAAATAGCCACTTTCAATGTCTGTTTTTGGGGTGTTTCTTGTTTGATAATGTCTTGAGCAAAACCTATTTGCATAAAGCAAAGATAACAGCAAAAGCATATTAAAGTCATAACTTTTTTTAACATAAAAATCACTCCTTAAAGCTAATATATTCTATAATTATTATATATTATTAATCGATTGATATATATAATAATTTTTATAGCTATGATATAATATTAGTAAATTTTAAGGCAGGGAGAGAAGCGATGTGAAGATTTTAGCTAGACAATTAACTGTAGATATGTACGATTGTAAAAATAAAGATTTAAGTAATTATGAAGATTTGCGTGAGTCCTTGGACATGGCGATGAATATGGCTGGATATACACCGATAGAAGTTCGTGCTCAACTATGGAATGAAGAACAAGCTATTGTATTTATTTTACTTCAAGAAGGTCATGCAGTAGTGCGTACGTATCCAAAATTAAAATATGTTGCTAGCGATGTATTTATTTGCCAAGAAGATGGTAAACCTGAAAAAGCAATTAAGGCTTTGAAAAAATTAATGAAGCCAGAAAAAATAAGAATGACTTATTTAAAACGTGGCGATTTTGGTACGGTCAAAGATGTTAAACCACGTATAAAAATTCGTATTGCACCACTTAGACCACTTCGCAGTATAAAAAATAAAGGTGCTAAAGTTATTAAAACTGTAGCACGCAGAATAAAATTATAATTTATGAAATTAAAAATCAGAAAATACATGTAAGGTTCTATTTAAAATGCCGTGAATATAGGCAATAGTAGTACCGTAATTGCTCATGGGTATATTTTGCTCATGAGCTTTTTTTAATCTTGATTGCATTTCCGCTTGATTGAGCATACAGCCACCGCAGTGAATGATTAATTTATATTTAGATAAATCATCAGGAAATTCTGTGCCAGAGGTAAAAATAAATTCTGGGTTGGCTTTAGTATAATTTTTTATCCAATTAGGTAATTTCACAGTGCCGATATCATCACATTGGCGGTGATGTGTACAGCCTTCAGCAATTAAAATTTTATCATCATCTTTGATAGTATCTAAGACTTTAACAGCATTTACTTGTCGCTTTAAATCTCCTTTATAGCGGGAAAAGAGAATTGAAAAAGAAGTTAATTCTATATCTTGAGGAACGATTTTATTTACTTTGCCAAAAACTTGGCTGTCCGTGATGATGAGTTTTGGTTTAGTTTTTAGATTGGCTAAAGTATTTTCTAAATTATCATCTTGAGTCATGATGGCAGTAGCACCAATATCGAGCAATTCGCGAATTACTTGTTGTTGAGGTAAAATAAGTCGCCCTTTAGGAGCTGCTTTATCAATAGGAATTACCAAAATTACAGTATCTTTGGGATTTACGATATCTTTTAAGATAAATTTTTCTTGTTTAGTTTTGGCTACTTGTACAAGTTTAGATTTTAATTCTTCAATACCTGTTTTTTCTTTGGCACTGATATATACATATTGTTTAATATTTTCATTTTTAGGTTTGAAATCAGGCACTAAATCGACTTTATTATAAGCTACGATATAGGGAATGTTTTTATCAGTGATTAATTTTAAAATATCTCGGTCAAAATCGGTAAAATCTAAAGTAGCGTCAATGACTAAAATAGCGATATCAGTTTTATTTAAAATTTGTTTAGTTTTTTCTATACGCAATTTGCCAAGTTCGCCAATATCGTCAAGACCAGCTGTATCAATGATATTTACAGGACCAAGTGGTAAAAGTTCCATGGCTTTATGCACTGGGTCTGTTGTCGTTCCTTTGATTGGAGAAACTACAGCGATATTTTGATTAGTTAAGGCATTCATAATGCTAGATTTACCAGCATTACGAATACCAAAAAAAGCGATATGGGTGCGATTGGCAAATGGAGTTTGATTTAAATCCATAATATACACCTTATTTTTTATTAAAATCTGAAATCACGTTGACCTTCAGCGATTAAATGAAGTTGTTTAGTTACGATATCGCGAACTTTATCGCTTTTAATTTGCGCTAATTGTTCATGAATTAATTTATAGCCTACTTGTTTTGTATCATCACTAGCATAATCGCAAAGATATTCTTTAAGTGTCATTAAAGCGTTAGGTAAACAGCAATTGGAGATTTGACCACTTTTGCATAAGCTCATAAATCTATCTCCTGTTCTACCTTCGCGATAGCAAGCTGTACAGAAGCTAGGTACAAAACCTAATTTCATAAGCCAATTTACGACTTCATCTAAGGAGCGATTATCGCTTACATCAAATTGGCTGGAATTTTCTTCGGGAGCTTCTTTTTCGGCATAGCCACCAACGCTAGTGCGAGAGCCACCACTGATTTGAGAGATACCAAGTTGCAATACTTTTTCACGACAAGCTTGGCTTTCACGAGTGGAAACAATCATGCCAGTATAAGGAACAGCAATGCGGATACAAGCTACGATTTTGGCAAAAGTATCATCATCAATACCATTATTAAAAGTAGATGGATCGATATCATCAGCACGACGGATACGAGGAACGCTGATAGTATGAGGACCTACGCCAAAGCGTGCTTCGAGATGTTCTGCGTGCATGAGTAGACCTGCAAATTCATAGCGATATTTTTCTAAGCCAAATAATACGCCACAGCCAACATCATCAATGCCACCTTCCATAGCTCTATCCATAGCTTCTGTATGATAAGCATAATTATGCTTTGGCCCTGTTGGGTGAAGTTGTTCATAGCTTTCTTTATGGTAAGTTTCTTGGAATAAAATATAAGTGCCGATACCTGCTTCTTTTAATTTGCGATAATTTTCAACAGTTGTAGCAGCAATATTGACATTGACACGGCGAATAGCACCATTTTTATGTTTTATGCTATAAATAGTTTTGATGCTTTCAAGTACATATTCGATAGGATTATTTACTGGGTCTTCGCCTGTTTCTAAAGCAAGGCGTTTGTGTCCCATATCTTGAAGGGCGATAACTTCGCGTTTGATATCTTCTTGAGTTAATTTTTTTCTAGCAATATGTTTATTTTTAGCATGATAAGGGCAATATACACATCCATTAACACAGTAATTAGAAAGATAAAGTGGCGCGAATAGAACAATTCTATCGCCATAAAAATCATCTTTAATTTTTTTTGCTAGAGCGAAAATTTCTTTATTGAGTTCAGGAATATCACAAGCTAAAAGCACAGAAGCTTCACGGTGAGAAAGACCTTTTTCAAGTTTTGCTTTAGCTAAAATTTCAGTGATTAAAGCTTTATCATGTTTATGTTCATCAGCATAAGCAAGAGTAGATAAAATTTCTTCATGATTGATAAATTCTTCTGCTTTAGAGGATTTTGGATTGTACAAATCTATCAACTTCTTTCTTTAGAAATATATATTAAGACATTAAGCTATCTCCTCTACTAGAGGTTACATGATAGCCATGTTCTTGCAAGGCATTTGTTAATTTTATGATACCTTCTAAAGATTCGCCACCTGTTATTTTTTTATTATTATATAAAGTATAAAGTGAACGAATATTTAAAGGTGAGATATTAGGCATGATGACATTAGCGCCAGCTTCAAGACCTTTTATAGTTCCATTCGGAGCTAATGTGGCAAGTGCAGTTGTTGCTGGCAATAAAACTTTAGGCAGTAATAAACGAATTATAGCCAAGATGACTAAAGTCAAATCAACGCTACCTGCCGTTTTATCTTTAAACGGTGTTTGTTCATGCGGAATAAAAGGGCCAGTGCCTATCATATGAGGTTGAAAATCACTTAAAAATTCTAAGTCAGTCAATAAATCAGCTAAAGTTTGATATGGCGAGCCAATCATCATACCAGCTCCCACTTGATAGCCAATATCTTTTAAATTTTTTAGGCAGTTTAAGCGATTATTTAAATCCATTTTTGCTGGGTGAAGTTTTTGATAATGTGAAATATTAGCTGTTTCATGACGAAGCAAATATCTATCTGCTCCAGCGTCAAAATATTTTTGATAGCTTGCTCTTGTCTTTTCACCGATGGATAAAGTGATAGCACATTCGGGATATTTATTTTTTATTTCTTTAATTATTTGTATCATTTTATCATCAGAAAAATACATATCTTCGCCTCCTTGTAAGACAAAGGTGCGAAGATTATTTTTATAGCCTATTTCACAAGATAATAATATTTCTTCTAAAGATAGGCGATAGCGAGTAGCTTTATGATTAGAACAGCGAATACCGCAATAATAGCAATCATTTTTGCAGTAATTGGTAAATTCAATAAGACCGCGCAAAAAGACATTATGTCCGTATGATTTTTCACGAACAAAGCGAGCCGCTGCAAATAGATATTTGCTAAGCGGCCCTGCATAGGCTTCTTGAGATAATTCATCAAGAAGTTTTTTTATTTTTGATTTATTAAATTGGGGATTGATGACTAAATCATCAATAATGTTTAATGAATTTAATTTAGTTTCCATAATGAATTATTTCAATAAATTATTTTTCAAAATCAAATTGTTTTTTACGTGCTTGGTAATGAGTATGCAATAATTTATGAGCAATTTCACTACCTGGTTTTTCAAGAAAATCTTTATAGAGTTGTTTTAAATATGGATTTTCATGAGATTTACGATATTTAGTATTTTTATCTATTTGATAGATGGATTCCATACGTTTTTTATTTACTTCCATAGTAGTGCCTATTGGTTGACCACCGCCACCTAAGCAACCACCTGGGCAAGCCATTACTTCAATGAAATCATATTTACATTCGCCAGCACGCAATTTATCCATGAGGATTTTAGCATTATTTAAAGTATGAGCTACAGCGATGTTGATAGTTTTATCGCCAATATTGATTTGAGCTTCTTTGATACCATCAAAACCGCGAACAGGAGTGTATTCAACATTTTTCATTTCTTCTCCTGTGAGCCATTCGTAAGTAGTACGAAGTGCAGCTTCCATAACGCCACCAGTAGCACCAAAGATAGCAGCAGCACCTGTAGCAGTACCCATAGGATTATCAAATTCACTTTCAGGAAGATTTTCAAAATCAATACCGATATATTTAATGAGTTTGATTAATTCACGAGTTGTCAATACTGCGTCAGTATCAGGACGACCATCATGAGCCATTTCAGGACGAGTGATTTCATATTTTTTAGCGATACATGGCATGATTGCTACAGTGAAAATATTTTTAGGGTCGAGATTTTCTTGTTTTGCATAATGTGTTTTAGTGATAGCGGAGAAAATCTGCATAGGAGATTTTGTAGTAGATAAATGGTCTAAAAGGTCAGGATAATGTTTTTCCATATAATTTACCCAACCAGGACAGCAAGAAGTAGCCATTGGCATTTTTTTGCCAGATTTTATGCGTTCGATTAATTCATTAGCTTCTTCAGTGATAGTGAGGTCAGCACCGTAGTTTGTATCAAATACTTTATCAAAGCCAATCATGCGAAGTGCAGTAACCATTTTTTTAGTTACGATAGAGCCTTTTGGCATACCGAATTCATCGCCTAAAGCTATACGCACACTTGGAGCTGTTTGAACGATAACAGTTTTATTAGGGTCGAAGATGGCATCAAGAACACGGTCAGTATCATCTTTTTCTACTAATGCACCTACAGGGCAAGCAAGACTACATTGTCCGCAAAGCACACATTTTGTATTATCAAATTCAGCATCAAATGGAGTTGTTACATGAATATTTGTACTGCGTCCAGCAAAACCTAAAACTTCAATACCTTGAATTTCTTTACAAGCACGGATACAACGACCGCATTTAACGCATTTTTCAGGGTCATGTACTAAGCTTGGATTAGCACCACGTTTTTCGATATGTTGACCAACATGAGGAATGTTTGGACGAAGTACATTGAAACGGCTACAGAGTTGTTGAAGCACACAGTTGCCATTACGAGGACAAGTCAAGCAATTTTCTTCATGGTCAGCCATGATTAATTGCAAAATACCACGTTGAGTATCGCGTACAACTTTTGTATCAGTGAATACTTCCATACCTTCCCAACATTCAGTAGAGCAAGCTGCAAGTAAACGGCGTTGACCGACAACTTCTACAGAGCAGATACGGCAACGTGCTTTGATGCGTTGATCAGGATGATAACATAAATGGGGAATATCTATATGAAGCATTTGAGCTGCTTGTAAAATTTTAGTGCCTTTTTTTACACTTATAGGCATATTATTTATTTTAAGATTAATTAACTCTTCCATTAACTTCCAATTCCTCCTAGTTTTTTATTTTAAACGTATCAGGGAAAATTTTCATAGCGGATTTTAAAGCGTTTTGAGCTGTTTCTCCTAAACCACAAAGTGAAGACATAGGCATAACTTTGGCAAAAGTTTGCATAGTTTCTAAGTCTTCTTGTGTATGAGTTTGAGCTTTGATTTTATCTAAGAACATTTTGATATGGCGGTTACCTTCTCGACATGGAGTGCATTGACCACAACTTTCATGTAAAAAGAAATCTTGAGTATAACGTAAGAAATCTATTACAGAAGTACGTTCATCGATTACAAGAATAGAACCAGAGCCGATGACTAAATCATGTTCTTTGAAATCTTCATAAGTATAAGGAACATCTAAAATACTATCATCAGCTATTTTTCCAGAAGCACCACCGAATTGAATGAGGCGAATTTTGCGATCACCTTGAATACCACCAGCTAAATCGTAGATGATTTCACGGATTGTAGTACCGAATGGAATTTCATATACACCAGGTTTTTTTACGTTACCGCCAACGCTTACAAGTTTTGTACCTAAGGATTCACCTACACCGTATTTCATGTAAGTTTTAGCACTATCACGAAGTAAATGAGGTACGATAGATAAGCTTTCTACGTTATTCATGCAAGTAGGGCGAGCGAATAAACCACTTTGTTTCATAAATGGTGGTTTCATGCGAGGGCGACCAGCTTTACCTTCCATAGAGCGGATAAGAGCAGTACCTTCACCACAAACGTATGCGCCAGCACCAGAATAGAGATGAATTTTGTAATTCCAACCAGTGCCTAAAATATTTTCACCTAAAAAACCATTTTCTTCAGCTTGTTTGATAGCATTTAAAAGGCGAGGGCGGAATCTGCTATATTCTGAACGCATATAAATATAACCATCTTCAGCATTTACTGCCCAACCAGCAATGATGATGGCTTCAATTAGATTGAAAGGGTCATTTTTTATTAATTCACGATCTTTAAAAGTACAAGTTTCCCCTTCATCAGCGTTACAAATTACACAATGATGAGGACGTTCTACAGCACGAGCTTGAGACCATTTACGTCCCATAGGATATGCTGCACCACCGCGACCTTTGATTTTTGCTTCAGTTAATAAACTAGCAATATCTTCTTTATCCATAGTAATTGCTTTTTTCAAAGCAGAAAAACCACCGATATTCATATATGATTCAATGGAAAATACATCATATTTACCAAAATTTTCAGTTATGTATTTTACACTACTCATGAAAATACCTCCGTTTCTTAGATGAATTTTTGTAATAAATCTCTAATTTTTTCTTCGCTGTCTAAATGACCATATACTGTGCCGTTTATTTTTACTGCTGGAGCAACATCACAAGCACCAAAGCAAGATACTTTTTCTAAAGTGAATTTACCATCATAAGTTACAGTATCAAAATCAATATTTAAAAGACGACGCAATGTATCAATTAAGAATTCATTATTATTTACTTTACAAGCGATGCTATCGCATACTTCAATTGGGTAACGTCCACGAGGTTTATCAGATAAAGTATCGTAGAAAGTTATACAGTCATAAATGACAGAAAGTTTTACGTTAGGAAGTTTTTCTACAATATAGTAAGCTACAATTTTAGGAATATAATGTTGGGGAATTTGTTCTTGAACTTCTACTAGAATACCAACAATTTGAGTGTAATCATAATCGTGAGCTTGTAAGATATTATCAATTTTTTCTTTGAGTTCATCTGTTAGCTCAAATTTTGTGCTATCCTCAATCATGTCATCAACCTACCTTTATATAATATATACAGATAATAATTTTACTTAACTGACTAAATAAAATTTATGTTAGTAATATATTAACATAATTTAGATTTAGAGTGAATATAAAAAAGTGTAAACTTTACAATTAAATTAAGAGTGTAAAAAATAAGAGCATTGATTAATATAATGCTCTTATTTTTTACATTTTATTAGTTGATTTTTTATTCAGATAAATTTATTTTAAATAATAATATATTACTATTATTCAGTAATACCATCTTTCATTATAGCTATTTCATTGAAATGCATTTGTTCAGATTTTGTTAATTTACCTGAAATAATAGTTAATATATAATCAAATAGTTCATTACGAAGTTTTTCCATAGAGGATTTTTCAATTAATTCGCCTGCATTAAAGTCAATCCATTTGGATTTATGCTGTGCTAATTTACTATTGGTTGCTATCTTAATAGTAGGAACAATTGTACCCCATGGTGTACCACGTCCTGTAGAGAATAAGATTATTTGACAGCCAGAAGCTGCTAAAGCTGTTGTAGATACTGAATCATTGCCAGGAGCATTTAATAATTGAAGACCTACTTTATTGATAGTATCGCCATAATCTAATACATCAACAATAGGAGCATGACCACCTTTTTGAACACAGCCCAAAGATTTGTCTTCTAAAGTAGTAATTCCACCAGCCTTATTACCTGGAGAGGGATTATCAGATATAGGTTGGTCATAACGTTTAAAATATTGTTTAAAATTATTGATTAAATCCACCGTTTTGTGAAAAATATCTTCATTAATAGCTCTATTCATTAATAAAGTTTCAGCACCAAACATTTCAGGAACTTCAGTAAGCACAGTAGTAGCACCACTACCAATAGCTAAGTCTGACAATTCACCAATTAAAGGATTAGCTGTAATGCCAGAAAAGCCATCAGAACCACCACATTTTAGACCAATGCGTAGTTTACTAATAGGACAAGTAGTTCTAGTGTATTTATTGGCAAATGTAGCTAATTCTGTTAGTAGTTGCTTCCCGATGATATCTTCATCTTCAACTTCTTGAGTTACTAAAAATTTAACACGGTCAGAATTGTAATTACCAAGAATTTTTTTAAATTCAGTTAGATTATTGTTTTCACAGCCAAGACTGATGACTAATACTGCACCAGCATTAGGATGATTAACAATATCAGCTAAAATTTTTTGAGTCATTTGATAATCTTTGCCGATTTGTGAACAACCATAAGGGTGAGTAATGCCAATACAGTCATCAATATTAGGATAATTTTTTATTAATTCTTTACCGATTTTTTCAAGGTAACGAACGGTACTGGTAACGCAATTTACTGTAGGTACAATCCATAAATTATTACGAATGCCAACATCACCATTTTCTCGTTGATAACCTTTGAAGGTGCAGTTTTCAATTTTAGGTAAATTTGATATTTTTGTCGGCTTGTAGCTATAATTTAAGATTTTTCCTAAGTTAGTTTTTAAGTTATGTGTATGCACATGAGAACCAGCTATAATATCGTCTGTAGCATGACCAATAGAGAAGCTATACTTGATAATTTGTTCATCTTTGTTGATATTTTTTAAGGCAATTTTATGACCAGCAGGGATATTTTCTTTTAAAATGATATCATGCTCATCTATTTGTATTATTTTACCTTTGGTTAAATCAGTTAGAGCAACAGCGACATTATCTAATTTATTGATTTGTAAGATGTCCATAGATTATTCCTCATTTAATAATAATGATTGCATGATTTGTTTGATATTTTGTGTATCAATGGCATAAAGATATTTACTAACATCATTAATAAGTTCAGGGTAAGTAGTTAAATTTATGCCCCATAAATTAGTATCACCTAAAATTTCATTAACAACTACAGTGGCAGATTCTTGAGTTTTAGCATAATATTTCCATGCGGAAGTTAATTTTTGAATAGCATACTCATCATCAGTTAACTCACAAGTTGTACCATTATGTTCAATATAGAAATGATTTCCATTAATTTTAGAAGTATTATATAAAGTTATATAAGCGGCGAAACTAAAACTTAAATTTTGTGAGAATGTATGGAATTTATCATGATACTCTAAAATAGAAGGTAAAACTCTAGCTTTAAATTTTGATGTACAATTAAGTAAAATACTTGATAATTGATGCTTGATAAATGGATTTTGGAAACGTTCAATTACAGCATTAGCAAAATCAATGAGCATTTCTTTATCCATAGAAATTGACGGCAAAATATGATTATTTATGGTTTGTTGGGCAAATTTACCAGTGATTTGGTCATTCATCATTTCAGCTACAGTATTTAATCCAGCGAGAAAACTAGCTGGAACGTTAGCTGTATGCCCACCGTTTAAAAGGCGAACTTTGCGCTGGCGGTATTGGGAGATATCGTTTTCAATAACGACATTTAATCCACTATTTAATAGTGGTAATTTTTCATTTAAACTAGTATCTCCTTCAATAGCTAAGAAATGGAATGGTTCACCACAAGCGATAAGTATATCATTATAACCTAATTCTTGGGTAAGGGTTTCAATTTCATCTTTAGGATAACCACTAACTACTCTATCTACTAAAGTATTGTAGAATTTATTGTGGGCATTAAGCCAAGTGATGAAGTCAGAAGGTAATTGCCATTGTTTACAGTATTTTAAGATTATACTTTTGAGTAATTGACCATTATTTTCTAATAATTCACAAGGAATAATATACATTCCTTTTGTTGCATCACCATGAAAATATTGATAGCGATGATAGAGAAATAAGGTTAATTTAGCAGGGAAAGAAAGTGGAGGTGCCATTGTGGCTGTATCTTGATTGTTATAGGTAAGTCCCGCTTCAGTAGTATTGGAAAATACAATTTCGATTTCAGGGTTTTCAGCACATTTTAAAACATCTTGCCAATTAGTGTAAGGATTGATACCACGACTGATAGAGGAGATGATTTCTTTAGTATTTACAGTTTGACCGTCTTGAATACCACGTAAAATAGTAGTAAATAATCCGTTTTGAGTATTTAATTTACCGACCACTTTGCCATGAGGTGTTGGTTGAATAGCAACTACACTACCATTGAATTTATTTTGATTATTTAATTGTTGAATAATCCAATCCATGAAGGCACGAATAAAATTACCTTCGCCAAATTGAATGATTTTTTCAGGTCGTTTACAGATTAATTCAGGAAAATTATCAGCATTTAATTTATTCATTATTTACACCAACTTAAAATTTGATAACAACTTTTAGCATTGAAGCAACATTTTTAGAGAAATCTTGGAAAGCTTTATCAGCCTCGTCTAAGTTATAAGTATTAGTAACGATTTTTTCTAAATCAACTTTTCCAGATTTTACTAAATCGATTAATTCTAAGAAATCTTTTTTCAAAGCATTGCGAGAACCATAAACATTTAATTCTTTTTTCTGAAGCAAAGTGAAGTCAAATTCATGAGTGCGTTTACCTACACCTATTTGTACCATACGAGCACCAAATGCCGCAGCATCAATACAAGCTTGGAAGGTAGATGGTAGACCTACTGCTTCAATGGTTACATCAAAATAATTGCCATTAGTGATTTCTTCAACACGTTTAATAAAGTTTTCTGGGCTATCATTTAAAATACCATCATCAAGACCGAAAGTTTCAATGGCATAATTCATTTTATTTTCTGCTACATCAGAAATATAAACTTTAGCTCCTTTAGCCTTAGCAGCTACAGCAGCAAGAACACCAATTGTACCAGCACCGATTACTAAAACTTTATCATTAGGCTGAATATTTGCTCGGCTGATACCATGATAGCTAATACAAAATGGTTCAATAAGTGCTAATGTTTTTGCTGATAATCCTTTACCATCATAGATACGTTCAATAGGCATTGTTATATATTCAGAAAAAGCACCATCACGTTGTGCGCCCATGGTTTCATTACTAGTGCAACAGTTAACAAGACCACGTTGACAAGAATAACAGTGACCACAGTTAAAATATGGATTACAAGTTACAATCATACCAGGTTTTAAGTTGCGGTCATTATCACCAATTTCGATGATTTCTGCGGAAAATTCATGTCCAGGAATACGTGGATAGGAAGCATAAGCAAATGTTCCACGATATGTACCTAAATCACTACCACAAATTCCACCATATAATATTTTAAGTAAAGCTTCTCCTTGTTTACGTACAGGCATAGCTTGTTCAATAATTTCAACTTCACCAGGTTTATTAATAATAATGGTTTTCACCTAAATCACTCCATTTAAAAATTTTTCTAATATTATATAATGCAAATAGTATGCCAATTTTAAATTTTTAACTGATTTAGTTTGAATTACTTAATTTTTAAAGATTTTTATAGCAAAAAACGATTTATAGTAAAAAAAAGAAATAGCTATATTTCATAAAAGAAATACAACTATTTCATATTTGAAATTATTTAGTTTTTCGCCATAAGGTAACTTTGCTTATACCTAATAAATGGCAAATTTCATCATTAGAATAATTTTTATCAATTAATTGCTGAATAATAGTTTTTTCCATATTTTTTAAATTATTATTTATAGGTAAAGTTAACATAGAAGTGTTAGATGATGAAATATCATTAACATCATCTAATATATGTTTAACATCATCTAAAGAAATATCGTTTTTGTAAATAAAAGCAAGAACTTCTGCTACATTTTTTAATTCACGAATATTGCCATTCCAAGGATAATTAAGTAAATAACGATTTATTTCTGTAGCGAGATTTTTAGTTGATATTTGACCATATTTATTTAAATAATAATCCAATAATAAAGATATATCTTCTGTACGTTCACGTAATGGTGGTAGGGTAATGCGCAGTACATTGATACGATAATACAAATCTTGGCGGAATTTGCCTTCATGAATGAGTTGTTTAAGATTTTTATTAGTGGCACAAATTAGACGAATATCTATAGGGAGTATTTTATCATCGCCAATACGCATGATTTCACGCTCTTGCAGTACACGAAGTAATCTACTTTGAATATCTAGTGGTAAATCTCCGATTTCATCAAGAAAAATAGTACCTGTATGAGCCATTTCAAATAGACCTTTTTTACCAGATTTTCTAGCGCCTGTGAATGCTCCTTCAACATATCCAAATAGTTCTGATTCAATAAGTGTTGGTGGGAGTGAAGCGCAGTTTACAGAAACAAATGGTTTGTCGTGGCGTTGACTGGCATTGTGAATACTTTGTGCCAGACCTTCTTTGCCTGTGCCTGTTTCACCATATATTAGGATATTAGAGTTAGATTGGGCAAATTGTTTAGCTGTAGTTAGAAGTTTTTCCATTTTGGGAGATTTATATAAAATATCGTTAAAGGTTTTTTTAGCATAAAGACCTTTTTGATAGAGTGCTACTTGAATTTTACGAGCAGTCTTTTCAATTAAATTTACTTTTTGGAAAATCAAGATTTGATTATTTAATTCATTATTAATATCTAAAGAAATAACATCTAAAAGTAATTTTTCATTATTGATATCTAAAATTTTGCCTTTATACATAGTTAGATAATTATTAAGTTGAGCAGTTCCTTTTTTTCCGGCAAGAACCGTATTATTATTAAGTATCTCTTTACCTAGTTTATTGTAAAATATAGGTTGTTTATTTAGATTATAGACAATAATACCCTCGTTTATATTGTCTATAATGCTTTGCAATGTTTGCAAGCGAAGCTGTTTTTTCTGTTGTTTGTTGGCAAGGATTAATGCCTCATTAATGGCTTTCCTTATAGAGATGATATCAGATTCAATATATATACTGTTTTTAATATTATATTTTTTGGCAAGTTCAACAGGCTTAATATCACCAATAATTCCATCAATATTTTTAGGTAATAGATTTTCAATAATTTTGGAAACATCTTCATCGTTTGAATAGGGACAAATTTTTACACTTGTTTGGTGAATGTTAATAATAGAGCTTTCTGGTTCAATTATATTGTTATTAGAAATAATAGCGATATTTTTACAACCGGCTAGGTGAAGTTTTTCTATAGATTTTAAAATATTAGTAAGAGAAATACCAATATCAACTATAATTTTATTTGTGTATTTTTTTAAATCACGAACAGTACCACCACGGCTGATGATAATAGATGTAGATTCTGATTGTTTGGCTATATTTACGGCAATTTTATTTTTAGCTACAATTAATGGTATAGATAAATTCATTTCTATCAAGGTTTTTTTGGCAATAGAAGCAATTTCTTCATGAGGGGCAATAAAAAGAATAGAATTCATATAAAAGCTCCTTTAATAAAATAAATATAATTATTATTTTAGCTAATTTAACAAAATAAAACAAAGGAGAATTAAGATTTTAATCTTAATTCTCCTTTATTTTATTTATATTTAAGGTAAACGCCAAAGTCCAGTAGCAGGATTTTTAATAAAATAAATTTCTTCACCATCAGGCATTATTTGCCATCCATCGGATAATTTATCAGGATTATATCTTTTTATAGCATCATCAATATTCATATAATTAAAGCCTACGCTTTCGATTTCTGTTTTACTTATTAACTTTGGATTAACAGCATAAGTAATAGAAAATCTATCATCAGAAGAACCGTGAATTAAGTGTGCGGGAACCATTAATTGATTAGGAAATTTATTTTCATTATACAGTTTTAAAATTTTTGTTCTACCAATATAGCCATATTTACGAATGACTTCATCAACTTCAGCATTTTCTCCAAAACTGTGAATACCAGGAGCCAACAATAATAATTCTCCACCATCAGCAATAGCCATACGAGAACGATAAATACCTTTATTACCTACCCATGTGGTTTTTAATTCCATAGGATTTAGATAAGCAACAACTTTTTTTGCAGGTTTATTTAAATAGGTGATATTAAGTTTTTGTGATAATTGAACAGCTTGTTCGTAAGCTTGGCGGCTGGTACCAATGTATAAACCATTTAAATTAATAGTATCATCTTTATTTGTGGTAGTAACTGTTAGAATATATACTAGAGGTTTATTTTTTAAATAATGTTTTTGAGCATAATCAAAGACTTGACGTGCTGGTGCGTGGTCATTGCCAAGAGCTTTTTCAATACCACATATAGCACCGAGCATATGGCTTTTATTTATCATTTGGCGACCGCCAATACCTACAAAAATATTTTTACTATAATTAGCCATACCAACAACTTCATGTGGAACAACTTGTCCTATAGATAAAATTAAATCATAATCGTCTTCCCAAAAATATTTATTAACTTCAACATCAATAGTATCGTTAAATAGATTATTAGATATTTTGGCTACAAAGTCTTTAGGAACTTCACCTATCTTTATAGTATCTGATTGCCATTTATGATGTAAAAAATTAGCTTTAGGAATATCACCATACATTTTAATGCGTTCTTCGTCATTAATCATTGCATGAGTACCTAATGCGGGCATAATATCAATTTTTACATTAGTAGATAATTTTTTATAAATTATTTGGGTAATATCACCAGCTTTAGAAAAACAACGTGTAAAATCTGGCGGAATAATTAGAATTTTTCTTAAATTATCATACTGCTGTAATAATTTATCTATAGCTGTTTCAATATCATAATTAGATAAATTTTTAGTAGATGATAAATAAATTTCATTCATGGAATTTATACCTCCTTATTAGTAAATAGACTATCGATTAATAAGTTAATCGATAGTCTATTTATTTAGTTACATTAAGAATAAGATTTTTATTTCAAATGATTTATTGGATAACGAACAGTATGTTCTTTTAAAAAGCTAACACATTCTTCTGCAACTTTACGTTTTAATTCTAAGGCAGCTTCTTCAGAATACCATGCCATATGTGGTGTAGCTAAATAATTATCTAAAGTAAATAATTTATTATTTGGCATCATAGGTTCTGTTGCTGCACAGTCAATGGCAGCTCCAGCTATTTCTTTATTTACAAGTGCATCATAAAGGTCATCTTCGTTAATAATTCCACCACGAGCTACATTAATGATAATAGCATTATTTTTCATCATTTTAAATGTTTCATCATTAAATAGGTTTTTATTTCCATCTGCTGGAATATGAAGGGATATGATATCAGATTCTTTGATAACATCTTCTAAAGATTTTATTTTTATAAATTTAGTATTTTCATTTTCTTTATAATATGGGTCATAACCGATAATATTGTATTCTAGAGCATGAGCTTTAATAGCAAAATTTCTGCCAATACGACCTAAACCAATAACACCAACTGTTTGTGTGGAAGCACGATGTATTGGAATAGAATGAGCATAGTCCCATTTTGTGCTTTTAGTGAAATTGTTCATAAGCACGATTTTTCTGGTCATAGCCATCATTAAAGCAATAGCATGGTCAGCAACTTCATTCATTCCATAATCGGGTACATTACAAATTTGAATATTATGTTTAGTCGCTTCTTCTATATCAATAGTGTCAACACCTACACCATAACGAACGACCATTTTTAATTTTGGTAAAGCGTCCATAACTTTTTTTGTAATATGTGCATATTGAACAATAAGAGCATCAGCATCTTGGCATTGAGAAATAACATCTTCTTCAGAATGGCATTGTTTTAGCTCAAAATCGATTTGAGCAGTATTTAGAATTTTGGTTTCCATATCAATATTATCATGATCGCAATCAGTAATAATAACCTTCATCATAATCACTCCAATTCATCATATGTATTATAAAAATATAATAAAATATTAAAATAGAAAAGTCAAGAAGTTTAGAAAAATATAATTATAAATATACTGATTTTATATTTTAAAATGTATAAAACAGTAAATAGATATTGTTTTTTTGGAGAAAAATAGAAAAATGATTAATAAAAATCTGAAATATAAAAAAAGAATGAAAAAAATATTGCATATAAAAATATAATATGATATCATATTATCAAAATTGATATGATGAATTATAGAAAATCGTTAGATGATTTTAGAGGTGGGAGGATAAACTAATGCAAAGTGGATTAATTTTAGTTGGTGAGCCTATGGGATTATTGATTGCCCAAACTGAAGGCAGTTTAAATAATGTTAGTAGTTATGATTTAGCAGTAGCAGGTGCAGAATTTAATGTAGCAATAGGTACAGCAAGATTAGAACATAAAGTTACATATATGACTAAATTGGGTGATGACCCTTTTGGAAAACGTATTACTACAGTATTAAAAGATAATAAAATTGGTGATGAATTTATATCTTTTTCTAAAGAACGAGCTACTGGTTTTATGTTGAAAGGTAGAACTAGTGTAGGAGATCCAGAAATTTTTTATTTTAGAAAAAATTCTGCTGCATCAACATTAAATGAAGATGATGTAGAAAAAATAGATTTATCAAATTATGGTTATATTCATTTGACTGGTATTTTACCAGCTTTATCAGAAGATACTAAGAAAGCTACATTTTCTTTAATTAAAAAGGCTAAAAAACAAGGTTTATTTATAAGTTTTGATCCTAATTTACGTCCTCAATTATGGAAATCTCAAGAAGAAATGATACAAACTATTAATGAATTAGCATCATATGCAGATTTAGTTTTACCAGGGCAGGCAGAAGGAAAAATATTAATTGGCACAGATGATGAAAAAGAGATTAATGATTTTTATTTACAAAATGGAGCTTCTATTTGTGTAACTAAATGTGGAAGTAAAGGGGCATACGTATCTACTAAAGATGGAGAAGGTTATATGGTAGAAGGTTATAAAGTGGAAAAAGTTGTTGATACTGTGGGGGCTGGTGATGGATTTGCAACAGGCGTAGTTACTGGTTTAATGGAAGGATTAACTTTATCGGAGGCAGTTAAACGAGGTACAGCAATTGGGGCAATTCAGGTTATGAGTCGTGGCGATAATGAAGGTTTACCAACTAGACAAGAGTTAAAAGATTTTATGAATAAATAATTTTAAAGGAGTTTTTATTTATGATTAGTAAGAATATACAAAAAATTTTTGATATAGGTTTAGTACCTTTAATTGTATTAGATGATGTAGAAGATGCTGTTCCTTTAGGAAAAGCTTTAGTTGCTGGTGGTATACCTGTAGCAGAAGTTACTTTCCGTACAGAGGCAGGTGGTGCTGTTATAGAAAAGATGACTCAAGAAGTACCTGAAATTCTTGTAGGTGCGGGTACTGTTCATGATGTGGAACATGCTAAAGAAGCTGTAGAAAAAGGTGCTAAATTTATTGTGACACCAGGATTTAATTTAGATGTAGTCAAATGGTGTGTAGATAATAATATAGATGTAATTCCAGGAACTGTAGCACCTAGTGATATTGAAGCTGCAATGAATTTAGGATTATCAGTATGTAAATTTTTCCCAGCAGAAGCATATGGTGGAGTAAAAACTTTAAAAGCTTTAGCTGGTCCTTATGCTGATATAAAATTTATGCCTACTGGTGGAGTCAGCGAAAATAATATGAATGAATATTTAACATTATCTAATGTAGGAGCTATTGGTGGAAGTTTTATGACTCCTTCAAAATTAGTTAAAGAGAAAAAATGGAATGAAATTACTGAGGTTTGCAAAGCTATTGTGAAAAAAATGTTAGGTTTTGAATTGGCACATGTAGGTATTAATACAAAAGATGCTAATGAAGCTAATAATATAGCTAATACTTTAGGAAATGTATTTTTACAAGAAAAAAGAGAAACTTCTGGTGCATATTTTAGTGGTGATGTAGCAGAGGTAGTAAAAGGCTCGTTTTTAGGCGAACATGGCCATATTTGCATTGATACAATTGATATGCCACGAACTATTGCATATTTGAAACGTATTGGCGTGGAATTCAATAATGAAACTTGGGCTAAAGATGACAAGGGGAATATTATTAACGTTTATTTAAAAGATAGTATAGGTGGTTTTGCTATACATGTTAGAAGAAAAGCTCAGTAATACTTTTTTTAATGAAAAGAGGGTCTTTTATGGAATTAAATACAAATAAGAAAACTAACTATAGGTGGATTGTATGTGGTTTTTTATGGGTAGCAGTTGCTGTAAACTATGTTGATAGGACTGCATTATCAGCAGCAACACCTATTATTATGAAAGAATTTAATATTGATGGTACAGAAATGGGTATTATCATGGCAGCTTTTTTCTGGGCATATGCTTTGTTACAAGTTCCTATGGGATATATTGCTGATAAATTTGGACAACGTATAGTATATTCAATAGCTGTTGCATGGTGGTCAATTGCTCAAATGTGCATTGCAGTATGTAGTTCTTTATTTGGTTTTGTTACAGCTCGACTATTTCTTGGTGTAGGTGAAGCTGGTTCTTATCCATGTAATGTTGGTGTTGTTTCTAAATGGTTTCCAAAACATGAGCGTTCTAGGGCTACTGCCATTTTTGATAGTGCTTCTAAATTTGGTAATGCTTTTGCAATGCCGGTAGTTGTTGGTCTTATTACTATGTTTACATGGCATGCACCATTTTTAATTTTTGGGGCTATTGGTATTGTTTGGGCTATTTTATGGTGGTTTTTCTATAATGATCCACGTAAATCTAAATATACAAATAAAGCAGAAGTGGCTTATATTGAACAAGATGGATCTGCTGTAATTGAAGATGTAAATTGCAAGTCAACAATGAAATGGTACCAATTGTTAAAATATAGAAATGTTCAAGCAATGTGTTTAGGATTCTTTATTTTGAATTATATTTTATACTTTTTTATTACATGGTTTCCAACATATCTTGTAGAAGAACGTGGTATGCAATTTTCTCAAATGGGTATGGCTGCTTCAGTACCATTTATTGCAGCAGTTTGTGGTTCTCTTATTGCAGGTATATTAGCAGATAAACTTTTAATGAAAGGTTGGTCTGTAACAAAAACTCGTAAAACTTTATTAGTAATTGGTATATTATTAGCAACTTCTGTAGGTTTTGCAGCATTTGTAGAATCAAATGTAATTGTAATTGCTTTATTGGCAGTAGCTAATTTTGGATGTGCTGTTACTGGTGCTATGCAATGGTGTTTAGCAAGTGATGTTGCTCCTAAAAATATGAGCTCTCAATTGGCAGGAATTCAGAATTGTGTAGCAAATTTTGGAGGAGTAGCAAGTCCAATTGTAGCAGGAGCTATTTTATCTGCAACTAATTCATTTCAGATTGCTTTATATACTTATGGTATTACAGCTGTAATTGGTGCACTTATTTATGGATGTTATTTAGGAAAAATTGAACAAATAAAAGTACCTGAAAAGTAAAATTCATAATAAAATAGGAGCTTATAGAAAGGCATTTCTATAAGCTCCTATTTTTATTTATATATTTATGATAAAATAATTTTAATTAAGTAAATGAGGAGTGGTTTTATGACTACATCATTAGTTAATATAACAATAAACAAAATATTAAATTTAATAAAAAATGAAAATCTTAAACCAAATGATAAATTGCCAACAGTTGAAGAATTATCAACGAAATATAATGTAGGTAGAAGTACTATAAGAGAAGCTCTAAAAGTATTAGCTACTCAAAATATAATAACAATAAAACAAGGTTCAGGAACATTTATTTCAGAACAACAAGGTATGAGTAAAGATCCTTTAGGGTTAGAATATATTAGTGATGATATAAATATAATTTTTGATATGGTAACGTTACGTTTGATTTTTGAACCAGAAATGGCAGCAATGGCAGCGCAATTTGCAACAAGAAAAGATATTCAATATATAAAGGATTGTTGCTATGAGGTGGAAAATTTAATAAATGAGGGAAAAGATTACTATAAAGAAGATGCAAATTTTCATGTAGCTATAGCTAAAGCTAGTGGAAATAGTATAATTCACAAAATTACGCAAGTAATACATTCTTCAATAAAAAAGAATATTTTTATGACAGATAATACTTTATGTAAAGATACAATTGTTTTTCATAAAAGAATAATTGATTGTATTGAAAATGGAGATATAAGTGGAGCTAAATATGCAATGATAAATCATTTAGATGCACAACGAAGATTTTTAATAGATAATTACAAATATAAATTGACAAGAAAACAACTATAATTTAAAATGATGAGCTATAATTATTGTATCTTTAAGCAATAAAGACCTAAATAAATTTATTATAAATTTATTTAGGTCTTTATTATTTTGATATATTATTATTCAAAATAATCAGGATAAATAGTTTTTAATTCTTCAATATCACCAATAACTTTATTAATATGTTCAGTTATTATTTTATTACCTAAAACAGAATCATGATTTAAAATAGCTTCTACTATTTGTTGATGTTGAGTAAATAATAAATCAATTTCATTATTTTTAGAATGTAAATCTAAGACTCGGGAACGTATATAATTTAAATTAGTATTTTGCATTAACTGCCAAATATTAGGTTTTTCACATCCGGAAAAGATGATAGAATGCATTCCATTATCTAATTCAAAAAAGCGACTATAATTTTTTATTTTTACACAAGTTGATTGTTCTTCTAAGCAATCTATGATTTTTTGTTGATATTCAGGGGGAAACTTTTCACAGGCTAATTTCATAACTGCTTGTTCAAGTGTAACACGTAAAAATCTAAATTCAGCAATTTGAGAAGTGTTTATTTTAGAAATATAAGTTCCTCTTTGAGGAAGTACTTCTAATAGTTGTTCTTGAGATAGTCGAATAAAAGCTTCTCGGACTGGTGTTCTACTTATAGATAAAGTATCAGAAATTTCTTTTTCAGATATTTTATCCCCAGGTTTTAGCTTTAATTTTAATATGTTTTCACGTAAGGTACGATAAGCATATTCACGTACAGATTCATTTTCTTTAAATAGAGATAAAGTTAATGTTGTCATAAAAAATCCTCACAATATAAGTAATATATAATTACAGTAATATGTATGTTTTTTATTATAACAGATGAATTTAATTAATAATAGTATAGAATTGTTTATTGATTTTGAAATTTTTTTATAATAATACTTGAAATTGATATACTTGTATGGTAGTATATAAGTAATAAAAGACAGAAAATTTAAAATTAATGATTTATTTTAAATAAAAAATAAGGAGATTAGATAACATGAGAATGACTTTTCGTTGGTATGGTAAGAAAGATGATAAAATCACATTACAACAAATTCAACAAATCCCAGGTATGGATGGAATTGTAGGAGCTTTATTTGATGTACCAGTAGGGGAAGTATGGCCATTAGAAGATTTATTATCAATAAAAGAAGATGCTAATAAATATAATTTAGATTTTAAAGATATCGAAAGTATAAATGTTCATGAAGATATTAAATTAGGGTTACCATCAAGAGATAAATATATAGAAAATTATATTATATCTTTAAGAAATGCAGCTAAAGCAGGTATTAAAGTAGTTTGTTATAATTTTATGCCTATTTTTGATTGGACAAGAACAGATTTAGCATTACCTTTATATGATGGTTCTACAGCTTTAGCATACGATTATCGTTTAATAGCTGGAAAAAGTCCTCAAGATATGGCAAGAGAAATATTAGATAATTCTAATGGTTTTGTACTTCCAGGTTGGGAACCAGATAGATTAGAAGAACTATCAAAATTATTTGAACAATATGAAGGTATGGATGAAGATAGATTAAGAAAAAATTTAGAGTATTTCTTAAAAGCTGTTGTACCTGTAGCAGAAGAATGTAATATTAAAATGGGAATTCATCCAGATGATCCACCAATTTCTGTATTTGGTTTACCTAGAATTGTAAAAAATGAAGAAGATTTAGATAAAATTGTTAATATGGTAGATAGTGAAAGTAATGGATTAACCATTTGTACAGGTTCTTTAGGATCTAATTTAAAAAATGATATTCCACATATTATTCGTAAATTTGGTGCTAAAAAAAGAATTGCATTTATGCATGTAAGAAATATTCAAGTACATGAACCTTGGGTGTTTAACGAAGTAGCACATAAATCTAAACATGGGTCTTTAGATATGTTTGAAATTATGAAAGCATTATATGATGTAGATTTTGATGGACCAATTAGACCAGATCATGGACGAATGATTTGGAATGAAGAAGGTAGACCAGGATATGGTTTATATGATAGAGCATTGGGTGCAAATTATCTTTGTGGTCTTTGGGATTCGATTAATAGAATATACGGTGCAAAATAGAATTTAAAATATGATAACTATAGGGATTTTAGACAAATCTCTATAGTTATTTATAAAATAGAAAGGTGAAATGAAATGAAAGCAGCAGTTGTTTATGGTATAAATGATTTAAGATTAGAAGAAATAGAGAAACCACAAATTGAAAGAGATGATCAAATTTTAGTAAAAATAAAAGCAGTAGGAATATGTGGCTCAGATATACATATACTTCATGGTGCAAATCCATTTGCTACTTATCCGAGAATTATGGGGCATAAAATGGTCGGAGAAGTGGAAGCAGTAGGTGATAATGTTAAAAATATAGCGATTGGCGATCATATTGTAGTAGAACCGATTACTTACTGTGGAAAATGTTATGCTTGTAGAAAAGGAATGCCTAATGTTTGCCAACAATTAAAGGTATCGGGAGTTCATGTAGATGGTGGTATGAGGGAATATATAGTAATTGCTGAAAAACAGGCGCATAAAATAAAAAAAGATATTCCATGGACTACAGCTGTTTTAGCAGAGCCATATACGATTGCAGGAAATGTAACAACAAGAACAAATATTAGTGCAGGAGATAAAGTCGTTATACAAGGTGCAGGTCCTATTGGAATTACTATATTACGTATGGCAAAAGTAAAGGGAGCAACAGTTTTAGTTACTGATATGGTTGATGAAAAATTAGCTTTTGCTAAAGAAAATGGTGCTGATATGGTGGTAAATCCAAGTAAAGAAAATTTAATTGAGGCTGTAAAAACATGGACTGATGGAGAAATGGCTAATGTGGTAATTGATGCAGCTTGTACACCTAAAACTTTTGAAATATGTTTTGATTTAGTTTCCATTGCAGGAACAATTGGTGTATTAGGAATGGATGAAAAGCCATCAAACATACCACAAATTCATTTTATGAAAAAACAATTAACAGTAGTTGGTTCAAGATTACAGGCTTATCAGTTTGCTCCAGTAATTAGATTAATGGAAGCTGGCTATTTGAAAGATGATGCACTTGTTACACATAAATTTAAATTTTCAGATATTAAAGAAGCTTTTAAATTAATAGAAGAAAATCCAGAAAAAGTAAAAAAAGCAGTACTTATTTTCGAATAAGAAAGGATAATATAGGTGAATTATGAATGATATAGCAAAAAAACGAAAAATAATAATGATTTTATTATTTGCTTGTGGTGTAATCAATTATTTAGACCGTTCAGCACTTTCAATATCAGCAGGACATATTGCTGGAGAATTTGCGTTATCTAGTTCAGAAATGGGTATAATTTTTTCAGCTTTTTCCGTAGGTTATGCGTTATTTAATTTGGTTGGTGGTATGGCAGCTGATAAATTTGGACCAAAAGATACTTTATTAGTAGCTGTAATAGTTTGGTCATTGTTTAGTGGTGCACTCATTTTTGCTGTAGGGTTTTTAAGCATTTTAATTATTAGAATAATTTTTGGTATGGCAGAAGGTCCATTATCAACAACAATGAATAAAACTATTGATTTATGGTATCCTGACAATAAAAAAACATCTGTAATGGGAATTTGTTCTAGTGGTACTCCACTAGGAGCTGCTATTTCTGGACCAATTGTTGGTTATATTACTTTAAATGTGGGTTGGAGAGAATCTTTTATTGTAATAACTTTAATTGGTTTAGTTTGGGCTTTAATCTGGTATAAAATGGTTGATAAAAAACCTGCTAAAGTATCAGAAGAATTTAATCAAAAAGCAGAAGAAAAAATTTCTACCACTAAAATCAGAGTAACTTTAAGAAAAGGTTTTTATTTAAAAAGACCTACTATCATTTTTACTGCTTTAGCTTTTTTCGCCTATAATTATATTTTATTTTTCTTTTTAACATGGTTTCCATCTTATTTACAAAAAGGTTTAGGTATAGGTCTGGAAGAAGTGAGTTTAATTAGTGTAATTCCATGGACTTTTGGTTTTGTAGCTATTGCAATTGGAGGAATTATATCTGATAAAATTACTGATTCTAGAGAGTGGAAAGATCCATTAACTCCAAAACGATTGGTCTTAGGTATTTGTTTACTTATATCTGGAGGTGCTGTTATTGTAGCAGCAAATACAACTAATTTTATTTTGATTATAGCAATGATTACTGTATCAGTATTTGCTTTATATTTTACTGGTGGTATTTATTGGGGTGTAGTAAATGATATTGTAGATAGTAGTAATGTGGGGTCTATTGGTGGAGCAATGCATGCTGTAGGTAATTGCGCCGGTATTTTAGGTCCTGCTATTACAGGTTTTATTGTTCAGGCAACTGATTCATTTATACCTGCATTTATTTTAGCCGGAACGATTGGAGTTCTAGGTGCTTTAGGTGCGTTAATTAATGTTAAAAAATTGAATATTAGTGAATCAGAAATTGCATTGAATAAAAAATAATGTAATCAAAAAATGAATGTCGTTAAGGCATTCATTTTTTCTAATTAAAAGAAAGGATTTTTCAAATGTATTTTAATGAAGAATGTTTAACGTCACAAGAATTAGTAAATAAAACAAATATAAAATTACCTTTATTTAATAGAAGACAAGTTAAAGAAAATACTAAAAAAAATCCTAAATGGATTCATTTTGGACCAGGAAATATTTTTCGTGCTTTTATAGCTAATTTACAACAATCCTTATTAGATAGGGGAGAAGATGATTGTGGTATTATCGCAGTAGCACCAAATAATAGTGAAATAATAGATAAAATATATCGACCACATGATAATTTAAGCTTATTAGTGACTATGAATGCTGATGGAAGTAATGAAAAAAAGATTATTGCTAGTATTACTGAAAGTTTAACTTGCGATATGCAAAATAAAGTGGATTGGGAAAGGATAGAGAGTATTTGTATAGCAGGAAGTTTACAAATAATGAGTTTTACAATTACTGAAAAAGGTTATAAGTTAAAAAAAGATAATGGGGAATATCTAGAGTCTGTAAAACAAGATTTACAAATGGGACCAAGCCAAGTAAAAAGTTTTATGGGGAAGATTACTTCATTATTGTATAAGCGCTATTTAAATGGAGCAAAACCAGTATCTTTAGTTAGTATGGATAACTGTTCACATAATGGGATAGTATTGCATGATGCAATATTAGATATTGCTAAAATTTGGATAGATAGAAATTTAGTAAAAAGAGAATTTCAACAATATCTTGAAAAAAATATAACATATCCATGTACAATGATTGATAAAATCACACCATATCCTTCAGAAAAAATACAAGAAGAATTGAAACAAGATGGTTTTAATGATATGGATTTTGTTGTTAGTAGCAGAGGAAGCAAATATGCACCATTTGTAAATGCAGAGAAAACAGAATATCTTGTTGTTGAAGATTCTTTTATTAATGGTCGTCCAGCATTAGAAAAAACAGGTGTGATTTTTACTGATCGAGCTACAGTAGATAAAGTGGAAAAAATGAAAGTATGTACTTGCTTAAATCCCTTACATACAGCATTGGCTATTTTTGGCTGTTTATTAGGTTATACCTCTATTTCTAGTGAGATGAATAGTCCATTATTAAGAAAATTAGTAGAAAAAATTGGTTATGATGAAGGTATGAAAGTAGTAATAGATCCAGGTGTAATTTTACCAAAAGAATTTATTGAAAAGTGTATAAATGAACGTTTTCCTAATTCAGCAATTCCAGATACACCACAACGTATAGCTTGTGATACATCACAAAAAGTAGCTATTCGTTTTGGCGAAACAATTAAAGCATATATGAAATCTAATACTTTAAAATCAGAAGATTTAGTATATATACCATTGACAATAGCTGCTTGGTGTAGATATTTATTAGGAATAGATGATAAAGGAAATGAATTTTCTATAAGCCCTGATCCATTATTAGAAGTACTACAAAGTAAATTAGGAAATATAAATTTGGGAGATAAAATAAATGTCCATAATATATTAGAAGATATATTAAGTGATAGTAAAATTTTTGGTGTAAATTTATATGATGCTGGTATTGGAGAAAAAATAGAAGGATATTTTCTTGAAATGATTTCTAAAAAAAATGGAGTAGAAATTACTTTAAATAAATATTTAAAATAGAAATATTTATTGATAAACTAGTTTAGTATAAAATTTTTATATTAAACTAGTTTATTTTTTTTGATATTAATAAATTATCTATATAATATAAATAATTTCAAAAAATAAACTTTTAGTAATAACGTTGACTACTTTAACTAGTATGGTATAATTACACTTTGTAAATAAGTATAGAGGTGAAATAGATGAATTTAATATTAATATTTTGTAGTTTTATCTCAGTTTTTTCGGGTATAATTTTTTTTGCAATTACAGGAGATTTGCTAATGATATTTATACCAGGTATAGTTAATTTCTTAGGATTAAGTATAGTGGGTATAATTTATAAATTATTAGTAAAAAATGAAAAAAAGGAAAAATATTCTTCATATTATAGCATACATACGCCATTATGATATTATAAATAAAAAGCACGCAAATCTATAGAATTTGCGTGCTTTCTATATTTAAAGATATTAAAGTTTAATTTGTTTATCTTTGTAGATATCTAATTGAGCTTGTTCTTGAGCTAAGATTTTATCAGCAAGAGCAAGTTGCATATCTACTTGGCTATAAGATGTTCCACCATAGGAATTGCGGTTTTTAACGCAAGTTTCTGGTGCAATAGCTTCATAGATATCTTCTTCAAATAAATCAGACATCTGTTTGAATTCGTCCATAGTTAAATCTTCAAGCCATTTGTTATTTTCAATGCAGTAATGAACAGCATGACCAGATACACTATGAGCTTTTCTAAATGGCATACCTTTTTTTACAAGATAATCAGCAAGGTCAGTAGCATTAGAGAAGTCTTCACGAACAGCTTTAAGCATTACATCTTTTCTAACTTTCATGCCACGGATTAATTGAGCATATACAGCAAGGCTGAATTTGATAGTATCAATAGCGTCAAATAAACCTTCTTTATCTTCTTGTAAATCTTTATTATAAGCAAGAGGTAAGCCTTTTACAGTTGTGAGCATAGCCATTAAATGACCAATTACACGACCTGTTTTACCGCGAACAAGTTCGGATACGTCAGGATTTTTTTTCTGTGGCATCATACTAGAACCAGTGCAATGAGCATCATCTAATTCTACGAAAGAGAATTCACGAGAGCACCAGAAGATGATTTCTTCGCTGATACGGCTTAAGTGAATCATGAGAATAGAAGCTGCGGATAAAAATTCCATGATGTAATCTCTATCACTTACAGCATCTAAGCTGTTTGCATAAATAGCATCAAAATTGAGCTGTTTAGCAACGAATTCACGATCAATAGGGAAAGTTGTACCAGCAAGAGCACCAGCACCAAGTGGCATAATATCACAGCGTTCATAAACACCTTTGAAACGGGAGAAGTCACGGCTGAGCATGGAGAAATATGCCATCATATGATGAGAGAATAAAATAGGCTGTGCACGTTGAAGGTGAGTATAACCAGGCATGATTACATCTTTGTATTTTGTAGCTGTTTCAGTTAAAGCAGTCTGTAATTCTTTGATTAAATTAATAACTTCAACTGTTTCACGACGTACATACATATGGGTATCAAGTGCTACTTGGTCATTACGGCTTCTAGCAGTGTGAAGACGACCGCCAGCTTCACCGATAGCTTCTGTAAGACGTTTTTCAATATTCATGTGAATATCTTCAAGGTCAACAGAAAAATTAAAATCACCTTGTTCAATTTTAGCTAAAATATTTTTTAAGCCGGAGATGATATTATTTTTATCTTCTTCAGTCAAGATACCAACTTTGCAAAGCATGGTAGCATGAGCTATGCTACCAGCTATATCTTCATGATACATGCGTTTGTCAAAGTTAATAGAAGCCTGAAATTCATTGATCATTTCATCTGTAGATTTGGCGAATCTACCGCCCCACATTTGTTCAGCCATTATTTTAAACCTGCTTGTTCTTTCATTAATGCACGAACTTTGAGTGGAAGACCAAAGAGATTGATGAATCCAGTAGCATCTGCTTGGTTGTAAACATCGTCTTCTTCAAATGTTACGAATTCTTGGCTGTAGAGGGAGTATGGAGATTTTGCACCAGCTGGGCAAATATTACCTTTATAAAGTTTAAGTTTAACAGTACCAGTAACTGTTTCTTGAGTTGCATCAACGAATGCTGCAAGAGCTTCACGAAGTTGGGAGAACCACATACCATCATAAACGAGTTCAGCATATTTGATAGCAACTGTTTCTTTGTAATGAAGAGTTTGACGGTCAAGGCAAAGATATTCAAGTTCTTGATGAGCAGCATATAAGATAGCTCCGCCTGGGTTTTCATATACACCACGGGATTTCATACCAACAAGACGGTTTTCTACGATATCTGTGATACCTACACCATTTTTAGCACCAATTTCATTTAATTTTTCAAGAAGTGCAACAGGAGCAAGTTTTTCGCCGTTTACAGCAACAGGAATACCTTTTTCAAAGTCAATTGTTACATATTCGGCTTCATCAGGAGCATTTTCAGGAGCTTTACTGATTAAGTACATGCTATTTTTTGGAGCGTTCCAAGGATCTTCAAGGTCAGAACCTTCATGGCTTAAGTGCCAGATATTTCTATCCATGGAATAAGTTTTGTTTTCTATAGCGATTGGAATACCATGTTTTTCAGCATAAGCAATTTCTTGTTCACGAGAACGAAGTTCCCATTCACGCCATGGAGCGATTAATTTGATGTTTGGAGCAAGAGCTTTTACAGAAAGTTCGAAACGAACCTGGTCATTACCTTTACCAGTAGCACCATGAGCAATAGCATCAGCGCCTTCTTCTTTAGCGATTTCAACAAGGCGTTTTGCGATGAGTGGACGAGCAAAGGAAGTACCTAAAAGATATTTACCTTCATAAACAGCGCTAGCTTTTAAAGTTGGGAATACATAGTTTTCTACGAAGTCTTCTGTTAAATGTTCAATATAAACTTTAGAAGCACCAGATTTTAAAGCTTTGTCATGAACAACATTTAATTCGTCACCCTGTCCGATATCAGCACAAACAGCGATAACTTCGCAACCATTATAGTTTTCTTTGAGCCATGGAATGATAACGGAAGTATCAAGACCACCAGAGTAAGCAAGGACTACTTTTTTAATATTTTCCATTTAAATTACAACTCCTTAAATTACGATTTTTAAATAGTCATATTTATGTATGGCTATTAGATATATTAACAGATTTATCAGCCCATTAAAAGAGCCATAATTGCTTTTTGTGTGTGAAGACGATTTTCTGCTTCATCAAAAATAACATTTGCATTCTTTTCAAGAACATCTTCAGCGATTTCTTCACCGCGATGAGCAGGAAGACAATGCATTACAATAGCGCGTTTATCAGCTACGCTGAGAAGTTCATTATTGATTTGATAATCTTTGAAGATTTTTACACGTTCATCATGTTCAGCTTCTTGTCCCATGCTTGCCCAAACATCAGTATATAAAATATCTGCATCTTTAGCAGCTTCAAATGGGTCATTTAAGATTTCAATAGTAGAACCAGATTGTGCAGCATCAAGTTTAGCATTAGCTACTACTTGAGCATTTGGTTCATAGCCTTTTGGACTAGCACTAGCAAAGTTCATACCAACTTTAGCACAAGCATACATTAAGGAATGAGTCATATTGTTACCATCGCCAATATAAGCCATTTTCAAGCCTTTTAAATCTTTGCCTTTATGTTCTTGAGCAGTTAAAAGGTCTGTGAGTGCTTGGCAAGGGTGAAGTAAGTCTGTGAGTGCGTTGATTACAGGAATGCTAGCATATTGAGCAAATTCTTCAACAATCTCATGACCGAAAGTACGAATCATTACACCATCAAGATAACGAGAAAGAACACGAGCAGTATCTTTAATTGGTTCGCCACGACCGATTTGAAGGTCACGGTTGGATAAGAATAATGCTTGTCCGCCTAATTGATACATACCAACTTCAAAGGAAACACGAGTACGAGTAGAAGATTTTTCAAAAATCATACCGAGAGTTTTACCTTTTAAAATGTGATGTTCAATACCAGCTTTTTGTTTAGCTTTTAATTCATGAGCTAAATTTAAAATTTCCATAACTTCATCAGAAGTTAAATCATGTATAGATAATAAATCTTTGCCTTTTAGCATGAATATTTCCTCCTCGTTAAGTTTTAAGCGTATTTTGGTAATACTTTATCTAAAACAGAAATTAATTCGTCAACATGAGCTTTTGTTATATTAAGTGGTGGTACAAAGCGAAGTACATTGCCAGCAGTGCAGTTGATGATTGCACCATAATCTAAACATTCGTTGGCAATTTCACGGCCAGGACGAGTAAGTTCCATGCCTAAAATTAAACCACGTCCACGAACTTCTTTGATTAAATTTGGATATTTTGCTTTGTATTCTTCAAATTTAGATTGAAGATAAGCACCGATTTCTTTGGCATTTTCCATGAGATTACCATCAATTAAAGCGTCTAAAACAACGCAAGCAGCTGCACAAGCAAGAGGATTACCACCGAATGTAGAACCATGGTCTCCAGCGTGGAAGGCACTAGCAACTTTGTCTGTAGCCATGAAAGCACCGATTGGTACACCACCAGCTAAGCCTTTAGCGAGTGTTACAATATCTGGTTTTACACCAAATTGTTGACAACCAAAGAATGTACCAGTACGACCCATACCGCATTGAACTTCATCGAAGATTAAAACGGCATTGTATTTGTCGCATAAAGCACGTACTTTTGGTAAATAATCTGGATCAGGAACATGAACGCCACCTTCACCTTGGATAGCTTCAAGCATTACAGCACAAGTTTTATCACTCATTTTTGCTTCAAGTGCTTGAATATCATTGTATGGTACATAGTCAAAACCAGCAGGTAATGGACCAAAGCCATGATGATAATGATCTTGACCTGTAGCAGTCAATGTAGCAAGTGTACGTCCATGGAAACTATGAAGCGCAGAGATTATTTGAATTTTTTCAGGGTCAATATTAGTTGCGTATTTACGAGCAAGTTTGATAGCACCTTCATTAGCTTCTGCACCGGAATTTCCGAAGAAGACTTTATCCATGCCACTTAATTTTTTGAGTTTTTCTGCTGCTTCAACTTGAACTTCAGTGTAATAAAGGTTGGAGCAATGTATCATTTTGCTAGCTTGTTGAGAAACTGCATCAACGAGTGGTTTATAATTATGACCAACTACATTTACGGCAATGCCAGCTAAAAAGTCGATATATTTTTTACCTTTTGTATCATAAACATATGGACCATCGCCATGGTCTAAAACTATATTATAACGAGCAAAGACAGGCAAATAATCGCTTTTGTCTTTGGCGAATATTTCTTCATTAGTTAACATATAAATTCTCCTTTTGTCGAATTAACGAACTACTTCTGTACCGATACCTTGAGAAGTAAATAATTCGAGAATTAAAGAATGAGCTTCGCGACCATCAATGATACAAGCTTTGCCAGTACCGCTATCAAGAGCATGAAGACATGCTTCTACTTTTGGTATCATGCCACCGCCGATACTGCCATCATTGATGAGTTTTTTAGCTTCGCTTTGAGTGAGTGTAGAAATAAAGGAAGATTTATCTTCAAAATCACGATAAATTCCTTTAGTATCAGTTAAGAGTAAAAGTTTTTCAGCTTGAAGTGCACCAGCAACTTCAGCAGCTACATAATCAGCATTGATATTAAATGATTCATCTGCATGACCTGCACCGATTGGAGCGATTACAGGAACATAATCATTATCTAGTAAATCATTGATTAAAGCTGTATTGATTTTTTCTACTTCACCAACATAACCGATATCTACTTGTTCAACAGCGTCTGTACCATTATGTACTTCTGCTAATTTTTTATGAGCGATGATTAAATCTGAATCTTTACCACTTAAACCAACAGCACGAATGCCGAGGCGATTTAAACGATTTACGATTTCAGAATTGATTTTACCAGCAAGTACCATTTCAGCGATTTGCACAGTTTCTTTATCAGTAACGCGAAGACCGCTTACAAATTCAGTTACTTTGCCGAATTTTTTTAAGAAAGATGTGATATCAGGACCGCCACCATGAACGATTACAGGGCGAATACCAACATATTTCATAAGTACGATATCTTTCATTACTTGTTCTTTTAAAGTATCGTTTATCATGGCATTACCACCGTATTTGATAACGATGGTTTTGCCGTAGAATTCTTGAATATATGGAAGGGCTTCTACTAGAATAGAAGCCTTATCTTCTGCGGAAAAATTATTTAAATTACTCATCAGGTGTGATACTCCCCATTGATTTTTACATATTCGTAAGAAAGGTCACAACTCCAAACTGTAGCATCTTCTTGCCCCATGTTTAATTCAATATCGATAACGATATCTTTTTCTTTCATAACATGAGCGAGAGCTTTTTCATCATAAGTTGCACCAGTACCATTAGCAAAAATAGTAATGCCACCGAATTTTACAACAGTTTTTTCAGGAACCATATCTGCACCAGAGTAACCAACAGCACAGATTACACGTCCCCAGTTAGGGTCTTCACCGAAGAATGCAGTTTTTACAAGTGGGGAATTAGCAATTGCCATACCTACAGTTTTAGCATCAGCAAAAGATTTTGCACCTTTTACATTGATTGTTAAGAATTTGCTAGCACCTTCACCATCAGCTGCAATTTGTTTTGCAAGTTCTGTGCAAAGCATCATGAGTTTATCAAAGAAGATTTGGTAATCAGCGTTTTCTTCTGTGATTTTTGCATTATTTGCTTCGCCGTTAGCAAGAACGATTACCATATCATTTGTACTCATATCACCATCAACGGAAATCATGTTGAAGGATTTTTCTACGCAGCCAGATACAGCTTTTTGTAAAAGCGCTTGGTCGATAGCAATATCAGTAGTAATATAGCAAAGCATTGTAGCCATATTAGGACGAATCATACCAGAACCTTTTGCGATAGCGCCCATGCGAACTGTTTTACCAGATAATTCAAATTCGCAAGTTACACTTTTGCTGTGAGTATCAGTAGTGATGATAGCTCTACCAGCATTACCACTGCCATCAGCAGATAAATTAGCTACAGCATCTTTGATACCAGCTTCAAGTTTATCCATTGGCAAATTAACACCGATAACACCAGTGGAACCAACGATTACATCATCAGCATTAACACCGAGTTCATCAGCTGCGATTTGTGCCATTTTGTGAGCATCATCTAAACCTTGTTGACCAGTGCATGCATTAGCACAACCAGCATTAGCTACGATTGCATGAGCAGTTCCTGTAGCAACAACTTCTTTAGATACATAAACTGGAGCAGCAGCTACTTTATTTTGAGTGAATGTACCAGCTACAACAGCTTGAGTTTTTGTATAGATAACAGCAACGTCTAAGTTACCGCTTTTTTTTATGCCAGCTTTAACGCCTGCTGCAGTGAAACCTTTGGCAAACGTTACACCTTGAGTATCTTTTTTTATCATAAAATATACCTCCGAGTTATCGAAATATCATGGATAAATTGGAGTGAAATCCAATCCTGTTTTTTCATCAAAACCGCAAGCAATATTAAAGTTTTGAATAGCTTGACCTGCGGCGCCTTTTACTAAATTATCAATAGCGGAAAGGACGATAATGCGACCTGTTCTAAGGTCAATATGCCAACCGATATCGCAGAAGTTAGAACCACGAACTTCTTTAGTAGATGGATAAGCACCTCTACCTAATAAGCGAATGAAATATTCATCGCCATACATATCAGTGTATGCTTTATCTATCATTTCTGGAGTAACCCATTGTTTGATATTAGCATAGCAAGTGCTTAAAATTCCTCTAGACATTGGTACTAGATGAGGTGTGAAGTTCAAAGTAACTTTACGATGACATAAATGACCTAAAGCCTGTTCGATTTCAGGTGTATGACGATGTGTAGCTACGCCATAAGCTTTGAAATTATCATAAAGCTCAGGGTAATGTGTCATTTGTTTAGCTGAACGACCAGAACCAGAAGTACCAGATTTAGCATCAACAATAATAGTATTTGGTTCAATAAATTCATTTTTTACAAGTGGTGCTAAAGCTAAGATACTAGCAGTAGTATAGCAACCAGCATTACCAATAATTTTAGCATTTTTAATATCTTCGCGATAAAGTTCAGCTAAACCATAAACGCGAGGTGCGTCTTTATGTGTATGAGCTACTTTATACCATGCTTCATAGATATCTGTATCATCAAAGCGATAATCAGCACCTAAATCAATAATGCGAACATTAGTATCGGCTAAAGCTTTACCTACTTCCATAGCATGACCATGAGGAAGACCAATAAATACAAAATCGCTATCGTTTGCGATAGTATCCATATCTTTCATACTGATTAATTCTTGGTCATATAATCCTCGTAAGTGAGGATATACTTCAGAAATTTTTTTACCAGTATAACTTTCTGAAGTTATATGCACTACTTGAACTTGGGGATGGTTGTACAGTAAACGTAAAAGTTCTGCACCAGCATATCCAGTAGCACCAATAATACTTACTCTAATCATGATATCCTCCATTTTTAAAAGTTAAATATTAACGCTTCAATATAATTAAAGATATGCAGTGTTAACATGTAAATAAATTATAACACAAAATAAAAAAAACGCTAACAAAATAAGGTGGTTATAATTATACAACTCAATCGTATAAAATTTCAATAGTTTTTTTAAAAATTTTTAATAAAAAATGGTATATATAAACTAAAAGAATATATATACCATAAATTAATATTTATAAACTATGTTTATTTTTGGCTTTGAATAGTTAAAGTACGGAAGAACTTATGCATAAACATTGAATAATTTTCTAAATTATCATCTTCAGTATCTCCGCCGATTATTTGATAAGAACAAATCCAATGACTGTCTTTAGCATCATAAACATCAGCAAACATAACTACACGGCTATCATTAGCAAATGTGAAAATTACATAAGCATCAGCGTAATTTTTAATATTTTCTTTATAGATAGCTAGTGCTTCACGATTGGACAAAGTAGTGATATCAGTACCTGTAGTAGCTTTTATATTTTGGATTACATCTTTATCAGATAATAAAGTATAAGTAACTTCATCTTCTTTAGCTACTTTGAAGATAACGTCTGTCAACATATCAGGAGTGATTAATTCTGGAGCATTAGGTAATTTAGCTTTACGTTCAATGCTTAATGCGGAAGGTTTGTAGCTTGGTGTATAAATAGCCAATGTATGGATATTTTTTAAATTATAATCTTCATCCATCATGGTGATTTTCTCATTAGCAGCAAAGGCTGTAGATATACTAAAGAGCATAATTGCTAATAATGAAAATATAGTAATTAGTTTTTTCATGAAAAAGCCTCCTAAATAAATCTTAATCAATAAATAATATTCGTTTTAAAAATTTTATTTCCTGCAAAAAAAGACTCCAAACGATATATTTTGTTTGGAGCCTTTTGTATTTTATTTTAAGAAACCGTTTATGATTTGATTTTCGGCTTCTTTTTCAGTTAAGCCTAAGCTCATTAATTTTATTAATTGTTCTCCTGCAATTTTACCGATAGCTGCTTCATGAATTAAATTTGATTCAGGGTGATTTGCTTTGATTTCAGGAATTGCAGAAATTGTAGCATCGTCCATGATGATAGCATCACATTCAGAATGACCATGGCATTTGTTATTACCATAGATTTTAGCAATGAAGATTTGTTTTGATTTTTCTTGAGCTACAGCTCGAGAGATAATATTAGAGTGGGAATTTTCTCCATCTAAATTTACTTCAAAATCACTTTCTGCATATTGATTGCCATGTGTTAAAAGTTTTTCTTTTACAATTAAAGTGGAATTTTTACCAACAGTTCCTTTAGTAATTCTTTTTGTAGAATTAATACCACGAATTTGAGTTGTTTCCATTTCCATATAGGAATTTTCGTCCATTTCAACAATGGTAGTAGGGTTCATGATGCGTTTACCATCACCATCGCCAGAACCATAATGTTTTTCTAAATATTTTACTTTAGAATTTTTACCTATATAAAAAGCATGAATACCATCATGTTCGGAGTCTGCATTGCCACAGTTATGGATACCACAGCCAGCGACGATGGTTACATCACAATCATCACCGATGAAAAAGTCATTATATACTAATTCATTAACGCCAGATTTATCCATGATTACAGGAATGTAACAAACTTCTTTTTTTGTTCCTGGAGCAATGCGGATATCAATGCCATCTTTATCTTCTTTTTTAGTTATAGTTATATTTTTACTAGAAGCTCTATCAACAGCTTTACTATTTAAACGGATATTATAAGCACCTTGTGGTTTATCTTTAATACCGGCTACTTTTTCTAATAAATCTTTTTCTAGATTATCTAACATGAGGAGTCCTCCTATTTTTTATAGAAATCACAAACACCAGCAACTTCCATAAGTTGAGGCATGATTTCTTCTTTTGTGCCAATTTGTTTAATGGAGCCATTTGCAACTAATACAATTTGGTCAGCTATATTTAAGATGCGTTCTTGATGAGAAATAATCATAATGGATTGTTGTTGTTCATGTAATTTTTCAAAAACACTGATGAGTTTTTGGAAGCTCCATAAATCAATACCAGCTTCAGGTTCATCAAAAACAGCTAATTTAGTTTGTTTACGAGCTAAGATAGTAGCGATTTCAATACGTTTGATTTCACCACCAGATAGGGAAGTATCTACTTCACGATTTATATAATCAGCAGCGCAAAGACCTACTTCAGAAAGATAAGTGCAAGCACCACTAGTAGATAATTTTTCTCCAGCTGCTAGGCTGAGTAAATCTTTAACACCAATTCCTTTGAAGCGAACTGGTTGCTGGAAGGCAAAACTAATACCAGCTAAAGCTCGTTTAGTAATATCCCAATCAGTTATATCTTCACCATTAAAGAAGATTTTTCCGCTAGTTGGTTTTTCAATGCCCATGATGATTTTGGCTAATGTAGATTTACCACCACCATTTGGACCTGTGATTACTGTAAATTTTTTATCATCAATAACTAAATTGATATCTTTAAGAATTTGTTTTGTTTTATTTCCATCATTAACAGAAAATGATAGATTTTTTAATTCTAACATTAATCTAACTCCAATCTAATATATTTATGTAATTTATATATATTAAATACATAATATATGATACCTATTATACAATTTTTATTATGTATTAGCAAAATAAATTAAATCAAAAATATTTGTTAAATCGTGATTGATTATAAAAGAGTTTATATGGCTAGTCAATGAAGAATATAGCTTTTTTGAAGAAAAAAATAAAGATTTTTGGAAATGAAATCAATAAAAAAGATATCCTTAATTAATATATATAAGCATAATTTTTATGCTTGAAAACAACTTTTTTTAACTTTTTTTCAAAAAAGGGGTTTACAAATGAATTATCTTATGATAACATTATTACCTGTCAGCACGGTGCTGACAAACGAAAGCGAGAAACGCTGGTGTAGCTCAATTGGCAGAGCAGCTGACTTGTAATCAGCAGGTTGGGGGTTCGATTCCTCTCGCCAGCTCCATATTCTTTACCAAATCGCGGGGTGGAGCAGTTGGTAGCTCGTCGGGCTCATAACCCGAAGGCCAGAGGTTCAAGTCCTCTCCCCGCAACCAAAACCGATTCTGCTGGTGTAGCTCAGTCGGTAGAGCGTATCCTTGGTAAGGATAAGGTCACCGGTTCAATCCCGGTCATCAGCTCCAGAAAATATAATATGGCGGCGTAGCTCAGTTGGCTAGAGCATGCGGTTCATACCCGCAGTGTCCGGAGTTCGAATCTCTGCGCCGCCACCAATTAAAACAACAACCCCTTAATAGGGGCTTTATTTATGTTGGTAGCCTTTGAATATACCATATAAATATTCAATGAAAAATGATAATATTTTCAGTGTCAGGCGTTTTTGGTAGTTCAATTTCGCCTGAAGTCGTGTTATTTATTTGACACATGTTTTTAATTGTGATAAATTATATAGGCGACGTTTATAAGACGAACGAATATTATACTAAATGATGTAAAGAGGGGTGCATGAGATGCGCAATGCTGTTACTTTAGCCTGCACTGAATGCAAACAGCGCAACTATCAGACTAATAAAAACAAAAAAAATAATCCTGATAGAATTGAAATGAAAAAGTATTGCAAATTCTGTAAAAAACATACTTTACACAGAGAAACAAAATAAGGTTTTCCTTTGTAGTAGTGTGAGGAAGTGAAGAAATGGCACAGAATGAGAATACTCCAGTAAATCAGGAAAAATCCGGAATAATAGGATTTTTATCTGGTGTAAAAAGTGAGTTAAAAAAAGTTGTTTGGCCTACTCGCAGAGAACTGGTTTCTTATACAGGAGTAGTTTTCGTTGCAGTGGCATTTGTTTGTGCTTTAATTTGGATATGTGATACTGTTTTTGCCCGTATATTTGATCTCATTTTACGATAATTACAGGAGGTGGAGATGTCTTGTCCCTTGGCATGGAATTAGAAAAGAAATGGTATGTTATACATACATATTCCGGTTATGAAAACAAAGTAAAAGCCAATCTTGAAAGAAAAATCCACTCCATGGGCATGGAAGACAAAATCTTCAATGTAATCGTGCCTGTAGAAAAAGAGACTGAAAAGAGAAATGGCAAAGAAAAAGTAGTAGAAAGAAAAATTTTTCCAGGTTATGTCTTACTTGAAATGATAGTTGATGAACGTTCTTGGTATATTGTAAGAAATACACCAGGCGTTACAGGATTTGTAGGTTCAAATACAAAACCTGTTCCATTAACTGAAGAAGAAGCAAATAGAATTTTAAAAGCAATGGGTATGGATAAACCAACAGAACTTGATGTTGAAGTGGGAGACCAAGTAAACATTACTTCTGGTGCTTTTGAAAATTTTGTTGCAACTATAACAGAAATTGATTATAGTAAGAGTAAGATTAAAGGCGTTGTTGATATGTTTGGTCGTGAAACTGCAATTGAAGCAGATTTCGACCAGATAGAAAAAATATAAATCAGCAAATTCAAATATAACATATAGTTATATTCCATAATCCTAAGGAGGTGTAAATAACAATGGCAAAAAAAGTTGTTAAACTTGTAAAATTGCAAGTTCTCGCTGGTAAAGCTACTCCTGCTCCTCCAGTTGGTCCTGCTTTAGGTCAGGCTGGTGTAAATATCATGGCTTTCGTTAAAGAATTCAACGAAAGAACTGCTAAACAGGGCGGTTTAATTATTCCAGTAGAAATTACAGTTTTTGAAGATAGATCCTTTACTTTTGTTACAAAAACTCCACCAGCAGCTGTGTTATTAAAGAAAGCAGCTGGCATTGAAAAAGCATCTGGTGAACCTAATAAAAAGAAAGTGGCTAAATTACCACGTGCTGAAGCAATGAAAATTGCTGAAAGCAAAATGCAAGACCTCAATGCTGCAGATATCGAAGCTGCAACTCGCATGATTGAAGGTACTGCACGCAGCATGGGTATCGAAATCGTTGACTAATTTTATTAGTTGATGTAAGATACTTGACTGTGGGAGGCTTATACCGTTAAAACCACAAAGGAGAGAATTTTAATAATGGCTAAATTTGGTAAAAAATACCAGGACGCAGCTAAATTAGTTGAAGCTGGTAAAGCATATGATTTAGCAGAAGCTATTGAAGTAGTTAAAAAAACTGCTACTGCTAAATTTGATGAAAGTGTTGATGTAGCTGTTCGTTTAGGTGTTAACCCTAAATATGCAGATCAGCAAGTTCGCGGTGCCGTTGTATTACCACATGGTACTGGTAAATCTAAAAGAGTTTTAGTTTTTGCTAAAGGCGATAAAGTTGCTGAAGCAGAAGCTGCTGGAGCTGACTTCGTTGGCTCTGATGAACTCGTTGCAAAAATCAAAGAGGGCTGGTGTGACTTCGATGTTACAGTAGCAACTCCTGATATGATGGGTGTTGTAGGTCGTTTAGGTAAAATCCTTGGTCCTCGTGGCTTAATGCCAAACCCTAAACTTGGTACTGTTACAATGGATTTAACAAAAGCTGTTAATGAAATTAAAGCAGGTAAAGTTGAATATAGAACAGATAAAGCTGGTAACGTACATGTGCCAATCGGTAAAGTTTCTTTCGACAATGCAAAACTTGTTGAAAACTTACAGGTTCTTCTTGACACATTAGTAAAAGTTAAACCAGCAGCAGCTAAAGGTCAGTATATGCGTAACATCACAGTTAGCACAACTATGGGCCCAGCTGTTACTGTAAACACAAACTTCAAAGCTGCTAAAGCTGAATAATTTAATATTCATTTAGTAAAGCGACTTAAGACAGCAGGTGTTACATTATTTGTAACATAATATAGCCTGCCGAGGTCAGATACTTGGCAAGGCATGAAAACTTTGCGGTCTCTGGTCCTCACTAGAGACCGTTTTTTGGTTTCGTAATAAATATTTCTCATTTGAGAGGGGGTGTCATGTAAATGGCAAACATTCGTCCAGAAAAACAGGCCGCAGTTGCAGGTCTTAAAGAACAACTTAGCTCTGCAAAAGGTGCTGTATTAACAGGTTATAGAGGTTTAACTGTAGCTCAAGATATGAAACTTCGTGCTAAACTTCGTGAAGCAGGTGTTACTTATCATGTTGTAAAAAATACAATGGTTCGTATTGCTGCAAATGAAATTGGCTTAGAAGGTTTAGATCCAGTTCTTAACGGTACTACTGCTCTTGCAGTATCCGCTGATGATGCTGTAGCTCCAGCTAAAGTTATATATGAATTCATCAAAGAAAACAAACTTGAAAACACAGAAGTTTTAACTATTAAAGCTGGTCTTGTTGAAGGTAAAGTTATCAATGTTGAAGAAGTTAAAGCTTTGGCATCCCTACCATCCCGCGAAGTTCTCATCGCGAAAGTTCTTGGCAGTATGCAAGCTCCTATCTCTGGCGTTGTCAACGTACTTCAGGGTACTATTCGCAATGCAGTATATGTGCTTGATGCAATCCGCGCTCAGAAAGAATCTGCATAAGCAGACTCTCTCTATATAAATAATATAAAAATAAAATGAAATTAATGTTTTAAATTTGGAGGAATATAAAAATGACTAAAGAAGAAATTATGCAAGCCATTGAAGAAATGACTGTTCTTGAATTATCCGAACTTGTAAAAGCTATGGAAGAAAAATTTGGTGTTAGCGCTGCTGCTCCTGTAGCTGTAGCTGCTGCTCCTGCAGCTGGTGCTGCTGCTGCTGAAGAAAAAACTGAATTCGATGTAATTCTTGCTTCCGCTGGCGACAAAAAAATCAACGTAATCAAAGTTGTTCGTGAAGTAACTGGCCTTGGCTTAAAAGAAGCTAAAGCTTTAGTTGACGGTGCTCCTGCTCCTGTTAAAGAAGGTGCTTCCAAAGAAGACGCTGAAGCTTTAAAAGCTAAATTAGAAGAAGCTGGCGCAACTGTAGAACTTAAATAATTTTATTTTAAGTAAAGTTGATAAGCTATTAAAGGACACTGGATATTATCCGGTGTCCTTTTTGTGCTTTTTACGATAATATTAGGTGAAAAATAAAAGGTTCTTTGTCAAATGTTGGGGTAAAGGATAGACAAATTTTTGTCTATCCTTTTTCTCTTTTTTAAGCCAAATATAATATTCTTTTCCTAAATCTATCAAATCTTCTTACACCAAAACTTATTCTTTTTAAAACTTTTATCTTATTGTTTTTTCCTTCTGTAAATCCATTTGTATATCCTGTTTCAAATCCTTTTACTATTGGATTAAACCACCTGTACATCGTTTCTGCTACTTTATTGTATTCTTTTATATTGCTTCTTTTTTGTTTTTCTCTTTTTCCATTAATTCATAAAAAGCTTCTTTTAGTTCATATGCTTCTCTTAATTTTTCTGACACTGTCAACATCATTTCTAGTTGCTTTCTATCTTCTTCTTTCTTTAATTTTTTATTCCTTTTTAATAATATCCATCTACTTCTTTTGAAATATTTTCTTCTGTCATTTCCAAAGCTTTTTTGTACTTCTTTTCTTATGTTTTCTAATGCCCACTGTACATATCGGCATATGTGAAATTTATCTACCACTATCTTGGCATTTGGAAAACAATTCCAAATTACTTGTTTAAAGGATTTATTCATATCCATTACTACATACTTTACTTTGCATCTGTCTTTATAACTGAACTTCAAAAAATAATGTTCCAGATACTCAACTCTCCTTGTCGGAAGAACATCCAATGTCTTTTTAGCTATAGGATCGTTTATTACAAATTGAAATTTTTCTTTAGCAGCATTGCCTTTAAATTCATCAATAGAAATAATTTCCGGAAGATGAACTGTTTTAGTAGAAATTTTATCAATAAGTCTTAAAACGGTAGAAACGGAAAGCTTATTATCTTTGGCAATAGAAGAGGCGGATTTCAAAAAACTTATTTGGCTGAGAATAAATTTAATAAAAGAAGTAGTCATACGTTGGTATTTACCAAGAAAAGAGATGTTTTCAATGAAGCGTTTATTGCAAAAAGGGCAGCGATAGCGACGTTTAGAAATAAAGATAGAAAAAGATTGTGTACAATAAGTTAAATGATGTATTTTTTGTAAGCGATAGTCATGAACAGAGTTAGTAGTATGATGACAGCAAGGACAAAGATGAGGTTTACGAGGTAATTGAATAGTAACAGAAGAATCAGAGAAATTTATAATAGAAACATCTTTTAAATTTAATAAAATTTGTATATAATTAGAATGAAACATAAAACCATTCCTTTCTAAGATATTTGTTGTGGTGACTATATTTTAACCGAAAAGAATGGATTTGTGCTTCTTTTTTTGTAAAAAAATAAATGTTGAAGCAAGAGAATTTTCTCTTACCCCAACATTTATTATAGAACCAAAAAATCTAAAGGCTGGTGAATATTTTGTTTAATTTATTAAAAAAAGTAATTTATATCCCATTAAAAGATAATCCAAATCCTAATTTTATAGAAATACAGGATTTGATAAATCAATATTGTAAGGAATATAATTACACTTTAAGATTTATAGATGATAAAGAAATAGAAATTGATGGGAAAAAATATGTTTATAGCAAAGATTTTGAGTCGGGTAGTAGAGGAAATTATGCAATAAAGTGTATAGAAAAGTAACTTTAAAAATAAAAATATTTTTAGAAAATTTATTTATTTTGTTCATAACATTGTATAAATGCTTGTAATATAAGGGTTTTTACGATGTTTGTTTTTAAATATGATACGCCAGGATGCGTGTATATAAAAATACTTATAAAATATGTGTTGACAATGCTTTTTAATGATGATAATATTAATGAGTGCCTGAAATCTGTCAGTTAGTATTTAGGAGTGATAAAATGACAGTTACACTGAAAAATGCTAAACGCGTTATTGGCATAAAACAAGTTACTAAAGCGGTGAAAAACGATTTAGCGAAATGTGTTTACGTAGCAGATGACGCAGATGATAGAGTTTTAAGCCCTTTAAAAGAGCTTTGTATGACTAAAAATGTAGAAATGATTTTTGGAAATACAATGGCTGAACTAGGTAAATCCTGTAACATTGAAGTAGGAGCTGCTGCGGTAGCATTACTTTAAGGGATACCGTTAACTAAGCTGAAAATCTCACAGCAAGTGAGATTTCTTAATCTAAAATATCCGAAACAAGGATAGGGCTTTGAAGCCTTTGGAAATTTGAGGAAGGAGGTGCATGTATGCCTACAATAAATCAGTTGATTCGTAAAAGCAGACAGAGCATGCAGGAAAAATCTACAGCACCGGCATTAAAAAATTGCCCGCAGAAACGTGGTGTTTGCACAAGAGTATATACTACTACTCCTAAAAAACCAAACTCCGCATTGCGTAAAGTTGCCCGTGTTCGTTTAACGAATAGTATTGAAGTAACAGCTTATATCCCTGGTATTGGTCACAATCTTCAGGAACATAGTGTTGTTTTAATTAGAGGCGGTCGTGTAAAAGACTTACCAGGTGTGCGTTATCACATCATTCGTGGTTCTTTGGATACTGCAGGTGTTCAAAACCGTGAACAAGGAAGATCTAAATACGGTGCAAAACGTCCTAAGAAAAAATAATTACTAAAACATTGAAGACTATGACAAGGAGGGGTAGTAATGCCAAGAAAAGGTTCCGTACCTAAAAGAGATGTATTACCAGATCCGGTGTACAAATCCAAGGTTGTAACTAAATTCATAAATAAAGTTATGCTTTCCGGTAAAAAAGGTGTTGCTGAGAAAGTTGTATATGATGCATTTGACATTATAAAAGAAAAAACTGGTAAAGACCCGATGGAAGTTTTTGAAACTGCATTGAAAAATGTTATGCCAGTATTAGAAGTTCGTGCTCGCCGTGTTGGTGGTGCTAACTACCAAGTTCCTGTAGAAGTTCGTCAGGATCGTCGTATGACACTTGGTATTCGTTGGATTGTTAACTATGCTAGACTTCGTGGTGAAAAAACTATGAACGAACGTCTTTCCGGCGAATTAATGGATGCTGCTAATAACACAGGTGCAGCAATTAAGAAAAAAGAAGATACTCATAAAATGGCTGAAGCTAATAAAGCATTTGCTCATTATCGTTGGTAATTTTAAAGTATCTTTTGTATAATATAAGGAGCGATGAGTAAGTGGCAAGAGCATTTTCACTCGAAAAAACTCGTAACATTGGTATTATAGCACATATTGATGCTGGTAAAACCACTACTACAGAGCGTATTCTGTTCTACACAGGTATACTTCATAAAATGGGTGAAGTTCATGAAGGTGGAGCAACAATGGACTGGATGGCACAGGAAAAAGAAAGAGGTATTACAATTACTTCTGCTGCTACAACTTGCCATTGGAAAAACCATCGTATTAACATCATTGATACACCAGGTCACGTGGATTTCACAGTTGAAGTAGAACGCTCTCTTAAAGTACTTGATGGTGCTGTTACTGTATTATCCGCAAAAAGCGGTGTTGAACCTCAATCTGAAACAGTTTGGCGTCAAGCTGAAAGATATCATGTACCTCGTATGGTATACGTTAACAAAATGGATATCATCGGTGCTGACTTCTATAATGTTCTCAAAATGATGGTTGAACGTCTTAACGCACATCCAGTTGCTATTCAGATTCCAATCGGATCTGAAGATACTTTCCAAGGTCTTATTGACTTAATTAAAATGAAAGCTGTAATCTACGAAGAAGATTATACAAAAGAGCCTGAAGCCGTAGAAATTCCAGCTGAATATAAAGAAAAAGCTGAAGAATATCGTCAGAAAATGCTTGATTCTGTTGCAGAAACAGATGATGAATTAATGATGAAATATCTTGAAGGTGAAGAACTTACTGAAGAAGAAATCAAAGCTGCAATTCGTAAAGCTACAATCGCTTGCGAAATTACTCCAGTAGTTTGCGGTTCTTCTTACAAAGATAAAGGTATTCAGCCTATGCTTGATGCTGTTGTTGACTATATGCCAGCTCCAGTTGATATTCCAGCAATCAAAGGTATAAATCCTGATACAAATGAAGAAGACAAACGTGAATCTAGCGACGAAGAACCATTCGCAGCGTTAGCATTCAAAATTATGGCTGACCCATTTGTTGGTAAACTCGCATTCTTCCGTGTTTACTCCGGTACATTAAATGCTGGTTCTTATGTATTTAACTCTACAAAAGGCAAAAAAGAACGTATCGGACGTATTTTACAGATGCATGCAAACAACCGTAAAGAAATTGAAGTTGTTTACAGCGGTGATATCGCTGCTGCTGTAGGTCTTAAAGATACTACAACAGGTGATACACTTTGCGATGAAAATCATCCAATCATTCTTGAATCTATGGAATTCCCAGATCCAGTTATTTCCGTAGCTGTAGAACCAAAAACTAAAGCTGACCAGGAAAAAATGGGTATTGCTCTCCAGAAATTAGCAGAAGAAGATCCTACATTCCGTGTAAGAACTGATGCTGAAACTGGACAGACAATTATCTCTGGTATGGGTGAATTACATCTCGATATTATCGTAGACCGTATGAGCCGCGAATTTAAAGTAGATTGTAAAGTAGGTAAACCACAGGTTGCTTACCGTGAAACAATCCGCAAAACAGTTAAATCTGAAGGTAAATTCGTTCGTCAGTCCGGTGGTAAAGGTCAGTATGGTCATTGCTGGATTGAACTCATTCCACAAGATCCAGGTGAAGGTTTCTCCTTCGAAAGCAAAATCGTTGGTGGTGCTATTCCTAAAGAATACATCGGACCAATCGAAAATGGTATCAAAGAAGCTATGGAAAACGGTGTTGTTGCTGGTTATCCAATGGTTGATATCAAAGCTATCGTTTATGATGGTTCTTATCATGAAGTTGACTCCTCAGAAATGGCCTTCAAAGTTGCAGGTTCTATGGCATTCAAAGCTGGTGCTTTAAAAGCAAATCCAGTATTATTAGAACCATATGTAAAAGTTGAAGTTACTGTTCCTGAAGAATACATGGGCGATGTAATTGGTGACTTAAACTCCCGTCGTGGTCGTATCGAAGGTATGGAACCACGCAATGGTGTACAAGTAATCAACGCATTTGTTCCACTTTCTGAAATGTTCGGTTATGCAACCGACTTACGCTCTAAAACACAGGGTCGTGGGAACTACTCCATGGAAGTTTCTTACTATGATGAAGTTCCTAAAAATATATCTGATGCTATTGTCGCTAAAACAAAAGGCGAATAATAAAGGAGGAAATTAATTAAATGGCTAAACAGAAGTTTGAAAGAACTAAACCACATGTAAACATTGGTACAATCGGTCACGTTGACCATGGTAAAACTACTTTAACTGCTGCTATCACTAAAGTTTTATCTGAAAAAGGTATGGCTCAGTTCGAAGATTACAGCATGATTGATAAAGCTCCAGAAGAACGTGAACGTGGTATTACAATCAACACTGCACACGTTGAATATGAAACTGACAGCAGACACTATGCACACGTTGACTGCCCAGGCCATGCTGACTATGTTAAAAACATGATCACTGGTGCTGCTCAGATGGACGGTGCTATCCTCGTTGTTAGCGCTGCTGATGGCCCTATGCCACAGACTCGTGAACACATTCTTCTTGCTCGTCAGGTTGGTGTTCCTGCAATCGTTGTATTCCTTAACAAAGCTGACCAGGTTGACGATCCTGAACTTCTCGAACTCGTTGAAATGGAAGTTCGTGAGCTTCTTTCCAGCTATGACTTCCCAGGTGATGATATCCCTGTAATAACTGGTTCCGCTCTTCAAGCTCTTGAAGGCGATGCAGCTGCTAAAGAAAAAATTCTTGAATTAATGCAAGCTGTTGATGATTATATCCCAACTCCAACTCGTGACACTGATAAACCATTCTTAATGCCAGTTGAAGACGTATTCACAATCACTGGTCGTGGTACAGTTGCTACTGGTCGTGTAGAACGTGGTGAACTCAAACTTGGTGACACTGTTGAAATCGTTGGTCTTTCTGAAGAAAAGAAATCCACTACTGTAACTGGTATCGAAATGTTCCGCAAAATGCTTGATAGCGCTGTTGCTGGTGACAACATCGGTGCATTACTTCGTGGTGTAGACCGTAAAGAAATTGAACGTGGTCAAGTACTTGCTAAACCTGGTACTATTCATCCACACAAAAAATTCAAAGCTCAGGTTTACGTTCTTACTAAAGAAGAAGGTGGACGTCATACTCCATTCTTCTCCAACTATCGACCACAGTTCTATTTCCGTACTACTGACGTTACTGGTGTTGTAACTCTTCCAGAAGGTACTGAAATGGTTATGCCTGGCGATAACATTGAAATGTCTATCGAACTTATCACTCCAATCGCTATTGAAAAAGGTCTTCGCTTCGCTATTCGTGAAGGTGGCCATACAGTAGGCGCTGGTCGTGTAATCGAAATCGACGAATAATTTCAAGCTTAAGCTTATTACTTTTAATAATTAATTTATATAAGGGCGGCATTTTGCTGCCCTTATATAAAGTTCTTTTAAAATGCGATGACGCGGCAGATTGCTTGCATAAGGCAAGGGAACTGGCGTGGAGAAATTGTCCGGGTCATGAATCTGGGCGACAAGGAGGAAAATAATTTGGCTAAACAGCAGAAAATCAGAATTCGTTTAAAAGCATATGATCATAAAGCACTTGATCAGAGCTCCGTTAAAATTGTTGAAACAGCTAAAAGAACAGGTGCAATGGTATCAGGTCCTATTCCATTGCCTACCGAAAAAAATATTTTTACAATTTTAAGATCTCCACATGTTAATAAAGACTCTCGTGAACAGTTCGAAATGAGAACTCACAAACGTCTTATTGATATTTTAGAACCAACATCTAAAACTGTTGACGCTTTAATGCGTTTAGATTTGCCAGCAGGTGTGGATATCGAAATTAAATTGTAAGAGGAGGTGGCAATAGATGGCAAAAGTAATTTTAGGTAAAAAACTTGGCATGACTCAAATCTTTACTGAAGAAGGTAAAGTAGTTCCTGTTACAGTTGTAGAATCCGGTAAAAATGTTGTTCTTCAGAGCAAAACTGTTGAAACTGATGGCTACAATGCCGTTCAGATTGGCTTTGGAACAGTTAAAGAAAAAAATGTAACTAAACCAATGAAAGGCCATTTCGCAAAAGCTGGCGTTGAACCAGTAAAATTTATTCGTGAATTACGCCTTGCAGATGTTCCTGAATATAAAGCTGGTGACTCCATCAGCGTTGACATATTTGGTGCCGGTGATTTAGTTGATGTTACTGGTACTTCCAAAGGTAAAGGTTTTGCCGGCGGTATTAAACGTCATAACTTTGCTAGAGGTCCTATGGGTCACGGTTCTAAATCTCATCGTGAACCAGGTTCTACAGGTGCTATGATTTCTGGTCATGGTGGACGTGTACTAAAAGGTAAAAAATTACCAGGCCGTATGGGTGGCGCTAAAGTTACAGTTCAGCGTTTAAGCGTTGTACGTGTTGATGCAGACCGTAACCTTATTTTAATCAAAGGTGCTATTCCTGGTGCTAAAAATAGCTTTGTTGTAATTAAAGATACAGTTAAACCTAAGAAATAATAATTGGAAGGAGGATATGCTATATTATGCCTAAAGTAGCAGTTTATACAGTTGCCGGCCAGCAGATCGGTGATATCGAATTAAATGAAAGCGTATTTGGCGTTGAAGTTAACGAAGGTCTTGTTCATCAAGCAGTTGTAATGCAGTTGGCAGCTCAGCGTTTAGGAACGCATGCAACAAAAACTAGAGGTTTAGTACGCGGTGGCGGTCGTAAACCTTGGAAACAAAAAGGTACAGGTCGTGCTCGTAGCGGAAGCACCCGTTCCCCACTTTGGGTAGGCGGTGGTACAGTTTTTGGTCCATCTCCTCGTTCCTATGCATTCAGAATGCCTCGTAAACAGCGTCGTTTAGCAATTAAATGCGCTTTAACAGATAAAGTAAACAATGGTGATTTCATTGTATTAGAAAGCTTAGATTTCGCAGCTCCTAAAACAAAAGAAGTTGTAAAAATGATGAGCGATTTCAACGTTGCAGAGAAAGCTCTTATCGTTACTGCTGATGTAGTAGAAAACGTAGAGAAATCTTCTCGCAATATCCCTGGTGTAAAAGCTATCAGTTCTTGCGGATTAAATGTATATGATATCTTAAATCATAACAAACTCTTCATTACTAAAGATGCTATTACACGTATTGAGGAGGTATTAGCATAATGGAAGCTAGAGATATCATTATCAGACCGCTTGTTACAGAAATGACAACTGAATTGATGGAAGAAGGCAAATACGTATTTGTAGTTGCTAAAGAAGCTAACAAAATTGAAATTGCCAAAGCAGTATCTACTATCTTCAACGTAAAAGTTGAATCCGTAAATACAGTTAACGTTCTTGGTAAAGTAAAACGTATGGGCCGTAATCTTGGCAAACGTTCTGACTATAAAAAAGCAATCGTAAAACTTGCAGCTGGAGAAACTATCGAGTTCTTCCAAGCTTAAGTAAAAAATAAAAAGGAGGTTAATTAAGTGGCAGTAAAGAGTTTTAAACCTTATTCTGCAGGTAGAAGATTTATGACTGTTTCTTCTTTCGAAGAAATTACAGCAAAAAAACCTGAGAAATCCTTGGTTGAAAGTCTTAAAAAGAATGGTGGTCGTAACTTCCAGGGCCGTTTAACAGTAAGACATCAAGGCGGCGGACACAAACGTTTATATCGTGTAATCGATTTCAAACGTAATAAAGATGGTGTTCCAGCACGCGTTGCTACTATAGAATATGATCCAAACCGTAGCGCTCGTATCGCACTTCTTAACTATTTCGATGGTGAGAAACGTTACATCTTAGCTCCAGATGGATTAAAAGTTGGTGACCAGATTGTATCCGGTCCAGAAGCAGATATTAAAGTAGGTAATGCATTACCACTTGCTAATATTCCACTTGGTACATTAGTACACAACATTGAAATGAAAATCGGTAAAGGCGGTCAGATGGTTCGTTCCGCTGGTGCAGCTGCTCAGCTTATGGCTAAAGAAGGCAACTATGCTCTCTTACGTATGCCATCTGGTGAAATCCGTAAAATCCATATCAATTGCCGTGCAACAATCGGTCAGATTGGTAACTTAGAACATGAAAACCTCACAATTGGTAAAGCAGGTCGTAACCGTTGGTTAGGCGTTCGTCCTGAAAACCGTGGTGTTGCGATGAACCCTAATGACCATCCACATGGTGGTGGGGAAGGCCGTAGCCCAGTTGGACGTAAACATCCTGTTACTAAATGGGGTAAATGTGCTATGGGTGCTAAAACTCGCCGTAAAAAAGCATCTGATAAACTCATCGTTAAACGTCGTGCAAAACGTCGTAAATAATAAATTTATGAATAAGGTAGCTTAATTGATTACCTTATTCTAAAATGAAAGGAGGACATATTTTGTCAAGATCAGTAAAAAAAGGACCTTACGTTGCAGAAAGCCTTGAAAAGAAAATTGATGCTTTAAATGCAGCTAATGACAAAAAAGTTGTTAAAACTTGGTCCCGCAGTTCGACAATCCTTCCTACATTTGTAGGCCATACAATTGCAGTTCATGATGGTCGCAAACATGTACCTGTATATGTTACAGAAGACATGGTTGGTCATAAACTTGGTGAATTTGCACCAACAAGAACTTACAAAGGCCATGCTGGCGAAGAAAGACGTACATCTTTAAGATAATTGTTGAAAGGAGGAACAACTGTGGAAGCTAAAGCAGTAGCAAAATATATCCGTATTTCTCCGCGTAAAGTACGTATTGTTATGAATCTTATTCGTGGCAAAAACGTAGCTGACGCGTTTGCAATATTGAAATTCACACCTAAAGCAGGTGCTGATGTAATTAATAAAGTTTTAAAATCAGCAGTAGCAAATGCTGAAAATAATTTTGATATGAATCCTGATAACCTCTATGTGGCTACAGCATTCGTTGATCAGGGACCTACCCTTAAACGTATTCACCCACGTTCCCGTGGACAGGCATTCAAAATCTTAAAACGTACATCTCATGTTACGATCGTAGTTAAAGAAAAATAATTAGAAGGAGGGAATAGATTTGGGACAAAAAGTTAATCCACATGGTATGCGCCTTGGTATCGTAAAAACTTGGGATGCGAAGTGGTATGCTGGTAAAGATTTCGCTGCTAACTTACACGAAGATATTAAAATTCGTAGCTTCTTAAAAGAGACTTTAAAAGTTGCTGGCGTATCTAAAATTGAAACAGAACGTTCTAAAAATCGTCTCAGATTAACTATTCATACTGCTAAACCTGGTATGGTTATCGGCCGTGGTGGTTCTGGTATTGAACAGCTTAAAAAAGGCCTTAAAAAATACACTGATAAACACGTAGATATTAATATCGCAGAAATTAAACAGCCAGATATGGATGCTACACTCGTAGCTGAAAACATCGCTTCTCAGCTCGAACGTCGTGTTGCTTTCCGTCGTGCAATGAAACAGGCTGTTAGCCGTACAATTCGTATGGGTGCAAAAGGTATTAAAGTAACAGTAGGTGGCCGTCTCGGCGGTGCTGAAATTGCTCGTAGTGAATCTTACCGTGAAGGTAGTATTCCACTTCATACTTTACGTGCTGATATTGATTATGGTACAGCTGAAGCACATACAACTTATGGCCGTCTTGGCGTAAAAGTATGGATCTTCAAAGGTGAAGTTCTTCCTGAAAAGAAACTTGCTGCACAAGCAGAAGCTGTTGAAGGGAGCGAAGATTAATGTTAATACCTAAAAGAGTAAAATACCGTAAACAGTTCCGTGGTACTATGAAAGGTAAAGCTCATAAAGGTAATACTGTAGTACATGGTGAATTCGGTTTACAAGCTCTCGAACCTGCATGGATTACAAACCGTCAGATCGAAGCAGCTCGTATTGCGATGACTCGTTATATTAAACGTGGTGGTCAGGTTTGGATTAAAATCTTCCCTGATAAACCAGTAACTGCAAAACCTGCTGAAACTCGTATGGGTAGCGGTAAAGGTTCACCTGAATACTGGGTAGCAGTAGTTAAACCAGGTCGTATTATGTTTGAAATGGGCGGCGTTAGTGAAGAAGTTGCTAAAGAAGCTATGCGTCTTGCAAGCCATAAACTCCCAATCAAAACAAAATTTGTTAAGCGTGAAGTGCAAGGGGAGGGTGAAGTAAATGAAGGTTAATGAAATACGTGAAATGAGTGCTGGCGAACTTAACCAGAAACTTGCTTCGCTTAAAGAAGAATTATTCAACCTCAGATTCCAGCTTGCTACAGGTCAGCTTGAAAACCCTATGCGTATCAAAGAAGTAAAGAAAACTATTGCTCGTATTAAAACTATTCAACGCGAACAAGAATTAAAAGCTTAATAGTTAAGATTAGACTAATAGATAATAAATGATATGCAGAAGGAAGGAGGTTCTTTTAATGAGCGAAATTAGAAATGAACGCAAGACTAAAGTTGGTAAAGTTGTAAGCGACAAAATGGAAAAAACTATTGTTGTTGCTGTAGTTGATACTGAAAGTCATCCACTCTATAAAAAATCAGTTAAGAAAACTGTTAAATTTAAAGCACATGATGAAAACAACGAAGCTCACGTAGGAGATACAGTTTCTATTATGGAAACTCGTCCTTTATCTAAAGATAAACGTTGGAGACTCGTTGAAATTCTTGAAAGAGCAAAATAATTTGTTACTTGATATAGAATTTTAGAAGGAGGTAAAGCAATGATTCAGCAACAAACAATGTTGAATGTTGGTGATAACACTGGTGCAAAAGAAATTATGTGTATCCGTGTAATGGGCGGTTCTTATCGTAAATATGCCAACATTGGTGATATAATCGTAGCTGCAGTTAAATCTGCTTCACCTGGTGGAATGGTTAAAAAAGGTGACGTTGTTAAAGCTGTAGTAGTACGTTCTAAAAAGGGTTTACGTCGTGTTGACGGTTCTTATATCCGCTTTGATGAAAACGCTGCTGTTATTATTAAAGATGATAAAACTCCACGCGGAACTCGTATTTTTGGCCCGGTAGCCAGAGAATTACGTGACAAAGATTTCATGAAAATCGTTTCACTGGCACCAGAAGTAATTTAATAAATAGACAGGAGGTGCCAAGATTTGTCACAGGCTAAATTGCATGTAAAAAAAGGTGATACAGTTTTAGTATTATCCGGTAAAGATAAAGGTAAACAAGGTAAAATCCTTCAGGCTATGCCTGCTAAAGATAAAGTTGTAGTTGAAGGCGTTAACAAAATTAAACGTCATACTAAACCTAATCAGAAAGCTCCAAACGGCGGTATCATTGAAAAAGAAGCTCCTATGTTTGCTTCTAAAGTTATGGTAGTTTGCCCAGCTTGTTCTAAAGCAACTCGTGTTGCGAAAAAAGAAATTGATGGTAAAATGGTTCGTGTATGCAAAAAATGCGGTGAAGCATTAGACCAAGCAAAATAATTGAGGAAGGAGGATATCTTGGTGGATAGATTACAAGAAAAATATATCAATGAAGTTGTTCCTGCTATGACTGAAAAATTCGGTTATAAAAATGTAATGCAACTTCCTAAGATTGAAAAAGTTATCATTAGTATGGGTGTTGGTGAAGCTGCTCACAACTCTAAAGCATTAGATTCTGCTGTAGCTGACCTCACTATTATCGCTGGTCAGAAACCTGTTTTGACTCGTGCGAAAAAATCTCTTGCTGCATGGAAATTACGTGCAGGAATGCCTATTGGCGCTAAAGTTACTCTTCGTGGAACTCGTATGTATCAGTTCCTTGATAAATTTATGAATATCGCTTTGCCTCGAGTTCGTGACTTCCGTGGCGTAAGCCCTAAAGCTTTTGATGGTCGCGGAAACTATTCAGTTGGTCTTAAAGAACAATTGATTTTCCCTGAAATCGAATATGATAAAATCGAAAAAATTCATGGTATGAATATTATTATTGTTACTACGGCAAAGACTGATGAAGAAGCTAGAGCTCTTCTTAAATTAATGGGTATGCCGTTTAGTGCTTAATTCTTAAGAGGAGGTATACTGATCTATGGCCAGAAAGGCAATGGTCCAGAAATGGAGTCAAGAACCTAAATTTAAGGTTCGTAAATATAACAGATGCAAAATCTGTGGTCGTCCACATGGTTATATGCGTAAATTTGAAATGTGTCGTATTTGTTTTAGAGAACAAAGCTACAAAGGCGCAATCCCTGGCGTAACAAAAGCTAGTTGGTAAGGTTGAAAGAAAGGAGGATATCGATTTATGGGAATGACTGATCCTATTGCAGATATGTTAACTCGTTTGCGTAATGCAAACTCCGTACTTCATGATAAAGTTGAAATTCCTGGTTCTAAAATTAAACAGGCTATTGCAGAAGTTCTTAAAGAAGAAGGTTTCATTAAAGACTTCTCCTTCGCAGAAGATAACAAACAAGGTGTTATCACAATTAACTTGAAATATGGTCCAAACCGTGAACAAGTAATCACTGGTATTAAACGTATTTCTAAACCTGGTCTTCGTGCTTATGCTAAGAAAGATCAATTACCTCGCGTACTTGGTGGTCTTGGTATTGCTATCATCTCTACTTCTAAAGGTATTATGAGTGATAAACAAGCACGTCGTGAAGGTGTTGGCGGCGAAGTTTTAGCTTACGTATGGTAAAATTAGTTTTAGACTAGGAGGTGTACAGATGTCAAGAATTGGTAGAGAACCGATTACAATCCCTGCTGGGGTTACTGTAACAGTTGATGAACATAATCACGTAGCGGTTAAAGGTCCTAAAGGAGAAATTAGCCGTGACTGTCATAAAGATATGAAAATTACAGTAGGTGAAGGCGTTGTAACAGTAGAACGTCCATCCGAAGATAAAATGCATAGATCTTTACATGGTCTTACTCGTACTCTTATCAACAATATGGTTGTAGGTGTAACACAAGGCTTTGTAAGAAATCTTGAAATTAATGGTGTAGGTTATAGAGCTGCACAGGCTGGTAAAAACCTTAACTTATCTTTAGGTTTTTCCCATCCAGTAGTTGTTGAACCTCCTGTTGGAATCAAATTAGAAGCTCCTGCTCCTAACAAGATTGTTGTATCTGGTATCGATAAAGAAGCAGTTGGCGCTATGGCAGCTAAAATTCGTTCTTACAGAGAACCTGAACCTTACAAAGGAAAAGGTATTAAGTACGAAGGCGAACATATCCGTCGTAAAGCTGGTAAAACTGGTTCTAAGAAATAATAATCTTTAGTTAGAAATAGAAAGGAGAGGCTGGTTTTGTTTAATAAACAGGATAAAAATAAAGCTCGTCAGAAACGTCATTTAAGAGTTCGTAATCATATTTCTGGCACAGCTGAAAGACCTCGTTTAAACGTATTCCGTAGCTTAAGCAACATTTATGCTCAAGTTATTGATGATGTTAATGGTGTTACATTAGTATCCGCAAGCTCTAAAGATAAAGATTTCAACGCTTACGGCGGTAACATCGAAGCAGCTAAAGCTGTAGGTGCAGCTGTAGCAAAACGTGCTCTTGAAAAAGGCATTACTGAAGTTGTATTTGACCGCGGTGGCTATGTATATCATGGTCGTGTAGCAGCTTTAGCAGATGCAGCTCGTGAAGCTGGTCTAAAATTCTAATATTGGAACAGGAGGTAAATTAATGGCCAAGATTGACGCTAACGCACTTGAATTAGAAGAAAAAGTTGTGTATATTAATCGCGTTGCTAAGGTTGTAAAAGGTGGCCGTCGCTTTTCTTTCAGCGCTCTTGTTGTAGTAGGCGATAAAAACGGTCATGTTGGTGCAGGTCTCGGTAAAGCTAGCGAAGTACCTGAAGCAATCAGAAAAGGCATTGAAGATGCTAAAAAGAATCTTGTAGAAGTTTCTTTAGTAGATAAAACTATTCCACACGAAAGCCTCGGTGTATTCGGTGCAGGTCGTGTGCTCTTAAAACCAGCTGCAAAAGGTACTGGTGTTATCGCAGGTGGTCCAGCTCGTGCAGTCTTAGAACTTGCAGGTGTTGGTAATATCTTAACAAAATCTCTTGGTTCTTCTAACCCTAATAACATGGTTCGTGCAACTATTAAAGGTTTAGAACAGCTTAAAAAAGCTGAGCTCGTAGCTGAACTTCGTGGAAAATCCGTTCAGGAACTTTTAGGTTAAGGAGGAAATATTTCAATGGCAAAAGTGAAAATTACCCTTACAAGAAGTCTGATCGGCAGACCTGAAACTCAGAGAAGAACAATTCAGGCTTTGGGATTACGTAAATTAAATTCTACAGTAGAACATGAAGATACAGCTACAATTAGAGGTATGATTCATAAAGTAGAACATCTTATTACAGTAGAAAAAATCGGCGAATAATTTAGAGGAGGTGTCCAGGTTATGAAATTACATGAATTATCACCAGCACCGGGCTCTAGAAAAGTTCGTATTCGTGTTGGTCGTGGTTTAGGTTCTGGTTTAGGTAAAACTTCCGGACGTGGTCATAAAGGTCAGAACGCTCGTTCTGGTGGCGGCGTACGTACAGGTTTTGAAGGTGGCCAGATGCCTTTATACCGTAGATTGCCAAAACGCGGCTTCAAAAATATTTTTGCAAAAGAATATGCTGAAGTAAACGTTTCTTCTTTAAATCGTTTTGAAGATGGCGCAACAGTAGATCCAGCAGCATTAGTAGAAGCAGGTATCCTTAAAAACGTTTGTGACGGTGTACGTGTTCTTGGTAACGGCGAAATTACTAAGAAATTAACTGTTGTAGCAAACGGCTTCACAAAATCTGCTGAAGAAAAAATTACAGCAGCAGGTGGAAAAGTAGAGGTGATCTAAGTGCTTTCAGCTCTTAGCAATATCCTCAAAATCACCGAATTGCGACAGAAAATAGTATTTACACTAATTATGTTTGCAGTCTTCAGGCTCGGGACTCATATCCCGGTGCCTGGAGTAAATCCTTCAGTAATTGAACAGTTATTTAACAGCGGTAACTTGTTTGGCTTGTTGGATTTATTTTCCGGTGGTGCTTTAAGTAAATTTTCTCTCTTTGCTATGAGTATTACCCCATATATCAACGCGTCAATTATTATTCAATTATTGACCGTAGTAGTACCTACTTTGGAACAGTGGTCTAAAGAAGGTGAAGAGGGACATAAAAAGATAACCAAGACGACCCGTTATTTGACTGTTGTCTTGGCATTTTTACAAGCTATAGGTATGTCTATTGGTCTTAAACAGGCCATAATTAATCCTAGTATTACATCAATTCTTATTATTGCAATTACCCTAACAGCAGGAACAGTGTTCCTCATGTGGATTGGTGAGCAGATAACTGCACATGGTGTGGGAAATGGTATATCGCTTATCATTTTCGCAGGTATCGTTGCAGCACTTCCACAAAATTTGGGTACTATATATAATTACTTGCAAGCAGGCACAATAAGCTATTTTAATGTGTTATTCTTTGCAATAATCGCCCTTGCTATGATTGTTTTTGTTATTGCCATTCAGCAAGGACAACGTAGAGTTCCGGTGTCTTACGCAAAACGCGTTGTAGGTCGTAAAACTTACGGTGGCCAATCTACGCATATACCGCTTAAAGTAAATCAGGCCGGCGTTATACCAATCATCTTTGCATCATCAGTATTGATGTTCCCAGCTACTTTAGCTCAGTTTGTACAAACTCCTTGGATTAAAACAATTGCTGATTATTTCCAATGGGGAACACCTTTTCAAAGTGCTGTATATGCATTATTGATTTTATTTTTTACGTATTTTTACACTGCGGTTACATTTAAAATTCCGGATCTCGCTGATAATTTGAAAAAATACGGTGGTTTTATTCCTGGAATTCGTCCAGGTCAGGCAACTGCAGATTATTTAGACCGTATTATGACACGTATTACATTAGCGGGTGCATTTTTCCTTGCATTCATTGCAATTTTACCAACAATGATAGCTGGTGCTACTCATATTGAAGGAATTCATTTTGGTGGTACAGCATTATTAATCGTAGTTGGGGTTGCTCTTGATACGATGAAACAAATTGAATCAATGGTCGTAATGCGCCATTATGAAGGTTTTATGAAGTAAGGAGGATTTTTATGCACATCCTTTTAATGGGCCCTCCTGGTGCTGGTAAAGGTACACAGGCAGCTAGGCTAGTAGAAGAATTTAAAATTCCTCATATCTCCACTGGGGATATGTTTCGTGCAGCAGTAAAAGAAGGTACTGAACTTGGAAAACAAGCAAAAACTTGCATGGATGCTGGAAAATTAGTTCCAGATGAAGTTACAATTGGTATTGTAAAAGAACGTTTAGCTAAAGCTGACTGCGAAAAAGGATTTATTTTGGATGGTTTTCCTCGTACAGTAGAACAAGCTGTGGCTTTGGATAAAATTTTAAGTGAATTAGGTTTAAAACTTAACTGTGCTTTGAACGTTGCTGTTCCAGCAAGTGAATTAATCAGAAGAGCAGTTGGTCGTCGTATTTGTAAAAAATGCGGTGCTACTTATCATGTAGAATTTAAGCCATCTAAGAAAGACGGAATTTGTGACGTGTGCGGCGGTGACCTTTATCAAAGAGCTGACGACAGCGAAGCAACAATGAAAAATCGTCTTTCTGTTTATGAAGAACAGACAAAGCCTCTTATTTCTTATTATGAAAAAGAAGAACTTTACAAAGAAGTTGACGGAAGTCAGTCAATGGATAAAGTATTCCAAGACATTGTTGCAATTTTGCGCAGTTAATTGATAATATAATACGGTAATATATCTGTTGTAAAAAAAGTGTGAAAAAAATCGCTGATAATGATATATTTAAACGCTGTAATATGTTATAATTAATATTCGGGCAGTAAACAGAAATGTTTTTCTGTGGCAGATAACAATAATGTTGGGCATGGCATTGCTGTAAAAACGGATTACTGACAGGTTTGGGCATATCATGGGCATGATAATTCAAACCTCAAAGAGTTTTCGGCCCAACTTAAGCTTTAATTGAAGGAGAATTTCATGTCTAAGCAAGATGTAATTGAAGTTGAAGGTAAAGTATTAGAGGCTTTGCCTAATGCAATGTTTAAAGTGGAGTTAGAAAACGGACATGTTGTTCTAGCTCATGTTTCTGGGAAAATTCGCATGAATTTTATCCGCATCCTGCCAGGTGATAAAGTTACTATTGAACTTACGCCTTATGATTTGACCAGAGGCCGAATCACTTACCGTTTTAAATAAGACCTATTGGGAAATAGGCATTATAGCAATGTAGAAGGAGGTACATGCAGTGAAAGTTAGACCATCAGTAAAACCTATTTGTGAAAAATGTAAAGTTATTAAACGCAAAGGTCATGTAATGGTTATTTGCGAAAATCCTAAACATAAACAAAAACAAGGATAAGGAGGTGCTCATTGTATGGCACGTATTGCCGGTGTAGATTTACCACGCGATAAACGAGTTGAAATTGCTTTAACATATATTTTTGGTATTGGTATTAAAACTTCTCAGGATATCTTAGCTGCTACTGGTATTAATCCAGATACTAGAGCTCGTGATCTCACTGAAGATGAAGTTGCTAAGTTACGTGAATATATCGACAAAAATCATCTTGTAGAAGGTGACCTTCGTCGTGAAATTTCTTTAAATATTAAACGTTTAGTTGAAATTGGCTGCTATCGCGGTAGACGCCATCGTTTAGGCTTACCTGTACGCGGTCAGAACACTAAAAACAACGCACGTACTCGTAAAGGTCCTAAAAAGACTGTAATGGGTAAAAAAGGCTAAGAAGAAGGAGGTTTAATAAGTGGCAGCAAATAAATCATCTCGTCCAAAGAGAAAAGATCGTAAAAATGTCGAATACGGTGTGGCTCACATTCGTTCGACTTTCAATAATACAATTGTTACTATCACTGATAAAAATGGTAATGCTTTATCCTGGGCTAGTGCTGGCGGACTTGGCTTCAGAGGCTCTAGAAAAAGCACTCCATTTGCAGCTCAAATGGCAGCAGAAGTTGCAGCAAAAGCAGCAATGGAACATGGTTTAAAACAGGTTGAAGTATATGTAAAAGGTCCTGGTGCAGGTCGTGAAGCTGCAATCAGATCTTTACAGGCAACTGGTCTTGAAGTTAACATGATTAAAGATGTTACTCCAATTCCTCATAATGGTTGTCGCCCACCTAAACGTAGAAGAGTATAATTAGGAGGTTGAAGTAGAAATATGGCTATTGACAGAGTTCCTTCTCTGAAAAGATGTCGCGCTCTCGGCTTAGAAACAGCTGTAGTTGGTCTTGCAAAAAGCTCCAAAAGACAGCCTAAACGTTCTGGTCGTAAAGTAAGCGAATACGGAATGCAGTTAAAAGAAAAACAAAAAGCTAAATTTATATATGGTGTATTAGAAAAACAGTTTAGAGCTTATTATGATAAAGCTAAAACTATGCCAGGCGTAACAGGTGAAAACTTACTTGGTCTTCTCGAACGTAGAATTGACAACGTTGTTTTCCGTTTAGGTCTTGCATCCACTCGTCGTCAGGCTCGTCAGCTCGTTTCCCATGGTCACATCACTGTTAATGGTAAACGTCTTGACATTCCTTCCGCTTTAATTAAAGTTGGCGATGTAATCGGTGTTAAAGAAAAAAGCCGTGGTACTGCATTATTCAAAGAAATTGCAGAAAGCAAAAATGCTTTAAACGTACCAGCTTGGCTTACTGCTGATATCCAGAATCTTAGCGGTTCTGTTACAAGATTCCCTAACCGCGACGAAATTGATATTCCAGTTGATGAACAGGCGATTGTCGAATTGTACTCCAGATAATATGTCTGTGTTTTATAGCGCATAGAATAGGAGGTTGTTTCAGATGATCGAAATCGAAAAACCAAAGATTGAGATTGTGGAAATAAGTGAAGACAACCGTTATGGTAAATTTGTCTGTGAACCATTGGAACGCGGATATGGTACTACTCTTGGCAACAGCTTACGTCGTATTTTGTTGTCTTCTTTAGAGGGTGCAGCTATAACATCTATCAAAATTGATGGTGTTCTTCATGAATTTTCTACTATTCCTGGGGTTCGTGATGATGTAACAAACATTATTTTAAACTTAAAAGAATTATGCTTAAAAATGCATGATGAAGAACCTCATACCATTCGTATAGATGTTACTGGTGAAAAAGAAGTAACAGCAGCAGACATTATTGTTGATTCTGATATTGAGATTCTCAATAAAGATTTGCATATTGCTACTGTTGATGAAACTGGTTCTTTGAAAATGGAAATGGTAGTTGAACGTGGAAGAGGATATACACCTGCTGATAAAAATAAAAAACCAGATCAGGTTATTGGTATTATCCCTATCGATTCCATCTTCTCTCCTATTCAAAGAGTTAACTACACAGTAACAGATACTCGTGTTGGTAATGTTACCGACTATGATAAACTTACATTAGAAGTATGGACTGATGGTTCTATAAAACCAGAAGAAGCAGTAAGTAAATCAGCTAGCATTTTGATTACTCACTTGCGTCTATTCCAGAATATGGGTGGTTCTGTAGAAGATATTCCTGCTGATGAAGGAATTTTCAATACACCAGAAGAAGATAATACTTCTAAAGTTATGGAAATGACAATCGAGGATCTTGATTTATCTGTACGTTCTTACAACTGCTTGAAGAGAGCTGAAATCAACACTGTTGCAGATTTAATGCAAAAGAGTGAAGATGATATGATTAAAGTTAGAAACCTTGGTCGTAAATCTCTTGAAGAAGTTAAGAAAAAATTACAGGAATTGGGATTAACACTCGCTGAAAAAGAATAACAGGAAAGGACAGGCTGCTAATGGGCTACAGTAAATTAGGACGCAACTCCAGTGCACGTAAAGCTTTATTCCGTAGTGTGCTAGTTTCCCTTTTTAAACATGAACGCATTGAAACTACTGAAGCTAAGGCTAAAGAAATCAGCGGTCTTGCTGAAAAACTCATTACCCTTGCAAAACGCGATGACTTAAGTGCTCGCCGTCAGGTTATTGCTGAACTTGTTGATAAAGAAGTTGCAAAAAAATTATTCGATGAAATTGCACCTAAATATAATGACCGCAATGGTGGTTATACTCGTATTCTTAAATTAGGCGTACGTCGTGGTGACGCTGCTCCAATGGCTCTTTTAGAGTTAGTAAAATAATTTAGAATTAGTAATTCATTGAATTATTGATATGTGAGGCGGTCAAATGGGCCGCCTTCGCCTTATCAATTAAGTTAAAAATTTAATTAATAGATTTTTGGTTTACTTGATAAGGTGATTGTGTTAACAATTTAAAATGGGTATAATAAGAACTGTAATTTTGATTGCAGTTCTTATTTTTTTATATAGATTTATAGGTGATGATATTGAGTTTTATAGAAGTGAAAAATCTCACACATATTTTTAGGGAAAATGATGAGAAAAAAACAGAAAAAATAGCGTTAGATAATATTAATTTAAAGATAGATAAAGGTGAATTTATAGCTATTATTGGCGTTAATGGTTCAGGCAAGTCAACACTAGCAAAGCATTTCAATGGCTTATTATTGCCAAGTGAAGGCGAATGTATTGTTGATGGCATGAAAGTTGATGATAGTGAGGATATTTGGAAAGTACGTCAAAAAGTAAGTATGGTATTTCAAAATCCTGACAATCAAATAATCGCTACTGTAGTAGAAGATGATATTGCTTTTGGCCCTGAAAATATGGGTCTTGAGCGTGAAGAAATAAAAGATAGAATAGAATTTGCTTTAAAATCTTTGCATATTGAGCATTTGCGCAAGATGCCACCGCATTTGTTATCAGGTGGGCAAAAACAATTGACTGCTATTGCTGGGGCTATAGCGATGCGTACTCAATGTATAGTTTTAGACGAACCGACAGCAATGCTTGACCCACAGGGTAGAAATGCTGTAATGAAAGCTTTGAAGGAATTACATGAAAAATATAATATAACTATTATTATAATTACACATTTCATGGAAGAAGCTGTGCAGGCAGATAGAATTATTGTCATGAATGATGGCAAGATAATACAAGATGGTATGCCAAAAGATATTTTTAAACAAAAGGAAAATTTAAAGAAAATCGGTCTTAGTGTACCTTTAGCTGTAGATATTGTAGATGCTTTGCAGAAAAAAGGTTTGAAACTAGCTAATCTTTTTGATAATGAAAATTTAGCTAAAGAATTACAACAATTAATATGCAAATAATATTAAATAGATTTTAAAGTGGTGAGAAGATGCCAATAGAGGTAAAAAATATAAGTTATATTTATATGGAAAATACGCCATATGAAAAAAAAGCATTAAATAATGTTAGTTTAACAATAAATGAAGGTGAATTTGTAGCTATTGCAGGTCATACAGGTTCAGGAAAATCCACACTTATGCAACATTTTAATGGTTTATTAAATCCTACTAAAGGTGAAGTTTTTATTGATGGTATTGACATTAATAAAAAGAAGGATAAAAAGACTTTAAATGCTAGGCGTAGTGTGGGTATGGTGTTTCAATATCCAGAACAACAATTATTTGAGGAAAGTATTTTTGCAGATATTGCTTTTGGCCCTAGAAATTTTGGTTGTAGTGAAGATGAAGTAAAGCAAAGAGTCAAAGAAGCAATGGATTTTGTAGAATTAGATTATGAGGAATATAAAGATAAATCTCCTTTTTTATTGAGTGGCGGTCAAATGAGACGTGTGGCAATAGCTGGAATAATAGCATTAAAGCCTAAATATCTAGTTTTAGATGAGCCGACAGCAGGTCTTGACCCTAGACTTAAACAGAATTTATTGCAAAAGGTAAAAAAATTACATCAAAAAGAAAAGATGACAATTATTATGGTATCGCATAATATGGACGATATAGCACTTTTGGCAGATAAGGTAGCTATTATGAGACAGGGAAAATTAATGATATATGGCGAGCCACGCGAAGTTTTTACACATAAAGATGTAATTGAACAAGCAGGCTTATTAGAGCCAGAAGTGATGCAATTATTGCGAAAAATAAAAGAATATGGTTTAGATGTGGATATAAATGCTTTAAATAAACAAGAAGCCTTAAATAATATTTTAGTAGCTTTGAGAAAGAGAGGGATAAAATGCTAACTGATATAAAAATTGGTCAATTTTTCCCAGCAAATTCTTTATTGCATAAATTAGATGCTAGATTGAAAATCGTAAGTTTATTTATTTTAATCGTGGGGATTTTTGTTTTTGATAGCCAATTAGATTATATTATATGGTGCATGTTAATTGGAACTTTGATGTATATGTCAAAAATTCCCTTAAAAATGTTTTTTATATCCATAAAGCCAATTATCTGGATTATTTTATTTACTTTTATTTTGCATTTATTTACAACGCAAGGAAAAGTTATTTTTGAAATTTGGAAGCTCAGTATTACATGGGAAGGTTTGGCAAATGGTAGTTTTGTCTGCCTTAGGTTGTTATTATTGATGTTTGGAGCATCTTTATTAACATTTACAACGCCACCACTTGTATTATCTGATGCTTTGGAAGATTTGATGAAGCCATTAAAAAGATTTGGCGTGCCAGCTCATGAATTAGCTATGATGATGACAATAGCACTTCGTTTTATTCCTACTTTATTGGAAGAAACAGATAAAATTATAAAAGCTCAAAAATCTCGTGGTGCTGATTTTATGACAGGAAATATCTTAAAAAGAGTCAAAGCTTTTATGCCAATATTGATACCGTTATTTATCAGTGCTTTTCGCAGAGCAGATGATTTAGCTATGGCTATGGAAGCAAGATGTTATCATGGCGGAGTGGGTAGAACACGCTTGAAACAATTGAGTTTTGCTTCTAGAGATTATATAGCAATGACTGCTTTTATAGGGATTTTATTAATTTTGACAGTTATAAAAATAGTTTTTCCCCATATGGTATTATTTACTTTATAAAATTAAATATGTATAATCTAAAAGAACTAGTTTATTTTAAATGTATATAATAGACTAGTTCTTTTTTGAAGCGATAAAATAAAAAATTAAACGAGGATAGAAAATGAAATCTGAACATAAGGAAATGATGAAAGCTAGAAGACGTAATATAAAACTTACGCTTAGTTATGATGGGACAAATTATCATGGTTTTCAAAGACAGACTAAAGTTGTAGCTGTGCAAAATGTATTAGAGGGTGCATTATTTAAATTATTTGGCGATAGTATTGAGTTAGCGGCAGCAGGTAGAACTGATGCTGGTGTTCATGCTATAGGTCAAGTGGTGAATTTTTTTACTGATGGAACTATTCCTATTCAAAATGTAGTGCGTGCAGGAAATCGCTTGTTGCCAGATGATATAGTTTTATTAAAAGCAGAAGAAGCTGACCGTGATTTTAGTGCACTACATAGTGTAAAATCTAAGATTTATATTTATAAGGTTTTTGAAAATGAATTAGCAGACCCATTTATGAGTAGATTTTATTGGCATGTAAATAAAAAATTAAATTTAGAAGATATGCAAGAGGCTTTAAAATATATTGAAGGAGAGCATGATTTTTCTTCATTTCGTTCTGCTGGCGGAAATGATACAAGCCCTATTCGTGAAATCTATGAAGCTAGTTGTACAAAAGAAAATAATGTATATACTTTTAAATTTTGGGGCAGTGGATTTTTATATCATATGGTCAGAAATATCATGGGTTTGATGATAAATATTGGGCTTGGTAGAGTGGATAAACATGAAGTGCCAAAAATAATAGAGGCTAGAAATAGAGCTTTAGCAGGGAAGATGGCGCCAGCAAATGGATTGTATTTGCAAAAGGTATATTATTGATAATATTTTGTTTAAGCTACGAATAATAAAAATGTAGAGGTATAAATGGTCATTTTAATTGCAGGTGCTAGTCATACAGGGAAGACTTTATTTGCACAGAAATTATTAGAAAAATATAAATATCCTTATTTAAGTATAGATCATTTAAAGATGGGTTTAATTAGAAGTGGGCAAACTAATTTAACAGTGGAAGATGATGAGCAATTAACGAAATATTTATGGTCAATTGTTGTAGAAATGATAAAAACTGCTATTGAAAATAAACAAAATTTAATTGTTGAAGGCTGTTATATTCCAGCAGATTGGAATGGGTATTTTAAACAAAGATATTTAGAAGAAATAAAATATTGTTGTTTAATTATGAGTGAAGAATATATAAAAAATAATTTTAGTACAATAAAACAGAAAGCGAATATCATTGAAAAGCGTTTAGATGATAGTTATTGTACAAAAGAATTGTTGATAAAAGAAAATAAACGTAATTTAGAGATATGTAAGCAATATAATTATAAATATATATTAATTGATGAAAAATATAATATAAGTGATATATAAAAAAAGCAGTAGATTTATATCTACTGCTTTTTTGTTAGCGAATAATTTGATTAGTTACCAGAACAACCACGTTTATCTTCATGGCAAGCATGTCCATGACCACCGCAAGAATGACCGTGACCATGATGATTGCATTGTACATTAGCATTATAGTTTAATGTGCCATTAAGATATGCTTTTACAGCTTCATCAGCATTTCCCATGACGCCACCGAATAATTTAATACCAGCTTGAGCTAAAGCGTTTTGAGCTCCACCGCCGATACCACCACAGATTAAGATATCTGCTTGAGCGTTATTTAAGAATGTAGCTAAAGCACCATGTCCTTGACCTTGTGTATCAATGATTTGTTCATTTATGATTTGATTATTTTCAATATCATAAACTTTAAATTGTGATGTATGACCAAAATGTTGGAAGATATTTCCATTATCGTATGTAACAGCTATTCTCATTGTATTTACTCCTTTTTTAGTTATAATTTGTTGTTTGTGAATTTTTCGTTTAGGGCAATTTTGTAAACAGTTTTGTTCTCCTTGGCAAAGTTGATAATTGCCACCAGAAATCAATAGTGGACGACCATGTACAAGGCTATTGGCTATTTTATAGCGAGCCATTTCATATATTTCACTGACTGTAGTGCGAGAAATATTCATTTGTTTAGAAGCTTGTTCATGGGTGAGTTTATTTAAATCTATTAGGCGAATTACTTCATATTCATCTAAGGTCAAAATAATTTTTTCACCATTAGAGATGCCTTCAGGAATAAAACTATCATAAGTTGGTTCAAAACAAATTTTGCGACAGCGACTAGGTCTTGCCATAAAATCATCTCACTAAAATTTATTTCCGACATATGTCGATTATTATTATAAGATATTAATCAAGAAAAAACAAGTTTAATTAGAAAATTTTTCAGATAATCATTTGACTTGGAGTTTACTTAAAGTTCTATAATAATAAAAAAATACATAAGAAAAGAGTGATTTTTATGGATAACGGAGAAAAATATCAGGATAAATTATTAAATGATAAAGCTATATTATTTGGCGAAACAGACCCAGATTTTGCAAAGTTTTTTGCTGATTTTGCTTTTGATGATGTCGTTAATCAAAATGATTTAGATGATAAAACTCGCATGATGGCTATACTTGCTACATTGATTGGTTGTCAGGGCAGAAAAGCTTTTGAAAGTATATTGCCAGATAGCTTGAAGATGAATGTTACACCTATAGAAATAAAAGAAATAATTTATCAAGCTGTAGCTTATCTAGGAATAGGCAGAGTAGCTGACTTTTTAGGGATTGCAAATGATTGTTTTAAATCTTTAAATATCAATTTACCACTTGAAGTACAATCAACAACTACAAGACAGACTAGATTAGAAAAAGGTATACAAGCTCAAGTTGATATCTTTGGCGAAAATATGAAAGATTTTTGGAAATCCGGAGATAGTGAAACTAGACATATAAATCGTTGGCTTGCAGAAAATTGTTTCGGTGATTATTACACTCGCAAAGGTTTAGATTTAAAACAAAGAGAGATGATAACTTTTTGTTTTATCTTGGCACAAGGCGGTTGTGAAAATCAATTGACAGCACATATTCAAGGTAATTTAAATGTTGGCAATGATAAAGAATTTTTATTAAAAGTTTTAACTCAATGTTTGCCGTATATTGGTTATCCTAGAAGTTTAAATGCCCTAGCTTGTATAAAAAAAGTTTGTGATAAATAAGGAAAGAAGATTTTTTGATGAAAGATGTTTTATTATTAGTAGGCGCAGGTCAAATAGGTATGGCTATCGCTAGACGTATTGGCTTTAATAAAAAAATAATAATTGGTGATAAAAATTTAGATAATGCTAAAAAAATAGCAGATATTATGTATAATGCTGGTTTTGATGTAAATTATTTAGAAGTAGATTTAGCAGATAGAATATCTATTAAGAATTATATACAGGAAGCTCAAAAATATGGTCAGATAGGAATGCTTATAAATGCAGCTGGTGTATCACCTAGTCAAGCTTCTATAGAAACTATTTTAAAAGTAGATTTATATGGAACAGCTGTGTTATTAGAAGAAGTCGGAAAAGTAATCAAACCATATGGCACAGGCGTAACGATTTCTAGTCAATCAGGTCATCGCATGGAAGCTTTAGGTAGTGAAATTGATGAACAATTAGCAACTACTGATTGTGAAGATTTATTATCTTTACCTGTTTTACAAGTAGAAAATATAAAAGACAATTTACATGCTTATCAATTAGCAAAACGTTGTAATGTAAAAAGAGTTATGGCAGAAGCTGTAAAATGGGGTAAGAAAAAAGCTCGTATAAATTCAATTTCTCCAGGGATTATAGTTACTCCACTTGCTATAGATGAATTTAATGGCAAAAGAGGTGCTTTTTATAAAAATATGTTTGCCAAAGCACCAGCAGGACGACCAGGTACAGCAGATGAAGTGGCAAATGTAGCAGAATTATTGATGAGTGAAAAAGGTAGCTTTATTACAGGCGCAGATTTCTTAGTTGATGGCGGAGCTACAGCAGCATATTTTTATGGCGATTTAAATAAATAGATAGGTATTTTTAGTTTAAGGTGAATTTAGAAGCTGAAATAAAACATTATATAATATGTAAAGTAAAAGCTCTTTGATTAAAAACTAATCAAAGAGCTTTTTGTTAGTGAATAAAAAGGATTTATAAAATTTTTAGATTTTATTTAAGGTTATTTTTGAAGAATAATTCTAATTTATCAAATGGTATTTTATCAATTTTGTCATATAAATCAATGTGTTCAGCATCATCTACAACATATAATTCTTTAGGTTCAGAGGCTTTATTAAATGCTTCTTCACTGAAAAATTTAGAATGAGCTCTATCGCCAACAATAAATAATATTGGACGAGGAGAAATTTCATCAAGATAATCAAGTAAATGATAATTCATAAAAGCAAGATTACTAGTTGTAGTAAAGCCACCTAAAGCATTGATATGATGTCCTCTTTTTAAAGCGTAAAAACGGAACCATTCAGCTGTTGGTTCTGTTAAATCTTCAGGAACTTTTTCAAGTGGTTTATCTGGAAAATATGGAATGTATTCAGGATAGCCATTTTGAGCATCAATCCATCTTTGTTTAGATAATTTTTCTTTAGTAGCTTGAACAGTTTCTTTATCCATGCCTAAGCGAGAAGCTACAGTCATATCATACATTGAAGCTGTAGCTACAGCTTTTATACGTGTATCCATCTGTGTTGCAGATAAAGCGAAACCACCAGAACCACAAATGCCGATAGCTCCAATTTGCTCACGGTTTACCAAATGCGAGCGTAAAGCCCCTAAATTTATTTATGGGGATATAAGCTCGCTAAAAAACAATGATTCGATATCATTGTTTTTTATTGTATTATATTTTTAATAGTTATATAATACTTTTATGAAATATAAATCAAATAATAATATAGTATATTCTTGTAAATATCATGTAGTATTTTGTCCTAAATATCGTAGAAAAGTGTTGAACAATGGTGTTGATGAACGATTAAAGGAGTTGATTAATAATATTTGTCAGGAGCTTCACGTCGATTTAATCGAGATGGAAGTAATGCCAGACCATGTTCATTTGCTTTTAGAAGTTGATCCACAATTTGGTATACATAAAGTTGTTAAACGAATAAAAGGAATATCTTCAAGAATACTTCGAGAAGAATTTTCATGGTTAAAATCAAGGCTACCAACATTGTGGACGAATTCATATTTTGTATCTACAGTTGGTGGAGCACCAATATCAATTATTAAACAGTATATAGAAAGTCAAAAGCGTTCAGAATAAATAAATGATAAAAAGGCAGGTGATTGTAGTGAAGACATATTGTTTTAAATTGTATAAGGCAAAAAGGAATAAAAAACTTCATAAAGTTATTAATATAGCTGGAATTATCTACAATCACTGTATTGCTTTGCATAAAAGATATTATCGTTTATTTAAAAAATCTCTTAATATCTATAAGCTTCAAAAATATTTAACTAAACTTAAGAAAATAGGTAAATTTAGCTATTTTAAAGAAGTAGGTTCGCAAGCTATTCAAGATATAACTCAAAGAATAGACCGTGATTATAAATTGTTTTTTAGAAATTTAAAACATAAAATTCGTACAGCACCACCATCTTTTAAAAAGATACGAAAATATAAATCATTCACGCTCAAACAAGCTGGTTGGAAGCTTTTAAAGGGTAATATTATAGAAATTAATAAACAAAAATACAAATATTTTAAAAGTAGAGATATTGAAGGAATAGTTAAAACAATAACAATTAAACGTGATACTTTAGGTGATATATATCTTTATTTTGTTTGTGAAACTAAGGAGAATAAAGTTTTAGCAAGAACAGGTAAAAGCGTCGGCTATGACTTTGGACTTAAACAGTTTTTAACTGCATCGGATAATGAAGATATAAAAGCACCTTTATTTTTTAAACAAAATGCTAATGATATAAAAAAGGCTAATAGAATATTATCTAGAAAAAAGAAGACTTCTAATCATCGTAGATTAGCAAAAATAGCTCTTGCCAGATTGCATAAGAAAATATCTAATCAACGTAAAGATTTTCATTTTAAATTAGCAAATAAAATTTGTAGTGAATATGCTTTAATCTGCATAGAAGATTTGAATATAAAAGGAATGCAAAACGTTGGGGTAGAAAAATATCTGACTATGGATTTAGTGAATTTATAAAAATTCTTGAATATAAAGCGAGAGAAATTGGCTCAATAGTGCAAAAGATAGATAGATACTATCCAAGTTCGCAAATTTGCCATGTTTGTGGTACAAAAAATCCTGAAACTAAAAATTTGGCAGTTCGTGAGTGGATTTGCGCAAAGTGCAAAACCAGCCACGATAGAGATAGAAATGCTGCTATAAATATATGGAAGGTTGGGGCATCAACCTTCTTTGGAGAGATATAGTAAGACCTGCTATTTTAGTAGGCAAGTATCGTTTGTATCCAAGAATCCCCTGCATTTAGGCATGGGGAGTATGTCAATTCAAGTCAATGCAAAAAAATAAGAACCGTATCTTTGAAAATACAGTTCTTATTGTTAATTACTTTATCAATTTTTTTTATAGAGCTTTATGGTCTTGCTCAGCGATTTTTTCTTTAGCTACAGAAAGCATTAATTTTATACGATTTAACTGGTTTACCTCACTGATACCAGCATCACAGTCAATAGCTACGATATTTACACCATCATGTGTACGCATGAGTTCACGTATCATACCTTTTCCTGTGATGTGATTTGGCAAGCAACCAAATGGTTGTAAACAAATGATATTATCTACACCTTCTTGGATTAGTTTTGCCATTTCACCAGTTAAGAACCAACCTTCACCAGCCATATTACCTAAAGAAACATGAGGAGTAGTTAATTTAGCTATTTCTTTAATAGTATATGGAGCAGTGAAGCGTTTGCTAGCACGAAGTGCTTTGCACATAGGCTTGCGGAAAAATTCAAGTACTTTGATGAAAATTTCTGATTTAGCTTTATCTATCCATTTACCATCGAGCATTTTATATTTTACGATATCATCATATGCCATGTACATGAAGAAATCCATTAAATCAGGTGTTACAACTTCAGCACCTTCATCAAAGAGAATTTTTTCTACATGATTATTGGCAGTTGGGTGATATTTAACAAGAATTTCGCCAACGATACCTACTTTTGGTTTTATCGCATCTTCATTGAGAGCGATTTCATCAAATTCTTTTACAGCTTTTTTGATATTATTGCTGAATTTAATATAATTGCCATTAGTGATTTCGTCCATGAAGATTTTACGCCATTTATTATATAAGACATCAACAGAGCCAGCTACTTTTTCATAAGGTCTTGTTCTATTGGATAAGCGAATTAATAAGTCAGCGTAAATAGTAGCTTTGACAACATCAAGCCAGATTTCTGTTTTTAATTTGAAATCATCTGTTTCACGACCAACACAAGCAAATACAGGAACTTGGCTTAAGCCGGCATTTTCTAAAGCTTTACGCATTAAATTTAAATAGTTTGTAGCACGGCAAGCACCACATGTTTGGAAAAGCATGATTGAAGTATTATTTACATCATATTCGCCTGATTTTAATGCTTTTAATAATTGACCAATGACTACGATTGCAGGATAGCACATATCATTATTGACATAGCGTAGACCTAAATCAATATCTTCTTGTGTAGGCATTGGCGGAATGACGATTTTCATACCAGATTTTTTACAAGCATGTTGAATGAAATCAAAATGTTTAGGGGACATTTGCGGTGCCAAGATAGTATGTTCTTCTTGACATTCTTTGCTGAAATAAGCACGTTGTTTTGGTGGTTCAATTTCGTCAATTTGGGCAAAGCCATATTTCCATGCAGCCATGAGAGAACGAATACGTATACGAGCTGCACCAAGGTTACTTACTTCATCTAATTTTATCATGGTGTAGATATCGCCATGTTGTTCTAAGATTTCACGTACTTGACCAGTAGTGATAGCATCAAGACCACAACCAAAGGAACTGAATTGAATTAAAGTCATTTCTTTGTGGCGAGCTACATAACTAGCAGCATGATACAATCTAGCATGATAGCTCCATTGATTTACGATATCTAAGCTATCTTCTGGGCAATCTAAATGATAAAGAGCATCTTCAGATAAAATTGCAATACCGTAAGATTGAATCATTTCAGGAATTCCATGATTGATTTCAGGGTCAACATGGTATGGTCTACCAGCTAAAACGACAATTGGCATTTTTTTATCAGTTGCTTCTTTGATGATGTTTTCACCATAATTGCGAATGTCTTCTTTATATTTATCTAATTCCTGATAACTTTTTTCTACTGCTTCGATTAAGTCTTTTTTAGGGATATTTAAAGAAGATAACTCTTCTTGTAAACGTTTAATCAAAGCTTTTTTATTATTTATTGGTAAGAATGGTTGAAGGAAATTTATATTTTTCTGGCGGAGAATATCCATATTAGCGCGGATATTTTCAGCATAAGAAGCGACAATAGGACAGTTATAATTGTTATCGGAGGCATGAAGAGGGTCTTTCATATTATAAGGGATACATGGATAAAAGATAGTAGTGATACCTTTTTCAATTAAATCCATGATATGACCATGTACTAATTTTCCTGGATAACATAAAGAGTCAGAAGGAATAGTAGACATACCTTTACAATATAACTGAGCTGAAGATTTACCAGATAATACTACTTCATAACCTAATAAAGTGAAGAAAGTAAACCAGAATGGAAAATCTTCATACATATTGAGTACACGTGGAATACCTATGCGTCCTTTTGGCGCATTAAGAAGTGGTTTATAGTATTCAAATAAACGATGATATTTATATTTATAAATATTAGGTGCTTTATCTTCTTTAGCCACTTGTTTTCCAATGCCTTTTTCACAGCGATTTCCTGTAGAATAGCGATTGCCATCAGGGAAAATTTGTGTTGTGATTAGACAGTTATTACCACAGCCATGACAGCGGTAAGTTTTTGTTTCCATATGGAAATCTTTTAATTCTTCTTTGGTTAAAATAGAAGATTTTTCTTGTTGACGTTCTATAGCTAAAAGTGCAATACCATAAGCACCCATTAAGCCAGAGATATCTGGACGGATTACATTTTTATTTAACAATAATTCCATAGAACGAAGTACAGCATCATTATAGAATGTACCACCTTGAACTACGATATTATCGCCAAGTTCAGATACATCTTTGACTTGGATTACTTTAAATAAAGCATTTTTGATAACGGAAAGAGCTATACCAGCAGAAATATCATTTACAGAAGCTCCTTCTTTTTGTGCTTGTTTTACACGAGAATTCATGAAAACAGTACAACGAGTACCTAAATCTACTGGATTTTTAGCAGTTAAGCCTTTATTAGCAAAATCGCTGACTTCCATATTTAAGCCTTGAGCGAAGTTTTGAATGAAAGAACCACAGCCAGCAGAGCAAGCTTCGTTTAAAATGATTTGTCCGATATTGCCTTTATTTACATAGAAGCATTTCATATCTTGTCCACCGATATCTAGAACGCAAGATACATCAGGACAAAATTCACGAGCTGCACGCAAGTGAGCAAAAGTTTCTACCTCGCCAAAATCTGCATGAAGAGCAGCTTTGACGATATGTTCTCCATAGCCAGTCGTACCAACAGTAGCAATATAAGCATTAGGAGGAATAATTTCATATAGAGCTTTTATTTCATCTAATACAGTTTTTAATGGTGAGCCATTATTACTGCCATAGGAAGAATATAATATTTCACGATCTTTACTAATTGCGACTAATTTTGTAGTAGTAGAACCAGCATCAATACCTATGTATAGAGGTCCTTGATAATCTGATAATGAAGCTTTTTTTACAACATCTTTATTATGACGTTGCTTAAACTCATTATATTCTTGTTCATTTTTAAATAATGTAAAGGCTACAGATTCAGTTTCTGTAGATGATTTACTGCAATTATTTAAACGTTGCATTAATTCATCATATGTCATTTCAATCGCATTATCGCTTAAAGCGCAACCTATAGCAACAAAATAACAACCATCATCAACATTGACAATATGTTCATCGGTTAGTTTTAAAGTTTTAATAAAGCGTTCTTTTAATTGAGTTAAGAAATATAAAGGGCCACCTAAAAAGGCTATATTACCTTCAAGTGGACGTCCTTGTGCTAAGTTACCGATAGTTTGATTAACTACAGCTTGTAAGATAGAAAGAGCAATATCGGCTTTAGAAACACCATCATTTAATAATGCTTGAACATCTGTTTTAGCAAAAACACCACAACGAGAAGCAATAGTATAAATTTGAGTGCCTTTTTGAGCTAATTCATTTAAACCCATAGCATCAGTATTTAAAAGTGAAGCCATATGGTCAATAAATGAACCTGTGCCACCTGCACAAACACCATTCATACGTTGTTCTGGTGCAGAGCCAAAATAAGTGATTTTAGCATCTTCACCGCCTAACTCTACAGCTACATCAGTTTGAGGTATCCAATTTTTAACAGCTTTAGAACAAGCAATTACTTCTTGAACAAAAGGCATGTTTAAATTGTTAGCCATACCCATACCGGCAGAGCCAGTTATTGCACAGGTAAATTTATGATTTTTTAATGTATCTGATAATAAAATCATATTATCGTGCATGGATTTATAAATTTCTGATAAATGACGCATGTATTTCTTATAAACTACTTGATTATCGTTGTCTAAGACAACTAATTTTATAGTAGTAGAACCGATATCAATACCAAGTTTATACGAAAAATTCAAGATAACACCACCTATAAAATATATATTTATTAATACTTTAGAAATTAGAAATATAAGCTTTAAATAGTTATTATTGTGCATATGTATTATATCATAGAATAAAAAATTTACCAAAATGAATAGTATTCACTTTTGAGGATTTTTTTATTGATTTTAGAAAAAAAGAATGAATTTTTTAGCTGAAATTGAATAGAAAAGTAAAATTAAATAGAAATAAGTGATGAAAATGAAGATTTTATTTTCAAAAAGAGATGATAATATAAATTTTACTATATTTATAATAAGGAAGTTTTTTGTTGAAAAATAATGGCGTTTAATCTGGAAAAATAAAAACGATAACTTTTTTTAATTTTTTTCAAAAAAAGTGTTGACAAAATGGTTTTAAAATAATATACTGTAGAAGCTGGCTCGTGAGACAACAACTCACAGAGAAAAAACAGCAATAAAGGTTAAGATGGCCCGGTAGTTTAGTTGGTTAGAATGCCGCCCTGTCACGGCGGAGGTCAGGGGTTCAAGTCCCCTTCGGGTCGCCATTTGCCTCGGTAGCTCAGTCGGTAGAGCAGGGGACTGAAAATCCCCGTGTCAGTGGTTCGATTCCGCTCTGAGGCACCATTTTATAACATGCTGGTGTAGCTCAATTGGCAGAGCAGCTGACTTGTAATCAGCAGGTTGGGGGTTCGATTCCTCTCGCCAGCTCCATGAAATGCGGGTGTAGCTCAATGGTAGAGCCCTAGCCTTCCAAGCTAGTTACGTGGGTTCGATTCCCATCACCCGCTCCATCAAAAAAGTTTGAAAAAACTTTAAAAAAGTTCTTGACAAGAACAAAACGATATGGTAACATATTAAATGTTCTCGACGAGAATAAAGAAGTGAATAATGCCGGGGTGGCGGAACTGGCAGACGCACGGGACTTAAAATCCCGCGGTTAGTGATAACCGTACCGGTTCGATTCCGGTCCTCGGCACCAATCACCATCATTTGTTATTTTTGCCCTTTGCGGTCGTGGCGAAATGGCAGACGCGCTAGCTTCAGGCGCTAGTGGGGGATACCTCATGGTGGTTCAAATCCACTCGGCCGCACCATTAAAGAGTATATGCGGTTGTGGCGGAATTGGCAGACGCGCTACTTTGAGGGGGTAGTGATCAATGGTCGTATGGGTTCAAGTCCCATCAACCGCACCATTAATTTAAAGAATGAACTGATACCAATGTGATATCAGCTTTTTTTATGTCTGTAGGAAAATTAAATATGGCGCGTTGGTCAAGTGGTTAAGACACCGCCCTTTCACGGCGGCTTCATGGGTTCGAATCCCATACGCGTCACCATGGTTATTCAACTCTTAATAAAGAGTTTTTATATAGATTTAAGAATGCTTTTTAAAGTCCAGATTAAAAATCTAGATTTTAAAAAGCATTTTTTATTGTCGAAAACAAACCTAAAATTTTTTTATCAAACTTATTAGATTTTATCTAATTGACAATAGTTATAGACAGGTATAGTATAAGTATAAAGTTAACTAATCAAATATTTATATATTAGTAACTTAAAAATAATACTATTTGTGAAATTTTAAACTACTAATTTATATTAGTAGTTTATAGTTTTTTATGAAGGATATTGAGAGGTGCTATTATGTTTGATAAATTAGAAGAAAAGGCTATGGTTCATTTTTTTAATAAATTTGATAAAAATCCATTTCTTTTAAAATTTAAAGATAATCAATATTTAGTAGGTAAAGGTGAACCAACTTTTGTAGTGGACTTTAAAAAGACAATACCTATAATGGATTTACTTAATAGTACGTCTATCGCTTTAGGTGAAGCTTATATGAATGGAGATTTAACCATTGAAGGAAATTTATATGATGCTTTAATTCATTTTTTAGGTCAAATGGATAAATTTTCTTTAAATGAAACTTTGCTAGATAAAATAATTCATCCATCTAATTCTAAAGAAAGTCAAGAAAAGCAAGTTCAATCTCATTATGATATAGGTAATGATTTCTATAAATTATGGTTAGATGAAACAATGAGTTATTCTTGTGCTTATTTTAAAAATGAAGATGATACTTTATATCAAGCACAAGTGAATAAAGTGGATTATATTTTATCGAAATTATATTTAAAAGAAGGTATGAGCCTATTAGATATTGGCTGTGGTTGGGGCTTTTTACTCATCGAAGCTGCTAAAAAATATAAGGTAAAAGGTACAGGCATTACTTTAAGTCGTGAACAATATAAAGAATTTAAATCGCGTATACAAAAAGAACATTTAGAAGATTATTTAACAGTTGAATTGATGGATTATCGAGATTTACCAAAATGGGGAAAAACTTTTGATAGGGTTGTTAGTGTAGGTATGCTAGAACATGTTGGTAGGGAAAATTATCAGTTATTCAATGATTGTATAAATGCAGTATTAAAAGATAAAGGTTTGTATTTATTGCATTTCATCAGTCAATTAAAAGAGATGGAAACTGATAGTTGGATGAAAAAATATATTTTCCCAGGTGGAGTGATACCAAGTCTCAGGGAAATCGTTTCTAGTATGGGAAATGATGATTTCCATATTCTTGATATTGAAAATTTGCGTCGCCATTATGAAAAAACTTTACTTTGTTGGGCAGATAATTTTCATAATCATTTAGATAAAATCAGTGAAATGTTTGATGAAAAATTTATTCGCATGTGGGATTTATATTTAAATGCCTGTGCAGCAAATTTCCATATAGGTGGTATAGATTTACATCAAATTTTAGTTACTAAAGGCGTAAATAATGAATTACCATTAACAAGATGGTATTGATATATTAATATAATAGAAAAGAAGCTCTATAAGTTATTTGTAGTATTTAACTTATAGAGCTTTTATTTATTCTTTATGCATTTTGATTATTACAAATAAATTCTTTTAGAAATTCATAAGTTTTTTGAGGGCTTGGTGGGCAACCTCTAACATAATTTTCAAATTTGCTAGTGCAACGACCTATGCCAATGCCATTTTCACTAAATTCTCGCCAACCTTGACCAATGAATAATTTTGTGGGTAATTTATCAAGTAAATTATCTTTATCTAATAAGGAGAGTGCTTGCAGTAAATTTTGATAACATTGCTCGCAAGGGCTAGAAGTATTGATATGAGAGGCTAATTTTGAATTATTATCACAAGTAACAGTATTATCTATTAAATTAATGATATTAGCTTTATTGATATCAGCACAGCCTATATTTAATTTAGATGCTAGTTCAATATATTCGATATCAAATGGTTTATAGCCTAGATTTTGAGCATAATAAGCATCAGCTAATAAATTATCTATAGTAGCATACATATGTTTATCTGCTTGGATATCAGATAAACTATCTATTTCTACTAATGTGAAGTTAGCTTTAATTAAATAATTTAAAAAGCAGATTGCTTTATAAAAATTGTCTGTAGTGAATAAAGAGCGATTTTGGGTGTGCAAGATATTTTGCATAGCCTGTAATGCATTGTGTAGTATAGTTGTTTCATTTGGTGAAGAAGTAACTAAATTAATAAAAAAGTCGGCATTGATGACTTTATCTATTAATTTATATTCGATACCACCAATAGTTTTTGTAGTGTAATCTTTATCCTTAAGACCATATACAGGAATATTTAATTTATCTACAATTTTATCGTATTTACAAGTTATTAATAATTGTTCTAAATCATCATCGATTAAAGAACCTAATGCAAGATTGATATTAGTAAAATTATTGTCTTGTAGGTATTTGATTATTGTAGTTAAGATTACTGGAGAAGTAGAGTATAGTGTATTATTGATATATTTTATATCAGGCTTAATAATAATTGTACTGTTTTTATTAGGGATAAATTCTGCTAATTTAGAATTAGATAATAGGTTAAAAGTGATTTCATAGAGATTTGCACCATGTGTTTGTAAAATATCTGTTGAGTTCATAAAATTCCTTTCTTAAATGATTATATAATTTGTTAACCTAGATTTTTCAAAAGTTGACATTATATAAATATAATGGTTTAATTATATTTATATAAAAGATTTAAGGTGATAACAAATGAATTGTGTAAATGATTTAAAAGAAAAAATACTAAATGGTTATAAAATTAATAAACAGGAAGCTTTAGATTTAGTGAAAGCTCCATTAGATGAATTGTCTACAGCCGCAAATGAAATAAGAAAATATTTTTGCGGTGATGATTTTGATATTTGCACTATTATTAATGGAAAATCTGGTAGATGTTCCGAGGATTGTAAATATTGTGCACAGTCAGCTCATTATACTACAAAAATAGAAACTTATCCATTGTTAAATACGAAGCCTATTTTAGAAGAAGCACAGTATAATTATAGTAAAGGCGTAGCACGTTATGCAGTAGTAACTTCAGGCAAGAGATTAAGTGATGAAGAAATAGATAAATTGGCAAATTCTTTAGATGAAGTACATAAAAAATGTAAAATAAAATTATGTGTTTCTGGTGGTTTATTGAATGAAGCTCAATTTAAAAAATTAAATGATGTGGGCGTAGAAAGAATTCATAATAATTTAGAAACCTCAAGAAATCATTTTGATAAAGTTTGTACTACGCATACTTTTGAAGATAAAGTAGAAGCAATAAAAGCTGCGCAAAGAGCAGGTATGAGTGTTTGTAGTGGTGGTATCATGGGAATAGGTGAAACCATGGAAGATAGAATAGATATGGCTTTAGAAATACGAAATTTAAATGTAAATTCTGTGCCTATAAATCGTCTAAATCCTATACCAGGAACACCATACGAACATAATAAGCCACTTACTGATGAAGATATGCAAAGAATAGTAGCTATTTATCGTTTTATTTTACCGGATTTATTTATTCGTCTAGCTGGTGGTAGAGGATTATTTACAGATAAAGGTAAAGCTTGTTTGCAGTCAGGAGCTAATGCTGTTATTTCTGGTGATATGCTCACAACAAGTGGTATTTCTATTGATACAGATATGAAGATGATACAAGAATTAGGTTTTAAAATAGTATAATTACTTATTTGCAAAGTTAAAGTTAGTGATGTAACAAATGGTTCTGTTTTTAAATCTGGTATGGTAGCTATTGTTTCTGTATATGGCGTAGCATGGATGGCAGAAACTTATTTCGGTGCATATTTACCAGAATTCAAAGAAACTTTGGGACAGATTGTTTTAGATTATCCTTGGACTTATGCAATTGTTTTATTCTTAATATCTAAATTGTTGACATACTCCCCATGCCTAAATGCAGGGGATTCTTGGATAAAAACGATACTTGCCTACTAAAATAGCAGGTCTTACTATATCTCTCCAAAGAAGGTTGATGCCCCAACCTTCCATATATTTATAGCAGCATTTCTATCTCTATCGTGGCTGGTTTTGCACTTTGCGCAAATCCACTCACGAACTGCCAAATTTTTAGTTTCAGGATTTTTTGTACCACAAACATGACAAATTTGCGAACTTGGATAGTATCTATCTATCTTTTGCACTATTGAGCCAATTTCTCTCGCTTTATATTCAAGAATTTTTATAAATTCACTAAATCCATAGTCAGATATTTTTCTACCCCAACGTTTTTGCATTCCTTTTATATTCAAATCTTCTATGCAGATTAAAGCATATTCACTACAAATTTTATTTGCTAATTTAAAATGAAAATCTTTACGTTGATTAGATATTTTCTTATGCAATCTGGCAAGAGCTATTTTTGCTAATCTACGATGATTAGAAGTCTTCTTTTTTCTAGATAATATTCTATTAGCTTTTTTTATATCATTAGCATTTTGTTTAAAAAATAAAGGTGCTTTTATATCTTCATTATCCGATGCAGTTAAAAACTGTTTAAGTCCAAAGTCATAGCCGACGCTTTTACCTGTTCTTGCTAAAACTTTATTCTCGTTAGTTTCACAAACAAAATAAAGATATATATCACCTAAAGTATCACGTTTAATTGTTATTGTTTTAACTATTCCTTCAATATCTCTACTTTTAAAATATTTGTATTTTTGTTTATTAATTTCTATCGCATTATCCTTTAAGAGTTTCCAACCTGCTTGTTTGAGCGTGAATGATTTATATTTTCGTATCTTTTTAAAAGATGGTGGTGCTGTACGAATTTTATGTTTTAAATTCCTAAAAAACAATTTATAAGCACGGTCTATTCTTTGAGTTATATCTTGAATAGCTTGCGAACCTACTTCTTTAAAATAGCTAAATTTACCTATTTTCTTAAGTTTAGTTAAATGTTTTTGAAGCTTATAGATATTAAGAGATTTTTTAAATAAACGATAATATCTTTTATGCAAAGCAATACAGTGATTGTAGATAATTCCAGCTATATTAATAACTTTATGAAGTTTTTTATTCCTTTTTGCCTTATACAATTTAAAACAATATGTCTTCACTACAATCACCTGCCTTTTTATCATTTATTTATTCTGAACGCTTTTGACTTTCTATATACTGTTTAATAATTGATATTGGTGCTCCACCAACTGTAGATACAAAATATGAATTCGTCCACAATGTTGGTAGCCTTGATTTTAACCATGAAAATTCTTCTCGAAGTATTCTTGAAGATATTCCTTTTATTCGTTTAACAACTTTATGTATACCAAATTGTGGAGCAACTTCTAAAAGCAAATGAACATGGTCTGGCATTACTTCCATCTCGATTAAATCGACGTGAAGCTCCTGACAAATATTATTAATCAACTCCTTTAATCGTTCATCAACACCATTGTTCAACACTTTTCTACGATATTTAGGACAAAATACTACATGATATTTACAAGAATATACTATATTATTATTTGATTTATATTTCATAAAAGTATTATATAACTATTAAAAATATAATACAATAAAAAACAATGATATCGAATCATTGTTTTTTAGCGAGCTTATATCCCCATAAATAAATTTAGGGGCTTTACGCTCGCATTTGGTAAATTCTCAGGCAGCAGCATTAGCTATTGTAGTACCTATGGCATTAAGTGTAGGTGTTGACCCACTTATTATCATTTCATTTATTTCTGCTTGCTATGGTTAATTTCTTCTTACCAACTTATCCATCAGATTTGGCTTGCATTGGTTTTGACCGTTCTGGAACAACAAGAATTGGTAGATTTGTAATCAATCATAGCTTTATCATTCCAGGTTTTATTGGTATCACAGTTGGTTGCTGTGTAGGTTATGTAATAACACATCTTTTATATTGATAATTTAATTAATGAAATAAAAAATCCTAGAGTATATGCTCTAGGATTTTTTGATTATAAATTTTATTGACTATAATTTTAAATAATATTAATTTGACTATAATTTTAAATAATATTAATATATAAGCTATATTTTGACAAATATAAATAAAGATTGGAGGGTTTTATGTGACAAATTTAATAAAAATATTACAAGAACAAAAAGATTTTTCTGAAACAGAAATAATGATTGCAACATATTTATTAGCAAATTTTAGGAAATTAGCTGGAATGTCAACTAGACAATTGGGTAAAAATACGTATACAAATTCAGCTGCTATTGTGCGTTTTAGTCAAAAATTAGGTTTTAGTGGATATACAGAATTTAGAGTTCAATTTTTAGCTGAAATGATGCAATATATCAATCATCCAAAAGGTGAAGAACTTGTTGTATCAACTAAAGATAGTATACATTCATTAATTGATAAAGTAACAGCTATTGAAATTGATACATTAAAAGAAACAAGGAATATGCTTAATCCAGAAGATTTTTTAAAAGCTCTAAATCTTTTTATAAAATCTAAACATATTGATTTTTATGCTATGGATAATAATTTAGATATAGCAAGAATTGCTTCAGCTGGTTTTATCATGGCTAATAAATGCTCAAGTGTACATTCTCCAATGACTATGCAATATTTACAGGCAACGAGTGCTTCAAAAGATCACTTGGGATTTATCATAAGTCGTACAGGGAATAATCGTATGTTATTAGATATTGCTCGTTTATTAAAACTACGAGGAATTTCCTTTATTTTGATTACAGCATCACCTAAGTCAGAAATAGCTAGTTTAGCAGATGTAGTTTTTTCTGTAGCAAGTGTGAAGCAAATGGAAGAATTAGGACCTAGAGTTTTTCTTTTAGGTGCAAAATATGTTACAGACATAATGTTTACCATGCTTATGACGCGTTTAGATTATCATGATTCGCAACAAAAAGAACAATGGTTAAATAAACATTTTCGTTATTAAGATGAAAATAAAAACTGCTTATTTTGATGTAGATAACATTTAAAATAAGCAGTTTTTTATTGTTATTTTGATTATTTTCAAACAATTCGTATCATTGCTACAAGTGGAAAAGATTTTTTTATATGATATTGTATCATTGTTTTGTATTAGCCAATATCTATTGAAACAGTATTTTGTTAATGATATATTAAAATTGCTTTAAGGAAAGTTCAAAAAATTATGTATAAGAAAAGGAGAGAATTCTAAATGGATAAACAAAAACTTTTTGATAGCTTTATCGAAGTTATGAGCAAGTTTGCACAAATACGTGCTGTAGTAGCATTACGTGATGGTTTTATTATGACTACACCATTTACTATTTGTGGTTCAGTATTTTTGTTGATTGCAAACTTACCAATTCCTGGATATGGAGAATTTATGGCATCCATATTTGGTAATGATTGGACAGCACCATTTAATGCTGTAGCGGGTGGTACATTTAATGTATTAGCTTTAATTGTTGTAGTCGCAATTACATACAAATTTGTAGGCAATGAAGGTTGCGATGCTAGTATGGCATCTATATTAGCTTTATCAACATTGTTAATATTAATGCCACCATCATTAGTAACTGAAAATGGTCAATTAGTAGGAGATATTATACCAAAAGCTTGGGTTGGTAGTAATGGTGTTATAACAGCAATTATTATAGCTTTTTTTGTATCATATGTTTTCTGTTATTGTGAAAAAAATAATGTTGGTATAAAAATGCCAGATTCTGTACCACAAGGTGTAGCAAGAGCTTTTACTGCGTTAGTACCTGGTATGATATTTTTTACAGTAGCTTCTGTTTTATACGGACTTTGTCATTATCTTGGAGCTATTACATTACCGGAATTAATCTTTAAAATTATTCAGACACCATTGCAAGGTCTTTCTGATACATTAGCTGGTGGTTCTATAATTGTTGCTTTACAGGGCATTTTGTTTTGGGCTGGTGTTCATGGACCAAATGTTGTTGGTGGTGTAGTAAGTCCATTATTGATAGCAAATTCTTTAGACAATCAGCATCTTATAGATATGGGTATGTCTCTTATAAATAATCCAGAAGCTAAAATTATAACAGCTCAAGTCAATGATGTATTTGTAAAAAGTGGTGGTTGTGGTTTGACATTAGGCCTTTTATTATCAGGTATATTTACTGTTAAATCTCAACAAATGAAATCTTTGTTGAAAATGGCATTTGTGCCAGGTTTATTTAATATAAATGAACCTCTTATTTTTGGTTTGCCAGTTGTATTTAATCCATATTTACTCGTTCCATTTGTGTTAGTACCTTTAATAGCATTATTTGTAACATATTTTTCAATCAGCATGGGCTTCATGTCTCCTTTTAGTGCCGTTCAAGTACCATGGACAACACCTCCAATAATTGCAGGATTTTTACTTAATGGTTGGCAAGGTGCTGTTGTACAGATAATAAACTTAGCTATTTCTACAGCAATATATTTTCCGTTTGTACGAGCACAAGATAAAGCAATGTTAAAAGAAGAACAAGATGAATTAAAAGAAGAATAATTATTAAATTATTTTTTGAGAGATTGTATATTAGAGAGAATTAATTTTGGGGGCGAATGTATTGATGCTATTAAAGAAAAATAAAGCGTTAGCTATTTCTATGGGAATATTTTTAGGATTAACAGGTACATCTTTTGCGCAATCAACATCTGATGCAGATAAAGTTTCTTCAGAAAATAAAGTTAGTGTTACTGATAATGAAAATATAAATGCAAATGTAGATAGTTTTAGTGATGTTCCTAAAGGTCATTGGGCTTATGAAGCACTTGATTATTTAGCTCAACATGGTGTCATTGAAGGTTATAAAGATGGAACATTTCAGGGAAATCGAACAATGACACGTTATGAAATGGCAAGTATAGTGGCTAATGCTATGAAATCAGATAAAGGAGATATAGGAGATAAAGCTGTATTAAATCAATTAAAAGAAGAATTTAGCGAAGATTTGAAGCAAATGCAATCACAAATTGATAAAAATACATCCGATATTTCCAAATTAAAAGAAGACGCAGAACGTTTTAAAATTAGTGGTTTTGGTAGAGTATCTTGGGATAATGACAATATCAAAGGTTATAATGACCAAAATGATAATAATCGTTTTTATCTTGATTTAAAAGGTAAATTTAAGGTTAATGATAATTGGAATTTTAATTTTGAAAGCGAAACAAATCAGCGTTATACCAGATTTGTTAATTCCAACGGCGATGTACAATATCATGAAGGTCATGGTGATGAGGACGGTGTAATTCAGCGTATTTGGGCAGAAGGTAATATTGATAAATTGCATGTTGATGTAGGGCGCAGATGGCGCGGTTTAGGTTTTCAAAATGTATTATTGGGTAATGAAACAGACGGTATCGTGCTTGATTATCCTTTAGATAATAACGGTTTAAAAGCATTAGCATTTTATCAAAAACCAACTGATGCAGGTTATGATTTTGCTATGTATGGATTAGGCGTACAAGGCCCTGTTTCTGATAATTTACAAATTAATTTAGCATATGCCCAACTAGATATTGATAAAAATGAATCTCCAGGATATGACCCATATAATGGAAATGCTCCGTTAGTAAATACTTTTGGTTCACATGGATTGGTATTGAGTGCAATGTGGAATCCGATGAAAAATATCACACTTATTGGTGATTATGTGCTTACAAATGCTGAAAAAGAACGTGTAGCTGAATGGGCTTCAGATGGAACGCAACATATTTTTGATATTGATGAAAATACAAGTAAATCTATTCGTTTGAATTATCGTTGGACTAACTTAAATGATCCAGGCTCTTTCCAACTTTATACGCGCTGGTTTGACTATGGTCGTCATGGAAATATTATGGGTGATGAAGAATGGGGCTTATTGAAACCAGGCTCTAAAGGATGGGTATTTGGTTTTAAATATATACCAGCCAAAAATATAGAATGGGAAACAATGTATGAAATTGCTGATATGTATAGTGGTATTTATGGAGAAAAAGATCAGCAATATAAACGTGATTTCATTCGTACACAAGTAGATTTCTATTTTTGATAAATAATATTTTAAAGATAATTTTATAGATAAAAGGAGTAATTTATTATGAAAAAGATTGTTTTATTATGTGCATCTGGTATGTCTACAAGTATGTTAGTAAAAAAAATGCAGGAAGCAGCAAAAGCTGAAAATTATGATTGTGAAATAGCTGCCTATTCAGCAGCAGAAGCAGTGGAAAAAGCTTCAGATGCTGATGTAGTATTACTTGGTCCACAAATTCGTTTTTCTAAAGACAAAATTGCAAAAGAATTACCAGGTGTACCTGTTGATGCTATTGAAATGCGTATGTATGGTCGTATGGATGGTAAAGGTGCTTTAGCATTTGCTAAAAGTTTAATGAAAGACTAAGGGAGAGTAAGTAATGGAAGGTTTAGAATTAATAGCATTCGAGATTATTTCTTCTGTGGGAACAGCACGTAGTTGTTATATAGAAGCAATTAGTGAAGCTAAAAAAGGCAATTATGAAAAAGCAGAAGAATTAATTGTCGAAGGTGAAAAAGTATTTATTGAAGGTCATGATAAACACAATGAATTATTGCAAAAAGAAGCATCTGGTGATAATGTAGTCAATTTATTGATTTTACATGCAGAAGACCAATTGATGAGTGCAGAAGGTTTTAAAATTATCGCACAAGAATTTATAGATGTTTATCGTAAAATAAACGTAAAATAAGGAGAATAAAAATGGGATTTCCAAAAGGTTTTTTATGGGGTGGCGCAGTAGCTGCCCACCAACTTGAAGGCGGTTGGCAAGAAGGCGGAAAAGGAATTAGCGTAGCTGATGTAATGACTTTGGGTGGACCAAATAAACCTAGAGAAATTACAGATGGTGTTGTTCCAGGAAAGATTTATCCAAATCATGAAGCTATAGATTTTTATCATCATTATGAAGAAGATATCGCATTGCTTGCTAAAATGGGATTTAAATGTTTTCGTACAAGTATTGCATGGACACGTATCTTTCCTAATGGTGATGAAGTTGAAGCAAACGAAGCTGGTTTAAAATTTTATGATGATCTTTTTGATACACTTCATCGTTATGGAATGGAACCAATTGTTACTTTATCTCATTTTGAAATGCCATATAATTTAGTAACTAAATATGGCGGATGGCGTAATCGTAAATTAGTAGATTTCTTTGTACGTTTTGCAGTTACTGTTTTTAAACGTTATAAAGATAAAGTTAAATATTGGATGACATTTAATGAAATTAATAATCAAAGAGATGTAAATACTGAATTTACAGCATTTACAAATTCAGGTGTACTTTATAAAGATGGTGAAAATAGATATGAGGTTTTATATCAAGTAGCTCATCATGAATTTGTGGCATCTGCATTAGCTGTTATTGAAGGTCATAAAATTAATCCAGATTTTCAAATTGGTTGTATGTTAGCAATGTCTCCAGTATATCCAGCAACTTGTAAACCAATGGACCAAATGGCAGCATTGAAAGAGATGGATCGTACATTTGTTTTCTCAGATGTACAATGCAGAGGACATTATCCAATGTATATATTAAAAGAATGGGAAAATAAAGGTTATAATATTAAAATTGAAAATGGCGATTTTGATATTTTAGAACGTGGAAAAGTAGATTATTTTGCTTTGTCATATTACATGAGTTTTGTCAGTGAATATGATCCTGAAGGTAAAGAACATATGGGGAAAGAAGTTAAAAATCCATATGTAAAAGCTTCTGATTGGGGTTGGCAAATTGACCCAGTTGGATTACGTTATATGTTAAACGTGATTTCTGAACGTTATGAATTACCAATGATGATTGTTGAAAACGGAATTGGTTTACATGAATATCCAGATGAAACAGGTGTAGTGCAAGATGATACACGCATAAAATATTTCTCTGAACATATTGCTGAGATGAAAAAAGCTGTAGATGAAGATGGTGTTACACTCATGGGATATTGTCCTTGGGGACCTATTGACCTCGTATCAGCAAGTACAGGTGAAATGGAAAAAAGATATGGATTTATTTATGTAGATAAAAATAATCAAGGAAAAGGTACATTAAAACGCGTACCGAAAAAATCTTTTTATTGGTATCAAAAAGTAATTAAAACGAATGGCGAAGATTATTCTATTGAATAAGTGAAGGAGTGTAGTTTATGAGTTTAAAGAAAAAAGCTATTGTTAGTACAATGCTTATGGCATTATCCATTACACCAACAGTAATTCCAAATAGTATAGTAACACCATCTATTGTTATGGCAGCACCAGCTAGCGATGTAAAAGCAAGTGAAGCTTTTGAAGTGAATTTCCAAAATGGAATGCCAAAAGGATTTGAGGCTTCTGATGGATGGACAAATGGATATATGTTCAATGTAAATTGGCATAAAGAAAATGTTACATTTGATGGTGGAAACCTTCAATTAATTATTGATAAAGAAAAAAAAGCTGATAAAATACCATATTCTGGTGGAGAATTTCGTAGTAAAGATTTTTACGGTTATGGAAAATATGAAGTATCAATGAAACCAATAAAAAATGATGGTGTAGTATCTTCTTTCTTCACATATACTGGTCCATCTGATAATAATCCATGGGATGAAATTGATATAGAATTTTTAGGAAAAGATACAACAAAAGTTCAATTTAATTATTTCCGTGATGGAAAAGGTGGACATGAATATTTATATGATTTAGGTTTTGATGCATCTGAAAGTTTCCATACTTATGGCTTTGAATGGCATAAAGATAAAATTATTTGGTTTGTTGATGGTAAAGAAGTATATCGTTTGGAAGGAACAACAATTCCGGTAACAAAAGCTAAACTTATGATGAATGCTTGGTGTGGAACAGGTGTAGATGAATGGTTGAATGCATTTGATGATAAAAATTTACCTGTAAAAGCAGAATATCAATGGATAAAATATACTCCATTTACTGAATAAGGAGTTATTTGATTATGTATAATAAGAAAAAACTCAGTCAAATTATTTTATCTGGATTAATGGCGGTAAGTTTTTCATCGATATCACTACCTATAGAAGCAGCTGATATGGGGCTACATGTTGACCAAGTAGGATATCTGCCAAATTATTCAAAAGTAGCAATGGTAACTGACTCTAATGATACTACTTTTGAAATAATTGATACAAAAGATAATAAAGTTGTATTTAAAGGAAATTTATCTGAACCTAAATATGATAAAATTTCTGAAGAAACTTTACGTAAAGCCGATTTTTCTTCTTTGAATGTACCAGGAACATATATTTTAAAAGTAGGTAATCGTGAATCATATGATTTTGTAATTGGTGATGATGTCTATGATGTACCTATGGTACAAAGTTGGCGTTCATATACTTTATCAAGAACTAATACTGCTATAAATGATGATAAAGTTTCTGGACTAAAATTAGAAGGTGGACATAAGCAAGATAAAGAAGCTCGTGTTTATTTCTCTGATAAATTAAATAATAAAGGTGATAAAATAGATGTTAGTGGTGGATGGTATGATGCAGGAGATTATGGTAAATATATAACAACAGGAGCATTAAGTAGTGCTGAATTATTGTTAGCATATGAAGCAAATCCCGACCATTTCACTAAAGGTCAATTGTTATTTCCAAAAGGCATAGAAAATAATACAAATATGCCAGATGTTTTATCAGAGGTAAAATTTGAACTTGACTGGATGGAAAAAATGCAACGTGAAGATGGCAGTACATTCCATAAAGTATCAGGTTTGACTTGGCCAGGATTTGATATTTCTCCAGATACAGATAAGCAAGATAGATATATTTTTAGTACAGCTACTTCTAGTTCAGCTATGTATGGTGCAAGTTTAGCAATAGCTTCACGTGTATATGAACAATATGATAAAGATTATGCTAAAAATTTAAAACAAAATGCTGAAGCTGTTTGGCAATATTTAGAAAAAAATCCTAAACCAATTTATCGTGTTGATGAAGGACAAGAAAATGGTTCAGGCCCATATAATAAAGATACAGATCTTGAAGAACGTTTATGGTTAGCTGCAGAAATGTTTAGAACAACAGGTGATGCTAAGTATGAATCTTATTTGAAGAAAGAGTCTAAACGTTTAACTGATAAACCAAGCTTTTTTACATGGGATGATACTTTAGCTTTAGCACAATTTGCATATGCTAAATCTAATAATGCAGATAAGCAACTTCAAAATAAAGTTATTAATGCTTTAATTAGTTATGCAGACGATATTTGTACAAGTATAAAAACAGATGGTTTTAATTGTTCTTTAAAAGAAAATGAATATACATGGGCTTCAACTAAAAATGCTTTGACTAAAGGTGATATTTTATTAATGGCATATCAAATTAAGCCAAAACAAGAATATTTAGAAGGAGCACTAGCACAAATTCATTATCTTTTTGGAAGAAATTCACTTGATAAGAGTTTTATGACTGGTGTAGGAGATAATCCACCATTACATCCACATAATCGTATCCATGAAAGCACAGGAGCTTATGTTTCAGGTCTTGTTGTCGGTGGACCAAATCATGTTATAGGTGGAGATCCAGACCAAACAGAATACTTGAACAGTGGAAATATTCCTATAGCAAAATCTTATCTTGATGTGGTAAGTTCTTGGTCTACAAATGAATATGCTATAGATTATATTTCATCTGCTGTTTATGCTTTATCTTGGTTTGCAGAACCAGACTCAGTTAAAGTTGAAGATTTAAAATATAATAAGTAAATAAAAATTGCTTTCTAATTTAATTATTAGAAAGCAATTTTTTTATACATATATTTATAAAACAAAAAAAGCTCCGATAAAATCGAAGCTTTAATCTACAAAATGGTGGGCAGGGATGGATTCGAACCATCGTAGCCTACGGCGACGGATTTACAGTCCGTTCCCTTTAACCACTCGGGCACCTACCCATTACAAATGGTGACCTTGGCAGGACTCGAACCTGCGACCTTTTGATTCGTAGTCAAACACTCTAATCCAGCTGAGCTACAAGGCCATTTGTTTATTGCTCTCACAAGCAACTTCTATATAATAGCATAGATATATTTTTTTGGCAAGTGTTTTTTATAAATTTTTTTTAAGAAAAAGAATCTTCACCAAAACGCATATATTCTTTGCGATACTCAGAAGGCGTCTCTCCAATGTATTGTGTAAATAATTTAGTGAAATAAGGAGCATGTTGAAAACCTACAGTATAGCTAATATCTGTTATACTCAAAGAAGTTTTTCTCAATAATGTACATGCTTTACTTAGACGATATTGTTGTAAATATTGACTAGGACTTATTTTTAAATATTTTTGAAATAATTTAAAGACATATGTTCTGTCGATATTATTGGCGGTAGCAATATCAGAAATACTGATATTGTCAGCATAATTTTTGTGAATGTAATTTAAAATAGCATTGAAATAAACTTCTGTAGTTGAAAGTTCTGCTTTTTGTTTTAAGCGTAAATGATTACCAAGATAATCAAATAATAAAAAAGTTGTAGAAATACTTTTAAAATAACGTTCTCGTTGAAATTCTTGATAAATTTTTTCAAAAAGATTTTTAAGATGTGTATCTAGTTCATTATGAATAATATACGTTTCTGGGCTTAATCCGCACATGCTTAAAAGTTTGTGAATTTGTTTTCCGCGTAAACCGATCCAATGATAACTCCAAGGGTTTTCAGGTAAAGGATAATATTTATTTTTTGTATAAGGCGGTATCATAAAAATATCGCCAGCTTTGATATGGTTTTGTTTATCTTCGATTTGAAAAATACCTTCACCAGCAATGCAATAATGAATTACCCAATAATCAATAGGAACAAATTCATAAGGTTTAGTTGGCTTACATTCTTCATAACCACATTCATAGAGGTGGAAATCTTCGCTTATAGGATTGTTGTTGAATAAAACACTTACATCATTTTTAAAGATTTTTCCCATAAAAACACCTTCAATATTTTTATTTGAGTATATTATAAGAAGAATTCTTGAGATAGTCAATGTATCTTTGTCAACATAAGTATAAAAAATCAACAAATATATATTTTAAATATAATATTTTATCAACATAAATATAAAATATTTCAACATAGCTGATAGAGTCTGCTAAGGGCAAATGCTATAATAATAATCGAAGTAAATACGTATATACTTGATAAAAAGATTGATAATTTGTTATTTTTATTATCTTTTATTTATTGAATTAAAAAGAATAATAAGAATATACAGAAAAGGAGAATTGTTATGGATAATCAAAGAGCGAGATTAGGTCAAATAGCTTTAATGATGATGACTTTTTCGGCAGTATATACTTTTCCAAGTATTATTAATAATAGCATACAAATTGGATTAGCTACTATTCCAGCTTATATATTTGGTTCTGTTTTCTATTTCTTACCATTTATTTTGATGATGAGTGAATTTGCATCAGCAAACTCTGATAAAGAATCTGGTATTCATAGTTGGTTAGAATGCGTTTTAGGTTCTAAATGGGCATTTTTAGGTGCATGGTGTTATTTCTTTGTAAATTTATTCTTCTTCGGTTCTTTATTGCCACAGACATTAATTCAAGGTTCTTATGCACTTTTTGGTACGAATGTTTTTGTGGGCGATAATTCTACATTGATTATTGCATTAGTTTCAATAGTGTTATTCTGGATTGCAACATATGTTTGTATCAAAGGTGTAAGTTGGATTTCTATTGTTACAAACTTAGCAGGTAGTGCCAGATTATTCATGGGTATAGCGTTTGTTATCTTAGCATTTATCGTAGTATTTGGTTTAGGTGAAGCTCCTGCACAAGAATTTTCTATGGAAACAATCACTCCAAGATTTGATTGGACTTTCTTTATGACTATGGCTTGGGTTTTACAAGCTTGTGGTGGTGGTGAAAGTATTGGTGTTTACATAAAAGATGTAAAGGGCGGTAATAAAACTTTTATAAAGGTAATGGTATTATCCACTATCTTTGTTGGTTTGATGTATGTATTAGGTTCCATTGCCGTAGGTTTAGTAGTTCCTACAGCTGCATTACAAAATAACTTTGCTAATGGTATTTTTGATGTATTTAAAATTTTAGGTACACATTTTGGTATTCCAGGCGATATCATGGTTCGCTTAGTAGGTGTAATTTTATTCTTAGGAAGCTTAGGTTCTTTAGCTCTTTGGACAGCAGCTCCAGTAAAAGTATTCTTCTCTGAAATTCCAGAAGGTATTTTTGGTAAATGGATTGTAAAAACTAATCATGAAGGTAACCCAACAAATGCTTTAATTGTACAAGGTATCGTAGTTAGCGTATTGCTTATTATTCCAGCCTTAGGTATCGGAAATATGGATAGCTTCTTACAGATGCTCATCAATATGACAGCAGCAACATCTTTATTACCAGTATTATTATTATTGATTGGTTATATCGTTTTACGTTGGAAAAAAGACGATATGGATAGAAGCTTTAAATTTGGTAGTAGAAATTTTGGTATCTTTGCAGGTGTATTCTTATTACTTGTATTCATCTTCGTATTCTTCATGTCTACAGTTCCAGACCCAACATTAATTATGCAATATTTAGATGGTACATTACCTCAAGATGCAGCAAATCCTATTTTAACACTTGTTTATAATGTATTAGGTGTAGTAGTATTTATGGGTATTGCTTGGGTTTGTTGGAACCGTTATGAAAAGAAATTAAATCAAAAATAAAATAGACAAATTTAGATATTATTTAGGAGGAATTTTTTATGAAAACTTGGGAAAATCATCAAATTGATGGAATTAATAGAATGCCAGCAAGAGCACATTTCTTGACATTTCCATCTAAAGAAAAGGCACTTTTAAACAACAATAGATATACTCATGCATTTAAAAATTTAAATGGCGTTTGGAAATTTATGTTTTTAGATGCTCCAGAATATAGTCCAGAAGGTTTCTTTAATAGTGATTTTGATGTAACTAAAATGGACGATATCACAGTTCCAGGAAATTGGCAGTTACAAGGCTACGGCAAAATGCACTATTCTGATTTATGGTATAATTTCCCTATTAATCCACCATATGTACCAACAGAAAACCCAACAGGTATTTATAAACGTACATTTTTTGTAGAAGAAAGCTATCGCGATAAAAAAATCATCATTAGATTTTGCGGTGTAGACTCTGCATATCATTTATGGATTAATGGCAAGGAAGTAGGCTATAGCAAAGTTGCTAGAAATGAATCTGAATTTGATATTACAGATTTAATCCGTGTAGGCGAAGAAAATGATGTAACTGTTCGTGTATATCAATGGTCTGATGGCACATATTTAGAAGACCAAGATATGTGGTGGGAAAGTGGAATTTTCCGCGATGTAGAATTAATAGGTGTGCCTAAAGATGGTATCAATGATTATAAAGTAATTGCTGATTTAGATGATGAATATAAAAATGGTATTTTCAAAGTAGAAGCTTTCTTACGTACAATAAAAGAAGTTAATGTTACTTTTGAATTAGTAGATGCTGGTGAAAATACTGTATTTACAAAAACTGTAGTAGCTAAAGAAGGCAAAGCTTGCATTGATGAAGTAATCACTAATGTAAATCATTGGACAGCAGAAACTCCTTATTTATATAAATTATTTATGACTGTAGAAGATGACGGTCAAATTGTAGAAGTTATTCCTCAAAATGTAGGTTTCCGCAATATTAAATTAAATGGCGAAACTTTCTTAGTAAATGGTGTAGCTATTAAATTTAAAGGTGTAAACCGTCATGATTATAGCCCACAAAATGGTCGTGTAGTATCTAGAGAAGAAATTGAAAAAGATATTATTTTAATGAAACAATTCAATATCAATGCAATTCGTACATCTCATTATCCTAATTCTTATTATCTATACGATTTATGTGATGAATATGGTATGTATTTAATCGCTGAAACAGATTTGGAATGTCATGGTTTTGAATTGACTGGCGATTATAAATGGATTACAGATGATCCTTCTTGGGAACTTGCTTATGTTTCTAGAATGACTCGTATGATTGAACGCGATAAAAACCATCCTGCTATTATCTTCTGGTCTTTAGGAAATGAATCTGCTTTTGGTTGCAATTTCCGCAAAATGACAGATGTAGCACATGAAATGGATCCTACAAGATTAGTTCATTATGAAGGCGACTTTGATGTAGAATCTGCTGATGTTTATTCTACAATGTACACATGGATTGAAAATCCAAAGAAACCATATCTCATGAAAGATATTATTGAAAAATCTAAAAAACCACATATTCACTGCGAATATTGCCATGCAATGGGTAATGGCCCAGGAAACTTAAAAGATTATCAAGATTTAGTATATGCTCATGATAAATTACAAGGTGGTTTCGTTTGGGAATGGTTTGACCATGGTATTGAATCCTTCACAGAAAGTGGAGAAAAATATTATCGCTATGGCGGAGATTTTGGTGATGACCCAAGCAATAAAGATTTCTGTATCGATGGCTTAATCATGCCAGATAGAACACCATCTCCAGGTTTATATGAATATAAAAAAGTTATTGAACCAATTACAACTACTGCTGTAGATATTCAAAAAGGTATCATAAACTTATTAAGCCGTTATGATTTTGCAAATTTAGATAGATTTAATCTCGTTTATAAAGTTATGGAAGATGATGTAATTCTTCAAACTGGATTTATGGCTGTTCCTTCTATTGAAGCTAGAGCAAATAAAGACATTACATTACCATATGATTTATCTGCAATCAAAGTAAAACCAGGAGCTCATTACTATGTAAATATTTCTTATCAATTAAGAGAAGACACAAGATATGCTTCTAGCGGTCATGAACTTGCTACTGCTCAATTTGAATTACCTTTATATAAAGAAGGTATCATGGTAAGACCAGAAGGTATTTTAAATGTTGAAAAAGAACATACTACTTTACATGTAAAAGGCGCTAACTTCTCTTTAGACTTTAACTTAGTAAATGGTAATTTAATGAATATTGTTCGTGATGGTATGCAAGTATTGAGCAAAGGTCCTCGCTTAACTTTATGGAGAGCACCTATCAGCAATGATATGGAAATCATTGATAAATTGAAAAAAGTATACTTCTTACATCTTGAACATGAAGTAGTGATGAATATTGATTATCACATGGAAGGCAATATCTTAAAAGTAGAAGTAGATACAATCAATAGTACAACTAATAGTGCATGGCACTTCAAAACAAAATATGTATATACAGTATGCCCATCTGGCGATATCTTAATTGATGTAGAAGGTACTCCTTCTGGTAGAGTTGATTTAGCACCAGATATGTTACCTAGAATTGGTGTAAGTATGCACTTAGACAAATCTATGGAACATGTACGCTATTTCGGTATGGGACCTGGCGAAAACTATGCAGACTCTAAAGAAGCAGCGCAAATGGGCTTATATGCAAATACTGTAGATGGATTATTTACAAACTATGTAATTCCTCAAGAAAATGGAAATCATATGGGTTGTAAATGGGTATCTATGACAAATGACAGAGGTATGGGTCTTTTAGCATCAACTGAAGGTGATTTTAATTTCAGTGCTTCTTGGTATGAAGATAAAGATTTAGATGATGCAAAACATACTTGTGATTTAGTAAAACGTGATTACATTGTATTTAATGTAGATTACAAACAAAATGCTTTAGGTACAAATTCTTGCGGTCAGTGGCAATTGGATAAATATCGTGCAAAATTTGAAGACTTTAAATTATCCTTTAGATTGACTCCATTTAACAATAAAGAAGTTTTGGATAAACATTTAGCTGCTGAAAGAATTTGTCTTGATAAATAATAAAATAGCCTCTAATAAAATTATAATATTATGTACCCTAATGTTTTTGTTAGGGTACAATTTTTTTTATAAAAATAAAAGCACTAATAGTTATTATACTTACTATTAGTGCTTTAGTTTTAAATGATGATGAAAAACAAAAAAAGCTCCGATAAAATCGAAGCTTTAATTTACAAAATGGTGGGCAGGGATGGATTCGAACCATCGTAGCCTACGGCGACGGATTTACAGTCCGTTCCCTTTAACCACTCGGGCACCTACCCATTACAAATGGTGACCTTGGCAGGACTCGAACCTGCGACCTTTTGATTCGTAGTCAAACACTCTAATCCAGCTGAGCTACAAGGCCATTTGTTTGCGGTTGTCTTAACCGCATATATTATAATATCAGATTGATTTATATTTGTCAAATGTTTTTTTGAAAAAATTTAAGATTTATTAAAATAAATTTTAGCTCTATACGAAATAGATAATAAATGATATATTATGTGATGGATAGTATTCGAAGCGAAACTGTACCACAAACTTTTATTTTTATCTAATTAAAAAGGATTGTATCGAAAGAACAAGACCTTACCAGAGATTTCATTGTATTACTTCCAAGAAAAAGAGGTGATAAAATGAAAATAGGATTTATTGGTGCGGGGAAAGTGGGCTTTTCCCTAGGAAAATATTTACAAAATAATTGCAGTCAAAATGATGTAGAGATTGTAGGTTATTTTAGTAAATCTTTAAAATCGGCAAAATCAGCAGCAGATTTTACCAGTACTAAATTATATATAAATCTTGAAAATATCTTAAAAGACAGTGATACCTTATTTTTGACAGTGCCTGATGGTAGTATTAGTCAAATTTGGGATTATATGAGAAATCTGGATATTAGAAATAAAAATATTTGTCATTGTAGCGGTTCGATATCTTCGACCGCTTTTTTTGATGCTCAAAATAAAGGTGCATATGCATATTCTATCCACCCACTTTGTGCGATAAATGATAGGTATGAAGCTTATAAAAATTTAGCAAATGCTGTATTTACTATTGAAGGTAATAGTGAGCATTTAGATAGCTTGATGCAGATTTTTCAAAAATGTGGTAATGACATCATAAAAATCGATACGCAAAAGAAAGCACTATATCATGCTAGTGCAGTAATGGCTAGTAATTTAGTTACAGCTCTATTTGCCACGAGTATAGATTTATTAAATCATTGTGGTGTAGATAAAAAGATGGCAAAAAATATTTTATTGCCATTATTGCAGGGTAATGTAGCTAATTTAACTACTTTTGATATCAAAGATGCTTTGACTGGTCCAGTAGAGAGAAATGATGTAGTTACGATAAAAAAACATTTAAATGTATTTAATCAAGAAAATTTAAATCAAGAAAAAGAAATTTATAAGTTATTATCACAAAAATTAATTGAAATTGCACAAAGTAAAAATTCATTAAAAGATTATAGTGAAATGAAAGAGGTTTTTGATAGTGAAAAATACAGTATCAACATTTAAAATGCAAAAGGAAAGCAAAGATAAAATTACAATGCTTACAGCATATGATTATTCTACAGCAAAATTGATTGATGAAGCTGGAGTTAATGGAATTTTAGTAGGTGATTCCTTGGGCATGGTCATGCTTGGTTATGAAGATACATTATCTGTTACTATGGAAGATATGATACACCATATAAAAGCTGTTACTAGAGGAGCAAAAAATGCTTTAGTTGTAGGTGATATGCCATTTATGTCTTATCAGACATCTGTTTATGATGCTGTGAAAAATGCAGGTCGTTTAGTGCAAGAAGGTCATTGTCAGGCAGTAAAATTAGAAGGTGGAGAAAGTGTTTGTCCACAGATAAAGGCAATTGTCGAAGCTTCTATTCCTGTTATGGCACATATAGGGCTTACACCACAATCTGTTAATGCCTTTGGCGGTTTTAAAGTTCAAGGGAAAAGTGAAGATGCTGCTAAAAGAATTCTTCAAGAAGCAAAAGCTGTAGAAAAAGCAGGTGCGTTTGCTGTAGTATTGGAATGTATTCCAGATAAATTGGCAAAAATTGTCACTGAAGAAATAAATATACCGACAATTGGCATTGGTGCAGGTAGTGATTGCGATGGTCAGATTTTAGTATATCAAGATATGCTTGGTATGTTTGGCGGATTTAAACCTAAATTTGTGAAACGCTTTGCAAATGTTGGTGAAGAAATGACAAAAGCTTTTAAAGGTTATATTGAAGAAACAAAAGCAAAAACATTTCCAGCAAAAGAGCATTGTTTTAAAATAGATGATAGTGTAATTGAAAAATTATATTGATGATAATTTTATTTAAATATTACAAAGTTACAATAAAAACTATTGCATTTTATTTTTTTATATGATATTATGTAAACACGCTAAAGATGATGAAGAGGAAAAGTAGATAAATATAATCATGACAGAGAGTCAAGGATGCTGGAAACTTGATATGAGAGTATTTATTGAAGTTCACCTCGGAATTGCTCGCTGAACTTATTGTAGGTGGAGCCGGAGCCTTACCGTTATCAAAAAGGACAGTATCGGATTAGTCCCGTACTTGATGAGAGATATCTATATTTTTATAGATAAATAAGGTGGTACCGTGAATTCAGCCTCGCCCTTATATTAGGGTGAGGCTTTTATTATTTTTAAATCAATTAGATAAAAAAGAAAGGAGGCTTTTCATGAAGAAATTAGCTTTTTTAGGACCTCATGGAACAAATAGTGAAGAAGCTGCAATTTATATGGCTAATTTGCGTAAAGAAAAAATGAATTTAGTGGCATATAATACAATACAAGATGCTATACAAGCTGTTGCTCAAAAAAATGTAGATTATTGTTTAGTACCAGTGGAAAATTCAATAGAAGGTTCAGTTCGTATTACCTTGGATACTTTGGCTCATGATGTTGACTTAATGATAGAGTCTGAATTAATATGGAGTGTACATAATCAATTATTAACAAAAAATCCTAATGCTAAGATACACACAATAATTTCTCATATTCAACCATTAGCTCAATGTAGAGAATATTTAAAGAGTCATTATCCAACGGCAAAGACAGAATCTGTTTCTAGTACAGCTAGAGCAGCAGAAAAAGCAAGCTGTTATGGAGATGGTTATGCGGCAATAGCGACAAAAACAGCAGCTGATTTATATAATTTGCAGATAATAGATACAGATATTCAAGATGTTGAAGATAATTTTACTAGATTTATTTTATTGACTAATAAAGATAAAGTAAAAAAATATCAAGATGTAGCCAATATGATGATAATTTGTCAGATAGATGGTAGAGCTGGCAGTTTATACGAACTTTTGGGTGATTTTGCTTGTCGAAAAGTAAATATGACAAGAATTGAATCAAGACCTGCGCGTACAAGTTTAGGCGAGTATATTTTTTTCATAGAAATAGATGCTAATGTGGATAAAGATATTTTACAAGAAGCACTTGTGCAGGCTAGTAAAAAATGTTTTTGGCTTAAAAACTTGGGAAAATTCCCAGTATATAAAGCTAGTAATAAATTAGTAAATGAAATAAATTAATCTTAAATATAGATAAAACGAAAAGGTGGAATAAATAATGGTTGTAATAATGAATCCTGATGCAAGAGAAGAAAATATCATGGCTGTAGTAAAAGCTATCGAAAGTGTAGGGCTCACAGCTAAGATAATGGAAGGTGCACAGCAGAAAATTGTTGGTGTAATAGGTGACAAAACTCGTATGGGTTCACTAGCAGTAGAGGCAATGGAAGGTGTAGAACAGACAGTGGCTATTTCTAAATCTTATAAATTAGCCAGCCGTGAATTCCACCCAGCAAATACTGTTGTTGATGTAGATGGTGTAAAAATCGGTGATGGCAATGTAGTAGTAATGGCAGGCCCATGTGCAGTAGAATCTCGTGAACAATTATTAGAAGCAGCAAAAATCGTAAAAGCCGGTGGAGCACAATTTTTACGTGGTGGCGCTTATAAACCTCGTACTTCTCCATATTCTTTCCAGGGTCTTGAAAATAAAGGTCTTGAATATTTGGCTGAAGCTCGTGAAGTTACAGGATTAAAAGTAGTAACAGAAGTAACAGAAGTAGAAGCTGTTGATGCTGTAGCTCATTATGCGGATATTTTACAGATTGGTGCACGTAATATGCAAAATTTCCGTTTATTAAAAGAAGTTGGAAGATGTAATAAACCAGTTATGCTCAAACGTGGTCTTTGCGCTACTATTGATGAATGGTTAAATGCTGCTGAATATATTATGAATGAAGGCAATCATAATGTAATTTTATGTGAACGTGGTATTCGTACTTATGAAACATATACAAGAAATACATTAGATATGAGTGCTGTAGCAGCAGTAAAACATTTAAGTCATTTACCAATTATCGTAGACCCAAGTCATGGTACAGGTAAATGGAGAATGGTAAAACCTATGAGCTTTGCAGCAATAGTAGCTGGAGCAGATGGACTTATCATTGAAGTTCACCCAAATCCTGCAAAAGCTTTATCTGATGGACCACAATCTTTGACACCAGAAAATTATAGAGAAGTAATGCGTGGTGTCTATAAAATTTCTGATTTTATGAAAGCAGAAAATTTATTTACTGATTACATGAAAGACTAAAAATTTATATTATAAGATGAGAAAAAGCAGTCAAATACTTATTTATAATTAAAGTATTTGACTGCTTTTTTATGTCATTAAAAATAAAAATATAGGATAAGCTATAAAAATAAAGATAATAGTAGTGATTAAAAAGATTGCCTCAGCAATACTGGTGTTTAATTTATATAGTTGAGTAACTACAACAGAATTGATACCAATAGGACACATGCCAATCAAAGTGATAACTGAAATGAGTAAAGCATTATCTGTAAATAAGCTAGCGGTGATAAATGATAATACAGGTATGATAAGAAAACGAACAGGTACAATAGTCAAAGCTAGGTATTTATATAAGCGAGCTGCTTTAAAATTTAATAAATAACCTACAGGTAAAATACCAAACCAAGCACCTAGATGAACAGAAGCATTAAAAATGGGGTCAAAAATATCAGGACGAGGTACTTCGTAAATATTTAAGATAGCACCGATAAACATACTAAGTAAACCAATTTGGTTCCAACTGATTAGAATAGAACGCCAATGCGGTTGAAATTTTGCTTTCGAACCAGCTGTGAATTTTTGATGAAAATATTCAGCTAGAGGAAAACAAAAAGAAAGTGTAAAAATATTTTGTACCATAGCGATAACTTGGACATAAGCATAAGCTAATTGCCCCATAGCTATATAGGCACATAAACCACCTAAAATACCTGTATTAGAGAGCATACTACTTAAAAGATAAGCACCGCTATTGCGTATATTTTTACCAAGTCGCCAGTTTACATATGGATAAGCTAATAATCCTGGAAGTGCTGAAATGAGGATAATTCCTACGAATGCCAATAAAAATAAATTTTGGTCTATTTTTATTAACCAAAAACTACCAAGTCCAGTGATTATCATGATGAAACGGATATTTAATTTTAAGAGGAAATTACAAGTATTTAAAGATATTATCTTATATTTATGGAAATAGTATCCTATAGTTAGAGGTAAAATAACATCAATAAATATGAATAAAAGGCGATAAAATGATTCTGACATAATAACACCATTTAAGCTTTGGCAATATCAGGGCGAAGTTGACTTGCTCTACCTAAATAAATATGTTTTATTTCCTTTTGTGTTTTATCAGTATTCACCAAAAGTAAAACGCGGATACATTTTTTCATACTGTTTTCTACATACAATTGTTGAGCATCAAAAAGTGGTACTAAATCCCAATTAGGTAATTGGCGTGCAGCAAAAGCAGGAAATACACTAGATAAATCCTTAGTAGCACTAAATAAAGCAGCACCAATATCTTCAGCAGTAATATCATTAGCTTCAAGAATGTTTATTAATAATTTTTTGACAGCCTCAATAATCTCTTCACGATTATCATTCTCCACAGTGATAGCTCCTCTAATTCCTTGCATAAAAAAACATTCCTTTCATTGTAAATATATTTGTTATATTCATTTTTCTTTTATATAAAAGAAAAACGAAACAAAAAGAAAATTGCCCGCTCACGCACTTTTTACTTTGGCAAAGATAAAAATATGCCAACAACGTTCTAAACTCACTACGTTCAAACAGTAGAACTAAAACCATTGTCATATTTTTATCTTTACCAATAGCCTATGGCTACCGCAAAAAGATGCTAAAATGCGGGAAATATTTGGTATTATTTTATTGTTGATTATTAAATAGTTATAGATAATGTAGTGATTTTTATTTTCCGCATTATAAAATTTTGTGGTAACCGTAAGGTTATTGAAAATAATTATCTTTGAATACGTTTTTAGTCTGAATGTTTGAGCGAAGCGAGTTTCTAAGCGTTGTATGAAAAGATAATTATTTTCAAAACTAAAATTTTATCTGCGGTGATTTCTTTGCTTCGTTTCTTTGTCACCAAAGAAATGAACATAAAAAACTATTTTTCTTTAAAAATGTTAATCATTAAACGAATTGATAAGAAGACGGCTACTAGATATCCTAATACACCTAAAATAGGAATTTCCATTATTTGAGGTGTCATATTAGTAGTGCAGATAATGCTAGAACCTAAAAGTAGTGCAGAGCAAATGATACCGATGATTAATTTATTAATCATTTTATCTAAACGACGAAGTGGTTCTTCTGAGCCTGTTAAGTCTAAATTAACTTTAGTTTGTCCGCTCATTGTCATTTTTAAGATATCAGATAATTGTTCTGGTATATGCATGGATTTTTGAAGCATTAAATAGCTATCTCGTTTGAATTTAGTAAATTCTTCTTTCCAACTGAAATTTCGTTTAAAATCAGCTCGCATGTAAGAGGCAAAAATATCAATAAAATTGACATTAGGACAACAAATTTTGAGAACAGATTCAATCGTAACGACACCACGGGCAAACATACTTAGACCAGGATTAATAGAAAGTTTATGACGGCGAGCAACAGTTATGATATCATGTGCTAATTCGCTTAATTTTAATGTTTGGAAATTGGCATTACTATAACGGTTCATTAGATTATCAATGTCTTCATAAAGTTGGATATGATTTAATTTTCCTTGAACAGTGCCTAAAGTTAAAATAGCGTTTTTCATTTCATAAGTATCATGTTGAACAAGGGCGTAAACAGCTTTTTTTAAAGCATCACGTTCTTTAGAAGATAAGCGTCCCATCATACCTAAATCAAGCCAAATAATTTTACCGTTTTTTATCCAAATATTACCTGGGTGAGGATCAGCATGAAAATAGCCATCTTCAATGATTTGTTTTACATAATTTTTGCCGAGATGAATACCTAATTCTTCAACATTATAACCTTGGGCTTTTAATTTGCTGATTTCATCAATGCGATGACCGTCAATATATTCCATTACAAGTACGCGAGCTGTAGTCAGTTCATGTTTTACAGTAGGACAATCAACGAAAATATCTTCACTATTAAGTCGTTTAAATTCATCAATATGTTCAGCTTCCATCATGAAATCCATTTCTTGCTTAGTGATATTCCACATTTCATCAAGAATGGCGTTAAAATCTAAAATGCTAGATGAAGTTTTAAAGACTTGTAAGATAGATACAGCTCGTTTTAATAAAACTATATCTTTAGCCATTACTTCATAAATTCCAGGACGTTGTACTTTGATGACTATTTTTTCACCAGTTTTTAATGTAGCTTTATGTACTTGAGCTATAGAAGCAGAGCCAAGTGCATGGTCATCTATATCGAGAAAAACATCTTCTATTTTTTTATTATATTCTTTTTCAAGGCAGTCTTTGATGATGCTAAAATCTAAAGGCTTAGCTTGTGTTTGCAATTTAGTCAATTCAATGGCATAATCGGCAGGTAAAAATCCTGGTTTTAAAGAGAGTATTTGACCTAATTTTACAAATGTAGGGCCTAAATCTTCTAGGATTAAACGCAATTTTTCAGGTGTCATATCGCTTGTAAGTACATTATGCTTACGTAAAACAAGCACCATTTCCCGTAAACGATGAGAGGAACTGTATTTTGTTTGTTTAGGAAATTTTATCAAATTAACACCTTCTATTATAAATTTTTAATATAATGTATTTAAATAAAATAATTATGTTTATTATAGCAAATAAGTGAAAAATAGTATAACAGTTTATTTATCACTTAGAATATGGATTTTTGATGAGCTTAAAATTTTTAATAAAAAAGAGTTGAAATATTAATTTGAAAATCTTCAAGTATATATTTCAACTCTTTTTATTTATTCTTCTGTAATATTATCTAAAATTTGTAGAATTTCTTGTCCGTAATTATTTCCAGGAACTGCCCAACGACCATTTAAACCAGGCCATGTATCAATTGTTGATGTAGAATAAACGGCACGAACTAAGGAATAACGTGGGTCTACTACATCTTCGCGAGGAGGTCTAACGGAAGCATAAGCCAATAAATGTTGAATATGAGCTCTAACACCAATACGAGCTGTTTCAAAATAAGCACCTTTTACAGTAGCACTTGTTGTACCTAGACCGCAATAATTATTTTGGTCAGGTATTACTGTACCACCATATCTAAAAAATCCTGTTTCTTTTAAAGCTTGAGCAAAAGCTGCATCAGGACGAATTCCTTCTTTGCCAGCTTCTTCATAATAATAATCAACTAATTCTTCAGCAGAAACTGTAATTTTAGGATTTGGGTTATTTTTGAGCAGGTAATTTACGCATTGTTCACGAGTTGCAATAGCTGAACCCATGATAGAAGAACTGCCATAATTTACTACTTTATTTTGTTCTTTTTTATCAGAGTCGCCTTTTAAAATAGCAGCGATTTTTTCTGATACAGAGTGATTAGATGTTTCTTTTTTATCAAAAGTATTATCATCATTATCAGTTTTTAAAGCAATAACAGCACTTGTTTCGCGTTGTTGATGTTGACTTAAGCCCTTTAAAGTATAATTATTTTGCATAGGAGTCATACTAGCTTGACTAGGAAAACTAATACTGATACAAGCTGCGACAATTAAAGAACTACCAAGAATTTTATATTTGCGAAAAAACATAGAAGATAAAGGACCTCCTTAAGTATTAAATTTTTAATTGCTTAAGACTACAAATTGGATAATAAACAAAAGCATAAATACATAAAGTAGAGGGTGAACTTGTTTAATTTTTCCAGAGAATATTTTTATTAAGCAATAAGAGATAATACCGATACCAACAGCATCAGTGATACTGTAAGATAATGGCATCATTAGAAAAATCAAGAAAGCAGGAAAAGCTTCTTGCATATCGTCCCAATTTATACGAGATAAACTGCTCATCATATAAAAACCAACAATAATTAATGCTGGTGCAGTAACTGCTGGAACAGTGGATAAAACTTTAGCGATTGGAGCTGTAAAAAGCATCAAGAGGAATAATAAAGCAATGATGACGTTTACAAAACCAGTACGACCACCACTAGCTACACCAGAACCAGATTCAACATAAGCAGATGTTGGGCTTGTACCAAAAATAGAACCAACAAGGCTAGCGATAGAATCTGCTAAAAGAGCGCTTTTTACATTAGGAAAAGTATCATTTTTCATCAATCCTGCTTGTTTGGCAATACCAAGCATAGTACCAGTAGTATCAAATAAAGTAACAATGAAAAATGTAAAAATTATAGTATAAAGATTATGAGAAATAGCTCCCATGATATCCATTTGCATAAATGTATTACCGAGTTCAGGTATACTGAAAATAGTATCAGGTAAGCTGATATAACCAAAAAGGAAAGATAATATAGAGGTAATAATCATGCCTAAAAACAAAGCACCACGTACATTATTTACCACTAAAATAATGCTTATAAATAAACCGATAAGTGACATATAAGTTACAGGGTCAGTAAAATTACCAAGAGTAACTAGGGTAGCTGGAGAAGATACAATAATATGAGCACTTTGAAGACCGACAAAACTGATAAATAAACCGATACCAGCACTGATACCTTCTTTCATTGAAGCTGGTATAGCGTTGATAACAGCTTGACGAAATGATGTCAATGAAAGGATTAAAAAGATTAAAGCGGAAATAAATACAGCACCTAAAGCTTCTTGCCAAGGAATTCCCATGGAAATTACTACAACAAAACTAAAGTAAGCATTCATTGCAAGTCCAGGAGCAATCGCTATAGGGTAGTTAGCAAAAATTCCCATGAATAAGCAACCGACAATAGTTGCAATTATTGTGGCAAAAAATACACCATTAAAATCCATACCTGTCTGGCTTAGAACACTAGGATTTAAGATGATGATATATGCCATAGTTAAAAAGGTAGTAAAACCAGCAAGGGTTTCAGTAAAATAAGAAGTTTTTCGTTCTTCAAATTTAAAATATTCTTTTATTGACATGACAAAACCTTTCTGAGATTTATTTTGTATACTATCATATAATACCATAATTGTGAAAAAATTTTTAGTATAAATTTAATAATAATAGTTATTATCTTTAAATTGAATATTAAATATGATATCATTATATAGTTAGATAGTTATTTGTATATTAAAGAAAGGAGAAATATAGTGAAAAGATATCTTTTTATTTTAGTATTAAGCTTAATGACTGTTATTAGTTTTCCAATAAATAATTCTTTTGCGGCGACAGAACCGTTATCTGAAGAAGTTTTTCAGTGGGTACAGGCAACACCTCGTTCAAGTTATTATTTTAATAAAGATGCTATGACCTATGAAATTGGAGCAGATGGCGATGCCGACACGAATATTTTAATTGTACCAACAGTAAGACTTTTTGATAATATGCAAATTCAAGATGTGATAATGAAAAGACAATGGAGAAATTTAAGCACGTATAGATTTGATGAATTATCTGGTGTAGCAGAATATTTGCGAATAAATATAAAAGATAAAACAGTAGAATATACAGAATGTGTATATTTAGACCAAGGATATAACTCTTTGTATGTTAATTATGAAAGACCAACTCAAAATATGAATACAATGAGTGTAAAAGATGTAGATTATAATTTTTATCAAGCTATATTAGATTATGAAAAAGAACATAGAAAAGAGCTTTTAACAAAAATTATTGATCAGGTGAAACCTGAAGATTTAAAAGCTGCAGGAATAACTTTAACTAAAGAGCAAAAAAAGAATATGAAAGAAAATAAAAAGCAGAGAAGATAATACGCTATTTGGCAGTGGAGAGGTGTAAACTTTGTATTCTAGGAGTTGGAAAAAACTAGTTTTAGGAATTTGTTTAGTTGTTTGTTTAGTAAATATTTTTAATGTAGAAAAAGTATTTGCTAAAGATGAGAAAAAAGTAATTTTGTATGTGCCTCAAGATGATAGACCGATATCTTCCGATCAAACAGCACAAGTAATCCGTTCTATGGGTTATACTGTAGAGATGCCACCAAAAGATTTATTAGGTGATAGAGATAAAGCTGGCAGACCAGAAGAAATTAATCGTTGGTTAGTGGAAAATGGTGGTAAAGATAAAGTAGCAGTAATATCTTCTGATGCTATGATTTATGGAAGCTTAGTAGCTTCAAGAAAACATCATATACCAAAAGATTTATTGTTAAGACGTGTAAAAAATATAGAAAAGTTGCATGATACGCACCCTAAAATGCCTATATATGTATTTTCTTCTATTATGAGAACGCCAAAAGATGGAGCTTCTTCAGGAACAGAAGAGCCAGAATACTATGTAAAATATGGACAAGCTATAGCTAATTATACAAAAATTGATAATGCCGATATTTCAGGATTAAATGAAAGTTATCAAGTAACTCTAAGAGAAGGCGTACCAGAGGCTGCTTTAAAAGACTGGCTTTCCCGTCGCAGAACAAATGTGGAAGTCAATAAAAAATTGATAAATTTAGTTAAAAATAATGATGTAGTGTATATGGCAACAGGAAAAGATGATAATTCTAAATTATCGCAGACTCATAGAGAAAGTAATGAGTTGAGAGAATATGCAAATAGTTTAGGATTAAAAAATAATCGCTTTCAAGTTTTAACTGGTTTAGATGAAGTTGGGCTTTTAGTTTTAACTAGAGCTGTTAATGAATTAGAAAATTATAAGCCATATGTTTATATAAAATATGCTTCTGGTTATGGCGGAGCAACTGTGCCAACATATTCAGATGAGTCTATAGATAATACACTTACAAGTCAAATAACGGCTATCGGTGGTATTAGAACATATGATTTGAAAAAAGCTAATTTAGTAATGTTTATAAATACTAATCGCAGTGGCTGGACATATGATGCTAATACTCCAGTAAATACGCTTCAACCAAGATATAATACAATGGATTTTGTTGAAGATATAGAAAGCTTTGTCAATGCAGGCTATCATGTGGCTGTAGGTGATATTGCTTTTGCTAATGGAGCAGACAATGCTTTGATGAAACAATTACAAGATAGAGATTTATTAGATAAATTATATGGATATGCTGGTTGGAATACAGCGACTAATAGCACTGGTTTTGCATTAGGCATGGGAATTGTAGGCAATCAGATAAGCCAAGATAAGCGCAATGAATTATTATTGACTAGATATTTAGATGATTGGGTATATCAAGCAAATGTTCGTCAAAGTGTAAACTCTTATTTAAACTTATTGCCAGGTAGTGGTGATTATTTAACTATAGGAGATACAAAAAGACCATATATTGAAGAATATGGTACAAAATTAATGCGTTCTTTTGTAAGTGATAATTTAAATTTATTTAATGAAGCAGTAAATGTTTCGATAACAATGCCATGGAATAGAATTTTTGAAGCTAATTTCGATGTTTCTGGTAATAAATTAAATGAAACAGTATTGAAAAAGCATTTAAAATATTAAATGAAAAAGCCTGCATATTATTTTGCAGGCTTTTCTAGTATGATTGAAATTATGATATAATTTATTATGATTAAGATATTTATAATTAATGAGGTGATAAAGTGCAGTTTAAATATTTAAAACAACTATTATGTCTTTTTTTGATGATGATAGTAGTTTATGTACCGAATGTTGTTTTTGCTAGTTTAAATAAAACTATTATTTTTGTACCCCATGATAATAGACCGATTTCTTTTAAGCAGACAGCGGATAATATTCGTGATTTAGGATATGAAGTATTGACACCACCAGAAGAACTCTTAGGTAATAGAGAAAATCCTTATGCAAAACCAGAAGAGTTATCTAAATGGGTGATAGAAAATGCAAAAAAAGCTGATGCAGCAGTAATATCTTCAGACTCTATGATTTATGGTAGTCTTGTTGCTTCAAGAAAACATAATTTAAGTGAAGATGTTGTTTTAGCTAGAGTGCATAATTTTGAAAAGATACATCAAGCAAATCCAAATATGAAATTATATGTATTTGGCTCAATTATGAGAACACCTCAAACAAGTGAAGCGTCAGGTAGTGAAGATGCAAATTATTATGCTCAATATGGTACAGATATTGCGCGTTATACTGCATTGACTGATAAATTAGAACAAGATGGACTAACACATAAAGAAAGAAAACAGTTAAAACAATATGAACAAAAAATACCAAAAGCAGCTCTAGATGATTGGCTTTCTCGTAGACAAGGTAATTTTTTAGTAAGTAAGAATTTAATTGATTTAGCTAGAAATGATGTGATTACTTATTTAGCATTAGGTTGTGATGATAATGCTAAATATTCACAGACCAATAAAGAACGTCGCGCCCTTGATAATTATGGCAGTGATTTAGGTGAATTGAAATATCAATCAGTAGCTGGAATTGATGAAATTGGTTATGTTTTATTGACTAGAGCAGTGAATAATTTACAAGGTGATATTCCATTTGTAAGTGTTCATTATGCTAAAGGTACAGGAGAAAATACGATACCAGCATATTCTAATGAACCAATTAAAAATTCTATAGCGACTCATATCAAAATGGCTGGCGGTATGAAAGTCAATAGCGATAAAAGAGCAGATTTAGTATTCATGGTTAATACTAATTTTGACGGCACAACAGGTGCTGCTAATGATTTAAATAATGTATATATACCAAATGAAAATATCATAGATTTTGTCAATATGGTCGATGAAGCTGTACAGGCTAATAAAAAAGTAGGTATTGGCGATATCACATTTGGCAATGGTTCTGATAATGCTTTAATGTTTAGTTTATATGGTAAGAATTTATTAGATAAATTAAATGCTTATTCAGGTTGGAATACACCTACAAATAGTACTGGTTATGCTTTGGCTATGGGCATGGGAGCAAATTATACAGATAGAGTGGGCATTTTAAAAATGCTTGAAGTCCGTTATTTAGATGATTGGCTCTATCAAGCAAATATCAGACAAGCTGTAGCGAATAGATTAAATTCCATGCCTGGTGAAGGCGATTATGGTAATACAAAAACTAGAACTTTACCAGCAGAAAAATTAGCTACAGAAGCTTTACAGAAAATGATAGCTGATTATGGCTTAGAAAAATTTGAAGGTCAATCTTATGTGGCTGATGCGCAAATAAGATTTCCATGGCAACGTATGTTTGAAGCAGATATAGTTTTTCCTGAAGAAAAAGTATCTGTAGAAGAAAAAATAGAAAAATAAATTATAGTTCACATAAAGCTCTATATTAAGTATAATAATTAATATTTAATATAGAGTTTTTATTTTATAGATGATATTTTGATTTAATTTATAAGTTTATTTTTATTAAGGAGAATTTTAAATGTTTACACGAATTATATCGTTTATCAGTTCAAGTAGAAGAGATATTTTAATTTTATTTACAGCTTTATTTAATAGAAATACACCAAAGATGATAAAGACAATGACAATTATAGCGTTTTTATATCTTATAAGTCCTATTGATTTTTTACCAGATATGATACCGGGACTGGGATTATTAGATGATGCAGTAGTTGTGCCGGGAATTTTATATGCAATGCTTCAGATGTTACCTGCTTCTGTTAGAGCAAAATCAGAAGCACAGGCAGATTATTTAGGGCCGAAAATGCCTTGGCTTTTAGCTATTTGTGGAATTTTTCTCATAGCATGGACTATATTTGTTTTTGTAGCGATTTATAATTTTATTTTTAATTAATTCAAGTAATTTAGGAGATGAAATTATGCGTTTATATATAGCTGAGAAACCAAGTATGGGAGCAGAGATTGCAAAATGTTTGACAGGTCCTGTGCAAAGAAAAGATGGATATTTAATAACTAAAGATGGAATTGTAACATGGGCTTTTGGTCATATTTTGCGTCAAGCTGAGCCAGAAGAATACAATGCTAAATATAAAAATTGGAAAGCTGAAGATTTACCGATTATACCAAAACAGTGGAAAATGATTATAGATGAGTCTTGCAAAAAGCAATTTGGTATTATTAAAAATCTTATTGATAAAGCTGATGAAATAGTTCATGCAGGCGACCCTGATAGAGAAGGGCAATTATTGATTGATGAAGTTTTAGATTATTTAAATTGTCAAAAACCTGTAAAGCGAATTTTATTAAATGCTTTAGATGAAGAAAGTATAAAAAAAGCTAATAAAGATTTGCGAGATAATCGAGATTTTTTGAATTTAAAAAAATCTGCTTTAGCTAGAGCAAGAGCAGATTGGCTTATCGGTATGAATTTGTCTAGGGCATATACTTTAGCAGCAAGGAGAGCTGGGAAAAAAGGTGTATTTGCTGTAGGTAGAGTAAAAACACCGACACTTGCTTTAGTTGTCCGCAGAGAACGCGAATTAAAAGATTTTAAACCAGTTGATTATTTCACGATAAAGGCAATATTTGCTAATGAAAATGGTGAATTTAGTGCCACATGGAAGCCTAAAGATACACAGGCGGGACTAGATTTTGAAAATCGTTTAATTGATGAAAATATAGCTAAAGCTTTAATCGGTAAATTTGCTCAAAAAACAGAAGCAGGAAAAATAACAGCTTATCAAAAAGCACAGAAAAAAGAAGTACAAAGATTGCCATTTTCTTTATCTAGTTTGCAAGTTTTGGCAGGTAAAAAATATGGATATGACCCGCAATTAGTATTAGATACTGCACAAAAATTATATGAGAAAAAATTGACGACATATCCACGTTCTGATTGTGAATATTTACCACAAAGCCAGTTTAGTGATGCTAAAATTATTTTGCAGAATTTATATAATATCAATGAAAAGCAATTGGCTAATTGGGCAAAAAAATGTGATTTAAAAACGAAAAGTAGAGCATGGAATGATAAAAAAATTACAGCGCATCATGCGATTATTCCAACAAAGGTAAAGGTCAATTTAATGAGTTTGACCATAGAAGAAAGAAATATTTACTTTTTAATAGCTCAAGCATATATAGCACAATTTTATCCAGTTCATATTTATGACCAGACTAAAATCAGCATAGAATATATGCAAGAATTGTTTGTAACAAGTGGTAGAGTCGTAAAACAGATGGGGTGGAAAGAATTATATGTGCAAAATAATAAAGAAAAATCTTTAAATGAAGACGATAAAAAAGAAGATAATGAAGAAAAAGAAGAACAAAATTCATTGCCACTTATGAAAAAAGGTGATGAAGTAGAATATGTAAAAGGCGAATATGATAAAAAATCTACAAAACCACCAACTCGCTTTACAAGTTCGACACTGCTTGCAGGTATGAAAGATATTCATAAATATGTAAAAGATGTAGAAGTTAAGAAAAAATTAAAAGATATTTATGGTATTGGCACAGAAGCGACAAGAGCAACTATTATCGAAGATTTAGTAAAGAGAAATTTTTTACAACTTGAAGGTAAAAAGAAATATTTAGTGCCAACACAGTCGGCATATATTTTAATTGATGCACTGCCAGATGAAATGACATATCCAGACTCTACAGCTGTTTGGGAAGATTATCTTCATTCTTTATCTGAAGGTCAGGGAACAATTGAAGAATTTTTAGCTAAACAGGCAGAATTTACGCAGAATTTATGTATTAAAGCAACAAAGACAGTTTTGGTACAAGAGCATGAATATAAATGCCCTAGATGTAATCAAGGTATTTTAGTAAAACGCAAAGGTAAAAATGGTGAGTTTTGGGGCTGTTCTAACTTTCCTAATTGTCGTATGACTTGTAATGATGTAGATGGCAAGCCAGATATAGAAAAAACAAAATTTAAATTCAATAATTATCGACAAATGAGTTATAATAATAGTGATAAAAATTATATAAAATCTGGGCAAAATGAGATATTTCAGCAAGATAATCAATTGATTTCAGCTTGGGATTTAATCGCTAGAGAAAATACGAAAAAGATGAATTTTGCTCCTAAAGAAAAATTTTCAGCAATGCCTATAGAGAAAAATAAAAATACTAAAGCTACATCAAAATATTTATGTACACGTTGTAAAGAAGGCAATTTACGTAGAATTCGCGGTAAAAATGGTTGGTTTTGGGCATGCTCAAATTATCCTCATTGTACAGCTACTTATGATGATAATAATGGAATTCCTGTGATATAGAAAGCTCAAAATACGTTGAACTAGTATATGAATTTTTAAATCTATTTAAAGAATTTTTATTAACTATACTAAAATGTAAATTAAAAGTAAGTACAACGTAAAAATATTCAGATAAAGAAAAAGTTGAAAAATAACTTATGATTTTATATAATTATACTAGATTTAAATTTATACAATATAGGAGGTGAATTACCTGTTTCAATGTTAGTATAAATAGTTGATACAGGTAATTAATTATTGGAGCTAATTGAAGTTCTGTTGAAATTAATTTTAGTAGTATTTTTAGTGTTTATGAATGGTTTTTTCGTAGCAGCGGAATTTGCCCTTGTAAAAATTCGTTCTTCTCGTTTGGAAACGCTTTTACAAGAAGGTAATACACGAGCTAAATATGCCAAAAAGCTCACAGACCATTTAGATGCATCTTTATCAGTAACACAGTTAGGGATAACACTTGCATCCCTTGGTTTAGGTTGGGTTGGTGAGCCAGCTGTTGCAGCTTTATTAGTACCTGTTGTGCAGTTCTTTGGCTTTGGCGAAGATTTTGCTCATTCTATAGCACTTGTGGTAGGTTTCTCTCTCATTACAGCAATGCATATCATTTTAGGTGAATTAGCACCAAAATCTATGGCTATTCAAAAAGCAGAAACTGTAACGCTTAATATTTCTATACCAATGCTTATTTTCCACAAGATTATGTGGCCGGCTGTATGGATTTTAAACCATGTAGCTAACTGGGTAATAATTCGCCTTGGTTTTGAAGTGGCAAGTGAAGGTGAAGAAGCTCATAGTGAAGAAGAAATTCGCTTGTTGATGGAAGAAAGTCATAAACATGGATATATTGATAAAACAGAATTGACTTTTGTAGATAATGTATTTGATTTATCTAATCTTACAGTTAGAGAGATTATGATCCCTCGAACAGATATGATTTGTCTGTATTTAGAAGACTCTTTTGATGAAAATGTAAAAAAAGCGTTGACTGAACAGATGACAAGATATCCTGTTTGTATTGAAGATAAAGATAATATAGTAGGATTTTTGCATATAAAAGATTTATTAAATCCATTATATGCGCGCAAAAATATTGATATTAGGTCATTATTAAGAGAAGTTACTGTCGTACCAGAATCTATGCCAGTGCGTAATTTGTTAAAACTTATGCAAGGAAAACGTTTACAATTAGCTATTGTTGTAGATGAATATGGCGGTACAGCTGGTATGGTTACTTTAGAAGACATTGTTGAGGAAATTGTTGGTGAAATTCAAGATGAATTTGATGAAGAAAGACCAACAGTAGAAAAACGTACAGAGAAATTATATTCCCTTGATGCGAAAATGTTACTTGATGATGTAAATGAAATGTTTGGCACTAATATTGAAGAAGAAAATATAGATACTATCGGTGGTTGGCTTTCTACGCAGGTAGATACTCCTCCACGTGTAGGTCAAAAAGCTAACTTTGGCGATGATGAATTCTTTGTCGAAGAAGTAGATAGAGTTCGTATTACGCGCGTATTAGTAAAATTAAATCATACTGTAGATGGAAATACAGATATTTAAAAAGTTGTGAATATGTTTATATTTTAGTATAAGCATTTCTATATAGTTAATAATATGCATTATATTGTATATCAAAGAAGAAAAGGGGTAATTTGATATGTTAAAATCTATTGCAATCATGACTAGTGGTGGAGATAGCCCAGGAATGAATGCTGCAGCTCGTGCGGTAGTTCGTACAGCTCTTTATGAAGGAGTAAAAGTATTTGGTATCTATGATGGATACAAAGGTATGCTTGAAGATCGTATAGTAGAATTAAATTCTCAAAGCGTTAGTGATATTATCCAACGTGGTGGTACTTTCTTAGGTACAGCTCGTTGCCCAGAATTCAAACAAGAAGAAACTCGTAAAGAAGCTCTTAAAATTCTTCAAAGGCATGGCATTGAAGGTTTAGTTATTATCGGTGGTGATGGTAGCTTAACTGGTGGTTCTTTATTAAGCGATTTAGGTATGCCAATCGTTGGTCTTCCTGGTACTATCGATAATGATGTTTGGGGTTCTGATTATACTATCGGTGCTGATACTGCATTAAACACTATCTTAGATGCAATCAATAAACTTCGTGATACAGCATCTGCTCATCGTCGTATCATCGTTCTTGAAGTTATGGGTCGTAAATGTGGCTGGCTTGCTATGATGGCAGGTATCGCTGGTGGTGCAGAATATGTTCTTGTTCCAGAAGTTAAATATGACCTTAACAAAATTTGTGATGAACTCAAAACATCTTATGACAATGGTCGCCGTTATAGCATCGTTGTTGTTGCTGAAGGTGTAGGCAGTGCTGTAGATATCGGTAAAGAAATCGGTGAAAAAACTGGTATCGATACTCGTGTAACTGTATTAGGTCACGTTCAACGTGGTGGTTCTCCAACAGCTGAAGACCGTGTAAAAGCTAGTATGTTAGGTGAAAAAGCTGCTTTAGCACTTCTCAATGGTCAGTCTAATATTGTATTTGGTATCAACGAAGGTAAAGTTGTAGCTATTGACCTTCATGATTCTGTAAATAACAACAAAACATTAGACCCAGAATTAGTACGCTTAGCACGTGTATTATCTAAATAATAATTTAGGTTAAAAATAAAAGCATTAAAGTTTGGATTAATTCTGAACTGCACCCCAAAAGTTGGACAAAAAACAACTTTTGGAGGTGCAGTTTTTTTATGACTAAATACTCAAATGAATTTAAAGTTAAAGCAATTAAAATGGTTTTAAAAGGAAATTCTATTTCTCATGTAGCTAAAATTCTAAACATGCCAGATATAGCTCCTCTTTGCAGATGGATATCTCATTATGAACATGGTGGTATTCCACAACTTCTTCATAAAAATCGTAAATATACTCCTATCTTTAAGCAAAAAGTTATTGAATATAAATGGCTACATCATTTATCATTAAATCAAACAGCAGCCAAATTTTCCATTCCTAATACTGGTACAATTTCTACATGGGAAAAGTTGTATCATTCTTATGGCTTTTCTGGCTTACTTGCTAAGAAACGAGGTAGACCATCTATGAAAAAATCTAAATCTAAATACAAAGTTAACAAACCTAAAAAAGAACTTTCTTATGTTGAAAAATTGGAACAAGAAGTTTATCAATTAAGGATGGAAAATGACCTATTAAAAAAGTGGCATGCCTTAATGAAGCAATGGGAAAAGGAAGGAAGACACTAGTTTTAGTAATTGCTAAATTAAGGAAAAAATATACTCTAAAAGCCCTATTAAACTATACAAAATTAGCTAAAAGCACATATTATGATGCATTAAAAAAATTATCTAGAGAAGATAAATATAAAGGATTAAAAACATTAATTCATAATATTTGTAATAAAAATCATGGAAGATATGGATATAGAAGAGTAACTATGCAGCTGCATAAACAAGGAATAAAAATCAATCATAAAGTAGTTATGAGATTGATGAAAGAAGAAAATTTAACATGCAAAGTAAGAGCAAAGAAATACAAATCGTATAGAGGGCAAGAAGGAAAAATAGCTAAAAATATATTAAATAGAAATTTCAAAGCAGAAAAACCAAACGAAAAATGGGCAACAGATGTAACAGAATTTGCATTATGTAATGAAAAAATATACTTATCACCAATAATAGATTTATATAACGGAGAAATAATAAGTTATAAAATATCGAAAAGACCAATACTAAAGCAAGTATTAGATATGGTAGAAGATGCAACAAGAAAGATAAAAGAAACAAAAGGGATAATTCTACACTCAGACCAAGGATGGCAGTATCAAAATAAGAGGTATCAGAAGTTATTAAAAGAAAAAGGCATTATCCAAAGCATGAGCCGAAAAGGCAATTGCTTAGATAATGCCGTAATAGAAAATTTCTTTGGTTTGCTAAAAAGCGAAGTATTCTATTTAAAAAAATTCAAATCCGTTGAAGATTTTATAAAAGAGTTAAAATCTTATATAAAATATTATAATACAAAACGGATAAAGATAAAACTAAAAGGACTTAGTCCTGTAGAATACAGAATTAAGTTTCAATTAGTAGCCTAATTAATATGTCCAATATTTTGGGTGCATATCATTCCAGCTTTAATGCTTTTTTATTTTATCTATTTATTTGACAAATATCTTTGACGATTTCTCCTGCAATCATTAAGCCTGCGATTGGTGGCACAAAAGAAATACTTCCTAAAGGCTGTTTACGAGTAGAAGCAGGACTATTATCTTTAGAGGTATTTTCTTTAAAATTTACAGTATAATTAGTAAAGGGTTCCTCTGTAGAATAAAGGACTTTTAATTTTTTTATACCTTGTTGTTTTAATGTTTTGCGCATAATGCGAGCAAGAGGACAAGTATGTGTTTTATAGATATCTGTAATTACGAATTTTTGTGGGTCTAATTTATTGGCAGTGCCCATAGAACTCATAATTGGCAGATTGTGTTTATTGGCATTTACAATTAAATTAATTTTAGCTTTTACATCATCTACAGCATCAACAATGTAGGTATAATCGTCATCCCAATTGAAAAAATTGCTTTCAGGTGTATATAATTTTTCTATAGTTGTAACTTTTGCTTGCGGATTGATAGATAGTATGCGCTCTTTCATCATTAATGTTTTTTTCTGACCAATAGTTGTTTCAAGAGCATGTATTTGACGATTGATATTAGTTAGTGATATATCATCGCTATCAATTAAAATGAATTCACCAATACCACAGCGAGCTAATCCTTCTGCCACATAAGAGCCTACGCCACCAATGCCAAAGATGGCAATTTTACTTTGGGCTAATTTAGACATATTTTCTTCGCCTAATAATAATTCTGTACGGCTAAAACGGTTTAACATAGATTTCTCCTCATTAATAGATAAAATGCACTAAACAGATTAATTTCAATTTGATTAGTCTATTTAGTGCATTTAGTTTTGATAAAGTAAATTTTATTTTATATCGTTTTTAAAGTTGAAAAATGGAAATGCTGAAAAGCTACTTTTTTTATTGTCTTTTTCTTTATTCATGAAATCTGGTAATTTTAAACTATCATCTGTTTTTGGCTTAACAGTATTATCAGTTGTAGCTTTAGTTGCAGTATCTTTATTTTCTGTAGAAGCTTTTTCTTCATTTGGTGAAGCATTATCAGAAAAATCAGTAGCAATGATAGTAACACGAACTTTGTCGCCTAAATTATCATTGATTACTGTTCCTAAAATAATATTTACATCTGGATGAGTATGTTCATTGATGAATTTACTAGCTTCATTTACTTCATACAAGGATAAAGAAGAATTACCACTGATATTTAAAATAATACCACGAGCACTAGATAAACTTCTTTCTACTAAAGGACTACTAATAGCTTCTTTTACAGCATCTACAGCACTTTCACTGCTTTCACCAATACCCAAGAGTGCATCAGGATGATCACTTTGCTGGAAGATGGATTTTACATCGGCAAAGTCAACATTGATAACGCCTACTGTTAAAATCAATTCAGTTACACAGCGTATACCTTGGCGAAGTACCATATCAGCCATGCGGAAAGCATTTAAAAGTGTTAATTTAGTGCTTGTTTTGATTTTTAATAAATTATCATTGTGAACAGTGATTAATGCGTCCATATAAGGCATTAATTCTTTGATAGAAGCTTCAGCTAATTTTTGTTTACGTGCTCCTTCAAAAGTAAAAGGTACAGTTACTACGCCGACTGATAAGATATTCATATCGTGGGCAATTTTAGCGATTACAGGTAATGCACCAGTACCAGTACCAGCACCAAGTCCTGCTGTTAAAAAGACCATATCAGCACCTTTTAATGCTTGTTTAATCACTTCAGCATCATTTTCGGCTGCTTCATGACCTAAGTTAGCATTACCACCACAACCAAGACCTTTAGTTAAAGTTGTACCTATTTGAATTTTTGTAATATTATCGCTTGTTAAAGATTTTAACTGTTTGTGGTCGGTATTAACTGCAATTAAGTCTAAATCTAAATCAGTGTTTTCGGCAATACGTTTTACTACGTTATTACCACCACCACCAACACCAATTATTTTTATATTAACAATTGCATTTTTTATTCCATTGGTTATTTCACACAATAAGGGCACCTTCTTAATAGAATTTATATTATTAATAGCTTACCATAATATTTAGGCTTTGAATAGTTTAGAAGTTTTAAATATAATTACCCCTAAAATACCAGATAATACGGAAGCACATAAAATACTGATTTTGGCACTAGCAAGGTAAGAGGCATTGTCAAATGCCAAAGATGCGATAAATAAGGACATAGTGAAACCTATACCGCCTAAAGAACCAGCACCAATTAATTGAGTAGTTTTAGCGCCTTCTGGCATTTTAGCAAAACCTAATTTAAATAAAATGAAAGCTGCACCGCAAATACCTAGAGGCTTACCAATACAAAGACCTAAGATGATACCGATACCAATAGGAGAAAGAATATCAGAAATACCGCCTTCAACAGTAACACCAGCATTTGCTAGAGCAAAAATAGGCATGATAGCATAAGCTGACCATGGTTCAAGTTTATGTTCTAGTTTGTGGAGTAAAGAATTTTCATGGTTTTTATTATCAGCAGGAATTAACATACCTAAACATACGCCAGCGATTGTAGGGTGAATACCTGCATTTAAGAAGGCAACCCAAGCGATTAAACCTACTAATAAATAAGGAAGGAAATTTCTACAATTTAAGCGATTGAGAATAAAAGCACCTAAAAGTGCAACTAAACCAATACCTAAAGCAGCAAAAGATATATTAGAATTATAGAAAATAGCAATAACAATAATAGCACCTAAGTCGTCAACAATAGCTAAAGCTGTGAGGAAAATGGCAATACTGCGAGGTGCACCACTAGCAGCGATTGCTAAGATACCTAAGGAAAAGGCGATATCTGTAGCCATAGGAATTCCCCAACCAGAAACAGTATCTTGTCCCATATTTACAAGATAATATAAAATCGCTGGAACAATCATACCACCAATAGCCGCACTTATAGGTAAGATGGTGGCAGATAAAGATTTTAATTCACCAAAGAGAAATTCACGTTTGATTTCAAGACCGATAACAAAGAAGAAAATTGCCATGAGTCCATCATTAATCCAATAAAGTATAGTTAAATCTAAATGCCATTTGGCTGGACCTAATGGCATTTGTGTATTTAAAACTTCATTGTAGAAAGTGGATAAACTCGTATTAGCTAGCACTAATGCTAATATAGCAAAAAGTAAAAGTATTATACCACTAGAAGCTTCATGACGAAAGAATGTCATAAAAGGGGAAGTAAGTAATTCAACATTGCTTTTTACTACATTATTAATTTTTTTTCTCAATAAAATAACCTCTTTTCTTTTTAATATTAATATTATTAATTTATTTACTAAAAATTTGCCTATATAGATTATACATTTTTTTATATAAGTAAGGCAAATATATTTTGAGATAATAATAATTAATCTTTGTATTTTATGTATCTTTGTTGTAAAATAACTATACTGGGATTTTAATGAGCAAGTAAGTTTTGGAGTTGATAAATTTTATGGATAACCTTTTAAGAATAGTATTACCGATGTTAGAAGGGTCACAGGTAACACTACAGATTTTCTTTATTACTTTGGTATTATCGGTGCCGTTAGGTATGCTATTTTCTTTAGCTAGATTATCATCAATAAAACCAATAAGATATTTGACAGAGGTATATATTTGGTTAATGCGTGGTACACCACTTATGTTACAATTATTATTTGTCTACTTTGCATTGCCAATGATTGGAATTCGTTTGCCTGATATAGCAGCTGCATTATTAGCATTTTCTTTGAACTATGCAGCGTATTTTGCTGAAATTTTTAGAGCGGGGATTCAATCTGTCGATAAGGGTCAATATGAAGCTGCTAAAGCTTTAGGTATGAATTATCCACAAATGATGAGACATGTTATTTTGCCACAGGTAATACGCATAGTATTGCCACCTGTAAGTAATGAAACTATAAATTTAGTGAAAGATACTTCACTTATTTACATCTTGGCTATGAATGATTTACTAAGAGTAGCTCGTTCTATAGTACAAAGAGAATTTGATATGACACCGTTTTTAGTAGCAGCTATTTTTTATTTATTTATGACATTTATATTAACATGGGGCTTCAAAAAATTAGAAGCGAAATATAATATTAGTACGAGGTAAAATACGTAATGAGAAAAAGTTTATATATTTTTTCCTTAGTATGTCTTTTTACTTTGCTTTGTATGCAAAGTATGGTTTTTGCAGCTAGCGAAACGGCTACAATAAAGAATTTAAGAATTAGTAATAATAGCGATAAAGTTCGTATTGTAGTTGATGCTGATAAAGAAGTAGATTATCAATCATTTGCATTATCTTCACCTGATAGAGTAGTTATAGATTTAAATGATGCTGCTTTGGCTAAGAATATAGAAAAAGAAGTAGATATCAATAGTAAATATGCTAGCAAAGTAAGAGTTGCACAATTTAAAGATAATGTAGTAAGAGTTGTTGTAGAAACTGATGTAAAAAAATCTGGTTATGATATTTTTGGTATTGTAGGTGGAGAAACACCTTATAGAGTAGCAATGGATTTTGGTAACATTAGTTATGCTGCAATAGGCTCTACTACAGGAAGTTCTACAAGTAGCAGTAGCAATGATACTAGCTATAGAGTTAATGAAGATTTTGATATTGATAAAAATGCAAAATCCGTGTTAAAAGGTAAGAGAATTACTATTGACCCAGGTCATGGTGGCAGTGATTCTGGAGCAATTGGACCAACTGGAGTACGTGAAAAAGACCCAACTTTACGTATTGGCTTAAATCTAGCAGAAATGTTAAAACAATCTGGAGCAAAAGTATATATAACAAGAAAAACAGATACAGATGTTGCTCCACAGCCTGCAACCGATGTGGAAGAATTGCAAGCGCGTGTAGATGTAGGAAATAAAACAAATTCAGATATATTTGTAAGTATACATTTAGATTCCTTTACATCGCCATCAGCTCAAGGTACTACAGGTTATTATTATGTAAATGGTAGTAGCAATAGTGAACGACTTGCTAGATATATAAAAGAGGGCGTTATTGAGCAAATAGGAACATATGATAGAGGTACAAAAACAAGTAATTTCTATGTGGTTAAACATACCCAGATGCCAGCTACATTATTAGAAGTTGCCTTTGTTTCTAACCCAAAAGAAGAAGCCATTTTAAAATCAGATGATGGTGTAAAAAAATCAGCTAAAGGTATTTTTAATGGTATTGTAAGATATTTTAGCGAATTATAAGAAGCAAGCCTTTTCTTAGATATATTGAGAAAAGGCTTGTTTTATTTTAGAAAATATAAAATAAATTTCAAGAATAGAGCAGAAAAATCATATCCTATAACAAAAATGAAATAAAACATTCTTATTGTAAAAATATTATAAAATATTTTGAATTTAACTTGACAAATTTACAATAAAAGGTTATTGTATAAGTCATAGAGATAAATATATTATTTTGTTGTATACAAAAAGTGAATTTATTCACAAATATTATTTTTTATTTCGTTTTATTTGGGGTATATTTTAGGGGTATTGTGAAGAATTTCACAAATAATGATTAGAATTTTGGGGGAGATTTAATAATGCCTAGAAAAAATCAGGGAACAAGACCACATGTTGTTATTCTTGGAGCAGGTTTTGGTGGAATTAAAGCTGCAAAATTATTAGCAGACAAAGATGTAGATGTTACTATTGTTGATAAACATAACTATCATTTATTCCAACCGCTATTATATCAAGTATCGACATCTATTTTATCTGAAGATGAAATTTCTTATCCAATTCGTGCATTTTTCCAGAAAAATGAAAACATCGATTTCTTTATGGCAGAAGCTACAGGATTTGATCCTGCAAATAAAATTGTAAAAACTAGTCATGGGGATATCAGCTATGATTATTTAATTATTGCTACAGGTGCTACTACAAATTATTTTGGTATGAAATCTGTAGAAGAACATTCTTATCCAATGAAAACTTTACGCGAAAGCACATTACTTCGCAATCATCTTATTCGTACATTTGAACGTGCTTCTCGTGTAGAAAATGATAAAGATTTGAAAAAAGCACTTATGACAATTATGATTGTTGGTGGCGGCCCTACTGGCGTTGAAGAAGCAGGTGCTATTTCTGAACTTGTATATAAATGCATGAAAAAAGATTATCATAATCTTAATATGAATGATGTTGATATTAAATTAATCGAAGCTACTGATAAACTTTTACCAATGATGCCAGAAGCTCTTCGCAATAATACAGTAGATGTATTAAGAGGTAAAAAAGTAGATGTTCGTTTAAATACTCAAGTTAGAGATTATGATGGCGAATATATCACATTAAAATGTGGTGAAAAAGAAGAAAAAATTAGAACTCGTACTGTAATTTGGGCAGCAGGCGTTAAAGCTCAGCCAGTTGTAGCAACTCTTGGTGCTGAAGTTGACCGTGCAGGCCGTGTAATTGTAGAAAAAACAACACAGGTAAAAGGATTCCCAGATATTTATGCTATTGGTGATAGCGCTCATTTTGAACAAGATGGTCGTCCACTTCCAACAATTGCACCAGCTGCATATGAAGCTGCAGAAACTACAGTAAAAAATATTATGCATGCTATTAAAGGTGAAGAACAAGAAACTTTCGTTTACAAAGATTTAGGTAGCATGGCAACAATCGGTGCAGGTGACGCTGTAATGTTCAAAGGCGTTATGAAATCTAAAGGTTTATTTGCATGGATTGCTTGGATGGCAGTACATGTATTGAGACTTGCTGGTCCATTAACAAACTGCACAGTTATCTTTAAATGGGTTATGAACTACTTCTTCGGTGTTCGTATGGCTCGTATTGTAAGAGACTAATATATATTAAAAATACTTCTGATTGTTTTTAATCAGAAGTATTTTTTATTTTAACAAAGAGAAAGGAATTTATGCTAAATGCGTAAACAAAAAATTATTGGCATTGTAATAATTATAGTTATTGTTTTAGCAATATTAGGGATTAATAATCGAAGTATTTTTAATGATGATGAGCAAGTCATACAAGATAAGCAACAAATTAAGCAAGAGAATTTAACTATTGATGAAAAAGTAGACAAAACAGTTGAGTCTATGTCCCAAACAGAAAAACTTGGACAAATGGTGATGATTGGTATTCAAGGGACAAAAGTTGATGATGATAGTTTATATATGTTAAATCAGTACCATATGGGTGGCGTGATTTTATTTGATAGGAATATGGAAAGTCCTGAGCAAGTAAAACAATTAACATCAGATTTACAAGCTCAATCAAATGAAAAAGTTCCTTTATTTATCGGTATAGATGAAGAAGGTGGAGATGTAGTGCGTATGGCAGAAAAATTGACGCCACCTCCATCACAAAAAGAAATTGGGGCAACAGGTGATATTGAGCAAGCTAAAACATGGGCTATAAAAACAGCTAAATCACTAAAAGATATGGGCATCAATGTGAATTTTGCGCCAGTTGCTGATGTAGGTTCTAATGATAAACGTTCATATAGTATAATACAAATACAGTAATAGATTTTGTAAGAGCAGCGACTGAGGGCTATCAACAAGAAAATATTATATATAGTTTGAAACATTTTCCAGGCATAGGAAAGGGAAGAGTGGACTCTCATGTAGATAGTTCTAGCATTGATGTTGCAAAAGAAGTTTTAATGGCAGAAGATATTCTTCCATTTAAAACTATTATTGATGGAAATGAACCGAATGATTATTTTATCTTGGTATCACATTTAAAATATCCTGCACTTGATGAAGAATATCCAGCTAGTTTATCTTCAAAAATCATGACTGATTTATTGCGCAATGAACTTGGATATAAAGGTATAATCATTACTGACGATATGGAAATGGGTGCAGTAGCAAATCATAATGATTTTAGGTCAATTGGTGTAAAAGCTGTAAAAGCTGGTGCAGATATCGTGCTTGTTTGCCATGAGTATAAACATCAACAAGAAGTATATCTTGGTCTATTGGACGCTGTTAATAGTGGTGAAATTAGTCAAGAGCGTATAGATGAATCTGTAAAAAGAATTATCAAAGTGAAATTATTACATTTATATCAATGATATAATTTAGCATAAAATATAAAATGGATAATAAAAAAGGATAGATAGAAGATTTTTCTATTTATCCTTTTATTTATATAGAGTTATTTTTAGTTAGTAAATTTTACAATAAAAGTAATTTTACCTTTATTATAACTGACTTTTATGGTGCCTTTTAATAATTTTACAAGTTCTTCTGCAATGGAAAGTCCGATACCATAACCTGCTTTTTCACTGCTATGAGAAGTATCTTCACGGTAAAATCTTTCAAAAAAACGCGAGTAATCAATATTTTTGCCATCGATATAATCATTGGTTACAGATAAAGTTACTGTTTTTTTAGATTGAGATAATTTTACTTCGACAAGACCTTTATCATCACAATATTTTACTGCATTATCGATAAGAATATTTACTAATTCATATAGATATTTATATTCAGATAAAATAGAGACATCAGGTTTAACTTGATATTTTAAAGATTTTTCTTGGTCTGTAGCCATTTGTTGGAAAGATTTAGCCACTTCAATGGTTATTTCAGAAAAATTAGTAGAAGTAAAACAAAGATTTTCTGTAGAGTATTCGCTCATTTTGGATAAGGTGATTAATTCATTAATCAATTTAGATAAGCGTTGTATCTGTTTTAAAATATTTTCTGTCCATTGATTTTTGCCGTTGATTAGCTCAATAGCTTCTGTGTTGGCTGAAATTATCGCTATAGGCGTTTTCAATTCATGACCAGCATTAGTGATAAATCTTTTTTGATTTTCCATATTGCGAATGAATGGTTTTATCGCTAGTTTACTTAAAATTGCTAAGATGATGATATAGAGAATAATACACACTAGACCTAATTCAATAGAATCTTGGATAAAGTCTTGGATTATAGCCATATCACGAGTACAGTCCATAATGACAATTAAGGTATCATTATTTGGCAATTTTGTAATTTGATAAGCATAGCTAGCACGGTCTTTTTTGAAAATACCATTACTTTTATCTTTTTGTACAGCCATTTGTGCATATTGAATGGCTTCTGTTTCTGTAAAAGCAGCGATATTTTTTATATTTATTTCTTTTATATAATTTTGGTCATCTACAAGAACACTAAAATAGCGGAGCTGGTAGGGAAAATCAGGTGTATCTCCTGTCCAATCCGTTTCACTAAACCATGTAGTATTTGGTGGTAATTTATGTTCAGAAATTCTTCCATTATTTTGGGAAATATAGATAAGAAATGAATCAATCTGAGCATTTATTCTGATATAAGCTACACTTGTGACAAGACTTAAGGCACCAATAACAATAATTGTTACTGTAGCGGTAGAGATTAAGATGAATTTTCGGCGAAGTTTTTTTATTACATTCATGATAGATACACTCTTTAATTATTTATTTTTTTGTAAGTAAAAAATCTTGTCCTTTTTGCCCGAAAATTTGAATATCGGCATTGATGGCTTCTAATTTTTCGCGTAAATAAGAGATATATATCCATACTATATTTTCATCAGCATCTATTTCATCAGCCCATATTGCAGAAAATATATGATTAGTGGATAATGATTTATCCATATTAGTCATGAAAAGCTTCATTAATTTAGTTTCTTTGTGATTTAAACTTATGGAGTTTTTGCAAGACAAATTTTGTTCTTCGATATTTAAATGAACAGAGCCAGCAGATAGAGTCAGTGGTGAAAATTGCGTATTTCTGCGAGTTAAAGAGCGTATACGAGCTAATAATTCGCCAACAGAAAAAGGCTTCATTAGATAATCATCAGCGCCAGCATCAAGTCCTGTAATGCGGTCATCTATTTCTGATTTAGCTGTCAGCATAATCACGGGTGAAAGATTTCCTTTTTGGCGGATTATTTTTAATGCGTCAATTCCGCTCATTTTAGGCATCATAATATCGAAGATTAGGCAATCATATACATTTTCTAAGGCTTTTTTCATAGCGGCTTGACCATCATAAACGCTATCTACATCATAGCCTGAATGTTGTAAAATTGCAGTCAAAGCACTAGACATATCTTTTTCGTCTTCAGCTAATAGTATTTTCATAAAGATACTCCTTATTTTTTATAATGTAGTTAATTTTCAGCGTTGATTAAATTTCTAATAGTTTGCATAGAAACATCACAAGCTGCTAATTCATCAGCGCAACGTTTTAATTCTTTTACGATTAATTCTGGATTTTTGATGTCATGTTTATATTTCATTTGATGTTCTAGACTAGCCCAGCTATCCATAGCAATGGTGCGAACTTGAATTTCAGCAAAAAATTTACCAGGGTTATTGCCTAGAATATCTTCATAGGGAGCAGTGATTTCAACTATTAAATGATAACTTCTATAACCATTTGGTTTTACATTTTTTATATAATCTTTTTCTTTGATTATTTTTAAATTAGGAAGAGATTTTAAATAATCAATGTTTTTGTAGATATCATCAATAAAGCGACAGATGATACGAATACCGATGGCATCTTGAATATCATGTAGAGCAGAATAAGTTGTCTGCGGTAGATTTTTGCGAGTGCATTTTTCAAGCATGCTATCTTTATTTTTTACACGATAAATCAAGTGTTCATAGGCCTTTTCGCCACTTTTTTGCACTTCCATATCATTATAAGTTTTTATCTGTGAAATTATATTATCTAAAATTATATTGAGAGTTGGTTCATATTTTCCGTAAATATTAAAGTGGGTCATGACTATCACCTGCTTTGAATTTATCAATTTGATTATTTAGAGAAAATGCCCCCTAAATAGAAAGCAAAATATTTGCTTTGCTATAAGGGAGCATTTCTAAATAAATATTTTGTTCCGTTGTAAATTAACTATTGAAACTTATTTTAAAGCTTCAGCTAATTTAGCATTTGTTTCACGTGCGGAGCCAACACTTGCGTCGAACATAGCTTGTTCTTTTTCGTTGAGGTCAAGAACAGTAATTTCTTTGATACCGCCTTTACCAAGAACAGCAGGAACACCAGCGCAAACGTCATGTTCGCCATATTCGCCATCGAGGTAGCAAATGCTGGAGATTGTAAGACCGCTGTCTTTAGCGATTGCTTCTGCCATAGTAGCAGCAGTTGTACCAGGAGCGTACCAAGCGGAAGTACCGAGTAAGCTTGTTAAAGTACCGCCACCTACTTGAGTAGCATGTTCGATTTCAGCAAGTTTTTCTTCAGAAAGGAGTTCAGTAACAGGTCTGCCTTTATAAGATGCAAAACGAGTAAGAGGAACCATAAGGTCACCATGAGCACCGATTACCATAGCGTTGATATCACGAACTGGGCAACCAATAGCTTGAGCTAAATAGTATTCAAAACGGCTACCATCTAAGAGACCGCTCATACCGATTACACGGTTACGTGGAAGACCACTGTCTTTAAGTGCAAGGTAAGTAAGAGTGTCTACAGGGTTGGAAACGATGATGAATACTGCTTCTGGAGAATGTTTTAAAGCCTGGTCCATAACACCTTTAACGATTTTGGAGTTAACACCGATAAGGTCTGTACGGCTCATACCAGGTTTACGAGGAATACCGGAAGTAATAACTACAACATCGGAGTTTTCTGTTGCTTTGTAAGCTTCGTCAGCTTTAGAAGCATCATCCATAGGTGCAGTTACACCGATGATTTTAGTGTCGATGTGCATCATCTGTGCAGTCTGCATCATATCCATAGCTTTACCTTCGGATACGCCAGGTTTAACATCGAGAAGTACAACTTCTGTTGCAAAATTTTTGAGTGCGAGTACGTTAGCGCAAGTAGCACCTACGTTACCTGCTCCGATAACTGAAATTTTCATAATATGAACATCTCCCTATAATGTGAAAATCTATTCATCTTTAGTTTAACTAGATAAAGTTAAAATGTCAATAAAAATAGGATAAATATTTGTAATTCTATAATAAATTATTACTATTTATACTACTTATTATTTATAGTAATATATAGTTTATTTAGAAGTTATAATTTATTTGAACTTCTAAACTAAAGGCTCTAAGTAAAAAAAACTAGAGCCTTTACCTTAGAATTTATTAAACTGTATAGTAATTTACAAGTTTAGCATCAAAAATACCATCTAAATTTATAATTTGTTGCATAACTGTATCAGGAATTTCGTTATCAATAGTTAAAACCATCATACTAGTACCAGCAATTTTTGTTTTACCAACTTGCATACCAGAAATATTAATGTTAGCATATCCTAAAAGTGAACCGATAGTACCGATAACACCAGGACGGTTAATATGTGGACAAATGAGGATGCGAGCATGAGGGTCAACGTCAACACGATAAGAATTAATGCTGACAATACGACCTTCTTCACCAAATAATGTACCCTGGATAGTTTCTGTTTTACCAGAAGATGTGATAGAAATTGTGATTAAGTTAGCGAAGTTTTCTACAGCTTTATCTTTTATTTCTGTGATTTTGATATTGCGTTCTTTAGCAAGGCTTGGAGCATTTACGTAGTTTACATTGCTTTCTAAGATAGGATTTAACATACCTTTGATAGCAGCAATAGTAATCATTTTTGTATCAACATCAGCAATTTCACCATTATATTTAATAGTTACTTCGCTGATAGGACCATCAGCTAAAGAGCAAGCTGTGCAACCAAGACGTTCTGCTAAATCTAGATAAGGTTTGATGAATTTCATAGTTTGAGGAGAAACTGGAGCCATATTAACAGCTGTAGATACAGGTTCACCATTTAATGCAGCTACAATTCCTTGTGCTACATCTACGGAAACACCTACTTGAGCTTCTACTGTGGAAGCACCTAAATGAGGTGTTAAAGTTACGCCAGGAAGACCAATTAATGGATGATTTGGATCGATAGGTTCACTTTCAAATACGTCGATTGCAGCGCCAGCAACATGACCAGATTTAACAGCATCAGCTAAATCTTGTTCGTTGATGATACCACCACGAGCGCAGTTTATTAAGCGAACGCCATTTTTCATTTTAGCGATATTATCTTTGTTGAGCATGCCTTTTGTTTTTGGAGTGAGTGGCATATGTACTGTGATAAAATCGGATTGTTTAATTAATTCATCAAGAGAAACAACTTTAATGCCTAAAGAGTGAGCACGTTCTTCATTGACATATGGATCATAGCCAATAACATTCATATCGAAAGCCAATGCGCGAGTAGCTACACCACTACCAATACGACCAAGACCGATTACACCAAGTGTTTTACCGCGAAGTTCTACACCTGTATATTTTTTACGGTTCCATTCGCCGTGTTGCATTGTTTCATTAGCGACAGCAATATTTCTTGCCATAGCCATCATCATGCCCATTGTGTGTTCTGTGGCAGCAATTGTGTTCCCACCAGGAGAATTTATTACCATAATACCATGTGAAGTAGCGGCGTTAATGTCAATATTATCAGTACCAACACCTGCACGACCAACGATTTTTAATTTTTTAGCACGTTCGATAACTTCTTTTGTTACTTTAGAAGCACTGCGTACGATTAGACCATCAAAATCAGGAATAATTTCTAAAAGTTCTTCAGCTGGTAATTTGTCTTTGATTACTGTTTCAAAGCCAGCTTTTTGCAAAATTTCGATGCCCTTAGGGGAAACACCATCTGCTACTAATATTTTCATATATTTCTCTCTCCTTGATAAAAGTAGAACTAAAAAATACAATTGTGTAATAATATTGTATATCTAAATATTCTATTGTGTTCAATTGAAATCGTCAAGTATAATTTTTTTAATATAAATTTAATACTATATAATTATATTTTGTTATACAATAAATATGTAAATATATATAATGATAATAAATATATATTAATTTTTTAAAGAAAGGATAATAGAACGTATGTCCCTAAAAAAAATGAAAGATATATGTATGGTCTTATCTATATGTATGAACATTGGTATGCCAGCTTGTTTGGCAGCTGATTTATCTATTGATGAAGCTGTAGATATGGCATTAGCTAAAAATAATGATGTAAAGATTGCTAATGAAGAAAAAATGGCAGCACAAGCAAATTATGAAGCTACAAAAGGAGCAAATGGTGTAAGTATTTCTTTAGGAAGTAGTCTATCAGCTAGAGATAGTGCAGATACAACTTTTGAGCGAGGCAATAGTAATAGTATCTCAGCAACATTGCCTCTTTACACAGGAAATAAAAATGAGCTAAATATTGATAGTAAAAAATTGGAATTATTAAAGTCTGAATTGAATTTAGAACGCACAGAAGAAACTATTAAATATAATACAATAAAAGCTTATTTTGATATATTAGAAGCAAAGCAAAATGTAAATATTGAACAAGAGTCTGTAAATAATTATGAAAGTCATTTGACAGATGTAAGAAATCTCTATGCAGCAGGCAGTATACCAAAATCAGATGTACTTCGTTCAGAAGTTGCCTTATCAAATGCGCAACAATCCTTGATTATAGCACAAAATGATTATGAAATAAATTTAAGTACATTCCGTAATATCATAAAAATTGATCGAAATGAACCTATTAATTTAACTGATGATTTTGTATATCAAATAGTTAGAATGTCTTTACCTGAATGTTTAGATTATGCTATGGCTTATCGTAAAGATAGAATAGCAAGTCAGATAGATGTAGAAATTGCTAAAAATAATATTGATGTGGCTAAAGCTGGATATTTGCCAACAGTGAATTTATCTGTAAGCACAAGTTGGGATAAACAGGCATTACCTAGTGGCAATGACCATGATTATCAAGCTGGTGTATCTGCCAATTGGAATATTTTCGATAATAATGTAACAAAATCAAATGTAAAATCAGCAGAAGCTAGTTATAATAAAGCAGAATATGAATTATTAGATACAGAAGATACTATTGATTTAGAAGTAAGACAAGCTTATTTAAATATGAGAGAAGCTGAAAGACGTTTTAATTCTACAGCAATGGCAGTAAAACAAGCAGAAGAAGATTACTTCATCGCTACTGAAAAATATAAAGTTGGTGCAGGTATAATCTTAGATGTAATTGATGCAGAATTAGCGCTCTCACAAGCTAGATTAAACTATGCAAGTGCTCAATATGATTATGCTAGATATAAAGCTAATCTAGAATATGTTATTGGAACACCAAAGGGAGAAACAATAGATGGATAAAGTGAAGTTAAAAAAATGGGCAAAAATAATATTGGTATTGGTAGTTGTAATAATAGCTATTGTTACTGGTTATAAATATTATGCACAAAAACAAGAAGAAGCGAAAAAACCAGTAGTAAATACAGCTCAAGTTCAATATATGAGCATGAAATCAATTGTTTCAGCTACAGGAACAATAAAGCCAGTAGAGTCAGTAGAAGTAAGCTCTAAAATTACAGCTCGTGTAAAACAAGTATTAGTAAAAGAAAATGATACTGTAACTCAAGGTCAAACTGTAGCTTTGTTAGACGGAAAAGATTATGAAACTCAAAAAGAACAAGCAGAATTTACTTTACAAAATGCAAAGACAATTTATGACAGAACTAATTATTTATATAATATAGGAGCAAAATCTAAAGAGGATTTAGATAATGCTCAATACAATTACGATACAGCACAAAGTAAATTGGAAGAAGCAGAGTCAAATCTATCCGAAACAGTAATAGTATCACCTATGGATGGGGTAGTAATTGGTGAACCTGTTACAGATGGTACTATGGCGGTACAGGGAAATAGCAATCCTACTGTAATTATGCGTATTGCTGATTTATCAAGAAAGCAAATTTTTGCTAAAGTAGATGAAACAGATATCGGCAGTGTAAGAGTAGGGCAAAAAGCTACTTTTACCGTAGATGCTTATAATGGTAAGACTTTTACAGCTACTGTATCTAAAATTTCACAGACAGATATGGATAATAGCTGGAATATAAGCAATTCATCAAGCAGTAGTTCATCTTCATCAGCAGCAGTAATTTATTATAGTGTAACTTTAGATGTAGATGATCCAGAAGGTTTATTGATGCCTTCAATGACTGCTCGTGTAGAAATTGAAACTGCAAATAAAGATAGTGCTTTAGCTGTACCACTTTCAGCTTTAAAAACTGATAAAAATGGAACATATGTAATTGTTATCAAAGATGATGGCACAACAGAAAATCGCTATGTAGAAACAGGTATATATGGTGATGAATTTGTAGAAATTATAAATGGTTTATCTGAAAATGAAAAAGTAGATGTTACCATGGTTAAAAAAGCAACTACTACAACTTCTGCTAGACCAGGACCACCAATTCACTAAGAAAGGAAAATAGTGATATGAATGAAGCAAGAGAAATTACTATTGAACTTTCAGGCATAAAAAAGCTTTATCAAGTGGGAACACAAGAAGTAGCAGCTTTAAATGGTATAGATTTAAAAATCTATAAAGGTGAATTTGCAGCACTTATGGGGCCATCAGGTTCAGGAAAATCTACTTTAATGAATATATTAGGTTGTTTAGATAGACCGACGTGTGGCTCTTATAAATTAGATGGTAGAGAAATTGCTCATTTAAGTGATGATGAGCTTGCTAAGACTCGCAATAAAAAAATAGGTTTCGTCTTCCAGAACTTTAACTTATTATCAAAGATAACTGCGTTAGATAATGTAGCATTGCCTTTAGTTTATGCTGGAGTAGGCATGAAGGAGAGACTAGAGAGAGCACATCATTATTTAAAAGCTGTTGGCTTAGATGATAGGGCAGACCATAAACCAAATGAATTATCAGGTGGGCAAAGACAGCGTGTAGCAATTGCTAGAGCTTTAGTCAATGACCCAAGTATTATCATGGCAGACGAACCTACTGGTAACTTAGATACAAAATCAACAAAGGAAATCATGGAGATTTTTATCAAATTACATGAAGAAGGGAAAACCATGATTTTAGTAACACATGAACCAGATATTGCGGCATGTGCTTCACGTCAATTATTAGTAGTTGATGGAAAAATAACAAAAGATGCAGGCAAGGGGGTAGTAATGGATGTTATTTAAAGAAACTGTGCAAATGGCTATATCGGCTTTATGGGCAAATAAAATGCGTTCATTACTGACTATGCTTGGAATTATAATTGGTGTAGGTGCCGTTATAGCAATGGTTTCTATTGGTATGGGGGTACGAAAACAGGTAGAAGATTCTATTGCTAGCTTGGGTAGCAATATGTTGATTATCAATGCTAGTGCGACAAAAAATGCAGATGGTGTTCGTCAAGCGGCTGGTTCAAATGTGCGTTTGAAATTAGATGATGCAGAAGCTATAAAAAAGAAAATAAAAGATGTAGAATATGTTTCACCACAGGTACAAAGAAATTATCAAATCGTAAATGGTAATCAAAACTGGAATACACAAGTGGTGGGTGTAATACCAGATTATATGTATATTCGTTCCTTGAGTATAGCAAATGGTACGTTCATTACAGAAAAAGATGTTGAAAGTCGTGCTCGTGTAGCAGTTATTGGTACTACAGTAGCGAGCAATTTATTTGGTGAAGATGTAAATCCTGTAGGAAAAAATATTCGTATAAATAATGACCCATTTAAAGTAATAGGTATTTTGGAAAGCAAAGGTCAATCAAGTGTAGGTCAAGACCAAGATGATACAGTAATTGTACCATTGACAACAGCGATGACGCGTATAATGGCTATAGATTATGTACAGCAAATAAGTGTACAAGTAGTATCAGCAGATAAAATGGATTCTGTACAAGCTGAAATTGAAAATTTAATGCGACAACGCCATAAAATTACAGGAGATAAAGAAGATGATTTCACTGTAAGAAATCTGACTAGTATAATGGAAACGATGACTAGTACAAGTACGATGCTTACACTTTTATTAGGTAGTGTAGCTGGCATATCATTATTAGTTGGTGGCATTGGCATTATGAATATAATGATGGTATCAGTAACTGAAAGAACGAGAGAAATTGGCATTCGTAAAGCATTAGGTGCAACGTATAATAATATTATGTTCCAATTTTTGATTGAAGCTGTATTTGTAGGGATTATAGGTGGTTTAATTGGTGTAGGTGTTGGCGTTGGTTTAGCTACAGCGATAGCTCAATTTGGCGGATTTACAACAGTTATCACTATAGAGCCAATTATTATATCTTTTATGTTCTCTGTAGGCATAAGCTTATTCTTTGGTATTTATCCAGCGAGAAAAGCTGCCAAATTAGACCCTATTGAAGCACTTCGTTATGAATAAGTTCATAGATAATTTAAATAAAGGCGAATAGCAATAGATTCGTCTTTATTTTTGTAAAAAATTTTTTTATGAAAGGTATTTTTTAGTATTGTAGCGAATTATATAATATATGATATATATTATAGTGATAAATAAAGGGAGGCTATCTAAATGAAAAGATTATTAGTAGTTTTTGTAGTTTTATTAACATTTCAAGCGGTAGCTTTAGCTTCTCCTAAAAATATAGATTTGCGAGAATATCAGCAAGCTACTGGTACAATCAATGTATTAGCAGCACCTTTTGAAAATGACAATTTTTATCTAGCTACATTTAATTTTGATGAACAAAATAAAGGTGATAAAGTTAATTTTTATCAAGGAACTTGTATTGTAGATAAGGAAAATCAAAAAGTATTACAGCCTTTATTAGTAAAAAGAATTATTGGTAGCGAAGATAAAGTGTCAGAAGTTGTGCTAAATAAGCGACAAGAAATGCCATATTTGCAGGATTTTAGAACAGTGCAAACAAATTCTAAAAAGCCAAAAGTTTATACAGGTGGAGATGCTACAAATATTGTATTATTAGGAAGATATAAGGTAGTTACTTCAATGGGAACTTTTGATGATTGTATAGGTATAAAAATTTATAATGAAGAAACTGGCGAAGGCATGATACAATATTTAGCTAAAGGTTATGGCGTTGTTTATTTAGAAGGTGTACATTCTGATGGTAGTAAAGTAGAAATCGCTTATTTAAGTGAAATTAGACCATTAGATGAAGCTCAAATCGAAGAATTCAAAACAAAATATTTCGTTTGATAAAAAGATAGGAAACTGGTGTAATTACTTAATTTACACCAGTTTTTTTATATAAAGATATAATCTCTATCTGGATATTATGAAAAAGATTTTACATATATTTTACATTTATTTTACTTTTTTCTACTAGAAAGCATTACTCACTTATTTATATAATTAAATAGCAATCGAGCGAATTTTATTTTGAAAATATGTGTTAGAAAATTATTTTGGAGGAATATTTAATGAGTGAGGGTTTGAAAATTGCTTTTGAATTATTAGGCGGTTTGGCATTATTTATCTACAGTATGAACATGATGAGCCAAGGTTTACAGAATATGGCTGGAGAAAAAATGCGTTATGTACTTAGCGTATTAACTAAAAATCCAGTTGTAGGTGTATTAGCTGGTGCATTAGTTACATGTGTATTACAAAGTTCTAGTGCTACAACAGTAATGGCTATCGGTTTTGTTAGTGCTGGATTAATGAGATTACCACAAGCAATTTCCATTATTTTTGGTGCAAATATCGGAACAACAATGACTGCGCAATTAATTGCTTTTAAACTTAGCGATTATATTTGGCCAATCGTATTTATCGGTTTTATGGTTTATTTTTTTGCTAAAAGTGATAAATTAAAAAATATTGGTCAGACAGTATTTTTCTTTGGTTTATTATTCGCAGGTATCGAAATCATGGGCTCTACTATGAAGCCTCTTGTAAATGCACCAATCTTTACAGAACTTATCGCTAGTGTACATGATAATCCAATTTTAGGTTTATTGTTAGGTACAGTTATGACAGTAATTGTACAGAGTTCTAGTGCTACAATTGCAGTATTACAGAACTTTGCAGCTCAAGCTGGTGTAGATGGTAACAGTATCATCGGTCTTCAAGGTGCATTACCTATTTTATTAGGTGATAATATCGGTACAACAATTACTGCTTTATTAGCTTCTATTGGTCAATCTAAAAATGCAAAACGTACAGCTGTAGCTCATAGTGTATTCAATATCACAGGTAGTATCGTGTTCTTATGTGTATTACCATTATTTGCTCAGTTTGTAATGTATATTTCTCCTGTTGGACCAGAAACAGCAGTTATTTCTCGTCAAATTGCAAATGCACATACTTCATTTAATTTAATAAATACTTTATTATGGTTACCACTTATTCCAATAATGGTAAAAATAGTTTGTTTTATTGTTCCAGATAGAAAACCAGACTTATCTACAGAACAAGTTAAATCAGAAGCTGTTTAATATAATAAATAATATAAAAAGCGAAGAATTTTTTCTTCGCTTTTTTCTTTGGAATTTTAGTTTATGATATTTTTAACTTTTTGATGGTAAAAGAAAAATCCTATTATAGCTAGTGGTATAGTAAAGAAAAATAGTGGATAGAATAAATATAACGAGAAATGTTCATAAAAGATACCAGCTATGATTGGCCCAAGTGCCATACCTAAGTCTATACCAATATAAAATGTACTATTAGCTAGACCGCGTTTATTTTTAGGTGCTAATAATAAAGCTGTAGATTGACAAACGGAATTGATAATACCTGTTCCACCTGCCATGAATATAGCAGCGATAAGCATATCAAAATTATTTTGCATTGTATGAAGAAAATAGATAGATAGTGAAGCACAAATTATACTAGAGGTAAAAAATATACCGAAAGGAAGTTTGTCAAAGAGACTTTTTAGACTTAGACGGAGTATAAGTAGAGCAATAGCATATGCTGGAAAAAATAAACTTATATGGATATTAAGTTGTTTAGCTTCGACATAAGTTACAAGAAAAGATTGAGTAGCACAATAAGGAATAGCAAACATCATCATGATGAAAGCAATGGGAACTACATTTTTATCAATAATTTCCAATTTAAAATTAGTGTTAGTAGTGATGATGGGTTCATCCTTATCTTTTACAAATTGAATAATTATGATAGAAATTATGGCTGTAAATAGAGCAAGTGAAAATGCTATTGTATAGTTAAAGTTTTGATAGATATATACACCAATAGCTGGAGCAATTGCCATACTTAAAGCGTTCATAGTGCCGTATATACCCATGCCTGAGCCGATTTTTTCTTGGGGCAATAAATCTGACATCCAGGTGGACATACAAGTAGAACATAAGGCAAAGCCAAGACCATTAATAATGCGGGCAATGGCAATGATAAATGAATTAGTAGCCAGTATATAACCTAGACATGAAATTATGATAAAAATTATGCCCCAAAAAGATAATTTATACTTACTAATTTTATCAGCATATATGCCGATGATAGGTCGACTGACTAAAGAACAAATATTCATAATGCCACCAATCAGCCCCATAGTAGTACCATTGGCACCAAGTGTTTCTGAAAACCCAGCAATAATTGGAGTTATGAGCATAGGACTAGTCATATAAAAAAAGCTAGCAATTAAAATTAAGATAATATCTCTATGTCTTGAATGGGAATTTATCATATAAATATCACCTCTATATTTATTTATAATATTAATTATATCATTATCAATATGTATTGTTTATAGTATTAAAATTTTTAGTAATAAAGAAAAAACCTCTAATAGATATTGACCTATTAGAGGTTTTTCTTTTAGAGTTTTTCAATAATGCTAGTATAAATATTATCTAATTCTTCTTGTGTTGGTTGATTAGCAATACGAATCATATCATGGAAGATATTGAGTCCTGCTTCTTCAAGTTCTTTTTGTACAAGAGCAATGCTTTGTCCACCCCAGCCATAAGAACCAAAAGCTAAAGCTTGACGGTCGTTTTTCTTAGGTACTAGACCTTTGAGATAACATAAGAAGGCAGCTACATTTTGCATCATACCATTATTTAAAGTAGGAGAGCCAACAGCGATATATTTACTATCAAGAACTTCAGTCATAATATCAGAATAATGATTAGTTTTTAAATCGAAGAATTTTGCACAAATTCCTTTTGCTTGGAATGCTTCTGTGATTGTTTTAGCCATAATTTCTGTAGAATTCCACATGCTGTCAAATACTACAACAGCTTTATGTTCATCAGCTTCAAAATTGCTCCATTTTGCGTATAAATCTAAAATATCTTTAATATGTTTACGCCAGCTTATGCCATGACCTGTTAAAATCATGTCAATATCAAGTGTGGAAACTGTTTTAAGAGCAGTTTGAGCTTGACGACCATAGAGCATTAAAATATTAGCATAGTATTTTTTCGCTTCATGCATTAAAACAGCATAATCAACTTCATCATCAAAACGTTCATTAGTAGCGAGATGTTGACCAAAACCATCATTAGAGAAAAGGATTTTTTCTTCTGGGCAATAAGTAACCATGCTATCTGGCCAATGAAGCATAGGTACAGGAACGAATTTTAAAGTGCGTTTACCAATATTTATGCTGTCACCAGCTTTTACGCCTTGGTAAGTATGTTCACCGCAGAATTTAGCAATATTTTTTAAACCATTTGGTTGGCTGACAAAAATAGTAGCATTAGGGCATTTTTGAGCAATTATATCTAAAGAACCAGAATGGTCAGCTTCTAAATGATTGCAAACAATGTAATCAATTTTTGCTGGATCAATGATAGAAGAAATACGACTTAAGATTTCATCACTAAAAGTTTTTTTAGTAGCGTCAATTAAAGTGATTTTTTCATCAAGTATTAAATAGGCGTTATAAGTGCTACCGCGTCCAGTTTCATAACCATGAAAATTGCGAACGGACCAATCAATGGCACCTACCCAATAAATATCATCACGTATTTTAGTAGCTTTCAAGATATCTTCCTCCTGTAAAAATAGTTTTATAGAAATTAAAAATTAGCTGTTTTATTTACAGTAATTATTATACAATTTCAAAACTATAATTACAACATATAGGTAGGGTTATTTAGCAATAAATTGAGAAATGTTATCATTGATTTCTTGAGCATAGATTTTTTTAGCGATAACATCACCATGTAATCCGTCCATAGCATATTCTGTCGGCAATATTGGTGGACTATTTAAAGCTTTTGCTGTATCAATATGTGGCTGTGTGCGAATGAAATCGTTAACTAAATTTAAATTATATTGCCATACTTCAGAGGTTTCTTCATTGAATACCTTTTTTATATTATAAGGATTTATAGGTGCTAAAGTGAGCAGTATAGGTGTGATATTATTTTCATAACATTTTTCTTGGATTGTTTTTAAATCATTGATTACATTTTCGGCAGGCATACCAGCACGAAGACTATTAGTTCCTCCCATGATTAATAAATATTGTGGGTGAAAAGGCAGTACATCATCATCAAAACGCTGTACCATAGTTTCGCTTGTATCTCCGCTACAAGATAAATTAATAGTAGGGAAATCTAAATAATAAGCGTAGCTATATGCCCAATCTGCTGGGCCAAAAGATAAATGCCCACCTCCATGACTGATACTATCGCCAAAAATTGCGATTTTCCAATTGTCTTGAGGTTTGTTTTTGAAAATTTGAGCATCAGAATATACGCCAACAGGATTTCCTTCATCATCTAAACCGCGTACACGCCAATAAAAAGTGCCAATACGAGGTTTTTCATCATAAAGCTCACCACCTGTGATTATTTTGGCATAAATACGATATTTAGAAGGTGTTGTGCCATTAGGATTTTCTGGAATGTTATCTGTAACTTCTATTTCAAATTGAGTGGCATTTGCATTAGGAATAAATGAATAAACAGGATAGAGAAGTGTAGTACCGTTTTTTTCATTATAAATAACATGTGGTATAGGTGCATTCATTTGAGGTGCTTGATTAGTGGCATATAGTTCCTCTAGAGCTGAAAATTTAGTGATAGGATTGTGGTCTATATCCATAGAACGAATACGCCAATAAAGAGGAATCTTTCCGTTCAGCGCATTTGGGGCAATTTGAGTCAAATCAAGTTGTTTAGCGTTTGTATAAACAGAGGCTGTATAATATAAATGTTCAGAAGATAATTCTTCATCACTTAAATCATCAGGAATGGTATCAAATAATTCTAATTCATAATAAACAGCATTTAAATCTTCTCTCCATTCTAAAAGAGGTATATTATTGCTAGGGTCTTGTAGAGGAAAGTGAGATAAAGCTACTAAGGCTGGTGCTAATGGAGTTTTTTCTGAAGTTGATATTGGGGCTGTGTTTTTTGTTTCTGCATCAATAGTATCATTATTTTGTAGGGATAAATGCCAACTTAAAGTTATTAAAATTAAAATGATAAATAAAAATTTTTTGTTCATAAATAAAAATCCTTCATAATATAAATAATAAATAGTTAAAAAGATTATATACTTAGGATTTGACTCTAAGTCAAGAAAAAAATAAAATTTTAAATGTTTTTGAAGAAAGACTAGATTTTTTAGAGCTTTATGTGGTACAATATATATCGCGTTTAGCTATTGAATACATAGTATTTAATCTAGCCATCTTGCAAATTGTTTTATAACATGATAAACTATTTTGGTACAATTATAATGATGAAAGGGTGAATTTCTTGCCAAACATTAAATCTTCTATTCTCAGCGTAAAAACAGATGCTATGCGTCGTGCAAAAAATGTTTCTGCTAAATCTGCTATAAAAACTGCTTCTCGTAAAGTTCTTGATGCTGTTGCTGCTGGCAATGCTGAAGAAGCAAAAGCATTACTTGTAATCGCATGCAAAAAAATAGACCAGGGTGCTGCTAACAGATTATTCCATAAAAATTGCGCAGCTCGCCGTAAATCTCGTTTAGCTCGCCGAGTAAACAGCTTAAGCAAATAATTGCTAATCAAAGTAAGGACTGATTTCCAAAAGAAAGCAGTCCTTTTTCGTTTTTATAGATAAATTAATTTATTTTAAGGAGAAAGTTTTATTAAAGATGAATATAGAATATTTTTAATAAAAAAATGCCATTAAAATAATGGCATAATCTTGTATATTAAGAGTAAAATAAATTATTTTTATTAGATTTTAAAGACAAAATTTTATAAGAAGATTTTCGATTAAAGCAGACTCATTAGAGCCTGTTTTTAATTTATAATCAGCATCAGCTATATCTATGATCATTTGTTGAATTTTATCTAAACTGAAATTTTGAGCTTGTTTGATGATTTTTTCAGTGATAAATGGATGTAATTTTAAAATAGAAGCTATTTGTTTTGTAGATTGACCTTCACTGAGATAAATTTTTACATGCCAAAGCTGGTCTATTTGACGAGCTAAGAATTTTAATAAACGCAGTGGATGTATACCTGCTTGTTGTTGAATGGTAAATAATTCTAAGGCTGTGGCAATATCTTTATTGCCTAAAGCTTCCCAAAGGCGAAATGTGGAAATCTCAGGGATGCTAGAAAAATTATTTTCAAGAAATTGGCGATTGATAAGTGTTTTTTGTGGATAGAGTGTGAGTTTTTGTAATTCTTGGTCTAAAAAGCCAAGGGAGATTTTTTCCATGGATTTTATAGCTTCTAAAAAATAAGCATAAGCTTCTCGATCAAAGCGGAGATTTAACTCACGAAGGTGAGAATTGAGCCAGTCATTGATATTCCAATAAGCTATAGCTTCACATTCTACTATAGTGCCAAATTTTTCAATAGTTTTAATGAGTTTTCTGCGCTTATCAATTTTGCCTAAGTTATATTGTAAAATCAATATACTATAATCGGGCATATTGGCGATATAATCTAAAAATAATTGTTCATCTTCTTTATCTTTAGCGGATAACTTGTCTTGAAATATCTTCAAATCTTTGGCGATGATGATATTATGTTCACTGAAAAAAGGAGAACTATCTAATGCTTGTAAAATAGCTTTTGTATCAGCTGTACTATCAAAATATTGAACAGCTTCTTCGTCGTTTTGTGGATTTAATAAAGTTAGTAATTTTTTGAGATAATTTTCAGCTAAATATAATTCTTCACCAGTGATTAAATAGACTGATTTTAATTGTTTAGCTTGTAATTGTTTTATTGCATCATTATATTTCATGGGAAATCCTTTGCTTAAAATATATTAATTTAAAAATGTTTTGAGGGAATAATTATAGCCATCAGTATAAATTACTATAGCTCCTTTTTCATCTGTGCGGAGAATTTTTGTAGGCAGGTTATTTAACCTATCGAGAACTTCTTTGCTAGGGTGACCAAAGCTATTATATTTGCCCACAGAGATGATAGCTAATTGAGGTCGTACATGTTCTAAAAATTCTTGTGAAGAAGATGTTTTAGAGCCATGATGAGCAACTTTTAAAATTGTAGAGGCTATATTTTTATTTAATAAATATTTTTCCTGTGTTTGCGGTAAATCACCTGTGAACAACACAGAAAAATTATGATATGTTAATTTTAGTACATTTGAACTATCATTGCTAGATTTTAAATTTTCTTTTTCATCATTTTGAAGAAATTGGAAATGAATATCTTCTAAATTAAAAGCAGTGTTTTCCTTGGCTACAATAGCTTTGGTTAATAGGGGATTATTCAGTGGTAATTTTAAAATTTTGGCATATAAATCTTTATCTTCATCAGCGATAATTAAATGATTTACAGGTATTTTTTGTAAAATGGAACTAGCTCCACCACTATGGTCAGCGTCAGCGTGGCTCAAAATTAAATAATCTAATTTATTGATACCATAATGGCGTAAATAGGGTAAATCTACATAAGAGCCAATATCAAAATCAGAATTAATAGAGCCACCTGTATCAATTAGTATACTATGTTGATGAGGCGTGATGATAAGGCAAGCATCACCTTGACCTACATCAATAAAATGTATTTGTAGAGGAGAAGGCTTTATCATTAAATAACAAGAACAAATAATCAGGCTAATACTACAGATATAAGTGATAAATTTGTATTTTTGTAAAAGTGAATATAAGTATCGGCGAATTTTGATGTTTAAAATTATAAAAATAAGGGAATAATAAATTAAAATAGCTGGAAAATTTAATGGCGGTACATAAATACTAGCAAAGGGAATTTTGGTGAGTAAAAAAGTTGCTTCATTACTTATGCTTAAAATTAAGCTGGCAAAAATAAATAAAATTTTAGTGATAAAAGGAAAGATAAATCCTAAGATGAAAGCTATTAAACCCAATATGATGAGAATTTCCAATAGGGGAATAATGATTAAATTGGCTAATAGAGAACTAAGAGATAAACTGGTGAAATACCAAATAATAATAGGAAAAGCAAAGATTTGAGCACTCATGGTTAAAGCTAGATTATCTGTTAATAGTGGAGGCAATTTTAATTTATTTAAATTAGAGCGTAATATGGGCATTAAATAGACAAGACCAGCTGTAGAGGCAAATGAAAGCTGAAAACTTATATTGAATAATAATAGAGGATCAAAGAGCAATAAAATCAAAGCAATGATACTTAATAAATGTTGAGCTGTAGATTTTTCTTCAAGATATAGAGCGATAATGCTAAGTAGCCCCATTATGCTAGCACGTATGACAGGTATACTAGCACCACATAGAATAGTATAAAAAATAATGAGGATTAATAATAAGATTAAATTAAAGAAGCGAGGCAGATGTAAAAACTTGCCTAAAGATAATAAAAATAGGGAAATCAAGCTGATATGAGAACCTGATACAGAAAGAATATGAATAATTCCAGTGATGGAATAAGCTTCTAAGATATCTTTTTCGATATTATTATAGCCACCAAATAACATAGCAAAAATCATATTAGCATCATTTTCAGGCATTACTTGATACATAGATTGTAAAAAAGATTGCTCGATTTGATAGCAAAATTCTTGAAGCGAGAATTTATCAGATGTATTTAATATTTTTAAATTTTGTTTACCAATGGAAAAAGTAGCATAGATACCTTCTTCTTGGGCAGAAAGCTCACGATCGACTAAATTGGGATTGTGATAATTTTGGATTAAGCGGATAGTACCTGTGGCAGAAATCGTATCATTGATTTTAGCAAGATTATCTAAATTTTTTTGTTTTTGATAAAGATAAACTTTTCCTGTTGTAGTTTTTTCTTCCTTTTGCTTGATGGATTTAGTATCAACAACATATGTTAAATGATATATACCAGCACTGTCTTGGCGGATTTTAGGCATTTGACAGATAATACCAGTTAAAGTGATTTCTTGATTGTCATAGTTTTTTATATTGTCATCGGCAATGAAGGTAAAAGAGAGATAACGCATCACACCTAAAAAGAAAAATAAAATAAGATATAATAAAAATGTAAGTTTATGTTTACGTAAAGTAAAAAAGAAGGCTAATATTAGATTTACTATAATTAAATAAAAAAGGTGTGTATATGACTTAGAAATTTCAGGAGTTTTCATCGTCATATACACACCTAAGCTGTAGAAAAGAATTATAAAATTAATGAAAAGTAAGGGCGATTGCCCATAATGTATCTTAATCATAATATGCCTTCTTAAATAATAAAATAAATCATTTGTTAGATTTAAAAGATTTTAAGTACAAATTTTATCTTGCATTTTGCTAAATTTAGCTTCACCAATACCTTTGACATTTTTGATATCTTCGATAGAAGAAAAATTACCATGTTCTTGGCGATAATCAATGATTTTTTGAGCAGTTGCAGGGCCAATTCCAGGTAAAGTATCTAAATCTTCTTTTGTTGCAGTATTTATATTGATTAAATTAGAAGATGAATTATTATTAGGAATGTTGGAATTAGTATCATTTACCTGTTCATTAGAATTGTTGACAGGTGTTTTACTGCTCACTTGAATTTGCATACCATCAGTTAATTTTTGAGCTAAATTGATTTTGGTTTTATCTGCAAGTGGTGTAAAATCGCCACAGGCTTTAATTGCATCAGCAATGCGACTATCACTAGGTAATTCAACTAAACCAGGAGAATTGACTTCGCCAGAGACATAAACAGTGATGGTAGTATCTTCTTGTTTATCTTGAGTCTGTGTTTGCATATTATCGGTGATAATAGGAGTAGTATCTTCTTGTGTGTAAAGATAATAAAAAGTTGAAACACTAGCAAATAGAGCTATACAAAATAAAACAAGTAGCGATTTTTTATACATAGGCATATAAATCATTCTTTCTAATTATAAAAACAAAAAGGAAATATTAATTTTTTAAATCTTGGCATTTAGCGATTAAATCAAGTACAGCGAAATCTTTATGTTTAATATCTTTTAACACTACTAAAGCATTTGGATATTCGCCATTTTGACAGAGTAGATAGCCAAGATTTTTTAAGATGAAGTCATTTTCATCATCTAAAAGTAGAGCTTGGCGCAATAAAAAAATAGCTGATTGAAGATTATTATGTGTGCGGAAAATATCAGCTAGATAATTAAATAGCCAAATTTTTTTCTTATAAGATAAAACTTGAGACATGATACATTGACTCACTTGCTCGCAAGGTGTGGCTAAAATAGTAGAAATATTTTCCTTATTGGCTATTTGCATATCCCAAATTTGATTGATTGTATTTTGTAGAGCTGGATTTATATTGGTATTGGTATCAGGCATGATGACTCCTTTTGCACTATTGATAACAGTGGATTGATGAACAGTTAAATCGTGATTAACAGGATTTTTTTGCTTTTGTGTCTTTAAAGACTGTCTACGTTGTTTTTGATAAGTATTTAGATTAGGACAACGGCGCATTAATTTATCAGCTTTAAATATTTTTTTGAGTTTTTCAATAATCATATCTAAAAGTTGATAATCTTTTTCATTTTTTAAAGTGATTTTATTGGATAATAGATGATTTAATGTAGTTAAAGCTTCTTCTTTTTTTCCATGAACTAATAAAAGTTGGATTTCTAAAAGTAGACTACGGCAATCTTGCGGAGATTGAGCTTTTAACTTTTGTGTCCAATTGAAAGCGCGTTCATAATCATGTAAACATAAATAGGTATCAGCTAATTCGTAGATGATATCACTATCTACGATATTTTTTTCAAATAATAATTGAATGCAAGATAGAGCTTCTTCATAGAGTTTTTGTTGTTTGAATTGATGGATTTCCAAAAGAAAATCATCTTTAGTCATTTCATTTGAAGATGGCTTATTATCGGTAGTGATATTTTGAGCGGATATTTCTTCTGTAGTTGTATCTTCTGAGGAAGATGGATAGAGATTTTTAAATACACAGTAAGAAGTATCAGAAGTGTTTGGTTGATTAAAAGAGGTTTGTTGAAACCATTTTGGACGTTTTTTCAAAAAAATACCTCCTTTGAAGGTTTTGTAGGTAAATTGATATTGGCTTGACTAGCTAATACTAGACCGCTTACAGTTTTAGCGCCATGATTTTTTAAAACCATAGCACAATTTTTTAGTGTACTGCCTGTGGTGAATATATCATCAATCAATAAACATTTGCGATTTTTTACATCAACATAATCTTTTAAGGTAAAAGCATTGGCTAAATTTTCTTGACGTTCATGGCGTAGTAATTGATATTGTGATTTAGTTTGTTTTGTACGCTCAAGAATATCGCAATAATTAAAATGATGTTTATCAATCCATGGTTTAAAAATTTTTTCAACTTGATTAAAACCACGTTTTTTTAATTTATTTTTGTGTAGGGGTACTGGGATGATCATATCATAAGTGGAAAAATCCCAATCTTCATCTAAATATGAAAATAATGGTTTTAAATAAGCTAAAGTAGCAAATTTATTTTGATATTTTAATTCGTGAATTAAATTCTTAAGTCCTTTATCGTATTTACCTATAGCTATAATAGGTGAAATATATTGTCGAATATCTTCATCATAAGCTAGATTTTCATTGCGGATAATTTCTTCTAAACAAGAAGAACACCACATACCTTTTTGTTCTACATAAGCATTACAAGAAGGACAATGGCTAGGAAATAGAAATTGCATAATAACTTGATAGATATTATTTAACATGATAAAGAACTCTTTTCTAAAATAAAATAGTTTAAATTAATTTATGGGCTAAACGTTCAGCAAGTAGTGTATATCTTTTTTGTGTTCGATTGCTTTGAACAGCAGTCATCAATGCTTTTTTCGAGCCAATGATGATGACCTTTTGTTTGGCTCTGGTGATAGCTGTATAGAGTAAATTTCGTTGGAGCATGATGTAGTGACTTGTTGATAAAGGAATGATGACTACTTTATATTCACTGCCTTGACTTTTATGCACACTTGAGGCATAAGCTAGAGTTAATTCGTTTAGTTCATTTTTTTCATAGGTAACAATATGGTCAAAATAATCTACAGTTAATTTTTCGTTGTTGATATCTTGGATAAAACCAATATCGCCATTAAATACATTTTTTTGGTAGTTATTGCGAATATGCATGACTTTATCGCCAACACGGAATGTTTGTGAAGAATATTTTAATTCATCTTGATTTTTCTTAGGATTTAATTGTTCTTGAAGCATTAGATTTAAATTTTCTACGCCACATAAAAAGCGATGCATAGGAGATAAAACTTGTACGTCTTTGAGAACATCAAAACCTTCATGAGGTAAATCTTTAGTACATAAATCAAGGATTTTTTGTGTAATGGAAGTATCGTCATTTAATTCATAAAAGACAAAATCGCTGTATTGTTTGCGAAGATCAGGTAATCTACCAGCGTTTATGATATGTGCATTTTGGATAATCATGCTTGTTTGAGCTTGGCGGAAAATCTCATCTAAGCGAATGGCAGGGATTTTTTGCGAACGAATGATATCTTTAAGTACAGATCCAGGGCCTACAGCAGGAAGTTGGTCTGTATCACCGACTAAGATGATGCGACAACCATCTGGTACAGCATTTAGAAAATGGTGCATGAGGACTATATCCACCATAGAAACTTCGTCTAAGATGATGACATCAGCATCTAATTGGTCATCGATATCTTTGCTAAAGCCTAATTGTAAATTATCATCTTGAGCTAAATTATTTGCTTCTAGCAAGCGATGGATAGTTAAAGCTTTTTGTCCTGTTGTTTCGCTTAAGCGTTTTGCAGCTCGTCCAGTTGGTGCTGCTAGGCGAATTTTTAATCCTTGGGCTTTTAAAATAGATAAGATGCCTTTGATTACAGTCGTTTTACCAGTACCAGGACCACCAGTAAGGACTAAAACTCCGTGATGAAGACAAGCTTTGATGGCTTCTTTTTGTTTTTGTGCAAGTTGGATTTGATTGTCTTTTTCCCATACTTTGATAAATAAAGAAAGATTATCTTCTGATAAAGGCTCAGTTGCTTGTTGTAATTGAAGTAGACGCGTAGCAACTTTTTTTTCGGCATAATAAAGATATGGCGGATAAATTAAAGTTTCGCCACCAACTACTTCAGTATTTAAAGAGCCATTATCAATGCGTTCTTTTAAAATAGTGAAGATGATTTGATTATTTACTTGCAATATCTTTGCTGTTTTATCGACAAGAGCCATTTCAGGAATACAGCAATGACCATTGTTGCAAAGTTGCATTAAAGCATAATCTATACCTGAGATTATGCGTCGTTTATCCTCTCTTTGTATGCCAAGATTAAAAGCGAGTTTATCAGCTGTTAAAAAGCCTATACCTTCGATATCTTGAAATAAGCGATAAATATCTTTTTCCATGATATCTATCGCAAAAGAACCATATTTAGCAAAGATTTTACCTGCATAAGTATTGGATATACCATGATTTTCTAGCCAAACCATGATTTCAGTGAGTTCACTTTGTTCAAGATAAGAAGCGGATATTTTTTCTGCTGTTTTTTTGCCAATACCGGGAACTTTTAATAATTCATTTGGTGATTTAGCAATTATTTCTAAAGTCTTTTCGCCAAATTCAGCGACTATTTTCTTTGCCATGGCAGGGCCAATGCCGTTGATTGCCCCAGAAGCTAAGAATTTTTCAATGCCGGATATTTCTGTAGGAGCAACAGTTTTGTAAGTCGTAGCTTTAAACTGTTGCCCAAATTTAGGGTGCTTTACCCATTCCCCTTCAATTTCTAATAGTTGTCCAATGAGTGGAGCTATGCCGTTTAGGGTAACTGTTATCTGTGTAGAAAGTTTTTCTGGTGATAATTTTAAAACAGTGAAGCGATTATCTTGACTGGCAAAAATAATCGTGTCTACTGTTCCACATATTTTTTCCATAAGTAAAGCCTTTCTATTATTTATGATAAATTTATTATTCTATGCTTTATTTGCTAATTCTTCGGTTAATTTATCCCATTCAATATATTTTTCTTCTAGTTCTTGTTCTTTTTGAGCATAAGCTGTAGCTATTTCATGACTTTTATTAGGGTCTGCTTGCAGTGCTGGGTCATTCATTTGATATTCTAAGCCTTTTAATTCAGCTTCAAACATAGCGATAGTAGCTTCGCAACGCTGTATCATCATGGTTAATTTTTCACTGCTCATAGCAGAAGCTACATGTGCATTTTTAGGTTTTGCTTTTTCTTGTTTTGTTTTAGGCGTAGTTTTATTTTCAGTAGTAGCTTTTTTATTTGAAATTTCTTGAGTAGACTCAAGTTCTTTTTGCATTTCTAATTTTTTTTCACGATAATAGCTATAATTTCCATTATACTCTGTTAAATGTCCGTTTTCTAATTCACAAGTGAAGTTAGTAACTTTATCTAAGAAATAACGGTCATGGGAAACGACGATAAATGTACCAGGGAAAGCCATCATCGCTTCTTCAATAGCTTCTTTAGCAGGAATATCCAAATGGTTTGTAGGTTCGTCCATTACGAGGAAATTTGCACCAGTTAACATTAACTTTAATAAAGCCAAGCGAGATTTTTCTCCACCGGATAAATCGCCGATTAATTTATAAATATCATCGCCTTTGAATAAGAAAGCACCTAGACAGTGGCGAGCCTGTTCATCATTTAAACCAAATGAAGATAAGATTTCATCAAAAACAGTATTGCTAGGGCAAAGACCTTCATGTTGCTGGGAATAATAGCCGATTTTTACACGACTGCCGATTTTAATATTTCCTGTAGGAGATTGTAATTCGCCTAAAAGTAATCTCAATAAAGTTGTTTTACCAGCACCATTAGGGCCTACGATAGCTACACCATCACCTTTGCGAATTAATAAAGATAGATGTTCAAAGATTTTATGATCGCCGAAACTAACAGATACATCATCAAGTTCAGCTACACGTTGAGCACATTCTTCTGGTTTATGGAACATAAAATAATTAAAGCCTGATTTTTGTGGAGGTAAGATGATGCGTTCTAAACGTTGTAATTGTTTTTCACGTCCTCTAGCTTGTTTGGCTTTGACACCTGCTTTATAACGACGAATATATTCTTCTGTTTCGCGGATATGTTCTTGCTGTTTAGCATAGGCAGATTCTAGGGCAGCTCGTCTTTGAGCTTTTACTTTCATGGCAGTGGAATAATTGCCATCATATAAAACAGTTGTTTTATTTTCTAAATCTAAAATCTTAGTAGCAACTTTGTCTAAGAAAAAGCGGTCATGGGAAATTAAAAGTACGCCACCTTTATAATTGCTCAAAAAGCCTTCTAGCCATTCAATCATTTCAATATCAAGATGGTTTGTTGGTTCATCTAAAAATAGAAAATCTGGCTCACGAAGTAATGCTTTAGCTAGACAAATGCGAGTGCGTTGACCACCTGAAAATAATGTTGGGTTTTTGGGAAAGTCTTCTTCACTAAAGCCAAGACCAAAAGCAACGCGACGAAGACGGCTTTCATAATCGTATCCGCCTAATTGTTCAAATTTATCAGAAATACGACTATATTCCTTCATTAAATCTTCAAGTTTATCATCATCATCTAAGTTTTCAATTTGTTTTTCTAATGTAGTTTTTTTCTGTCCGAGAGCAATGATATCAGCAAAAGCAGATAAGAGTTCATCATATAAATTATCATGAGTGAAATCTGATTGCTGTTGCATATAGCCGATAGTATCTACACTATCAATACTGATGCGACCTGTATCATATTCTTCAATACCTAAAAGACATTTCATTAAAGTGGATTTACCAGCACCATTAGGGCCAACAAAACCAATTTTATCGCCACGAGCCACATCAAAGGAGACATTATGAAATAATTCTTCTATGCCAAAGGATTTTCCTAAATCTTGAATGCGTAAAATTCCCAAAATAACACTTCCTTTATAATTTATAACTATATAATATAATTTAAATTTTAAATTTATAGACCTATATAATTAAATCTTGCTACTCCATGAAGATATAGCAAGATTTAATCTAAAATAATTTAATTTTGTTTTTGATAATCTAAGCCAATATTGACTGTTGCCTGACCAGAGCTTCCTCCTGACATAATAGTACAAGTAAATGGCATACCATAGAAATAATCTGTTTCATGCTCATTTGCTGTAATAGTTGTATGTTCACGAGAAGATGTATTTCCTGTTTCAACACTAGAAATTTTAAAACCTTTGCGTTTTAAGATATCTGCAACTTCTGCACCAGCTCCATTGATACCGCTAGAGTTGATGACTAAAACGGTTATATCTTCATTTTTTACAGGTTCAACTTTTTCTTTAGCAGGAGCTGTGTTGTCTTCTTGAGTTGAAGATTTTTCTTCGTTTGAAGGAGTTTCTGTTGTAATATCGCCCATTTTTAAACCTTTAGGCAAAGATTTTTCATATGCTTTTATTGTAGATTCAGTATCTTTTTGAGCAGTTTCATTTAAGGTAATTCCCATATTTTGCGCTATTAAATTTCGTGTTTTGGCAATATCTGGTATCCAATAGCTGATATCTTCGATATAAGCAGGTTGTCCAGGAACCATACTAGAAGATAAGCCATTTTGTTGGATTGTAGGTAAATTGGATACTAGGGCAATCATTTCATTCAATGGCATATTAGTTTGAATAGCTGAGGAAATATTGCTTAAAATATCTGGTAGTTTTGGTAGGATTGATGGTGATATTGCTTGTGCAAGGAAAGCTTTCATGAATTTTTGCTGACGATTTATACGACCGATATCGCCCTCACCATCGCGATAGCGAACATATTGAATAGCTGTTTTACCATTTAAATGCTGAAGTCCTGGTTGAAGGTCGATGACGAGACCACCATTGTCGTCCCAAGGGTCTTCATAATACATGCGTTTTTCTACATCAATATCAACACCACCAACAGCGTCGATGATTTTTTCAAAAGCTTGGATATCTATAAGAACATAATAATTAATCGGTACATTTAAAAATGATTCCACTACTTTTTGCGTAAGCTCATGACCACCATAAGCGTAAGCGTGATTTATTTTGTCATAGTCATTTTTTTCGATATGTACTCTAGTATCACGTGGCAAAGATAATAAAGAAGCTTTTTGTTCATTTGGATTATATGTTAAAACCATTAATGTATCACTGCGACCGACATCATCAGCACGTCTATCTACACCCATTATCATGATATTAAGAACGTTTGTTTGTTCTGTAGTTATAGTTGGAGGATTATCAGAGGAAGAATCAGAGTTAGCAAAGACAAATCCAACTAATACCAATAATAGAATAATAATTAAAGCAATAAGACGGTTATAGTTTTTCTTCTTTTTATATATTTTTTTTGGCGGTGGAGGAGAGGGTGGATCATTTTTTTCTCGCCATTCCCTGCTGAGCCAATCTGGAGTATTTAATGTATCAATATCATTTTTATCGTTATCACTAGTTGTATCGTGTTTATTTGTATCATCAATTTTATTTTCCAAAATAAAAAACTCCTACTAATTTATTCATACATTATGCTAACTAAGTTAGTATATCAAATATAAATTATCATTTCAATTTATATAAAAATAAATATTTATAAATGTTGTGTATAAATATACGAATAAAGGGAGAAAAATTTTTATAATTTTACAATATATAGTTAATTTTTGCTTGATTTTTGTTGAATAAAACTTTATACTAAAAGAAGCAAACAGCTTTTTTGTTCTGATATGAAAAATGACGTGGAAAATCATGCATTTATGGGATGAAACGGCTTGGGCTTAATTGAACTTTTTAAGGAGTTTTACAAATGGATTTTCAAGACAAAACACTAGTATGTAAAGATTGTGGTAAGGAATTTGTTTTCAGTGCAGGAGAACAAGCTTTTTATGCAGAAAAAGGCTTTGAAAATGAACCAGCACGTTGCCATGAATGCCGTGATAAAAGACGTCGCGAACGTGAAGGCGGAAAAGAACAGCGTCAGATGTATACTGTAGAATGCGCAGAATGCGGAAAAGAAACACAGGTTCCTTTTGAACCAAAAGGAGACCGTCCAGTTTATTGTCGTGATTGCTTCAACGCTAGACGCAATAAATAATTTAGTTTAATCGGCAAGGAGGCTTGGATATTTCCGAGCCTTTTTTAAGGTTAGATGTAATTATAATTTTATAAACAAATTTAAAGAAGGGAAGTTACATAATGAGTAAGAAACTATTAACTTTATGTGCTCTTTGTATGTTTGCTGTAAGTGCACTTTTCGCTGGCTGTGGACAAGATAGTTCTGATAAAGCAGCTTCTAGCGGAGAAAAAGTATTACGTGTAGGTACTAATGCTGACTTTGCTCCATTTGAATTCCAAGACGAAAATGGTAGCACAGAATATCAAGGTTTTGATATGGATTTAATCAGAGCTGTAGCTAAAGAAATGGGTTACACAGCTGAAATTCAAAATGTTAACTTCGATGGCTTAATTCCTGCTATGGAATCTGGCAATATTGATATAATTGCTTCTGGTATGACTATTAATGAAGAACGTAAAAATCAGGTAGAATTCTCTGATCCTTACTATATTTCTGGTCTTACTATCGTTGTTCCTAAAGATAACACTGATATCAATGGTTTTGCTGATTTAAAAGGCAAAAAAATAGCTGTACAGATCGGTACAACTAGCATGGAAGAAGCACAGAAAATCGAAGGTGCTGAAGTAAAAGCTTTAAATAGTTCTGCTGATACATTTATGGAACTAAAAGCAGGTAACGTTGATGCAGTTATTAATGACCTTCCTGTAAATGATTATTATATTGTAAAAACTAAAGCTACTGATGTAAAACGTTTAGATGATAAACTTACATCTGAAGAATATGGTTTTGCAATGAAAAAAGGTAATACAGAATTAAAACAAAAAGTAGATGCAGCTTTAAAAACACTTAAAGAAAATGGTGAATATGACAAAATCTATGAAAAATGGTTTGGTACAAAACCTGCTAAATAATAGATTTTGTATTTAACATAGTAACCTAGAAGGACACTGTCTGATGGTCAGTGTCCTTTTTCTATAATAGAAGAAAGTGAGGAGGTTTTATTTTTGGATTTTAGATTTGATATTATTATCAATGCTTTTCCATTACTTATTGAAGGTGCTATTTTCACAATTCAAATTACAGCACTAAGTGTTGCAATCGGTATTATTATTGGTTTATTTGTTGGTGTTGCTCGCATTAGTAAAATTAGAATAATTAAATGGTTAGCAGCTATCTACGTTGACTTTTTACGTGGAACACCTTTATTAGTACAGATTTTCTTGATATATTTTGCACTACCTGTATTAACAGGTATAAAAATGAACCCATTTGTAGCAGCTATTGCTGCTTGTAGTATCAATAGTGGTGCATATGTAGCGGAAATTTTTAGAGCAGGTATACAATCTATAGATAATGGTCAGATGGAAGCAGGTCGCTTTTTAGGTTTATCTTGGTTCCAGACAATGAGATATATAATTATTCCTCAGGCTTTTAAACGTGTAATACCACCACTAGGAAATGAATTTATCGCTTTATTGAAAGATTCATCATTAGTGTCTGTTATTGGCTTTGAAGAATTAACTCGTCGTGGTCAATTAGTTATTGCTAGAACATATGCTTCTTTAGAAATTTGGGTTTGTGTTGCTTTAATTTATTTAATAATGACATTATCTATTTCTCGTTTTGTAGCATATTTAGAGCGGAGGTATCAAATTGATGATAGAAATTAAAAATTTGCATAAGTCTTTTGGTCATGTAGAAGTATTAAAAGGCGTAGATGTTTCCATTGAAGAAAAAGAAGTGGTAGTTATAATTGGGCCAAGTGGTTCTGGTAAATCTACACTACTTCGTTGCATGAATTATTTAGAAGAGCCTACAAGTGGAGATATCACTGTAGATAATATGAAACTCGATAAACATGCAGATATCAATAAAATTCGTGAAAATATCGGTATGGTATTCCAACGTTTTAATTTATTTCCACATATGACAGTATTAGAAAATATTGTACTTGCACCAACAAAAGTGTTGAAAATTTCACGTGATGAAGCAATCTCAACAGCTATGGATTTATTACAAAGAGTTGGTTTAAAAGAAAAAGCTAATTCTTATCCAAGTCAGTTATCTGGTGGGCAACAACAACGTGTTGCTATTGCTAGAGCTCTTGCAATGAAACCAAAAGTTATGCTCTTTGACGAACCAACATCAGCTCTTGACCCAGAAATGGTAACAGAAGTATTAGATGTTATGAAAAGCTTAGCTAATCAAGGTATGACAATGGTTGTAGTTACTCATGAAATGGGATTTGCTCGTGAAGTTGGGGATCGTGTATTATTCGTAGATGAAGGTCGTATCATTGAAGAAGGTACACCAAAGGAAATTTTTGAAAATCCTAAACAAGAACGTACAAAATTATTCTTATCTAAAATTCTTTAAAATTAAAATCAAATATTCTAGTTTAAATCGCATTTTAAGCTAGAATATTTGATTGACGCTCATCTGCTAGTATGCTATAATTTATTATTACCGGACGTGCGATTATTTGTCGTAAAAAAACTAAATAAAAATTAGTTTGAGATGAGTAACGTTCAAAAATTTTAACATAAAAAGTGAGAGTTCTTTTGATTTTATTTCAAAGAAAATAAAGCTTTATGTTAAGTTTTAGGTAAGCAAACAGCAAGCCTATAAAGTTAGTTGTTCTTTAAAAACACAAAATGTAGGACTTCATATTTTAGAAGCTACAAAGGAGTTTTGGCAGTTCCTTTAAGAGGATATACTTCTTAAAAATCTTCTATTGGCAATTATAACTGTTAAGTATATAAGTACTGTAGTTATTATTGTTGAGAGAAGAATGTCAATATATTTGATTACGTTATAGAAAATATTTTTCTATAGCTTTATATATTTTGGAGTGAATGAGGTGTACAAAGGAATATCTTTGTCAATTACAAAGCAAGGTCTTTAAAGAGAAAAAGTGCCTTGCCTTTTTAACGTTTAATGTATGTTGATAGTGAAAACATATCAAAGCGTGTAGACAAAAGATAAGAAAACACTTTATTCATATGTTTAATATTTAGTTTCAATTCGGTTTGAGGGGTGAAGATTTTAATGTTCAATCCTGTCTCAGTTGGTAAACGGACCAGGTATAGCTATGCCAAAATCAAAGAGGTTATGGATATGCCTCATCTTCTGGATATCCAGAGAAATTCTTATGATTGGTTTATGAAGGAAGGATTACAGGAGATTTTCCATGATATCTCTCCAATTCAGGGATTTACAGGAAATCTTGTGTTATCGTTTGAAGGTTTTTCTTTAGGAAAACCTAAATATGATATTGATGAATGTAAAGAACGCGATGCTACGTATTCTGCTCCTTTACGTGTCAATGTACGCCTGGTTAATAATGATACTGGCGAAGTAAAGGAACAGGAAGTTTTCATGGGTGATTTCCCACTCATGACAGAAACAGGTACATTTATCATCAATGGTGCGGAACGTGTTATCGTAAGTCAGCTCGTTCGTTCTCCTGGTGCTTATTACGGTGAAAATATTGATCCTACTGGTAAAAGATTATATAATGCCACAGTTATTCCAAATCGTGGTGCATGGATAGAGTTTGAAACAGACTTAAATGATGTAATTTCTGTTCGTCTTGACCGCAATCGTAAATTACCAGCTACAGTATTAATCCGTGCATTAGGTTATGGTACAAATGATGCTATTATGTCTTTATTTGATAATGATGAACGCATTAGAAACACTATAGACCGTGATAATACAGTAACAAAAGAAGAAGCATTAGTAGAAATCTACAAAAGACAGCGTCCAGGCGACCCACCTACTGTAGATAATGCTAAACAACTTTTAGAACAGCTTTTATTTGATCCTAAACGTTATGATTTAGCAACTGTAGGTCGTTATAAATTAACTAAAAAATTAGGCTGGAAACGTCGTCTTTTAGGCAAACAATTAGCTGAGCCATTAGTAGATAAAGAAACTGGTGAAGTTTTAGTTCCTGCTGATGTTACAATTGAAGCATCTATGGTTGAAGATATTACTATCGAACAAGAAAATAATATCTTCGGTGAAGATGAACATGCAATTGTTTATATTAAAGATAAAAACAATAATAGAATTAAGATGATTTGTTCTCGTACTTTACCATACAATCATCGTACAATTACTATTAACGATATTATTGCATCTATTAGTTATTTATTAAACTTAATGGATGGACATGGACATAAAGATGATATCGACCATTTAGGAAATCGTCGTATCCGTTCTGTTGGTGAATTGTTACAAAATCAATTCCGTATCGGTTTATCCCGTATGGAACGTGTAATCAGAGAACGTATGAATACACAAGATAATGATGTAATTACACCACAAGCTCTTGTAAATATTCGTCCTGTTGTGGCAGCAATCAAAGAATTCTTTGGTTCTAGCCAGTTGTCTCAGTTCATGGACCAGAATAACCCACTTAGTGAACTTACACATAAACGTCGTTTATCTGCACTTGGTCCTGGTGGTCTTAGCCGTGAACGTGCAGGGTTCGAAGTTCGTGACGTACACAACTCTCACTATGGTCGTATGTGTCCTATCGAAACTCCAGAAGGTCCAAACATCGGTCTTATCGGTTCCCTTGCAACATATGCTCGTATTAATGAATTTGGCTTTATGGAAACACCTTATCGTAAAGTCGATAAAGTTAATAAACAAGTAACAACAGATGTTCGTTATTTAACAGCTGATGAAGAAGATGATTTAGTAATTGCACAAGCCAATGAACCATTAGATGAAAATAACTGGTTCAAAGCTCAGCGTGTAACAGCACGTGTTCATGAAGAAACAATGCTTGTTGATGCAGATAGTGTAGATTACATGGACGTATCACCAAAACAGATTGTATCCATTGCGACAGCAATGATTCCATTCTTAGAAAACGACGATGCTAACCGTGCCTTAATGGGTGCGAACATGCAACGTCAGGCTGTACCTCTTTTCAGAACACAGGCACCACTTGTTGGTACTGGTATGGAATATAAAGCAGCTTGCGACTCTGGCGTTATGGTACTTGCAAAACGCGCAGGTGAAGTTGTTAGAGTAACAGCAGATCTCATTGAAGTTCGTGCAGACGAAACTGGTGAAATCGACCATTATAAATTACAAAAATATTTACGTTCCAACCAAGGTACATGTATGAACCAAGTGCCAATCGTGTACAAAGGTGATCATGTAGAAGCAAAAGAACCTATCGCTGATGGTCCAGCAACTGACCATGGTGAATTAGCTCTTGGTTACAACGTTATCGTAGCATATATGCCTTGGGAAGGTTATAACTACGAAGATGCGATTTTATTAAGTGAAAAACTTGTAAAAGAAGATATTTACACATCTATCCATATTGAAGAATATGAATGCGATGCTCGTGATACAAAACTTGGACCAGAAGAAATCACACAAGATATTCCAAACGTAGCAGAAGATGCTCTTCGCGACCTTGATGCTGATGGTATTATCCGTATCGGTGCAGAAGTTCGTGCAGGTGATATCTTAGTTGGTAAAGTTACTCCAAAAGGAGAAACAGAACTTACAGCAGAAGAAAGATTATTACGCGCTATCTTTGGTGAAAAAGCTCGTGAAGTTCGTGATACTTCCCTTCGCGTTCCACATGGTGAAGCTGGTCGAATTGTTGATGTTAAAATCTTCAACCGTGCTAAAAATGATGAATTACCACCTGGTGTAAATCAGTTAGTACGTGTATATATTGCTCAAAAACGTAAAATCTCTGTCGGCGATAAAATGGCTGGTCGTCATGGTAACAAAGGGGTTGTATCCCGTGTTATGCGTGAAGAAGATATGCCATTCTTACCAGATGGTACTCCAGTAAATATCGTGCTTAACCCATTAGGCGTGCCTTCACGTATGAACATCGGACAGGTACTTGAAACACATCTTGGTATGGCTGTTCGCGAACTTGGTATGCAGATTAAAGCAGGAGATCCAACAGTAGAATCTCGTTTACGTGCAATTGGTTATGATTTTGATAAAAATGGTATGCCAAAACCAGACGTTGCTGGTATTCACATTGCAACTCCAGTATTCGATGGTGCAAAAGGTAACGAAGTATTTGAAACACTCAAAGCTTCTGGTTTCTCTGATAATGGTAAGACTATTTTATATGATGGTCGTACAGGTGAACCATTTGAAAATCCTGTTACAGTAGGTTGCGTGTACATGCTTAAACTTCATCACCTTGTTGATGATAAAATCCATGCTCGTTCAACTGGTCCATACTCTCTTGTTACTCAACAGCCACTTGGTGGTAAAGCACAATTTGGTGGTCAGCGTTTCGGGGAAATGGAAGTTTGGGCTCTCGAAGCATACGGTGCAGCTTATACACTTCAGGAAATTTTAACAGTAAAATCTGACGATGTTGTTGGACGTGTTAAAACATATGAAGCTATTGTAAAAGGTGAAAACATTCCTGAACCAGGTGTTCCAGAATCCTTCAAAGTTCTCATTAAAGAGTTACAAAGTATTGGTCTTGATATCAAAGTTCTTTCCGAAGATGCACAGGAAATTATGATTAATGATATTGAAGATGATATCAATGAAACTGCAAGAGAACTCGATATGGATGCAACAGCAACAAAAGAATCTTATGGTCAAGCAGTAACAACAGATGTTTCTGAAGAAAATGTAGTAGAAGATGATTATACTACTGAAGAACCAACAGATGATATCATTGCTGATCTTGGTGCAGATAATTTTGACGAATAATATAATGGTTTAATTTAATCGATTTAAGAGCATTTATAATTATAAATGCTCTTAATCAATAAATTGAAATAGTGATATAGTAATGTAGGTAACTTTTATTTGTTTAATAAAAGTTTTTTAACAGATGCAAGGCTGAATTTTAAAGAAAGGGAGTGACAGCCCCTTGTTAGATGTAAATAATTTTGATTCTATGCGCATAGGACTAGCTTCTCCAGAAAAGATTCGTGAATGGTCTTATGGCGAAGTAAAAAAACCAGAAACTATCAATTATCGTACTTTAAAACCTGAACGTGATGGTTTGTTCTGTGAAAGAATTTTTGGTCCTACACGTGACTGGGAATGTCATTGCGGTAAATACAAACGCATTCGTTATAAAGGTATTGTCTGTGACCGTTGTGGCGTAGAAGTAACTCGTGCAAAAGTACGTCGTGAACGTATGGGTCATATAGAGCTCGCTGCACCAGTATCTCACATTTGGTACTTTAAAGGCATTCCAAGTCGTATGGGTCTTATCTTAGATGTATCACCTCGTTCTTTAGAGAAAGTATTATACTTTGCTTCTTATATAGTATTAGATCCAGGCGATACACCTCTTATTAAAAAGCAACTTTTATCCGAAAATGAATACCGTGAGTATTATGATAAATATGGCTCTAGCTTCAAAGTAGGCATGGGTGCTGAAGCGGTAAAACAGCTTTTAGAAGAATTAGATTTAGATAAAATGAATAAAGAATTACGTGAAGAACTTCGTACTTCTAGCGGTCAGCGTAAAGTTCGTGCTATTCGTCGCTTAGAAGTAGTAGAAGCTTTCCGTAAATCTGGCAATAAACCATCTTGGATGATTCTTGATGTAGTACCAGTTATTCCACCAGAATTACGTCCAATGGTTCAATTAGATGGTGGTCGTTTTGCTACGTCTGACTTAAATGATTTATATCGTCGTGTTATCAACCGTAATAATCGTTTAAAACGTTTATTAGACTTAGGTGCACCAGATATTATCGTGCGCAATGAAAAACGTATGCTTCAAGAAGCAGTTGACGCACTTATCGATAATGGTCGCCGTGGTCGTGCTGTAACAGGCCCTGGTAACCGTCCACTTAAATCTTTAAGTGATATGCTCAAAGGTAAACAAGGTCGTTTCCGTCAGAACTTATTAGGTAAACGTGTTGACTACTCTGGTCGTTCCGTTATCGTTGTAGGTCCTGAACTTAAACTTCATCAATGTGGTTTACCAAAAGAAATGGCTCTTGAATTATTCAAACCATTTGTAATGAAAAAACTTGTAAATTCTGGACTTGCACACAATATTAAATCTGCAAAACGCATGGTTGAACGTATTCGTCCAGAAGTTTGGGATGTATTAGAAGAAGTTATTAAAGAACATCCAGTTCTTTTAAACCGTGCCCCTACGCTTCACCGTCTTGGTATTCAGGCTTTTGAACCTGTACTCACAGAAGGTCGTGCACTTAAATTACATCCACTTGCTTGTACAGCTTACAACGCTGACTTCGATGGTGACCAGATGGCTATTCACCTTCCACTTTCAGCAGAAGCTCAAGCAGAAGCTCGTATTTTAATGCTTGCTGCTAACCACATCTTAGCACCAAAAGATGGTGGCCCAATTATCACTCCATCTCAGGATATGGTACTTGGTTCTTACTATTTAACAATCCTTCGTCCAAATGCACAAGGAGAAGGAAAAGTATTTACTGGTATAAATGAAGCTATTTTAGCTCATCAACATAAAAATCTTCAATTACAAGCATTAATTCAGGTTCGTATGGAAGGATATGGCCTTGTAAAAACAACTCTTGGTCGTATGATTTTCAATGAAATTCTTCCTCCTGAAATTCGCGATTTCTATCAAGTAACAAAAGTTTCCTTAGAAGCTGATACACCAGAAGCTCGTGAAGCTTTAATTAAAGGCTTAAAAGGTAAAAAGATGGCTGAGCCAATCGTTAATAGCGAAGGTAAAGAAATCGTTCCAGCCGATACAGCTGTTGATGCTGGTTATATTAAAAACTTACTTGCTAGTGATGCTAAAGAAGCTATTGTTCATGGTGGTAACTCTGGACAATGGTATCTCGGTTACAAAACAGGTAAAAAAGAACTTGGTAAATTAGTTGCTAGATGCTTTGAAACATTTGGTGGTTCTAAAACTGCTGAAGTAATTGATAATGTTAAAAACTTAGGTTACCATTATGCTTGTCTTGCTGGTATGACAGTTGCTATCTCTGATATTATTGTTCCACCAGAAAAGAAAGAAATTTTGGCAGCTACAGAAAAAGTTGTTAACCGTGTTGAACGCGACTATAATCGTGGTCTTATCACTGAAGACGAACGTTATAAGAAAGTTGTAAAACTTTGGAGCGATGCTACAGATGACGTTGCTGATGCGATGATGGCTAACATGGATACATTCAATAATATCTTCATGATGGCTGACTCCGGTGCCCGCGGTAACAGACAGCAGATGCGTCAGCTCGCTGGTATGCGTGGTCTTATGGCTGATCCATCTGGTAAAATCATCGACTTACCAATCAAAGCAAACTTCCGTGAAGGCTTAACAGTGTCTGATTACTTTATTTCTTCTCATGGTGCTCGTAAAGGTCTTGCCGATACAGCACTTAGAACAGCTGACTCTGGTTACCTCACTCGTCGTCTTGTTGACGTTGCTCAAGACGTTATCGTTCGTGAAGATGACTGTGACGTTGTAGGTATTAACCTCGTACGTGAACGTGCAAAACTCGCTGCATCTTCTAGCGCTGCAATCAAAGAACTTGGCGATAGCTTAAAAGGCCGTGTGCTTGCAAATGATATCGTTAGTCCAAAAACAGGCGAAGTTCTTTATGCTGCAGATACTACACTTGATGAAGAAGCTCTTAATACTATTGGTGAATATAATGTTAGCGAAATCGTACTCAAAGGTTCCGCTATTTATGAAGGACTCAACTCCATGTCCACTGAAACAATAGCTCTTGGTGCTCCTGAAGAAAATGTACGTAAATCCATTAAACATGCTATGATGCATGAAATGCTTGGTAAAAATACAACTGATGCTGTTTATGATAGCACAGGCGCAGAAATCATTCCTGCAAATACACCACTTACAGAAGAATATATCGAAGCTGTATTAAATAGCGATGCGAAAGAAGTTAAAGTTCGCAATAACAACATTCGTGGTATCGAAGTTGAAGCTATTAAAGAAGGTAACGGTATTATCGAATCTCTTGAAGATCGTATCGTAGGACGTGTATTAGCTGAAGATATCATTGATCCTGCTACTGGTGAAAAAATCGCTTCTCTTAACGAAACTGTTACACCAGCTCTTGCTAAAGCAATTTGTAAAGTACGTGAAAAAGTTTCTATTCGTAGCGTACTCACATGTAAATCTCAGCTTGGTGTATGTATTAAATGTTATGGTCAAGACCTTGCTACAGCTAATCAGGTTGAAGTTGGTGAAGCAGTTGGTATTATCGCTGCTCAATCTATCGGTGAACCTGGTACACAGCTTACAATGCGTACATTCCACTCCGGTGGGGTTGCCAGTGACGAAGATATCACACAGGGTCTTCCACGTGTTGAAGAATTGTTCGAAGCAAGAAAACCAAAACATCATGCTATCATTGCTGAAATCGAAGGTACTGTTCTCATTTCCGAAGATAAAGAAATGCGCATAGTTACTATTACACCAGATGAAGGCGAATCTAGAGAATATTTAATTCCTTATGGTTCTCGTCTCATTGTTAAAAATGGTGCAAGAATTAAACCTGGTGATAAAATCACTGAAGGTTCTATTAATCCACATGATATCTTACGTATTTGTGGTTTACGTGAAACTCAGCGTTACCTCGTATACGAAGTACAAAAAGTATATAAATCTCAGGGTGTTGGTATCAACGATAAACATATTGAAGTTATGGTTCGTCAGATGCTTCATAAAGTTAAAATTGAAGATTCTGGTGACACTGATTTCCTCCCTGGCGAATATATTGATATCAATAGCTTTGAATCTGCAAATGCTAAAGCTATTGAAGAAGGCGGTATTCCAGCCGTTGCTCGTCCAATCCTCTTAGGTATTACAAAAGCTTCCTTGGCAACAGATTCCTTCTTATCTGCAGCATCATTCCAAGAAACTACTCGTGTTCTTACTGATGCAGCTATCAAAGGTAAGGTTGATCCACTTATCGGTCTTAAGGAAAATGTTATCATCGGTAAATTAATTCCTGCTGGTACTGGTATGAGTAGATATAGAAATATTAATGTAGTAGATTTAGATGCTGCTGAACATGAAGCACAAGAAGAAACTACAGTTACTGAATAAGATTAATAAAAAGCAAGATACTTTATTGTATCTTGCTTTTCTTTTTTATGAAATTAATTTTTTATGAAATTAATTATAAAAAAAGAAAAAATATAGATTTATTGATACTTTATAAATCTATTTGTTGAAAAAAAATGAAATATCCATTATAATAAAATTTGTTTGATTAGATAAGTTGTATTTTGTTAAAGAAAGTTGTAATACAACATTAGGAGGTATATAAGTTTATATAAAATATTTAAAAATATATAAAAATATATATAAATCCTAAAATTAAAAAAGGGGTAGTAAAAAATGACAGACATTAATAATTTATCAGTTAATGCCATTCGTGTATTAGCAGCAGATGAAGTACAGAAAGCAAATTCTGGACATCCAGGTCTTCCACTTGGCTGTGCACCAGTTGCTTATGAACTTTGGGGCAAACATATGAACCACAATCCTAAAAATCCTAAATGGGTTAATCGTGACCGTTTCATTTTATCCGGTGGACATGGTTCTTCTATGCTTTATGCTCTTTTACATTTATTTGGTTATGGCTTAACTGTAGAAGATCTTAAAAATTTCCGTCAAGATGGTTCCTTAACTCCAGGTCATCCAGAATATGGTCATACTGTTGGTGTTGAAGCTACTACTGGTCCACTTGGTGCTGGTATGGGTATGGCTGTTGGTATGGCTATGGCTGAAGCTCATTTAGCTGCAACTTTCAATAAACCAGAATTCCCTGTTGTAGACCACTACACTTATGTATTAGGTGGAGATGGCTGTATGATGGAAGGTATTTCTTCTGAAGCATTTTCTTTAGCTGGTACATTAGGTCTTAGCAAATTAATCGTTATTTATGATAGCAACAAAATCTCCATTGAAGGTAGCACAGATATTGCTTTCACTGAAAATGTACAAAAACGTATGGAAGCATTTGGTTTCCAAACTATCACTGTTGAAGATGGTAACGATTTAGAAGCTATCGGCAAAGCTATTGAAAAAGCAAAAGCTGATAAAACTCGTCCTTCTTTCATCACTGTTAGAACTCAAATCGGTTATGGTTGCCCTGCAAAACAAGGTAAAGCTTCCGCTCATGGTGAACCTCTTGGTGTAGACAATGTAAAAGCTATGAGAGAATTCTTAGGCTGGGAAAGTGAAGAAGCTTTCTATGTTCCACAAGAAGTTTATGATAACTACAATAAATTAGCTGAAAATGGTGCTAAAGCTGAAGAAGCTTGGAATACACTCTTTGCTGATTATTGTGCAAAATACCCTGAATTAAAAGCTCTTTGGGATAAATACTTCGGTGAAGTTGATGCTAAAGGTCTTCTTGAAGATGAAGAATTCTGGGCTTATGAAGATAAAGCAGTAGCAACTCGTGCTCTTTCTGGTACAATGATCAACCGCTTAAAAGATAGATTACCAAATCTCTTCGGTGGTAGTGCTGACCTTGCTCCTTCTAACAAAACTCATATGAATGATGCTGGCGATTTCAGCAAAGATGATTATCTTGGCAGAAACTTACACTTTGGTGTTCGTGAATTCGCTATGGCAGCTATCGTAAATGGTATTCAATTACATGGTGGTTTAATCTCTTATGGTGCTACATTCTTCGTATTTAGCGATTATACAAAACCAATGCTTCGTTTAGCTTCCTTGATGAACTTACCTGTAACAATGGTATTCACTCATGATAGTATCGGTGTTGGTGAAGATGGTCCTACACATGAACCTATTGAACAATATGCTATGCTTCGTTCTTTACCAAACTTCAACTTATTCCGTCCAGCTGATGCTACAGAAACAGCTGCTGGTTGGTATTTAGCTGTAACAAGCAAAACTACTCCAACAGGTCTTGTATTGACTCGTCAGAACTTACCACAGCTTCCTGGTAGCTCCAAAGAAGCATTAAAAGGTGGTTATGTAATCGCTGATTCCACTAAAGAAATTCCAGATGCAATCATTATCGCAACTGGTTCAGAAGTATCTTTAGCTTTAGATGCTAAAGCAGAATTAGCAAAAGAAGATATTGATGTTCGCGTAGTAAGTATGCCTTGCGTAGACTTATTTGAACAACAATCCGCTGAATACAAAGAAGCAGTTCTTCCAAAAGCTATCCGCGCACGTGTAGCTGTAGAAGCTGGTACTGATTTTGGTTGGGGTAAATATGTAGGTTTAGATGGTGCTGTTGTAACTATGCATGGTTTCGGTGCTTCTGCTCCTGCTGGTATCTTATTCAAAAAATTCGGCTTCACTACTGAAAATGTAGTAAATACTGTTAAATCTGTTCTTTAATAAGTAGTAAATATTTTTATAGAAAAAGACGATTGTCTATGGCAATCGTCTTTTTTGTATTTTTACATAAAAATAATAAAATTTTATAACAATTTTAGTTAAAAAGTAGTATAATGTTGTAAGTTTATAAAATGCGTTTTATAAACATCATTTGTTAATGCACATCAAAGATACTGTGCGAAGAATAAGGGGAGTGTTATGAAAAGTTTTAAACTGACAAAAGAAGAAGCTACAATGTTAGCACAAAAATATGCTACACCATTAGAGGTGATTTCTTTAGAGCATATTGAGGAAAATTATAATTTATTGTGCAAACATATACCGAGGTTGAAGGTTTTTTATGCAATCAAAGCTAATTCAGCGAAATGTATTTTGGAAAAGCTGATAAAATTAGGCTCTAATTTTGATGTCGCTTCAGCCGGAGAGATAAGGCTATTGTCTAAAATGGGTGTATCAGGGGAGAAAATGATTTATGCTAATCCTGTAAAGACGATAGAAGGGCTGATTGAAGCTAGTAAGGTAGGTATAAAGCGATTTACTTTTGACAGTGAAAATGAAATTGATAAAATAAAAAAATATGTACCAGATGCAGAAGTTTTAGCTCGTGTGAAGATTAAACAATCTGATGCTATTGTGAATTTAAATATAAAATTTGGTGCAGATGAAACTAAAATTTTAGATTTATTAAATTATGCAAAAGCAAATGGTTTAAAAGCAAATGGGATATGTTTTCATGTAGGTAGTCAGGTTTTATCTACAAAATCATATGAAAGGGCATTTTCATTAGCACGAGGTTTAATAGATAGATTAAAAGCTAGTGGGATTGATATAAAATATATGGATATCGGTGGCGGTTTACCTGTAGCATGTTTAGATAAAGATGTTGATGCAGAAAAAATCATGAAAAATATAAATGATTGTTTAGTTGATTTTGAAGATGTAGAAGTTTGGGCTGAACCTGGTCGATATATTTGCGGTAATGCAGTAAATGTGATTACTTCTATAATTGGTAAACAAATGCGTGATGAAAAACAATGGTATTATATAGATGATGGTATATATGGTTCTTTTTCGGGAATTTTATTTGACCATTGGGATTATGATATAATATCATTGAAAGATGAAGATAATACTTATGAAAAAGCCACTATAGCAGGCCCAAGTTGTGATTCGTTGGATATAGTAAAAAAAGAAATGTATTGCCCTAAATTAGATGAGGGTGATTTATTAATAGCCTTAAATGCTGGGGCTTATAGTAAAGTATCAGCTACAACTTTTAATGGCTTTTCTTTACCAAAAACAGTGGCATTAGAATAGTATTTTTGAGAGGAGGAAATACCATAAATAAAGCATCTATTGCCAATTTATTAGTGATTGTTTTAGTTTTATGTGGTATATTTTTTACAATGTCTCCTGAAAGCCAAGAAGGATATAGTTCTTTTATGGAAATAATGTTAGGTTTAGTAGGGGCATTTGTAGTTGTAACTGTCGTTAGAATGATAGTGGCAAATAAAAGAAATAAATAAAGTAAAATAGTTAAAATTAATTTATTTAATATTGAGATTAAAATTCCTATATTTTTATATAGGAATTTTTTTTATGATATACTAGATTTAGTTTTAAAAGGAGGTTTTTTGATGGAGCAAAATAATACACCTTTGTATACAGCAATGAAAAAATATATTGAAGATAAAGCAATGGCTTTTCATACACCAGGACATAAACAAGGCAAAGGTGCTGCAAATGAACTTCATGAAATGATAACAGATACAGGTCTTAAGATGGAAGTATCTTTGATGGAAGAATTAGATGATATACATGGAGCTTCTACGTGTATAAAACAGGCACAAGATTTGGCAAGTGATTTATATGGTGCAGATGAAACTAGATTTTTTATCAATGGAACAACAGGTGCTATTCATGCGATGATTTTAACAGCTGTAAATTCTGGTGATAAAATCATCATACCTAGAAATGCACATCGTTCCGTACTTGGCGGTTTGGTTTTGGCTGGGGCGATACCTGTATTTATTCAACCAGAAATAGATGAAAATTTAGGTATTGCTATGAGCATTACGAAAACTGAATTAGAAAAAGTAATACGTGAAAATAAAGATGCTAAAGCTGTAGTAATGGTTTATCCTACATATTATGGAGTGGCAGGGGATATACAAAGTATAGCTAATTTAGTGCATGAAAATAATATGTTATTATTAGTTGATGAAGCACATGGGCCACACTTAGCTTTTTGCGATAAATTGCCAATACAAGCATTATCAGCAGGAGCAGATATTGTTGCACAAAGTACGCATAAAATAGTAGGTTCAATGACGCAAACTTCTTTATTGCATATGAAAAAACAACACGTAGATATAGAGCGTTTTAATAAAATGTGCAGTTTAGTGCAGTCGACAAGCCCTAATTATTTATTGTTAGCTTCACTTGATATAGCACGCAGACAGATGGCAATGGAAGGTAGAGATTTAGTCGGTAGAGCTGTGCAATTAGCGGAAGATTTACGTGAGCAAATCAATAAAATCCCCAATTTAAGCTGTTTTGGTCGTGAATATATGAACAGTGAAGGCAAATATGATTTAGATGTAACAAAAATAACTGTTTGTGTGCGTAAATTGGGGATAAGTGGAGCTCAGGCAGAACAGATTTTGCGACATAAATATAAAATTCAATGTGAATTATCCGATATGTATAATTTATTATTCATTATTTCTTACGCTGATAGTGAGAAAGAATGTGAGTATTTATTAAATGCTTTGCAAGAATTAGCAAAATCTTTTCAGGATAAAGAGACAAATCCTTTAGTACAGATTAATTTGCCAAGTATTCCTCATTATGTTTTATCACCAAGACAAGCAATGTTTGCTAAGACGAAGAAAGTAAAATTTGAGCAAAGTGTAGGCAAAATAGCTGGGGAATTGATTACATTTTATCCACCGGGAATACCTGTGATTTATCCAGGGGAAGAAATAAGTCAAGAAATTATTGATTATGTATTGTTGCAAAAACAAAACGGGGGCAATATAATAGGCCCAGAAGATACGAATTTAGAAAATATTAATATAGTGGAGGAATAATGGTGAAAGGAAAGCTCATAATCATTGAAGCTGGTGATGGTTGTGGTAAAGCTACACAAACTAAGCTTTTATATGATAGATTAAATCAAGCAGGTTACAAGGTAAAAAAAATAGAGTATCCAGATTATGAAAGTCCAGCATGTACACCGGTAAAAATGTATTTGCAAGGTGAGTTTGGCGGTCATGTAGATGATGTAAATGCCTATGCTGCTTCTGTATTATTTGCTGTGGATAGATATGCTTCATATCGCATGAAATGGAAAAAAGATTACGAAGAAGGCACTATTATTTTAGCGGATAGATATACTACTTCTAATATGGTTCATCAAGCTGTAAAAATAGAAGATAGCAAAATGCGTGATGAATTTTTATCATGGCTTTGGGATACAGAATTTACGAAAATGGGACTTCCAGTGCCGGATAAAGTTATTTTCTTGAATATGCCACCAGATATCAGCAATAAATTGATTGATAATAGAGCTAAAAAAGATAATCGCAAAAAAGATATTCATGAACAGGATAAAAATTATTTAGAAAAATGCCATGAAGTTTATCAAGAAATGGCAAATCGCTATGATTGGGATATCGTAGAATGTGCAAAGGATAATCAGTTAAGAACTATAGAAGAAATTCATGAAGATGTTTGGCAAAAAATTCAAGGTCTGATTAAATAAAAATAGTAGATAAAAGTCTATAAACTTTATAATTAAATAGCTTTATGATATACTAAGTTTTAGTCATAAAAAATAAATTATGGCTAAAACTTTTTTATTAATGAAAATTTTGCTATCTAAATATATGTAAGAGTAAAGGATGTTCAGTATGAGTCAAGAAAAGAATAGCATATTGAAAGATGATTTCTATTCCATGATACAGATGCAACGCGTAAAAGTAGATGATGAATATAAATTATTATTGCAAAATCCTAATAATGAACAGATGCAAGTATATCAAACACTCATTAAAGATTTTGTAACTATGGCTGTAAAACAATTTTATATTGTCGTGATGAGTTCTGCTAAAGAGGAATTATCACAATATAATTTATACGATTATGCAAATAAAGTAGATGATTTATTATTAAATATCAATCAATGTATTGAAAATGAAGATACAGTATCTTTGACACAATATCATAAGCAAATAGATGAACTTTTAGATAAGTTTATCTACATAAATTAAGATGATTAGTTGGCAAAATATTTATGGGCATGAGCAAATAAAAGCGGATTTACAATTATTATTGCAAGAAAATAAATTGCCTCATGCCTTATTATTTTCAGGAATTGATGGTATTGGTAAATTATTGACGGCTAAGATGTTAGCTAAATCGCTACTTTGCTGTAATTCGCAACAAGGCAATATGGCTTGTGGTTATTGTAATTCTTGCAAGATGTTTGATGAACAAAATCACCCTGATTTTTATTATTTGGAGCCAGAAGGTAAAACAAGAAAATTGATTAAGATTGAGCAAATTCGTCAAATACAAGCAAAAATAGCTTTATCGCCATATCTGTCAGATAAACAAGTGGTGATTATAAATGATGCTCAATATTTAAATGATACAGCAGGAAACAGTTTGCTTAAGACTCTAGAAGAGCCAATAGGTGAAGTGTTTTTTATTTTAATCACTTCTAATAAAGATATGATACTGCCTACTATATTATCGCGTTGTATGAAGATATATTTTGCGCCTCTTTCTTATCTAGATGTGGCGAAGGTTTTACAACAAAAAATACAGATTGAAGAAGATAAAGCTAAAATCATTGCTAGATTGTCTGGTGGCAGTATATTAAAAGCTATGCAATTTATTGATGATGATGCTCTAGCCTTAAGACAAAAGGCGTTATCTTGTCTTCAAGACAATTTTTCCATAAAAGATATATGGTCATTTATTGATGAATTATCAAGTTTTGAGCGAAATAAGATAAATGATATAATGAGTCATTTACAAATGCTATTGAGAGACTTATTACTGATGAAGGTTAATAAAGATAGTGATATTATTTATAATCAGGATATAAAAGATGATTTATTGAATATACAAAACAAGTATGATGAAGTTAATCTATTAACTAAATTGACCTTAGTAGAAGAGATTTTAAAACGGTTAAATTCTAATGCAGATATAAAACTCATCTTGCAGAAATTTATTTTAGATTGGCAAAATAAATAAACGAGAAATAGACAGGAGGGCACTTTGTGCAGACCGTTGTAGGTGTAAGATTTAAAAAAGCTTGTAAAATATATTATTTTGGGTTAGGTGGATTGGAATTAGCCCAAGGTGATGGCGTAGTAGTAAAAACTGCTCGTGGTGTTGAATTTGGAACAGTTGTTATAGGGCCACGTGATGTACCAGATTCAGAAGTTGTACAGCCATTAAAAGATGTACAAAGAAAAGCAACACAAGAAGATATTGATAAATTGGCAGAAAACAGCGAAAAGGAAAAAGAAGCTTATGCTATTTGTGAAGAGAAAATTCGCTTGCGTGAATTGCCAATGAAACTCATCAGCGTAGAATATACTCTTGATGTGAATAAGATAATTTTTTATTTCACTGCTGAAGGTAGAATTGACTTTAGAGAATTAGTAAAAGATTTGGCAGCAGTATTCCATACTCGCATTGAGCTTCGTCAAATTGGCGTACGTGATGAAGCAAAATTATTAGGTGGAATAGGTTGCTGTGGTAGACCACTTTGCTGTGCTACTTTTTTAGGCGATTTTGAGCCAGTATCCATTCGCATGGCGAAAGACCAGAGTTTATCTTTAAATCCAACAAAAATATCTGGTATTTGCGGTCGTTTGATGTGTTGTTTAAAATATGAAAATGATTTATACCAAGGTTGTTGCAAACAAAATAGTATTATTGCTCCGCCAAAACAAGGTAGTCGTGTAGTATCTATGGAAGGCGAAGGAAAAGCTATTTCTATCAATATGCAAAAACGTACTGTAACGGTATTATTAGACTCTAAAAAAACTATTGTGGCTTCATGGGAAGATGTTGTAGAAAAAGATGACGATGATATCTGATTGGAATTTAAATTTAAAAGAAAATGAACGTATAGATGATTTATTAGCTGGCGGATTGAAAATAATTCAAAACAATAAAGAATTTTGTTTTTCCATTGATGCTGTATTATTAGCACATTTTGTAACTGTACGTAAAAATGCTAAAGGATTAGATTTAGGCACAGGAACAGGTGTTATTCCCTTATTATTATCCAATAGAGCGATGAAAATGGACGCTTTGGAGATAAATCCTGTAACTTGTGAAATTGCCAAACGCAATATGGTCATGAATAAACTTCAAGACAAGATTTGCGTTCAAGAAGGCGATTTATGCAAGATAAAAGAATATTATAAACCTCAATCTATGGATTTTGTCGTATCTAATCCACCTTATCGTCAAATAAATCAAGGTCATTTAAATATTTTAGATGGAGTGGCAAGAGCTAGACATGAAATAACAGCTACACTTGATGATGTAGTGCGTGCAGGTAGTTTTGTATTGAAGAGAAAAGGTCGTTTTGCCATGGTACATTTGCCAGAGCGACTAGGCGAAATCATGGTGGCTTTTCACAAATATAATATTGAAGCGAAAAGACTGCAATTAGTACAACCAAAACGAGATAAAGCACCGAATATAGTCTTGATTGAAGGTGTCAAAGAAGGCGCTCCAGGTGGATTGAGTGTAGAGCCAGCGCTTATTGTCCATGAAGATAATGGTGATTATACAAGAAAATTAATGGAATATTATTATCCAGATAGATTGTAAGAGGTGAGGTGAATATATATGATAGAAAATAAAAATGGCTGTTTATATTTAGTAGCTACTCCTATTGGAAATTTAGAAGATATGACTTATCGTGGAGTTAGAATTTTAAATGAAGTAGATTTAATAGCAGCTGAAGATACAAGAAATACACGAAAATTATTATCACATTATGATATTCATACGGCGCTTACAAGCTATCATGAACATAATAAATTTGAAAAAGGGCCACAGCTTATAACAAAACTTCAAGAAGGATTAAATATCGCTGTAGTAAGTGATGCAGGTCTTCCAGGAATTGCTGACCCTGGTACGCATTTAGCACAACTAGCAATACAGGAAGGTATAAAAGTAACGCCTATTCCTGGAGCAAATGCAGCACTATCGGCACTTATTTGTTCTGGTATAGATACAAGAAAATTCACTTTCATAGGATTTTTGCCCAAGACAAGCAAAAAGCGCAAAGAATTATTAGAGGCTATAAAACTTAGAGAAGAAACATTGATTTTTTATGAAACACCATATCATCTAAAAGATATGTTGAAAGAATTAATGAATGTTTTAGGCAAAGATAGACAGGCTTCAACTTGTAGAGAGCTTACGAAAAAATTTGAAGAATTTAATCGTGGCACTTTAGAAGAATTGGTAAATTTCTTCCATGAAAATGAACCTCGTGGTGAATTTGTAGTTATTGTATCTGGAATTACTGAAGAAATGTTAAATGAACAAGAAGATACAAAAGAAGATATCTCTCCTGTGAAATATGTGCAGGACTTAATGGAAAAGGGTATAAACAAAAAAGAAGCTATGCGTATGGCTGCAAAAGCTTTAAATATGAGTAGACGAGATATTTATCAAGCATTGTTAAAAGATGATTGATATTTTATGTATTTGATATAAAATAAAAACTCTGCTATATCTAAATTGATATTTTGGATATAACAGAGTTTTTTTATTAAAGCTTAGATAATAGAGTTGTTTGTGTTGGTTGAGGTAAATCTGTTTCAGGAAGTGGAAGCGCAGAAGATTTTACTTCTTGAGGAATTTCATCAACTGTAGTGTTGTTTAGATGAGAAATTCTAATATTTAAATTGAATTTGCTGAGATTTAGATAATTTTTGAAAGTATTGCGCAATACATAACCATTCATATCAGAAAATTCTTCATCAGGAATACTATCTAAAACTTCATTACCAAATTCTTGAATATTATTGGAGAAATCTGTTTTTAAATTAGTTATGGATAGAGATTTTTTATCAATGGTCAATTCATAACTAATCTTTCTAGGTTTAGCAAGACTTTCTACTAATTGAGGATTTTTGGCTAGTAGATTATCTAGTTTTTCTAAATTTTGCTTTTGTTTATCATCTTTAGCATAAAGCGTTTTTAATTCTGCCTTCATGCCTTCATCTAAAATTGGTCTAGTATAAGTTACATAGATTTTAGCAGTATTTTTATTCACATCATACATAAATATATTAGTGATATTTTGAGTGAATTTATCTAAATTAAATTGTTTTTTTTGGGAGAATAATTCATTGGCATTATCAGCAAGTGTTGTACTAGATATATACCATTGGTCAGGATTTATATCATTGATAAGAGGAGTTGTTTTCATCTTTAAATATTGATTTAAATTAGTATCAGCAATCTCAGTATAAAATTGAGTTGTAGCTTCAAATTTAATAGTATCTATCCAGCTATTAAAAGAAATATTTATATTACCAGATGTATTCATTAATTCAGAGTATTTACCATCGACAATGATATCACCATCAGCAAGTGGACTTGTCATAGATAAATTGATTTTATAAGTCAAATTTTTAGCATTAGCAGTATTTTCTACAGCTTGTTTGAGGTAATCAATGGCTTCATCTTGTGCTTTATTAGCAAAAACTGTGCTACTAAAACAAAATACAAATAAAGATAATAGTAAAATTAATAAATGCTTCGATTTCATAGTATTCATAGTATCGCCACCTTTATACTTTTTCTTTAATTATACCATAGATTATTAGTAGGTTAATATTTTTATTATGGATTTTTTTGTATTTGTTGTATAATAAATTAGATACAAATTTTTAAAGGAGGAATTATTGTTGGCTAAACAATCTTTTTATATAACTACGCCAATTTATTATCCTAGTGCAAAACTTCATATCGGTCATGCTTATTGTACAACAATTGCAGATAGTATTGCTCGTTATAAACGTTTATCCGATTTTGATGTATTTTTCTTAACTGGTTCTGATGAACACGGTCAAAAAATTGAACAGAAAGCCGAAGAACAAGGCGTTACTCCTATTGAATATGTAGATAAAATAGTTGCAGGCTTCCAAAATTTATGGAAAAGATTAAATATCTCTAATGACGATTTCATTCGTACTACACAAAAACGCCATGAAAAAGTAGTACAAGAAGTTTTCAAACGCATTTATGAAAAAGGCGATATTTATAAAGGTGCATATAAAGGCTTATATTGCACACCTTGCGAAAGCTTCTGGCTCGAACGTCAATTAGTTGATGGTAAATGCCCAGATTGCGGTCGTGAAGTGAAAGAAGTAGCAGAAGAAGCATATTTCTTCAAGATTTCTAAATATGCTGATCGCTTACTTGAATATATTGAAGCAAATCCAGATTTCATTCAGCCAGTATCTCGCAGAAATGAAATGATTAACTTCATTAAACAAGGCTTAGAAGATTTATGTATTTCTCGTACATCTTTTGACTGGGGTATTCCTGTACCAATTGATGAAAAACATGTAATTTATGTATGGTTTGATGCACTTACAAACTATTTAACACCAATTGGATATTTAGATGACCCAGAAAAATTCAACAAATTCTGGCCAGCAGACCTTCACCTCGTAGGTAAAGAAATTGTTCGCTTCCATACAATTATTTGGCCAATAATCTTAATGGCACTTGATTTACCACTTCCTAAAAAAGTATATGGTCATGGTTGGCTTATAGTTGATGGCGATAAAATGAGTAAATCTAAAGGAAATGTAATCGATCCAATCGGCTTAATTGACGAATTTGGCGCAGATGCTATCCGTTATTTCTTACTTCGTGAAATCAATTTAGGTCAAGACGGTAACTTCTCTCGTGATGCTTTGATTTCTCGTATTAATTCTGACCTTGCAAATGACCTTGGAAACTTATTACATCGTACACTTAGTATGATTAATAAATATAATAAAGGCATTATCGAACAGCCTGGCGATATTCGTGAAGTAGACCAAGCATTAATTGATGATGCTACAAAAACTATTGCTGAATATAAAAACTACATGGATAATATGAAACTCAGCGATAGCATCAAACTTGTATGGTCATTTATTAGCCGTACAAATAAATATATTGATGAAACTACTCCATGGGTTTTAGGAAAAGATGAAGCTAGAAAAGCTGAATTAAATCGTGTACTTTATGATTTAGTAGAAAGCTTACGTGCAATCAGTGTAATGATTGAGCCATTTATTCCTACTACAGCTCGTCGTATTTGGGCTCAATTGAATTTACCACAAAACTTTGATGAAATTCGCATCAGCGATATCGAAGGTTGGGGCAAAACTCCTGTAGGTATTCAAATCAATAAACCAGAACAGCTCTTCCCTCGTATTGAAATCGAAGAAGAAAAACTAGAAGCTAAAAAAGAAGTAAAAGAAAATAAAAAAGCTAAAAAAGAAGAACAAAAAGCTCCAGAAAAAGCCAAAGAAAATGAAGATGGCATGATTGGCATAGAAGATTTTAGCAAAATTGATTTACGTGTAGTAGAAATCTTAGCTGCTGAACCTGTGCCAAAAACAGATAAACTCATGAAAATACAAGTTTCTTTAGGCGATGAAGAAAGAACAGTAGTATCTGGTATTGCTAAACACTACAAACCAGAAGATTTAATTGGCAAACATGTAGTTTTAGTTGCTAATTTAAAACCTGCAAAACTTCGTGGTGTAATGAGCCATGGTATGCTTTTAGCTGCTTCTAAAGGCGATGAACTTCAAATAGTAGAAACTACAATGCCTGTAGGTAGTAAGGTGAAATAATGTTAGTAGATACACATGCACATCTTGATGATTTAAAATACGAAGAAGATAGACAAGAAGTAATAGCTAGAGCAAAAGCTGAAGGTACAACAAGAATTATCACTATGGGTGATACTATGGAGTCTTCATTTAATGCTATTAAAATTGCAGATAATTTTGATGGTGTTTTTGCAGGAGCTGGAGTACATCCACAAGAAGCTTTGAGCATACAAAGCAATAAAGATTATGATACTTTAGCAGAACTTATGACTTTACCAAAGGTAAAAGTTTTAGGTGAAATAGGCTTAGATTATTATTATGAAAATGCTCCTCGTAAAGTTCAGCGTGAAGTATTTATTCGTCAATTAGATGTAGCAAGACAAATGCATATGCCAGTTAGCATACATGACCGTGATGCTCATGGTGATACTATGGCAATCTTGAAAAAAGAAGGAAAAGGGCTGACAGGCTCAATACATTGTTTTTCTGGTAGCTATGAAATGGCAAAAGAATTATTAAAAATGGGTTGGTTCTTAGGTGTTGATGGACCGCTTACTTTTAAAAATTCAGCAAAATTGCCAGAAATAGTGGCCAAAATTCCTTTGGAAAGATTGCTTTTAGAAACAGATTGCCCATATTTGGCACCTGTTCCTAAACGTGGTAGACGCAATGAACCAGCATATGTAAAATATATAGCAGAAAAAGTAGCAGAGATTAGAAATATTTCTTTAGAAGAAGTAGCAAATCAAACAACTAAAAACGCTATAGAAGTATTTAATTTATAAAATAAAAGCTTTTCTTTAAGTGGAAGTAAAATTCCTTTAAAGAAAAGCTTTTTTATCTTGTTTTTATATAAATAATATTAATTTTTATAGAATTGAATTATATATGTAATTAATAATTATACAAAAAACACGATAAATGATATATATGTGAAATAGATTAATTATAAGTAAAATTTCTGTATTTATTTTTATGAGCCATTTGCATTTAAATGCCTTATTTATTTACATGAAATACATCATATTTTAGGTGTAAACACATAGAAAAATCCTTTATTTATAAGGTTTTTTACTAGATTACAATTTACAATTTTACAAGTGCAAATGTTACATATTTATGAAGAAATTTGACACAAGTGTAAATACTTGGTATAATATCTTTTCGTAAAGGAGGAATTCAATGGATTTTAAAAACCTATTAAGCCACAATTTAACAAAATGTAAACTAACTGCAGTAGTGGTTTTATGTTTTGCAATGGCTACATTAACTGGATTTGTAACAGCAAATAAAAATGTCACAATTGTAGCAGATGGTAATAAAATGGTAGTCAATACGGTCTATGATAATCCAAAGAATATATTGAAGCAAGCTGGTATAAAGTTAGATAATGGAGATGATTATACAGTATCTACAGGTAATATAACTGATAATGCTGTAATTACAATCAATCGTGCAATGCCAGTAACTGTAGAAATTGATGGAGATACAAAAGTAGTAAAAACCACAAAGAAAACTGTGGGTGAATTGATATCTTCAATGAATTTAGATGAAGATAAGTATTTTGTTGAGGGCGGTAAAGATACTCAACTACATACTGATGCAAAAGTAAAAGTTTTAAATGTTTCTAGTAAATTAGTATTAAGAGATGAAGTACAAAATTATCAGGTGATAAAAGAGCCAGATAGCTCTATGATCCGTGGTAATGAAGAAGTAATTCAAGCTGGAAGAAATGGTTTAAATAGATTATTAGTTAGAGAAAAATATCATAAAGGTATTAAAGTGGGAGAAGAAGTAGTACAAACTTCTCAATTAGTTCGTCCTGTAAATCAGGTTATTCGTAAAGGCACAGCAGAACCGATGAATACTATTGGTTTGAGATCATATTCTCAAGTATTGTATATGGAAGCTAGTGCATATTTACCTTATGATGGTGGCGGTGCTGGATATACAGCGCTTGGTATTCCTGCTCGTTATGGTGTAGTAGCTGTAGACCCAGATATTATTCCACTTGGAACGCGTGTATATATTCCAGGTTATGGTGAAGCTATTGCGGCAGATACTGGCGGTGCGATTAATGGCTATATGATTGATTTATGTATGGAAGATTATACTCAAGCTATAGCTTTTGGTCGTCGTGGTGTAGAAGTTTATATTTTAGATTGATATTTGTATAAATTGATTTAAAATAGTAGGATAGATAGAAAATTATATATAAAGATGAAAAAGAGTCTGTAAGTTTACAGGCTCTTTTTGTCTAGAGTATATGGCTTTTTACTTGCGTTTTTTGATATATTTTTGTTATACTAAAAAAATATGAGTTTATTTGTAATATTTTAGTTGAAAAATAAGTGAGAAGGTTTTTAATGATAAAAGAAGTTTTAGTTGTAGAAGGAAAAATGGACGTTGTAGCCATTAATAAAGCAGTTGAAGCTGATTGTATTATCACAGAAGGTTTTAATTTATTGCCTAAGACTATAAAAAATATTAGAGCTGCTTATGAAAAACGTGGCATTATTATTTTAACTGACCCAGATTCAGCTGGAGAGCGAATTCGCACATATTTAACAAGAAGATTTCCTAATGCAAAGCACGCTTTTGTACCTTGTGAAGAAGCTACTGCAAATGATGATATCGGTATAGAGCAGGCAAGTCCTGAAGCTATTCGTAAAGCATTGGCTAAAGTGCGTACAATGAATTGGAAACCTAGTGATGAATTTAGTGCTACTGATTTAATTTTAAATCGCTTAAATGGTTTTGCAAATTCTGGTGTTCGCAGGGCAAAATTAGGTGCTATTTTAGGAATTGGTTTTGCAAATGCTAAAACTTTTTTACGCAGATTAAATAATTATGGAATTACTAGAGATGAATTTAATCAAGCTTTAGCAAAATTAAATTCAGAAAATGACATTAACGAAGTTGAAAATAAATAATAAATTGGAGGATTTTTAATTAATGAAGCAACCTACTATTGCTAATAAGAAGGTTACAAGATATATTTTACAGCGTTTTGGCATTCATATGAGCAAACGCTTAGGACAGAACTTTTTAATAGATGCTAATATTGTACAGGGCATTGTAGATGCAGCAAATGTACAGGAAAATGATAGAGTATTAGAAATCGGCCCGGGTATCGGTACTTTGACTCAAGCTTTAGCTGAAACTGGAGCAGAGGTTACTTGTGTAGAATTAGATAAAAGATTGCCAGAAGTTTTGGCACATACTTTAGATGCTTATGACAATGTGCGTGTTATTCAAGGAGATATTTTAAAAGTAAATATTCCAGAAATCATGGGCGATAAACCATTTAAAGTAGTAGCTAATTTGCCGTATTATATTACTACACCAATTATCATGGCTTTGCTCGAAAAACATTTGCCCATAACAGATATCGTAGTAATGGTACAAAAAGAAGTAGCAGAACGTATGGCAGCACAGCCAGGCGGTAAAACATATGGTGCTTTATCTGTAGCAGTGCAGTATTATACAGTGCCTGAAATCGCTTTATATGTACCACCACGTTCTTTTATGCCACCTCCAGAAGTGGATTCTGTAGTAGTGAATTGTAAAGTCAGACAGACTCCTGCCGTAGAACTTATTGATGAAAAAATGTTCTTTAGAGTGGTAAAAGCAGCTTTTGGTCAACGTCGTAAGACTTTAAATAATGCTTTAAAATCCATGGGTGTAGATAAAAATATTATTGCTGATGTATTAGATAAAGCTGGAATAGAAGCAACTCGTCGCGGAGAAACTTTGACTATGGAAGAGTTTGGAGCTATTGCTAATATTTTGGTACAAATGGCAAAACAGGAGGCATGATTTATGAAATTTGTTTCTTGGAATGTAAATGGTCTTCGTGCTTGTATGAATAAGGGTTTCATGGAGACTTTTCAGACTTTAGATGCAGATATTTTTTGTTTACAAGAAACAAAAATGCAACCTCATCAATTAGAATTAGATTTACCTAGATATAAACAGTATTGGAATAGTGCAGAAAAAAAGGGTTATTCAGGTACAGCTATTTTTACTAAAGTAGAGCCATTAAATGTAAGTTATGGTTTAGGTATAGAAGAACATGACCACGAAGGTCGTGTAATTACTTTAGAATTTGATAAATTCTTTATGGTCTGCGTATATACACCAAATTCTAAGCGAGAATTAGAGCGCTTGGATTACCGTATGCAATGGGAAGATGCTTTTCGCAATTATTTAGTTGAATTAAACAAACAAAAACCTGTTGTGATGTGTGGAGATTTAAATGTTGCTCATAAAGAGATTGATTTAAAAAATCCTAAGACAAATCGCCGTAGTGCAGGTTTTACAGATGAAGAACGCAGTAAAATGACTGAATTATTACAAGCAGGTTTTGTAGATACTTTCCGTTATCTTTATCCGGATAAAACAAGCATTTATTCATGGTGGTCATATATGCGAAAAGCTCGTGAAAATAATGCTGGGTGGAGAATTGATTATTTTATCGTATCTAAAGATATTGAAGAAAATATAAAAGAAGCTGGCATTCACAATGAATTTTTTGGTAGTGACCATTGTCCAGTTAGTTTGGAATTAGATATTTAAATAAAATGGCAATAGACTTTATTTCATGATAAGCCTATTGCCATTTTTTATCCTTCAAAACTGTATTCAATTATGCTACCAGATGGGCAAGAAACTTCTTTTCCTTTAAATAGTAAACCCGAAAAAGGAACGATGATACTACTTGCTATATTGGCATAATTTTTGCCACCTTTTAATTTTAAATCGCAAGGAAATTCTAAAATACTGCCATCAGCTAAGGTGATATTATTTAATTTTATGCGGATAATAGCACTTTCCCCAAGCAATCTACTGCCATGGATTTTAGTAATCATACCTTGAAGTTTTGTATCTTTAGGTAAAATGATTTCGTTGTTAACAACTAAATCTTGGTGAAGACGGAAGTTGATTAAATCGTATTTATGATTAGTTTTACTGTCTAAATTATCTATATTTATTATTTGCATAGTAGTTTTTTCTGGTAAATGTAAATAAGTAGTAGTATTAGTTGTGGTATTTTGAGCATACGTTATAGAAGGTAAGTAAATAATACAAGATAAAATAATTATTAAAGTAAGAAAAACAGATTTTGGTGACATAAAAAATTCCTTTCATATTAAAAAATATATTAACATTATAATAGATATATTTAATTAAGTTAAGATAATTATTTATATTGACAGTATAATTATAGAATGATATAATATTACTGTTGTTTAACACAATATGCCGAAGTGGCGGAATTGGCAGACGCACTTGACTCAAAATCAAGCGTAGTCCCCTACGTGCCGGTTCGAGTCCGGCCTTCGGCACCATTAGTAAATTCAAGGCTTTACGGGTTTTCCGTAAAGCCTTTTTTGTTGTCTAATTTTGAGTATATAAACTTTTAAATAATTCTATTTAATAATAAGAGGTCATGGCAAGAAAGATAAAGTCAATTATAAAAGAAAAAAATATATAGGTTATAATAAAATTTTTAAAGATTTAGAAGTAAAAATTGGTTTGATTTTTCTTTATAAGTAGAAATAAAGAAGCTATAACAAAAAGAGTTAAAACTCAAATTGTTATAGCTTTACGAAGATTTATTCTTTGATATTATGGTAATATATTGCTTTTGATTTTTTATCAATATACCTAGTTGGAATCAGGAAAAAGTATTTCAATAGCTATAATAAATAGTACAAATCCAACTATAAACAGTATAAATCACCTCTTATAATAATCATTATTTATAATATAAGGCTAATTAAAATAATTTTACCAAATGTGCCGTAAAGCCCCGTGCTTTAGCACTGGGGATATAAGGCACGTCCGACGAATTTGCGTAAGCAATTGAAGTCGGACCATTTTATTTTGTATATTCATATGCTATCATATAACTACGAATAACAATAAAGGCGGTGAGATAAATGAAAACCTATTGCTTTAAGCTATATAACTCTAAACGAAATAAAAAACTTCATAGGCAGATTAATGCGGCAGGTCTCATTTATAATCACTGCATTGCAATTCACAAACGGTACTATCGTTTATTTAAAAAATCATTGCACAAATTTGTTCTGCAGAAACACTTAACTAAACTGAAAAAACGGGCAAAATTCAGCTATCTTAAAGAAATAGGTTCACAATCAGTACAAAATATAACTGAACGCATAGACCGTGCCTATAAGTTGTTTTTCAGAAATCAGAAGCATAATGTCCGTTCAGCTCCTCCGTCGTTTAAAAAGATACGTAAATATAAATCATATACTTTGAAAACGTCCGGTTGGAAATTATTGGGTGGAAATGTTATTAGAATTGCCAATCAGAAATATCGCTATTTTAAATCGCGGGATATTGACGGAAAAGTAAAGACCGTAACCATAAAGCGCGATGCTTTAGGCGATATTTATTTGTATTTTTCCTGTGAAACAAATGAAAATGAAGTCTTAACAAGAACAGGTGAAAGCGTCGGTTTTGACTTCGGGTTAAAGATATTTCTCACAGGTTCAGAACGGAAAAATATCATCTCTCCGCTGTTTTTCAAGCAGAATGCAAAATTAATTGTTAAAGCTAACCGCAATTTATCCCGTAAACAAAAAGCTTCTAACAATCGCCAAAAAGCAAGACTGAATTTGGCAAGACTGCATAAAAAAGTAACGAATATGCGCCGTGATTTTCATTGGAAAACGGCACAGTATCTCACTGGTAAATATGCCTTAATCTCTATCGAAAATTTGAATTTAAAAGCCATGCAGAAACGTTTCGGCAGAAAGATATCCGATTTAGGTTTTGCCGATTTTGTAAACAAGTTGAAGTATGAAACACAAAAGGCAGGTTCCAACGTTGTTGAAGTAGGAAATTTCTTTCCGTCAAGTCAGCTATGCAGTAATTGTGGCTATCAAAACAAAGAACTCAAAGAATTGAGAATAAGAGAATGGACTTGTCCAAAATGCGGTAAACATCATGATAGGGATTTAAACGCCGCTATAAATATAAAGAAAGAAGGAGAAAGAATTTTTTTCTCCCGCAAGTAATAAATAAATATGGGCAGGGCGTTGTCCATTGTGGAGAGAACTCGTAAGACTGTCTTTTGATAGCAAGGTTCGTCAGTATCCCAGAATCCCCTAGCTTTAGCTATGGGGAGTACGTCAAGGATTGTACATATTTATCATCACCACAACCTGCAACTAATACACTCATTAAAGATAATATCATTACTAATATTATTAGTCTTGGGGATTTTAACTGTTTATTCATATTAAAACTCCTTTAAAATTTATAATTATTCGCCGAATAAATCATCAAAAAGACTGTCTACGCTATCGGAAATACTGGAATCTTCTTCACCACTATCTGAAGAAATATCAGTATCTGCTGAAGGTTCAATTTGTTCTGTTGCAGTAAGTTCTGAGTTATTATCAAGATTAGAAATATGGTTTGTACCATCATCACTTGTATTAACAGGAGTTATTTGTTCACTAGCTGTACTTAGTGGGTCAATGACATTGGTAACAAATTCTTCTGGTGTTTGGATATAGTCATTGGCAGAGTCTACTGTTTGATTGATTGTATCCGTAGGATCAATTGGTGCATTGAGGTCAGGAAGAGGACTTGTATCCGTATTATGTGGTGCAGCACTAGCTGTAGAAGCAGAATGGAGCATAGAACTAGCTACAGCACCAACAGCGGCAGCTGCTGCGTATTTACCTACATTTTTTAAAGTGCTATTGTCATTATTTTGATTGGTTTGATTATTTGGATTAGAAGCAAATTGTTGATTGCCATGATTATTAGGATTTTGAGGGAAAAATGGTGCTTGAGGAGAAAAATTATTAACAGATGGCGAAGGATTATTTTGTAGAGGCGCACTTTGTTTTAATATATCCATAGCCTGATACAAATAAGCCATAGCCATATAAAATTTAGCATTTTGATTGCCGAGTAAAGAAGATTTTTGAAAGTGATTGATTGCTTTAATATAATTATGTTGAGGATTGTTTATATCCATGTATTGTTGACCAATAGCAAATTCTTGTGAAGCCATTTGCATATTATTAGGATTTGGCATATTATTAATTTGTTGAGTTTGTTGATTATGCATATAAGGTGGCATAGTATTAGAATTTGAAGTATTATAATTGATATTTGTTGGAGCCATATTTTGTTGTGGGGTAGGAATTTGTGAAAATTTAGCTCCGCAATTAGTGCAAAAAGCATTTTCATTAGGCATTTTAGCTCCACAATGAGTACAGAATTTATACATATAAAAAACTCCTTTTTATAAAATAAATTTAAATAATGGATAAATTTTTTATAAAAATACTTATTATAGAATTATTATGCTACTAAAAAGAGTAAATTCCCATGAACTAAATAGGTTGATTTTTTCATTGGTAGAGAAAATATATAAACATATTTAATCGTGATATTTGGTAATCTATAATTGTAAATAATAATAATGAATTTATTAAAAGTAATAGTGAAAAAAGAAGGTTTTAAAGTTAGTCTTTAAAGCCTTTTTTTATATTTGGCGATATGATAAAATATAAGCACGAATTTTAAAAATGGAGTGATATAAATGGCAAAAGATAGTTCATTCGACATTGTATCTCAAGTTGATATGCAAGAAATGAGTAATGCTGTTAACCAAACAGAAAAAGAAATTTCTCAGCGTTATGATTTCCGTGGTAGTATTGCAAGCATTGAATTAGAAGATAAAGCAATTAAAATCGCAGCAGAAGATGATTATAAATTAAATGCTATCATTGATATTTTACGTGCGCGCATGGCTAAAAGAGGCTTATCTTTACGTTCTTTAGAACTCGGTAAAATCGAAGATGCAGCAAAAGGCTCTGTTCGTCAAATGCTCACTATTAAACAGGGTATTTCTAAAGAAAATGCAAAGAAAATTATCGCTGCGATAAAAGCTACAAAATTAAAAGTTAATACACAAATGCAAGGTGAACAAGTTCGTGTTTCTGGTGCGAAAAAAGATGATTTGCAAGCAGTTATACAGACTTTAAAAGCTGGCGATTTTGGTATTGATTTACAATTCATCAATATGAGATAAAAAATTAACCACCGTTTTATGCGGTGGTTTTTTTATTTATTTCTAACAGTGAAATTTTTCATCTTTAAGGATTATGGAGTTTTAATATTTTTAGTAGCATAATAGTTGATAAAGGAGGAATAAAAATGAACATATTGAAAAAAATTTGTTTAATAGGTTTATGTGCATTTTCGGTAATATTTTGTGAAGCGATAATACCTATGCAATCAGCTTATGCTTATCAAGAAAATATTTCTCGTGGATATGAATTAATTGAAGGAACATGGCAAGGTAGAGATGGCAGTATAATGAGTATAACGGATAGAGGTTTTGGTAAAGCTCCATATAGTGTAAGAAGTGTATCCAATGATGGCAATTATACAGTTGTTACTATTAGTGTAAATGGTGGACGTAGTATAAATACTTTAACTTTTGACAATAACAATCCTAATTATATGATGTTAAATAATGTATCTACAGGATATTCAGCAGATTATGTTAGAGTTGGATAAATGAAAGATAAAACCACTATTTTAATATTTAAATAGTGGTTTTGTTTTGAGAATAAAGCAGGACTAATAATATTTATTTAGTACATAATAGTATAAAAAAATATATAAATTGTCCTTTGAGGATAAGGATTTTTTAGAGATATATAGTATAGTAAAAGCAGAAATTATAAATTATAAGGGAGGCATAATCATGAAATTTATACGTATTTGTTTATTAGTTTGTGGCTTGATGTTAGCCTTTGTCGGAGTAACATATGCAAGCTCATTTTCTGTTTCCGCAGATAAATATGGAAAAGTAGAAGGCAATGGCATAGAATTTAGTTTTCCAGAAAATAATAATACCATTCAAATTGCATTCTTAACAAAAGATAATGAAAGATATTTAATTGTAGGTAAATATGGAGAACCTATTTATGCAGCCAAAATACCAAATGTAAAATATGTAAGAGTAAAGCAAGTATATGATACAGAAACAGGAAAATATGCTTATATTATATCGGGAAGTATAAATAGTATGGGGGATTCAGATTTGTCGCTTTTGATGGGTTATGATGAACAAAAAGAGGCATGGCAACTATATGTAAATCCAATAAATTATTATAATCCTTTAGGAAAATATGCTGAAGCAAATATATATGTAGAAAATGGAGAACTTATTTTAGCATATAGAGTGATGTCCCTACATCCAAAAGCACAAGAATATCATTTCTTCTGGGACGAAAATAGCAATTGGTTCGGCTATAAAGATTATGGAATAGTTCAACATTAATTTTTAAATTAATATATTAAGAAAAAGGCTTGATTTAATAGTTGATAAAATTATTAAGTCAAGCCTTTTATAATGGTTTATTTAATATACATATGGGTTTTTTTCATAAATGATTTAATTTTTTATATTAATAAATATTGGTATAATTAGAGATGATTTGATAATATTTTGTAGGTGATTATAATGTCAGAAATAAAGTTATTTAGTATAAAGAATGATGTAAAACAATTAATACCATCAGAAGTTTTATTAGAAAAAGAGTTGCAAAATTTAATAGAAGATAATATGGAAAAATTCTTTGGTGTTCGATTTTTAAAAAGCGAATATGTTATAACTAATGGAAGAATGGATAGCATAGGAATTGATGAAAATAATTGCCCTGTAATTGTAGAGTATAAGCGTAGTAGTAATGAAAATATTATAAATCAAGGATTGTTTTATTTAGATTGGCTTTTAGACCATAAAGATGCTTTTCATATGTTAGTTGCCGAAAAATATGGTTATGAATATGTGAAAAATATTGATTGGTCTGCACCATGTGTTATTTGTATTGCGAGTAATTTTACACGATACGATATACATGCTATTAATCAAATGCAAAAAAATATAAAATTAGTAAAGTATAAGAAATATAGTAATGATTTGATTTTATTTGAGCATTTAAATTCACCAAAAGTAGAAAATATTGTTCATCAAAAAGATTTGATTAGTAGGAAAAATAATAATTATAAAACTCATGTAGAAAAATTAAAAACTGTTTCAGAAAAAATAAATATATTATATGATTCTATTTGTAATTATATAGAATCTCTAGGTGATGATATAGAGTCTAACCAATTAAAATATTATTTAGCATATAAAAAAGTTCAAAATATGGCATGTATTGAAGTTTATAATAAATATGTTGCCATTTATTTAAAATTAAATCCTGATAAGATTAAATTAGAAGAAGGATTTACTAGAGATATGAGAAATATAGGGCATTATGGAACTGGCGATTTAGAAATAATTATTAAAGATGAACAAAGTTTTGAAAAGGCTAAAAGTTTAATAGAAAAAGCGTATAATGAAATGTAAAAGCAGGTAAATAATACCTGCTTTTCTTATTTGATGATTATTATGCGATTTTGACCATATGGATTGGCATATTCATTACCGATAGTGGCATTAAGATAATTTTGAATGTATTCGATGATTACATCTGTTTCGGATAGTTCTTCATTTTGAAGTATAGGGCTGTCTTTGAACATTGTCATACCATTGCCAGCGAATTTCAAGATATAAGAAGTTCCACCAATGGTATATTTTTTATTTAAATCTAAATCTTTACCATTTATTTTTACGTTTTGAACACGATAAGCACCATCTACTTTTATGAAATTACCTTTTTCATCAGTTATTACAGATGATGGGATTTTACTATTAATCGTATAAGTAGCACCAGAGATTTGCATAAATCCACCAAATTCTTCAGGGTAACGGCTAGCACCCATTTCTAAAGCGTCTAAGAGCTGTTGTCCTGTGATTTCTAGGACTACACACATATTACCGAATGGAAACGTTGTCAAAATATCATTATAGGAAAAATCGCCTATAGGTAATTCATTGCGGATTGCTCCACCATTGCAGATTGCTACATCGGTATTTAAAACTATTCTATAAGTATCAGTTACAAAATCACCGAGATTTGTCTCGCCATTTCTGACTAAGCGTGTATTAGTATTAGGATCGTTAGTGGTGAGTTTTACTGTATTTGTTCCGATTATTTGATTGAGCAAAGGTGCATATTTATTCTTTTCTTCATTGATTAAGTCGGTAGTTTTTTGATTGGTTTTTGTTAAATCATTGATTAATTCAGTGGAGATTTCACCTTGTGGTGTGATGGTCAATTTACCAATATTTTGAAGTTTGGTGCCTGTTTGAGTGATGAGAACATTTTTTCCTTGTTTATTTTTAGCTATAAAAGTAGGAATAACTTCATGAGAATGACCATCAATGATAGCGTCAATACATTGTGTATTTTGAGCTACAGCAAGGCTACTCCAACGAGATGTGATACCATTCATGCCTAGATGAGCTACTAAAAAGACATAATCTACGCCGAGTTTTTGCACTGTATCTACAGTATTTTGGATATTAGTGTATAATTTTTTGCCAGTAGCGTCTTCATTAAAGGAATAAATAAAATTTCCCTTATCGTCTTGAAAATAAGCAGGTGTAGAAGAATTGAGTGTTTCAGGCGTTGTAACACCGATTAAAGCTATTTTTTTATCATCGAATTGGAAAATTTTATAAGCTGGCAATAAATTTTTTCCTGTAATAGTATTTACTAAATTAGAACTATAATAACCGCAAGATAATTTGTCGTTTAAAATGAGAAATCTATCCATACCATAATCAAATTCATGGTTGCCAGGAATAGCAAAGTCATAGCCTATTTCATTCATGATATTGATAATAGCTTCGCCAGTGGATAATTTGCCGATAGGAGACCCTTGAATGGCATCACCTGCGTCGACTAAAGCAATATATGGTGTATTTTGCTGTAAATCTTCTTTGTATTGAGCTAGTTTAGTATATCCTAGATTATCTTCGATACCACAGTGAACGTCATTGGTATATAAGATGATGATATCTTTTTGTATAGCCCATGCAGAATTTGGTATAAAAATAAAACAAAAAGTAAGTAAAGCAAGAAATAATTGACGAATTTTTAGTTGATAAATGTGCATAATAGAACCTCCTTTGAATAAAAATATGTATATAGATATTATATATTAGAATGATATTTTTAGGATAGTTGGGTTTAATTTGCTAAATTAATTTATTATTGTATAATGTATGCAGAAATTAATATTAGTTGGAAATCTTTTTAGAAAGGTGGATAGTTATGATTTTTTTATGGACTTTTTTTGAGATTGCAGGAACAATTGCTTTTGCTATTTCAGGTGCCTTGGTAGGAATATCAAGACGTATGGATATTTTTGGTATATTGGTATTAGCTTTAAGCACAGCTATTGGTGGCGGTATTATTCGTGATGTTTTGGTGGGAAACATTCCTCCAAATTCTTTTAAGACTTCGTTATATATAGTGCTTACAACAGTCATTACTTTTATTATCTTTTTTATTTATCGCAACCAAATTTTACGATATATGTCGAGAAGAAAACTTCGTAAAATGTATTTATTAGCAGATACTTTAGGGTTAGCTTCATTTACAGTTACAGGGACTACAATAGGCTTTAATGCTTATCCTGAATATCCATTATTTGCGATTACATTGGGATTGATAACAGCTGTAGGTGGCGGTATTATTCGTGATGTATTAGCGCAAAGAATACCTTCAGTATTACAAGAAGAAATATATGCATTGCCATCTATAATTGGAGGAATAGTATTTTACCTTATAGCGATTATAGGTGATGATTATTGGTATTTAGCATCACCTATATCCTTTTTTGTAGTATTTTTCTTGCGTATGATAGGTATTTACTATCATTTGAGTTTGCCAAAAGTACGTTAATAATTAAAAAATAGGAGTAAAGGAAGAGTATGACTTTACAACAATTAAAATACATTATAGAAATTGTAAATTGTGGTTCAATGAATTTAGCAGCTCAAAAATTATTTGTTTCTCAACCTAGTTTATCAAATGCGGTTAAAGAATTAGAGAAAGAGTTGGGTATTGAGATTTTTATTCGCACTAATAAAGGTGTAACTTTATCTTCTAGTGGACAGGAATTTTTAGGTTATGCAAGACAGATTATTGAGCAAACTGAATTATTAGAACAGCGTTATCATAAAGATAAGCCAGCACGAAGATTATTAGCTGTATCTACACAACATTATGCTTTTTCTGTGAATGCTTTTGTAAATTTAATTAAAGAATATGCTCAAGATGAATATGATTTTACGTTGAGAGAAACGAAAACACATGAAATCATTGATGATGTAAAAAATATGCGCAGTGAGATTGGTGTATTGTATTTGAGTAAATTTAATGAACAAGTAATACGTAAAATACTCCAGGAAAATGATTTATGTTTTAAAGAATTATTTACGGCTAATCCTCATGTATTTTTATCAGCAAAGCATCCATTGGCTAATAAAGATATTGCAACTTTTGCAGATTTAGAACCATATCCATGTCTTTCTTTTGAGCAGGGAATTTATAATTCTTTTTATTTTGCCGAAGAGATACATTCAACAATATCTCATCGTAAAAATATTTATGTTAGTGATAGAGCGACTTTATTTAACTTAGCTATAGGCTTAAATGGCTATACGATATCTACAGGTGTATTGAGTGAAGATTTAAATGGTACAAATATAATTGCCATTCCACTTGATAGTGATGAAAAAATCTGTGTGGGCTATATTTATAATAAATATAATCATTTAAGTAAATTGGCTCAAAGCTATATAAAAAAATTAGAACATTATATAGCTTTAAGTGCAAAGTTGTAAGACTTTTATTAAACTGCAATAAAAATATTGTAAAATTTATTTAAGAAAATACTTGACTTTAGAAGTCATTTACTTTAAAATATCTTCGTATGACGTTCGATGACGGCTTCCACTAGCCCCGGAACCGTGCAAAGGACATCTATTGAGAAAAAAGATTCAATATTAAATAGTTGAAAATTGTACAGGGAGGGATATACAAGTGAAAACAACATTCATGGCAAACGCTGCTAACGTTGAACGTAAATGGTACGTAGTTGATGCAGAAGGCCAGACAGTAGGTAGATTAGCTGCTGAAGTTGCAAAAGTACTTCGCGGTAAACATAAACCAACATTCACACCACATGTTGACACTGGTGATTTTGTCATCGTAGTTAATGCTGATAAAGTGGTATTCAGCGGTAAAAAATTAACTGATAAAACTTATTTCCGTCATTCTGGATATCCAGGAGGCACAACTTTTACAACTCCTCAGAAAATGCTCGCAACACAGCCTGAGAAAGTTGTAGAAATAGCTGTTCGTGGTATGCTTCCTAAAAATAAATTAGGTGCACAGATGTACAGAAAACTTAATGTTTATGCTGGCCCAGAACATCCACATGCTGCTCAGAAACCAGAAATTTTGGAATTAAATATTAGATAATACTTGGAAGGAGGAACAATATAATGGCAGTATCCTACTACGGCACAGGCCGCAGAAAGACTTCAGTTGCTAGAGTTCGTCTGGTTCCAGGTGAAGGCAACGTTGTAATCAATGGCCGTCATATTGATGAATATTTCGGCATTAAAACTTTAGATTTAATCGTTAAACAGCCTCTTAACTTAACTGAAACAGCTGATAAATATGATGTTATCGCTAACGTTCAGGGTGGTGGCCCTTCCGGTCAGGCTGGTGCTATTCGTCACGGTATTTCCCGTGCTTTATTAGAACTCGATGCTGAACTTCGTCCTGCTCTTAAAAAAGCTGGATTCTTAACACGTGACCCACGTGAAAAAGAACGTCGTAAATACGGTCTCAAAAAAGCTCGTAAAGCATCCCAGTTCTCCAAACGTTAATCACATACGATTATCAAAGAGAATACAAAGCTCACAATCTTTCTGGTTGTGGGCTTTTTCTTTTATTTTTTATATGTTAAGATATAAATGCTAATTTTGCAGTTTAATATAATATAAAGGGGGTGTAATTAATGGAACAAAATAAGGATAGACTTAGCATTGATGTTGCCAAGCTTTATTATAAATCAGATTATAGCCAACAACAGATAGCCAATAAATTAAATTTATCAAGACCTACAGTATCAAGATTGTTGCAATATGCAAAAGAAAAAGGTTTTGTACAGATAAATATAGCTGACCCTATAGAAGATAATAGCTCCTTAGAAGAAGCTTTATGTGAGAAATATAATTTAGATGTGGTAAAGATTGCTTATGCGCCTTTAAATACGACAAATGAGATTAAAAAATCCATAAGCATAAAAGCAGCTGATTATTTACATGAGATAGCCAAAGATGGCGATATTATTGGTGTATGTTGGGGAACTACTATCTATAATATGGCTTTAAATTTAAAACATAAAGCGTTAAAAGGCGTGCAGATTGTACAATTAAAAGGTGGAATAAGTCATTCACAAAGCAATACATATGCTTACGAAGTAGTAGAATTATTCTCAGAAGCGTTTTCTACAGTAGGACGATATTTACCACTTCCAGTAATGTTTGATACGGTACAGATAAAAGAATTAATTGAAAAAGATAAACATATTAAGAAGATTTTAGATTTAGGACGACAGGCTAATATTGCTGTCTTTACAGTAGGTACTGTAAAAAATGATGCTTTATTATTTAGATTGGGTTATATTGATAAAAAAGATAGAGATATTATACAAAATAGAGCAGTAGGCGATATCTGTTCAAGATTTTTTGATGCTCAAGGAAATATTTGTGATAAAGAATTAGATGAACGTACAGTAGGAATAAAATTAGAAGAATTAAAGGCTAAAGAAAAACGTATATTAGTAGCAGGTAGTCAAAGAAAAATAACAGCAATAAAAGCAGCATTAAAAGGTGAATTTGCAAATATTTTAGTTACAGATCAATATACAGCAGAAGAATTATTAAAGGATTAATTGATTAATAATTTGATATATTAAGTATTTTAATATATATCATCTAAAAATAAAAAAGGGGTTGATTTTCATTTTTAGCTTTTGGTTAGAATTAGCAGTTATTGTTATCTGTTTAGCTATCGGTGGACGCTTTAGTGGTATTGGTCTTGGTGTAGCAGGTGGTTTTGGTCTTGCTATTTTGACTTTAGGTTTTGGTCTTCCAGTAGGAGAAATGCCAACAAGCGTAGTATTCATCATTATGACTGTTATTACATGTGTATCTTTATTACAAGGTGCAGGCGGTCTTGATTATATGATATCCATGGCCGAAAAAATTCTCCGCAAAAAACCTAGTGCTATTACTTTTTTAGGCCCATTAGTATCATATATTTTCACAGTTATTTGTGGTACTTCTTATGTAGCATTTTCTGTATATCCAGTTATTGCAGAAATTGCGATTAATGCAAAAGTTCGTCCAGAACGTGCTATGTCTATGTCAGTTATTGCATCTAATATGGCAGTTTGTGCTAGTCCTACAAGTGCAATTGCTGCGGCTATGATTGCGATTACAGCACCAATCGGTGTTACTCCACTTAGTTTACTTGCAGTTACAGTGCCGGCATGTTTAATTGGGGTATTAGTAGGTTGTTTATTCGTGTATAAACGTGGAGCAGAACTTGCTGATGATCCAGAATTTAAACGTCGTGTAGCTACAGGTCAATTCCAAGAAGACTATGTTTTGGAAAGAGATACACAAAATGCTACTACATCAGCAAAAGTATCTGTAGTTATTTTCTTATTAGCTATTGCTATTATTGTGGGAATGACTTCTCATCCTGATTTATTGCCAAATATTGGCCCAGGTGGAAAACCTATTTCTGTACCGACTTTATTACAAATCATGATGCTTGCTACTGGTGCTATTATCATGGTAGTTTGTCGTGTACCTAGAGATAAATTAGACTCTGGTTCTGTATTTAAATCTGGTCTTATTGGAGCAGTAGGTATTTTAGGTATTTCTTGGATGACTGATACATTTTTTGCTACACATTTAAAATTTATCACAGATGTATTTGCTCAAACATTGATACAATATCCTATGCTTTTTGGTGCAATGTTATTTGTTACTTCTATGGTATTATACAGTCCAGCAGCAACAGCTGTAGCTTTAATGCCAATTGGTGTATCTTTAGGATTACCAGCAGAAGTATTAATTGGTCTTATTCCAGCAACTTGTGCAGTATTCATCATACCAGGTGGTGCTCAAATTAGTTGTGTTGCTTTTGACCGTACAGGTACAACTAAAATTGGTCGCTTCGGCTTTAACCATAGTTATTTAATCCCAGGATTAGTATCTATGGCAGCTTCTACAGTATTATCCTTAGCGATAGCATATATTATATTTTAATATTAAGACCTCACATTTTTATTTATGTGGGGTCTTTGTTATAATTTAATGTAGAATAAAAATTTTTAGAAAATATTGACTTACTGAAATGTACATGTTATTATATGAATGTAAATTTTGGTTTGAGTTTTAGTAAAACGTTTTATTGAAATATATATCATATTTTTAGATATATATTTTATTTTATAATTTTTAGTAAAACGTTTTATTAAAAGTGATTAGGCATAATAAAGAATAAAAATGGCTAGGAGGAAGATTTATAATTTATTTTTTAGGTTAAGTTTTTTTAGATTTATGATTAATTTGAAGGAGAGTTAAAAATGACAGAAAGTAGTAAATTAATTCAATATGATGATGGTTATTTGAATAAGACCCCAATATTCCAATTTGTGTTATTATCTTGTTTATTTGCACTTTGGGGTGCGGCAGCTAGTTTAAATGATATTTTGATTACGCAATTTAAATCAGTTTTTACTTTGAGCGATTTTGCTAGTGCTTTAGTACAAAGTGCTTTTTATGGTGGGTATTTCTTAATTTCCATACCAGCATCTGTAGTTATTCGTAAAACTACATATAAATTAGCAATTATGATTGGTTTAATTTTCTATATCGGTGGTTGTAGTTTATTTTTCCCAGCTTCTATGATGGCGACTTACACTATGTTTTTAGTAGCTATTTTCTCCATTGCTATTGGTCTTGGTTTCTTGGAAACAGCTTCTAACACTTATAGTACTATGCTTGGCCCTCGTAAATATGCAACACTTCGCTTAAATATTAGCCAAACATTCCAGCCAATTGGTTCAGCATCTGGTATTTTACTTGGTAAATATTTAGTTTTCCAAGAAGGTGAAAGTTTAGCAAGTCAGATGGCTCAAATGACTCCAGATCAAATTCATTTATTCAGATTACAGATGTTACAACATACTTTAGAGCCTTATAAAATTATGATTTGTATTTTAGTAGCTATTTTTATTCTATTCTTAATCACTAAATATCCAAAATGTAAAGTAAAAGAAGTAGCAAATAATCAGAATACGCCAAAAGTAACTTTAGGCGAAACTTTAAAATATCTTTCTGGTAATGGCTTATTTAAAAAAGGTATTGTAGCTCAATTCTTATATGTAGGTATGCAAGTTGCAGTTTGGTCATTTACTATTCGTTTAGCTTTAGATTTAATGCCTCATATTAATGAACGTATGGCAGCAGATTTCATGGTAATTAGCTTTGTTTGTTTCTTCGTTGGTAAATTTATTGCCAATTTCTTGATGACTAAGTTCTCTGTAAATAAAGTTTTATTAGCTTATTCTATTATTGGTTGTATTTTAATTTTATATGTAGCATTTATTCCAAATTTAACAGCCATCTATGCAGCAGTAGCTATCAGTATTTTACTTGGACCTTGCTGGGCAACTATTTATGCTGAAACATTAAAATCTGTAGAGAAAAAATACACAGAAACAGCAGGTGCAATAATTGTAATGTCTATCATCGGTGGTGCTTTTATGCCAGCAGTACAAGGTTTTGTATCCGACATGGTAGGTTCTATGCAATTTTCCTTTATTGTTAATTTCTTCTGCTTTGCTTATATAGGTTGGTATTTCTATTACAAAATGAAACTTGAAAATAAAGAGGGTTAATTTATGAATACAAAAATATATTTACAGCGTGGTTTCTTTGCTGAAAATGCAAAAACTATCATGGAAAATGATGAATTTAAAGTAAATTTATTTAAATATAGTTCAGGAGTAGAAGCGATAGAAGTAACAAATTCTCGTGGTAAAATCATTGTTCTTCCTTATATGGGACAGATGATTTGGCGAGTTGAATTTGATGGCATTGATTTAACCATGAAGAATATGTTTTCTAGACCAAGAAAAGTGAATAATATGTTAGATACTTATGGTTGTTTTGCTTTTCATTCAGGTCTTTTAGCTAATGGTTGTCCATCAAGTGAAGATACACATCCAATGCATGGTGAATTTTGTTGCGCTGATTTAGATGCTACATGGATTGAATTTAGTGAAGATGAAGTTATTATTGGCGGTGAATATGAATATTGCCAAGGTTTTGGTTTTAAATATTTAGCTAGACCTAGTGTAAGTTTGAAAGCGAATGCTACAAATATAAAAATCAGTATGCAAGTAAAAAATCTTACAAGCGTAGAAATGCCACTACAATATATGTGTCATATAAATCACCATTATGTGGATAAAGGTGAATTCAAAGCTAATATACTAGATGAAGCTTTTAAATTACGTGAAAGTATTCCTAGTCATATAAAACCTACAAAAGAATGGTTTGACTATACTGATGAAATAAAAAAAGCACAAGTTGAAGGGAAAACTTTGACTAAATTAGAAAATCCTGATTTATATAACACAGAAGTAGTATTTTTAGTTGATAGACTTGATAAATATACAGATGAAGCTATAGTAGAGATTAATTCTCCAGAAGGTTATGGTTTTAAAACACAATTTTCAACTAAAGATTTTAAATATGGTACACGTTGGATTATGTATACACCAGAACAGCAAGTATCTTCTTGTATAATTCCAGGAACATGTAGACCAGAAGGATTTTTAGCAGCAAAAAAAGCAGGTAGTCTACTTATGTTACAACCTGATGAAGAAAAAACATTTAGCGTAATTACTGGTTTAAAATAATAGTTTTTTTAGAGATATAAAAAATAGTTATAAAATAAAAACATTCCTTAAATTCATTAAAAATTTAAGGAATGTTTTTTTATTATTTATATAAATTAGCCTTACCAATTGTATTTAAAACATTTAATTTATGATAAATAACTTTTTTAGCTTCATCAATACATTTAGGAAATAAATCGCAAGGTTCATATTGATTAGGATTTTCATTTAGAAGTTCATGACATTTTTTAAAGAAAACACTTTTTACATCACTGGAAATATTTACTTTACTAACACCTAAGCTTACAGAAGCAGTAACTTCTTCATCTGGATTGCCAGAACCACCATGTAGTACAAGAGGAATATTAACTTCTTTATTTAAAATTTTAAGTAATTCTAAATTAAGTTTAGGTGTAAAATTTTTAGGATATAATCCATGTGCAGTTCCAATAGCAACAGCTAAGCAGTCAATACCAGTGCGTTTTACAAAATCTTTAGCTTGTTCAGGATCTGTATATAAAACATTATCAACGCCTTCTGTTTCATAATTCATAGCACCTATAGTACCAATTTCAGCTTCTACTGATACATTTACTTTATGGGCTAATTCTACAACTTGTTTAGTAAGTGCTACATTTTCTTCATATGGTAAATTAGATGCATCAATCATTACAGATGTATATCCATTTTTTATAGAACGCATAACGTCATAAATATTAGAACCATGATCCATATGAATAACAACAGGAACTTTAGATTTATGTGCATATTCTTTTACTGTTAAAACAAATGGATCAGTTAAATATTCTATTTCTAATGGATGGATTTCTAAGATTACAGGTGAATTAGTTTCTTCAGCTACTTCCATAACAGCACGGAGTATTTCTAGACTTCCTATATTAAAAGCTGGAACAGCAAATTTGTTTTCTTTAGCAATAGTTAATAATTCTTTCATGTTATAAAGCATAATATAATCTCCTTTTATTTATTGAATAATTTTAATCTTCGTAATTATTTTTACGTTTTAATAAGGCTACAGATAAACATGTAACAATAGAACCAGCAACAAGTGCTAATACATACATAGGTAAATTAGTTATAACATTAGGTATTGGTAAAATCCAAATTCCACCATGAGGGGCAAGTGATGCGCAACCAGCTCCTAAAGATATTGCGCCAGCAACAGCAGAACCTAACATTAAGGCTGGTATTACACGAATTGGGTCAGCTACAGCAAAAGGAATTGCTCCTTCTGTAATATAAGATAATCCTAAAACCCAACAAGATTTTCCAGCTTCACGTTCTTCTTTAGTGAATCTTTTCTTAAATAATACAGTAGCTAATGCTAATCCAAGAGGAGGTGTCATACCAGCAACCATACAAGCAGCGATAGGTGCATAAACTCCAGTGGACATAAGAGCAATAGAGAACGTGGAGATTGCTTTATTAATAGGACCACCCATATCAGAAGCCATCATAGCACCAATAATTAAACCAAAAATAACGCCATTAGAAGAATCCATAGAATTTAAATAATTAGTTAATCCATCTAATAAAAATTTAACTGGTTCTCCTACGATGAAAATCATAAACATACCAGTGATGAATACAGAAATAAGAGGAACTAAAATAAGACCTTTTAAGGTTTGAATTGCTTTTGGTAAGTGAATTTTTTCCATAAGAGTTTTAGTCAAATAGCCTGCAAAAATAGCACCAATAAGACCACCTAAAAAGCCAGCTCCAATACTTTTGGCAATTACACCAGCAACCATACCAGAGCACATACCCTGTTTTCCTGCAATAGAATATGCAATCCCAGCAGCTAACATAGGAACCATCATTCCAAAAGCGGCACCACCACCAATATCACTTAAAGCTTTTGCAATTACATTGAAACTAGGATCATTAGGATCACTAGCCTTAATACCAAACATAAAACTAAAGGCTATTAAAATACCACCAGAAATAACAAATGGTAACATAAAATTTACACCGGACATTAAATGTTTATAAATTCCAGTTTGTTGAGCTTTTTTCTTAGCTTTATCTTCTTTAGCTAATTCAAATATACTAATATTTTTACCATCAATAGCATCTTGAATTACTTTTTGCGGATTTTTTACAGCTCTTTCAATAGGAATTTCGGTAACACGTTTACCTTCAAATCTACTTAAATCTACAGTTTTTTGACAAGCAATAATAACAATATCAGCTGATTGTATGTCATTATCAGATAGAATATTTTCTACTTCAACACCTTGCGTTTCAATTTTAATTTCATGACCCATTTCTTGAGCGGCTTTTGTTAAAGCTTCGGCAGCCATATAAGTATGGGCTATACCAGTAGGACAAGCGGTAATACCAACTATTTTCATAAAAAACACTCCTTTTATTAAATTGTTTCCATTATTTTAAAAATGTCATTTACAGTTTTAGCAGATAAGAGATTTTCTCTGAATTTGGTATCAATAATTTTTCTAGATAATCTTTTTAAAATTTCTAAATGAAGATTATCGCTTTCTGTAGGAACTGCTAATAAAAACATAAGTTTTACAGGAGCTTCGCCATCTTCATAATTAAGACCAGGAGAAAAAGTACCAATAGCTATTGAGGCTTTATTCACAGATTTATCTTTAGCATGTGGAATAGCAATTCCAAAACCAATATTTGTACTAAATTCTTGTTCACGTTTAATGAGAGCATTAATATATTCTTTTTGATCATTTATACAGTTATTTATTAGTAATTTACTAGATAATTCTTTGAAAGCGTCTAATTTACTAGAAACTGAAAGATTCAAAAGTATGTTGTCTTTAATTAATAAATCGGAAATGTTCATTTTTATGACCTCTTTCTATAAAAATAATTGTTCTATTTCACTTATATCATCTGATTTTTTTATAGCAGATATAAGTTCTTCATTTTTTATAATTTCATATAATTTTGAGAAAAAATATTTATTAATTTGTACTTTATTAAAGTTTACAGCTAAAATAAAAATTAAATCTACACGAAATTCATCATCCCATAAAATAGGTGTTTTTAGATTTACTATGACTAAACTTGGTTTTAAAACTAAATCTTTAGAACCATGAGGAACAGCTACATATCGTCCCATAGCAGTGGATACTCTTTCTTCACGTGCTATAAGACTTTTATCATATCCTTTCATAACATAGCCATTTCCAAATAAATATTTTCCATATTTATTTAAAACACTATCTCTGTCAGGAAGATCATCATGAAAATAAAAGATTTTTCCTTGAATAGAAGGTGCATCTTCATTAAAATCTAATAAATGTTTACTTAATATCCAATTTTGGATATAATGAATTTCTTCTTTTTGTAAAAATTCATTTATTTTTAAAATTTTACTATCATTATTTTTTATTAAATTAGTAGAGTCTAAAATTAGATCAAAATTTGCTAATTTTAAGTTTGAGAATTCACTACTAGTACATTTTTCTATGATTTTTATTTCAGGTAAATATCTAGTAATAGTACTTTCTAAATAATTTGTAATAGTGATACCATTATCACAAACTAAACAAACTTTTATATATCCGCCTTTTTGACAGCGATTAATTGCTGCGACAACATGTAAGCAAATGTAACCAATTTCATTAGCATCAAGAAAAATTTTCTCAGATACTTCTAATTCTTCAATAGATGTTAAGACAGCTAAATAAATATCAGTATATTCATATCTTATTTTATTTAATAAAGGATTTTCAGCAGTTGTACCATATTTACTACGTCTAACAGCTGGAACAAGGTGAAGTATTAAATTATTTATAAAGGTTTTATCTTGTAATAAATTAATTTTTAAACAGTCAGATATACGTTTTACAAATCTATTTATTGTTAGTTCTGTTATGAATTCATCCTTAGATGAGTTTATAGTATCTTCTTTTTGTTTTCTTGCAGATAGTATATTTTGTGTTAAAGCTAATAACTCATCATTAGGAATTTTAAATTTTATAATATCTTCAATATGGTTTTTTATAATTTGAGCTGCTAAAAACTCTGGAATATTTTCGATATTATTTAATTTATAAGAAATAAACTTACCTAGACGTACACGTTTTATCAATATTAGTATTTGTACAGTTAATTTATAGAAATCATTATCTGTGAATTTATTATTTAATACTATTTCAGCTAACGAAATAATTTGAATAACTTTATCTGTTTCTTGTTTATCAAAAATAAGAATTAATTTACGATAATGTTCATCAGATAAACGATCAATAGTATTAATTTTTAAAGTTTTAATAGGATAATTGCTTTTTATAATGAAATCTTTGTAGGCAAGACGAATATTTTTTTCTTCACCTAAGATTTGGCAACCCCAGTTACTTTTTTTTGATAATTGCAAATCATAATTTTTTAACCATAAATTGATTTTGTTTAATATAGATGAAATAGCAACAGAATTACTATATAGTTTTTCTGCTAAACTTTGTATAGTTATACTAGAAGAGGTACTGAATAAAGAATGTAATATAAAAGTAGTTGAATCAAGATTTAAAATAGGTGTATATAAATTTTTTTCTTGTTCATAAATAGATAATTTCTGTTTTAATTTATTTAATGCTTGTTCATTTCCTAATATGCGAACACCTTGTTTTTGTCTTTTTTCTAAAGTGCAAGGATATATATATTCTAAAAAACTATGTTTTTCTAAATAATTATAAATAGTTTTTGTAGAAACATTAGTTTTATCAGCAATATTTGATACAGAAATATAAGTTTTATTAGATAATAATATTTTGATTATTTGAATAATCAAATCGTAAGTCATATAATCACCTCCTTAGTATTTTGTATGTGTATATTATAATAATTTATTAATTATATATACAATAAGATAAAGATAAAATAATATTCTATATATTTGATAAATACAGAACAATTTTTTAGAAATATAGATAATGATAATTATTATTGACTAATGGGAAATAAAATGATATTATATTAATATAAAATAATAATTATTATCAATTAGAAAATGTTATTTAAATGGAGGATAGTTAGATGTCATTAATTAATAAAGAAATCGTTGATTTTAAGGTTCAGGCTTTTGTTGATGGTGAGTTTCGTGAAATAACAAAGGCTGATGTTTTAGGAAAATGGTCAGTATTTTTCTTTTATCCTGCTGATTTTACTTTTGTTTGTCCGACTGAACTTGAAGATTTAGCTGATAAATATGCTGATTTTAAAAATATAGATTGTGAAATTTACAGTGTATCTTGCGACACTCATTTTGTGCATAAAGCATGGCATGATGCATCTGATACTATCAAAAAAATTAAATATCCAATGCTTGCTGACCCAACAGGATTATTAGCACGAGCTTTTGATGTGATGATTGAAGATGATGGTATTGCAGAAAGAGGTAGTTTTATCGTAAATCCAGAAGGTAAAATTGTAGCTTATGAAGTAATCATGGGAAGTGTTGGCAGAAACGCTGATGAATTGCTTCGCCGTGTAGAAGCTGCTCAATTCGTAGCTAAACATGGTGGCGAAGTTTGTCCTGCAAGATGGAAACCAGGTGCTAAAACATTAAAACCTAGTATTGAATTAGTTGGAAATATTTAATAAAAAAGACTGCTATTGGGATATATGCCCATAGCAGTCTTTTTTTAGGGGTTATTTATTCAGTGATAACTGTATGAATTAATGTTGGAGTTGTAGCAGTATCTGCGATAAAGATATTGTCGTATAATTTTTGTTTTACGTCTTCAACATTTTCACGATTGCTGTAGATAGTGAGAATAGATTCGCCTTCTTCTACTTTATCGCCAACTTTTTTATGAAGTACAAGACCAACTGCTAAATCGATTACATCTTCTTTTGTAGCACGTCCTGCACCTAAAATCATGGAAGCAACACCGATTTCATCAGCTACCATTCTGGAAATATAGCCAGATTGTTTTGCTGGTAATTCAATTTTATATTTTGCCTGTGGTAATTTTGTTAAATCATCAACGATAGAAGCATCTCCACCTTGGTTTGCTAAGAATTCTTTGAATTTAGCTAAAGCTTTTCCACTGTGAATTGCATCTAAAAGCATTTCTTTTGCTTCTTCGCTAGTTTTTGCTTTACCTGCAAGGATTACCATTTGGCTACCTAAAGTTAAAACAAGTTCAGTTAAATCTTTTGGACCTTTGCCTTGAAGTGTTTCGATAGCTTCTTTTACTTCTAAAGCATTACCAATAGCAAAGCCTAAAGGCTGAGACATGTCAGAGATGATAGCGATTGTTTTTCTGCCTACATGATTACCGATGCGTACCATAGCGTGAGCGAGTTTTTCTGCATCTTCTTGAGTTTTCATGAAAGCGCCATCGCCAGTTTTTACGTCTAAAACGATTGCGTCAGCACCAGCTGCGATTTTTTTACTCATGATAGAGCTTGCGATAAGAGGAATAGAATTTACTGTACCAGTTACATCGCGGAGTGCATATAATTTTTTATCTGCTGGAGTTAAGTTACCGCTTTGTCCAATAACTGCAACTTTATCTCTATTTACTAAATCAATGAATTGTTCACGAGTGAGTTCTACATGGAAGCCTGCGATAGATTCTAATTTATCGATTGTACCACCAGTATGACCTAATCCACGTCCGGACATTTTAGCTACAGGAACACCAAGGGAAGCAACAAGTGGAGCTAATACGAGTGTAGTAGTATCACCTACACCACCAGTGGAATGTTTGTCTACTTTTACTCCATCAATAGCAGAAAGGTCGATAGTATCTCCAGATTCTACCATTGCACGAGTTAAATCAGCGCGTTCACGGTCATTCATATCTTGGAAATAAATAGCCATAGCTAAAGCACTTGCTTGATAATCAGGAATTTCACCTTTTGTATATCCTTCAATGAAGAAATTAATTTCAGCAGTTGTTAATTCTTGTCCATCACGTTTTTTTTCAATAATATCTACCATACGCATAAATAAGCACCGTTCCTTTTCTCAAATTATTGTAAGTCGTTTAAAAATGATTGCCCATGTTGTGGCATTTCAATAGAGAAGTTATCCGCAATAGTAGCACCTAAGTCAGCAAATGTTTTTCTGATAGGAAGGCTACCATAATTTTTTAATTGTTTACTATAGATTAATAATGGCACATATTCGCGAGTGTGGTCAGTGCCTTTATATGTTGGGTCATTGCCATGGTCAGCAGTGATTAAGAGTAAATCTTCATCATGCATTTTTGCAAAAACTTCGTTTAATCTAGCATCAAATTCTTCAAGAGCATCACCATAACCAATAGGGTCGCGACGATGACCGAATTTAGCATCGAAATCTACAAGATTTGTGAAGCTGAGACCTGTGAAGTCTTCATCTAAAATATTTATAAATTTATCCATACCGTCCATATTAGAAACTGTGCGGATTGCTTTTGTAACACCTTCACCATCAAAGATATCACTTATTTTGCCGATAGCTATAGAAGCTAAGTTTGCTTCTTGAAGGCTATTCATTACAGTTTTGCCAAAAGGTTTTAAGGCATAATCATGTCTATTAGATGTACGAGTGAAATCTTCTTTGCAAGTACCAACATAAGGACGAGCAATAATTCTGCCTAATTGGTATTTGCCTTCGCGAGTGATATCTCTACAGAATTGACAAATGCGATAAAGTTCTTCAAGCGGTATGATTTCTTCATGAGCTGCAATTTGAAGTACAGAGTCAGCTGAAGTATAAACGATTAAATCACCAGTTTTTAATTGATGTTCTCCGTATTGTTTGATGATTTCTGTACCGCTTGCAGGGCAGTTACCAACGATTTTTCTACCGGAGAATTTTTCAATTTGAGCGATTAAATCATCAGGAAAACCATCAGGGAAGACTTGGAAAGGTTTATCAATATAAAGTCCCATCATTTCCCAATGACCTGTCATTGTATCTTTACCGCAAGAAGCTTCTTGCATTTTTGTATAATATCCAAGAGATGGATGAACAGTATTTACGCCTTTGAGTTTATATATATTAGAAAGACCTAATCTTTCAAGATTTGGTACGTTTAAACCATTTTTAGCTGTGGAAATATGCAAAAGTGTATTTGCACCAATATCGTCAAATTTATCAGCATCAGGAGTTTCGCCAATGCCAACGGAGTCCATAACTATAACATGAATGCGTTTAAATTTTTTAATGTTGTTCATAGTATCACCTAACCTTAAATTATTAAGCCTACAATTGTAGCATTTAAAATGCTAACTAATGTTGCACCATATAACAATCTAAGTCCGAAACAAGCTACTACATTACCTTTTTCTTCATTGAGGGCTTTAACTGCACCTGCAATAATACCAATAGAGGAGAAATTAGCAAAGGATACTAAGAAGATGGATACAATAGCTACGCTTTTTGCAGAGAGAATAACTGTACCACTGGAAAGTTGCATCATAGCTACAAATTCATTAGCAACTATTTTAGTAGCCATCAAGCTAGCAGCATCTACACATTCTGCCATTGGAATTCCCATGAAGAAGGCAAATGGTGAGAATAAATAACCTAGGATTTCTTGGAAAGAAATACCAATAATTCCTAAAAATACATTGTTGATTAATGTGATAATGCCAACGAAACCGATTAGCATAGCACATACAATAACGCCGACTTTAAAACCGTCTAAGATATATTCACCGAGCATTTCAAAGAAAGATTGTCTTTTAGTTTCTGCTACTACTAGAATATCATCTTCAGGTTTAACTTCATAGGGATTTATAATGGAAGCGATTATAAATCCACCAAAGAGATTTAAAACGAGAGCTGTAACTACATATTTTGGTTCAATCATTACCATATATGCTCCAACGATGGACATAGAAACTGTGGACATTGCAGAAGCACATAAAGTATATAAACGATTAGGTGGCAAAGGTCCGAGTAATTTTTTTACGGAAATAAATACTTCTGATTGACCTAAAATAGCGGAAGCCACTGCATTATAGGATTCAAGTTTGCCCATGCCATTTACTTTGCTTAAAGCAAGACCGATATATTTGATGATAAATGGCAATATATGCCAATGTTGTAAGATACCGATTAAAGTAGAGATAAATGTAATAGGCATTAAAACACTCATAAAGAAGATAGGATCATCAGGATTAGCCAATCTACCAAAAACGAAATTTATACCTTCTCTAGCACAATTTAAAAGTGCTGTAAATCCGTTAGCAATTGTACTGATTAAAACATTACCAGCAGATGTATTCAAAAGTAAAAATCCTAAAACAAATTGGAGAACAAGCATGGTGATAATTGGTCTATATTTTATTTTTTTGCGGTCATTGCTGACAATAAATGCCATACCAAAAACTAAGGCAAGTCCAGCTACACCAATAATATATTGCATGATGATATCCTCCGTGTTTTTATTTTAGAAGTTTAACGCCAGCACTAGCACCGATACGAGTAGCACCAGCTTCTACCATGGCAAGAGCTTCTTCATGAGTATGAACACCACCAGAAGCTTTTACACCCATTTCAGCTCCTACTGTTTTACGCATGAGAGCGATGTCATGAACAGTTGCACCACCAGTGGAAAAACCAGTAGAAGTTTTTACAAAATCAGCACCTGCTTTTTGGGAAAGTTCGCAAGCTTTGATTTTTTCTTCATCAGTTAATAAGCAAGTTTCGATGATTACTTTTACGATAGCTTTATCTTTAGCAGCTTCTACGATTTGATGAATTTCATTTTCTACATAATCATACTCTTTATCTTTGAGCATTGCGATATTGATTACCATATCAATTTCTTGAGCGCCTTTTTCAATAGCATCTTTAGTTTCAAAAACTTTTACTTCTGTAGTATTAGCACCAAGAGGGAAGCCGATTACAGTACATACTTTAACATCTGTATTTTTTAATTCTTGATGAGCAAGTGCAACCCAGCAAGGATTTACGCAAACGGAAGCAAAATCATAAGTTTTAGCTTCAGCGATTAATTTTAAAATGCTTTCTTTATTTGTGTTAGGTTTTAAAGCTGTGTGGTCGATTAATTTATTGATGTTCATTATAAATACTCCTTTAGATGTTTATTTCATATATTTATTATTTATATTAATGAAGGATAATTTTTATTTTTTTAAATCTTCTTTAGTGAAAGCACCAGGTAAGATTTCGTCCATAGTTTTTACAATATATTCTGTAGGACTTTTGCCTAAGATGATTTTTATATCTTTAGTGGCAAATTCTACAATTACTTGACGGCAGATACCGCATGGATAAGTGTAATCATTTTCTACACCAACAATGGCGATAGCTTTAATTTTTTGATGACCTTCAGAAATGGCTTTGAAGATAGCTGTTCTTTCAGCACAATTAGTAGCTCCATAAGAAGCGTTTTCTATATTGCAACCAGTATAGATTGTATCGTCTTCAGTGAGTACAGCAGCGCCTACTTTAAAATTAGAATATGGAGTGTAAGCATTAGCACGGCCTTCATAAGCTTTTTTTACTAATAAATCACAATTTATCATGATGAAATCCTCCTATTAATCTATTTAATATTAAAATTTAAAATTAAAAGAAAATTCAAGTTTCATTTCTTAAGTTCATTATAATTCATAAATGAACAAATGTAAATAGCAAAATGAAAATAATTTCAAAAATATTTTATTAGCTTAAAAAGATAATTTATAAAGTAAAAATAAGAATTCTTGATTTAAATAATTAAAATTTGCTATAATGTATCTTTAGATTAAAAAAAGAAGGTGATTACAATTATTTTTAATGAATTGACTATAAATGATAAAGATAGATTAGATAGCTTTTTTAAATTAAACTATCATGAAAATTCTCATTTGAATTTTACAAATTTATTTATGTGGCGCAAAGCTTATAACATTATGTGGTGTATTGAAGATGATATTTTATATTTCAAAGCTAAATTCCATGATAGTGAATTTGCACTTCAGCCACTTTGTAAAAAAGATAGATTATTTGAAGCTATTGATAAATTAAAAGCATATTTTAATGATAAGAATATAGAATTCACACTTTCTGGCTTAGAAGAAAATATCGTTGAAGAATTAAAAAATTATCCTAATGGAGAATTTGAGTTTTCAACTAATCGCGATGATGATGATTATGTCTATAATGCTATAGATTTAATAAATTTATCAGGAAGAAAATTCCATTCTAAGAAAAATCATTTGAATAGTTTCCGAAAAAATTATCTAGAAGCTAAATATTTGCCAATTAATAATGATATAATAACATTATGTAAGATAACGATTAATGGCTGGTATAAAAAACGTTTAGCACTTACTCCTGATGACCCATTTATCGGAGCTGAACGAGATGCTATCATTGAAGTGCTTAATAATTTTGAGCAGTTAAAATTAAAAGGTGGAGCATTATTTTTGGTTAATAAAGTAATGGCATTTACTTTTGGTGAGCAGTTAAATGAAGATACAGCTGTTATTCACGTAGAAAAAGCTGATCCAGATGTCAATGGTGCTTATACTGCAATAAATCAGGCTTTTGTGGCTAATACTTGGCAAGATATGACTTATATCAATCGTGAAGAGGATATGGGTATTGAAGGTTTAAGAAAAGCAAAAGAGTCTTATCGCCCTGTGAAGATGATTAAAAAATTTACAGCTATTTTTAAAGGATAATTCTCTAAATACAGTTGGCAAGGTATAAAGATTAAGTTATAATAAAACTTAATGTGTTTATAGGGAGATTATCTATTTAATGAACAAAGTTATTGTTAAAATTAACAGTAAACAAAAAAATGATAAACAAAATACAATAAAAATGAAGGCATTGGCTAATGCTTATACAAAAAATGGTATTTTGTATGTCATTTATAAAGAAAAAGATTTAAATGAAGAAAAAGAAACTTCAACGATGTTAAAAATACAGGAAAATAGCCTGACGCTTACGCGAACTGGTGGCGTACAACAACAGCAAGTTTTTGTCGAAGGAAAAGAAAGTGTAAGCGATTATATAACACCTTATGGTAATTTAAAAATGAAGGTAAAGACACATCGTTTGGAAATAATTACAGGCATGAAATCTACTATAAAAATAGATTATGCTTTATATATAAATAATAGTTGGCAAAGTGATAATGAACTTATGATTAGATTAGAGCCAGCAAATTGAGTTTACTAATGATATATTGCTAATATACAATTAATATAGAGATAAATATAAAACTTAGGAGGATTTTGATTGGATACTAAAGATTTGCTTATACAAGCCATCAAAGATGCAGTTGCAAAAGCTATAGCTGAGCAGGCACTTCCTGAAGGACAGTTACCTACTGTTATTTTAGAAGTACCACCAAAGAAAGAATTAGGTGATTTCGCATCTAATATTGCTATGCAATCAGCTAGAGTTTTTCATGTAGCACCAAGAAAAATTGCTGAAGAAATTGTAAGCCGTTTAGATGCTACTTTTTTGGAAAAAACAGAAATTGCAGGACCTGGATTTATTAATTTTTACTTAAAATCTGATGTTATTTATGATGCTTTAGCTAATTTATTAAAAGCTGGCAGTGAATATGGTAATTTACCAAAACAAGAAACACCAAGAATTCAAGTAGAATATGTAAGTGCTAACCCTACTGGTCCACTTCATGTAGGTCATGGTCGTGGAGCTGCTTTTGGTAGTGCTTTAGTAAATCTTATGCGTGCAGCAGGATATAATGTTTCTAGTGAATATTATATAAATGATGCTGGTAAACAGATTGATAACTTGGCATTATCTGTAAATGCTCGTTATCTTGAATTATTGGGTAAAGAAGTAGAGTTCCCAGAAAATGGTTACCATGGTCAAGACATCATTGAAACAGCAAAACGCATTATCGCTAAAGATGGTGATAAATATTTAAATATGTCTGATGAAGAAAGATTATCCATCTTTAAAGAATTAGCATTAAAAGAAAAATTAGCAGCATTAAAAGAAGATTTAGCTGCATTTAATGTTCATTTTGATGTATGGTTCAGTGAAAGAACACTTCATCCAGATGCTGTTAATGCTGTTTGTGATAAACTTTTAGCTAATGGCAACATGTATAAACAAGATGGTGCTTTATGGCTAAAATCCACTGCTTATGGTGATGATAAAGACCGCGTAGTTATTCGTGATAATGGTGTGCCTACTTATTTAGCAGCAGATATTGCATACCATGATAATAAATTTGAACGTAAATTTGATAAACTCATCAATATTTGGGGTGCTGACCACCATGGTTATGTTTGCCGTGTAAAAGCAGCAATGGCAGCACTTGGTTATAATGCTGATGATTTAGAAGTTTTATTATTACAAATGGTAAGCCTCTATCGTGATGGTGAACTTGTAAAAATGTCTAAACGTACAGGTCAAAGCGTAACTTTATCTGAATTAATCGAAGAAGTAGGTGCTGATGCAGCTCGTTTCTTCTTTATCATGCGTTCTTTAGACAGTCAGCTTGATTTTGATTTAAACTTAGCAAAATCTCAATCTAATGAAAATCCTGTATACTATGTTCAATATGCTTATGCTCGTATTTGTAGTATTTTCCGTCAAATGAAAGAAGCTGGTATTGAAACAACTGAAAATCCACAGCTTTCTTTATTGACAGATGAAGCAGAAATTGCTTTAATTAAAAAGTTATTATCTTATCCAGATGAAATTGCAACAGCAGCTAAAAATAAAGCACCACATCGTATTGCAACATATGTACATGATTTAGCATCTATGTTCCATAGTTTCTATAATAAATGCCGTATTTTAGGTGTAGATGCAAAATTAGCAGGAGCAAGACTTGCTCTTTGTTTAGCCGTAAAATATGTATTAGCTCATGCACTTGCAATTTTAGGTGTTAATGCACCAGAAAAAATGTAATAATTTTTAATGTAAATGATAATTGGGAGGAAATACTTGATGGATTTTCTGCATAGTTCAGAAACAGATGTAGCATACTATATCTTAAATTTAGCTAATAAACCTATCTTTTTTAAAGACCTTATTTTAGAAGTAATAGAGAAAAAATGTAAACCAGTGCAGTCCTTATCTGCTTCTATATCTGAAGTATATACACTTATTAATATGGACGCTCGTTTTCAACATACAGGTAATGGTATGTGGGGTCTTGTAGAATGGAATCCACCAGAAACAAAACGTAGTAGTGTTTCTAGTAGTTCTTCTAGCACTAGCAAAATGAAAGCAATGTCCAACAGACGTCGTACTTCTTTATTAGAAGGCATTCAAGACGATACAGATAAAGCATAATTTAGATATATAGAGGAGGAGTTTTTTTAATGGCAAAGTATATATTTGTTACTGGCGGTGTAGTTTCTTCTTTAGGTAAAGGTATCACAGCAGCTTCTTTAGGTCGTTTATTAAAAAGCCGTGGTATTAAAGTAACAATTCAAAAATTTGACCCATATATTAACATTGACCCAGGTACTATGAGTCCTTATCAGCATGGTGAAGTTTTCGTAACAGAAGATGGTGCAGAAACTGACCTTGACCTTGGACATTATGAACGTTTTATTGATATCAATCTTACAAAAAATTCTAACGTAACTACTGGTAAAATTTACTGGTCTGTATTAAATAAAGAACGTCGTGGTGATTACCTCGGTAAAACTGTTCAGGTAATTCCACATATCACAAATGAAATTAAACAACGTGTATATGACGTTGCTGCTCATGATGATGCAGATGTAGTTATCACTGAAATCGGTGGTACAGTAGGGGATATCGAAAGTCTTCCATTCCTCGAAGCTATTCGTCAGGTTAAAAAAGAAGTAAGTAAACACGATGTATTATACATTCATGTAACTTTAATTCCATTTATCTCTGCTGCTGGCGAATTAAAAACAAAACCAACTCAGCATAGCGTAAAAGAACTTCGTAGCATTGGTATTCAGCCAGATATTCTTGTTTGCCGTACAGAACAAGAACTTTCTAAAGATATGAAAGAAAAATTAGCTCTTTTCTGTGACGTAGATGCAGATGCAGTTATTCAGAATATGACAGCTTCTACAATTTATGAAGTACCTTTAATGATGCAAAAAGAAGGTCTTGATAAAATTGTTCTTGAAAAATTAGAAATGGATTATCGCCCAGCTCATATGGAAGAATGGGAACGTATGGTTCATCGCATTAAAAATCCTGCAAATAAAGTAAAAATTGCTGTTGTAGGTAAATATGTAGAATTACCAGACGCATATATTTCTGTTACAGAAGCATTACATCATGCAGGCATCTACAATTCTACAGATGTAAAAATCAAATGGGTTAACGCTGAAGAAATTGAAAAAGAAGGCACTGATTTAAGCGACGTATTTGCAGGTTGCAAAGGTATCTTAGTACCAGGTGGTTTCGGCGATCGTGGTGTTGAAGGTAAAATTTCCGCAATTAAATACGCTCGTGAAAATAAAATCCCATTCTTAGGTTTATGCCTTGGTATGCAATGTTCTGTTATTGAATTTGCTCGCCATGTATGTGGTATGGAAGATGCTCATAGCTCTGAATTCAATCCAGAAACAAATCATCCAGTAATCGCTTTAATGTCTTCTCAGATCAATGTTGAAGACAAAGGTGGTACAATGAGACTTGGTTCTTATCCATGTAAAGTAACACCAGGTACAAAAACTTATGAAGCTTATGGCAGTGAATTAATTCATGAACGTCATCGTCATCGTTTTGAATTCAACAATGAATTTAAACAAGAACTCACTGATGCTGGTCTTGTAATTGCTGGTGTTTGCCCAGATAATGGACTTGTAGAAATCGTAGAAGTAAAAGATCATCCTTGGTTTGTAGCTTCTCAGTTCCATCCAGAATTAAAATCTCGTCCAAATAATCCACAACCATTATTCCGTGACTTTGTAAAAGCAGCTTTAGCTGTAGGTAAATAATAAATATGCTATTAAATAGAGTAGAGATAAATTCTCTACTCTATTTTTTTATAAGTTTTTTTCTTATAGTGCTATCAGAAAAATTCCTACAAAAAAATTAGAATTTTGCCGATATAACAAATAAACAGAATATGCGATAATTATTTACGGAATAATTATTGACATACTCCTCATGCCTAAATGCAGGGGATTCTTGGATACAAACGATACTTGCCTACTAAAATAGCAGGTCTTACTATATCTCTCCAAAGAAGGTTGATGCCCCAACCTTCCATATATTTATAGCAGCATTTCTATCTCTATCGTGAGTGGTTTTGCACTTTGCGCAAATCCACTCACGAACTGCCAAATTTTTAGTTTCAGGATTTTTTGTACCACAAACATGGCAAATTTGCGAACTTGGATAGTATCTATCTACCTTTTGCACTATTGAGCCAATTTCTCTCGCTTTATATTCAAGAATTTTTATAAATTCACTAAATCCATAGTCAGATATTTTTCTACCCCAACGTTTTTGCATTCCTTTTATATTCAAATCTTCTATGCAGATTAAAGCATATTCACTACAAATTTTATTTGCTAATTTAAAATGAAAATCTTTACGTTGATTAGATATTTTCTTATGCAATCTGGCAAGAGCTATTTTTGCTAATCTACGATGATTTGAACCTTTCTTTTTTCTAGATAATATTCTATTAGCCTTTTTTATATCATTAACATTTTGCTTAAAAAATAAAGGTGCTTTTATATCTTCATTATCCGATGCTGTTAAAAACTGTTTTAGTCCAAAGTCATAGCCGACGCTTTTACCTGTTCTTGCTAAAACTTTATTCTCGTTAGTTTCACAAACAAAATAAAGATATATATCACCTAAAGTATCACGTTTAATTGTTATTGTTTTAACTATTCCTTCAATATCTCTACTTTTAAAATATTTGTATTTTTGTTTATTAATTTCTATAATATTACCCTTTAAAAGCTTCCAACCAGCTTGTTTGAGCGTGAATGATTTATATTTTCGTATCTTTTTAAAAGATGGTGGTGCTGTACGAATTTTATGTTTTAAATTTCTAAAAAACAATTTACAAGCACGGTCTATTCTTTGAGTTATGTCTTGAATAGCTTGCGAACCTACTTCTTTAAAATAGCTAAATTTACCTATTTTCTTAAGTTTAGTTAAATGTTTTTGAAGCTTATAGATATTAAGAGATTTTTTAAATAAACGATAATATCTTTTATGCAAAGCAATACAGTGATTGTAGATAATTCCAGCTATATTAATAACTTTATGAAGTTTTTTATTCCTTTTTGCCTTATACAATTTAAAACAATATGTCTTCACTACAATCACCTGCCTTTTTATCATTTATTTATTCTGAACGCTTTTGACTTTCTATATACTGTTTAATAATTGACATTGGTGCTCCACCAACTGTAGATACAAAATATGAATTTGTCCACAATGTTGGTAGCCTTGATTTTAACCATGAAAATTCTTCTCGAAGTATCCTTGAAGATATTCCTTTTATTCGTTTAACAACTTTATGTATACCAAATTGTGGATCAACTTCTAAAAACAAATGAACATGGTCTGGCTTTACTTCCATCTCGATTAAATCGACGTGAAGCTCCTGACAAATATTATTAATCAACTCCTTTAATCGTTCATCAACACCATTGTTCAAGACTTTTCTACGATATTTAGGACAAAATACTACATGATATTTACAAGAATATACTATATTATTATTTGATTTATATTTCATAAAAGTATTATATAACTATTAAAAATATAATACAATAAAAAACAATGATATCGAATCATTGTTTTTTAGCGAGCTTATATCCCCATAAATAAATTTAGGGGCTTTACACTTGCATTTGGTAAAAATTATTTATACAAAGACAAAGATAGATTTAGAAATTATTGATGATGGTATTGGTTTTAATGAAGAAACGGCAAAAAGAGCAAAATTAAATCATCATTTAGGTCTTAGAAGTATGCAAAAACGCATAGAATTATTACAAGGTGAATTTGAAATAATTTCTAAAATGAATGAAGGTACAATAATAAAAATTGTGATACCTGTAGAAAATATACCAACAAGAGAGGATTTTGATTATGAGTAGAACTTTAAAAATTTTATTAGCAGACGATCATAGTATATTGAGAACTGGTTTAAAGTTATTACTTTCTACTCAGAAAGATTTCAAGGTGGTAGCAGAAGCTTCTAATGGCAAAGAAGTTTTATCTTTACTAGATGATGGCTTAGAAGTAGATGTTATCTTATTGGATTTATCTATGCCTGTTATGAGTGGGCTTGATTGCTTACGTGAATTAAATAAAAGACAGAGTATTTCTAGTATAAATGTATTAGTATTGACTATGCACAATGAGCAACAATATATCAAAGAAGTTATGCTTTTAGGTGCAAAAGGTTGTTTACGTAAAGATACATTAGATACAGAATTATTTAAAGCATTAAGAACTTTAGCTGAAGGAAGACGTTATTTAGCAGAAAATGATGCAAATAGTTTATTAGATAGTTTGATGTATATTCCACCGAAAAAAGAAAGCTTATCTTCACGTGAAGAAGAGGTTTTAAATTATATAGTTAGAGGATATTCTTTATCGGATATAGCACAAAAATTATGTTTATCTGTAAAAACTATTTCAACATATAAAACGCGAATAATGACTAAGCTGAACTGCAAACAGAATTCAGATTTAGTGAATTATGCTTTAAAGAATAATATTTTAGATAAGTATTGATTTTTTTGAATTTATTTTAGGGCAAATGTAGTGATTTTAGATTATTTTAGTGATAAGAATTAAAAGAGGCGAATTTTTTTGAAAGATATACGATTAATTATAGGTATAGTTACGATTATGCTTTTTGTATTTGTGGCTTTTCAATCATGTGGAGCTTATGCCACAGTAAAAAGTAGTAATGGTATAGGTAATATAGGGATAATAATTTCTTTTGTGGCGTTGATTGCGGCTTTAATCTGTATAAATACAAGAGATGCTTATAGCGGAGCTTTTATAAGTGTTGTTTTTTATGCCTTAGCAGGTTTTTTAGGTTTGTTTAATTTTACAAATCATAAAATCGTTTTTGTCTATGGTTTTATGTGTATAATGTTTTCTATTTTTTCTGTTTTAATAGGAATAAAACAGAAAAATGCTTCAAATTAGTATTTTTAGGGATTTTTTATCAAGTGTATAAGTTTTTATGCTTATACACTTTTTTTATAAATATCTTTTAGTTATTTTAGTTAGATATTTGAGAAAATAGACAATTGTAATATTTGCATTACTATATACAATGAAGTGTAAATATAGTAATATATTTATAAGTTGAATATTATGTTTTATTGAGGACTGTACAATATTGTACAGTCCCCTTTATCGTATTTAAAATAGTCAATAGAGAAAAGGTTGATAAATGAATGAATATACTCTTTCCTGCATTAGCTAAAGAGGTAACTTTAACTAAGATAAATGAATGTTTTAATCAAGATTATGGTCAAAATTATATTTATGGCTTAGCAGGTACACAAAAACATATAGTTATTGCTAATGCATATAAACAGAATCCTAAAACGACAATTATTATTACACATAATCAAGATGGTGTAGAAGAATGGTATAATGATTTCTCTTCATTATTGCCAGAAGCATCTATTTGGGAATTGCCAGCATTAGATGTCATGTCTGTAAGTGCTACAGCAAAAAGCTTAGAATTAAAAGCTAAGAGAATGAAAATTTTGGGAATGCTCACTAGAAAAGAGCCTGTCATTATTTTAGCGACTACCAATGCTGCTATGCAAAAAGACATGTCTCGTCAGGATTTTGAAAATTCTAGTGTGCAAATAGAACTCAATAAAGAATACGAACATGATAAAATTTTAGAACAATTAGTATCTTTAGGTTATGAACGTGTAGATAAAGTCGAACAAATAGGGCAATTCAGTGCTCGTGGTGGAATTATAGATATTTATCCTATAAATTCAGATACGCCTATACGTATTGAGTTTTTTGACAGTGAAATAGAGTCCATACGTGAATTTGCTATAGATAGTCAACGTTCTTTGCGCAATATAGCTAAATGTGAAATCTTGCCATTGATGCAAATGGACGATACAGGCTCACCAGCTATATTTTTATCTTATTTAAATAAAGATTGTAATGTAATTTTAGATGAACCACTACATTTAAAAGAAGCTGTTGAAGGCAGTATAAAAGAAAATCCTGAGATAAAAGAATTTGTCTATGACTGGAATTATATTTTAACTTCTGCAAAAAAGCATAATATTATTTATATGTCTTTGATGATGCAACGAATAGCAGATACAGAGCCAGAACAGCTCATCAGTGTAGCAGTAAAATCTACAGCACCTTTTCAAAAGCAGATGCATTTATTAGGTGAAGAAATTAAAAATTGGCTAGAACAAAAAAATGAAATATTGATTTGTTTGGGTGATAAAACAAAAATAGCATATTTACAAGATGTATTAGAACAACAAAAAATACCTGTATCACGAGAAAGTGAGCCGAAAGAATTATCCAAAGATAGAGTTACATTTATCGTAGGTTCACTTTTAAATGGTTTTGAATTCCCTCAATCTCGATTGGTGGTAATCACAGAAAAAGATATATTAGGTCGTCAAAAGAAAAAGTTAAGACCACGTCAATCGGGTAAAAATAAAAATGATAAAATATCTCATTTTAGAGATATAAATATCGGCGATTATGTTGTACATGTAAATCATGGTATTGGTAAATATCTAGGTGTGGAAACATTGACAATAGGCAATGTTCATCGTGATTATTTACATATAAAATACAGCGGTACAGATAAATTATTCGTGCCAACAGACCAAGTGCATTTAATTCAAAAATATATTGGTTCTGAAGGTGATGTGCCTCGTTTATCTAAGATGAATGGTACAGCATGGAAAAAAGCAAACGCAAAAGCAAAAGCTTCTGTAGAAAATATTGCTAAAGATTTAATCAATCTCTATGCAGAACGTAAGAATGGCAAAGGTTTTGCATTTGCTCCAGATACGCCATGGCAAAAAGAATTTGAAGATGCTTTTCCTTATGAAGAAACACCTGACCAATTAAAAGCGATAGCAGAGATAAAAGCAGATATGGAAAAACCTGTTCCTATGGATAGACTTTTATGCGGTGATGTAGGCTTTGGTAAAACAGAAGTAGCCATTAGAGCTGCTTTTAAAGCTGTAATGAGCAATAAACAAGTTGCTGTATTAGTGCCGACTACTGTATTAGTGCAACAACATTATCAAACTTTTAGCAATCGTTTTAATGATTTTGGACCGAAAATCGGCATTATTTGTAGATTTAATAGCCCGAAAGAACAAAAGAAAGTTTTAGAAGATTTGGCAACAGGTCAAATTGATATTTTGATTGGTACTCATGCTATTTTGAATGAGAAAAAAGTAAAATTTAAAGATTTAGGTTTATTGATTGTTGATGAAGAACAGCGTTTTGGCGTAAAACAAAAAGAAAAAATAAAACGCATAAGTAAAAATATCGATGTATTATCTTTGAGTGCAACACCTATACCACGTACACTGCATATGTCTCTTGTAGGTGCTAGAGATATGTCTGTTATCGAAACTCCACCACAGGAGCGTTTCCCTGTGCAGACTTATGTAATTGAAAATAATGATATGATTATTAAAGATGCTATTAAGCGTGAAGTTCGTCGTGGCGGTCAGGTATATTTTATTTACAATAGAGTAGAAACTATAGATAAGATGTATTTGCATTTATTATCTATGCTTCCTGATGTAAAAATAGGGATAGCTCATGGGCAGATGAGTGAAGAAGAATTAGAAAGAGCTATGCTCAATTTTTATGAAGGAAAATACGATATCTTATTGGCTACAAGCATTATTGAAAATGGTTTAGATGTATCAAATGCTAATACTATAATTATTTATGATGCAGATTATTTTGGTCTATCTCAGCTCTATCAGATGCGAGGCCGTGTAGGTCGTTCAAAACAAATGGCATTTGCATATTTTATTTATCAGAAAGATAAAATCTTATCTGAAATGGCAGAAAAGAGATTACAGGCAATAAAAGAATTTGCTCAATTAGGTTCTGGATTTAAAATTGCTATGCGAGATTTAGAAATTCGCGGTGCTGGTGATTTATTAGGTTCTCAACAACATGGTCATATTTCTAGTGTGGGTTTTGAGATGTATTGTCGTCTATTAGAAGAAGCAGTAGAAACATTGCAAACAGGTAAAGAGCCAGAAAAAGTAGTAGAACCGATAATTGAATTGAAAGAAGATGCTTATTTAGATGGAGAATATATAAATGACGCCACTAATAAGATTGAAATTTATCAACGCATTGCAGCGATACGAACAGACGAACATGCAGACCAATTAGAGGAAGAATTAATCGACCGTTTTGGTGCATTGACTGAACCTGTAAAGAAAATAATGCAAGTAGCACGATTGAAAAATTATGCTCGTAAATTAAAAATAAAATCTATTATTGAAAAACCTGCTTTTGTGGAAATATATTTTGATAAAGCACCAAATATAGAGACAGAAAATATGCTTTTAGCGAAAAAGCAATTTGATAATCTATTAAAATTTGTGCCAAAACAAAATACGATACAGATAAAAATTACGCCAATAAATAAAAAACATATAATAAATTTATGTTTAAAAGTAGTAAAAGTTTTAACAGGTGAAAAATTACAGAAGATGACTCTTAAAAAAGAGGAGAAAAAATAATGAAAAAATATGAAAGTATTTATCATGATTTATTGGCTTTGATTGAAAATAATAAAATTAAAGCTGGAGAAAAATTGCCTAGTGAGTTTGATTTACAAAATAAATATCAAGCTTCACGAGATACAATTAGAAAAGCATTATTATTATTATCTCAAAATGGATATATTCAAAAATCACAGGGAAAAAGTTCAATTGTATTAGATATCAATAGATTTAATTTTCCAGTATCAGGGCTTACTAGTTTTAAAGAAATTGCAAGTGATATAAAAGGCAAAGTTGAAACTATCGTGCATACTTGTGAATGTATTGAGCCAGATGAAGAAATAAAAAAATTATTGATGTTAAAAAGTGGTACTAAAGTTTGGTATATAGAACGTGTACGTAAAAAATATCGTGCATTTTTGGATGGAAAAAGGCGTAAAAGGTTTTCGTTTTGATGTCATCAATTTAATCAGTAAGGCTGGTTTTGAAGATGATTTCTCTGTAGATGGAGATGGCAGAAGCTTTTATACAGATGGGCTACGTATTCATGAATTTTTACAAGAATTAGCTAGAGATAGTTTTGCAAAAGACAAAGATATCATCACTGTTGGTGAAATGAGTAGCACTACTATGGAAAATTGTTATAAATACGCTGGTGAAAAAACAGGCGAACTTTCTATGGTATTTACTTTCCATCATTTAAAAGTGGATTTTATGGGCAATGAAAAATGGGTACTTGTACCAACTGACTTTATGAAGTTGAAACAGTTGATTTTTGATTGGCAGATAAATATGGAAAAAAATAATGCTTGGAATGCTGTTTTTTGGTGCAATCATGACCAGCCACGTGTAATATCTCGCTTTGGTAGTGATGATAAATACCATAAAGAATCAGGCAAAATGTTGGCAACATTGATACATTGTTTAAGAGGAACACCATATATTTATCAAGGTGAAGAAATCGGAATGACTAATCCTCATTTTAAATCCATTGAACAATATCGCGATGTAGAAAGTCTAAATCATTATCAAATTTTACAAGATAAAGGCATGACAAAAGAGCAAGCTTTGATGATTTTAGATGTACATTCCCGTGATAATTCAAGAACTCCTATGCAATGGGACGATAGTATAAATGCAGGATTTACAACAGGAACTCCTTGGATACAGACAGCAGATAATTATACTGAGATAAATGTAAAAAATAGTTTAGAAGATAAGGACTCTATTTTCTATTACTATCAAAAATTAATTCAGTTGCGTAAAAATTATGATGTGATAGCTTATGGAGATATAAAACCATTACTTCGTGAAGATAAAAGAGTATTTGCTTATGAACGCAATTATAAAGGTCAAAAATTAATTGTAATCTGTAATTTCTATCCAACAACATATGAAATAGAATTGCCATATGACCTTTCAAATTACAAATGCATATTAAATAATTATAAAAATGAAGCAAAAGCAAAAAAAATTGCATTAAAACCTTATGAAACCTTAGTTTATTGCAATCTTTGATTGACAAATCACTTTTCTTGCTTTATATTTATAGTAATCACAATCCATAGTAACCGCACGGTTTTCCACAGCGGTTACTTTTTTTCTGAAAGAAGTGGAAGGTATAATATGGGACAAATAACAATTGTAGGCTTAGGACCAGGCGATTTTGGTCTTATTACTTTAGATACTTGGGATAAAATAACAAATACAGATAAATTGATTTTGCGTACTGCTATTCACCCTACAGTAGCTGAATTAGATAAACGAAATGTAGTTTATACTTCTTGTGATGAATTTTATGAACAAGGGGCTTCTTTTGATGATGTGTATAATAGCATTGCTCAAAAATTGATTGAAGAAGCTAAAAATGGTCATGATGTAGTATATGCTGTTCCAGGTAGTCCACTTGTTGCAGAAAGAACAGTAGTGATTATCAGACAAAAAGCCAGAGAAGCTGGTGTGAAATTAAACATCATGCCAGGTATGAGCTTTATGGAAGTTTTATATCAGCGCTTAAATATAGACCCTATTGATGGGCTTACTATTTTAGATGCTTGTGATTTAGAAAACTTGCCAAGTGAAATGCCATCAGCACTTGTAATCACGCAAGTATATAATCAGCATGTAGCTTCAGATACAAAATTGACTTTGATGGAAAATTATCCAGAAGATTATCCGGTAACATTCATTCGCAATTTGAGTTTGCCAGATGAAGAAATTCGCGAAATTCCTCTATATGAATTAGACCGTCAACCTCATATTGACCATTTGACAAGTTTATATATAGGAAAAATGCCAAAAAATGAGCAAACTTTTGATTTAGAGCCACTAGAAGATGTAGTAAAAACACTTCGTAGCCCAGGCGGTTGTCCATGGGATATCGTGCAGACACATAAATCTCTTCGTCGTAACTTGATTGAAGAAGTTTATGAAGTTATTGAAGCTATAGATTTAGAAGATGAAAAATTGCTCTGTGAAGAACTTGGCGATTTATTGATGCAAATAGTATTTCATGCTCGCATGGCAGAAGAAGCTAAATTATTCTCTATGCAAGATGTTATCGATGGTATAACTGAAAAATTAATTCGCCGTCATCCACATGTTTTCGGTGATGTCGATGTAAAAGATGCAGGCGAAGTTTTAGCTAATTGGGAAGCTATCAAACAGGCTGAAAAAACAGAAAGAACTTCAATATTAGATGGTGTGCCAAAAGATTTACCATCACTTATGGCTGCTTATAAATTACAACATAAGGCAGCAAAAGTAGGTTTTGATTGGCCAGATATTGATCCTGTATGGGATAAATTAGAAGAAGAACTTCGTGAATTAGAAGAAGCTATTGTTGATGGACAAAAAGAAAAGATAGAAGAAGAACTAGGCGATGTTTTATTTACAATTGTAAATATTTCTCGTTTCTTAAAGATAGACCCAGAAGTGGCTTTAACTGGCACAAATCGCAAATTTAGAAGAAGATTTTCTTATATTGAAAAAAAAGTAAAAGCTAAACAACAAAATTGGGAAAGCTTGTCTTTGATTGATTTAGATGAATTGTGGCAAGAAGCTAAACTTAAAGATGAAAAATAATTAAATAAATGTAAATAAGGACTTGATTAAGTCCTTATATGATGAGATAATAAGGTGGTTTTATAATCTCATCATATAAGGATTTAATGTTGTGAAATAATCCTTACAAAATAAGAGTTTTGCCGTAATTTATATATATATTAGACTCTTATTTAGAGGAAATACCTCTTTAGCGGCGAACAATTATATTTGATAATAATTTTAAAGGAGGCTATCTTCGTGAATAAATCCGAATTAGTAGCAAGTGTTGCTGAAGTAGCAGAATTAACAAAAAAAGATGCAGAAAAAGCTGTTAACGCTGTTTTTGCAAGTGTACAAAAAGCTCTTGTTGAAGATGACAAAGTACAAATTATTGGTTTTGGTACTTTCGAAGTTAGAACTCGTGCAGCTCGTAAAGGTCGTAACCCACAGACTGGCGAAACTATCGAAATTCCTGCTTCCAAAAACCCAGTATTCAAAGCTGGTAAAGCTTTAAAAGAAGCTGTAAATCAGTAATTCTTAATTGAATAAACGTTAAGAAATGATAAAGTCGAGTTTTTAATATCACGTGATATTTAGACTCGACTTTATTTTTTAGAATGATGAAGAAATGGTGAAGTTTATGGAGAAAATAGCTTTAATCACAGGTGGGACATCTGGTATCGGTCTTGAATGTGCTAAAAAATTTTTAGTAAATAAAATAAATGTGATTTTAGTAGGTAGAAATAAAGATAAATATATAGAAGCTAGAAAATATTTAAAATCATTTATCACAAAAGATGTATTTTGCGACTTTATCCAAGCAGATATCAGCAGTGCTAAAAATTGCAAGAGCGTCATAGATACAGTGATTGAAAAATATAAAAAACTAAATATTTTAGTGAATAATGCAGGGATTTATCTGGAAAATGCTATTGAAGATGTAGAAGAAGATGAATTTGATAGAATTATGAGTATAAATTTAAAAGGAGCTTATTTTTTATGTAAATATGCTGTTCCTCATTTGAAAAAACAAGGAGAGAATGCTTCTATTGTAAATGTATCTTCTGATGCAGGTATTAATGGAAATTTCTTTTGTAGTGCATACTGTGCTTCTAAAGGTGGTTTGACCGTATTTACAAAAGCTTTAGCCTTGGAATTAGCACCGTATAAGGTCAGAGCAAATTGTGTTTGCCCTGGAGATATAGATACACCACTTACGCGAAATCAATTTGCAGGTGATGTGGAGGAAGGCATAAAAGAAGCGAGTAGCTTATATCCTATAGGAAGAATAGGCAGACCAGAAGAGGTAGCAAATGTAATTTATTTTTTGGCAAGTCCAGAAGCTAGTTTTGTAACAGGGGCTGTATGGAGCGTTGATGGCGGAATTACAGCTTGTTAAATAAAAGCCACATTATATTAAATTTAAATAATATAATGTGGCTTTGTTATTATGCTAAAGCTTGAGCTAAATCACGGAGAATATCGTTTATATTTTCAAGACCTATAGAAAGGCGAATTGTATTTGGCTTTATGCCAGAAGCAGATAATTCTTCTGTAGTCATTTGTGAGTGAGTGGTACTAGCTGGGTGAATTACGAGGGATTTCGCATCTGCTACATTGGCAAGTAAGGAGAATAATTGGAGTCTATCGATAAAATCTTGGGCGTCTTTTGCTGTGCCTTTGATTTCAAATGTGAAGATAGAGCCACCGTCATTAGGCAAATATTTTTGATATAAATTATGGTCGAAGCGTGAGGTAATAGAAGGGTGATTGACATTTTCGACTTTATCATGATTTTGTAAAAATTCAATGACTTTAAGTGTATTTTGTACATGGCGTTCTACACGTAAAGATAAGGTTTCTAATCCTTGTAAGAGTAAGAAGGCATTAAATGGAGAGATACAAGCACCTAAATCTCGAAGTAAAATGGCACGAACTTTAGTGATAAAAGCGAGCTTTCCTGTAGCTTTAGTGAAAGAAATTCCATGATAACTAGGATTAGCTTCGACTAAAGAAGGGAATTTATTACTTTTTTCCCAATCGAAATTGCCACTATCTACGATAATTCCACCTAGAGAAGTGCCATGACCACCAATGAATTTAGTAGCAGAGTGAATGACGATATCAACACCATATTCGATAGGTCGTACAAGATATGGTGTAGCAAATGTATTATCTACAACAGCAGGAATGTTATATTTATGTGCTAAATTAGCTAAAGCTTCTAAATCGGCAACATCACTATTTGGATTGCCTAAAGTTTCAAAATAAATACATTTTGTATTTTCTGTGATGGCATTTTCGACTTCATCTAGATTATGAATGTCGACAAAAGTCGTATTTATACCAAAATCCACTAAAGTATGAGCAAAAAGATTATATGTTCCTCCATATACTGTTTTTGAGCAGACAACATGATCGCCTACTTTAGCGAGAGCTTGTATTGTATAGGCTATAGCGGCAGCACCTGAAGCTACAGCCAAAGCTCCTGCACCACCCTCAAGACTAGCAATGCGCTTTTCTAATACTTCTTGAGTGGAATTAGTTAATCTACCATAAATATTACCGCCTTCTTTTAAGGCAAATCTATCAGCAGCTACTTGGCAATTATCAAATACATAAGAGGTCGTTTGATAAATGGGTACAGCACGAGAATTTGTTATAGGGTCAGATATTTCTTGACCTATATGTAATTGTTTAGTTTCAAAAGCCCAATTATTTGTATCTAATTTTTTTGTCATCATAAAACTCTCCTTTTAAAATATATTTATCCTATTATAAAACTATGAATAACTTATAAAAAATAACATCATCACATAAAAATATTTACAATATGATGATGTTATTGAGTTTGAAATATTATTCTTCAAATAATGGTGTAGAGAGATAACGTTCACCTGTATCAGGAAGAAGCACAACAATATTTTTGCCAACATTTTCTGGACGTTTAGCAACTTGAGTAGCTGCCCAAAGTGCGGCACCAGAAGAAATGCCAGTCAAAAGACCTTCTGTTTTAGTTAATTCTTTACTAGCTGTAAAACATACTTCATTGTCTACAGTTATGATTTCATCATAGATAGAGGTATCCAAAGTATTTGGAATAAAGCCAGCTCCAATACCTTGAATTTTGTGAGCCCCTGCTTTACCGGTTGTTAATACAGCAGAAGTTTGAGGTTCAATACCAATGATTTTTATACTAGGATTTTGTTCTTTGAGATATTTTCCTGTACCGCTTAAAGTACCGCCTGTACCAATACCAGCAACGAAGATATCAACTTTACCATCAGTATCTTGCCAGATTTCTGGGCCAGTCGTCATGTAATGAGCTTGGCGATTGACTAAATTAGTGAATTGTCCAGGAATAAAGCTATTAGGTATATCTTTTGCTAATTCTTCAGCTTTTTGGATAGCTCCTGCCATGCCTTTGCTACCTTCTGTTAATATAAGCTCAGCGCCATAAGCCTTCATGAGTTTTCTGCGTTCAATACTCATTGTTTCTGGCATAGTGATGATGATTTTATAACCTTTACTTGCAGCTGCAGCACAAAGACCAATACCAGTGTTGCCACTTGTTGGCTCAATGATAGTGGAATTAGGTTTTAAAATACCGCGATTTTTAGCATCTTCAATCATGGCTTTGGCAATTCTATCTTTGGCACTACCAGCAGGATTAAAATATTCTAATTTCACTAATAAATTAGCTTTTATATCATGGAGTTTACTGTAATTATTAATTTGAACAAGAGGTGTATGACCTACTAGTTCCATAAAATTATGATAAATTTTCATGGCAATGACCTCCTTTAATATGTATTTTCATAGTGAATAAGTATGAATGAATTATAAACGATAAAATTATATTTGTCAATTTTATTTTGTATAATTGTAAATTGTTTAGGGTAAATTTTTTCTTGCTCATTTTCTATTATTGTGATATTATATCAAGCGTACACAATAGTACAAAGAAGAAAAACAATGAAAGAGATAGTAAATTAAAAATAAAAGTTACAGAGAGCCATGTATTGCTGGAAATTGGTACAAGTAGTTTTTAATGGAAAATCACTCTGGAGTTACAGGTTGAAATTAATTTTTAAGAATAGACCGTGTCGGGTCCCTCCGTTAAAGGGGTTGCATATGTTGGTATGTGAAATAGGTGGTATAATGACAGCACAGCTTTCATCCTGTTTTGGGTGAAGGCTTTTTTTAGTTATGTATTACAGTTGCTCTTGTCCTATTTGGCAAGAGTTTTTTTCATATACTGGAATTTTTATTTATTATTTGTATACAGAGGAGGCTTTTTTGTGTATAACAAAGTTGATACCAATCTAAATTTCGTAGAACGCGAAAAAGAAATTGAAAAATTCTGGGAAGAACACGATATATTTAAAAAACAAGTACATCAACATGAAGATGCAGATGTATTCACATTTTATGATGGACCACCAACAGCAAATGGTAAACCTCATATTGGACACGTTTTAACTCGTGTAATCAAAGATATGATTCCTCGTTATCAAGCTATGAAAGGTCATAAAACTATCCGTAAAGCTGGTTGGGATACACATGGTCTTCCAGTAGAACTTGAAGTTGAAAAATTATTAGGCATCAATGGTAAAGAACAAATTGAAGAATATGGTATTGAACCTTTCGTAGAAAAATGTAAAGAAAGCGTTTGGAAATACGAAGGTATGTGGGAAGAATTCTCCAAAGCTGTAGGCTATTGGGCAGATATGAAAGATCCATATGTTACATACCATAATGATTATATTGAATCTGTATGGTGGGCATTAAAAGAAATTTGGAATAAAGGTCTTTTATATAAAGGGCATAAAATCGTTCCATACTGCCCTCGCTGTGGTACACCGCTTTCTTCTCACGAAGTAGCTCAAGGATATAAAGATGTAAAAGAAAAATCTGCATTTGTAAGATTTAAAGCAAAAGGCGAAGACGCTTACTTCCTCGCATGGACAACTACTCCATGGACTCTTCCATCTAACCTTGCACTTTGCGTAAATCCAGAAATCACTTATGTAAAAGTAAAACAAGGCGATTACACTTATTACATGGCTAAAGAACTTTGCGAAAAAGTTTTAGGCGAAGATTATACAATCCTCGAAGAAATGCCAGGTAAATCTCTTGAATATAAAGAATATGAACCACTTTATCCATATGCTTTAAATAAATTAAATGGCAAAAAAGCATTTATCGTAACTTGTGATGATTATGTAACAACTACAGATGGTTCTGGTATCGTTCATATGGCTCCTGCATTCGGTGAAGATGACTCCCGTGTTTGCCGTGAATATGGTATTGCTTTCGTACAATTTGTTGACGCTAAAGGTTGCATGACAGCAGATACTGATTGGCCAGGCGTATTTGTAAAAAAAGCAGATCCAAAAATTTTAAAAGACTTAGAAGAAAAAGGATTATTATTCTCTGCACCTAACTTTGAACATAGTTATCCACATTGCTGGCGTTGCGATACTCCACTTTTATACTATGCACGTGAAACATGGTTCATTCGTATGACAGCTGTTCGCGATAAATTAATTGCTAATAATAAAACAATCAACTGGATTCCTGAATCTATCGGTAAAGGTCGTTTTGGCGATTGGCTCGAACATGTTCAAGATTGGGGCTTATCTCGTAACCGTTATTGGGGTACTCCACTTAATATCTGGGAATGTGAATGCGGTCATCAACATGCAATCGGTTCTATCGAAGAATTAAAATCCATGTCTGATAATTGCCCTGATGATATTGAATTACATCGTCCATTCATTGATGCTGTAACTATTAAATGTCCTCATTGTGGTAAAGAAATGCATCGTGTTCCAGAAGTTATTGACTGCTGGTTTGATTCTGGTTCCATGCCTTTTGCACAATGGCATTATCCATTTGAAAATAAAGAACTCTTTGAAGAACAATTCCCAGCAGATTTCATCTCTGAAGCAGTAGACCAAACTCGTGGTTGGTTCTATTCTCTAATCGCTATTTCCACATTACTCTTTGACAAAGCTCCTTATAAAAACGTTATCGTATTAGGTCACGTTTTAGATGCTCAAGGTCGTAAAATGAGTAAATCCAAAGGTAATGCAGTAGAACCAATGAAAGCTTTAGCTCAACATGGTGCAGATGCTATCCGTTGGTATTTCTATGAAAATAGTGCTCCATGGCTTCCAAATCGTTTCCATGATGCTGCTGTTCAAGAAGGTCAACGTAAATTCATGGGTACATTATGGAATACTTACGCATTCTTTGTACTCTATGCTAATATTGATAAATTTGATGTATCTAAATACAGCCTTGAATATGATAAACTTTCTGTATTAGATAAATGGTGCTTATCTCGTCTTAACACTTTAATTAAAACTGTAGATGAAGATTTAAATAGCTATAAAATCACAGAAGCTGCAAAAGCTCTTCAAGAATTTGTAGATGAACTTTCTAACTGGTATGTAAGAAGAAGCCGTGATCGTTTCTGGGCTAAAGAAACAGACCAAAACAAAATCAATGCTTACATGACTTTATATACTGCACTTACAACAATTATTAAACTTGCAGCTCCAATGATTCCATTTATGACAGAAGCTATTTATCAAAACCTTGTTTTAAATAGTGAAAAAGATGCACCAGAAAGCGTACATCTTTGTGCTTATCCTGTTGCGAATGAAGCATTCATTGATAGCGAACTTGAAAAAACTATGGACTTAGTATTGAAAGCTGTAGTTTTAGGTCGTGCTGCTCGTAATGAAGCAAATATTAAAAACCGTCAGCCAATCGCTCTTATGTATGTAAAAGCTCCATTTGAACTCAATGAATTCTATACAAAAATTGTAGAAGAAGAATTAAATGTTAAAAAAGTAGAATTCAAAGATAATATGGACGAATATTTGAACTATGAAATCAAACCACAGTTCAAAGTATTAGGTCCAAAATACGGCAAACAGATGAAAGAAATTGCTGCTGCTTTAGCTAAAGTTGATGGACAAAAAGCAAAAGTTGAACTTGAAACTACAAAAACATTGAAATTAGAACTTTCTTCTGGTGAAATCACACTTGTACCTGAAGATCTTGATGTAAAAATGACTCAAACAGAAGGTTTTGCAGCTCAGCGTGATGGTGATGTAACAATTGCTATTTCTACAGTATTGACAGATGAACTCATTGAAGAAGGTTTCGTTCGTGAAATCATCAGTAAAGTTCAGACAATGCGTAAAGAAAATGGCTTTGAAGTAACTGATAGAATTACAGTATTTGCTCAAGGTAATGAAAAAATTGCTAAATTAATGCAGGATAATGCAGAAACAATTAAGAAAATTACTTTAGCAGATGAACTTGTTTACGATAAATTAGACGGCTTCACTAAAGAATGGAATATCAATGGTGAAAAAGTAACTTTAGGCGTAAAATAATAAATATGAAAATAAAAAGGAAGTCTATTATATAGACTTCCTTTTTTATTTGAAAATATTAATAACCAAATTGTCTATGACGATTTAAGCTAAGTAATTTATAAAATTTATCAGTTACTTTACGATTATACGGTTCAAGTTCCATATTTTTTTTGAAAAGCATAAAGGAAACTTCATTATTTAAATTAATGAAAAAATAAAAATACATTATATAGAATAAAAAATAGGCTAATAAAAAGAAAAAATTATTAGCCTATTTTTTATTCTAGCAAAGGAGAAGCTTTTGCATCAGTCAATAATATATTTGTTTCATCAATACTTAATTGCATAGCTATAGCAAGAGCTAATATGCGATTTCTAGCAGTGTGTTTTTGACCTGAAAAAATCTTATAAGCATAGGTTACAGGTAGACCAGATTTTTTGAGAACATCTGATTTTGTTAAATTTTTTTGTGCTAAAAGTTCATCTAGATATTTAGGTAAGTTCATATCTAATAATTTATCTTTATTATTTTCTAAAAAAGTGTGAAGATCTTTTTGTTGTTTTAAATCAGCACCTAATTTATCTGTGATTACTCCCATAAAAATACTTCCTTTGTTATTTTTAATTGATTTATATTATAATAAAATAATATTTTAAAGAATGCAATATTGATTAAATTATAGATAGTAGAGGTAAAAATAGTGCAATCAAAATTAGAAGCTAAATGTTTACGAGAGATTGGAGAAAAAGTATATAGTTTTTTCTTTGAAAATCCTGAAATGGAAAATAATAATTTAGAATTTCGTGAAGGTCAATCAGAGATGGCTTGTGAAATAGTAGATGCCATAAGTCAAAAGAAAAATCTAGTGGTAGAAGCAGGTGTAGGGATTGGAAAATCTTTTGCTTATTTAGTGCCACTTATTTATTACAATTATTATTTACAAAAACCAGTGGTAATAGCTACTTCAACTATAACTTTGCAAGAACAATTACAAGGTGATATACGCTATATCATGGAGAAATTACAAATATTTCCAGAAGTTTTATTGGCTAAAGGTATGACTAATTTTATTTGTAGATATCATTTTAAAAGATTTTTTGATGATAGAACAAATTTAAAGCAATATGAAAAAATATATGAATGTATAAATCAAGGTGGCAAAGAGCCAAGTGATTGGAATATTGAACTTCCTTTAGATTTATGGCAGAAGTTTAGAATTAAAAATTATAATTATCGTGAATGTAAATATTGTGAATATCGAGATGTTTGTCATTACCATAATTTACGTTTAAATTTGAAAAAGACAAAGGGCATAATTATTTGCAATCAAGATATGCTCACTACTGATTTGCGTTTAAAGCGAGAGATGAAAGATGGTTTATTTACTGAAGAATTAAGCTTGATTGTTGTTGATGAAGCTCATAATTTAGAAGATAAAGTGCGTTCTTCATATACAGATATGTTGACTAGAAAGCAATTGGTAAATACATTGAAAAGATGCTATTTAAGCATAAAAAAAATACCACCTAATTTAGCTAAAAATATAGATGGTGTATTTAGCGACATAGATAAAATTTTTAGGATAATAGATAAGCAGATAAAATATCAAATACAACAGGCACAAAAACAACATCAAGATGCTGATAGATTTAAGATAAATATACCGATTGATTTATTGCAAAATGTATATAAAATAGCAGAAGCAATAATGATAGCACATGCTGTAAGTATTCGTAAAACTGGCGGAAAAATCAATAGTGATATGGAGATTATTTTAGACTTTTTCAAAGCATGGCAAGATGAAAAAAACTATATTGTCTGGTCTGAAGAGGCTAAAAATCCAATAATATATCTTTGTCCTACAAATGTAAATGAAAAAATCAATGAATTATTTTTTGGCGATAGAGTAAAATTGAGAAAAAATTTCCATACAATTTTTACTTCGGCAACTTTGACAAATTTAGCCAGTGAAGATTTGACGAAAGCATATAGTTATTTTATACAAAATACAATGTTTCCAATAAATGATAGCATATTATCAGAAGTGAAATATTCGCCATTTGCTTATGATAAACATGCAAAACTTTTTTATACAGATGATATTACAAGCCCTAGTAAAGATAGAGGAAAATTCATTGATGAAAGCATAGATTTAGTGAAAAAAATATTGGATATTTCTCAAGGAAAGGCTTTGATTTTGTTTACATCTAAAGCGGATATGAATGCTGTATATACAAGGCTAAAAGCTTTGAATTTAAATTATACTTTAATTAAACAAAATGAAATATCTTCACAACAACAATTAATTCATAAATTTAAGCAAGATGTAAGTTCTGTGTTACTAGGAACAGGAGTTTTTTGGGAAGGTATAAGCATAGAAGGTATAGCACTTTCGAATTTAATTATTTATAAATTGCCATTCCCACTGCCAGAACCAATCATCAATGAAAAATGTAAACGCAGTAAAAATCCTTTAGAGGAAGTATTGGTTCCAGAAATGATTATTAAATTAAAACAAGGTGTAGGTAGATTAATACGCAATAAAACAGATAAAGGCATAGTATCTATCATTGATTCACGTTTAGGTGATAAATCAAAGGCAAGTTATAAAGAAAAAGTATGGCAAGCTTTGCCGATAAAACAAAGAACAAATAGCTTAAAAGAATTACAAAGTTTTTATGATAATTTATGATTAATAAACAGGAAATTCATCATTATAAAGATAGATAATATCTAGTATAGGTGAATAAAAGCTTATATCTATCATATAGGGACCATTTTTATCTTTATCTAGAGTGCTATTTGTTGGAAGTCCATTGCTTAAATCAACTTTTTTAGAAAAATCTTCATAAAGCGTTTTATCGTATAATTTACTCTTTGATGATTTTTTTATTTCTTGTGTTATTGTAAAATTGGTAGATAAAAATTCATGGAAGAGCTCAGACATAATAAATTAACCTTTCTATAAAAAACATATATTTTTTATTAATGAGATTTAACTATATTGATAGTTAATATTATTTTAGCACATAAATAAAGCCTAGTAGTTAGTTTAATTTTAACTACTAGGCTTTATTTAGAGTGAGTTTTTTTCTTAAGCAATAGTTTTGCTTGAAATGAGTTTTTCTTTTTTAGTTGTTTTTATTTTTAATATTATAGCTATGATGAAGCTGATAATAAATAAAAATGCGAATACATAGAGGCAAAGTGCATAACTTTGAGTTGTTTCACGAATAAAGGATAATAAAAGTGGTCCTGCGATACCAGCCATGCCCCAAGCTGTGAGAATTCTGCCATGAATAGCGCTTAATTGTTTTGTGCCAAATAAATCGCTTAAATAAGCTGGCATACAAGAGAAGCCACCACCATAGCAAGAAACAATGATTAAAACTAATAATTGGAAGAAAAAGGCTTCAGTTGTATTAGCAAGTGCATAGAAAGCAAAAATTTCAATCAAGAAAAATAAAATATAAGTATTTCTACGACCGATATAATCGGAAACGCTAGACCAAGCGATACGACCAAAACCATTGATAAGTCCAATAACGCCAACCATGGAAGCAGCAGCAATTGGGCTCATATGAACTACTTCTTGAGCCATAGGAGAAGCTACAGCTAAAAGACCAATACCACAAGTAATATTAGTGAAGAATATCCACCAAAGTGCATAGAATTTCCAATCGCGAGTAGCTTCAGCTACGCTATATTGTTTTATTTCAACCACAGAATTAGAAGTTTTAACAGTTGTAGGTAAATATTTTTCTACGAATTCTTTTGGTGGAGGAGCGAGATATAAAGAAGAAGCTCCCATGATTAATATATAAGCACAGCCTAAAATGACGAAGTTAGTTACTAAGCCAAAATTGCTAACGAGAATTTGCATGATAGGGCCAGCAATTAAACTTGCAAAACCAAATCCCATGATAGCAAGACCTGTAGCAAATCCACGTCTTTTAGGGAAATATTTTACAAGAGTGGAAACAGGAGTGATATATCCAATACCAAGACCAATACCACCGATTACACCATAGCAGATGTAAAGTAAAATAAGGCTTTGTAGATGAAGAGCTAAAGCTGTACCAAACATACCAATACCAAAGAAGGCAGTGGCAGTAAGTCCACTAATACGAGGGCCATTTTTTTCAACAAATGTTCCTAAAAAACCAGCGGATAAACCTAAAAATAAAATTGCAATAGAAAATGTCCATGTAGTTTCTTGAAGACTAAAGCCCATTTGAGCCATGATTGGCTTAGTGAGTACGCTCCAAGCATAAACACTACCAATACAAATATGAATACCAATTGCGGATAATGCGATAAGCCATCTGTTTTTCATTATATAATCTTCCTTTCGTAAAAATAAAAAATTATAAAATACAAGAAAACTTATGCCTAAAAACAAAAAGACCATCTAGGCAAAAATTTTCTTTGCCCAGACGGTCGACTTTTCTATAGCAATGCGGTTCATGTGGTTAATTCCACTAAAATCCGTCAGTTCCACAGTGCTTATTCAATTGATAGCTTTATTATAACAAATATTTAATCTATGTCAAGAATAAAATTAATTTCATTTATAAATAGTCAATATAGTCAAAATCGTGATTTTTGTAGTTTAAATGATGAATAATGGTTGTAAATACTAGATTTTTTCCTTTGAATAAGTATAATTTATGTTTAAATAAATTTGTATTTTAGAGAAGGTGAAGATTATCTTGATGGCACAAAAAACATATAATACTATGGCTGTCTTAAGTTTAATTTTATTGAGTTTCATTTTAGGAACGAGTGAATTTATAATTGTGGGTATTTTACCTGATATAGCGAAAGACATAAATTGTTCGTTGACTATGGCGGGTAATTTAATTTCAGTTTTTGCTTTTGCTTATGCAATAGGCACACCGTTTATCACAGCAGCAGTTAGTGCTTATAACAGATATTATGTATTATTGATATTAGCAATATGTTTTATCTTAGGAAATTTTTTATGTGCTTTAGCGAGTAATTATTATATTTTAGTATTAGCCAGAATTATAACTGTGATAATTTCAGGAACAATATTATCTATTTCGATGACATTTGCTTCTGAAATAGCGACTGTTCAATATCAACCAAAAGTCATCAGTTGGATTTTTGCAGGTTTTAGTATAGCCTCTGTTTTTGGTGTGCCTATAGGTACGATTATTTGTCAAATATTTAGTTGGCAAATGACTTTTATATTATTATCTGTAGTTAGTATATGTATTTTATTGATGTTGTGGCATTATTTACCAAATGTGGGCAGTGGACAAAAAACAAATTTATGTAATCAATTTATTTTATTGAAAAGTATGCGTATAAATTATGGTATGCTTATTGTAATTTGTGGTGCTGCTGGAAGTTATGTATTTTATACATATCTGACACCGATTTTACAGCAATATATACAAATTCCTATTTCTATGACAAGTTTAGTATTGAGCTTATTTGGCATTAGTACGATTATCAGTAATTTACTTTCAGGAAGAATAGCTAGTTTAGGTGGCATGAAGAAAATGCCAATGGTATATTTCTTACAAGCTCTATGTTTGCTTGCACTTATTTTTACTAGTTATCATTTAGTTTTAGGTTTGATAAATATTTTGCTAATGGGTGTGATAATGTATTTACAAAATTCACCAGCGCAATTGCATTTTTTGAAGACAGCAACAAGAGAAAAACCAGAAGCTATAACTTTAGCTTCTGCATTAAATCCTGTATCTTTTAATACAGGTATAGCACTAGGCTCAGCTTGTGGTGGAATAATCATAAATTTTGCACCTATGCCTTTTGTTGGTCTAGGTGGTGCGATTTTTGCCATTATCGCTATGATTATCAATCTTAGATTGTTAAAAAATATGACTAAATTTAATAAAAGAGGATAAAATAAACCCCAAAAGTTAATTTAAACAAACTTTTGGGGTTTTGATTTTTAATTAATAATTAACGTAGAAAATTAGAATAAACCAGTAATTTTTCCGTTAATATCGATATCCATATTTTCAGCAGCAGGTTTTTTAGGAAGACCAGGCATTGTTAAGATATTACCTGTTAAGGCTACGATAAAGCCTGCGCCTGCACTAATGCGAAGTTCGCGAACAGTGATTTTAAATCCTGTTGGTGCACCTAATTTGAATTGGTCATCACTTAAGGAATATTGAGTTTTTGCCATGCAGATTGGCATTTTATCAAGACCTTCAGCTTCAAATTCAGCGATAGTTTTTTCTACAGCAGGTGTGTAGTTTACGCCATCAGCACCATAGATTTTTGTAGCGATTGCATTGATTTTATCTTTGATAGAATCATTTACGTCATACATGTATTGGAAGTTAGATGGTTTTTCAGTTGCTTCAATAACTTTTTGAGCAAGGTCGATAGCACCTTCGCCACCTTTTGCCCAAGCTTCGGAAATGCTTACAGAAGCACCCATAGATTCGCAAAGAGCTTTTAATTCTTGAAGTTCATTTTCTGTATCAGTAGGGAAAGCATTTATAGCTACAACGATTGGTAAACCGAATTTTTGAATGTTTTCAATATGTTTAGCAAGGTTAGTCATACCTTTTTTGAGTGCTTCGATATTTTCAGTAGCAAGTTCAGTTTTTGCAAGTCCGCCATGCATTTTTAAAGCGCGAATAGTAGCAACAACTACTATTGCATCAGGTTTAAATCCAGTGAAACGACATTTGATATCAAGGAATTTTTCAGCACCAAGGTCAGCACCAAAACCTGCTTCAGTAACAGTATAATCAGCCATTTTTAAAGCGTATTTAGTAGCCATTACACTATTGCAACCATGAGCGATATTGGCAAAAGGGCCACCATGGATAAGAGCAGGAGTGCCTTCAAGAGTTTGTACAAGGTTTGGTTTAATTGCATCTTTGAATAATAAAGTTAAAGCACCTGTTACATTTAATTCTTCAGCGCGAACAGGACGACCGCTTCTAGTGTAACCAATGATGATATTGCCAAGACGTTTTTTCATGTCTTCAAGGTCAGAAGTCAAACATAAAATAGCCATCATTTCAGATGCAACAGTGATATCAAAACCAGTTTCGCGTGGTACGCCATGAGCTTTACCACCTAAACCACAGATGATATTGCGAAGAGCACGGTCATTTAAATCGACAACGCGTTTCCAAGTGATGCGACGAACATCTAAATCAAGAGCATTGCCCTGTTGGATATGGTTATCGATAACAGCAGCAAGTAAATTGTGAGCAGATGTTATAGCGTGGAAATCGCCAGTGAAATGAAGATTGATATCTTCCATTGGCACTACTTGAGCATAACCACCGCCAGCGGCACCGCCTTTCATACCAAAGCATGGACCTAAGGAAGGTTCACGAAGAGCGATTGCAGTTTTTTTGCCGAGTTTATGAAGAGCATCGCCAAGACCAATGCTAGTAGTTGTTTTACCTTCACCAGCAGGAGTTGGATTAATTGCTGTTACAAGAATAAGTTTACCATTTTCTTTTTGTTGGAGAGTTGTGTTCCAATAGTTTAAAGAAATTTTAGCTTTATATTTTCCGTATAATTCAAGTTCATCTTCTGGAATTTCAAGATGTTGAGCAATTTTACCAATAGGTTCCATAATAGCTTCTTGAGCAATTTGCACGTCTGTTTTCATGTGGTTTAGTACCTCCAATAATTAAACTAATTTGATAGTATTATATATTTTGGAAAAAGGCAATATAAATTTTGCCAAACATATGCTTAGGCAAAAAAAAACGCCTGAGCATATATTATTATGCCCAGACGGTCGACTTTTTGATAATAGTACGGTTCATGTGGTTAATTCCACTAAAATCCGTCAGTTCCATACTATTTATGAAATTATGCTTTTATTATAACAAAGGCAAATTTATTTAGCAAGTTGTAATTTTGCAGCATTGATAGTATTTTGCATGAGCATAGCTATAGTGAGAAGACCTACACCACCAGGTACAGGTGTGATAGCACCAGCTACTTCTACAGCATTATCAAAGTCTACATCACCAACTAATTTTTTAGGTGCAATGCGGTTGATACCAACATCAATTACAGTAGCACCAGGTTTTATCATATCAGCAGTGATAAAATGAGGTCTGCCCACAGCTGCCACTAGAATATCAGCAGAACGACAAATTTCTTTGAGGTTGTGAGTATGTGAATGACAGATAGTAACTGTAGCATTTTGAGCGAGTAATAATTGTCCCATAGGTTTACCCACAATATTACTGCGACCAACGATAACAGCATGTGCGCCATCTATATTGATTTTAGCAGATTGAAGCATTTTTAAACAACCATATGGAGTACAAGGTATCATACCATCGTCTTGTCCAATCATCAATTTACCAACATTAACAGGGTGGAAGCCATCAACATCTTTTAATGGGCAAATAGCATTTAAAATATCTGCTTCTTCTTTAGTAATAGCTTCTGGAAGTGGTAATTGAACTAAAATACCATGAATTTCTTGGCGGTAATTTAATTCATCAATTTTGGCGATGAGTTGTTCTTTTGTTGTATCAGCAGGCATGCTTATAACTTCAGAATAGATACCAACTTCTTCGCAAGTACGATGTTTATTATTTACGTAAACTTTAGAAGCTGGATTTTCACCAACGATAATTACAGCAAGACCAGGAGTGATATTATATTGTTCTTTTAAAGCTAAAACTTGTTTTTTTGCTTCTTCTTTAAATTCACTAGCAAATATTTTTCCGGATAAAATTTGTGCACTCAAAAATAACACCTTCTTTATTAACTTAAAATATCGATTAATGTAAATACAAAAATGACAATAGAAACAATGCCATTGCGCATGAAATAAACTTGAGTTAAACGACTGAAATCATATGGAGTGATGAGGCTATGTTGATAAATTAATGTCAAGATAGCTATTAATACACCAATATAATAGATAAACGATAAATCAAAATAGATTCCAGCACCGATAAAACATAAAATAGAAATAAAATGGAAAAAAGCTGCTATTTTATGAGCATTAGCTACACCAAATTGTGTTGCCATAGAATGAAGTTTATGGTCTAAATCAAATTGGCGGTCTTGACTACCGTAAATTACATCAAAACTACCAATCCATAAACAAACGCCACCACTTAATAAAATAATACCAAATGGCAATTCACCTGTAACAGCGATATATCCACCAGCAGGTGCCATGGCTAAAGCTACACCTAAAAAATAATGACAAAGAAAAGTAAATCTTTTCGTATACGGATAAAATAATAAGAAAAATAAACAAATTGGTGTTAATTTTAGACAAATAGGAGCTAGTTGACTAGCAGAATATAAAAATATACATAGACTGACGATGATGAGGATAATTACTTCAATAGGTTTAATTGCTCCAGTAACTAATGGACGTTTGGACATGCGATTTTGTTGTTTATCAAATTTCAAATCGACAAGATTGTCCATAGCTAAAGCAGAGCTTCTAGCTCCTATCATTGCAAGTGTTACCCATAAAAAATCGTGAAAAGTAGGGATACCCTTTGCCGCAAGGAATAATCCCATATAAGCAAAGGGTAGGGCAAATACAGAATGATGAAGAGCTATATTATTAATATGAGCAGATAATTTACTCAAGACCGAGTTCCTGCCATTTTGCATCTACAAGTTTTTTAATATCGTCAGACATGTTAATTTCATCAGGCCATTCACGAGTATGTCCTTCTTCTGGCCATGTTTTTGTAGCATCAATACCTATTTTTGTACCCCATTTTGCCATTGGTGAGGAGTGGTCTAAGGCGTCAAGTGGACCCTCAACCATTACAATATCATGTTTAGCATCAATATTGTTGAAAACACGCCACCAAACTTCTTTTTCTTTTTGAACGTCAACATGTTCATCAACGACAATGATCATTTTGGTGAACATCATTTGTCCCATACCCCAAATAGCATGCATTACTTTTTTAGCTTGTTGTGGATATGTTTTTTTGATGGATACCATTACGCAATCATGGAATACACCTTCAAGAGGGAAATTGATATCGCGAATTTCAGGTAAAGTCTGTTGTAATAATGGTAAGAAAATACGTTCTGTAGCTTTAGCTAAGAAGCAATCTTCCATTGGAGGTTTACCAACAATAGTAGCAGAATAAATAGGATTTTTGCGATGTGTTATACAAGTGATGTGGAATACTGGATAATCATCAGCTAATGAATAATAACCTGTATGGTCGCCGAAAGGACCTTCACGGCGAGTTTCACCGATATTTACATATCCTTCAAGTACGATTTCACTACAAGCTGGTACTTCAACATCAACAGTTTTACATTTTACCATTTCTACAGATTTTTTACGTAAAAAGCCTGCAAATACCATTTCATCGATATCACGAGGAAGTGGAGCAGTAGCAGCATATGTGATTACTGGGTCTGTGCCGATAGCGACTGCAACTTCAATTTTATCTTTGCCCATTTCTTGATAAGCGCGATAGTTACTAGCACCATCTTTATGAAGATGCCAGTGCATACCAGTTGTTTGACCATCATATTTTTGTAAACGATACATACCAACATTGCGTTTACCTGTTTTTGGATTGCGAGTGAATACAAGTGGTAAAGTGATGAATGGACCACCATCTTGAGGCCAACATTTCAAAATAGGGAATTTATCTAAAGTAGGATTATCTGTGATAACTACTTCTTGGCAAGGTGCTTTTTTTACATATTTAGGGAAATTAATAGCACGTTTTGCAGTTGGAATGATATGGATTAAATCCATTTTATTTTGAAGGGAAATATAAGGTAATCTTAAGATTTCACGAAGTTCATTAGGAATTTCTTCGATGTCATTTACACCAAAAGCAAGTGCCAAGCGTTCCATGCTACCGAAAGCATTCATAAGTACAGGCATATCGTAGCCTTTTACATTTTCAAATAATAAAGCTACATTTTTTTTGCCTTCCATTTTGGAAACGCGGTCAGTGATTTCAGTGATTTCTAAATTACAATCAACAGGAGTTTTAATGCGTTTGAGCATACCACGAGACTCCAAAGCGTTGATGAATTCTCTTAAATCATAAAAAGCCAAAAAAATCGCTCCTTTATATTTATATTGCGTAAGTGATTAACATTATTTTTTCATAGCAAAACGAACTATGACATAACTTATTTCATAAAGTAAAATCATAGGTATAGCAATCATAGATTGGGAAAAAACATCTGGTGTTGGGGAAATAATAGCGCCAACAACAAAAGTTAAAAAGATTACAATGCGTTGTTGTTTTGCTAAGAATTTTGAAGAAATAATACCTACTTTGGCTAATAATATAATGGCTAAAGGCATTTCAAAGATAAAGCCGAATGGCAATAAAAAGGCAATGACAAAGTCAAAATATTGTTTTAGCGAAAACATAGGTTGAAGTTCTTCAGTGCTAAAGCCCATTAAGAATTTTATCCCAGCTGGCATGACAAAGAAAAAGGAAAAGGCTAAACCAGCTAAAAATAAAATTAGCGAAATAGGCACAATAACGGAGATTAAATATCTTTCCATACCGATTAAGGCAGGTAAAACAAATCGCCATATTTGATATAAAACTATAGGTAGAGCAAGTAAAAATCCGACAAATACAGCAACTTTAATATAAGTAAAAAATGCCTCTGCTGGTTGCATATAATAAAGCTTTCCAGCAGGGCCTGTTAAGATGTGCATTATGTCTTCAATAAAATAATAAGCAACACAGCTACCAATACCTATAGCGATTAGTGAACGAATAAGGCGTTTTCTAAGCTCAGTAAGGTGAGCAATAATGGACATACTGCCATTATTTGTAGTTGTCTGCTCGTTAACTTCAGTTGTTGGTAAATTTTCTGAAGTTGAAGCAGTAACAGTATTAGCAGAAGTATGTTCGTTCATATCTTGAGACATAAATTGCTACCTCACTTTTTATCTTTTTTTTCGTCTTCATTTTTAGCATCAATAGTTTTTGTATTATCTTCTGTAGAAGCAGAACGGAATTCGCGAAGACTTTTGCCTACAGCTTTACCGATTTCTGGCAATTTACCAGGACCAAATACAACTAAAGCGATAACCAAGATTAATACAAGTTCAGGAATACCAATACTATACATTTAAATCACCTTTACTTTTATTTTTATTTTTAGTACTAAATAAAGAATATAATCTAAAAAGTAGTTGTCAATTATTATAGATTATTTAGTAGTTTTTTCAGGTTCAACTGGAGTTTTAGGTGTTGTTGTTTCTGTTTTTGCAGTAGTAGTATTTTTTTCTGTAGCAGTTTCTTGCATGAAGACAGGAGCTACAGCTGGTTGTTCTGGGTTAGCTGGATTAGGTGGTGTAGGAGTTATAGAAACGTTATTAGTAGTATTATTAACGGAATTTGATAATTCAGAAGTGGCTTTTTTAAATTCTTGTAAGCCTTTACCTACAGCACGACCAATTTCAGGCAATTTGCCAGGACCAAATACTACAAGACCAATGATTAAAATAAGGATAAGTTCAGGAAAACCAATACCAAACATTTAAGTCACCTCAGTAAAAATTTTATTTTAATAATCACGGCTACCAATAAAATTAGCTATTTCAATGAAAGATGTTCTAACTGACTGTGGTAAGCTATCAGGTAGAATATTTTTGGCGCGATTTAAAAATTCTGTAACAGTTTGTCTTGCAAAATCAATACTGTTGGAATTTTTTACGATATTAATAGCACGATTTAATTCTTCTAAGCTCATTTGACGATTTTCGATGATATTTTTTAACTCTTCGCTATTTTCGCCATGCTTATAGGCATGAATTACAGGAAGAGTAATTACACCTTGCAAAATATCGTTTCCAGCAGGTTTGCCGATTTTTTTAGAGTCAGAGGTTAAATCTAAAATATCATCAACTATTTGGAATGCCATGCCGATACAATAACCGTATTCACGGAGAGCATCAATTTCTTTTGCTGATAATTTAGCAACAATTGCACCGATTTCACAGCTAGTAGCAATAAAATTGGCTGTTTTTTTGGCAATGCGTTCATAATAAATATCAATAGAGTCTGGAATTGTATAACCAAAATGGTTTTGTAAGATTTCGCCTTCGCTTAAATCACAAACAATAGTTGCTAAGCGTTCAGAAATTCGCGTGCCATAATCATTTTTAGCAATGGCTGCAAATGCTTTAGCAAATAGATAGTCGCCAGTAAGTACGGCTATATTATTTCCCCATTTTGCATTGGCAGTAGCAGAACCACGGCGAGTAGCTGCATTATCTAAAACATCATCATGAACAAGAGAAGCTGTATGAATCATTTCTAGTGCCATAGCAAGAGGCATTACATAATCTTTATCTAAATTAGGATTACTCTTTGTCGCCAGAAGATATAAGGCGGGTCGAATACGTTTTCCGCCAGAGCTTATAAGATGATTTCCAATATCAGTTATAAGGTCAACAGGAGATGTAACCGTCTCATGTAATAAATTTTCTAGCGATGATAAATCTTTCTTAATAATGAAGAACATTTTGTTTTTTGTTAACAAATTATATCACCTGCATATTTCGAATTACTAACTTAATTAAGTTTACTACAAAATAGACATGTTAGTAAATAATAAATTATTATTATATGGCTTTCTTTAATGATAAATAAAAAGTAACAGACTAGGTTATGTATTATTATAGGTAAGTATTTGTATACATAGATGAAATGTAGGAAATAAACCCAGAGTTTATTCTTTTGTGCTATAATAAATACTAACAACTATTATGTTAATAGAGGTGCTAGCTATGAGAAAATTAATCTTATTAGGAACAGGCAATGCTATGGTTACAAAATGTTTTAATACATGTTTTGCCTTAAATATAGATGATGAATATTTTTTAGTTGATGCTGGTGGCGGAAATGGAATTTTAGCTCAATTAGAAAAAGCGCAAATAGATATGACAAAAATCCATCACTTATTTATTACACATGCGCATACAGACCATGTTCTCGGTGTAATTTGGGTAGTGCGTAAGATAGCTACGTTAATGAACCAAGGAAAATATGAAGGCAAATTACATATCTATTGTCATGATAAAGTAAAAATGGTAGTAGAAACTATTGCAAATTTGACTTTGAAAAAGAAAGATTTAGCACAAATTGGTAAAAATATTATTTTTGATGTAGTTGAAGATGGCGACCAAAGAGAAATCTTAGATATGCAAGTTATTTTCTTTGATATTTTATCTACAAAAGAAAAACAATTTGGTTTTAGTGCTGAATTTGCAGATGGCATGAATTTATGTTGTTTAGGAGATGAACCATATAATGAAGTCTGTGAAATTTATGCTCAAAATGCCGATTATTTATTATCTGAAGCATTTTGTTTATATGGGGATAGAGATATTTTCAAACCATATGAAAAACACCATAGCACAGTAAAAGAAGCTTGCGAATTAGCGGAACAATTACAAGTTAAAAATTTGATTTTATATCATACAGAAGATAAACATATAGATAAACGCAAAGAATTATACACTGATGAAGGTAAACAATATTATTATGGAAATTTATATGTACCTGATGATTTAGATGTAATAAATTTGAAATAATAAAGAATAAATATTGATTTATTCATAGTAAAGTGCTATGATGTTCTTGTAACTAAATAAAGCAGTCTTTGGGGCAGGGTGCAATTCCCTACCGGCGGTAAAGCCCGCGAGCAATTATTTGCATGATTTGGTGAAATTCCAAAGCCGACAGTATAGTCTGGATGAGAAAAGATGGAAAGTTATAAATTAGTTTATAAAAGTGAATTAGTATAGATAATTAATTTATAATATAAAGCTGATTAGGCTGTTATTTGCAATGCATTTAACAGCCTTTTTTGTTTAATTCTTTAAAAATTATAACCAAAGAATGAACAGAAAGAATGGTGATTTTTTGAGTTACGATGAAAAATATATGCGACTTGCCATGCAGTTAGCAGGAAATGCAATCGGTAGAACTTCTCCTAATCCCTTAGTCGGTGCTGTGATTGTCAAAGATAATCGAGTTGTGGGTTGTGGCTGGCATAGAAAGGCAGGTACACCACATGCTGAAGTTCATGCATTGAATCAAGCAGGAGAATTAGCGCAAGGTGCTGATGTATATGTAACATTAGAACCGTGTGCTCATTATGGCAAAACGCCACCATGTGCTAAAGCTTTAGTAGAAGCAAAGGTAAAAAATGTATATGGCGGTTTATTGGACGTAAATCCTAAAGTTGCAGGCAAAGGTTTTAAGATTTTAGAAGATGCAGGTATTCATGTGGAATATGGATTTTTGCAAGATGAATTGCGTAAACAAAATGAAGTATTCTTTAAATGGATTGAGCATAAAAAACCATTTGTAGTCTTAAAAGCTGCTATGACTTTAGATGGAAAAATTGCTACAGCAACAGGTCAATCAAAATGGATAACAAATGAAACATCAAGAGCATATGGTTATAAATTACGTGATATTTATGATGGTATCATGGTAGGAATTAATACTGTGATAGAAGATAATCCTATGCTCACTGCTAGAGTGGATGGCGGAAAAAATCCAATTAGAATTGTTGTAGATAGCAGTTTAAAAATTGATATAAATGCTAATGTAGTACAAGATAAATCAGCAAAAACTATTGTTGCTACTACAGATAAAGCGGATAAAGATAAAATTTTAAAACTACAAGCTCAAAATGTTGATGTCATTGTAGTGGATAAAGATGAAAATGACAAAGTAGATATAGAAAAATTACTAAATATTTTAGGACAACAAAATATTTGTAGCATTTTAGTTGAAGGCGGTGCTACTTTAAGCGGAAGTTTTGTTGCAAAAAAATTAGTAGATAAAGTATATTTCTTTATTGCCCCAAAAATTGTTGGCGGTAAAGAAGCGAAAACTCCTGTAGCAGGAACAGGTATTTTAAATTTACAAGAAGCTCTAGCGCTAAAAGATATCCAAATTGAAAAATTAGAAGAAGATATTTTAATCATAGGTAGAGTAGATAAAGATAAGGTGTGATACAGTGTTTACAGGTATCGTAGAAGAAATCGGTGTTGTAAAGGCTATAGCAAAAGGCACTCATTCTATAAAATTATCTATTAAAGCTAAGAAAGTATTAGCAAATACACAATTAGGTGATAGTATTGCTGTAAATGGTGTATGTTTAACAGTTACTTTTTTAGCAAGTGATTATTTTATAGCAGATGTTATGCCCGAGTCCATGCGCAAGACGAATATGGGTTTATTAAAAATTGGCGATAAAGTCAATTTAGAAAGAGCTTTGACTTTATCAAGTAGATTAGGCGGTCATATTGTAAGTGGCCATATTGATGGCACTGCTAAAATTATTGAAATGAAAAAAGATGATAATGCTACACGTGTTACTTTAACAGCTAATGATAGAATTTTAAAATATATTATTTCTGAAGGTTCTGTTGCTTTAGACGGAGTAAGTCTTACTGTAGCACATTTAGGTGAAGATAATTTTGCAGTATCGTTAATACCACATACATCTGAAGTTACAACACTACTTAGTAAATCAGTAGGTTCGATAATTAATGTAGAAAATGATGTCGTGGGTAAATATGTAGAAAGATTATTGAGTTTTAAACAAGATAAACCAAAATCATCATCATTGAGTTTAGATTTTTTACGTGAAAATGGTTTTTAAGAAATGAGGTATAGACATATGGAATTTAAATACAATACAGTTGAAGAAGCTATTGAAGCATTTAAACAAGGTAAAATGGTATTAGTAACAGATGATGAAGACCGTGAAAATGAAGGCGATTTAATCGTAGCTGCTGAAAAAGCAACTCCAGAAATCATCAATTTTATGGCTACTCATGCTAAAGGTTTAATCTGCGTGCCAATGTCTGGCGAACTCATTGATAAAGCTGGTTTAAATCAGATGGTTAGCCACAATACAGATAATCATGAAACAGCTTTCACTGTATCTGTTGATGCTGTGGATACAACTACAGGTATTTCTGCTTTTGAAAGAGCTAGAACAGTTGAAGTTTTAATTGATGATAATGTAAAACCAGAAGATTTACGTCGTCCAGGTCATATGTTCCCTCTTCGTGCTAAAGAAGGTGGCGTACTTTGCCGTATTGGTCATACAGAAGCTACTGTAGATTTAGCAAAATTAGCAGGTTTAAAACCAGCAGGTCTTTGCTGTGAAATCATGAAGGAAGACGGTCATATGGCTCGTACTCCAGATTTAATTGAATTTGCCAAAAAACATGATTTAATATTTATAACTGTAGCTCAATTAGTAGAATATCGCAAAACTACAGAAAAAATGGTAGAAAAAGTGGCTGAAGCAGATTTTCCAAATAAATTTGGTCATTTTAGAGTAATGGCTTATGAAAGCAAATTAGATGGAAAATGTCATTTAGCTATTGTTAAAGGCGATGTAAGAAATAAAAAGAATGTATTAGTACGTGTTCATTCTGAATGTTTAACAGGTGATGTATTAGGTTCTATGCGTTGTGATTGTGGCGATCAACTTCATTTAGCAATGCAAAAAATTGAAGAAGCTGGTGAAGGTGTATTATTATATCTTCGTCAAGAAGGTCGTGGCATAGGTCTTGCAAATAAAATTAGAGCGTATGCACTTCAAGACCAAGGTAAAGACACAATTGAAGCAAATGTTTTATTAGGTTTTGCTCCTGATGAACGTGAATATGGTATTGGTGCTCAAATCTTAGAAGATTTAGGTTTATCTAGCATACGTTTATTGACTAATAATCCAGCTAAAAGAGCAGGTCTTGAAGGTTTTGGCTTAGAAATCGTAGAAAGAGTACCACTTCAAATTCCTGCTAATAAATATGATGCAGGTTATTTAAAAGTGAAAAAAGAAAAAATGGGACATTTATTAAAATAATAAATAGATACTAAATAATAATCTTTAATACAAATATTAAGTATAAAGAAAAGAGGTTTTTTTAATGGCTAATATATTAGAAGGATATTTAAATGGTAAAGATTTAAAAATTGGTATTGTTGTAGCTCGTTTTAATGAGTTCATTACAAGTAAATTATTATCTGGAGCAATCGATACACTTCGCCGTCATGAAACAAATGAAGATGATATTGATGTTGCTTGGGTACCAGGCGCATTTGAAATTCCTGTAGTAGCTAAAAAATTAGCACAAACAGGAAAATATGATGCTGTTATCTGTTTAGGTGCTGTTATTCGTGGGTCAACTACTCATTATGATTATGTATGTAATGAAGTATCTAAAGGTGTAGCTCAAGTAGGAATGAGCACAGGCGTACCTACTATTTTTGGTGTAGTAACTACTGAAAATATCGAACAAGCTGTAGAACGTGCTGGTACAAAAGCAGGTAATAAAGGTAGCGATGCAGCTATGGCAGCTATGGAAATGGCAAGCTTATTAAAGAAAATAAAATAATATTTTAAATAAATATAGATAAATACTAAAGAGGATATTTTTATAAAACATATAGAAATATCCTCTTTATTTAATTTATTATTAGTTTACATGTTTACATGAGTTTTTATAGATGATGTTGAAATTTGTTTTGAAACATGGTATATTTAATAAAAAATCTCTCTAGAAGCCTTAAAATCTCCTGAGATTAGACATGATGAGTTTTATAATCTCTAAATAAATTTTATTATTTTAAAACGTAAGTTACCACGTTGAGTATTAAGTAAATACTTAAGCAAAAAAGAAAGGATTTATTGAAAAGGTGTAACCTTATAAAGTAATTTATAAGTTTTCAGTAATGGTGATAATTGTGATTGATGTATGGGATATAACTATACCAGAATTAACAGGCCAAGAAAATAGGAAAATATATATATCTTCCAAATTCTTATAATGAAAAACCAGACGAATATTATCCTGTATTATATATGTTTGATGGACAAAATGTATTTTTTGACAGCGATGCCACTTATGGAAAATCATGGGGATTAAAAGAATATCTTGAATATACAAATACACAAATGATAGTAGTGGCCCCAGCTTGTAATCAAAATCCAGATAATGGTAGATTAAAAGAATATACACCATATCCATTTAAAGATAAAACATTTGGAAATATCAAGAGCTTAGGAAAAATTACTATGGAGTGGTTTGTCAATGAATTAAAGCCAACAATTGATAATACTTTCCGCACACTCTCTGATAGAAATAATACATTTATCGCAGGAAGCTCCATGGGAGGATTAATGAGTTTATATGCAATACTTGAATACAATCATATATTCTCTAGAGCGGCAGCTTTATCACCATCTATATGGACAGGTCCACAAAAATTAGCCAAAATGATAAAAAACGCTAATATTAATCCAGATACTGTAGTTTATATGGATTATGGTACAGAGGAACTTCCACGATACAAACATATGATACAAAAATTTGCGATGATATCTTCAGTGTTGATGAAAAAAAATATCAGATTGAATGCTCGCATTGTGCCAAATGGTACGCATAGTGAAGCAAGTTGGGAAAAACAAATTCCTTTCTTTGTTGAAACTTTATTATATGAAAAATAAAAAATAATAAGAGGTGAATTTTAGCTACTATATGTAGTGATAGTTTATGGAAGTACAGTATTTTAAAAGATATAGCTATAATTTAAATAGAGATATGGAATTTAAAGTATATGGTCATGCAGGTAGACCAGTTTTATATATTCCTTGTCAAGATGGGCGTTTTTTTGATTTTGAGAATTTTAAAATGACAGATACTTGGGCTCCATGGATAGAAAGCGGTCAAGTGATGGTTTTTTCCATAGATACAATGGATAAAGAAACATGGTCAAATAAAGGCGCTGACCCAAGATGGAGAGCAGAACGTCATGAACAATGGATGAGATATATTACAGATGAAATGGTTCCTTTTATGCGAGATATGGTGAATTTGCGTAATGGTTGGACTGGTTATCCTGGAATAATGGTCTTTGGTTGTAGCTTAGGTGCTACACATGCAACAAATTTATTTTATCGTCGACCAGATTTATTTGATAGATTATTGGCATTAAGTGGTATTTACATTGCAAGCTATGGATTTGATGGCTATATGGACGATATTGTTTATAATAATTCTCCTGTGGATTATTTAAAAAATATGCCAGATGACCACCCATATATTCATTTATATAATCTAAAAAAATCTGTGATTTGCGTAGGTAAAGGAGCTTGGGAAATACCTTCTTCAACAGGTCAACTTGATGATATTTTGAGAGAAAAAAATATTAATACTTGGGTAGATTATTGGGGCTATGATTGCAGTCATGATTGGGATTGGTGGTATAAACAAGTAGCTTATTTTGTACCATATTTACTAGATTAAGACGAAGAGAGATGAAAGAAAGGATAATATTATGAAGAATTTTATATTTATATCTCCCAATTTTCCTGAGAATTATTGGCATTTTTGCAGAGAATTAAAAAACAATGGCTTAAATGTCTTAGGTATTGGTGATGCTCCTTATGATTATTTATGCCCAGAATTAAAAGATAGTTTAAATGAATATTATAAAGTTGGCAGTCTTGAAAATTATGATGAAGTTTGTAGAGCTGTAGATTTCTTTAGAAATAAATATGGTGAGATTGATTGGTTAGAGTCCAATAATGAATATTGGTTAGAACGCGATGCTAGATTGCGTACAGATTTTAATATTAAAACTGGTTTTCATAATGAAGATATGCCAAAGGTAAAATATAAATCGAGAATGAAAGAGTTTTATGCTCGAGTTGGCATACCTACAGCTCGCTATCATATTGTAGATAGCTGGGAAAACTGTATGGCGTTTATTCAAGAAGTTGGTTATCCTGTAATTGTAAAACCTAATAACGGTGTGGGTGCTAGCTTCACATATAAACTTAATAATCAAGATGAAGTGGCATATTTCTTTGCAACAAAATTTTCGCACATAGAATATATTATGGAAGAATACATATATGCAGAGATAAATTCTTATGATGCGATTATCAATTCTCATGGAGAGCCAATTTTTGAGATTGGTAATGTAACTCCAATGTCTATTATGGACGTGGTAAATAATGCAGATAATAGTATTTTTTATATTTTAAATAATTTAGCTGATGATACACGTGCTATGGGCAGAGCTACAGTAAAAAGCTTTGATGTAAAAAGTCGTTTTGTGCATTTTGAATTTTTCCGTTTATTGAAAGACCATGAAGGTTTAGGTAGAAAAGGTGAGCTCATTGGGCTTGAAGTAAATATGAGACCAAGTGGCGGTATTAGCCCAGACATGATGAACTTTTCTCAAAGTACTAATGTATATAAAATTTGGGCAGATATGATAGCATATGATAGTTCCTTAAGAGGAATTGGTCAGACTGCTTTTTGTGCATTTGCTGGTCGTCGTGATGGTAAAAACTTCGTGATGAGTGATGAAGATATAATGCATAAATACGGTGCTAACATGAAGATGTCAGGACGAGTAGCGGATGCTCTTTCTGGGGCAATGGGAAATCAAATGTATATAGCTAATTTCAATACAAAAGAAGAAATGGACGCTTTTTATAATGATGTGTTAGCTTGTAGATAAACTTTAAAACTAAATATAAAAGACAAAAAAGATGAGATATTTTAAATAGATATCTCATCTTTTTATTTTGGATTTTTAGGCTATGCAGTAAAATAATAAGGGGAATAATTTAGTTTTGAAGGTGATAAAAGTGTTTGTAGAAGAAAGACATGCTTTGATTATACAAGAATTAAAAGAAAATGGTCGTGTGAAAGTAAAAGAGTTAAGTGCAAAATTTAAGGTCAGTGAAGATTTAATTCGTAAGGATTTAGCTTTATTAGCTCAGCAAGGCAAATTGAAAAAAACGTATGGCGGAGCTGTATTAGTAAAGGAAAATGTGCATCGTGAATTTGCTACACAAAGAAAATCCATTAATTTAGTAGCTAAGCAAAAGATAGCACAAAAAGCATTATCCTTGATAAAAGATGATTATGTTGTATTTTTAGATATATCTACGATAAATATTGAGCTGGCTTATCTCATTGCTAAAAGTGATTTGAAAGCTATTATTGTAACGAATATGTTGGAGATAGTGAATATATTGGCAAAATCAAATATAAGAGTGATTTTTATCGGTGGAGAATTTGATTTTGGCAAAGATGGTTTTGTGGGCAGCTTAACAATAGAGATGTTGAAAAATTTCCGTTTTGATTTAGCTTTTATGGGTGTTGTCAGTGTGGATATTCACGATAATGCAGTAACTACTTATATGGCAAATGATGGTATTACGAAAAAAGAAGTGTTAAATATTAGTAGAAAAAGTTATATGATGGCAGAAAGTGAAAAATTAAAACAATCGGGAAGTTATAAATATGCTAATATCGAAGATTTTCAAGGAATAATTACTGATGAAAATTTGACGGAAACAGAAGAAAAAGAATTATTAAAATATAATATAGAAATTATCAACAGATAAAATAATAATAAATAATAAAAAATAATATAAATTTGTTGACAATAATAAGAAATTTTATATAATAAAATTAATGAATGGAATTTTCTGACAGTTGCTTATAGTTGAGGAGAGTGTATTTATGACAAAAAATCGCATACAAATTTTAAAAGAAAAAATGTTGTCCCAACCTAGATATGTCAGTATAGAACAAGCATTAATTATTACAAAAACATATAAACAACATGAAAATGAACCTATAATTTTAAAACGAGCTTATGCACTAGTAAATGCTTTGCGAGAATTAGAAATCGGTATAGAAAATGAAGAATTGATAGTGGGAAATCGCACTAAAGGTGTGCGCTATGGTGTTGTTTTTCCTGAAAGCGGTATTTCTTGGGTGGATAGAGAATTTGAAACTATTCCCACACGAAAACAAGATAAATTTTTAGTAAGAGATGAAGATATAAAAATTTTTCGTGAGCAGATAGTACCTTACTGGAAGGGCAAAAGTCTAGAAGATGTAATAAAACAAAATTTTGGACAAGAAATAAGTGTGATAAACAAAGTAGTAAAAATAAATCAAACAGACCATGCACAAGGTCATATTTGTCCAAATGTAGAAAAATGGCTACAAAAAGGGGTCAGCGGTCTACTAGAAGATGCTCAAAATCATTATGAGAATGCAGATGAAGATAAGAAAAATTTTTATCAGGCAATAATTATTGTGATGAAAGCTGTACAAGATTTTATGCTTCGTTATCATGATTTATTGATTGCTACTGCCAAAACTGATGAAAAAAATAGAGCTAGCTTAATAAAAGTAGCCGATATTTGTAAAAATATCAGCCAAAGACCACCGCAAACATTTCATGAAGCTGTGCAGGCTACATGGTTTTTATTCGTGATTTTGCATATGGAAAGTAATGCGTCTAGTTTTTCTCCAGGTAGATTAGATAAAATTTTATATCCATATTATATAAAAGATATAGAAAATAATATTTTAACTAAAGATGAAGCTTTAGAAATTATTGAATGTCTATGGTTAAAATTCAATGAAATTGTTTATTTACGCAATCAGCATAGTGCAAAATACTTTGCAGGTTTTCCTATTGGCTTTAATATAGCTGTTGGCGGTGTAGATGAACATGGTAATGATTTTAGCAATGATTTATCAGAACTATTTTTATCAGCACAAGAAGATTTAGGCTTGCCACAACCTAATTTATCGGTAAGACTTCATGAAAAAACTAATGATAAATTATTAAAACATGCTATTCGTGTAGTAGCCAAAGGCAGTGGAATGCCACAATTTTTCAATGATAAAGCTATCATTAAAGAAATGGAAAATTTAGGTGTAACTCATCAAGATGCTATGAATTATGCTATTGTTGGCTGTGTAGAACTCACAACTCAGGGCAATAATCTTGGTTGGAGTGATGCGGCTATGTTCAATATGAATAAAGTATTAGAGTTAACTTTAAATCATGGTAGATGTCTATTGACAGATAAACAGATGGCACCTGATTTTGGTTCACTTAGTACTTATAAAACTTTTGCAGATTTAGAAATAGCTTTAGAGCAAACAATGAATTATTTTGTAGAAAAGATGATACCTTGTTGTGAAGCTGTGGAAAAAGGTCATATTGCAATATTGCCAACAGCATTTTTATCTAGTGTAATTGATGATTGCATGGAAAAAGGCATTGATGTAACAAAAGGTGGAGCAAAATATAATTTATCGGGAATACAATTTATTCAGGTGGCTAATTTAGCAGATAGTTTAGCTGTGATAAAACAATTAGTATTTGATGAACAAAAAGTATCAGCAAAAGTTTTAGAAGAAGCTTTGAAAAATAATTTTGCTAATCAAGAAATTCTTTGTCAAAAATTATTAAATCATGTACCTAAATACGGCAATGATATTGCTTGGGTAGATGAATTGGGCGTTAAATGGGCTAGAAAATTCAGAGCAAAACTCAGAGAATTTACAAATTATCGAGGTGGAGCTTATCATATGGGCATGTATACAGTTAGTGCTCATGTGCCTATGGGCGAAAATTTAGGAGCTAGTGCAGATGGTCGTTTATCGCAAACTCCATTAGCAGATGGCGGTATGTCTGCTGTATATGGTAGAGATTTGAATGGCCCAACAGCAGTACTGAAATCTGTTTCCCGTTTAGATAATAATTTGACGACAAATGGCGGATTATTGAATATGAAGTTTTTGCCAGAATTTTTCCAAACACAGACAGGTATAGATAAATTTGCTAATTTTTTAAGAACTTTTGTCGATTTAGAAATACCGCATATTCAATTTAATGTAGTGTGTAGAGAAGATTTGCTAAAAGCTCAAAAAAATCCAGAACAATATAGTTCACTCACTGTTAGAGTGGCAGGTTATACAGCGTATTTTACAGAGCTTGCAGGGGAGTTACAAAATGAAATCATTGCCAGAACAACATATGATAATGTCTGAAGATAAAGGCTTAGTTTTTGATATTAAGCGTTTTGCTGTGCATGATGGGGCAGGAATTCGTACAACTGTATTTTTGAAGGGCTGCCCCCTTCGTTGTAAATGGTGTCAAAATCCAGAAGGATTGGATTATAAACAGCAGATATTATATTTAGAAAATAAATGTATAAAGTGTAAGACTTGTGAGCATATTGCCGAAAATGATGCGATAAAATTTGTAGATGATAAGATGAATATAAATCGTCAGCAAGATAGCAATTGGTTGCAGATCATAGAAGAATGTCCAACAAGAGCCTTGCAATTTGATAGTAAATACTATAATTTACCAGAAATTATGCAAGAAATAACGAAAGATGAAGCTTTTTTTAAATATGGTGGAGGTGTTACGCTTTCTGGCGGAGAGCCATTATTCCAACATGAATTTGCCTTAGCTATATTAAAAGCATGTAAGCAAAAGAATTTGCATACAGCGATAGAAACATCATTATTTGTTAAACGAGAAGTTTTAGCCAAAATATTGCCATATGTTGATGAGTTTTATACTGATTTAAAAATTTTTGATAACGATTGGCATAAAAAATGTACAAATGTAGATAATCAAGTAATAAAAGATAATTTAAAGTTTTTATTGCAAACTGATAAAAAAGATTGTGTAATTGTAAGAACACCGCTTATTCCAACATTGACGGCTACAAAAGAAAATATTGAGCAAATCAGTAGATTTATTAGTAGTTGTTATGATAAAGTAAAGTATGAATTATTAAATTATAATCCATTAGCAAAAGCTAAATATAGTTATTTAGATAAAAAATATTATTTTACAGAAAATCCTAAATTGTATAGCAATGCACAATTGCAATTTTTTTATGATATTGCTAAACAAAATGGAATAAAAAATTTAATTATTGAATAGGAGCGATAATAATGAAAATTTTAGTTGACCATGCTGACATTAATGCCATTAAAAAAATGTATGAATATTATCCTGTAGATGGTGTTACTACAAATCCTTCAATTTTGAAAAAAGCAGGAAGAAATCCTTTTGATGTTTTAAGTGAAATCAGAGCTTTTATTGGCAGTGAAGCTGAACTTCATGCACAAGTTATCTCTAAAGATGCGCAAGGTATGATCAAAGAAGCTTATAAAATGCGTGAAGTATTAGGTGAAAATACTTTTATCAAAATTCCTGTAATTCCAGAAGGATTAAAAGCAATCAAAGCTTTAGCTAAAGAAGGCGTAAATATCACAGGTACTGCAATTTACAATCAGATGCAAGGCTTTTTAGCAGGTAAAGCAGGGGCAAAATATGTAGCACCATATGTAAATCGTATTGATAATTTAGGTGCAAATGGTATTCAAGTAGCAAAAGATATTCATGATATGTTGAAAAATGCAGGTCTTGAAACTGAAATTTTAGCTGCAAGTTTTAAAAATTCCCAACAAGTATTAGAGCTTGCTAAATATGGTGTAGGTGCAAGCACAATTGCTCCAGATGTAATTGAAAATCTCATCAAAGTTGATGCTGCAAGATGTGCAGTTGATGTATTTGTAAAAGATTTTGAAGCTCTTTGTGGCGAAAATAAAACTATGAATAATCTTTAATAAAAGAAGAAAAGATTTCTTGAATTTTCAAGAAATCTTTTTTGTTAGGAAGATATTTTTAGAATGATAAATGCAAGTATGTATTTTTTTTTAGAAAAATGCTAGAATAATTTTATTATAAAGATAAAGAGGTGCTTTGATATGAAAATTGGAATTATTAGCGATACACATGGTTGTCATGAAAGATTTTCACTTGCTTTTGATAAATATTTTAAAGATGCAGATATGATTATTCATGCAGGAGATGTTTTATATCATGGACCAAGAAATCCTATGCTTTCCGATTATAATCCTGCCAAACTTGCAGAAAAATTAAATGCTTGTAGTATGCCTGTGGTTATCTGCCGTGGTAATTGTGATAGTGAAGTTGATACTTTAGTATTAGATATGCCAATTCAAGCACCATATACTTATGTAGTAGCAGAAGGCTTAAAGATAGTTACTACTCATGGTCATTATGTAGAAACAGATGAAGCAAAAGATAAAATGGCTAAAGCTTTAAAAGCAGATATTTTCATTTCTGGTCATGTGCATATTAATGTTTTAGAAAAAAGAGGAAATACAGTATTTTTAAATCCGGGTTCTCCATCACTTAGTAAACGTGAAGATAATAGAGCAACTGTAGCTGTATTAGAGGATAAAACTATTAAAATTATCGATATAGATACAGATGAAGTGATAATGACTTTGACATTATGATAAGAATTGCTATAATAAGTGAGGATACAAATGAAATCAGTTGTATCCTCTATTATTTTGTATAGGTAATTAGTATTTTTAGAAGAAAAGAAGAAATGGTAGGTAATTATGTTCAATATTAGAGAGCATCGAACACTGCGTCGGTTAGATTTGCCTTTGACTTTAGCAGTCATTGGAATTTTAATAGTAGGTCTTATTACAATAGCTAGTGCAACTCATGTAAATACACCTAGCGATGATAGATATTGGTATTTACAAAGACAGGGCATGTTTGCAGTTGGTGGATTGATTTGGGCTTTTATGATAACGAATTTTTTCGATTATCGAGCTTTGAAAAACTGGGGTAATAAGATATATATTTTCAATTTAATCATGTTACTTGCTGTTATGTTTTTCGGTCATGCAGCATTAGGGGCACAGCGTTGGATACAGATAGGGCCTATCAGTATACAGCCATCAGAGTTTTCTAAAGTAATTATGATTATCGCTTTGGCGACATTATTAGAAAGTCGAATTGGACATCTAAGCAAATGGAGAGAAGTAATACCAGTTGCTTTATTTGTTTTAGTGCCGTTCTTATTGGTAGCAAAACAGCCGGATTTGGGTACAGGTTTAGTATTTTTAGCTATTTTCTTGGGTATGATTTTCGTCGCAGGTATTAGTTTAAAAATATTAGGAATTGTATTTGGTGCATTTTTGGCGATGTTGCCGATAATATGGCAATTTTTACATGATTATCAAAAAATGCGTATCATGGTATTTATTGACCCAAATGTTGACCCATTAGGCTCAGGATATCATATCATACAATCAAAAATAGCCATTGGTTCAGGAATGCTTTTTGGTAAAGGTCTTTTTGGTGGTACACAAAGTCAATTAAACTTCTTACCAGAAAATCATACGGACTTTATTTTCGCCGTTGTTGGTGAAGAATTTGGTTTTATTGGTGCAGCATTTTTATTATGTCTGTATTTAATCGTATTGTGGCGTGGTGTTAAAATAGCGCGAGAATGTAAAGACGCTTTTGGTATGTTATTAGCTTCAGGCATTACCTCTATGTTAGCTTTCCATTTATTAGTAAATGTAGGTATGACAATGGGGGTTATGCCAGTAACAGGTATACCACTTCCTCTTATGAGTTATGGTGTAAGTTCATTGTTGACGAATGTAACATGTTTAGGCTTATTGATGAATATTCATATGAAGCAACAAAGTTTACACTTTTAATTTTTAGTCGAAAAATTAATTTTCATTATTCGTTTTAAAATAATATGGAGATGTAGTGAAATCTTTTCCATATGGTTTAAACGGATTAAAGCATAAATTATATAATTCAGTAGCGTAAGTATCTATAGCTAACATTTCTTCAAACGTTGTCAATTTTTGTTGGCAACGTTTTTTGCTGTCTAAATATGATGTTGTTTTAGTTATAATAGGAATAGAAGCATTTTTTTTCATTTGTTTAAGTAATTCTGTACCCTTATCATTAAAAGCTAAAACACGGGCATATAAAGCGCCTGTATCATCAAATCTTTGTATAAGGTCTTTAGTTATATTTAGTAGTAAATATAATGTTAAACGTTGTAAATTTGTCAAAGGATATCTTTTCGATTTTAATTTTTGAAAGAAATCTTGTAAATTGATAGCTTCATTGGCAGTTTTTAACAATTTATATTCTAATCCTTCGCGAATACCATAAATTTTTGTTAATTCATCAAGTTTAGCTAGTCGTAATTTACTGATTAAATTGGTAAACAGATAATCTAAATGAGGTAAATCTTGTGTTTGGTGAATTTCTTGCAAAAGAAAATAAGTTTCATCTGGTACAACTTGTTTAAGCTTGGAAAAATTGCTATTATTTGTATATAAAGAATGGCGAATGGCTGTACCACTAGCAAAATTTTCTTGATAATTCAAGTTATTATGTTCTGCTTTCATGCGTTGAATTATATTTACGGTTAAAGGCTTTTCTAAATTTAAATTAGCTTTTAAATATTCAATGCCTAAAATAGTATTAGGAGCTTTTAAAATATCTTCAGAAATATTGGTGAGATTACTTAAAACTTCACTAGTTACAGCAGCATATGATTGACCATCAGCAAGTTTATTTTTTAACATTTGTTGAAATTTTTCACTTTGAGAAGTTTGGGCAATAAATGTTAACTCTTTTTCATTAGTGTATTCGCTACCAAAACAAATAGTATCTACACAGTGTAATTTATGCAGTAAATCAATGCCACCTTTGGCAAAATATTGGGCGCTACGAACAGCAAATACAAAAGGAAGCTCAATGACTAAATCAATGCCATTAGCTACAGCAAGTTTAGCTCTTTGCCATTTATCAACTAAGGCAATTTCTCCACGTTGCGTGAAATTACCACTCATAACAGCGATGAAATAGCTGTCAGGAAAATTTTCTTTATGTTTTTGAATGAGATATTTATGACCATTATGAAATGGATTATATTCACTAATAATTCCAGTTATTGACATTTTTAATTCACTTTCTTTGATTTTTATTTTATAATTTTTTTAGCGATAAAAAATATTTTAGCATAGAAGTAAAATTTTTCCTAAAAATTTTACTTGGATTGTTTGACAAAATATATAGCTACGGCTATAATGAATTGAGGTTGATTGCAATGATGAAAATAAATGTATCGGAAATAGCTGAACAAATTGGTCATGAAAAGGCTTTTAGTTTTGATGCAAAACCCGAAGACATTGGGCCACTTTTAGATGATTGTAAGTTAGAAGGTCCCATCATGGTCAAAGGAACCGCAACTAATACTGGTACTTGTTTTCGCTTAGAGGGAAAGATTTTTTGCACTATTTCAGAGATTTGTGATAGATGTTTAGAATATTTCCAGACAAAAAGTGAATATTCTTTTGCGGAAGAATATACAAGAGATGAAGAATTTGCAAAAATTAAAGAGATAAATCATTTTGACGGCGATATTATTAATATCGGCGATTTAGTGCGTGATATTATAATTTCTGCTCAGCCGACAAAACATTTATGTTCCAAAGATTGCAAAGGATTATGTAGTGTATGCGGTGCTAATTTGAATAAAACCGAATGCGGTTGCAATAGGGAAAGTATTGACCCAAGACTTGCAGCTTTGCAGGATTTATTGAAAAAATAGGTAAAAGCAATTTAGCTTGAAGAACCTTTAGTTATTTAAGGAGGTGTGTAGTAAATGGCAGTACCTAAGCGTAAAATGTCAAAAGCTCGTCGTGACAGACGTCGTGCTAACTGGAAATTAGAAGCTCCTGGTTATGTTGCATGCCCTCAGTGTCATGAACCAAAAATGCCTCATCATGTTTGCACTGAATGTGGTTATTATGATGGTAAAGAAGTTATCGCTTCTGCAGAATAATTTTCTGGAGCGAATTAGTATGCTCCCTTTATAGATATAGTGATATTAAATTTCTCTATCTATAAAGGGAGCATATTTTATTTTATAGTAAAAATAAATGTATTTTTGAGTTGGATTTTATCTTGTATAGTCAATTAGTTAAGGGAAATTATACTTGCCAATTAGAAAAAAAGTTTGTATAATAACCAATTGTAACTGATTATATTATCTGGTACTAAAAGTTGGTGTGAAGGATGACACGTGAAAAAAAGCGAATAAGACAAAGTCTATTAATAGATTATGTGAAATCCAAACCCTTCTTTACGGATGAGGAATTGGCAAAACTTTTGAATGTTAGTATACAGACTATTAGGTTAGACCGTTTAGAGCTAGGTATACCAGAGCTTAGAGAGCGAGTAAAACAATTAGCTGAAGCTACGCAGAAAAAAGTTAAATCTATTAGTAGTAGTGAAGTTTCTGGGGAACTATTAGAATTAGAATTGGGAAAATCAGGCATTTCGCTAATGAATATCACTGAAGATATGGTTTTTGAAAAAACTAAAATAGCAAAAGGTGCATATATGTTTGCACAGGCAAATTCATTAGCATTAGCATTGATTGATGCTCCCATGGCGGTAACAGGTGTTGCTAATATAAAATATAAAGCTCCAGTTCGTGTTGGCGATAAATTAATCGCTAAAGCAGAGTTAAAACACAAACGAGGAAATAAATTCTTTGTTTGGGTGAAAATTAAAAATGTTACAGAAGAAGTTTTTAGAGCAAAATTTATTCTTGTTTCATTAGAAGATAATGGAGGATCCGAGGTATGAAAATTGCAGTAGATGCTATGGGCGGAGATTTTGCACCTAAAGAGATTGTAGCAGGTGCAATACTTGCAGCTAAACGCTATGATTGTGAAATTGTACTAGTCGGTGATCAAACTCAAATTCAAAAAGAGTTAGATAAAAATTATCCAGAATGGAGAAAAAGTACCATCTCCATTCATCATGCTAGTGATGTAGTGGGCATGGGTGAACACCCTGGAGTAGCAGTGCGTAGAAAAAAAGATTCTTCTATCGTTGTAGCTACTCGTTTAGTAAAAGAAGGCAAATGTGATGCTGTATTATCTGCAGGCAATACAGGTGCAGCAGCAGCATCAGCGTTATTTATTTTAGGCAGAATAAAGGGAATTGATAGACCTTCAATTGCTACACCTATACCTACAGGAAAAGGTAGCGTTACTTTATTGTTAGATTCAGGTGCAAATGTAGATTGTAAACCAAAACATCTTTGCCAAAGTGCATTGATGGGGTCAATCTATGCCAAGTGTATGCTAGGATTAGAAAATCCAGCTGTAGGTTTATTAAATATTGGTGAAGAAGCAACTAAAGGCAATGAACAGGCTCAAGCGACATATCCTATGTTAAAAAGCATGAAAACTATTAATTTCAAAGGAAATGCTGAAGGTCGAGATGTACCAACAGGCCAATTTGACGTGGTAGTTTGCGATGGATTTGTAGGAAATGTTGTTTTAAAATTTGCTGAAGGTTTAGCAAAAACTTTAGTTAGTTTAGCTAAAGAAGCCATAAATAAGGGTGGTATATTAGCTAAATTAGGAGCATTAATGTTAATGCCTGCCTTAAAAAAATTAGGAAAAGATATAGATGTTTCTGAATATGGTGGAGCTCCTTTACTAGGAGTAAATGGTTGTTGTATAATATCTCATGGTAGTTCTAATGCAAAAGCTATTTGTAGCGCTATTAGACAGGCCAGTGAATTTGTACAAAAAGATGTAATAACTCAAATTCGAGACAATATAGACAAGGAGGAGATTTGGAGCCATGACACTGAAGTTAAATAGTGCAGGCATTATTGGAATAGGATACCATGTTCCAGAAAAAATCCTCACTAATGCAGATATTGAAAAATTAGTAGATACTAATGACGAATGGATAACAGAACGTACAGGTATCAAAGAAAGACGTATTTCTGCAAAAGATGAGCCAACATCAGAATTAGCGTATAAAGCTGCTATTAAAGCTTTAGAAGATGCGAAAGTATCTGCTGAAGAATTAGATATGATAATAGTAGCGACAATCTCTGCCGATTGTAATACCCCATCAACAGCATGTATTTTGCAAGAAAAATTGGGAGCTAAAAATGCAGCAGCTTTTGATTTATCTGCGGCATGTTCTGGTTTTGTTTATGGGTCTGCAATTGCAACACAGTTTATTGAAACTGGTGTTTATAAAAAAGTATTAGTTGTAGGTGCTGAAACATTATCTAAATTTGTAAATTGGCACGACAGAAATACTTGTATCATCTTTGCTGATGGAGCAGGTGCTGCTGTATTTGGTGAAGTTGAACAAGGTTATGGTATGTTATCTTTTGATTTGGGTGCTGATGGAAGTGGCGCTACCACTATTGAAATTCCAGGTGGGGGAAGTAAACATCCAGCAGACCAAGAATCTATAGATAATCATATGCATTGCTTGCATATGAATGGAAAAGAAACATTCCGCTTTGCTGTAAAAGCTATGGGCTCTACAGTAATGAAATCTTTAGAACGTGCTGGATTGCAAAAAGAAGATATTGATTATTTAATTCCGCATCAGGCAAATATTCGTATTATTGAATCTGCAGCAAAACGTTTGCATTTACCAATGGATAAAGTATTTGTAAATATAGAAAAATATGGTAATGCATCAGCGGCATCTATTCCAATTGCAATGGCTGAAGCTTATCAATCTGGAAAATTGAAAAAAGGCGAAATCATAGCTCTTTCTGGTTTTGGTGCAGGTCTTACATGGGCATCTTGCATTATGAAATGGGCTAAGGAGGACTAAACAATGTTCGAAAATAATCCTATCTGTAAATTATTAAATATTAAATATCCAATTTTTCAAGGTGGTATGGCTTGGCTTGGTACAGCTGAATTAGCAGCTGCAGTGTCTAATGCTGGTGGTCTTGGAATAATTGGTGCTGGACATATGCCTCCTGATCTTTTAAGAGCTGAAATTCAAAAAGTAAAACAATGGACAGACAAACCATTTGGTGTAAATATCATGCTTATGTCTCCATTTGTTAAAGAAGTTATTCAAGTAGTGCTTGATGAACGTGTACCAGTTGTAACAACAGGGGCAGGAAATCCTGGTGAATATATACCTGCATTTAAAGAAATTGGTACTAAAGTAATACCAGTTGTTGCATCTGTCGCACTTGCAAAACGTTTAGCTCGCACTGGTGTTGATGCACTTATTGCCGAAGGAACAGAAAGTGGCGGACATGTAGGAGAAATCACTACAATGACACTTGTACCTCAAGTTGTAGATGCAGTAGATATCCCAGTTATTGCAGCTGGTGGTATAGCTGACGCTCGTGGCATGATGGCAGCATTTGCTCTTGGTGCTCAGGGCGTACAAATGGGTTCAAGATTTGTAGTTTCTAGTGAATGTATCGCTCACGAAAATTATAAAAAATTAGTTTTACGTGCAAAAGACCGTTCTACTGTTGTAACAGGTCGTTCTACAGGGCACCCTGTACGCGTTATAGCTAATAAATTAACTCGTAAATTTGATGAATTAGAAAAAGCAAATGCACCAGTTGAAGAAATTGAAAAATTAGGTGCAGGTGGATTAAATCTTGCAGCAAGAAAAGGCGATGTAGAAATGGGTTCTGTAATGATTGGACAGATTGCAGGTATGTTAAACGAAATAAAACCTGTTCAAGAAATTATAGATGATATCGTAAATAATCTTGCTAAAGTGATGGAAAACACACAAAACATTTGCAAATAAATAATAAATTTATAAAAATAATGGCGAAAGGGTGATTACTAAATGAGTAAACTCGCGTTTTTATTTCCAGGACAAGGTTCTCAAGTAGTGGGAATGGGTAAAGATTTTTATGACAAATATGATATTGCGAAAAAGTTATTTAAAGAAGCTGATGAAGCACTTGGTTATTCCATCATGGACATGTGCTTTAACGGACCAGCAGAAGATTTAAAACTTACAGCAAATACTCAACCTGCTATTTTGACTATGAGCGTTATTTGTAACGAATTATTAAAAGAAAACGGAATTGCTCCAGAAATCGTAGGCGGTCATAGTTTAGGTGAATACTCTGCACTTGTAGCAGCAGGCTCTTTAAAATTTGCAGATGCAGTATATCTCGTTCATAAACGTGGTATGTACATGCAAGAAGCTGTTCCTGTTGGTGAAGGCGGAATGGCAGCTGTAATTGGTCTTGATCGTGATAAAATTGTAGAAATTTGTGAAGAAGTAAGTGCAAGCACTGCTTTAGTACAGGCTGTAAACTTCAACTGCCCAGGTCAGATTGTAATTGCAGGTACTGCTAAAGGTGTAGAAAAAGCTAGTGAAGAAATGACAAAAGCTGGTGCAAAAAAATGTGTTATTTTACCAGTTAGTGCACCATTCCATAGTAAATTAATGGAACCTGCAGCTGAAAAACTTGCTGTAGAACTTGATAAAGTTGTTGTATCTGATGCTACTATTCCAGTAGTAACAAATGTTACAGCTGAAGCTTTAACAAAAGCAGAAGATATCAAAGTAAGTCTTGTAAAACAAGCTTCAAGCCCTGTAAAATGGGAAGATTGTATCGCAACAATGAAAGATTTTTGTGCTGATACTTATGTTGAAGTAGGTCCAGGTAAAGTTTTATGTGGATTTAATAAACGTATTGACCGTAAATTGAAATCTTTAAACGTAGAAAATATAGAATCTCTTGAAAAAACTCTTGACTATTTCAAGGAGGTTCGATAATATGCTTTTAGATGGTAAGGTTGCGTTAGTAACAGGAGCATCTCGTGGAATTGGTCGTGCAGTTGCTATTGAACTTGCAAAAGAAGGTGCTACTGTAGCTATCAATTATGCAGGAAATGTGGCTGCTGCTGAAGAAGTAAAGAATATAATTACTGATATGGGCGGCAAAGCTATGATTGTTCAAGCTGACGTTAGTGATGAACAGGCTGCTAGTGAAATGGTAGAAAAAGTAATAGCTGAATTTGGACAGATTGATATTTTAGTAAATAATGCGGGTATAACTCGTGATGGTTTATTCATTCGTATGAAATCTCAGGATTGGAATGCTGTTATTAATACAAATTTAACAGGTATTTTTAACTGTACAAAAGTAGCGGCAAAATATATGATGAAAAAACGTTCTGGAAAAATTATCAATATGACTTCTGTTTCTGGTATAATGGGAAATATAGGTCAGACAAATTATTCTGCTGCTAAAGCTGGTGTAATTGGTTTTACAAAATCTTTAGCTCGTGAAATGGCTAGTCGTGGTATTACCGTTAACGCTGTAGCTCCTGGTTTTATTGCTACTGATATGACAGCAGCTATGCCAGAAAAAGCACAGGCTCAAGTAGTGGGCTCTATTCCGCTTGGCAAAATGGGTCAGCCAGAAGATATTGCAAATGCAGTAGTATTTTTGGCATCTGATAAGGCTTCATATATTACAGGACAGGTTGTCAATGTAGATGGCGGTATGGTAATGTAATAATGAATAAATAAAAGGTTATTCTGAGGAGGAGGTGACGAGGAATGGCTACTTTTGATAAAGTAAGAGATATCGTTGTTGATCAGTTAGGCGTTGAAGCTGATGAAGTTAATATCGATTCTACTTTCATCGACGATTTAGGTGCAGATTCTCTTGACATTGTTGAATTAATCATGGCTTTCGAAGAAGAATTCGGTATTGAAATTCCTGACGAAGCTGCTGAAAAAATTAAAACAGTTCAGGACGTTGTATCCTATATAGACCAAAATAAATAATTTTAGCGTTTCCTTAGAAAAGTCCCGTGGTTACTCCACGGGACTTTCTAAAGATAATAGAAGAAAAGCGGATTGGAGGAGTTATTTTTGAAACTTCCTGAATTGAAAATTGGCAATAAAATTGCAAAAGTACCTATTATTCAGGGGGGCATGGCTGTTAGATTATCAACGGCAAGACTTGCAGCTGCTGTCGCTAATGAAGGCGGCATTGGTTTGATTGCTGCATCTGGTATGCCTACTGATGAATTAAGGTATGAAATTCGCTTGGCGCGATCTTTAACGTCTGGAATTATTGGTATTAACATCATGGTTGCAGCTAGAGGTTTTAGTGAAATTGTAAAAACTGCTATCGAAGAAGGTATTGACCTTGTAGTAGCTGGTGCAGGATTTTCCCGCGATATGTTTGGTCTTGGACAAGAATCTGGTACACCAATCGTACCGATTGTTTCATCTGTTAAATTAGCGAAAATATCCCAACGTCTTGGCGCTGCTGCTATTGTGGTTGAAGGAAAAGAAGCTGGCGGACATTTAGGAACTAGTACATCTATACGTGAATTAATTCCTGATATCGCAAAAGCTGTGGATATTCCTGTTGTTGCAGCAGGCGGAGTGCTTTCCGGTCAAGACATTGTTGATCTTATAAAGATGGGCGCAAGTGGTGTACAAATGGGTTCACGCTTTGCTGCCAGTGAAGAATCCAATGCAGCTCCGGCTTTAAAAAGATTTTATTTAAAATCTAAACCGGACGACATTGTAGTTATACACAGCCCAGTAGGTCTTCCAGGACGTGCTGTAAGAAATCCATTTGCAGATAAAATAATGGTAGGCCCAGTTCCTCCAAAAGGATGTAAAGCATGTTTAAAGAGCTGTAAACATAATTTCTGTATAATTGATTCATTGATTCGTGCAGAACAGGGAGACGTAGAAAATGGTCTGGTATTTACAGGCGAATATATACACAGAATCAAAGAAATATTGCCAGTTAGAGAGATAATTTCTAGAATAAAATCGGAAGTTGCGGCAATAGATTAAATGAGAGGTGTTTGTTTTGACAAATAGAGTAGTTATTACTGGTTTAGGAGCAATTTCCCCTATTGGTATTGGTAAAGATGCTTTTTGGCAAGGTCTTCTTGCAGGTAAAAGCGGTATAGATAAAATTACACATTTTGACGCTAGTGATTTTAAAGCTCAGATTGCAGCAGAAGTAAAAGATTTTAATGCTGCTGATTTTATCGATAGAAAAGAAGCAAAACGCATGGATAGATATACTCAATTTGCTATTGCAGCAACTAAACTTGCGTTTGAAGATGCAAATATGGATTTATCTAAAGAAGATAAAGAACGTATTGGCGTATTTATTGGTAGTGGTATTGGTGGTATTGAAACATTACATGATCAATACAATACTATATTCACTAAAGGTCCAGGTCGTGTAAGTCCTTTCTGCGTGCCTATGATGATTAGCAATATGGCAGCAGGCATGACTTCTATTACATTTGGTCTTCAAGGTCCTAGCGTTTGCCCTGTAACAGCTTGTGCAACTGGTACAAATGCTATTGGTGATGCTATGCGTGTTATTCAACGCGGTGAAGCAGATGTAATGGTTGCTGGTGGTACAGAAGCTTGTATTTCTCCACTTCCAGTAGCAGGTTTTGCTTCCATGAAAGCTCTTTGCACAGACATGAACGACAATCCACAAAAAGCTTCTCGTCCATTTGATAAAAATCGTAGTGGTTTTATCATGGGTGAAGGTGCTGGTATTGTTATTTTAGAAAGCTATGAACATGCAGTAGCTCGTGGTGCTGAAATTTATGCTGAGCTCGCAGGTTATGCTTCAACTTCTGATGCTTATCATATGACTAGCCCAGATCCAGAAGCAAAACAGTCTGCTCGTTGTTTCACAAATGTAGTAAAAGATGCAGGTCTTGAATTAACAGATATTGATTATATCAATGCTCATGGTACATCTACTCCATTGAATGAAAGAACTGAAACAGCAGCTATTAAACGTGCTTTTGGTGATCATGCGTATAAATTATCTATCAGCTCTATTAAATCCATGATAGGACACCTTCTCGGTGCTGCTGGTGGTATTGAATGTATCGCTACAGCTTTAGCTGTTAAAAATGATATTATGCCTGCTACAATCAACTATGAAACTCCAGATGAAGAATTAGATTTGGATTATGTACCAAATGTTGCTAGAGAAAGAGTTATCAATGCAGCTATTTCTGATTCTTTAGGTTTTGGCGGTCATAATGCAGCTATTTTATTGAAAAAACTTAAGTAAATCAGGTTTTATAAATGAATTTATCAGAAAAACGCAAACAAAAATTAGGAGAATTAGTCGTTAGATTAGGTGTCAAGTTCAATGATTTAAATTTATTAAATCAAGCTTTGACACATACCTCGTATGCTAATGAGGCTAAAGACCATAGTCTTCATAATGAGCGTTTGGAGTTTTTAGGTGATGCTGTTTTAGAATTAGCTTCTAGCACATATTTATTTAAAACTTTTACGCAAATGCCTGAAGGTGAAATGACAAAAGCTCGTGCCTCTGTTGTTTGTGAGACAAGTTTAGCGAAACTTGCTATGAATTTAAATGTTGGGCAATATTTGTTATTGGGTAAGGGCGAACGCTTAACTGGTGGAGAACATAGACCATCAATTTTAGCAGATGCTTTTGAGTCAATTATTGGAGCTATTTATTTAGACCAAGGTTGGCAGACTGCCTACGAATATGTGCTTGATAAATTAAATGAAGAATTTATTGCTGTAAAATATGGATATAATTTAAAAGATTATAAGACTATTTTGCAAGAAGTAGTGCAGGCAAAAGGACAACATGTTGAGTACAAATTATTGGCAGAAACAGGTCCAGACCATGCAAAAACTTTTGAATTTGCTGTAGTTATTGATAAAAAAATTGATGGCAAAGGAAAAGGCACTACTAAAAAAGAAGCTGAACAACATGCAGCTTATGAAGCATTAAAAAAATATGGTATAGAGAAATAAAAAAAGGTTAAGACAGATGATGAGATATACTCATTTGTCTTAACCTTTTTTACTTGATGGTAAATATATGGTAAATATTTTATTTTGAAGAAGATGAAAAATTTTTTTCAATTTTAGATAATAATTCTAATAATAAAATATTTTCTTCTTTAGTTAAGCTTTTTTCTACATCAGAAATTACAGAAATATCCACTTCATTTAAAGTATCAATAAGCTCGATACCTTTATTTGTTGTAGATAAAAAAAATGCTCTTTTATCGTTAGGGTTGGAAGCTCTCTTAATTAATTCTTTTTGTTCTAATTTGTCGACAAGAACTTTTACATTATTAGGGTCTTTTTGGATAATATCAGCTAATTTTTTCTGAGATATATTTTTATTGATGTGAATTTGATTTAATACTACCCATTGCTCTGGAGTAATATTATATGGGGAAAATTTATGTGTCAAATTTTGATGAATTTTTCTAGCTATGGTACAAATTGTATATCCTAAAGATTTTTCGAGAAACATTAAAATAACACCTCAAGTTTTAAATATATTTTATTGTAACATAAAATATAAAGGTGAAGATAGATAAAGGAGTCTAAGATATTTAGACTCCTTTTTTATATTTAGATATTTATTTTATAGAATTAGCGATGGCTCTATCTATTTCTAATGATAAGTTATTGAGATAATTATCAATGCCTTTTTGACCTAGATAAAATGGATTATTTTCTATGAAAGTAGAATTTACTACATTATTTAATTTAGCATAACCGTTATCAGCGAATAAATGAGCAGTAGTTTCAACAACTACATTATTATCTTGACAATATTGAGAAAAATGTTCTAGGGAAGATTTATATTGGACTTTGTTTTCCATAGATTTAGGAATACCTGTGCCACCCCATTGAGCAGCCATATAAGTTTTACCTTGAGTTTTTACAGGAAAGATAAAAGAAACACAACCAGGAGAATGACCAGGAGTGGATACGACAGTAACAGTAGTATCACCTAAGGTAATTTGTTGTCCGTCTGTTAAAAATTCATCTACAGTACATTTTGGTGAACGAGAACCATTTACTCCATCAAAAGTATTATTCATATAATAAAAATCAGTGTTGCTCATAAAGATTTTAGCATTATATTTATCTTTTAAATATTGTGCTCCACCATAGTGGTCACCGTGACCATGAGATATTAAGATATATTTTAAATTTAATCCTAATTTTTTCATGCCATCAATGATTAATTGGGTGTCGTTATTATCCCACATTGAATCTATGAGTATGATTCCATCAGAAGTTTGTAATGCCCAAGCTACAACGCTTTTTGTACCTATACAATAAAGATTATCAAAAACTTTTGTAGGAGTTAGAGGAGTATTATCAAATAATTCACTAGGTAAATTAGGTGGTGGGGCTGTTTGCGATTTATCTTGTGCATAAGCAACATTAGATAATAAAATACAACAGCAAAAGAGTGTAAATAAAATATTTTTTGCTTTGGCAATATAATACATAAAAAATCTTCTTTTATAATAGTACGTATACGTATAAAATTATATTAGTATGTATACGTATTATTGTCAAATAATAATTTTATTTATTTAATAATTTTATTGACATTATTAGTTTAAATATGATAGAATTTCAAGATGTAAGCCTTAAGAAATTAAGGTTTCCCAACCGCACAAAAAGGTTTATAAATAGTCTTTGACTAACCGTAATTGGCGAGTATTAATTAAGGTAGGTGTAATTGAATGTACGCTATTTTCCAGACAGGCGGAAAACAGTATCGTGTTTCCGAAGGTGACGTTATCACTGTTGAAAAAATCGCAGCTAATGAAGGCGATGTTGTAACTTTTGATCAGGTTTTAACTGTTGTTAATGATGCAGATGTTAAAGTTGGTACTCCAGTTGTTGAAGGTGCTAAAATCACTGCAAAAGTTGAAAAACAAGATAAAGCTAGAAAAATCTTAGTTTTCAAATACAAAGCTAAATCCAACTATCGTCGTCGTCAGGGTCATCGTCAGCCTTTCACTAAATTAACTATTGAAAAAATCGAAGCATAATGATAAAAATATCTGTAATGCGTCAAGATGATGATAAAGTCATCGGTCTTTTAGTAGAAGGACATGCAGGAGCAGGCGCATATGGTCAAGATATTGTATGTGCTGGGATTTCTGCATTGGCTCAGTCAGTTATTTTAGGTTTGGCAAAACATTTACATCGTGAAATAAATTATGATGTAAAGCCCGGATATTTAAGTGTGGCTCTGAAAGATAAAGCTGATGATTTAACAGAAGCTGTCTTTGCTGTAGCTGTACTTGGTTTTGCGGAAATAGAGAAATCTAATCCAAAAAACGTTTCTGTTCTAAATATCAGGAGGTGAATTTGAATGTTCAATTTTGATTTACAGCTTTTCGCTCATAAAAAAGGTGTTAGTAGTACTCGTAACGGTCGTGATAGCGAATCTAAACGTCTTGGCGTTAAAGAACATGCTGGTACTATCGTTACTGCAGGTAGCATTTTAGTTCGTCAGAGAGGTACTCATTTCCATCCAGGTGCTAACGTAGGCATCGGTAAAGATGATACTTTATTCGCTAAAATTGCTGGTCGTGTTGCTTTCGAACGTAAAGGTCGTTACAACCGTCAAATCAGTGTATATGCTGAATAATTAAGAAATAAAGTCGTAGCCTTTTATTATAAAGGGTTACGGCTTTTTTGTTTTTATAAGCGTACTAAAAACGTACTATTATATTCAAGTTTATATATTTTGATGTAATTGTTGTAGTTTTTCAGCTAATTCATTTTGTTTATTTGGATATAAATGAGAATAGGTTTTTAAAGTTGTTTCAATTTTTTCATGTCCTAGACGTTCAGCAATCATCAATGGCGAATAACCTTGTTCAATCAATAGTGAAGCGTGGGAATGTCTAAAATCATGAATGCGAATAGTTTTTAATCCTACTAATTTAATATAATGTTTAAGCTTATTAAATAAAACAGTTGGCGAAACTTCAAATAATAAATCATGTGATGTAATAAAATCTTTTTGAATATAATTTTTTACAATATCAACTAAAAATTTTGGTAGTGTGATAGTACGTTTACTCTTTTCAGTTTTTGGTGTGGTTATCATTGGCTTGTAGTTTTGAATATAAACCATATTTCTAGTTATGTGTAATAGATTATTTTCAAAATCAAAATCACAAGGGCGAAGGGCTAACAGCTCGCCACGTCGTATACCAGTCCAAAATAAAATATTAAATATAGTGTAATATGGTTCATCAGTATTAACTTTTTTTATAAATTGATTAAATTCGTCTAGTGTAAAAAAGTTTAACTCTTGACCTTTTTTCGAACCTATTGGGTCGCAAAGTTTAACAGGGTTTTTCGGCAAATTATAATATCTAACTGCAAAATTAAATATACAAGATATTTGAGTATTGATAGCCCTTAAATACTGATTAGCTTTAGAATTGGTATCATCTTTAATAGTACCATTGTCTAATATTGGTTGGTGTGATTTTATTTATGGCGGTATCTTTAAAATAAGGCAATACATATTTTTCAATGATAGTCGTTTTGGTGTATAAAGTAGATGCTTTTATTCTTGATTTACAATCATCTAAGTATATAGCTACTAGCGAGCTAAATTTCATGTCGCAAGTTCCCGCCATACGTTCGAGAAATTCACGCTCAAAGGCTTGGGCTTCTCGTTTAGTGGTAAAGCCTTCTTTCTTCTTTTTCTTGCGTGTACCAGTCCAATCAGTATAATAAAAAGTCGTGAACCATGTTCCACGTTGTTCGTTTTTGTAAACAGGCATAAAAAAAATCATTCCTTTCAAGCTAAAAAATCGTATACTTAATAAGCCTACCATTTACCAGCTTTAAAAAGAATGATATAATTTAGTTGCTCATAAATTTTCAGTCTAGTTAAAAACTGGAATGGTAAGAAGTAGCCTCTTGTTATGTTGGTAGCATAGCGAGGGGCTATTTTTTTATCTAGTTTTAATTTAGATTTTTTTTACATGGTCTTGTAGCCATTGTGTTAGTTCTTCACAACTCATTTTACTGGAAGCAATATCAATGATGATATTTTCTAATTCAATACTTTCATAATCCAATAAAATATCATTGATGTATAAATAGACTAGCATACTGTGGATAGCAGTTCGTTTATTACCGTCATTGAATGGGTGATTTTTAGTCAATCCATAACAAAGTCTAGAAGCTTTATCAAATATTGTTGGATATAAATCTTGACCTGCAAAACTTTGAAATGGTGAATTTACTGCTGATTGAAGTAAATTCATATCATGGATACCGCTTTCCATTCTATATCTATCAGTAAGTTGCTGATGAAAGTCTAAGATATCATCAAGTAAAATATTTATAATTTGTTTTTCTGTATTCATTTATTTGCTAAATCCTTATATAATTGGTCATTAATTTCCATAAAATAAGCTGAAGCTTCTTTCATTTTTTTTGCTAGTTCAGGACTATTTTTACTTGTGATAATTTTAATCTTAGCATCTGGTACTGGTTTGTTTGTAATATTTTCCATATAAACTCACCTCAATTCAATAAATTAATTGTCATTACAATAAAGTTATTTACTTTGCTTTACGCTGATGAAACGCTATAACAAAATATTTTGCATTATTACCGCCATAAGTTTTTATATTGTGGCGGTTTTAGTTTAACTGGTCGAATTCGACTAGTTTAAAAGGGTAAACTTAATAAACTGCCAATACTTTATCAAATCATGACAAAATATGAGCCGTTTTAAGCCGTTTTCTTTTATTAGTACTTATGATTGTACCTGTGGTTATATTATGACCTTCACAGTGTAATACCATAATCAATAATTCAAATTCAAAATATCGCCCCAATATCTTTATTGGTGGCGGTTTTTTTATTTAACTGACCAGGTATTCATAAAATCAAATACATATTTTAATAATCAATTGCCCGAGCAAAGCAATCAATTATTTGATGCATAAATAGGTACTTGCCCGATGTATCTATTTATTTTTTGACATATCATATTCATTATTTAGTTTTAATAATTGTTTATCTATACCTAAAAATTTGCTAAGTTCGTTTTGAATATTTAACATTTTTTGTATTTCTTTATTTTTTTCATCTATTGATAAATTAGTTTTATCAAAACAAATATCATCTATTCTACGGTCAGTTAAAATAATAATATTTAATATATAAGATGAGAATAAACTTTTTTGGAAAATATTTTTTTTCTTGTCTTCCATTGTTTTATTTAACGCATTTATCGTTGAAACAATATGAGATTTATTAAGAGAAAAATTATAATTAAGTTCTAAAAACGAACAATAGATATTTTTTTCATCAATATTATTTATTACAACTCGTAAATTTTTTAATTCATTAGGATTTAATAAATCGTTAATTTCCTTTTTTAGTCGTTCATCTTCATCTGCTGGCGTTCGTCCTAGTAAATCATCTAGCGATACATTTAATAAATCAGCTATTTTTATTAGCATTTCTAGTTTTGGTTCTCTTTTTTGATTTTCATAAGCTGTATAAGTGTTGTATGGAACATCTAAAGCGTCAGCAAATTCCTTTGCTGTTGCATATCCCGCTCGTTCCCTATAAATTCTTAGGTTTTTATCTAAATTCATTATATTAACCTCCTCATCATAATATAATTATAATCCCTATTTTGTATTAAATCAATATATTTTTATAATACATTTTAGGGATTTACTTTAAATAATTAATGATTTATCATGATACATATAAGGGATAAAATCGATATTTATTCCCTAATAAGTATGAAGAAGGTGGAAGATGTGAAACTAGATAAAAGCAAATTAGAATTAGCTATGGCAGATAAATGTTATTCAAAAACTAGACTTGTAGCTAATGCAGGTATCTGCTATTCAAGTTTAATCAAGTTACTCAATGGCAGAATGAAATTAACGCCCCAAACACTAGGAAAAATAGCCAAAACGTTAGAGGTTAAACCAAAAGATTTATTAAAAGATGAGGACTAACCGCCAAAAAAGCAAATAAAAAAGCCCCTAGAATATCTAGGAGCTATCGAAAGGAAGTTAAAAACATGGATAATCAAAATAATTTGGTTCATATGTTCAAAAATCAAGTTGTTGTATCTAGTGTACAACTTGCAGAGCATTTTGACAAACGTCATTGTGATATTTTACGTTTACTCAACGCACTTCTGCGTTCAGCTAATAAGCAAAGGCTTTCTAAGCACTTTTTTAAGTCGAATTATAAAGATGAAACAGGCAAAAATAACACTATGTATCTAATGGATAGGGACGGATTTAGCCTGCTTGTCATGAGTTTTAAGGGTGAAAAAGCTTTAAAGTGGAAGTTAGATTTTATTGATGCCTTCAATGCTATGGAGCAAGAAATAAGAAACAATGAACATAAATTAAATACTGATTTAAAAGATAAACTATATAATACATCAATCAAGCTTGAAAAGGTAAAAATACTTCATAATAGACTTTTTGAAGAAAGTACGAACCAATCAGCGTTATTAAATGAAAAACGAGCTGAATTATTAAGATATAAAGCTTTTAGAGATTTAATAATAGCTAAACAGCTAGAAAATGACTCCGCTGGATTATCATATGACGACGTTGATGAAATCGACAATAGAATTTTCGGCGAGATAGATTAAAACTTATTAAATTATCATTCAGTGAAGTAATAGAAATTCTAAAATAAAGAAGTGATTAAATAAATGTTTTATGTACAAAACGGTATTGTAATTGATATGGCGGACTTTTTCCCATTTAATAAACATTCTATTGATGAGAAATTCCAAAGACTTCAATAAAGGATAGAAAGAGCTAAGATACTTAGAGCAAAATATAATAAAAAGAAACAAGATACCCGCCAAAAATATTCAGATTGGTGCTGACAGGATTTTTATTGAACTCTAGGAGAGTTTCTATACATGGATAATCTAATAACGATTAAAATCAAAGCTACGAGTTTTGACAGGCTCATAGATGAATTAAAGAGCTTAAAAGATATGTATTTAGACTTTAGCAATAATACAGATAATATTATAACTGGCTCATCTTTTCATATTATTGTCAAAGATTTAGAAACTTTAATAGCTAAATATGAATATAAAAAAAGCCCCTCGCACTAAGACAAGGAGCATAAAAAAATTAAAAGCAAGTAAATTTTATCATGAAAGGACTGAATTGAAAATATGGAAACTGTAAAAAGTCGATTTATAACTGCCAAAGAGATTGCTGAAGACTGCAATATATCTATTTCAAAGGCTTATGAACTTATTAGAGAAATGAATAAGGAAGTAGAAGCAATGGGCAAAATCACGCTAAAAGGCAAGATAAACCGCCATTTCTACGAGAAAAAAATAAATCCTACTGATTGATATAGCATAAAAAAATAGCCCCGTTATTGGGGCTATAAATTTATTCTGTAGTAGCTGATGAAACGCTACAACAAAACAAGGAGATGACACAATGAACAATAAATCAATACCGCCAATCTATGAAAATTTTACACAGTTAAACAATGGAGAAATTCCACAGTTTGACTATATAAAAATATATCATTCATTCTTGAAATTGAAAGCAAATGAATTAATATTGTTTTCTCTATTATATCAGGAATGCGAAGCAGATGCAGTATATAAAAAAGGATTAAATTATCTTTATAAACGGACTAATACAACTAAGCATACAGTTTTACGTTGTTTAAGTGTTCTCATTGATAGAAATTTGATTACAAAGAAGCAAGGCACGAACAGAAATCCTAGCGAATACCATATAAATTATCAAGTTTTACAGCAATATATAGACCAGTAGACAGGGGGCAGGCACAATGGCGGGTGATGCAAAAGCTAACATTAACGAAAATATTAAAAAAGCTAATATAGATTATTTAAAGTCAACAACTTTTATTAAATATTATTTGCCTTTCTTCAAATTAGGTTTAAATGCTGATGAACTTCATACATTAAACCTAATATTTAGTTTTGAAGCAGATAATAAAATATATATAGGTAGTTCAAAATATTTATGCGATATGTTAAATTACTCAAAACCTCGAGCTTTAAGAATTTTAAAAAGTTTAACCGATAAGGGTTATTTAAAAAAAGAAGCTAGCAACGGTCGAATTAATAGCATATATAAAATAAATCATATGTTCTTATATCAGCAAATTAAAAACAATGAAAATTATTCACAGTTAGCTGATAATAAACAGTTACAAAATGTTACGGTTAACAGTAATAAAATGTTACGGTTAAATAATTCTAACAGTAACGAAACGTTACCGATACAGTTACAAAATGTTACGGTTAACAGTAACGATTTATTACCCAATAAGAATATATATAAGAATAATAATAAGAATATATATGCTCATTTAGAAAATGAGCAAGTATATAATCACGAAGATGATAAACAAAAAGAAGATGATAACCATTCTTCTAATATCATAAAGCAGGATACTAAGAATAAGGCTATCAAAAAACAGAATAAAGAACTAAATGAGTTGCAGGAAAAACAGTTTGATAAGTTTTGGCAAGCATACCCGAAAAAGGTAAGCAAGAAAGAAGCTCAAAAGTCATGGAATAAAATCAATCCTTCTTTAGAGTTATTCGAGAAAATACTCAAGGCTTTAGAAATAGTCAAACAAACTGGACAATGGAATACAGACAATGGAAAATTTATTCCTTATCCTGCAACGTGGTTAAATCAAGAGCGGTGGACTGATGAAATAAAGATGATGCAGGATATTAAACCAGTGATTGAGCCAAAATTGAAAATAAAACCAGTTTATGAAAATATGTTGGAGAATGATTTTTAAAAAATGGCAAACGTTTTATAAACTGAAATATATCTGACAGTTCGAGATAAAGCCACCATGAATATTTTGTCATGTTTTCGATTGATGATATATGTATCAGATAAAAAAGGCTCAAAAAAGATTATAAGCAATAATAATAAAAATAAAGGTCGTGAAAAATTTGAATGATAAAATACCAATTAATATTGAAGCAGAACAAGCCGTATTAGGTGCAATTTTAATATCAAAAGATACATCAATGGCTATTGATGAAATAAATCTAAAAGTAGATGATTTCTACAGATCTAGTCATAGGATTATTTATAGAGCAATGTTAATGCTATTTAAAGCCAATAAGCCTATAGATAATTTAACTGTTATCGAATATCTAAATAAAACGAATGAACTCGAAAAAGCTGGCGGTATTGCATGCATAACAAGCTTAGTAAACTGTGTACCTTCAGCAAGCAATATAAAATATTATGCTGATATGGTAAAAGATACCGCCATAAGAAGGAAATATATTCAAGCGGGAGAGCAGATAAAAAACATAGCTTATAATGCTGAAAATATAGATAGTACAGTAAGTAAAACAGAGAAATTAATATTTGATATTTCAAAAGAAAATGTCTATAAGGGCGATATTATTGAACCTACTGATTTAATGATTGAATGTATGCAAGAAATAGAATATCAATATGAACATAATAAAAATGGTGTATCGGGTATTGATACGGGTTATGTAGATTTAAATAAAATCACTGGCGGATTTCAAAATTCAGATTTTATTATCATAGGTGCAAGACCAGCAATGGGGAAAACAGCTCTTGTCTTAAGCATGGCTAGTAAGATTGCAAAGAAAAATATACCTGTAGCGGTGTTTTCTTTGGAAATGTCAAAAGCCCAACTCGGTAAAAGGCTAATTAGCGGGGCAAGTTGCGTTAATTCGCAAAAAATATCTACTGGTCGCTTAGATGAAAACGAATGGCAAAGAGTTATAAAAGCTACTGATATATTATCTAAAAGACCAATCTATATTGAAGATAGTGCAGAGATTAATATTTTGCAGTTGCGAAGTAAAGCAAGGCAATTAAAAAGACAAAAGGATATAAAACTTATTATCATAGACTATTTACAATTATTAGCATCTGAAAGAAAAAGAGATAATAAAGTTCAAGAAGTGTCTGATATATCAAGACAGTTAAAGATTTTAGCCAAAGAATTAAATATTCCAGTGATTGCCTTAGCTCAATTAAGTCGAAGCGTAGAAGCTAGACAAGATAAAAGACCTATGTTATCGGATTTAAGGGAGTCAGGCTCAATTGAACAAGATGCGGATATAGTCATGTTCTTATATCGTGATGAATATTATAATGCTAATACAAATAATAAAAATTTAGCTGAATTGATAATATCTAAACATAGAAACGGCTCAACGGGCAAAGTAAATTTATATTATCATCATGATTATTGTTTTTTTGATGATTGTATTATGGATATTTAAAAATTGGCATAATATCACTAATAAAATAAGATTAGAGGGTTTATATAAATGACTGATGTAATAATTTTTCACACTGATGAACAAGGTAATAAAACAGCTTGTATAATGTCAAATAGTAATACAGCTTTTGATGATTTATTTGAATTTATAAAAGATGATAATTTTAAAATGATTAAAACCAAATTGAATGAAAAAGCATATAAAGCGTTTATTAGCCAACATTGTGAAAATTAGTTGATGAGGATATAAAAATGATAAATGTAGCAATTTTTAACGATAACGGAAAAGAAAAAGAATTAATCTTATTAGGTGTAAAAGGTAGAAATGTATTTGATGATATAGAACAATTTAAAAATCAAAATTATAAAGTCAAAATTAGTACAGTAAGTAAAGAGTCTTTAAAAGCATTTCTAAAAGCAAATATATAATATAAAACGAAGGGCATTAGCTCGCTATATATGGCGGTGCTAGTGCCTTTTTATTTGTCTATGTATAATAATATCATTGAGGTGATTTTTATGACTAATATAGACCAGCTAGATAAAATCTTACAGAGTCTTAGTACAGAATTACAAAAGAACAAGGAAATAGAAGATTTAAAACAAATAGATGATAAATTTATGGAAAATGTTATATTAGATTTAAATAGTGAATTAAGTAAAATGTAGGGCTTTTATTAATCTTAAAGATAGGAGCGTTTATAATGAATATAGCTAAAAAATATCTTGAACAGGCATATATTGGATATCATAGAATAATATGTTATGACTTAATGATAAAGGGCATACAAGAGGATTTATCTAAGTTTAACAATGATAAAATTATTATACCTAGATTAAAAGCTGAACTAATAAGCTATGAAAAACAAAGAAGATATTGGCTAAATAAAAGAATAGAATTAAAACAGTTTATTATAAATTTAAATATTAAAGATAAAATAAAACAAGTTCTAATACTTAGATTTATTGAGTTAAAGAAAAGACGTGAAATAAGTGATATATTACATTATTCATTATCATATATTGATAGATTATTAAAACGAGGCTTATTTTTTATTGATGAAAAACTAAAATCTAGTAGTCAAAAAGTTGTCATTTAGTTGTCAGTTTTAACAATAAAAGGTTGCAAAAAGATTACAACTAAAACTATTGAAAATAAGACGTTTTTTATAATTTGATAGTCTAGAAAAACCTAGAATAATGAACATATAAACAGATTTATTGGCGGTCAAATAATGATATGAAATGTACCCCAAAGGTGCATCTTAAACAAAACAAAAAATGTCCAAAACAAAACGAAAAAGGTCCCAAAAAGGTACTGAAACAAAACAACCTAAAACGAATATGAAAAACCGCCATAAGCCTTGATAATAAAAGGTTTATATGTATTGGAAAAGGTTCAAAAATTATATAAAAAGGTTTAAAAAAATGATACGAAACAAAACGAAAATTGAACCTTTTTTTCAACTCTAATTAAGGCTTTAAAAGATATGTAAAAATTATATAAGCGTTCATCAGAGTGAGTCTATTTTATAGATATTACAAAAGCTAGTAATTTTATAAAATGGTCATGAGGAATATTATAAAAATAGGTGATTTTGTAATAACTAAGAATATCGCCAAAGATGATGACTATTTCTGTAAAATAAAAAAAGCTGGTGCAGTCATTTAAAACTACATCAGCTTTTAAGATAATGAGATTATTTATAGTATATATCGTATCATTTTAACTTTGGTATCAATCAATGAAAAATTTAAATTAATGGTGGCTCAATATTACTATGTTAATTGATGATGCACATATTTTACCAGCTAATTTTTTATAAAATCTTAATAACTACTGTGATTACTAACTTTATAGATTTATAACCAATATTTGCCATTTGCTGGTAAATCTTTTTAAAGTCTTGCAATATTAATAGTTTATAACTATAATGTAATTAATAAATCCTAATAACATTAGGGATAAATATCAACAGGTGCTGTACGAAAACAATTTTTTAGAAAATCCATTTAGAGAATACATATTAGATAAATATCAACAGGTGCTGTACGAAAACGCAGGAATATTTTCTTTTATTCTTTGTAAAATACCAGATAAATATCAACAGGTGCTGTACGAAAACTTAGGTGTTCATGCTTCTAATCCTATGCACCAATTGATAAATATCAACAGGTGCTGTACGAAAACGCCATTAATCATTACCACCTTAATATCACTATTATTGGATAAATATCAACAGGTGCTGTACGAAAACGTAAGTTCACCGCCACCTATTACAAAACCGATAACGGATAAATATCAACAGGTGCTGTACGAAAACCACTTTTTAAATATATGCAAGTGTTTTTTTTATTAGATAAATATCAACAGGTGCTGTACGAAAACCTACAATACTTTACACGACTATTATTAGTGATAAATGATAAATATCAACAGGTGCTGTACGAATACCCTATACAATCATAATCTTCATTGGCACATACCCATGATAAATATCAACAGATACTGTATAAAGAAAATTGAATATGTATTATTTGGAGTATGGCGGTTATTAATAAAAATACCGCCATATTTTGATATATAACTATTAGTCAAAACTAATTGATATCTTGTTATATTCATATATGGCGGTTAAAATTAACGTACTGAAAACGTACTATTATAAAAAGAACAGAAAAAAATAGAAATATTTAAATATAAAATAGCCTATATTATATAGGAAGGAAAAAGATAAAAATAAGGTGAAATTTGATTAAAAATATATGCTGAATAATTAAGAAATAAAGTCGTAGCCTTTTATTAAAAGGTTGCGGCTTTTTGTTTTACAATGATAAAATTTATTAGATATTTTATTTTACATTATTGGCGAAGTTTAAATAAAATAAATATTATTTTATCCTTATTATAATAATTTATTAAGCTATAAAGATAGAATAATCAGCATAAAAAGTTGTTTTATTAGTAAAAAACATGTAAATATGTAAACTTTTTTCTTGACTATGTAATAGATAAGTTGTACAATGAATACACTATCAATTAGGGAGATGTAATTATGGTTAAATTTGTTGAAACAAAAACATTAAAAGAAAAAGTTGATGTTTCCACTATTGGTTTTGGAACACATTTTACAGATTATATGTTTGAAATGACTTATGATGAAGGTCAAGGCTGGCATGATGCTCAGATTGTACCTTACGAAGAAATAAAAGTTAGCCCAGCAAATGCAACACTTCATTATGGTCAGGCTATTTTTGAAGGTATGAAAGCTTTCCGTCAGGGAAAAGATGTAGTTATTTTCCGTACTAAAGACCATTTAAATCGTTTAAATAATTCAGCTCGTATTCTTGATATTCCACCAATTGATGTTGATTTAGTATATGATGCTCTTCATCAATTAATCACTATTGAAAAAGATTGGGTACCAAATAAAAAAGGTCAGAGCCTTTATATTCGTCCATTCATCTTTGCAGATGATCCATTCTTAGGTGTTAGCGTATCTAAAAGATATAAATTCTATATCATTCTTTCTCCAGTAGCTGCTTACTATGCACATGGATTTGCTCCAGTAAAAATCATGGTAGAAGATACATATGTTCGTGCAACAAAAGGTGGTTTAGGTGAAGCAAAAACTCCAGCTAACTATGCAGCAAGCCTCCATGCAGGTCTTGAAGCTCACAAAAATGGTTATGACCAAGTATTGTGGTTAGATGGCGTACATCGTAAATACATCGGTGAAGTTGGTTCTATGAACATTTTATTCAAAATTGATGGTAAAATCGTAACTCCTGCTTTAGATGGTACTATTTTAAATGGTATTACAAGAAGAACTGTTCTTGCTGTAGCTAAAGAATGGGGCATAGAAGTAGAAGAACGTCCTATTACTATTGATGAATTAGTAGAAGACTACGAAAATGGTAAATTAGAAGAAGTATTCGGTTCTGGTACAGCAGCTGTAATTTCCCCTGTTGGTGTACTCGGCTATAAAGATAAAGTAATGACTATCAATGATGGCAAAATTGGACCATTTGCTCAAAAAATGTTCAATTATATCACAGGACTTCAAAGCGGTGAAGAAAAAGATATTCATGGCTTCATTGATAAAGTAACAACTGTAGACTAATTTTCTTAAAGATATAAAATATAAAAAAGCTCTCGAGAGATTATTTTTTTCGGGGGCTTTTTTGTTTTAAATTTGTCATATAATACTTTAGTTGAAAGCTTTTTTGAGAAAATGTTATAATAATCATAATAAAAACTTTGTAATATAAGTATATTTTTGCTAAAATATATATATTTGAAACTAACAGAGATTAAAGGAGGGTTTTTAGTGCCTGTAAAAATAACTATGGAGGATTTAAAGCAAAAGTTAGCGGGTCCTCAATATAAATTAACTCCTCAAAGAAAAATAGTATTGCAGATTTTTTTAGATAGACCTAGCCAGCACTTAAGCGCTGAAGATGTGCATTTTATTTTAAAAGAACAAAAATGCGAAATTGGTTTAGCTACAGTATATCGTAGTTTAGAATTATTGAGCGACTTAAATATTTTAAACTATCTCGATTTTGGCGATGGTTGTCGTCGTTATGAATTAAATGATGCAAGTCCTAATGAACATCAACATCATCATTTAATTTGTGTAGAATGTGGCAAAGTATTAGAATTCACAGATGACCTTTTAGGTAATCTTGAAGAAAAAATAGAAGATACATGCAAATTTAAAATTGTAGACCATCAGTTAAAATTCTTTGGTTATTGTGAAGATTGTCAGAAAAAGCGTGAATTGAAATCGTGAAAATAAAAACATTTTATTTAAATAGTACAAAAGAAATTATTGTAAAAATAGTAAAAGAGATTTTAGTATTATTTAAAGTAGAAATAAATGATGCAAATGATACTATTTTCGATTACGATGAATTGAAAATAGAAAATATATATGATGATGTGGCTTTAAATGGTGTAAAAACAGTCTTGACTTTGCGTAAAGATGAAAAATTATGGACTTATACAAGACAAAGCTTTTTACATGATGATGAAAGTGTAAAAGCAGGGACTAATCGTTTAATTAAATTAAATTTATATCATATCTTTTGCGAAGATTTACAAGCTAAAAAAGCTCCTTGGGGAATACTTCATGGAGTTAGACCAACAAAAATCGTACACCGTTTAATGGAGCAAGGATTAGACCGTCAAGGTGTGATAGGACGTTTACAAGATGATTATGAGGTACAAATAGATAAAGCAAATCTAATCACAGATATTGCTTATTTACAATTACCTTTTTTAGCAAAGGCAAATGACCCAAAACTTATCAGTGTTTATGTAGGAATTCCATTTTGCCCATCACGTTGTTTATATTGTTCTTTTCCTTCAAGTATATTGCCAAGTAGCGAGATGACTCGCAAATATTTGCAGACTTTAAATTATGAAATTACTAAAATTAAAGCTTTAATAGAACAATATGATTTTAAAGTACAAAGTATTTATGTAGGTGGAGGCACTCCTACAAGTTTAAATGAAAATGATTTTGATGATTTATTATCTTTAGTGGCTAAATCATTTAAAGGCGATTATGTTGAAGAGTTCACTGTGGAAGCAGGCAGACCTGATTCTTTAAGTCTTGAAAAAGCAAAATCCATAGTAAAATATGGTGCAGATAGAGTTAGTGTAAATCCACAGACAATGCAAGATAGAACATTATCTTTAATTGGCAGAAAACATACTTCAGCAGATATTTTGCGTGCATTTAAACAAGTGCGTCAAGCTGGTATAAAGCATGTGAATACTGATTTAATCATTGGACTTCCTGGAGAAGATATAAAAGATGCTAAAGATACGATTAATAAAGTAATTGATTTAGCTCCAGATGATATAACTTTGCATGCTTTGGCACTAAAAAAAGGTTCAGAATTAAAGCTTATAAGAGATAATATTGTTTTGCCTGATGATGAAACGGTTCAAGCTATGGCTAAGATAATGACAACTGCTATTGATGAATATGGTTTAATTCCATATTATATTTATCGTCAAGGATATATGAGTGGTCAATTAGAAAATGTAGGTTATAGCAAAAAGGGTCAAGAAGGCATTTATAATATTCAAATAATGGGTGAACGTCAGACTATTTTAGGTGTTGGCGGTGCAGCAACTAGTAAGATTACTTATCCAGGTAAGAGATTACAAACATCATTTAATGCAAAAGATTTATATACTTATTTAAATAGTATAGATAAATATATTGAACGCCGAGCAATGCTTTTAAAAGAAGCTTATGGCGATTAAAAATATGTAGAGGTGATATTTTATATGTTGACAAAAGCTCCTCGTGGAACGAAAGACATACTTCCAGATAAAGTAGGAAATTGGTTATATCTTGAAAATTTAATTAGAAAATTATGCGGTCAATATGGTTACCGTGAAATCAGAACACCTATTTTTGAGCATACTGAATTATTCCAACGTGGTATTGGTGAAACTACTGATGTTGTAGAAAAAGAAATGTATACTTTCACAGATAGAGGTAATAGAAGTATTACTCTTCGTCCTGAAAATACAGCAGCAGCAGTACGCTCTTACTTAGAAAATAAATTATATGCAGATACAAATTTATGCAAATTATTCTACATCGGTTCAATGTTTAGATATGACCGCCCACAAGCTGGTCGTTATCGTGAATTCCATCAGTTTGGTGTAGAAGCTTTAGGTGAAGCAAATCCAGCAGTTGATGCTGAAATCATTTCTTTAGCTGTACAGTTCCTAAAAGATTTAGGGCTTAAAGATATAAAATTATTATTAAACTCTGTAGGTTGTCCAAAATGTAGACCTGTATATCGTCAAAGATTACAAGAATTTTTCAAACCTGTAATTGATGAGATGTGTGATGATTGTAAATCTCGTTATGATAGAAATCCAATGCGTCTTTTAGATTGCAAAAATGAAAAATGTAAAGAATTGGCGCAAGATGCTCCTGCTATTACTGATTGTCTTTGCGATGAATGTAATGATCATTTCCATAAAGTACAAGAATTCTTAACAGCTGCTGGTATAGAATTTGAATTAGACCCAGGTCTTGTACGTGGTCTTGATTATTATACTAAGACTGCATTTGAATTAAAATATGTACCACTTGGTGCTCAATCTGCCGTTTTAGGTGGTGGACGCTATGATGGCCTTATTGAAGAATGTGGCGGTAAATCTACACCTGCTGTAGGTTTTGCTACAGGTCTTGAAAGAGTATTGCTCGCTCTTGAAATGCAGAATTTATTACCTGAAACTAATTATGATACAGATGTATTTATTGTAGCTTTAGGTGATACTGTACAGGCAAAAGCCTTTGAAATTTTAGCTAATTTGCGTAGAGGTGGATTTAAAGCTGCTATGGACTTTGCAGGACGTAGTATGAAAGCTCAAATGAAACAAGCAAATAAAGCTAATGCAAAATTCACTATTATCTTAGGTGAAGATGAATTGCAAGCAAATTCTGTTGTACTTAAAAATATGAATGAAAGTACACAAGAAACAATCTCTATAGATGAATTGCTTAATAAACTCACTACATTAACAAAATAATTATTGAGGTGGAATTAGTAAAATGGAAACAATGGAAGGTATGAAAAGAACTCACCATTGTGGTGAACTTCGTGCCACAAACGAAGGTCAAGAAGTAGTATTATGCGGTTGGGTATCTCACCGTCGTGACCATGGTGGACTTATTTTTATTGATTTACGTGATAGAAGTGGCCTTGTTCAGCTCGTTTTTGCTGAAGATAAAATTGGTGCAGACCAATTTCCAAAAGCAGAATCCCTTCGTTCTGAATTCGTAGTAGCTGTACGTGGTAAAGTTTCTTTACGTGATAAAGAAACAATAAATCCAAATATGGAAACTGGCGAAATTGAAATTTATGCTGAAGAATTACGTATTTTAAATAAAGCATTAACTCCTCCATTCTATATTCAAGATGGTATTGATGTTGATGAAAACGTTCGTTTAAAATATCGTTATTTAGACCTTCGCCGTCCTGAAATGCAGAAAAATATCATGCTTCGTCATCGCGTTACAAAATTAATGCGTGATTACTTTGATGAACATGGTTTCTTAGAAATTGAAACACCAATGCTTACAAAGAGTACTCCAGAAGGTGCACGTGACTATTTAGTTCCTAGCCGTGTAAATCCTGGTAAATTCTATGCATTACCACAATCTCCACAGATTTTCAAACAGTTATTAATGGTAGCTGGCTATGAAAAATATTTCCAAATCGTACGTTGCTTCCGTGATGAAGACTTACGTGCTGACCGTCAGCCTGAATTCACTCAGCTTGATATTGAAATGTCCTTCGTTGACCAAGATTATATCTTAAACTTAATGGAAGGTTTAGTATCTGGCTTATTTGAAAAAACTATCGGCGAAAAAGTACAGACTCCATTCTTACGTATGACTTGGGACGAAGCTATGGAAAGATATGGTTCTGATAAACCAGATATCCGTTTTGGTATGGAACTCATGGATATTTCCGAATACGTTAAAGGCTCTGACTTTAAAGTATTTAAATCTGTACTTGATAATGGCGGACAGGTTAAAGTTATCAAAGTTGATGGCTATGCAAATATTCCTCGCCGTGAACTTGATGGTCTTGTAGAATATGCTCAAAGATATGGTGCAAAAGGTTTAGCATGGATTCAGTACACTGAAATAGAAATCAAATCTCCATTCAAAAAATTCTACAGTGAAGAAACATTCCAGAAAATTAAAGAAGCAACTAATGCTCAAACAGGCGATTTATTACTCGTAGTTGCAGATAAACCACTTGTAGTAGCTCAAGCTCTTGGCGAATTACGTCTTGAAATGGGCCGTCGTCGTGGTCTTATTAACGAAAACGAATATAAATTCCTTTGGGTTGTTGACTTCCCTATGTTTGAATATGATGAAGAAAACAAACGTTGGAAAGCTATGCATCATCCATTCACAGCACCACGTGATGAAGATGTACAATATCTCACAACTGACCCAGGTCGCGTAAAAGCAAAAGCATATGATATGGTATTAAATGGCGTAGAAATCGGTGGCGGTAGCCTTCGTATTTACAACAGCGATACTCAAGAAAAAGTATTTGAAGCAATCGGCTTAACTCCAGAACAAGCTCATGAAAAATTCGGCTTTATGCTTGATGCCTTCAAATATGGTACTCCTCCACATGGCGGACTTGCATTTGGTCTTGACCGTATGGTTATGCTCATGGCTAAACGTAATTCTATTCGTGATGTTATTCCATTCCCTAAAACTCAAAGTGCTGGTTGCTTGATGACACAAGCTCCTTCTGAAGTTGATGCAAAACAGTTACGTGAACTTTCTATTCGTACTGCTGTAGCTCCTAAGAAAAAAGCTGAAAACTAATTAGATAAATTAAAAAGAATGAATAATTTTAGCGATTAGCGAATTATTTATGATTAAAGAACAGACAATTTTGGTCTGTTCTTTTTTCTTTATATAGTATTTTTATTATGAAATGATAGGAGGGTTTTTAATGTTAAATCATGCTATGCGTTATGTAATAATTATTATTGGGTGTTTATTGGCTGCCGCTGCTTATAATTTATTTTTAATACCGATGAATTTTTTATCTGGTGGTTTAGCAGGGATTGCCTTTATCTTGTATTATTTATTTAATTTGCCGATTGGGATAATGAACTTTTTGTTAAATATTCCTATTTTATATATTGCTTATCGTTATTTTGGCAGATTGTATTTTTTTGATACAATTTTAGGCACAATTTTATTTTCTGTTGCTTTGGATTTAACAGCTTTTTTAAACGCTTATCCACCATTATCAGAACCGATGTTGTGTGCTATTGTAGGAGGTGTTATCTCAGGTATTGGCTTTGGTTTGATTTTCCGCAGTAATTGCAATACAGGCGGTGTAGATGTAATAGCAGCACTGATTAAAAAATTATATTCATATAATGTCGGAACGATGGTATTTGTTTTAGACTGTTTGATTATTTTATCTAGTGTATGGTTATTTGATTATAATATTGCAGTATACACTTTTATTTGTATGTATATAGGTGGTGTACTCACCAATAAGATGATTGATGGTTTTAATATGCGAAAATCCATCATGATAATTACAGAAAAACCAGAAGCGATAGCAGATGCGATTATGATTGAATTAGATAGAGGAGTTACTTTTCTCTATGGACAGGGGGCATATACTAAAAATAATCGTAAAGTTATTTATGTAGTGATTACTATGCGACAGGTGAGTAGAATAAAAGAGCTAACTTTGGATATAGATAAAAATGCTTTCTTTATTATTTCTGATGCAAGAGAAGTAACAGGAGAAGGCTTTTCACATCACTGATAATTTTAGATAAAGAAAATAGCCATAACTCTAAGGGTTAAAGAGTTATGGCTTTTATATAAATGACAATAAGAGGAGTCATTGGGATAGGTAAGAGTTTAATATTTTATTTTAAAACTATTTGATGAACAAGATTGCGTACATCTTCAAGACCATTTTGAGCCATGAGATTATGCAAATACATAAATGAAACTTGTGCACCAATATAATTTCTAAAATCATTGAATAATTTACCATTTAAATCTTTATCGGAGAAATTGTAATCAGTTTTAGCGATTTCTTTAAGGTAAATTACTGTATTTTTAGCAACAATACCACTCAATACCCAGTCATGGTCGCCTAAGTGGACAATATAACCTTCTTGATGTTGTGGTGTAGGTAATTTATCTCCAGATTTATCAAGTAAACCGTATTTTACAGGATTTTTTTGAGCAATAATACTTGCTGCTTTAATCCAGTTAACTACACTTTCTTCATCTTTATCACTGCCAGGGTGATTATGAGCACAAGCTTGAGCAACAATTTCTTCAGCAGGTAAATTGCGATAAATAGCTTCAACAAGCCCTAAAATATGATGTGCTCCTGTACCTGCAATGGAATATTCAGGAAGACATGTTCCATCTTCATTCCACTGGAATACCCATGGCTTAGCTAAATCATGTAAAGCTTGAGCAGAAAGTACAATATCAGTATTTACAGCATAACCAAAGATTAATTTATAAGTATTGACTACGCCTTCAGAAATAGATAAATTGGCTGCTGTATGTGTTGGAAGTCCTCCAGGATAAGAATGATGGCTAGCATAGCCACTGCCTGGAGCAGAGATGAAATCTTGTGGATTTTTATTAGATTTTAGTGGTGGAAATAATTGTTCTGGGCTGATGATGGAAGTATCAATCAAGCCTTTATTAGCAAGTTCATTGTAAATATTAGTTACATCTGTAGAAGATGTGTATAATTGCATAAATTTAGGACGTGTATCTTTGATTAAATCTAATGTTTGTTGACGAAGCTTATTATCTGTTATTTTTTCCACACTAGAGATTATGTAATCATAAGCATTATTGACGAGCTGTGAATTAAGTGGTGCTTTTGTAGCTGGTGGTAAATCAGATAATTTAATTGGATTTATTTTAAAATTAGAAGGTGTTATTTTTTGAGCGAAAGCTTTATGATTTAAGCCTGTTAAATCGAAAAGTGCAGCTCCAGCTAAAACACCAGCACCTAATTTAAAGAAATTACGACGAGACAAATTTTGCATATATCAACATTCCAATCTGCTAACGGTTGAGCAATATTTTTAAGTTGATTTTAGTATATATAGTGAATGTATAATTTTAATTTAGCTTTGGCTAAATCTAGGTAAATAATTTGCAAAAAATAGATAAAAAAAGCATTAAGAATATAAAATATATATCTTAATGCTGTTTAAATTATTCAATAGTATTTAAAAGGATTTGATGATTATTATAAATCAGGCTTTCTGGATTATTTCCTTGTAAAATGCGGAAAAGTTCTGCTGGAATGTATAATTTGTCATTGATGAGCAGTGGCCCAGAACCAAGGGAGATAGGTGCAGTCATACCAAGGGCAATAGTGCTTTGAGCAGTGTATAAATCTTGACCAATTTTTACAGTAGATTTCATATTTTTACTGTTAATGGTAGCTGTCTGTTCGTCGCTGTCCCAAGATATAGTGAAACCTAAATTTTTGCAGACATCACGAGCTGGTACTAATGTGCAATCATTAATTATAATAGGGTAAGAATTGATTTTAGTACCATTGACGATTATTTCATCTTGTTGGGTTGGTGTACTCTCTTGATTAGTAGAAGTGGCTTCTACAGGTAGAATATAGGTAAATACGGCTAAAGCAAAAAAAGATAGAAGTAATAAACGAGAAATTAATTTCATTAAATCACCTTCTGATTTTGTAAATTGTAAAATTTATTGTAGATTAGAAATAAATTGTTAATACATCTCAAATACATATTAGAGCATAATTAAGTTTAAAATCAATTACAAAAAAATTAAAATAAGATTAAAATTAAGTTAAAGCAGTCTATATTTAGATATGTTATAATTAAAATTAATTTTTATAGATAGGTGTAATAAATGGATATACGAGAAAATATACAGTTTTTAAAAGGTGTAGGTCCTAAAAAAGCACAGGCTTTAAAAAAAATAGGCATTGAAAATATATATGATTTAATCACATATTATCCTCGTCGTTATGAAGACCAAAGTCAAATTGTTCCTATCGGCAGAATAAAAGTCGGTGAAGTGGTAAATATTCAAGGTAGAATTATGGCTATGGCAGAAAAAAATACAAGGCGAGGTTTAAAATTATTAACGATTATGTTAGCTGATGATACAGGTGTTGTTCAGCTTAATTTTTTTAATCAAGATTATCTAAAAAAGAAATTAAAGGTACAAAAAAGTAGTTTATTTGTACATGGCAAAGTGGGCTATGCCTATGGTGGATATGGTCAACTTGCCATAAGTCAGATTATTTCTTTTGACGTTATAAATAACGATAATATAGATAGTGAAGAAAATATTAACTCTTGTGCTTTTATGCCCATATATACAATTCCAGATTATATAAAACCAAAGGATTTTCGCAATCTAATAGAACAAGTCTGTACGCAAGATATTTTGGTGAAAGATGTAGTACCCAATTTTATTCGTGAAAAATACGATTTATGGGATAAACAAACAGCCATAAAGAAAATACATTTTCCTCAGACAAGGCAAGAATTAGAAAAAGCGAAGAAAAGTTTAATTTTTGAAGAATTATTTTTAATTCAAGCAGGTTTATTACTGTTGAAAAAGCAACATCAGGTAAAAAATAAAGGCATAAAATTTTTATCTAATAGTGAATTAGTAAAAACAGTAAAAAATAATTTGCCATTTAATTTAACAGCAGAACAAGAAAAAGTTTGGCAAGAAATCTGTTTAGATATGCAAAAAGATGTGCAAATGCAACGCTTAGTACAAGGTGATGTAGGTTCAGGGAAAACAGTAATAGCCATACTTTCTTTAGTAAAAGCTATTGAAAATGGATATCAAGGCGCTTTGATGGCGCCAACGGAAATTTTAGCATTGCAACATTATGGCAAGATAAAAGAATTATTAGAGCCGTTGAATATACATGTAGGCTTATTGACTGGCAGTTTGAAAGTTAAGGAAAAAAGACAGATATTAGAAGGCTTAGCTGATGGCACTATAGATTTAGTCATTGGTACACATGCTTTGATACAAGATAATGTCATATTCAAAAATTTAGGTTTGGTAGTAACTGACGAGCAACATCGTTTCGGCGTAAATCAAAGAGCAAAATTAGAAGGAAAAGGAGAAGATTTTTTACCAGATGTATTGGTGATGACAGCGACACCTATTCCTAGAACGATGACGCTTACAGTATATGGTGATTTAGATGTTTCTTTTATCAAGGAATTACCACCAGGAAGAAAACCTATAAGAACTTTTGTGCGTATGCCAGATAGAAGAAATTTGATTTATAAATTTGTAAAAGATGAAGTAGCCAAAGGAAGACAAGCTTATATAGTTTGTCCTTTGATTGAAGAAAGTGAAAATAGTGATGCTGTTTCTGTAGAAATGATATATGATGAACTTACATCAGGTTATTTATATGGTTTAAATTGTGCCTTGCTTCATGGTAAATTAAAACCGAAAGAAAAAGAAGATTTATTACAGGGATTTTTGTCAGGAAAAATAGATGTATTAGTATCAACTACAGTAATTGAAGTTGGTGTAAATGTGCCAAATGCTAGTATCATGGTGATTGAAGGTGCTGAACGCTTTGGGCTTGCTCAGCTTCATCAGCTTCGTGGTCGTATTGGTAGAGGTGAATATGCTTCATATTGTATTTTGATTAATCGTGGCAAGAATGCAAATTCTCTAGAGCGATTGCATCTCATGGAAAAAATCTCTGATGGTTTTGTTTTAGCTGAAGAAGATTTGCGATTACGTGGACCAGGGCAATTTTTTGGTTCAATGCAACATGGTTTACCTGATTTAAAAATTGCAGATGTATTAAATGATGTAAATGTCTTAGTCAATGCAAGGGTAGAAGTTCAAAGAGCTATTGATTATGGCATAGATAAAAAAGTGTTAAATGAGATATTAGAATTACAATATAAACATAGATTTTTAAAGATTTCTGATGTGTAAATATCTTATAGATAAATTTTGAGATAAAGAAGGGATATAAGTTAATGAAAGAGTCTACGATAAAAATAATCACGGTCTTAATGTTAGTGGCGATATTAGTTGTTATTTATATTTTAAATCCTAGTTTTTATAGTGATTTTTGGCGTGTAGCTACAAGTGGTAGTATGCAAGAAACAATGGATTATATCGCTTCATTTGGTATATGGGCGATGGTATTTAGCTTTTTATTAGATGTGTTGATAAATGCTTTAGGATTTTTGCCGTCAATATTTGTATCAACAGCAAATGGCTTGCTTTTTGGCATAGTGCCAGGAATTATTTTATCATGGCTTGCTGAAACGACAGGCGTTATTATTTCTTTTATTTTGATGAGAACTATTTTGCGTTCTTCAGCAGAAAAGTTAATTGCTAAATCTAAATATCTGAAAAAAGCAGATGAATTCAGTGGCAAAAATGGATTTAAAATAATGTTAATTTTACGTGCTATGCCATATTTTCCTTCTGGAATATTGACTGCACTTGGTGCTGTTAGTCGCATTAGTTTAAAAGATTATGCTTTGGCAAATTTGATTGGAAAGTTTCCCTCTACTGCACTTGAAGTAGTAATAGGTCATGATGTAGTTAACTATAAAAATAACTTAGACCGTTTAATGATTGTAATAGTGTTAGTATGTATTATTTATGGTGCAATATGGTACTATAACAGGAGAAAAGAGAGAAAAACAGCATAAAAAAGTCCATATTTAAGATTAAATCTATTGATTTTAAAGTCTTTTCCCATTATAATATTGTTCATAGTTAAAATTGTATAATTTACTAGGAGATGAATTATTTTGATTAAAGTTATTGTAAATGGTGCTTGTGGTCGTATGGGTAGTACCGTAGTTGATGCTGTAATGAAAGATAGTGAATTAAAGCTCGTTGGAGCTGTAGATATAGTTGGTGGTATGGACGCTGGTGATAAAGCTGGTTGTGGAAAAACTGGTGTTATTGTATCCACTGATTTAGAAGCTACTATTAAAGAAACAAATCCAGATGTTATGGTAGATTTTACTCAGCCATCTGTAGTATTTAATACTGCAAGTATCGCTATTAAAAATCATGTTCGTCCTGTAATTGGTACAACTGGACTCACTGATGAACAAAAAGCTCAATTAGATGCTTTAGGAAAAGAAAATAATACACCTTGCTTTATTGCAGCTAATTTTGCTATCGGTGCTGTGCTTATGATGAAAATGGCTTGCGAAGCAGCAAAATATATGCCAGATGTAGAAATCATTGAACTTCATCATGATAATAAACTTGATGCTCCATCAGGAACAGCTCTTGTTACTGCTGAAATGATTAAACAAGTTCGTGAAAGCCATAAACAAGGTCATGAAAATGAAAAAGAAAAATTAGCTGGTGCTAGAGGGGCAGAATATGATGGTATGAGAATTCATAGTGTACGTCTTCCAGGCTATGTAGCTCATCAGGAAGTTATTTTTGGTGGCTTAGGACAGACTTTGACTATTCGTCATGATTCTATTGACCGTACTTCTTTCATGCCAGGTGTTGTACTTGCTTGTAAAAAAATCATGGGTCTTAATGCAGGACTTACTTGCAATTTAGATAATATTATGGACTAATTATTAATATTGGATAGGTGATATAAATGAAAAAATATAATGTGGCGATTTTAGGAGCAACAGGTGCCGTAGGTCAAGAATTTTTAAATCTTATTGAAGAAAGAAATTTCCCTTTTAATGAATTAAAATTATTAGCATCTCATCGTTCTGCTGGTAAAAAATTTCAATTCATGGGTAAAGAATATACAGTAGAAGAAGCAACTCATGATTCTTTTGAAAATATTGATATTGCTCTTTTTGCTGGCGGTGCTGCAAGTAAAACATTTGCTCCATCTGCTGTAAAAGCTGGTGCAGTAGTAATCGATAACTCCAGTGCATTCCGCATGGATCCAGAAGTTCCACTCGTTGTTCCAGAAGTAAACCCACAGGCTATTGCTCGTCATAAAGGTATTATTGCAAATCCAAATTGTTCCACTATCATCATGGTAATGGCATTAAAACCAATTTATGATTTAGCAAGAATTAAACGTATTGTAGTATCTACTTATCAGGCTGTTTCTGGTGGCGGTAAAGAAGCTATGGCAGAACTTGAAGACCAAGTACAAGCTATTGTAGAAGGTAAAGAAGTAGTAGCTAATATTTTACCAGGTGCTTCTCTGCCAAAACATTATCAGATTGCATTTAACTTAATTCCACAGATTGATGTGTTCCAAGATAATCTTTACACTAAAGAAGAAATGAAAATGATCAATGAAACACATAAAATCTTAGAAGATAATGAAATCGGTATTACAGCAACAACAGTTCGTGTACCTGTATATCGTAGCCATGCTGAATCTGTTAACGTAGAACTTGAAAAAGAAGTAAGCTTAGATGCTATCAAAGAAGCTTTGGCAAAATTTGATGGTGTAACAGTTCAAGATGATCCAGCAGAAATGGAATATCCAATGCCTCTTATGACATCTGGTAAAGATGATGTTTATGTAGGACGTATCCGCAAAGATTATTCTGTAGCTAATGCTGTAAATTTATGGCTTTGCGGTGACCAGATTAGAAAAGGTGCAGCATTAAATGCACTTCAAATCGCTGAATATATGATTAAAAACGATATGTTAGAAAAATAATATATAATTATAAATAAAAAGCAGTTTATGGATATTGAACTGCACCCCAAAAGTTGGACAAAAAACAACTTTTGGAGGTGCAGTTTTTTTATGACTAAATACTCAAATGAATTTAAAGTTAAAGCAATTAAAATGGTTTTAAAAGGAAATTCTATTTCTCATGTAGCTAAAATTCTAAACATGCCAGATATAGCTCCTCTTTGCAGATGGATATCTCATTATGAACATGGTGGTATTCCACAACTTCTTCATAAAAATCGTAAATATACTCCTATCTTTAAGCAAAAAGTTATTGAATATAAATGGCTACATCATTTATCATTAAATCAAACAGCAGCCAAATTTTCCATTCCTAATACTGGTACAATTTCCATATGGGAAAAGTTGTATCATTCTTATGGCTTTTCTGGCTTACTTGCTAAGAAACGAGGTAGACCATCTATGAAAAAATCTAAATACAAAGTTAACAAACCTAAAAAAGAACTTTCTTATGTTGAAAAATTGGAACAAGAAGTTTATCTATTAAGGATGGAAAATGACCTATTAAAAAGTGGCATGCCTTAATGAAGCAATGGGAAAAGGAAGGAAGACACTAGTTTTAGTAATTGCTAAATTAAGGAAAAAATATACTTTAAAAGCCCTATTAAACTATACAAAATTAGCTAAAAGCACATATTATGATGCATTAAAAAAATTATCTAGAGAAGATAAATATAAAGGATTAAAAACATTAATTCATAATATTTGTAATAAAAATCATGGAAGATATGGATATAGAAGAGTAACTATGCAGCTGCATAAACAAGGGATAAAAATCAATCATAAAGTTGTTATGAGATTGATGAAAGAAGAAAATTTAACATGCAAAGTAAGAGCAAAGAAATACAAATCGTATAGAGGGCAAGAAGGAAAAATAGCTAAAAATATATTAAATAGAAATTTCAAAGCAGAAAAACCAAACGAAAAATGGGCAACAGATGTAACAGAATTTGCATTATGTAATGAAAAAATATACTTATCACCAATAATAGATTTATATAACGGAGAAATAATAAGTTATAAAATATCGAAAAGACCAATACTAAAGCAAGTATTAGATATGGTAGAAGATGCAACAAGAAAGATAAAAGAAACAAAAGGGATAATTCTACACTCAGACCAAGGATGGCAGTATCAGAATAAAAAATATCAAAAATTATTAAAAGAAAAAGGCATTATCCAAAGCATGAGCCGAAAAGGCAATTGCTTAGATAATGCCGTAATAGAAAATTTCTTTGGTTTACTAAAAAGCGAATTATTCTATTTAAAAAAATTCAAATCCGTTGAATATTTTATAAAAGAGTTAAAATCTTATATAAAATATTATAATACAAAACGGATAAAGATAAAACTAAAAGGACTTAGTCCTGTAGAATACAGAACTAAGTCTCAATTAGTAGCTTAATTAATATGTCCAATATTTTGGGTGCATATCAATATTCGTAAACTGCTTTTTTTATTATTTTTTCTATTATTCATAGTATAATTTTAGATAGAAGATAAATTTTAGTGAGGTGAAAAATAATGGATAGTAAAATAGCAAAAGCGATAAAATTAAAAAATCAACCGATTGCAGTATATAGAACGGATATAAAAGAAGATAATGCACTGCAATTTAAAGAAGGTGTTTGGGGTTGTGTAATAGCTATGTTAAATGCAGCTTCTAAAGGCAAAACAGCGATTTTTTCACAAGAGACAACTGCCTGTATGGGTGGTAGAGCAGGTCTTGGATTAAAGGCATATGATTTAGGATATATAGAATATTTTTTATCTACAGGAGCAAATGATGGCAGAGAAGGAGAATGTTATAAGAAAAATCCTGAACTTGCAAGAAATTTTATTGTGAATGTACCAAAAATAAATTCTAAAAAATATGTGGTCTTCAAGCCGTTAGAATTGGTAACAGATGAAAATCAACCAGAAATAATTGTGTTTTTAGTAAATGTTGACCAATTATCAGCACTTACAGTCTTAGCAAATTATGACCAAGATACTCAGGATAATGTGGAGTTAAGATTTGGAGCAGGTTGCGCACAATCCATTTTATTTGCTTTAAAACATTTTGAAGAAAATAGTATAAAGTGTACGATTGGATTGACTGACCCGTCAGCTAGAAAATGTATAGATAAAGATATTTTGTCATTTAGTATGCCATATTATCGTTATTTACAATTAGAAGCACAGGTAGAAGAAAGTTTTTTAACTAAAACTACATGGAGAAATTTATCTAAACGTATAGAATGAAAAATAAATAAAATTTAATAAAAAAAGCAAAGGATAATATAAACAATAGTATCACTTTGCTTTTTTTAGTTTCTTATTTGATGTTATAGCAATATAGTATATAATAGAAGATAAAATTTTAATGTGAGGTGGCAATATGCAGGAAAGACCTAGCATTCAACAATTAGAAAATTTTATTATCTATGGAAAAGTGCGCAATTTTGCAACTGCGGCACATAGAGCAAATATAACTCAATCAGCATTTAGTTTTCAAATGAAAAAATTAGAGGAAATGCTCAATATACAGTTGATAACTCGTTCTAATCGTGGTAGTGATTTGACTAGAGAAGGCGAATTTTTTTTGCAAAAAATTATACCGATAATTGATGAATTAGATGAAGCTATTGATGAATTACAAAAATTTGCAGGAAAAGCAGTATATATTAATATAGGTGCTTTGATGTCTATGGGAGATATTTTAATGAATAGACATATCAGCTATTTTAAACAACATAATGATAATAATATCTGCTTTAATGTATATAATCTAGAAGCAAAATCCATGTTAAAAAAATTAGATAGTGGTCAAATTGATATTGCTTCTACTTTTTTATTGCCTCAAATGCATGCAGATGGCTGTGAAAAGAAATTATTCTGCAAAGATGAGTTCGTTTATTATGCTCCATGTTTGGATTTAACGCAAGATAAAATAACAGCTGATATTATACAAAGATATCCATTAGTTACACATTCACCAGATTATTTTATGACAAATTCCTTAGAGGATTATTTTGTCAAATTAAAAATACATCCACATATTGATGCTAGATTATCTACACCATACGCTATCATTCATTATTGTAAGCATAATAAAGTAGCAACATTGATATCAAAGCGTCTTTTACAGGAATTAGGTATTACAAATGACTATTATGAGTTATTAGAACCACTTAATTTTTCTTCGTATTTATTGTATAAACATGAAAATCCTAAAATTAAAAGTATGGAGATTTTTGTGGATTATATTTTGGATTTATATCAGCAAAATAGATAAATTTTGATTAATTTTAGATAAAAATAATTGATGACTCTCATTAATATCTTAAGCTATACAAATGTAAAACACATGTATACAATATGAACTATCCTTTAATTAAGATTTTGGAGATGAGAGCATGAGTAGTTCTTCTAAAGAACGTTTATGGACAAAGGATTTTCTTTTGGACACGGGTATTAATTTTTTAGTTTATTTGATTTATTATTTATTGATGGTAATAATTGCTGTCATTGCTAAAAATGATTTAAATGCTAGTCTAGCTGAAGCAGGTCTTGCTTCTGGTATCTATATTGTCGGTACTTTGATTGCTAGATTATTGGCAGGACAACAAATTGAATTATTTGGTAGAAAGAAAATGCTGTATACTGGTATGGCTTTATATTTGATAACTACTATTTTTTATTTTTATATACCAAATTTAATGATAATGTATATTATTCGTTTAGCAAATGGCTTTGCCTATGGTGTAGTTTCCACAGCGACAAGCACAATTATTGCTAGCTGTATACCTCTTTCACGTAAAGGTGAAGGCATAAATTATTATGGTTTATCTACAAGTGTAGCTGCCGCTGTTGGCCCATTTATTGGCATGTTCATGATGACACGAACTTCTTTTACAGCTATCATTGAATTATGTGTAGGTTTAATTGTTTTATGTGTAATAGGTTGTTTCTTCCTCAATATCAAAGAGCTTGAACTTTCTCCAGATGAAAAAGCTAAACTTCGCAAAATCTCTGTAAATAATTTTGTAGAAAGCAAAGTATCTGTAATTTCCTTCATAGGTTTTTGGGTTGCTTTTTGTTATGCAAGTGTATTGAGCTTTTTAGCAGCTTATTCACAAGAAATTCATTTAGTAGAAGCAGGTACTTTCTTCTTTGTTGTCTATGCTGTAGTAATCACTATATCTCGTCCTATAACTGGTATTATTTTTGATGCCAAAGGTGAAAATTATGTTATGTATCCTTGCTTTGTCTGCTTAGCAATAGGTTTATTCTTATTAAGTGGTACACAAACTGCTTGGATGTTATTATTAGCTGGTGTATTTGTAGGTTTAGGATATGGTACATTTATGTCTAATGGTCAAGCCGTTTGTATAAAATTAACACCAAATCATCGTGTAGGTGTCGCTATTTCCACATATTTTGTAGCTTTGGATTTAGGCCTTGGCGTTAGCCCTTATATTCTCGGTGTATTAAGACCAATGCTTGGCTTTGAAGGTTTATATATGTTAACTGGTGTGATGTCTGTTATTTGTCTAGTTATGTATTTTGTCATGTATGGTTCAAGAAAACAAAATTATGCAGATAAAGAAGAAATAACAGAAGAATTACATGCAAATGCTAAAATAGCAATTGATGAAAAATAAAGTAGCTACCCTTCATTTTAATAATTTTATCCATAAAAAAGAGTCAATAAGTTTTTTGCTTATTGACTCTTTTATTTTGTACTTTAGTTAGTTGAGTACGCAGAGCGTGCGAAACAAAAAACCACTCGTTTTACGAGTGGTTAATAAGTTTCTTATAGAAATAGAAATTCTCCTCTATTAAAATAATAAGTGTTCAAGTCATTATTAAAGAGAGGAGAATTTCTATGGAAAGAAGTTTAGCACATACAAGATGGATGTGCAAGTATCATATAGTATTTACCCCAAAATATAGAAGAAAAATTATATATAATAAATTGCGTAGAGATATTGTACAAACAATAAAAGATTTATGTAAGTGGAAAGGCATAGAGATAATAGAAGGGAAAGCTATGCCGGATCATATTCATATTTTGGTTAAGATACCACCAAAAATGAGTATATCAAATTTTATGGGGTATTTAAAAGGAAAAAGTGCAATGATGATATTTGCAAGACATGGAAATTTAAAATATAAATTTGGAAACAATAATTTTTGGTCAACAGGATATTATGTATCGACAGTAGGACTAAATGAAGCAACAATAGCGAAATATATAAGAGAACAAGATACGTATGATAAAATGATGGATAAAATAAGCACAAAAGAATTAAATGATCCCTTTAGGGATTGTTAAGTAATCAGTGCACAATGGCTTGAACGAAGAGAAAGCCAGCGTCATTTAGGCGCTGGCTATTGTTAAAAGCCTTATAGGCTTGTGCAAGCCACACGTTTTACGTGTGGTACTGACTTTAGATACCACCGTAAATAATTCCGAGAACAAAAATTATAATTGTTAATGGTACATAGATATATTTAGCTGTAATTCCAAAGTAAGCACCGAGAGGTTTTCTAGCAAGTTCTAATTCTTGGCGGATTTCTTTGTAACCTAAAATGTAATAAATAGAAAATGCACCTAAAACAGCTCCAAATGGAACAATATAGATAGTTACAATATCCATCCAAGGACCGAATTTTGGTTCAGCTTCAATGAATACGCCGATAAATAAAGCAATGATAGAACAAAGTGTAACGGCTGTTTTGCGAGAAAGATTAAATCTTGTTTGCCATGATTCACTTACTGCTTCAAACATATTTAATAGACTTGTAATACCTGCGAAAGCTACAGAAACGAAGAATAATATAGCAAATAATTGACCAAATGGCATTTGGGCAAAAATATTTGGAAGTGTGATAAACATAAGTGTTGGACCTGCATTTGGTGCAATATTGAAAGCAAAAACAGCAGGAATGATAGCAAAAGCAGCAAGTAGAGCAGCTATAGTATTAAAGAAAGTTGTGCGAATGGAAGCTTTAGGAATATCTTCAGTTTTTGGTAAGTATGTACCATAGACAATCATACCTGAACCTGTGATTGATAGAGAGAAGAAAGCTTGTCCCATCGCCATAACCCATGTTTCAATATGTCCTAATTGTTCCCAATTTGGTGTAAATAAAAACTCATATCCTGCACCGGAATTAGGTAAAAAGTATACGCGAATAGCTAAAATTAAAAATAAAATAAAGAATAAAGGCATTAAAATTTTATTTACTTTTTCAATTCCTGATGTAGAACCAAACATTAAAATTAAAGCTGTCATTACAATAACGAGAGTATGCCAAAATACACTGCCGAATTCTCCAGTAACTTCTTGTAAGAATACTTCGTGATGACCAGATAGCATTTCACCAGTGATAGACCACCATAAAGCTCTGAGTACCCAACCAATGATGATTGCATAACCGATAGCTATACCAAGTGAGCCTAAAAGAGGTATCCAGCCGAGGCAATAGCCTAATTTTGATTGTTTGATTTTGCTCCAGCAATATTCATAAGCACCTAATGTACCTGTTTTAGCACGGCGACCAATGGCAAATTCAGCGGATAAACCAACAAGTCCAAATAAGATAGAAAATAAAATATAAGGGATTAAAAAAGCACCGCCACCATATTCGCCTAAGCGATAAGGAAACATCCAAATTGTCCCCATACCTACAGCTGAACCGATACAAGCGAGGATAAAACCTGTACTACTTTTAAATCCTCCATTTTGATGTATATTATCCATAAAAAAACTCCTTTATAGAATTATTAAGAAAAATCATTTATAATTATAACTTGTGTACATAGTATTTGTAAAAACGATAATTTCTATAATATAATTCAGTTTTTTCGATAGATAATAAGGAGCAATAAATATAGCATGGAATTAAGAAATTTAAAGACTTTTTTATACGTAGCAGAACAATGCAGTTTTTCGAAAGCGGCAATTTTACTAAATTATTCACAATCGACTGTTACGGCACAAATTCAAAAATTAGAAGAAGAATTAGATATTTTATTATTTGAAAGAATTAATAAAACAGTGCGCTTGACCAATGCAGGTCAAGCGTTTTTAAAATACGCTCATGAAATCATCAGAACTAGTGAAGATGCAAAAAAAGCATTGAAAAATTTACCGATAGAAACAGGTGAACTCAGAATAGCTATGGCAGAATCTATTGCTAATACTTTTTTCCCTGAGATATTAGAACGATTTCATCAACTATATCCTAAGATAAAGGTAACTTTATATACAGCTGGTACAGATAGTTTATTTCATAAATTAAGACATAATGAAGCAGATTTGCTCTATACTCTAGATAAAAGAATTTATTCCTCAGAAATAGTTACTGTGATGGAGAAGAAAGAAGAAGTATTTTTTGTAGCTAGTCCTAAACATAGATTAGCAGGAAAAAATTGTTTAATAGAAGATTTATTAGGCGAAGATTTTTTACTCACAGAAAAAGATATGAGTTATCGTAGACATTTAGAAGAATATTTAGCTTCTAAATCTTTGGAGATAAATCCTTTCTTAGAATTGGGAAATGTAGAGATTTTAAAATCTTTGGTAGAGAAAAATGCAGGCATTTCTTTTTTGCCAGAATTTACGATAAAAAGACAGTTAGAAGAACAGCGATTAGTGAAAATCAATATTCCAGAAGTTTTTAAGGTCTGGCGACAATTAATCTATCATAAACATAAATGGGTTACTGCTTCGATGAAAGTAATGATAGATTTAATTAGAGATTATGAATATGATAAAAAGAATTTTAGCCAAAATAAAAGTCTATAGCTTTTGCTATAGACTTTAAATTTTATTTTGTACTTTAGTTAGTTGAGTACGCAGAGCGTGCGAAACAAAAAACCACTCGTTTTACGAGTGGTTAATAAGTTTCTTATAGAAATAGAAATTCTCCTCTATTAAAATAATAAGTGTTCAAGTCATTATTAAAGAGAGGAGAATTTCTATGGAAAGAAGTTTAGCACATACAAGATGGATGTGCAAGTATCATATAGTATTTACCCCAAAATATAGAAGAAAAATTATATATAATAAATTGCGTAGAGATATTGTACAAACAATAAAAGATTTATGTAAGTGGAAAGGCATAGAGATAATAGAAGGGAAAGCTATGCCGGATCATATTCATATTTTGGTTAAGATACCACCAAAAATGAGTATATCAAATTTTATGGGGTATTTAAAAGGAAAAAGTGCAATGATGATATTTGCAAGACATGGAAATTTAAAATATAAATTTGGAAACAATAATTTTTGGTCAACAGGATATTATGTATCGACAGTAGGACTAAATGAAGCAACAATAGCGAAATATATAAGAGAACAAGATACGTATGATAAAATGATGGATAAAATAAGCACAAAAGAATTAAATGATCCCTTTAGGGATTGTTAAGTAATCAGTGCACAATGGCTTGAACGAAGAGAAAGCCAGCGTCATTTAGGCGCTGGCTATTGTTAAAAGCCTTATAGGCTTGTGCAAGCCACACGTTTTACGTGTGGTACTGACTCTTTTAAAACTTGTTTAATTAAAAATTCGCTTTTAGGAAGCCAAAACTGCACAAGTGGGCCAGTTAAAAAAGCAGCTATGACTGTACCTACACCAACAGTACCACCTAAGATGTAGCCTAAAATAACAAAAAATAAATCACAAGTCATACGTACCCAGCGGAATTGAAATTTTTGTAATTTATCAGTTAAGATAATGGCTATCAAATCATTAGGGCCAGTACCAGCGTTGCTTTTGATGACTATGGACATGCCGATAGATAAGATAACGCACCCTAAAATCATACCTAAAATACGCCATGGCAAGGTGGAATCAGCATTGATAAAATCGCCTAAAAGCCATGTGAAAAAATCAATGATAGGACCACCACAAAAAGCGCATAAAATAGTACCAGGTTTTACATATCCTTTAGTAGTTAGAAGCATAACGACCAATAAGATACATAAGACAATGACGTGAAAAGTACCTACAGATAGATTAAATGTTCGAGCAAGCCCCTGAATAAATACAGTGAAGGTATCAGTACCAAGTTCGGATAATAAAAATAAAGAAATCCCCAAATGGGCAATGATTAAACCAAGTAATAAAATACTAAGTGCAATAATCCAGTTTTTTAAACTGCGTTTTGATGTATCACTAGCAAATGTAGACATAGAACCTCTTTTATTTTGTAGATTTATTTTGATGAAATATTATATTTCTTCTGGATAAACTAAATTCCATTCACGGCGCAATTTAGTCATGATATCCATAACATCTTGAGTATAAGTAAATTGTAAAAGATCAGTTTCTTCTTCTAAAATGGCTTTTTCCATATCTTCCATTTCATATTGAAGTGCTTTCTTCGTATCACCTACGATGATTTCTTGTTTTTCGCCTGTAACAGCATCTGTAATTACTGCTTTATTAGCACGAGGGAATTCCATAATTTCAATATAAGCTTTTTTACAGCTAATCATAGCTCGTTTTGGTTGTTTAGAATGAAGTGATAAAGCAATTGTTGCCATCTGATTATCTTCATTCATCAATAAAATAGTAGCTTGTTCATCAACGCCAGTAGGTGCAGGAAGCATTTGACTTAAAATTTTTGTTGGTTTACTTTGCATAAAACTGCGTGTGAGACTAAGCGCATATACACCGATATCGAGCAAAGCACCACCAGCTAAATTTTTATTGAAAAATCTGTTAGTCATATCATAATCTTTGAAACTACCAAAGTTTACAGTAATCATCTGTACTTTACCAAATTCATTATTATGTATCATTTCCCATAATTGTTTATAAATAGGCATATGCCAAATAGTCATAGCTTCAGCTAAAATTAAATTATTTTCTTGAGCTAGTTTAACACATTCATTTAATTCACGACTATTTAAAGTAATGGACTTTTCTACAAATAAATGTTTGTGATTTTCTAAAGCTTTTTTCATGAATGGATAATGTGTATTATGTGGAGTTGTCAAATAAATAATATCTACATCAGGATCAGTGAAGATATCTTGAAAATCATCGTAAACTTTTTCGATGCCATATTTTTTAGCAAAATCGATGGCTTTACTATGTGTACGATTGCCAACAGCATATAATTTTTTGCCCATGTTTTGTAGCGCTTGAGCCATTTCATTGGCAATTACACCAGTACCTAGAACAGCCCAATTTAATTGTTTGTTAAAAGACATAAGTATACCCTCCTAAAATATATAATTTATTATTATTATAAAAAAAATAAACTTATAAAGGAATACTTAAATGATAAATAAAAAAAGATAATATAAATAAAAGGCTTAGCTAATCAAAAGAAAAGCTAAGCCTTAAAATTTTATTTATTTGTTGCTTTTAATACATAAACTTTAGAGTCGAAATCACAGCTTGTAGGCATATCACTAGATACCTGACCTGCGCTAGGATCATCAATTACAAGACCGATATTCATGAGTTCATCACCATAATAACAATTGCCATCAATATTTTGTTTATAGCAAAAATCAGGATTTAAGCCTTGGAGATAAATTCTGCTATATGGTAAATTGATACCATTTAATACACGATACCAACCAACAATAGCAGTTTCTTTATCTTCGCTTACTACCATCCAAGCAGTTACATTATTTTCAAAAGGACTGCTCAAACGATAGAATGTGCCAAATTGGAAAACTTCACGATATTCTTTCATGAATTTAATTTGTTCTTTTACTTCTTCTTGTTCAGCTGGAGTTAATTTATTTAAATCAAGCTCATAGCCAAAAGTACCAAAGTAAGCAACGTTTGCTCTAGTATGAAGAGGTGTTAAACGATATACTTGATGGTTAGGAGTAACAGAAACATGACTGCCGATGGAGCTGATAGGATAAGCAAAAGATGTACCATATTGGATTTTTAAACGTTCAATAGCATCAGAGTCATCACTTGCCCAGCCTTGTGGAGCATAATATAAAAGACCTGGGTCAAATCTAGCACCACCACTAGCACAAGATTCAAAGAGAATATGAGGAAATTCAGAAGTTAAGCGTTCATATAAATCATATACACCTAAGATATAACGATGGAATACTTCTCCTTGTCTATCAGCAGGAAGTGCGACAGAATAACATTCTGTAATACTGCGGTTCATATCCCATTTTATATAAGAAACTTTTGCTTCACGTAAGATTTTAGCAAGCATATTGTAAATATAATCTACAACTTCTTTACGTGAATAATCTAATACATATTGATGACGACATTCACAAGAATTTCTATTTGGTACATGTAAAATCCAATCAGGATGATTGCGATAGAGGTCAGAATCCATATTAGTCATTTCTGGTTCAATCCAAAGACCAAATTTCATGCCGAGATTTTCAATTCTTTCTGCAAGACCTTTGATGCCATTTGGTAAGCGGTCAGTATTTGGATACCAATCGCCAAGACCTGCATAATCGGAAGTGCGTTTGCCAAACCAGCCATCATCTAATACGAATAATTCTACGCCACATTCTTTAGCTTTGCTAGCGATAGTTACGAGTTTATCTTCATTGAAATCGAAATAAGTAGCTTCCCAGTTATTGATTAAAATAGGTCTAGCTTTATCTCTCCAATAGCCACGAGCAAGGCGTTTTTGGAATAATTTATGGAAAGATTGACTTAAATTATTTAAGCCGTTATCAGTATAAATCATTACAGCTTCTGGAGTTTGAAAAGATGTATTTGGTTCTAATTTCCAATCAAATGTAGTTGGATTAATACCCATTAAAACGCGTGTAACATCATGAGTATCAACTTCTGCTTGAGCTAAGAAGTTACCGCTATAGATTAAGCTAAAACCAATAGCTTCCCCTTTATTTTCATCTGTAGTAGGTCGTTTTAAAATGATAAATGGATTGTGTTCATGGGAAGAATGACCACGAGTGGAATTAATAGCAGTGATGCCTTGTTCTAATTTACGTACTTTTAAATGACGTTCTCTAGACCATGTACCAGAGAATTGAAGCCATTCATAATCGCAATCAGGTAAATCAAGACAAAGGCTCATAGCTGTTGTTAAATGAACATCATCTTTACCCTGATTGTAGATTTTAGCACTGCGAGCGATAATGCCATTTTGAGCAAAAATAGTATAGAGTAAATCTATTTCAACTAAAGTTACAGGGTCTTGTAAATGAATAGTTAAAGTGAGAGCTTCATCATCATTTTCTGTGTAAGTAGCAGGTAAATTTTCAAGTTTTGGTTTGCCTTTGCTGATAGAATGACTTTGATAATGGAAGTCAGAAATTTTACTACCGTTTGTCTGGCAAATTTCAATAGCAGGCTGACGATAATCAGAAGTACCATAAACAGGATATTCTTGACGAATATGGCTCAAAGATATAATATTATGGAATTCTTCAGAAATATAGGAAGTTGTTGGACGAGCACAAGATTGAATTAAATAGGAAAAATCTGCTTTGTCATGTACTTTTTTACCAAAATATACTTGGCTTAGATGACCATTAGGAAGTACAGTCATAATGTAACTAATTTTATCATTAGTTAAATGAAAAGTACGGCTTTGTTCATTAAATAAAATTTTCATCTTAAAAAACGCTCCTTTATAAATATATGAATTTATGGCTTTTCGTAATTAATATCTATAAATTATTATATATGAGAATTTTATGAAAATAAAGATGGTGTTGTTAAGTAAATCAGTTTAAATGTTAAATAAAAACTATAAGAGCAATACTTATAGTTTTTATTTCATTCTATTTACAGGTTTATTAAAAGATATTTTAGGAGAAAAACTTTTGCGATACTGTGAAGGCGTAAAACCTTTTTTGGCTTTAAAGGCTTTAGCAAATACTAAAGGGTCTTGATAGCCACAAGAATTAGATATAGTTTCAATGGATAGTGTAGTTGTATTTAATAATTGTTCAGCACGAGTTATGCGATAATTAGCTAAATATTCTTGGGGAGAAATATTTAAATGTTTGCGAAATAATAAATAGAGGTAATTTCTAGTGATGCAAACATATTTAGCAATATCAGTGATTTTTAAATTATTAGTGTAGTTATTTTCGATAAATTCAATGGCTTTTTTTACATATAGATTATTGTTGTCATTAGTCGGCAATATAGTTTTTATATCTTTACTTAAGATAGAGAAGAAAGAATATAATAGACTTTCTAGCAAAAATTGATTGCTTGTGGCAAAGTTATTATTTTTTAACATATTATGCACAATTTGTTTTAATTCTTCACTATAATTACATTGAAATGTTAGATGATTGGAACTAAGACCGATATCATTTAAATATTGAATAGCTTTAGTACCATTAAAACCAATCCAAAGATATTGCCATGGGTCATCTTTATCAGCTTGATAAAATACTTGCAAATGAGGTTCAACTAAAAATCCTTGACCTTGAGATAATTCATAGCAAGCGTTATTTACATAATATTTTCCTTTGCCTTTAGTTATATAGTGAATGATATAATTATCGCGGATACCAGGGCCAAAGCTGTGATTAGGCTCACATTTAGCTAAGCCACAAAAACATAAGTATAAATCAGAAAAATGGCGTTCTGTTATTTGGAGTACATGAGAATTTTCCATAATAATTAACCTCAAATTTAATTTAGTCTTATAATATTATAATATAATAAAACAAATAAATAATAAAAGGTGATTTTTATGGAAACAAAATGGTGGCAAAAATCTGTTGTTTATCAAATTTATCCTCGTAGTTTTTGTGATAGCAATAATGATGGTATTGGTGATATCAATGGTATTCGCTCTAAATTGGATTATTTGGAAAAATTAGGTATAGAAGTAATTTGGCTAAGCCCTGTATATTGTTCACCTAATGATGATAATGGCTATGATATCTCTGATTATTATGATATTTCCCCAGAGTTTGGGACATTAGATGAAATGAAAGCTTTATTAAAAGAAGCTAAAGCACATCATATAAAAATAATCATGGATTTAGTGGTAAATCATACTTCAGATGAACATAAATGGTTTATAGAAGCAAAGATAAATAAAAATAGCAAATACCGTGATTATTATATTTGGCGAAAAGGTGAGAACAACAATCCACCAAATGATTTATTGTCCTGTTTTGGTGGCTCAGCATGGGCATATGATGAAACATCTCAAGAATATTATCTGCATTTTTTTAGTAAGAGACAGCCAGATTTAAATTGGGAAAATAAAGATATGCGTAAAGATATTTGGCAGATGATGAATTTTTGGATCGATTTAGGTGTTGGTGGTTTTAGAATGGACGTTATTGATATGATTGGTAAAGTTCCAGATTTAAAAATCAAAGAAAATGGGCCTAAATTGCATGAATATATTCAAGAAATGCATAAAGAAACTTTGCAAGGCAAAGATTTATTGACAGTGGGTGAATGTTGGGGAGCAAATCCGCAGATAGCACAGTTATTTTCCAGTCCAGATAGACATGAATTAAGTATGGTATTTCAATTTGAACATATTATGCTTGACCAAGAAGGCTCGGATAAATGGAACTTGAAAAAGCTTGATTTAATTGAGTTGAAAAAAGTATTTACTAAGTGGCAAAAAGAATTAAATGGCAAAGGTTGGAATAGTTTATTTTGGAATAATCATGATTTACCAAGAATTGTATCTCGTTGGGGTAATGACAAAGAATATCGCGCGCAGTCTGCAAAAATGTTGGCGATATTACTTCATGGTATGCAGGGAACACCATATATTTATCAAGGCGAAGAAATCGGCATGACTAATATTGAGTTTAATGATTTAGCTGATTTTGCCGATATTGAATCTGTGAATGCATATAAAGAAAGAATGGCTAATAATATACCTAAAGAAGAAATATTAAAATCTTTGCGTGCTAAAGCTAGAGATAATGCAAGAACTCCTATGCAGTGGAATAGTGATGTATATGCTGGCTTTAGCAAGGTTAAACCATGGTATAGAGTAAATCGCAATTACGTAGATATAAATGTAGAAAAAGCTTTAGCCGATAAGAATTCAATTTTTTATTGTTATCAAAAATTGATTAAGATGCGTAAAGAAAATCCTATTATGATTTATGGTGAATATGATTTATTATTAGCCGAAGATAAAAATATTTTTGCTTATACAAGAAAATATGAAGATAAAACTTGGCTTATAATATGTAATTTTTATGATAAAGAAGTTGATTTTAACTTAGAAGGCACAGGAAAAATTTTAATCAGTAATTATGAAGATACGATAACAGATTTGACAAAAGGTCATTTAAGACCATATGAAGCTGTAATTTATCAGTGGCAGAAATAATAAAAAAGCATAGTTTAATCGTTTTGATTAGACTATGCTTTCTTTTTGTATATTTAAGTTGTTGGTAAGTCAGAGGTACAATGAGCGCATTTAGTGGCTTCATGAGGAATTTCAGATTTACAAAATGGGCAGATTTTTGTTTTTGGCGGTTCTTTAGGAATAGGAATTAATTTGTTTAGCTGTCTAATTAAACAAAAGACTACGAAAGCCAAAATTAAAAATTGGAGAAAATCTGTTAAAAAGGCACCATAAGCAAAAACTGCACCAGCTTTTTTAGCTGTTTCAAGGTCAGCACCTTTTTCAGCAAGTATGAAAGTCGCCTTACTAAGTGGCAGATACATATTGTTGAAATCAATACCGCCAGTAAAAATACTGATTATAGGCATGATTAAATTTTTTACAATGGAATTTACAAGCCCTGTAAAAGCAGTACCAATAATCATACCAACTGCTAAATCAAGCATATTACCTTTAAAAGCAAATTTTTTAAACTCAATAAAGAAATTTTTCATAATGATAAAAACCTTTCTAAGCATAATGTATATAATTATAACCTATAAAGGTGAGTATTGAAAAGAAAAAAAGCATTTTTTAACAAATATTGTGCATTATTTTATCTATAAAATATAAATACAAATAAGTATAATAAATACATATTTTTAAGAATGGTGATGACTTTTTGTGAAAAATAAAGTAATGGAAAATTTTATAGATAATAATTATAATTGTTGTCAAGCTATTGTTTGTGCTTATTGTGAAGAATTAGGCTTGTCAGAATATGTAGCATTTAAATTAACAGAAGGATTTGATTCTGGCATGGGAGGATTAAGAGATACTTGTGGAGCTGTTACAGGCATGTTTTTAGTAATAAGTCTAGCTAATAGTGCAGGTGATAAACATTTACCATTGAAAAGTAAATTTGATACATATAATAAATTTCAGGAAGTAGCAAAATTATTTAAAGAAAAATGTGGTTCAATATATTGTAGAGATTTGAAAAATATGGAGAAGAATAAAATTTTATCTTGTGAAGATTGTGTACAAGTAGCAGATGAAATTTTAAAGAAACACTATTTTAAATAAAATAATATTTTATTCAATAAAAAAGCTAAGTCCTCAAATAAGGACTTAGCTATATTTTTTATCTTATTCCCATTCAATTGTAGCTGGTGGTTTAGAAGTTATATCATAAACTATTCTGTTTACACCAGGTACTTCGTTTACAATTCTACGAGAAACTGTGTCTAATACTTCATATGGAATTCTTGCCCATTCAGAAGTCATAGCATCGCTACTTGTAACAGCACGAAGTGCTACAGTGTGGCAATAAGTACGGCTATCACCCATAACACCTACAGAGCGGATGTTTGGAAGACAAGCGAAATACTGCCAAATTTTTTCGGAAAGACCAGCTTTAGCTACTTCTTCACGGAAGATAGCATCTGCTTCACGAACAACAGCAAGTTTTTCTTCAGTTACTTCGCCGAGAACGCGGATAGCAAGACCAGGACCTGGGAATGGTTGACGCCATACGAGGTCATGAGGAATGCCGAGTTCTTCACCTACTGCACGAACTTCATCTTTGAAGAGTTCGCGAAGTGGTTCGATAAGATCGAATTGAATATCTTCAGGAAGACCGCCAACGTTGTGATGGCTCTTAATTGTTGCAGAAGTTTTTGTACCACTTTCAACAATATCTGGATAGATTGTACCTTGAACAAGGAAATCAATTTTGCCAAGTTTATTAGCTTCAGCTTCAAATACACGAATGAATTCTTCACCGATGATTTTACGTTTTCTTTCAGGATCAGAAACGCCAGCTAATTTACCTAAGAAACGGTCTTTAGCATCAACACGGATAAGGTTCATATCGAATTGTTTACGGAAGATAGTTTCTACTTGATCACCTTCATCTTTACGGAGTAAACCGTGGTCAACGAATACGCAAGTTAATTGTTTGCCTACAGCTTTGTGAACTAAAACAGCAGCAACAGAAGAATCAACACCGCCACTTAAAGCGCATAATACTTTTTTGTCGCCAACGATTTGTTTGATTTCTGCAATTTTGCTTTGAGCAAAAGAACTCATAGTCCAATCGCCTTTTAAGCCACAGATTTTGAATAAGAAGTTTTTCATCATCTGCTGACCAAATGGAGTATGTTCAACTTCTGGGTGGAATTGTACACCATATAATTTACGACTGTCATCGCACATAGCAGCAACAGGAGTATGCTTAGTATGAGCAATAGCTTTGAAACCTTCTGGAACTTTTTCTACATAGTCGCGATGGCTCATCCAGCAAATTTCATCAGCATTGATACCATCGAATAAAACGCTAGTAGTATCAAGAGTGATGTCCATTTTACCATATTCGCCAGCTTCAGCATGAGCTACGCTACCACCGAGATTATGAGCTGTGAACTGATGACCATAGCAAATACCAAGTACAGGGATACCAAGTTCAAAGATTTTTGGATCAGCCTGTGGTGTATTGTCAGCGTAAACACTGCTAGGACCACCAGTGAAAATAATAGCTTGTGGATTTTTAGCTTTAATTTTTTCTACTGTATAATCATAAGGAACAATTTCACAGTAAACACCGCATTCTCTAACACGACGTGCAATTAATTGGTTATATTGACCGCCAAAGTCAATAACAAGAACCATTTCATGAATTGTGCTCAATTTTTTACCTCCTAATAATAAAAAACGCTCTCTTTACAAAAATAGTTTACTATACAGTAGTTTTTCTGTAAAGAGAGCTTTTATATTTGTTGCTATTTATTAAGCGAAATTTAATTTAAAATTAAGCTTTACCGTCGCAACCAAGAACTTCTTTAATTTTGTGAGAAACGATTGCTTTGATGTTAGTTCTACCGTCAGCAACATATTGACGTGGGTCAAAATGATCAGGATGATCGTTGAAGTGTTTACGAATACCTGCAGTCATTGCAAGACGAAGGTCGGAGTCGATGTTGATTTTGCAAACAGCCATGGAAGCAGCTTTGCGAAGTTGGTCTTCAGGAACACCAACAGCATCTGGCATATGACCGCCATTTTCGTTGATAATTTTAACGAAATCTTGAGGAACGGAAGAAGCACCATGTAAAACGATTGGGAAGTTAGGAAGACGTTTAGCAACCTCTTCAAGAATGTCGAAACGAAGTGGAGGTGGTACTAAAATGCCTTGTTCATTTCTTGTGCATTGGTCAGGAGTGAATTTGTAAGCACCATGGCTAGTTCCGATAGCGATAGCTAAGGAGTCAACACCTGTTTCTTTAACGAATTCTTCAACTTCGTTAGGATCAGTGTAATGAGCTTCATGAGCAGCTACTTTAACATCATCTTCGATACCAGCTAACTGACCAAGTTCTGCTTCTACTACTACGCCATGAGCGTGAGCATATTCAACAACTTCTTTTGTTTTTTCAATATTTTCTTTGAAGCTGTAGTGGGAACCGTCGAACATAACGGAAGTGAAACCGCCATCAATACAAGATTTGCAAGTTTCGAAATCTGCACCATGGTCGAGGTGTAAAGCGATTGGAAGACCAGTGTCTTCAATAGCAGCCTGTACAAGATGTACAAGGTATTGATGTTTAGCATATTTTCTAGCACCAGCGGAGCACTGAAGAATTAAAGGAGCGTTTAATTCTTTAGCAGCTTCAGTGATACCCTGAACGATTTCCATATTATTTACGTTGAATGCACCAATAGCATAATGGCCTTCATACGCTTTTTTAAACATTTCTTTTGTTGTTACTAATGGCATTAAAAAAACCTCCATAGACAAAATTTAAATTTCAAGACTATTATAGCATAAAATTTGTTTATTTGTATATCAAAATCTGAAAATTATTTAATTCAGACAATTCTTGCAATCTATAAATATTTTTTATAATAAATTTCGGCATTTATAGTTAAATCCGTTATGATATAATTTTAAAATAAATATAATTTTTATTTAAGTAGGTGAGCATATGAATATTGAAAAATTGTCTATAAAACAGATAAAAGATTTAATGGTTAAAGAGTGTAATGACGAATTATTGACAGCGATAAAAAATGATGCCCGTAAAGGTGTACAAAGTATATATAAAAGTTATCAACGAGAAATGAAAGAACGTCAGCGAGTGGCTAATTTATATACTTTTGAAAATGGATGTAGAGCTAATGGTTATAAATTAATTGCTGGCGTAGATGAAGTGGGTAGAGGACCGCTCGCTGGGCCTGTAGTAGTAGCTAGTGTTATTTTGCCGGAGAATTTTTTTATTGAGAAAATAAATGATTCCAAGAAATTATCCGAGGCAACACGTGAAAAAATTTATGATATCATCATGAAAAATGCGATAGCTGTAAATAGAGCGATTATCGATGAAAAAACTATAGATAGAGTAAATATTTATCAAGCTGCAATGAATGGTATGTATGAGGCTATTTATGGATTAAATCCTAAACCTGATGCAGTATTAATTGACGCTATGCCTTTAGAAAGTTTGGATATCTATCATCAATCAATAATTAAAGGTGATGCAAAATCTGCTTCGATTGCAGCAGCTTCCATTGTCGCTAAAGTGGAAAGAGATAGAATGATGAATGAATTTGATAAGATTTATCCACAATATGGTTTTGCTAAAAATAAAGGGTATGGAACAAGTGAACATTTAGAAGCTTTAAGAAAGTATGGACCATGTGAAATTCATCGAAAATCATTTGAGCCAATAAAATCAATGGTGATGCAGAAATAAGGTATTTGTATGAAAAATATGGGCTTATGGGGAGAAAATAAGGCTGTAGAGTTTTTAAAGGCAAAAAATTATACAATATTGGCGAGAAATTATCATAGTAGATTTGGTGAAATAGATATTATAGCAAGAAAGCAAAATACAATTATTTTTGTTGAAGTAAAGACTAGAAAAAATACTGCATTTGGATTTCCTGCTGAATTTGTGGATTATAAAAAACAACAAAAAATCATGAAAACGGCTCAATTATATATAAATGATAATTTTAATGCAGAATTTGATTATAGATTTGATATAATAGAGGTATTTCACTATGATGATAATAAGGTGAATTTTAATCATTTGAAAGGAGCGTTTGAGCTTTGAAAACAAAGGGTTTTGAGCGAAAAAGACGTATTATTGTTGGTGTATCAGGGGCAAGTGGTGCGACTTATGCTTATAGATTGATACAAGTCCTTGCTGATAGTGGAATTGAAGTACATTTTGTGGCTTCAAAAGCAGGGCTTGAAGTATTAGAGTATGAATGTGGTTTAACTATGGTTCAATTGACACAAATGGTTCATAAGATTTATGATGTAAATCGAATTGATAGTGCAATAGCAAGTGGTTCTTTTCCTTGTGAATCAATGGTTATTGTACCGTGTTCCATGAAGACTTTAGGGTCTTTAGCAAATGGCATTGCTGGAAACTTACTCACTAGAGCAGCTGACGTAACTTTAAAAGAAGGTCGTAAGCTCGTTTTAGTAACAAGAGAAACACCAGTACATGCTATTCATTTAGAAAATATGTTGAAATTATCACATGCAGGTGCAAGGATAGTGCCAGCATGTCCAGGTTTTTATCATCGACCACAAACTATTGAAGAATTAGTTGATATGTTGGTAGGTAAAATATGTGATACTTTAAATGTAGATAATGATTTATTTGAACGTTGGACAGGACCAAGTGAAGTTTAAATTTTATTTGGGATAATTTATTAATAACAAATTGCATATAAAGGATATTGATAAATCACCCCAAAATATTATGGGGTGATTTTATGTTTGCAAAAACTTATGGGGCAACAACACTAGGTATAGATGGTGTACTCATAGAAGTTGAAGCTGATGTAGCAAATGGATTGCCAAAATTTGAAATAGTAGGTTTAGCAGATGTTGCAGTAAAAGAAGCTAAAGAAAGAGTTCGACCTGCTATTAGAAATACAAATGTCAATTTAGTGCCTAAGAAAGTAACGATAAATTTAGCTCCTGCCGATTTGCGCAAAAATGGTTCATCTTTAGATTTACCGATAGCTATAGCACTTTTGGAAGCATATGGATTTTTACCTAAGGACTGTTGTAGTGATAGTTTATTAGCTGCTGAATTATCTTTAGATGGTCAAGTAAAAACAATAATAGGAATTTTGTCCATGGCTATTTTATGTAAAGAGCTTAAGTTTAAAAAATTTTTTGTAGCTAAAGGTAATGAACAAGAGGCTTTGTTGGTAGAAGGTATTGAAGTATATGCTATAGCGACATTGTCAGAACTAATAGATTTTTTACAAGGAAAGATAAAGTTAAAACCAGCAAAAAGACAAAAGAGATTATCTCAAGATATGCAATTCAAAGAAGATTTTGCTGATGTGCAAGGGCAATTTTTAGCGAAAAAAGCTTTGGAAATAGCGGCAGCAGGTGGTCATAATGTATTGATGGTGGGAGCACCAGGAACAGGGAAGACAATGCTTGCCAAACGCTTGGCGACAATTTTACCGCAAATGACATATCAAGAGGCTTTGGAAGTAACTAAAATTTATAGTATAGCTGGATTGTTATCAAGAGATAGTGGATTGGTAACGAAAAGACCTTTTCGCAGTCCACATCATACAATTTCTAGTGCTGGTATCATTGGTGGCGGTACTATACCAAAACCTGGAGAAGTAACTTTAAGTCATAATGGTGTTTTGTTTTTAGATGAATTACCAGAATTTAGTAAATCTAGTTTGGAAGCATTAAGACAACCATTAGAGGATGGAGAAGTCATGATAACAAGGGTAAATGCTTCTTTAAAATTTCCTTCACGAATGATTTTAGTAGCTTCTATGAATCCTTGCCCTTGTGGTTATAAATATGATAATACACGCAATTGTACTTGTAGTGATTATGAAATAAAACGCTATACAAAGAAAATATCAGGGCCACTGCTTGATAGAATTGATATACAAATTCAAGTGCCACGAGTGGAATATAAAGACTTTGTAACAGATAAAAAAGCAGAGTCTTCAGAGCAGATACGCCAACGCGTTGAACAAGCAAGGCAGATACAATTAAAAAGATTTGCTCAAGCCAAAATAGTTTGTAATGCTCAAATGTCACATGCTATGATAAAATCATATTGTAAATTAACAGCTAAGGCACAAGATATGTTAGGTCTTGTTTTTGAACAGATGAGATTGAGTGCTAGAGCTTACGATAGGATTATTAAAGTGGCACAGACTATAGCTGATTTAGATAATAGTGAATATATAGAAGATAAACATATAGCAGAAGCCGTTCAATATCGTAATAACTTTAATTTACAAGAAAAAATTTAAAATTAAAGTAAAGGAAGCGAAATTATGGTATTTACAGGAAAAACAAAAAATTTAGGAGTAATCGGTTATCCTATAAAACATTCATTATCGCCAGTTATTCAAAATACAGCTATACAAGAAGCAGGTATTGATTATGCATATATTGCTATGCCGATAGCTCCAGAGGATTTAGAAAAAGCAGTAATAGGGTTAAAAGCATTAAATTTTACTGGATTTAATGTAACTATTCCGCATAAAGTAAATATCATGCAGTATTTAGATGAAATAGATGAGATGGCAAAATTAATAGGAGCTGTAAATACTGTACATATAAAAGATGGTAAATTATATGGATATAATACAGATGCTATTGGTTTTATCAATCCATTACTAAAGGAAAATGTGGAAATAAAAGATAAAACAGCTGTGATTTTAGGAGCTGGTGGAGCTTGTAGAGCAGTTGTTTGTGGCTTGATTAAACAAGGGATAAAAAATATCATCTTAGCCGTTAGAAATCTAGCAAAAGCACAATTATTAGCAAATGATTTTAATGATTTAGTTGATATAAAAGTGTGCGATTGGCATAGTGAAGAATTTAAACAATATTTAGCTCAAGCTGATTTATTAGTAAATACTACTCCGTTAGGAATGGAAGGCAATATTGATAGTAAACCACCTGTTGATTGGGAAAGTGTAAAAAAATCTGCGTTTGTTTATGATATTGTATATATCCCTGCCGAAACAAAATTTTTACAAGAAGCCAAAGAATATGGGCATAAAATATTAAACGGTGAAAGAATGTTAGCTGAACAAGGAGTAGCAGCACTTCATTTATGGACTGATAAAGATATAAATGTGGATATCATGGTGAAAACGTTACATGATTATTTGAATAAAAATAAATAAAGGTTTGTTTAGACCGCTATGAACATAGATGTATGGGTGAGATTGAGATGAGGCCTGTACATCTATTTTTATTTTAGAAACGAAGATGAAGTAAATGGAAATAGAAAAGGATTTAGAGCAATTATCATTAAAAATAATGAGAAATTTGCAATTACAGGGCAAACATAATATATTGCAAGGTTATCGTAATAAATCACCTGTAGCTGATTTTATAGATTGTTTGTTAGAAAATGCTTATAAACTGCAAGCTAGTGATATTCATTTAGAGCCACAGGAAAAATATCTACAAATTCGCTATAGAATAGATGGAAAATTGATATTGATTTATAAAGCTTCAAATAAGATCAGTAACTTTTTGATATCATATTTAAAATTGATAAGTAATCTAGATATAGCAGAAAAGCGTTTGCCACAAGATGGAAAATTTATTTTTTCTGCTCAAAATATAGATATCAGGATATCTACTATACCTGTACTTTTTGGCGAAAAAGTGGTTTTGCGACTATTGGGGAATAAAGAAAATCTGTTGAATTTAAATCAAATGGGATTTTCTAAAATGAATTTAAAATATTTTAAAGATATGATAAGTGCATCAAGTGGTCTTATTGTGATAACAGGCCCTGTAAATTCTGGAAAATCTACTTTACTTTATGCTAGTTTAAATTATTTAAATAGATTGGATACTAATATTATTACGATTGAAGATCCTGTAGAGTTAAATCTAGATGGTATAAATCAGATGCAGATAAATCAAAAAGCAGGCATGGATTTTGCTGTAGCTTTGAGAGCATCACTTAGACAAGATCCAGATATTGTAATGATAGGAGAAATAAGAGATGAAGTGGTAGCTAAGCAAGCGATAACTACGGCATTGACAGGTCATTTAGTATTAACTACTTTGCATACTAAAAATGCTTTGGGTGTGCCAGCTAGATTAATTGATTTAGGAGTCAGCCCTGTGATGCTTAGCATTGCTTTATTAGGTATGACCTCACAGCGATTAGTGAGAAAGATTTGCCCTAAATGTAAAGTTAGTTATAAACCAAGTGAAAATTCTTTAGAAGCATTGCTTTTAGGAAAAGATTTTTATTTAGGTATGGATTTATATAAGGGAAAGGGGTGTAAATATTGTAATTATACAGGTTTTTTAGGTCAAATAGCTTTGCAAGAGATTTTAAGACCTACAGAAAAAATGAGATATTTAATCAGTAGAGATGATGTTGATGTGAATTTAAAACGAGAGGCGAGATTAACAGATTTTAAATCTTTGTTAGATGATGGAAAGATGAAAGTTTTACAGGGCATAACTACAGCGCAAGAAGTATGGAAAACTTTAAATGGAGTATATCAAATAAATGAAGTTCCTAGAAATTTTACAAAAAGCGATAGTGTGTAAGTGGTCAGATATTCATTTAACTACTGATAAAAATATATATTATCGCCAAAATAATAGGTTAAATATTTGGGAAGATGAATTTTTTAAAAGAGAAGATTTTAGGGAAGTGATAGAAAATACATTAAATGAAACACAGAAAATCTTATTTAGGCAAAATAAAGTGATAGATTATGCTTATGAATTTAATAATAGAAGATTTAGGATAAATATCTATATGATTTATAAAGGTTATGGTATGGCTATTAGATTGATAAATGATAATGTAAAGCCTATAGAGAATTTTTATCAGCAAAAAGTCTTGCGAGATATTTTGCATAATGATAATGGTTTTATATTGATTTGTGGTGCTACAGGAACAGGAAAATCAACGACGTTAGCTTCTATGATAGAGTATATAAATCAAAATAAATCTAAGCATATCATAACTTTAGAAGAGCCTATAGAATATGTATTTATTAATAAGAAATCATTAATTCATCAAAGAGAATACCATGTAGATTTTGAAAATTTCAGTGAAGCTATAAAGATGGCAATGCGACAAGATCCAGATGTGATAATGGTGGGAGAAATAAGAGACACAGAAACGATGAAAGCTTGTTTAAATGCTGCTGAAACAGGTCATCTAGTTTTAGGAACATTACATGCTTCTTCGGTGATAGAAGCGATAATACGCATGGAAAGTTTTTTTAATCAAGAACAGATAGAAGCTATTAGTATGCAGATTGCAAGTTCGTTAAATAGTATTATCATTCAAAAATTAATTCCAACAATAGATGAGAATTTAGTTTGTTGTATGGATATTTTATTGGCAACTACAGCAGTAAAAAATTTAATTAGTAAAAATCAGTTATCACAGTTGATTTCGCAAATGCAATTAAATAGACAAAATGGTATGCAGTTTATACAAGATGATATAGAAAAATTAGTTAAAGCTAAGTTAATAGATGAAAAAATAGCAAAGAAGTATATAGGTTAAGATGATGACTAAATTTTTTTATATAGCAAGAGATTATCAACAAGGCAATTTAATAAAAGGCTCTTTAGTAGCAAATAATAAATTGGAGGTGATTGATTATTTAAGGCGAGAACAATATTTGATAATAGCCATACACAATAATGATATCTATAGTATAAAAGAATATATAAAAAGCATAGGGAAAGATGAAAAGATTACTAATAAACAAGTGATTTTACTTTGCCAGCAATTGTCAATTATTTTAGAGTCAGGAATAGATATTATAGAGGCTTTAAAAATAGTTAAGAATAATTTACGTGATAAAAATATAAAAAATTTTATAGAAAAAACAATTATAGGTTTGAATGAAGGTGAAAATTTATCTGCTATTTGGCAAAAAAATTTTAATTTACCTGCGTATTTAATAAGTTCAATAAATATAGCAGAACATACAGGTTTATTAGCAGAGGCATTGAAAGACACAGGTATTTTTTTAGCCAAAGAATATGAATTAAAACAAAAATTGAGACAAATATGTATTTATCCAGTTTTTTTATTGTGCGTTTTAGCAATAGTAATTATGTTGATGATTTTTTTAGTCATTCCAGCATTTGCAGATATTTTTCAACGTATGCATATTGATTTACCTTATTTAACAGCAACTATTTTATCTATAGGTTTAAATATAAAGTCTCATTTTATAAAATTATGTGCATCATTATTAATGATTTTTATAGCTATTATTTTTGTAGGGCAAAAAGATAAATTAAGATTAATTTTTTTGCAATATATATTAAAATTGCCTGTATTTGGTGATTTCTTGCGAAAGTTTTATTTAGTAAATATAGTTAATCAGCTAATTTTTTTATTGGGAAGTGGTATCAGTATAGATGAAGCTTTAAACATTATGTTAAATAGCAATCACAATATATTAGTACAAGATAATTTAAAAACGGTGCAAAATTTAGTAAAGCAAGGTTTTTCATTAGCTGATGCTTTTGCTAAAGTTTCGTTGAGTATAAATATTTTACAAGAATTCATAGATATTGGCGAAAAAACAGGTATGTTAAAAGATATATTATCTTATTTAGTTAGTTTTTGGGAAAAAGAATTAGATAATACAATAAAGATATGTTTGCAATTATTAGAGCCGATATTGATGATAAGCGTGGGCTTTATTGTGGGAGTATTTATTATAGCTATTATTATGCCTTTATTTGATTTGGTAAATAATATTGGTTTATAAATTTTTAGTTATTATGGGAAAGAATGATAAAAATGATGAATAAAATTGAACAACTAAAACTAAGTGAAGATGGTTTTACTTTGATTGAAATGATGATTGTTGTAGCAATTATTGCTATTTTGACAGCAATAGCCCTACCGAAATTTAATGAATCTTTAGCAATGGCAAATACATCTAGAGTACAAGCTGATTTGCAATCTTTAGATACAGCAATAGCAATGTATAAAGTCCAAAATAATAGAGCACCACAGGATATAAGTGATTTAGATGAATATATTGATGTAGAAAATATAAAGGCACCTACTGGAGATGTATATGTAAATGGCGTTTTGAATTCTAATGAAACAGGAGAAAATTATAGTCTAAATTCAGATAAAACAAATGCTACTTTTATGGGAAAGACTAGGATGGAATTTGGTAAAAATACTAGTGAATAATATTCATAATTAGAGATAAATATAAAAGAGATAAGTAATAAAATGGAAGCAAGTTTTATTTATGATTTGATTGTTTGTATGTATTTAGGCAAAATTGCTTGGGTAGATTTTAAGACTTTGAAGATAAAAAATAAGAGTTTATTATATTTAGGGTTAATATTAGTTGTTCGATTAATGATTTTTAACATAGATTTAGAAAAAATAATCTATGCATTATTAATCAATTTAATTATCTTTTGTGTGATATATTTTTACCCTAAGCAATTAATGGGTGCAGGAGATTTGAAATTAGCTTTAGTTTTAGCCTTATGGTGTAATTATCCTCAATGTATAGTGGCGATATATGTAAGTTTTATTTTTGGCGGAATAGTGGCTATTTATTTTTATTTAAGGAACATAAATAAAGTGAGTAAAAAAGAAAAGATATCTTTTGCACCGATGCTTATTTTAGGAAATATTATAGCTTTTTTTGAAGCTGATGATATTTTAAATTTGTGGCTTAGTTTTATAGGTTAATTGCAAATGTGGTATGTAGAATTAATTATAATGACAGGGATTATAGCATTGTTTACACAGAGTGTGATATTTGTTGATTTTGCCAGTGAAGAACAGAAGGTCAATAATGAAGCAATTAATTTAGTCAGTATATTGATGAATGTGCAGGAGTGTTCAAGAAATTATCATTATATGAAAGATAGTGATTTTAGACCACATTGCTATATTTATAGAGATAAATATATATTGAATTTAAATGAAAATACGGCACAAAGGATTTATGATTTGCCTGATGATATAAAAATAGATTTTGATGATAATGCTAATTTTTATGTTTTTCGCCAAAATAGTTTATACAACAGTTGGCCAAATAAAACGATAAAAATTTATAGTGGAAATACAGCAAAATATATTGTGATAAATCGTGTGGGTAGGATACGTATAATAAATTCTTATGAGGACTCATCATGAATATGTGGCAAAATTTAAATAAAGATGAAAATGGATTTTTGCATATAGAATTATTGATTTTGATGGCTATATTATCTAGTGTAGCAATGATATATATTTGTATGGGAATATTGAGAAATCAACAGTTAAACAATGGTTATAGAATGACAGCGATATATTTAGCACAAGGATATTTAAATCTCATGGAAGAACAAAAAGCAAATATTATTCCTAATCAAATAGAATGCAATGGTATGAAATATATGATAAAACAAAAAGAAAATTTTCAAGGTGATATAAATGAAATCAGTATTGAAATAAGCTGGCATTATCATGATCAAGAAGAGATGGAATATCAAGAAAGAGAAATTAAAAGAGAAGCTATTAAATGAACAACAAGGCTTTATTGTAGGTAATGCATTGATAATTTTACCGTTAATTTTTAGTTTAATAATTGCTATTTTAGTCATAGTGCAAGCCATTAGCAGTAGTATCTTTAACTATATTGACAATTGGATATTGCAAGAACAGACGAAAAATATTTTGGAGAATATGGCAACAGAAATTACTTATGCTGATGAAATCATAGACCAGATAGATTTTGCGCATAAAGAAACTTTAATTATTGCGACAAAAAGAAGGGCTACAGCTAATTCTGATGATATGGAAAAATACATCGGCTTTCGCAAAGAAGGAGCGATTATTTATCGTTGTGAAATATCCAAATTGAATAATGATATATATACTATTCGAGCTAAACAGCCATTAAATAGCGAAAATTATTTTGGTAATGACAATATAAGTTACAGTTGTCGTAAAATTGATGATAATTTGTATCAATTAGATGTAACTGGTAAAACTTATAGAACTAATCAAGAATTTAAACTCACTACAGTGGTTTTACAGCGAAATGCAAAAATAATGGATAATGTAGAGCCTTAATCGAAGAAATAATTGAAGAAAAATGAGGGTTTAATCATGAACAAAGAAGATGGTATGATAAGTATTTCTATGCTGATTGTTTTGAGTTTAATGGCTGTTTTTTCTTTGTATATTTATAGATTAAGTCTTACAGAAAATGATAGTTTAGAAATATTAAAAATGAATATGCAGACTAAAAATTATACAATAAGTGAAAGTTTAAATTTAATTGATATATATAAATACGATAAAGAAAAATGGCAAGATGATTGCATGAAGGCACAAGGTAAAGATGAATTTGATAAAGCTATTATAGTAGATGAAAAGACAGTAACAGATAAACAGATGAAAAAATCTGTAAAGATAAAAGCATATTTAATGCAGACATATAATCAAGACATATACAAATTAATTGTAGAAAGTAGTTTAGAAGATATCACAAATCCAAATTGTATTTATTTACAAAAGAAAGATGATGATTGCATTGTACAGCGTTGGGAACGTTAAAAGAGAGTTAAAGAAAATAGGAAGAAAATTATATATAAGAGATTTTGCTAAGTTTATATTTGCTTATATAGAAGAAGATAAACTTTCTTTGCTGACAGTGCAGCAAATAACTGATGATAGATGGCAAATCATTCATTTTTATGCGGAAAAAATTCAGAAAAATAATGAAGATATTAATTTTTATCAAGAGATTTTATATAGATTTTATAAGGAACAAGAACGAGAAAATATAAAATATTTAGTGATAAATTTTGCTGAGCAAAAACATCAGATTTTACATTATAGTTTTCCTCGTATGCCTTTGTCGGAAATAAAAAAAGCCTTGTATTGGGAGTTACAGGAAGATATAAAGTTAGAAGAGTATTATTATACATATACATTAAAAGATGAAAAAGAAAATTATAATTTAAAAGTGAATTTAATCAATAAGAATTTAGTGGATTTATGGCAACAATTGGCAAAAGAACAAAATCTTAATTTATATAGTGTGTTTTGTCAAAATGATATAAAAATAGATGTGATAGCAGAAGATGAATATATAAAAAGGTATAGAGTAGAAAAACGAAGCGATATTTTTAATTGTGAGCTACAAATAGATAGAGAATTATTGGCTGAAATAGAAGATTTTGACGTGATAAGTAAAATTTTAGTATGCTTTTTACAGCGACAATATCAAGAATTTTTGCCTAAAAGACAACAGTTGAGTTATTTAAATTGGCAAAATATATATTTATTGTTGATAACTATTTTATTATCTTGTAGTTGTTGTTTAGGTGGTTATATAATTACAAAATATTATCAAGCTGAAAGACAGGAACAAAATATAAAAGAAGAAATAACTTTAGTACAAAATGATATAGATGATATAGAGCAGTTAAAACAACAAGAAGCTTTAATTAAAGATAAACAAAAGTTAGTACAGAATTTAGAAGAAAAATCAGTGAATATATATGCTATTTTAATTAATTTAGGTGCAAATACAGTAGATGATGTGGCTTTAACTGATTTGAAGATAAAAGATGGAGAAATTTTTCTAAAGGGACGAGCGAGAAATTATCAAAGTATAGCTGTATATAAAGAGAAATTATCAGAAATAAGATTTTTCCAAACGAGTGAAATTGGAGAGATAAAGATTAATACGGAAGATAATTTATTGGATTTTACGATGAAGATAGTGATGAGGTAAAATGAAATATAAAGATTATAAACATTTAATTATTTGCATAAGTATCATTAGTCTATGGATAATGATACTATTTTTTTTAGGAAATATAGTGAGTTCTAAAATAGATATATTAAATACTGAAAAAAATCAACAACAAGAAGAATTGGTAAGTTATTATGATTTTATGGCAAAAAATAAAAATATAGATAGTTATAGAGAAAAGATAAATTTTAATTTAAATTTATTGGCAGAAAAAATACCGCAAGAGATAGATGAAGAAAAGTTTTTATTGCAGTTGAATGATATGGCAAAATATTCATCAGTGAATATCATAAAAATGATGCCTAAAAATAAGAGTACGCAAGATAATTTAAAGCAGGAAGAAATAGAACTTGTATTGCAAGGTGATTATTTTGCTATAGTTGATTTTTTACATCAATTGAATTTAAATAGTAGATTGGTAAGTATACAAGATAGCAATATTTTTATACAAAATAATACGATAAATGCGAAATTAACTTTACAAATTTATGCGAATAATTAATAATAGATAAAGATAAATAAAATCTGTTATAATTAAATAGAATATTTTTATATTTAAATTTTATACTTAATATAGATGGGAGTAGTAATCTATATGTTGATACAGCTAGAAGGTCTTATAAAAACTATAGGCATATTAGATGTCTTTGATATTTTAATTGTGGCATTTATTTTATATCGAGTGTATAAAATGTTAGAAAATACACGAGCGATAACCTTGACAAGAGGTTTATTGATATTATTACTTTTAGCGATTATTACTAGTTGGCTTGAATTGCATGTTATAAACTGGTTATTACAAAAAATTGTTACTTTATTATTTGTAGCATTGCCAATTGTATTTCAACCAGAATTGCGACGTGCTTTAGAGCATATAGGTGAAGGTGGATTTTTCAAACGTTCAATGTTGTTGAACTATGAAGAAGCTTGTTCGTTAGTATCAGAATTGGATAAGGCTGTTACAAAATTATCATCTACAAAAACAGGAGCATTGATTGTACTTGAGCGCAATATGGGTTTAAATGATATTTGTGCAAGTGGAATAAAAATTGATGGGATTGTTAGTGCTGAATTTTTACTAAATGTATTCATCCCAAACACTCCACTACACGATGGAGCAGCCATTATACGCGGTAATCGTTTGATTGCGGCAGGTTGTTTATTGCCACTTACTGATGATAGGTCATTGAGCACAGAGCTTGGAACTCGCCATCGTGCAGCTATAGGTTTATCAGAACAATGTGATGCTGTAGTTGTTATTGTCAGTGAAGAGACAGGAACAATTTCTGTGGCTGAAGCAGGTAGAATATATCGTCATTTAGATTCTGAACAGTTAAAACAATATTTGATGCCAATATTTTCACCAAGAAAGACAACCTTAAAAGAAGCTGTCTTGAAATGGAGGCAAAAAAAATGATAAGTTTTTTTAGAAAAAATCTTCCAGAAAAATGTTTAGCACTTATAGTTGCCATAGGTTGCTGGATTTTTGTAATGAATGACCAAAATCCGCAGATTGAAAATACTTATACAGTGCCAATTGGAATAGTTAATGCACCAGAAGGATATCAAATATCCAAAGATGTTGAAGAAGTAAAATTGAAAGTGCGTGCACCACGTTCGCTATTTTCAAATGTAGAAACATCTAGCTTTAGAGCTTATGTAGATTTAAATGGTGTGGAAAATGGAATTCATGATTTACAGATACAGACGGTTTTACCTAGTGGTTTTGAATTGATTTCAGCAGGTCCAACAAAAGTATCTATAAATGTTGATAAAATTGAGCAAAAAGAAGTACCTGTTCGCTTGAATTTATCTGGTATTCCAGGTAATGGCAAAGTGGTAGCAAGTGTAGAACAGTCTTTACAGAATATAACAATTGAAGGCCCTGTTAGCATTTTAAATAAAGTAACAGCGGCAGTAGGTTATATTGGTGTAAATGGAAATAATGAAAACTTTAGTGTAACAGTGCCACTTATTGCAGTTAATGATAAAGATAAAGAAGTGGAAGGCGTTAAACTATTACCTAAAACAGTAGATGTTTCCATTATTTTGGCTAAAGGTTTAAACAAAAAAATTATCGATATAAAACCGACATTGATGTCTGATTTGCCAATGGGTTATATCTTAAAATCAGTGAAGGTAGAGCCTGAAAAAATAGAAGTTAGTGGTAATCCTGATATTATTGGCAATATGACTTATTTATCCACAGAAAATATATCTTTGGCAAATGTTACAAAATCGACGAAACAAACAGTTAATTTAATTGTGCCAGAAGATATAAATGTTCCTAATCAGGAAGTAACTGTATGGATAGAAATAGAAACAAAAGAAAATAAAACTGATAATAAAACAAATAAATAAAGTTAAAATAAGATGAAGTAGGTTTGTTAAATGATAAGAATTAAAAATTTTAATGTACCATTTAATGACCAATCTCCGATAAATGATTTAGTTGCAAAACGATTAAAGTTACCACCTCAACATATTGATGAGGTGGTAATTGTTCGTAAGGGGATTGATGCTAGAAGGTATAAGGGAGCTCCTATTTATTTTGTGTATATATTAGATGTGAAAGTTAATATTGCAGAAAATAAAGTTTTAGCTAGATTAAAAAAAGACAAGAATGTAGAAATTGTAATTACAAAAAAAGCAGATAAAATTAATTGTCAAAAAAGTAAAACATCTAGACCGATAGTAATTGGTTTTGGCCCTGCGGGAATGTTTTCGGCGTTAGTTTTAGCTAAAAATGGATATCGACCACTTATTTTTGAACGTGGAAGTGATGTGGATACTAGACATCAAGATATTGAAAAATTTTGGCAAGGTGGACAATTAAAAGAAAATTCCAATGTACAATTTGGCGAAGGTGGAGCAGGAACTTTTTCTGATGGCAAATTAACAACTCGTATCAATGATAATAAGATTACAGATGTGTTAGAAGCTTTTGTAGAAGCTGGAGCACCACCAGAAATAAAATATTTGCATAAACCACATATCGGTACAGATATTTTGCGCATTATTGTAAAAAATATTCGTGAAAAAATAAAAGCTTTAGGCGGAGAAATTTTCTTTAATTCACAAGTTACAGATTTTATAATAAAAGATGATAAAATCTGTGGAGTTGAAATCAACCATAAAGAAAAATTCACAGCAAGTGATGTATTTTTAGGTATTGGTCATAGTGCAAGAGATACGTATGAATTGTTATATTCTAAGGGAATATCCATGGAAGCGAAACCTTTTGCAATTGGTGTCCGTATAGAACATCCGCAAGATTTAATTGATAAAGCTCAATATGGTGAAGATTATAAAAGTGAATTATTGCCAGTAGCAGATTATTCATTGACTTATAATAATCGCCAAAAAGGTAGAAGTGTATATTCTTTTTGTATGTGCCCAGGTGGTCAAGTAGTAGCTGCCGCTTCAGAGTTAGGCAGAGTCGTTGTAAATGGTATGAGTAATTATAAACGTAATTCTGGTATTGCAAATAGTGCTCTGCTCGTCAATGTAACGCCAGATGATTTTGGTCATAATGTCTTAGATGGCATTGCTTTTCAACGTCATTATGAAGAAATGGCATATATTTGTGGCGGTAGAAATTATCATGCACCAGTGCAAACGGTTGGCGATTTCTTAAAAGATAAAGTAAGTGATGATAATTTTTTAGTAGAACCAACGTATAAACCGGGAGTAAAGATTTGCAATTTACGCGAATGTTTACCAGATTTTACAACGCAGATGTTGGCTGAAGCATTACCTAATTTTGATAAGAAAATTCCAGGTTTTGCAGGTGAACATGTGGTGATGACTGGGGTAGAAATGCGTTCTTCTGCACCATGTAGAATTATCCGCAACAGACAAACATATATGTCTGAAAATATAAAAGGGTTATATCCTATAGGCGAAGGTGCTGGATACGCTGGCGGTATAATGAGTGCTGCCGTTGATGGCGTAAATGCAGCTTATGCTTATATAGAAAATATTATAGAATAATTGAGAGGGGTTTATTTTATGGCTAGAATGTTTGGAACTGACGGTGTTAGAGGTAAGGCAAATGTTGAATTAACACCAGAATTAGCTTATAACTTAGGACGTGCTGCTGCCATTTATTTTACAAAGAAAGATGGCGAAGCTTGCACAATCTATATTGGTAGAGATACTCGCTTATCTGGTCCAATGTATGAAGCAGCTTTATCTGCAGGGATTTGTTCTGCTGGTGGTAATGTAGTGTTAACAGGTGTAATGCCAACTCCAGCTGTAGCTTATTTAGCTCGCAAACATAAAGCTGATGCAGGTATTGTAATTTCTGCTTCTCACAATCCATTCCATGATAATGGTATTAAATTCTTTGGTGGCGATGGTTATAAATTACCAGATGCTGTAGAAGATGAAATCGAAGCATTAGTACATGAAATTGAAAATAATGATAATTTATATCGTCCAACAGATGACAAAATTGGTAATGTAGTTTATCGTCATGATTTATTGGATGAATATGTATCTTTTGTAACTAAAACTACTGATATCGAATTAGAAGGTATGAAAATTGTTTTAGACTGCGCAAATGGTGCAGCTTATGAAGCTATGCCAAAAATTTTACGTCGTTTAGGTGCAGATGTAATCGTAATTCACGATAAACCAAACGGTATCAATATCAACGACAATTGCGGTTCAACACATTTAGAATCTTTGATGGAAGCTGTAAAAGAACATAAAGCAGATATTGGTATTGCTCATGATGGTGATGCTGATAGATGTTTATGTATTGATGAAAATGGTGAATTCATCGATGGCGACCATATGATTGCAGCTTGTGCTATTTATATGATGGGCAAAGGCAAATTAAAAGATAATACTGTAGTTACTACAGTTATGGCAAATATCGGTTTCCATAAAGCTATTAAAGAAAATGGCGGACGTACAGAAATCACAGCTGTAGGCGATAGATATGTATTAGAAAATATGCTTGCTAATGGCTATAACTTAGGCGGAGAACAATCTGGTCATATTATCTTCACAGATTTTTCTACTACTGGTGATGGCCCTGTTACAGCACTTCAAGTATTATCTTATTTAAAACGTACAAGACATAAAGCTTCTGCAATTACAAAAATCATGACAAGTTATCCACAGCTTTTAGTAAATGTAAAAGTAGCTACTAAAGATGGTTGGGAAGATAATGAAGCTATAAAAGCTTCTATTGAAGAAGGCAAACAACAATTAGGTGAAAATGGTCGTATTTTAGTACGTCCATCTGGTACAGAACCTTTAATTCGTGTAATGGCTGAAGGCCCTGACCAAAAAGAATTGGAAGAAATCTGCTATAAAATTGCTGATGTAGTAAAAGCTCAGCAAGGATAAATAGAAAAATATATTTATTTTATTTCTATTGACAAAATCATAAGTTATAATTAAAATATGAGCATGCACAAAGATGAAATAATTTTGTGCATGCTTTTTTGATATAGTTCTGTATATAAAGATAATAAAAGGGTTTATATAAACTTTAGCGCTGGCTCTGTTTTATATTTATGAAATAGAGTACGAGGAAGAAGTCGTCGAAAATATCAGCGGATGCTTCTCGGCTTAATCTAGTCGATAGTAGCTGGCAAAACTTTTAAGTGATTAAAAGGACAATACAGCAAAAGATTTATACAGAAAATATATCTTCAAAAATTTAATAATTTAATTTTAGGAGGCATATTTTTATGTGCGGTATTGTAGGTTATGTTGGTGAAAAACAGGCAGCTAATTTTTTAATTGATGGATTAACAAAATTAGAATATAGAGGATATGACTCTGCTGGTATTGCTGTTTTTGATGGTGAAAAAATTAATGTGGCAAAATCTGTTGGTCGCTTAGCTGCATTAAAAGAAAAAATCAAAAATAATACTCCTGAAGGTGTAATGGGTATTGGTCATACTAGATGGGCAACTCATGGACGTCCATCTGATGTGAATTCTCATCCACATACAGATTGTTCTGGTAAATTTGCTATTGTACACAATGGTATTATCGAAAACTTTATGTCTTTAAAAGAAGAATTAATAGCTAAAGGACATAAATTTGTTTCTGAAACAGATACTGAAGTTGTAGCTCATTTAATCGAAGATGTTTATGAAGGCGATTTTGTAGAAGCTGTAAATAAAGTATTGAATAGAATTGAAGGTTCTTATTCTCTTGCTTTCATGTGCCAAGATTATCCAGATACACTTATTTGTACTAAAAAAGATAATCCACTAGTAATCGGTTTAGGTGAAGGTGAAAACTTTATAGCTTCTGATATCCCTGCTATTATTGCTTATACTCGTCGTACTTATATCATGAATGATGGCGAAATTGCAGTAGTTAAAAAAGATAGCATTTGGGTAACAGATAGAAAAGGCAATCCTATCACTAAAAAAGTATTTGAAGTAAATTGGAATGCTGAAGCTGCTGAAAAAGGCGGATATGAACATTTCATGTTAAAAGAAATTCATGAACAGCCAAAAGCAGTAAGAGATACAATTTCTCCACGTATCAATAAAGAAAATACACAAGTTGTTTTAGATGAATTAAAATGGACTAAAGAATATGTAGAAAACTTTAATAAAATCTATATTGTAGCTTGTGGTACAGCTTATCATGCTGGTCTTGTAGGTAAATATTACATTGAAAAATTAGCTCGTATACCAGTAGAAATTGATATTGCTTCTGAATTTAGATATCGTGATCCAATCATTGATGAACACACACTTACAATTGTTATCAGTCAGTCTGGTGAAACAAGTGATACACTTGCAGCACTTAAAGAATCCAAACGCCTTGGTGCAAAAACTTTAGCTATTACAAACGTAGTAGGTTCTTCTATAGCTCGTGAAGCTGATCAGGTAATGTACACATGGGCTGGTCCAGAAATCGCTGTAGCTTCTACAAAAGCATATACAACTCAGCTTGTAACAATGTTCTTATTTGCTATGTATGTTTCTGGCTTAAAAGGCACTATTACAACTGAAAGAACTCACGAACTTTTAACACAGCTTCGTTTACTTCCAGATGAAATAAATCGTACTTTAGAAGATGTAGAACCAATCAAAACTTTTGCTAAAAATTATGCATTTAACAATGATGTATTCTATATTGGTCGTTCTTTAGACTATAATGTAGCACTTGAAGGTTCTTTAAAATTAAAAGAAATTTCCTATATTCATGCTGAAGCATATGCAGCTGGTGAATTAAAACATGGAACACTTGCATTGATTGAATCTGGTGTGCCTGTTATTGCTCTTGCAACTCAAAAAAGTGTATATGAAAAAACTTTAAGCAATATTAAAGAAGTAAAAGCTCGTGATGCAGTTATGATTGGTATTGCAGCTGAAGATGATAATGAACTTGAAAAATATGTAGACCATGTAATTAAAGTTCCAGCTACAGATGAATTATTAATTCCACTTTTAACTGTAGTACCTTTACAATTACTTGCTTATTATGCAGCAATTACTCGTGGTTGTGATGTAGATAAACCTCGTAATCTTGCTAAATCTGTAACAGTAGAATAAAAAAGTGTAAAACGGCTGTAGAAATTGCAGCCGTTTTTATTAATTTTGTTTAATAGTAGTTGACAAATAAGAAAAATAATACTATTATCTAGAAAATACTTTTATTACATTTTATTTTGCGTTATACTAGTACTATAAAAAATAAGGAAAGAGGTATTGTCGTGGCATATTATTTTAAAGAAGCATCTCATACTTTTGGGGAATATTTATTAGTTCCAGGTTATTCTTCTGAAAAATGCATTCCTGCAAATGTTTCTCTTGAAACTCCACTTGTAAAATTCAGAAAAGGTGAAGAACCAAAAATAAAGCTTAATGTTCCAATGACTTCCGCTATCATGCAGGCTGTATCTAATGATACAATGGCTATTGCACTTGCAAAAGAAGGCGGTATTTCCTTTATTTACGGTTCTCAAAGCATTGAAGACCAAGCCGCAATGGTTAGTCGTGTAAAAAATTATAAATCTGGTTTTGTAAGTAGTGATTCTAATATTATGCCTTCTACTACTTTAGGCGAAGTATTAGCATTAAAAGCTAAAACTGGACATTCTACAATGGCTGTTACTGAAGATGGTACACCAACAGGAAAATTAGTAGGTATTGTTACTAGCCGTGATTATCGTGTTAGTCGTATGAGCATGGATACAAAAGTTGAAACTTTCATGACTCCATTTAACAAATTAATCTATGCTGATGCAGATACTACTACATTGTCTATGGCAAATGACCTCATTTGGCAACATAAATTAAATATGTTACCTCTTGTTGATAAAAATCAACGTTTACGCTACATGGTATTTAGAAAAGATTATACAGATAACAAAGAACATGCATTAGAACTTACAGATAACAATAAACGTTATTTAGTAGGTGCTGGTATCAACACTCGTGATTATGCAGAACGCGTTCCTGCACTTTTAAAAGCTGGTGCTGATGTACTTTGTATCGACTCTTCTGAAGGTTTTTCTGAATGGCAAAGAATAACATTAAAATATATTCATGAAAACTTCGGCGAAGATGTAAAAGTTGGTGCTGGTAACGTAGTAGATAGAGAGGGTTTCCGTTTCTTAGCTGAAGCAGGTGCTGACTTCGTAAAAGTTGGTATCGGTGGTGGTTCTATCTGTATCACTCGTGAAACAAAAGGTATTGGTCGTGGACAGGCTACAGCTTTAATTGATGTAGTTGAAGCTCGTGATGAATATTATAAAGAAACAGGTATTTATATTCCTGTATGTTCTGATGGTGGTATTGTACATGACTATCATATGACTCTTGCATTAGCTATGGGTGCAGATTTCCTCATGCTCGGACGTTATTTCTCCCGCTTTGATGAAAGCCCAACAAATAAAGTTCGTATCAATGGTACTTACTTAAAAGAATATTGGGGCGAAGGTTCTAATCGTGCTCGTAACTGGCAACGTTATGACCTCGGTGGAGATAAAAAATTATCCTTCGAAGAAGGTGTTGATTCCTACGTTCCATATGCAGGACCATTACATGATAACGTTATGTTAACTCTTAGCAAAATGCGTTCTACAATGTGCAACTGTGGTGCATTAAACATCAAAGAATTCCAAGACAAAGCAAAACTCACATTAGTTTCTGCAACAAGTATCGTAGAAGGCGGTTCACATGACGTTATTCTTAAAGATAAATTCAGAGGTAATGACTGATTTTAATTAATTTTGATTGATTATTATTGTGGTAAATAAAAAAAGATTGCATTAGAAGATTTTCTAGTGCAATCTTTTTGTTTTATATATTTGTTTTAACTACAAATATTAATTAATTCTTTTGTGTATTCTTCTTGGGGATTTTTTAGAACTTCTGAGGTTAATCCTCGTTCAATGATTTTTCCTTGATACATAATCAATATTTTATTACATAATTTTTGGACTAAAGCTAAATCATGAGAGATAAAAATAATGCTTAAATCTAGTTCTTGGCGAAGTTTTAATAGTAAATTCAAGATTTCCATTTGCGTTATCGTATCTAAGGCAGATGTTATTTCATCACAGATTAAAACTTGAGGTTTAATAGAAATAGCCCTAGCTATAGCACAACGCTGACATTGACCACCACTTATTTGATGAGGATATTTATTTTTTATCTCCAAGGGTAAAGCTACTTTAGTTAATAAATCATCTAAAATTTGTTTTGCTTGAGCTTTGTTTGTACCAATATTGAGGAGTGGCTCAATAATACTATCGCCTAGACGTTGACGTGGATTAAATGATTCTTGAGGTAATTGAAAGACCATTTGTACTTGGCGATAAAATTGTTTCAATTCTTGTCTAGAATATTGATGGATATTTTTATCTTTAAATAATACTTCTCCTGTAGTTGGCGTTTCAAGTCTTATTAAAATATTGGCTAATGTAGATTTGCCACAGCCACTTTCGCCGACAATGGCAAGGCTATCACCTTTTTTCAAGGTGAAGTTTATATCATCTAAAGCTTTAAAGTCATGGTCATTTTTTAGATAGTTTTTAGTCAAATTAATGACTTTTAAAATTTCTTGCATGAAAGCACCTCTTTAGGTGTTTATTTTTTTAGTGTGATAACGGCTTGTAATAATTTTTTAGTGTAACCTTCTTGAGGATTGGCTAAAAGAATTTTTGTGGGATTTTGTTCAATTATTTTGCCTTGGTGCATGATGATGATTTTATCTGCTATTTTAGCTAAAACTTTTAAATTGTGAGATACGAATAAAATGCTCGTATTTAATTTTTGTTTCATCAATAATAATTCTTGCAAAACTTTAGCTTGGGACATGACATCTAAAGCAGAAGTAGGCTCATCAGCAATTAATAACTGAGGTTTTAACATCATTGTAAGGGCGATATTAATGCGTTGGTTCATGCCACCAGATAACATAAAGGGATAGGCATTTAAAATATTTTTGCCGTCATTTAAACCTATTTTGGTAAAAATATCTAATGTTTGAGAGATGATTTCATCAGCTGTGATTTTTTGATGTGCAGATATGGTTTCAATGAATTGACTTTTAATAGTGCGGACAGGGCAAAAAAACGTTTGCGGATTTTGTGAAATAAAGGCGATTTCTTTACCATAGATATGAGTTAATTGTTTTGTTTTTAAGTCATATAAATTTTTATCTTGCCAATGGATTTCACCTTGAATATTAAAATCTTGGGGCAATAGATGTAAAATGCTGTTTAATAAAGTACTTTTTCCAGAGCCAGAACCGCCAGCAATTCCAATTATTTCAGCAGTATTTAATTTTAGATTGATGTTATTTAAGATATTTTGTTTATTATGGGAAATAGTTAAATCTTGAATAGTTAATAAGGACATGATTGACCTACCTATTTATTATTTAAAGTCTAAATCGGCAGTGATTTCATAATAATCACTAGGATGAGCTACAAAATTTATGACCTTGGACTTAGAGACAAAAGACATTTTTAAATGAGAAGCGAAGATAAAGCCATAATCATTTAATAAAATCTGTTGCATCTGCACTGCTAAGTCAGCTCGTTTTTGACTATCGAATTCATTATGCAATTTTTGCGCTAAGATTTCTAATTTATCGTTATAATATTTACCACGATTTTTGGCTGAATTTTGGAGACAATGTGTAGTGAAGAAATATTCTGGATCGCCAGTCGGTGCAGTTACAAAGGCACTGGCATAGATATCCCAGTTTCCACTAGCTAAAAATTCTTGTTGATTGATAGTATTGTTGATTTTTAAGTCAATGCCGATAGTTTTTAGATTGGCTTGAGCGATTTCTGCAAGCAAGGGCAATTCTTGGCGACCAGGATAAGTCAGCCAGCGAAGTATGAGTTTTTGTCCATTTTTATCAACATAGCCATCACCATCATTATCTACCCAGCCAGCTTGGGCTAATAGCTCTTTAGCTTCTATTGGATTGTAATTTACAGTTTGTAATTTGTCGCCACCAAAGGTGAAATTATCTGGGAAAGCACCAATGGCTATAGAGCCATTATCTTGGAGTAGATTATGCGTAAAACCTTGTTTATCTAAACTCATAGCTATAGCTTTGCGAATATTATAATCTTGAAGTATAGGATTATTATAGTTTATTTGGGCAAAAAAACAGCGAGAAGTAGCTATTGAACTCACATGATAATCAGGATTATTTTGGAATAAATCTAAATTAGCATAAGGAAGCCCTTGGACAGCATCAAATTCTCCAGTTTGTAATGCCATAGTGAGCGTATCGCCATCTATTACTTCAGTTATAATTACTTTATCCATGGCTACATTGCCGTTCCAGTAATTAGGATTTTTTACAAGTTCAATTTGTTTATCTGATACTTTAGTAGCGACAAAGGGGCCAGTGCCAGCTACATTATTATCAGCAGTAATGCCATATTGCATATCGATAATGGCACCATAAGGATCGCTGAGATAATTTAAAAGAGCAGGTACTTTTTCTTGTGATTTAATGATGATATCTTGACCATCAGCTGTGATTGAAGCAATTTTTAAATCAAAAGGAGCTCTGTCATGATTTTTGATTAAATCTTCTAGACATTCTTTGACAGCTTGACCATCTAAGGCTCTACCACTAGAAAATTTAATATTATCTTTTAAAGTGATTTTTACAGTATAATCATCTAATTGTTCATAGCTTTTAGCCAGCCATGGTTCAAGTTGCATTTTATCATTAAATTTAAATAAGGTCTCGCCAACACCATAGCGGACTGCTGACCAGCCGGAATAATCATGGTGTGGATTTAGACCAGTATTGCCCATTTCAATACCATAGGCAGTAGTGCCAAAATGAAATACTTTTTCTGTGGAAGAAGTAGTGTTATCGGAAGTACAACCTGTTAAATAAAAACTTATTAAAAATAAACATAATGCTAGGACTTTAGAAAAAGACATGAAAACCTCCTATTTTATTTTAGGATAATTGTTTAGGATCTAGTTTATCATTAAGTACATCAGCAAATAGATTAAATAGTAATACTGTGAGAAAAATAGCAGCAGCAGGAGCTAAAATCATCCATGGAGCAATTTGTAAAAAAATACGACCACTGCTCATCATGGCACCCCATTCTGCTGATGGAGGCATAGCACCTAAGCCTAAAAAAGATAGACCAGCAATTTCCATAATCATAGTACCGATATTCAAAGTGGCCGTAGTGAGTAAAATGGGTAATATATTAGGTAAAATATGTTTGTAGATAATTTTGAAATCACTAGAACCATTGATAATGCTTGCTTTAATAAATAGAGAATTTTTTAAAACTAAAGTTTGACTGCGAGCAAGCAGTGCAAATTTGGGCCAGGAAATCAATGAAAGTGCCAGTATGGCATTGAAAATACTACCACCTAAAATACCAACTAAAGCGATAGCAAAGATAATTCCCGGAAAAGCAAGAAAAATATCTGTGATTCGCATTAAAAGATTGTCTAAGTTTTTGCCAAAATAACCACAGATAACACCGATTAAAGAACCGAAAACACTTGATATAATGACGAGAAATAATGAAGAAAAAATAGTCGTTTGAGCACCAATTAAGATGCGAGAAAAGATATCGCGACCATATTTATCCGTACCGAGTAAGTGTATGGTATTAGGTGCTTGTAGTGTATTGGCCAAGTTTTGTTCATAGGGATCAAACGGTACAATATATGGTGCTAGGATAGTGATGAATAGTAAAATGCAAATAGCACAAGTTAATAAATAAAATTTAAAATTAGTATTCATATTAAGCTTTCCATTGTTGTTTTATTCTAGGATCTAAATAATGATATAAGATATCTGCAATCAGATTGATAAACATATAGATAAGAGAGAGATAAAATACATATGCTAAAACGATGGGATAATCGCGAAGGTTGATAGCGTCAATAGCCAATTTGCCGACACCGTCCCAGCGGAAAATAGTTTCAATGATGGCACTACCACCTAAAAGTGAACCAATAGATAGACAAATAAGCGTTAAAAGTGGAAGTGTAATCATTTTTAAAATACTGTGAATTAAAATTGTAGATAATTTTAAACCACGAGCTTTAGCACAGCGTACATAATCTTGATGAAGTTGCTCAATGACTACAATGCGGATTTGGCGGATATATTTTGCACTCATAGGCAGGGCAAGTGCTATGGAAGGCAAAATAAGACCGATAAAATTATTATCAATTAAAACAGGAATTAATTTTAATTGTACGGAGAAAATATAAATTAAAATCAAAGCCACTACAAATCCAGGTAAGGAATTGCCGATAAAGCTAAATAGGCGAATAATATAATCAATTATCTTATTTTGTTTAATCGCTGATAAAATACCAAGTGGCAAAGATATCAATAGAGTCAATAAGATAGAGCTAAATGTTAAATATAAAGTTTGTGGCAATTTATCAAAAAACAGAGAAGAAACATCTTTTCCAGAAAGATAAGAAGTTCCCATATTGCCAGATAATATGGATAATAGCCAATTTACATATTGAATAAATATCGGCTGGTCTAAGCCTAAATCTTGGCGAATTTGTGTTTTAGTGGCTTCTGAATAAACGACTCCACGATTTAGTTCCATGATATCGACAATATCATTAGTTGAATGTAATAAAATAAAAGTGAATAAAGTAATACCTAATAAAATAGGTATTAAATAAAGTAAACGATGTAGTATATATTTTTTCATGATTTTCCCATATAAAATATAAATAGAATAATAGTAAATAATTAATTTATTTTTGTGCGTAGATTAAAAATACAGGAGCAGGATTATAGAATTTATCTTGATGTTTGTAAATACGTTGACCGATATTTGTATCAGCAAATACATCTTTGAATTGAAGTTGTTTTAAAATGCGTAAATCCCAATCAGGACGTATTTTTGAAGATATTTCTAAACTATTTTTGATTAAATCACATTCTTGCATAAGTGTTGGTTTCACTTGGCGGTGAGCATGATTTAGAGGTAGATTTTCTATTTTAGTTTGATAAAATTGCTCATTGCCATAATCGGCATCAAAATTTAATAAAATTCCCTGTGGTTTTAATACGCGATACCATTCGCTATAAGCTTTTTGTGGATTGGGCAAAGTCCATGTGAGATTTCTAGAGATGACGACATCAAAAGTATTATCCGCAAAATAAAGATTTTCAGCGTCCATCACTTGAAAGTTTATTTTAGAATTATAATCGGATAATTGTTTTAGAGATAATTTAGCTTGTTCAATCATTGAGTGCGTTAAATCAATACCATCAACCTCATGATGATGTTTAGCCAATAATTGAGCAAAGAAACCACTGCCAGTGCCTACATCAAGAATTTTGCAAGGTCTTTGTGGTAAATATTTAGTGATTTCAGTGAGCCATAATTCAGACATATAACTATGCAATTCTTCTTGTCGCAATTGAGCAAAATTTTCACTGCGTTTTGTCCAATAATTAACAATTCTATCTTTGATTTTTGTTTCCATAAAAATTCCCCATTTAATATTGATTTAGATTACTTGATTGCTTTAATTAAAAACATTGGTGTAGAAGCATAATTTAATTTTTCTTCATCGCTCCATACTTGTTGCCAGATGTCTGGAATAATATTTATCGTAGTAAAACCGATTTTAGTTAAAATTTCTCTATCCCAATCAGGTCGATTTATACCGCTCAAAGGAACTTGTCTGGCGATATTTTCCATGGCATCAATATCGGTGCAAGTATAGTGGTCGTCTATGTGAGCTTTGGCAACTATTTTTCTATCTTCTTCATAAGCTTGCCTTTTTTGCTCATCAAATAAATGGTTGTACCAATTAGCATCAAAATTTAATAAAACGCCATCTTTTTTCAAGACGCGATACCATTCACTATAAGCTTGTTGCGGATTTTCTAAATTCCATGTCAGATTGCGTGTAACGATGACGTCAAATTTTTTATCAGGAAAGTTTAAATTCTGAGCGTCCATCTGTTGAAAGTCGATTTGTTCACTGAGTTTACCTGCATTTTGTTTAGCTTCTAAAAGCATTTGTTCAGTGTAATCAATGGCTGTGATATCAAAACCTAATTGAGCTAAAATAATAGCAAAAAAGCCTGGGCCAGTGCCAATATCTAAGATTTTTATATTTTTATTGGCTTTAAAGGGAATGTATTGTAATAAAGTTTGTTGCCATTTATGTTTTTGTTCACTATGTAATTCGCCTTGATTGACTTGAGAATATCCTTCGGCACGATTTGTCCAATAAGTTTGTATTTCTTGTAATAATTTTGTCATAATTATCCTCACCATTGTATGATTATGTAAATTAGTATAAAACGATAAATATTTAGCCACAAGCTCTACTAGGGGATATAAATAAGCGAAAAATGAAAAAAGCTATAAAGAAGATTATTCCTTGAAAATACAGGGCTAGGAAAGATTTTCTTTATAGCTTAGATTTATTTTTTTAGATGTAATATGGGGAAGGGGCGGTTATCACTATCTAAAGGTGAACGTTTAAAAATAGTAAAACCTTGTCGCAAATAAAATTTTAGAGCTTTAGGATTTTGTTCATTTACATCAACATATTTAATTTGATAATCTTGTATGGCTGTGGAAATCATTTTATAGCCGATACCCTGTTGAAAAGAATCAGGACTTAAAAATAACATCTCTAATTTATCGTCAGCAATTCCAGCAAAACCGATAGGCTCATCATCATCTGTAAATGATACGAGTAAAATCGGAATTTGTTTTAATCCTATGACTACTTGAGGTAAAATATCTTTTATATCTTGAGGAGAAAGAAATAAATGTGTAGCTTCAACTGATTTTTGCCAAATAATTGTCAATTTATGTATGAGTGTTTCATTTCGCAAAGAATACTCTATTTCCTTTAGATACATAATGAAACTCCTTTCGCTAAAGTGATAAATATATTTTAATTTATTATAGATTATATTTGAAGGCTTTCATAAGAATTGATATAATAGAGCATAATATTTTATTTGTAGTTTTAAAGAAAAGGACGAAGAAAATGAGAGAATTTACAAAAATAAAAATTACACCAAAAGGAGAACGTTCTGTAAAACATGGTCATCCATGGGTTTTTGGTGATGAAGTAATCGACATCGATGGCACTTATGAAAATGGCGATTTAGTTGATGTACTTACAAATAAAGGCAAATACCTTGGTACAGGTTTTATTAATGATAATTCTAAAATTCGCATAAGAATTATTTCCACAAATGCTAATGATAAGTTTGATGAAGCATTTTGGGAACGTCGCGTACGTTATGCTATTGATTATCGCCGTCAAGTAATGGGTGAAGACTTCAACTGCTGTCGTTTGATTTTTGGTGAAGCAGATAGTTTCCCTGGGCTTACAATTGACCGTTTTGAAGATGTATTAGTAGCACAAGTTTTATCTTTAGGTATCGAAGTTCGCAAAGATGTTATTTTTAGTAAAGTAATTGAAATCATGCGTGAATATGGCGAAGAAATAAATTGCTTTTATGAACGCAATGATGTTAAAATCCGCAAACTTGAAGGTATGGAAGAATACAAAGGATTTTATAAACATCCATTATTAGATGAAAGTAAGGAACATACAACTTTAGTCATCACTGAAAATAATATTAAATATAATGTTGATGTAGAAAACGGACAAAAAACAGGCTTTTTCTTAGACCAAAAATACAATCGTAGAGCCGTAGCTCATTTGGCAAAAGGCAGAAAAGTATTAGATTGCTTTACTCATACAGGAGCATTTGCTTTAAATGCTGCTAGTGGTGGTGCATTATCTGTAACAGCTGTAGATATTTCTCAAGAAGCAGTAGATATGACTACTAAAAATATTGAAATGAATGGGCTTGATAATGCTAAAGCGATTAAAGCTGATGTATTTAATTTATTAACAAAACTTATCGAAGAAAAAAATAAAGATTATGATTTTATTATCTTAGACCCACCAGCATTTACAAAATCTCATGCGACTGTAACAAATGCTTATCGTGGATATAAAGATATTAATTTACGTGCAATGAAATTATTGCCACGTGGCGGATATTTAGCAACTTGTTCTTGCTCTCATTTCATGAAAGAAGATTTATTCTTAAAAATGTTAAATGAAGCAGCAAGTGATGCAAAAGTAACACTTCGTCAGATAGAAGCACGTCAACAATCTCCTGACCACCCAATTGTATTTGGTATCCCAGAAACTTATTATCTTAAATTCTATTTATTCCAGATCGTATAGTTAGAAGAGAGGCAAATATTTTTGATATTTGCCTCTTTACTATATAATAACTATTTAGAGGTGTAAATAATTGTATTTACGACATTTTAATGAAAATGATTATCTTGAATTGACAAAATATTATATGCCTAATTTAAAAGAAGAACAATTTAAACAGATAATAAGAGAATGGAATTTATTGAAATATAAAAATAAATTTTTTGAGATATTTGCTATTGTAGAAAATAGACAGATAGTGGGTATGATATCATTATATCAACATACTAGTACTGTAGTTAGCGAAGGAGTAGAAATTTTTAAACCATTTAGGAATAAAGGATTAGCAACTAAAAGTATACTGTTAATACAAAATATAGCTAAATTTTATGGATATAAGGTAATTACTGCTCAAGTAGCTAGAAAGAATATAGCTAGTATAAAACTTCACAAAAAGTTAGAATTTGAAATATATCATGAATTTATTTCTCTAAAAGAAAATCGGCAATTATTATTTATAAAAACCTTATAAATCAATAATGCGAATTTCATTACCATGAGGTAGTAATAGAGTATATAAATCTTCAAATTTTAAAAATACAGTGGCTGTATTTTCCATAGGATGCATACCTATTGTTTGATTTTGTAATTCACTGTCAAATATCATTAAGATATTTTTATCCTTGTTATTTAATATGGCAAGTGGTGTAACGCTACCAGGTTTTACTTCTAGCATTTGTTCCATAGCTTCTTGTTTAGCAAAACTAAGACGTTTGCTAGGAATTTTTTCACTTAATTCTTTGAGGTTGATATTTTTATGCACAAATAAAGAAACAAGATAGAAGTTTTTCTTTTTAGCATCACATAAAAATAGATTGCGAATGACCTTTTCACGATTAGGAAGATTGGATTTATCGCCTTCTTCTACAGAAAATATAGGTTCATGTTCATATTTAGTAAAAGGTATTTGTTTATCAGTAAGATATTGTAAGATTTCAGCCTTATTCAAAATAAAATCTCCTTTAATTTTTTATAAGTAAAGATATTATATCATAATGAAAAATGAGAGATTATCATTTTATTGGAGAAATTTCTTGATTAAGATAGCGTTGAAAAAATTTAAACGAGTGAAAGCATCATCTAAAGAAGTATTAGTAATTTCTTCAATACGCTGTAATCTATATTTTATGGTATTGCGATGAATGAATAATGTTTCGGCTGTTTGATTTAAATTACAATTTTTATTTAGGTATACTTCTAAAGTTTGTATTAAATTAGTATTATACTTTTTATCATAAGCCATTAAACTATATAGTATATTATGCACAAAATTCTCTAATAGAGTTTTATTGTTTATATCGTAAAATAATTGATATAAACCTAATTGTTCATAATAATAAATCATATTTTTTTGTTTTTGTTTAATAGCTAGATTAATACATTTTGAGGCTTGTTCATAACTGAGTTTATATTTTTCTAGTGATTTTTGTCGTGTACCAATGCCGATATTTACAATATAATTGGGATGATTTTCTTTAATATAGTTTAATATTTGCGGAAAAAGTGTATTTAATGTATCAAGAGAAGTATTATTAACATTAATTAAAGCGATGATATTTTTAGTATAACTAGAGGATAAAATGGGAATATGTTCATTTTCAAATAATGTATGAATAAATTGACATATAGTATCTTTATCCACATCATTTAAAATAATGGCATTTTCACTTTGAGGTAAAAGAAAATTGATTTCAAAGAATTGTAAATATCCATCAAAAGAAAAATTTACTTCTTGACTTTGATATTTTAGATAATCAAGAGATAGATTAGTGTTAAAAATGATACTGAATAATAAATCTTTGTGTTTGTCATTAATCAAATTAATACTAGCAATAGCATGACCTAGTTCTTCAAAAATATCAACAAGTGGAGTATCCCATGGTATAAGAAATAAAGGAAAATGTTTCTGATTACTTAAATTTATGACAGATTGAGGAATTTGTTCAATATAATTTGGCCCAATGAGTAATAGTGCACCAGATATATTTAGAGAAATAGCTTCTTTTAAGAAGTTATACAAATTAAAATCTTTTTCATGAATAACCATTTTACTGACAATCAAAAGTTCTCCACCATGTACCCATTTTGCGAGATGAATGGACTCTGCCTTATAACTCCAGCGAATGATTTTATGTAAACCTTTATTTCCTGCAATTATTTTCATTTTAGATAAAGATGGTAATTTAAATAAATCTTTACATTGAAACATAAGGAATACCTCCAATAAGGGATAATATATGTGAAAAATTATAGCATATACAATATAGTATAATCATGATTTTATAATTATACGAAAATATATTTTGTAAGTTTTGCACAAAATATATGAAATATCTTTGTAGAAACAGTATAAATTTTATGTTATTGGAATAAATAATATTGACTTTTAAGTTATAAATAGATATGATATGAACATCAAGAAAATAATATAAAAGATAAACAAGGAAGTTTATACATTAAATAATTGTAATAGAATTTGGCAATTATTTTTGTATAAGCTTTTTTTATTTTAAGGAGGAATTTATTATGGAAACATGGGTAATTATGTTAGGTTGTCAGGCTGCTACAGCTGTATTATCTTTAGGAGTAGTTTTAAATTTTATGTATAAAAAAGAATCATTAGATGAAGTTGATGTTAAAATAATAAATGAAACAAAACAAATAAAAGTCAAAGAAACACAGGCTATGGGAGTATAAAATTGAATAGTATAGATTTAATAATAAACAATGAAGTTTATAGAAGATAAAATAGGATTGGAATATCAAATTTTATTTTCTATAAACTTTTTTTATTTTTTATAAAAAGGAGAGGCTATAATGACTTTACAGGAATTATCAATAATATTCTTTTTTGGGTTTTTAGTTTTTGTAGGAATAGTAGCATATTTTTCTAGTAAACAAAAAGCATCTGGTGTATCTGCTGATGTTGAATATTATCTAGGTGGACACAGTACTCCTACAGTAGTATTAGCCTTTTCTTATGTAACATCTTCAATTAGTGCAGCTTGTTTCATGGGAGATCCAGGGATTATGTCTACAGTAGGCTGGCCATATTATTGGGTAGTTATTGCTATTGTGCCAGGTTTAATCATTCCAGCTGTATTGCTTATGCCAAAAATGAGACAGCAAGCAGAAAAACTTGGTTCATTGACTATTCCTGAATATTTAGGACAAAGATATAATAGTACAGCATTGCGTTTAATAATTGCAGGTGTAATATCTGTTTTTTATATTTTTCCGTTAGTAGCTCAATTTAAAGGAGCAGCTGTTTTATTAGAATCTTTTACTGGTATTTCTTTTAATATGGGATTAGCTATTATAACAGTTGTAATTATTTTTTATGTTATTGTTGGTGGTTTAAGATCGGTAGCATGGACTGATTTTGTACAAGGTTTACCAATGTTAGTTATTAGTATAGTTTTATTGGTTGTTTCGTTAAATGCTGTTGGTGGTTTTAGTGGTTTAGAAGAAAAATTATCACAGATTGATCCTAATATGTTGAAGGTCGTTCAAGATGAAGCATCTGATGCTCAAATGTCATTATCTGGAGTTTTAGGAAATTTTGTTTTTTGGTGTGTTATTTTTATAAGTCAGCCATATTTATGTTCTCGTTTTTTAGCCATACCAAATGTAAAAAGAAAAACAATTGGAACATTCTTGATCACAGCTTTAATTTTAAGTGTTGTTTATAATAGTTTTTATATTGCAGGTTTAACAGGTAGAGTGTTATTCCCAGATGTTAAAGCCGATTATTTAACTGTAACAATGGCAATAAATCTTTTGCCTACAGCAGTTGCAGCTTTTATGATGATTGGTATTTTTGCAGCCATGATGTCTACAGCAACTTCTGTTTTATTGGTAATTGGTCAGGCAGTAGGTAGAGATTTTTATTCTAAAACTATAAACAAAAATGCTTCACCAGAAAAAGAAGTTTTAGTTACTAGAATTGCGATTGTAGTAGTAGCATTTATCTGTTTTGCATTTAATTATGTTGATCCACCAGAATTTTTATCTGTTGTATTATATTTGGGATTGAGTGGAATAGGTTCTTGTATTGGTATTCCATTATTTGCAGCAATTGTTTCTAAAAAATCTACAAAAGAAGGAGCTATTGTTTCCTCTATTGTTGGTCCAATTGCTTATATTATTTTCAATTATGTAGTTGGTTTTAATTTTTGGTTTGCAGGTTTGATGGCTATTGTTGTAGCAGCTATCTGTATGGTAGTAATTTCTGTCTTTATTAATAAAAAGAATAGAGCTTTAATCAGTAATGTAGCAGAAGCTAAATAATAATTTATTAGATTATTAAAGGAAAGAGGAATTTATATGTCGTATTATATGCACGATTTAACTTGGCCAGAATTCAATGATAAAAAAGATAAAGTAGTTATTTTGCCAATCGGTTCAACAGAGCAACATGCCCTACATCTTCCTTTATGTACAGATGCTAAAATAGCAGAACAATTTTCTCTACATTTAGCAGAAAAAATAGATGGAGTAGTAATGCCGACAATTGTTTATGGCTATAAATCAAAACCTTTAAGTGGTGGCGGTCCATTATTTCCAGGAACAATAGATTTAAATGGAAATACTTTAATTTATTTAGTTCATGATATATTGATGGAATTAATAAGAGATGGATTTACAAAAATATTCATTATGAATGCACATTTTGAAAATGAAGCATTTGTAGTTGAAGCAATGGATTTAGTCAATAGAGAAACAAATGGAGCAGCAACAATTGTTGAATCTAATTGGTGGGACCCAATGCCTGAAGATGTGATAGATTTGATATTCGATAAAGTGCCTTTCCCAGGTTGGGCTTTAGAACATGCAGCTGTAACAGAAACATCTTTGATGTTATATTTTGCACCAGAGCTTTGCAAAATGGATAGAACAGTGGATGTAGTATCAACAAATGCATTGCCTTATTTTAGATATCCATTGAAAAAAGATGATGTACCAGAATCAGGAGCATTAGCAAGTTGTGCTTATTCTAGTGCTGAAAAAGGAAAAATAATAGTGGATAAAGTACTTCCTGAATTAGTAAATATTTGTAAAAAGGAATTTAATTTATAATAATTTTATATTATTAGGGTATAACATATAGGAGATATATATTATGAAAAATTTATTTATAAATGTTCGTTTAAAAGGAAATAAAGAATTACAATCTATATTAGTAAATGATGGCAAATTTGAAAGAATTGGTAAAATAGAACCACAAGATGATTATAATATTATTGATTTAAAAGGAAATCTAGTAGTATCTCCGTATGTAGATCCACATATACATTTAGATTATGTATTCACTACAAAATTAGAAGGAGCAACTAATAAAACAGGAACATTATTTGAAGGTATACAACGTTGGAGTGAAACAAAATCTAAATTTACAAAAGAAGATATAAAATATAGAGCTAAAAAAGCAATAAAAAAAGAAGTATTAGCAGGAGTTCAATATATTAGAACACATGTAGATGTAACTAATAAAAATTTTGAGGCATTAGAAGCTATTTTAGAGTTAAAAGAAGAATTAAAAGATATAGTGACAATTCAGATAGTATCTTTTCCGCAAGAAGGAATGTATGCATATAAAAATGGCGTAGAATTAGTCGAAGAAGGTTTAAAAATGGGAGCAGATTGTGTAGGTGCAATACCTCATTTTGAATACGCTAAGGAATTTGGTGAAAAATCTATTCATAAAGCAGTTGAATTGGCTTTAAAATATGATCGCTTAATAGATGTTCATTGTGATGAAACAGATGATGATCAATCTCGTTATGTAGAATTATTAGCAGCTCTTACATATATGGAAGGGATAGATAAAAAGACTACAGCTAGTCATACTTGTTCATTAGGTTCGGCTAATAATGCTTATGTTTTTAGATTAATGAATTTATTATGTAAAACAAAAATGAATTTTATATCATGTCCAACAGAAAATATTTATCTCCAAGGTCGTCAGGATACATATCCAAAACGCAGAGGATTGACAAGAGTAAAAGAATTGAATGATAATCATATAAATGTTTGCTTTGCTCAAGATTCCATGTCAGATCCATGGTATCCTTTAGGAAATGGAAATATGATGAATATTTTAGACCATGGAATTCATATTTGCCAGATGATGTCTTTTGATGAAATTGATAATGCTTTGGATTTAATAACAATAAATGGAGCTAAAACTATGAACCTAGATGATGTTTATGGAATTGAAGTTGGAAAAGATGCTAATTTTATTGTTATTAATGCTAAAAGTGAATTTGAAGCAGTTTGTGAACGTGCAGGTGTATTAGCTTCTATTAGAAATGGAAAATATTTGTTTAATAAAATTCCAGAAAAAGTAAATACTGATATTGAATTATTATCTTAAATTAAAATAATGTTTAGTAAAACAAAAACTGTAATAATTGAGTAGTTTCTCAAATTATTACAGTTTTTTTGTCATATCATGCCAAACTTAAAAATTTTAGTAGGATATATAGTTTAGAACATAGAAAACATCAAATGTTATAGTTAATCTAAAATGAAAACTATAATAAGTTTTCAAATACAAAATTTGTTAGTATTAAATCTTATATTATTATAAATAAATATTCTTATGAATACAATAAAAATATTTATTTTGATCGTATTTAATTTTCAACTTAATAAAGATTAAAATTTTATTGACAAGTTATTGTCCATTATGGTATATTATTCTCAACTTAATAAAGCTTATAGTGAAAGGATGACAAGATGATAAATTTAATTTTAAGTATTATTAAAGCAAAAGTAGGTATAGAAATATTAATTATTTTTAATTTTACGCTAAATGGGTAGTAGTAAATTACTACTTATTTAGGTATATATAAATTATTTAATGGTTTTTGAAAGGAGTGTTTTGATGAAAGTATATCAAATAAGAATGGAGATCTTTTTGTTAGAAGATATTGTTATTAATAAAATTCAAGAAAAGATAACAGCTTTTATTGATTCGGGTTTTAAAACTGATGAAGAGTGGTTAAATTTTCATGAAAAAAATAGTTTTAAAAATTACTGCTATGATCAGTTATATCCAGTAGAAAATGATCGGGTTTATAAAAAAGGAAAGATATATACTTTGACTATACGTACTGTAGATTTAGAATTAGCAAAATATTTTAAATTAGTATGTGTGGATAATCACATAAAAGAAATTAAAGGATTGGTAGCAGAAATAAGAGTGTTGCCAAAGAAAATATTAGAAACCGTATATACGCTTACACCTATGATCATAAAAACAGAAAAAGGTTATTGGAAAGAAGCTATAAGTTTTGCAGAATTTGAGCAAAGATTAAAAGTTAATTTAATTAAAAAATGGAATGCGTATCATCAAGAAAAAATTGATGAAGACTTTGATTTATATACTGTAATAGAACTTAAAAATAAAAAGCCAATTGCTATAGAGTATAAAAAAATAAAATTACTGGGAGATAAAGTTCAAATACAAGTGGCAGATAATAAGCGTGCTCAAGATCTATGGTATTTTGCTTTAGGTGTTGGTCTGGGTGAGATGAATGCTCGTGGCTGTGGATTTTTAAATTATCGTTGGCTATAAATTTTTTATGTAAAAGAAGGGAGGAATTTTATGTTTAAAGAATGTTTAGATGTTTTTTTAGAAATGTTAAAGCATGAAGATAATCTCATTTTAAAAGGATATATTCCTGCTGATGGCTCATATGTAATTGTAAAAAATGATGGTACTGTGAAAAATGCAGATATAAAGTTTGATAAAAAAACAAGAAATTTAAATTGTACGGACGATACATTATTAAATGATATTTGTTTTTATGATTATCACAGTAAATTAATATCTATGAACAAACCAATAGATATAAAAAAAGTAATTCATTCTAATAATTATTTAGCTTTTGCAGTGAAAAAGGAAAGTATTACTACTAAATTAACAGAAGCAATTATTGATAACTATTATGATACTTTAAAAAATCCTTTAGAGAAAAAATATAAAAAATCTAAAGAAGCAAGTAAAATCTATCAAAAATTTGAAGAAGATCATGGTGTTGTAAATATAACGTTATTGGAAAAATGTAGAAGTTGGATAAAACAGCATATTTTTTCTATTGATAAATTGGTAAATGTTGATTTAGAAAAAAAAGAATATCTTAAAATTTTCTTTGAAGTTTTTGAAACAAATGAAGAAGATAATAAGAAGAATAAAGAGCTATTTATCCAAGAAGATAATCGTTATATTTATCCTAATATATACAATAATAATTATTATAATGTAGAAGTTGACGGGAAAATACAAGGTATTCCAGATAATAATATGGGTATGAATGCTAAGAAACCATTTTTGTCTATAAAAACAAGAAAAAATCCAGCTTCGTATTTATTAGATGGAGATACCGCTTTATTACAAAAACAATTTTTTGAATATCTAATGAATTTTGCTACTAATGGTAAGAATAATATATATGTTGACATAATTAATAATAAAATAGAAGCATATAGTGATAAAGAAGAAAGAGAAAAATTTTCAGGTATAGAAGCAGGATATTATTTGCGTATTCAAAAAGGTAAGGAATTGGAAATTCAAGTTCAAGATAGTATAGTAAATTATCAAGATAAATTACTTTTAAATTTTAATTATCAAGATTTTTTCAAGATGAATATAGAAAAATATCCAGAGTATACGAAAAACATAGGTATTTATACAAAAAGAACAGATGTAGGAAGATTAATAAATAATATATTTTTTTCTAAGTATTTATTGACGAATTATTTTACTGATGCAAATGATATTAGTGTGAAAGATAGTGTTTTAAAAAGAATAATTATTATGTATCGTAATGTTATTTTTGATTGGATATATAAAGGCATTGATAATAACTTTGAAGTAGTAGAAAAACAATTTGTTTTGGAATTAATAAAAAATACATTGATTAATGATTATAATTTGCGTGCAATGACACAATTAAATTTGCATTGGTCATTTGAAGATTATTTTGCTAATTTAGAAAAACGAGGAGGAGAAAAAATGGCAGATATAGCAACTAAAATAAGAATGAGTGTAAAAGAAAAAGTTATGTCTAAGGATAAAGCAGTAATAGTTAATAATAATGAAGAGTATTATTATGCTATAGGTCAATTAATGGCATATTTTATATCATTAAGTAAAGCTAGTAAAAAAGCACAATCTTTGATAAATCCAGTACTCAATGCTCAAAATGATACAGTTATCAAAACAAGATTATTACAATTATATAAAAAATATAATTATAATATTTTAACTAAAAATTCACGTGTAAAAAATCTTTATGCTATGATTTTAGGTTATAAACCAGAAGGCAAAGTAAATCAAGAGATGATTTTATTTGGCTATATGGATAATAATGTGATTTATACTAAAAGTGAAGAAAAGGAATAATAGGAGGACAATAAAATGGAAGATAAAACTATGAATAAAAGAATATATGGTATTTTAGGTATTTCTTCAGTTATGGGTAATTGGAATGCAGATTTTTCAGGATATCCAAAATCAACAACAGATGGCAATATATTTGGTAGTGATAAAGCTTTAAAATATCCAATGAAAAAAATGTGGGATAATGAAGGTAAAAAAGTAATTTATATTAAGTCTTTAAATGAAAAATTAATTCCAAGAACATTGAAGGAACGTTATATAAAAGTTTTTGAAGATGAAGATTTAAAGGATGTTAAAAAAGTTTTGACTAATTTAATGAATGCTGTAGATATAAAGAATTTTGGTGCAACTTTTGCAGAAGCTGGTTGTAATATTGCAATTACTGGCGCAGTACAAATCGGTCAAGGTTTTAATAAATATGATAATTCCACAGCGCAAGAACAGCCAATTTTATCTCCATTTGCAGATTCAACAGATGAAAATGCTAAAAATTCCACTATTGGTACAAAAATTACAAGTAATGAAGCACATTATTTTTATCCATTTGTAATTAATCCACTTGCTTATAAAGAATTAATAGAATTAGGCGTTACAGAAGGTTATACAGAAGAAGATTATCAAAACTTTAAACGCACAGCATTGGTATCTGTTACAGCATTTGCAACAAATTCTAAAGTTGGTTGTGAAAATGAATTCGCTGTATTTGTAGAAACGGAAAGTGATGCTTATTTACCTAATTTATCGGAATATATAACTTTTGCCAAAGATGAAGATAAAAATATCATAGATTTGAAGAATTTGACGGATATATTAAATGATATGAACCAGCAGATTAAATCTATAGAAATTTATTACAATCCATATACTACAGAATTAACAAATGACGATATAAAAGATGTTAAGCATTTTAATATCATAACCTCTAAAGAGGTGTAATAAATGGAAATTTTAAAATTTAAACTTAGTGGAAAGAGTGCTTTTTTTAAAAAGCCAGAAGTAAATACGTATTGTTATTTCACTTATGGCAATATTCATAGAGTAGCACTATTAGGTATTTTAGGGGCTATCTTAGGATATAAAGGCTATAGTCAAATGCAAGATATTTTGTCTAATAAAAAGAAAAAAGGCAAATTAGAGCCATCATATCCAGAATTCTATGAGAAACTAAAAGATTTAAAGATTGCTATTTTGCCCTTAAATCCTAAAGGTGTTATTACTAAAAAAATACAGATTTTTAATAACTCTGTTGGATATGCTTCCAAAGAACAGGGTGGAAATCTGATTGTAAAAGAACAATGGCTTGAAAATCCCAAATGGGAAATTTGTATTTTGCTAGATTGTGAAGAAGCTATAAAAATCAAAGAAGCTATACAAAATTATAAATGCGAATTTTATCCATATTTAGGAACAAATGACCATTTTGCAGATATTGAGTATTTAGGCGTAGAAGAAGCTCAAACTGTAATACAAGATGATTATAGAATTGATAGTTTTATGGCGAAAGATAATATAGAGTTTATAGAAAAAAATTCGAGACAATTAAGAAAAATTTTGAGTGAAGATGAAATTGAATCATATAGTCGATTTAAATATGAAGAAGCATTGCCAAAAAGTATCGATGCAGAAGTGAATAATTACAAATTAGAAAGATTTGTATATACAAATGGTTTTGTTAAATTTTTAGATAGTAAACAAGTATATTCAATATCAAATCAAGATAATAAAGAAGCAATAGAAGCTAAAAAAAGAAAAAATATAGTATTTTATTGATTGAAATACTATAAACGATTAATAGAAACAAGAGTTGTTTATTAAATTAAATTTAGGAAGGAGATTGTTTATGGAAGCGGATATCTTAAAAAATTTAGTTAAAAATCTAAATCGATACAAGGCTCATAAAAAATCTAAAGATAATGAAATAATATATGAAACCTTACTAGCACATACTGAATTAACAAATAAGTATTTTTTTAAATTTTGGCAGAGTAAAAATTCAGATGAAATTTTTGACAGATTTTGTGATGTTTTTTGGCAGAAAGAAAATATTGATAATAAGTTAAAAAATAAAGCTAAAGATTTATTAAAAGAAATTATTATGACGATACCTATTTTTCATGATATAGGGAAAGTAAATCCAAATTTTCAATTGATGAAATTAAAAGTCAATGATTTTAAAGAAAATGAAGCATATGTAAATACACATCATTCTTTTTTATCATCAATGTTTTATATGGATTATTGTAGAAAACTTGTTTATGATGAAAAAAATGAAGACGAGATTGTAAATTTATTGGCGGAGTTCATTTTATATAATGGATATATTATAGCTAGACATCATAGCGAATTAGGAAGTTTAACGGAATTTACTAAGCTTATAAATTTAGATGATGATACGTATTTTTCTAAATTAAAACGAATTATAAATAATGAAGATATTTATTCAGTTAAGATAGATTTTATAAAATCTGATATAGAAGATATGTTTAGAAATTTAAACAAAGTAGATAAAGATGCTGAAAAAGTAGGTAAAAGAAGTATTAAACAAGGGGTATATTTATCTATTTATATACGCTGGTTATATTCTTTGTTAGTAGCTAGTGATTATTATGCTACATCAGAATTTATGAATGAGGCGGATTTTAGTGAAAATACTGATTTAAATGATATTGATAAATGGGATAGTGTCTATGAGAATACTGATTTATTAAAGAATATTCGCCAATATCAACAAGAAAGATATCCTATAAGTAATGAAGAATTAAATACAGTAACAGATATTAATATTTTACGTAGTGAGATTTTTTGTGAAGTAGAAGAAAAAATAAAAGCTAATACTGATGAAAATATCTTTTATTTAGAAGCTCCAACAGGTAGTGGTAAAAGTAATACAGCTATTAATGCTAGTTTTAAATTAATGCAACATGATAAGAGATTACAAAAGATATTTTATATTTATCCTTTTAATACTTTAGTTGAACAAAACTTAGAAACTTTAGAGAAGGTTTTTGCTGATAATGAAGACATTAAACAAAATATTGCAGTAATAAATTCAATAACGCCGATAAAAGTATCAGAAAAAGATTTAAATGATAATGAAGAAAAAGATGTTTATCAAAAAGCGTTACTTGATAGACAATTTTTAAATTATCCTATGATTTTATCAACACATGTTAGTTTATTTAATATTATCTTTGGTAATAGACAAAGTGATGTATTGGCTTTTTATCAATTGGCAAATAGTGTAATTGTTCTAGATGAAATTCAAAGTTATAAAAATAAAATTTGGGCTGAAATAATATGTTATTTAAAAGAATTAGCGAAAATGTTTAATATTAAAATCATTATAATGTCTGCTACTTTGCCAGATTTGGATATTTTATCGAGATTTCAAGCACAAGCAGTAGATTTGCTAGAAAACTCGAGTAGATTTTTTGCAGTGGATTGTTTTAAAAATCGTGTAAAGTTAAATTATGATTTATTAAAAGTTGATAAAGATAGTATATTAGATGAGTTAAAAACGCATTTAAAACAATATCTAAAATCAGATAAGAAAATTTTGATTGAATTTATAAAGAAAAAAACAGCACATGATTTTTGGGTAGATTTACAAGAGAATGAAGATTTTAAAGATGTGCAAATAGAATATTTATCTGGTGATGATAGCATAGCAGAGAGAAAGAGGATTTTAGATAAAGTTAAAAAAGCTACAGATACTATAATTTTAGTATCTACACAAGTTATCGAAGCTGGTGTAGATATAGATATGGATATCGGTTATAAAAATATATCAAAGTTGGATAGCGAAGAGCAATTTTTGGGTAGAATAAATCGTTCCTGCAAAAAAGAAGGTATAGCATATTTTTTTGAAGTTGATGAAGCAAGCGATATATACAAAGATGATGTACGGTTGAGTGAAAGTATTGTATTAAAAGATGTAAATATGCAAAAGATTTTAGAATTAAAATTGTTTGATGAGTATTATAAGAAAGTATTAGAAACTACCATGGGAAAATATAGCTATCATTTTGATGAATTTATAAAAGATATTTCTGATTTAAATTATGAAAGTATATCTACTCATATGAAGTTGATTGATGATACACAGGATATGGTACAAATTTATATAATTAGGACTTTATGTGTTGATGGTGAAATTTTAGATGGAAAACAAATTTGGGATAGTTATGTAGATTTATGGGAAAATGGCAGAAAAACTATGTCTTATGCCGAGTGGAAAATTGAATTATCTAGAATTACAAGCAAAATGAATAATTTTATCTATCAAGTTAGTAAACATAATTTGCGTATAGGAAAATTTTATGAACAAATGGGTAATATTACTTGCTTGGAAGATGGCGATAAATATTTTATAAAAGACAAATTTAATAGAGAGATATTATATATTGAGAATTGAAGCATAAATCTATTTTATTAATAATATAGATTTATTATGTTGGTTAAAATTTTTCTAGAATGTTGTTTAAATTAGAGTATAAAATATAAAATCTTAAAAATAAGGAATTAATAGTAATAAATGTTGTTTTTAAATTTGCTGTTGTAGATACTAGGGTAAATATAACGATTAGATTAACAGTAACAAAAGTTGTTTTAAATGAACTTAGTAATGGAAATATATAAATATTTTAAAACAAAAAATAATAATAAATTATTATGAATAAATATATAAGCTATTAATAATTTTTATAGACTGAAAGGATTATTTTTGTTATAATATACAAACTATGACTTTGAAGGTATATATTTGACAAAAATAAAAATATTATTGGTTACTATTTGTATTATGGTGATGTCTACTATGACTGTCAGTGCAAATGCGTTTGATGATTTGAAAGATGACTTAAAAGATGATCAAGCATTGAAATTAGCAGCGGGATATCTAGTTGCTAATGAGGTGCAACGATTAACGAAAATAAGTGCATTGGAATTATTCTTAGCTTCAACAGCAGTTAATTATATGGACGATAAAGATTTAACAAATGCAGTAGTAAAATCTTTAGTATATCAGATAAAATTTTAAATGATGGTATAAACATAAGGATGTTGTTTTGTATAAAATAATATTCTTATGTTTTTTTATTAGATGAAACCTTAGTAATATGTCTTTATAGTATAATTGAGAAAAACTATAGGATATGATGATATGAAGGATAATTTTAAATTGGAGATGACAACAGTATGGTCTTTTCCTAAAAGAGGCAATTGGGCTACACATTCAGGAATGTATCGTGGAAATTGGTCACCATATGTTCCTCGTAATTTAATATTAAAATTTACAGCAGAACATGATTGGATATTAGATCAATTTATGGGAAGTGGAACAACATTAATTGAAGCTAAATTATTAAATAGAAATATTATTGGTATAGATGTTAATGAGAAGGCATATAAAATAACAGAAAAAAACTTAAATTTTGAGTGTAAAACATCATCACATATTCATATAAGATTATGTAGTGCAGAAAATATATATTTTATAAAAAATAATAGTATAGATTGTATTTGTACACATCCTCCATATGCTAATATCATTAAGTATAGTAAAGATAATCGATATGATATATCATTATTAAGTGTTGAAAAATATTTGTTAGCTATGAAAAATGTAGCAAAAGAATCGTATCGTGTGTTAAAATCTAATCATATTTGTGCTATTATGGTAGGCGATATTAGAAAAAAAGGAATTTTAATTCCTTTAGGTTTTTATGTAATGAATATTTTTAAACAGCAAGGTTTTATTTTAAAAGATATAATAATAAAAGAACAACATAATTGTAAATCTACTTTAAAATGGGTAAATATAAAGCATTCTTTTTATTTATTAGCACATGAATATATTTTTATATTTGAGAAAAAGTAAATTTTTATGGAGATGATGAGTTGATAGATAATAATATATCACCATTTATAAAATGGGCAGGAGGAAAACGCCAATTATTACCTTATATTAAGGAAAAAATGCCTTTGAAATATAAAAATTATATAGAACCATTTATAGGTGGTGGCGCTGTATTGTTTGGTATAACACCAGATAAGGCAATAATTAATGATATAAATAAAGCACTTATAAATGTGTATAATCAAATAAAATATAATCCTATTGAGTTAATGGATTTTTTATCAAAAATAGATATTCAAAGTGATGTTGAACCTAAAGAATATTATTATAAAAAAAGAGAAATATTTAATGATAAGATAATGAAATCTGAATATGATATAGAATTAGCTAGTTTGTTTATTTATTTAAATAAACATTGCTTTAATGGATTATATCGTGTAAATAGCAAAGGTTTATTTAATGTACCATTTAATAATAGTTTGGCAAAATCTTTTAATGAAGACAATATAAAAGCTGTATCAAGATATTTACAAAAAGTAACTATTTTAGAGGGCGATTTTGAAGTGGCTTGTCAAAATGCACAAGAAGGAGATTTTATTTTTTTAGATAGTCCATATGCCCCATTAAATGATAATTCTTTTGAAGCGTATACTAAAGAAGGTTTTGATATTGAAAGTCATAAAAGATTAGCTATTTTATTTGATAGGTTAACTAAAAAAGGTTGCTTTTGTATGTTGACTAATCATAATACTGTATTTATTGAGGATTTGTATAAAAATTATTCAAGAGAAGTTATAAAGGTTAGAAGATATATTAATTCTGATGCCAATAATAGAAAAGGCGAAGAAGTAATTATAACAAACTATTAATAAAAGATAATATGGAGTTATTTATGAAAAATAGAGATTTTGATAAATGGTTATCAACCATGAATGATTCAATTGCTACTTGGAAATATTATACTGATTTTGAAAAAGTATACAAAAATGCAGAAAAAATAAAAACAGAAATATATATATTAAACAGTTTAATAAATAGTAAAAATATAAGAGAAGATTTTAAAAAATTATTATTAGAATATCCACAAATATTGAAAGTAATACCCTTATTAATAGCTAAAAGAACAACAGATGTAATAATCATTAATGATACAGTACAAAAATATTATTACAATTTTAAAAAGATGAATTATAGCATAGATGAGTATGCTTTATTCATGGAAAATACGGGAATATTTGATTTATTGAGTAATCATCTTATAGCCAATTTATATGATTATATCTTGGGTGTAGAAGTAGGTTTAGATACTAATACTAGAAAAAATAGAACAGGGAAAGCAATGGAAACATTGGTGGAAAGTTATATTTTACAAAGTGGTTTTGTTAAAGAAAAGAATTATTTTACGCAGGTAAGTAAAAATCGCTTGAAAGAAGATTTTAATATAGATTTGTCTAATTTAAAGATTGATGAAATATTTAAAAGTAGTAAAAAAGAAAAATCAGAGAAAAAATTTGATTTTGTTGTTAAAACAGAGCAAAAATATTATTTAATTGAGACAAATTTTTATACAACACAAGGTTCTAAATTAAATGAAACGGCAAGAAGTTATAAAGAATTAGCATTAGAATTTAAAGACTTAGATAATATAGATTTTGTTTGGATTACTGATGGTAAAGGTTGGCAAACAACGAAAAAGAATTTACAAGAAACTTTCAATATATTGGATAATATATATAATATAAATGATATGGAAAATGGAATTTTAACAAAACTTTTTAAATAAAAAATGCATTAGAATTTTTTCTAGTGCATTTTTTTATATAATTATATTGTGAGGTGAATTTTATGGAATTTAGAGTATTAAAATATTTTTTAACTGTTGTAAGGGAAGAAAATATAACAAAAGCAGCGAATGTATTACATATTACCCAGCCAACATTGAGTCGACAATTAGCTCAATTAGAAGAAGATATTGGAGTAAAATTATTTAATCGTGGAACTAGAAAGATAAGTTTAACAAATGAAGGAATGTTATTAAGACGTAGGGCAGAAGAAATAATTTCTTTAGTGGACAAAACAGAACAAGAATTAAATGAACAAGATGAAATGTTAGATGGTGTGATTTCTTTGGGATGTGGAGAATTAAGTTCTGTATCAACACTAGCAGATATATTAGCTGGTTTTAAAAAGAAGCACCCACTTATTGTTTATGATTTATATACAGCAAATGCAGATGAGATCAAAGAAAAAATTGATAAAGGATTAATAGATATTGGTTTATTATTAGAGCCTGTGAATATAGAAAAGTATGAATATATTCGATTGCAGACAAAAGAAGTGTGGGGTGCTGTAATGAGAGCTGATGATGAATTAGCTAAGCAAGAATTTGTTACTGCAGAACAGTTGAGCAAAAGACAAATAATATTAGCACGTAGACCAAAAGCCAAAAATGAATTAGCACATTGGTTTGGTAAGTATTATGATAAACTGAATATTTCATTTACAAGTAATATGAGTACAAATGCAAGTATTATGGTAGAAAAAGGATTGGGAAATACTTTAATTATTAAAGGCTCATTGCCATTTTTAGATGAAAATAGAATAAAATGCATACCACTATATCCAGCTTTGATAGCTAATAGTGTTTTAGTTTGGAAAAGACATCAGCCATTTAATTTGGCTACAACGAAATTTATAGAGTATATACAATGCTTTTTAAGCATGAAATGATATTAAAAAATAGGTATTAGACATATATTTGATTTTTATTTTATAATGTGAATGTAAGTTGATATAAAAAATATTTGATTTACATTCACATTATTTTTTTAGGTGATATATATGGTAATAGTAAAAAATCATAAAAATTTTTCTACAAAAAGTATGAATTCATTAAATAAATTAGATGTAGGTCAATTTAATAAATGTCTAGGAGGTATAGTTAAAAATAAAAAAAGTGAACATATAAAATTTTTGAAGAAGCAAAGATTTATTTTATTGGAAGCTATTCATGAGATGCAAAAGAAGTTGGATTGTGTAGACTATGTAATTTATTTATTAAAAAAGGATAAATGCAAATGAAAGAGATAAGGAGGAAGTAAAAATGACAATTGGAGAAATATCACAAGAAATAGGTCTATCAGCAGATACTTTAAGATATTATGAAAAAATAGGATTATTACCTAATGTACCAAGAGATAATAGTGGCAAACGTAATTATGATGAGAATTTTATTAATTGGATAAAATTTATTCAAACATTAAAAAATAGTGGAATGTCTTTAAACGATATTATAGAGTATATAAATTTGGCAAAATGTGGCAATAATACATATCAAGAACGCAAAAATTTATTAATAAAATCTAAGCAAATATTATTAGAAAAAATGTCGAATTTACAATCTATGATAGAAAAAGCAAATTATCAAATTAATAATTATGATAATATTTTAGTACCTAAGACAAATGCTTTAATATTTTAAATAAAAATATTTGAATATTCTTGATTTTTATAGGGATAGAAGAAAGGAAAATAATTATGAAAAAAACAATGATATTAACTTCAATGGCATTGATATCTTTAGTAGCTGTAGGTTGTGCAAATGAAGAAGTTAAAGATACACAAGATAATCAGCCTGTTATTTCAACAAATATGGAAGAAGTACAAACAGAGGGCAATGCAAATATGAAAAAATCATTAATAGTTTATTTTTCTTATGGTGAAAATAGTGAATTGCCACAAGATGTAGATGCTTCAGCTAGCGCTAGTATACAAAAATGGAATGATGAAAATACTGGTAATACAGGTATAGTAGCACATATTATTCAAGAGAAAACAAAAGGGGATATGTTTTCTGTTCAGACAGTAAATAAGTATCCATCAACATATAATGAGACTGTTAATCAAGGAAAACAGGAGCATGAAAATAATATTCGTCCTGAACTTGCAAATCATATAACAAATTTAGATGATTATGATACTATTTTCGTGGGTTATCCAAATTGGTGGTATGATATGCCAATGGCAATGTATAGTTTTTTTGATGAATATGATTTGAGTAATAAGACAATTATTCCGTTTAATACTTCTGGCGGTAGCGCTTTTTCTGACACTATAAATACAATTAAAAAATTAGAGCCAAATGCAAATGTAATTGAAGGTATAACAATTAGAGCTGAAGATGTAGAGTTTAGTCAAAATGAAATTGATGAATGGTTAAATGATTTAGGTTATAATATTTGATTTAAATATACATTTATAAGAAAGGACAGATAATGATGAAGAAAAAATTATATATTTTCATAGTGATTATATTGTCCTTTCTTATTTTTGCTACGTATAAAATATTTGTAGAAAATAAAACAATAGTGGAAAAAGATACTATTTTAGCAATGGATACGCAAATTTCATGGGTAATATATGAAAAACCTTCACTATATCCATTAGATTTAAATGCGAAAATAAAAACGAGAATAGATGAATTAGTAAAATTATTATCGGTTACTGATGAAAATAGTGAAATTTATAAAGTAAATCATCATCAAGAACGAGATATAAAATTAAGTGAAGATACTAAAAATGTAGTTTTATTTGCCTTACAGATGGCAGAAAAAACAAACGGAGCTTTAGAGCCGACTATATATCCAGTGCTTAGAGAATGGGGCTTTACTACAGGAAAATACCAAATACCTGATGAAACAAAAATAAGAGATTTATTAAATTATGTGGATTATAGGAAAGTTAGTTTAAAAGAAAATCAAATATATTTGCCAGATGGTATGCAGATTGATTTAGGAGCAGTAGCTAAGGGATATATAGGTGATGAAATCATAAAAATTTTGAAGGCAAATAATATATCGTCTGCCGTAATAAATTTAGGTGGTAATGTTCAATTATTAGGAACAAAACCAAATGGTGATTTATGGAATATTGGACTTAAATCACCTAATAGTCAAGATTATATAGGTATCTTAAGATTAGCAGATTGTGCGATTGTAACTTCAGGAAATTATGAGCGATATTTTATCGGCGAAGATAACAAACGATATTGGCATATTTTAGATGGAAAAACAGGTAAACCAGCAGATAAACATATTAATTCCGTAACGATTGTGACAAAACAAGGAAAATTAGGTGATGCTTTATCCACAGCATTATTTGTAATGGGAGTAGATGAAGCTATTAATTATTGGAAGCAAAATAAAGATGAAAATGATGCATTTGAGATGATATTGATTACAGATGATAAAAAAATATATATAACTGAGAATTTAGTTGATAGTTTTACTTTGCAAGATAAATATAAAGATTATCATATGGTGGTGATAACTTTATGAACAATATTAATAAATCAGTAATATGTATTATTTTGGGAATTATATTTATTGCCGTTTTTATTGGTTTAAGAAATAGTTTTGCCGAAAAAACAAATACAGTGGAGATAATTCAAGATGGAAATATAATTTATACTTTGGATTTAAATAAGAGTAAAGATGAATTAATACAGGTAGAATTCCAAGGTCATAAAAATATAATTCAAATAAAAGATAAACAGATAAGTATAATTGAAGCTGATTGTCCTGATAAAACATGTGTAAATATGGGAATTTTAAAATCAGCATTTACTCCTATAGTGTGTTTGCCCAATCATTTAGTAATTCAATATGTAAATGATGATAAAGAAATTGATGCTATGATAAATTAGGTGATAGTGATGAAGACAAAAAAATTAGTGCAATTATCTTTATTAACTGCGATAGCACTAAGTATATTTATTGTAGAATTACAAATACCAAATCCTTTTCCATTTCCAGGAATTAAATTAGGTTTAGCAAATATAGTAACTTTATATGTAATTTATAGATATAGAGCAAAGGAGGCACTATTGGTGCTGATGGCTAGAATTATTTTAGGTAGTTTATTTAGTGGTAATCTTATGGCTATAATGTATAGTTTAGCTGGCGGAATTTGTTGTTTTGTTGTGATGAGTGTACTGCATGATAAAATAGAAGAAAAATACATTTTTATAGTTAGTATATTAGGAGCTTGTGCACATAATATAGGGCAAATAATTATAGCAATATTTATAACAAAGACTTTAGCAATTATGATGTATTTACCATGGTTATTATTATCAGCAATGATTACAGGTTTATTTATTGGTTTATGTACACAATATTTACTCAAAAGTAAAGCCATATTAATGCAAAAATAAAAATCCTATTGCTTAAAAATTTTAGGCAATAGGATTTTTTGTTTATAATTCTTCTTCGACACGCATGAGGAGGAAGCAAAGGTCAGATAAACGATTTAAATAAATTTTTACATTTTCATTAATAGCTTCTTTTTCAGCTAAAGTTAAAACTTCACGTTCAGCTCTACGCGTAGTAGTACGTGCTAAATCTAAAAATGCTCCAGATTGAGTATTACCAGGCATAATAAAAGCAGTCAATGCTGGTAATTTAGCTTCAAACTCAACGATTTTTTGATCTATATTAGAAATGATTTCATTATTTATATAATATTTATCTGTGATACTAGCTAAATCAGCCATTAATTTTAGATTAGTTTGCTCAAGTTCTAATAAAAGTTGTTTAACTTCTTCTTTTTGAGCAAAAGCTCTAGCAAGACCGAGAGCAGAACTGACTTCATCAACAGTACCATAAGCTTGTACACGTAAAGAATTTTTAGCAACGCGTTCTCCAGTAAATAAAGATGTAGTGCCTTTATCCCCTGTTTTTGTACAAATAGACATATTTTCTCCTTTTATCAATCACCATTATATACGCTAAAGTCGATATCATGGTTAGGTATATAGATTTCTGTTTCACTGAAAAATACATGAACTTCACGTTCTGCATTAGCAGGGCTATCGGAAGCATGAACAGTATTTACAGTTTTGGAAAGTGCAAAATCACTGCGGATTGTGCCAGGTTGTGCTAAATTAGGGTCTGTTTTACCATGGAGTTCACGAACTCTTTCAATAGCGTTTTCACCTTCAACTACTAAAGCGACAATTCTATCAGAAGCCATAAAATCCACTAAACGTTGGTAATAAGGTTTACCCACATGTTCAGCATAATGTTTAGAGGCTATACAGTCGTCCATTTCTAGCATTCGCATAGCTACAATATCAAATTTTTCTTTTTCATAACGACTAATAATATCGCCAATATGATAATTTACTACAGCATCAGGTTTGATTAATACCAACGTTCTTTCTCTCATAAAAGACAACTCCTATTTTTATTCTTTGTATCCATCAGCTAAAAGTTTATAATGTAAAGCTGATTCATGAAGTGCTTCGATTTCATCTTCTCTTAAAGCACGGACTACTTTTACTGGTGAGCCAAATAACATAGAATTATTTGGTAATTTTTTATGCTCAGTAACAAGAGAACCTGCACCAATTACACTATTATGACCAATTTCAGCATATCCAAGTAGTATAGCGCCCATACCAATTAGAGTATTATCGCCGACTTTACTACAATGAATAACAGCATTATGACCGATAGTAACATAACTGCCAATATGAGTAGGTGCATTGCTCATTACATGAACAGTTACATTATCTTGAATATTTGTATAATCACCAACAACTATAGGTTGCAAATCACCACGAAGTACAGCACCTGGCCAAATATTAGTGTATTCGCCAATAGTAACATCACCGATGATTACTGCACTAGGATGAACATATGCAGTCTTAGCTATTTTAGGTGTATGTGATTTATAAGCTTGAATCATTAAAAAAATCCCCTAACTAAAAATAATTTATAATTATTTTACGACCATTACAGGAACAGGAGAATCTTCAATAACTTTTTGACTTACGCTACCAATGAGAGCTCCTTTGAAGATACCAAGACCACGGCTACCCATGATGATGATATCGGAATTAGTTTCTTGAGCTACACGAATAATAGCTTTTGGACGAGAGCCTGTTTCTACATGTTTTGTTGCAGTAATATCTTTTGGAAGTTTTTCCCAGATACGATCAAAGATGATATCACTAGGAATATGTTCATTGATATGACTAGAAACGTAAACGAATTCAAGAGATGCACCAGCTTTTTCGGCTAAAGAAATTGCCTGGTCAACTGCTTTACAAGCATTATCAGAACCATCTACAGGAACTAGGATTTTATTAATTTTACTCATAAAAAAACCTCCTTATGATAGGACATAAAGTTTTATTTCATATTTCTTATATTATTAATTTTCGTGATAATTTTTGAAAATCCTTTTTTTGTTTAGAAATAAATTAAATTGAAAAAAGAAAATCTCTTAATATATTAACAAAATATACTAAGAGATTTTTATAATTAGTCTATATCTATTAAGGCTTTTCCTTGATGATACAATCCTGTGCGACAAACTAGGGCATTTTCTACAGAAATATTTAATTTATATTCATTTTTTAATACATCTAAAATTTCATTTGGTTTAGTAGTACCAGTAGATGTGATTTTTATATTTAAAGAAATATTTAATGTATTATCTTCTAAATTGTATTGCATAGCTTTAGGAAGATATTGTTTGATTTCTATTTCTTTGCGTTTTTTTGGTGTTTCACGAACAACGACAATTTCTTTAGTTTGATTAAATTTATTGATAGCTTTTGTTACAGTGTTTAAGTCATCTTGACAAGGTAAAACGATAGAATAGGAAGCTTCATCAACAATGGACATCAAAGCTTTAGCACGCATATCAATTTGTCTAGCTTTTAAAAGTCTCACTCCTGGTGGCAATGCTTTAGATAATTTATCAAATAATTCAGGTTGACAAATGTCTTTTTTTAATTCTAAATCCATATATTCAGCATCGCTTGTTATACCTACAGATAAAGCAGAAGCAAAAGAAATTTTCATATGAGGATTGAAACCTTCGGAGTAAGCTGCTGGAAGATGAGCACGACAAATTGCACGTTGCATTAAAGATGCAAAATCAAGATGGGAAATATATCTTATAGGTTCGCCTTTTGTGATTTCTAAGCGATATTTTATCATTTAATAAAAACCTCCATAAACATAATAGATAATTATTTAATAGTATCCATATCAGTATCAAGTGTAGGGCAAATTCCGCAAGCGTTGCAATTGCCATGACGGCAATCTCTTGTTAACTCGCCTTTTGTAGCTTTTTCGTATTCACGCAATAAGAATTTTTTGCTAACACTTGGAGTAGTATGTTCCCAAGGGAGTTTTTCATCAAATTTATATTCACGCATATTATAAAAATATGGGTCAATATTGCATTTGGCAAAAGCGTTTATCCAAACATCATATTTAAATTCTTCGCTCCAACCATCAAATTTTGCTCCATCTAACCATGCTTGATAGATTACTTTGCTAAGGCGTCTATCGCCACGAGAAATAGTACCTTCTAGGATACTAGTTGTAGCAGTATGATAGTTAAACTGGATAGAGCGGTCAGTGATATGAGATTTTAATAATTGTTGTTTACGTTGGAATTCTTCTAAAGTATTTTGTGGGAACCATTGGAATGGTGTAAATGGTTTTGGTACAAAACAAGATACGCTAACAGTAACGCGAATATCACGGCGTTTAGTGATATAACGATATAATTTAGCAACTTTTGCACCGAGTTCAGCAATGCCGATGATATCCTCATCAGTTTCAGTTGGTAGACCCATCATGAAGTAAAGTTTTACTGTTTTCCAGCCATGACGGAAAGCAGCGCCTGTTGCTTCCATAAGATTTTCTTCAGTTACACCTTTATTGATTACATCGCGTAATCTTTGTGTACCAGCTTCAGGAGCAAAAGTCAAACCACTTTTACGGACTTGTTGCATTTTGTGAGCAAGGTCAATGGAGAAACTATCAATGCGTAGAGATGGTAAAGAGAAAGATACACGTTCGTTTTTATAATCTTCCATGAGGTCATCTACGATTTCACCAAGGCAAGTATAATCAGCAGAGCTTAAAGATGTAAGACTCATTTCATTATAACCAGTGTTATCGAGCATTTCTTTAGCGATAGTGCGTAAGCGGTCAGCAGTGCGTTCGCGTACAGGACGATAAGATATACCAGCTTGACAGAAACGACAACCACGAGTACAACCGCGGAATAATTCGAGCATTACACGGTCATGAACGATATCAATATAAGGTAATACAGGTTTTTTGATAGCGAAAGAGTCGCGGAAATTTTTGATTACACGTTTATTGATTACAGGTTTAGCTTCTGGGCAAAGCGGTAAAATTTCTTTGAAAGTATTATCTTCATTGTAATGAACTTCATATAATGAAGGAACATAGATGCCGTCTAATTTAGCAAGTTCTTTTAAAAATCCTTGTCTGCCACCTACTTTACCTTGTTTTTTCCAAGTGATGAAAGTATCTACGATTTCATTTAAAACTTCTTCGCCTTCACCGATGACAAAGAAATCAAAGAAATCAGCTACAGGTTCAACATTATATACGCAAGGGCCACCACCAACGATAAATGGGTCATTTTCTGTGCGGTCTTTTTGCCAAAGAGGCATGTTGGCTAAGTCTAACATATTTAAAACATTAGTGTAAATCATTTCATATTGAAGTGAGAAGCCAACAAAATCAAATTCTTTGATTGGTGTAAAAGATTCTAAAGCATAAAGTGGTATATTATGTTCACGCATTTTGTCTTCCATATCAAGCCAAGGAGCATAAACACGTTCAGCTACAGTATCTTGTCTTTCATTTAATACTTCATAGAGAATTTTTAAGCCTAAATTGGACATACCTACTTCATAAACGTCAGGCATGGATAAAGCAAAGCGACAATCAACATCTTTATGATTTTTGTGTACAGCGTTTAATTCGCCACCAGTATAGCGAGCAGGTTTGGTAACAGTTTGTAAAATAGAAGGGTCTAGTTTAATCAATTTAATATCCTTTCTTCATGAAAAAAGCTGCTGTATAGGAAATTTTTATTTTTCATACAGTAGCTTTTAAATATAATATATACCAAATAATAATTAATCTTTTTGTTCAGTAGACTTTTGTTTTTCTTCAGTTTCATCTTTTTCAGGAAGACCAACATGTTGAAGACCATTTTTAGCTACTTGAACTGTATTTAAAATGTTTTGGATATAAACACTCATATGGTCAAATACTTGTTCAGCATATTGAACAGAATCATTGCGCATAGCTTCAGAATGTTTATATGTTTTTTCTAAAATTTCTTTTGCTTTAGCTTCGGCAGCTAAAGTAATTTCATTTTCAGAAGCTTTTTTTTGAGCATATACTTTTGCTTGTTCTATGATATTTTTGGCTTCTATGCGAGCATCTTCGATTATTTTATCTCGATTTGCATTGATTTCTTCAGCTTCTTTTAAAGCAGAAGGCCATTCTTTGCGAATATTACTTATGAGACGAATGAGTTCTTCTTCGTTTACTAAGCATTTGTTAGTTAAAAGGAAACGAGAAGAACTAGCCACAAGATCTTCTAATTCGTGAAGGGAGTCTAATAAATCCATAGTGATATTACCTCTATAATTTATAATTATTTTGATGTAGGTACTCGTTTGATTTTTTCATGTATAGCAAGTTCTACACAATGAGGAACTAAATGAGTGATATTTCCACCGAACTGAGCTAATTCTCGAATTGCAGATGAAGATACATGATAATATTTATTATCAGTAGTTAAAAAGATATTTTCAATATCTGGAGCCATGTTTTTGATGAGCATAGCGCGTGGAAACTCATAGAGAAAATCGTTGGCATCACGTAAACCGCGAACGATTACATGAGCATTTTTTTGATGAGCATAGTCAGCAAGTAGACCAGCAAAACAATCAACTTTTACATTAGGAATATGAGCAGTAGCTTGTTTTAATAAAGCTACGCGTTCTTCAACAGTAAATAAAGGTTTTTTATTTATATTATTGAAAACACCAACAATTACTTCATCAAACATTTTAGAAGCTCGTTCAAAAATATCAATATGCCCATTAGTTACAGGGTCAAAACTTCCAGGACAGATAGCAATAGTCATACATTAATCCTCACTTTTATTTGATTTTAATTCATAAATACTTATTTGTGTAGTAGAACCATATTTTTGATTACGCAATAAAGTATATTGATGAAAATCTGAAGGTAGTTTATCTTCAATAGCATGTTCCATAATAATTATACCATCTTCAGTTAATAATGGATATTCATGGAGCATTTGCAAAACTTTTAAGCATAAATCTTGATGATATGGCGGGTCACAAAATATTATATCAAATTTTGTTTGTTTTAGATGTAATTTTTTTATGGTAGCAAAGACATCAGCTTTTAAGATAGTAGATTTATCAATAAGTTTTGTATGCGTAGCATTAAATTTAATAGTTGAAATACTATCTAAAGAGCAATCTACCATGATGGCATGATTGGCTCCTCGACTGAGTGCTTCTAAGGATAAACTGCCAGTTCCTGAAAATAAATCTAAGACATTTTTATCATAGATAAAAGAACCTAATATATTAAATAAAGATTCTTTTATTCTGTCAGCAGTAGGTCGAGTATTTTGCCCTTTAGGGGCTTTTAATTTTGCCCCGCGAGCTGAACCTGTGATTATTCTCATAAATTATCACCTAATAATTTAGCTTTTAATTGTTTATAAGCTTTTGTATAGTATGGGCCATTTTGAGATTCACGATGGTCAAAACCATAAGCACGTCTACTTATAGCTAAGATAGGTGGTGCTTGAATGCGTTTAGCTACTGCCATACCTGTGAATAAATTCCACCAACGTTCTAAGTCGCAGATAAAGTCTTTAGCTGTAGCAAAGTATTTATCTACAAGACCAGCCTTGCAACCAATATGTTCTTCTAAAGTTTTTTCACTATACCAAAGAAGAATATCTTCTGGAGTAACTTTTTGCCAGCTTTCGACAAAAGCGCGGAATAAATAATCGTGATATGGATATTTAATAGGGTCGCCCTTACCAGCATCAACATCTTGTTCACTAGAAAGTTCGGCACTAGGTACAATATCAATAATACCTTGAGGAATTACTTCACGTTTATATACATGTTCATTTAGATAATGAGCTAATTCATATACTTGATATTTCCATAAATCAGCAAGACCAGCTAAAAATCCAGATTGGTCACCGTATAATGTGGAATAACCGACTGTAGTTTCTGCTTTATTGGCATTACAAGTAAAGCCCCCACTAATGCTAGCTGCCATACCAGCTAAAATGCGAGCTGAACGGTCGCGAGCTTGGATATTTTCTTTGACAAAAGAAGATACTTGTACTTTATGAACATCATTAGTAGCTAAATGAGTGATATCAGTATTTTCAAATTGATTTACAGTGAAATCAACAACTTCTTGAATTGGCACAATAGCATAATTACAGCCTAAATTATGAGCCAATTGACTAGAAAGACCTTTTGTTGTAGCAGAATTGAATTTACTAGGCATATTAATTAAGGTAATATTTTCAGCACCTAAAATATCTGCATAAAGAGCAGAAGCAACAGCAGAGTCAATACCACCAGAAATACCGATGATTACTTTTTGCATACGAATATTTTTGAGGAATTTTTTGATACCATAATGAAGTGCTTGATAAATATTAGAAATATCATCATTTTGAGGAATTGGAAGAGGAGTATATTCATCATTGCCAAGTAAGTTTATATAATTATTTTGAGCTTTATAAGCAGGGCAAGTTGCAATGATATTTCCATTTTCATCATAAACTGTGCTAGAACCATCAAAAGTATAGATAGTTTTACCATTGTTTTGAATACCAATATTATTTACATATATTAAAGGAATGTTATTATCTTTTGCTTGTTTTGCAAATACGCGATGGCGTTTATTATTTTTGCCGAAAGTATAAGGAGAAGCAGATATATTGATTAACATATCTAATTTATAATTTTGACAAAGAATATCAATCGGAGCAAAGGCATAATCATCACTCCAACCATCTTCACATAAAATACAACCTAAATTTAATTCTTGACCTTTGATATTGACTTTTACAGGAGAAAGAATATCATTTAAATTGAGTTTTAGTTCAGTTGCTAAGCTTTGTAAACTGAAGAAATAACGACTATCATCAAATTCACGATAATTTGGAAATAGAGTTTTGATGACAAATGGATATGGAGATTTTTCAGGTTTGATTAATTTGCCATTATAAGCTGTATATAAAGCATTGTATTTACGAACGCGACCATCAGTATTTTTCTTATCCCAGTCAACAGCAATATTACCAAAAATGATACAAATATCTTGAGAAGCTGCGATAATATCTTCGCCATAGCTTAAACAATCTTTTAAAAATGCTGTTTGTTCCCAAGTATCACCTAAGAGATAACCTGGAATACACATTTCAGGGAAAATTATAATATCTGTATTATTTTGTTTAGCTTCATCAATAGCTTGAAGCATACGCTCTACATTTAGGTCAGGATGACTTGGTTCAACATCAATTTGGCTGAAACAGATTTTTACCATAAAACAACCGCCTTTATTATTAATTAATTATGTTACTACAATAGCACGAATTGTATTGATTTACAAGTAAATGAGCAGATAAATAGAGATATATATAAATAAAAAGCTTGCAATTTAAATTCTTTCTGTGATATAATGTTAGCACTGTGTTTTTTAAAAGTACGACATGATTTTTATTAGATATAATAAATATGTAGTCGTCAAGACAATAGGGCAAGAACAACCCGAATTTAAGCTTGTGGAGATAGTAGGTAACGAATTTGATGAAGCAAGAAGTCAACTATTATAATATGTAAATTATTTCTATTATTATAGAAGGCAGTTCATGACTTAGTAATTATTTTCTATCTTCCATTCCTTAAGGAGGTGTGCTAAATGGCAAATGTTTGCGAAATCTGCGCTAAAGGTGAAAGAGCAGGAATGAATGTAAGCCATTCTCATTTAAAAACTAAACGCACTTGGAAACCAAACATTCAGCGTGTACGTGCTGTAGTTGACGGTGAAGTTAAACGTGTTAATGTTTGCACTAGCTGCATGCGTTCTGGTAAAATCCAGCGTGCTTAATGGTCTTAACGGACATTATAAAAAATAAGCTGCTTAGTATTAAGCAGCTTATTTTTTATTGCTAGAATAAATCAAATATCATGATTAAATTTTAAGGAAAAATAATAGGAGAAAAAAATGGCATTTTCTGAAAAAATTATTGAAACTAGACAAAAAGCTTTAGCTTTATGTAAAGAATATTTTGCTCGTCCTGATGAAATAGCAGAATTTAATACTTTAAAAATTCTTGATGCTATGAGAAAAGTAAAAGTGTCTGAAGCACATTTTAATACAACATCTGGATATGCTTATGATGATATTGGTAGAAATAAAATTGAAGAATTATATGCAGAAGTCTTCAAAGCAGAAGCGGCTTTAGTGCGTACACAATTTGTATCTGGTACACATGCTTTAGCTACTGTTTTATTTGGTATATTGCGTCCTGGTGATCAATTGATATATATTACAGGAACACCATATGATACTATGCAAACAGTAATTGGTTATGCAACAGATAGCCCAGGTTCATTAAAAGAATTTGGTATTTTATATGATGAAGTGCCATTAAAAGATGGTTGTGTTGATTTTAATGTAGCTAAAGAAAAAATTACTACAAAAACTAAAATGGTAGTTATTCAGCGTTCTTGTGGCTATATGATGCGTCCAAGTTTAAGCGTAGATGAAATTGGTGAAATTTGCAAATTCGTCAAAGAAATCAATCCTAATTGTATTTGTTATATAGATAATTGCTATGGTGAATTTACAGATACAAAAGAACCTATTGAAGTAGGCGCTGATATTATTGCTGGTTCTTTAATTAAAAATCCAGGTGGCGGTATTGCTCCAACAGGTGGATATATTGTAGGTAGAAAAGATTTAGTAGAACTTGCTTCTTATCGCATGACTTCTCCTGGTATGGGAGCAGAACTTGGTGCTTCTCTTGCAAATAACCGCTTGTTATTCCAAGGATTATTTTTAGCACCACATGTTGTCGCTCAAGCTGTAAAATCTGCGATTTTTGCTGCTGCATTTTTTGATTTATTAGGATTTAAAACATTACCTGCACCAGATACAAAAAGAAATGATATTATTCAAGCTATTGAAATGGGTAGCAAAGAAAAATTAGTTGCTTTTTGTCAAGGTATTCAAAAATATTCTCCAGTTGATTCTTATGCAGCTCCAGAACCATGGGATATGCCAGGCTATGAAGATCAAGTTATCATGGCAGCTGGTACTTTTGTACAAGGAGCTTCTATTGAACTTAGTGCAGATGGTCCTATTCGTGAACCATATAATGTATATCTTCAAGGCGCATTGACTTTTGAACATTCTTTAGTTGCTATTATGGGTGCAGGTCAAGCAGTAGAAGATTTAAATAAATAATCTTAGTGATAAAGTAAAATAAATACAAAAAAAGACACGTTATTTCGTGTCTTTTTTTGTGTGTATATATTATATTGGAGAGCTAAGGAAAAGCTTGTATTTAATATAACATAAATGATAATGATTTTCAATACCTAAAATGAATTAAATCATAAAAATTTTTGTTGGTTAAATATTTGTGTATAACAAAAAAAGACACGTTGTTTCGTGCCTTTTTTGCTTGTATATATATCATAATTGGAGAGTCAAGGAAAAGCTTATATATAATATAACATAAATGATAATCAATTTCAATACATAAATAAAAATAAATTTTTTTTAGAATAGCTTTATATAATTAGATAAGTTAAAATAAATAATAGAGAGATTGGTAAACGGAATAATAAAAAAATGGATTTTGATAAAAGAAATATTTTAGTAGAAAAATAGTCTTATTTATAGTATTATTTTGGAATTGTTAAGAATATGTGAAAATGGTACAAATAATAATTTAAATATGTTAAAATACATTTTGCTGAGATTTACATAACTTTGAAATTTTATAGGAGGAGAAAGATGAGACATATGTCAGAATTAGCAAACACACATATTTGGCGTTACTTAAAAATCTTAATTGGCTCGTTAATTGCAGGTTTAGGTTATAGTACGTTTATTATTCCTGCGAAGTTGCTTGCTAGTGGACTCAGTGGTATTGCTGTTATTGTTTACTATATGATTGATTTACCGATTGGTTTACAATTAATAGTATATAATATCCCAATTGTATATTTAGCATATAGAGTTTTTGGTAAATTATATGCGATTGATACGATTATTGGAACAGTAATGTTATCCGTAGCTATTGATGCTACAAGTTTTATTGGAAACTATCACCTGGTAGAAGACCCTATACTTAATTCTGTTTTTGGTGGTGTACTTGTAGGTATAGGTTGTGGTATTGTATTTAGAGCCAACTCTAATGGTGGTGGCTTTGATGTATTAGGTGCTGTTATCAAAAAATATTACTCCCTTGATTTAGGAACAGTAGTATTTGGTTTTAACTTGATTATTATTTTAGTAGGTATAGTATTGTTCAATGTTTCTATTGGTTTATATACTTTAATTAATATGTATATTGTTGGTGAAATCACTAATAAAGTAGTAGCTGGTTTCAATCGCAAAAAATTAGTAATAATCATATCACCATTTTCAGAAATTATTGGTTGGACTATTATTCAACATATTGGACGTGGCGTTACATTTTTAAATGGGGAAGGCGCATATAGTCATAAAAATCAAAAGGTAATTTTTGCAGTGGTGAATTTGACACAGGTAAGCAAGGTAAAACTCATAGTGAATGCTATAGACCCGACAGCTTTTATGATTATTACAGATACATCAGAAGTTGCTGGACGAGGTTTTACTATAAAGATGCCGGAAAAACATTCGAGCAAGGATTTAACTGAATAAAAAGGTTTATAGGTTTGCCTTTATTAACCTAAATATATATTAGAAGAGGGATAGATATTAGGTGTCCGAAAAATTAAAACTATATGGATTTAATAATTTGACAAAGTCTTTAAGCTTTAATATTTACGATGTTTGCTATGCCAAAACACCAAGGGAACAGCGTGATTATATAAAATATATAGATGAACAATATAATTCAGAGCGTTTGACAAAGATTTTAACAAATGTAGCAGAAATGATAGGAGCTAGAGTGCTTAATGTTTCTAGTCAAGATTATGATCCGCAAGGAGCCAGTGTAACTATTCTCTTGGCAGATGAAAATATGCGTTTGGCAAAAAATGATGAAGTGGAAGATTGTGTGAGTAGTAAGACTGTTTTAGGTCATTTGGATAAAAGTCATATCACTGTGCATACGTATCCAGAATATCATCCAGAAACAAGTATTGCTACATTTAGAGTGGATATAGATGTTTCTACTTGTGGAGAGATTACTCCGCTTAGTACACTTGATTATTTAATTGGAAATTTTGATTCTGATATCATAACGATGGATTATCGTGTACGAGGTTTTACTCGTGATGTCAGTGGTAGAAAGTTATTTATGGACCATAAAATAACATCTATTCAAGATTATATTATGCCAGATACTTTATTGAATTATGATGCAATGGATATAAATGTGTATCAGGCTAATTTATTTCATACAAGAATGTTGATTAAAGAACCAGAATTAAGTAATTACTTATTTAATACTGATATTTATGAAATACCACCAAAAACTAGATTGGAAATAAGCAATCGTTTGCGTCGTGAGATGTTAGAGATTTTTAGTGGTACAAATGTTTTTTGATAAATCATAAATGATTGATTAAAGAAGGTTGGTGAAATTATTGGATAGACAAGCACAAAAGAAAATGCCTGTTTTGGAAGCTTTAGAAAGATTTAAAAAAATGCGTGTAGTACCTTTTGATGTTCCAGGACATAAAAGAGGTAGAGGAAATAAAGCTTTATTAAATTTTTTAGGCGAAAAATGTTTATCTGTAGATGTAAATTCAATGAAACCATTAGACAATTTATGTCACCCAGTTTCTGTAATCAAAGAAGCTGAGGAATTAGCAGCAGATGCTTTTGGAGCAGAGCATGCCTTTTTTATGGTAGGTGGAACTACGTCAGCTGTACAAACGATGATTTTAACAGCTTGTAAGCGTGGTGATAAGATTATTTTACCGCGAAATGTCCACCGCAGTGCTATAAATGCGATGATTTTGTGTGGAGCTATTCCAATATATATTAATCCGCAGATGGATAAACAACTTGGTATATCACTCGGTATGTCAGTTGAGGAAGTAAAAAAAGCTATAAGAGAAAATCCAGATGCTAAAGCAGTTTTAGTAAATAATCCAACATATTATGGTATTTGTTCTAATTTAAAAGAAATTATAAAAGTAGCCCATGAACATAATATGTTAGTTTTGGCTGATGAAGCACATGGAACACATTTTTATTTTAATAAACGATTACCTATAGCAGCTATTCATGCGGGAGCTGATATGGCAGCTGTAAGTATGCATAAATCAGGTGGCTCACTTACACAAAGTTCATTTTTGCTCACTGGTAAAAATGTAAAAGCAGGTTATGTTCATCAGATTATAAATTTGACACAAACTACAAGTGGTTCATATTTATTGATGTCTAGCCTTGATATTTCTCGTTCTAATTTAGCCGTACATGGCAGCGAAATCTTTGATTTTGTTATAGATTTAGTAGATTATGCACGACAAGAAATCAATAATATCGGTGATTATTATGCTTATGCAGATGAAAAGATAAATGGCGATAGTGTTTTTGATTTTGATACCACTAAATTAGCTATTTATACATTACCTGTAGGTCTTGCTGGTATTGAAGTATATGATTTATTGCGTGATGAATACGATATTCAAGCAGAATTTGGAGATATCGGCAATCTACTTGCTTATGTATCTGTTGGCGATAGAGCAAAAGATATTGAACGCTTAGTAAGTGCGTTAGCAGAAATTCGCAGAAATTATAAAAAAGACCATAAGGGCATGTTAGAAGCTGAATATATCAGCCCTAAAGTAATGTGTGGACCACAAGATGCCTTTTATAGTGAAAAAGTATCTTTACCATTAGATGAAAGCTGTGGTAAAGTATGCAGTGAATTTGTAATGTGTTATCCTCCTGGAATACCGATTTTGGCACCAGGGGAATTAATTACACCAGAGATTTTAGAATATATTCACTATGCTAAAGATAAAGGCTGTTCCATGACAGGCCCTGAAGATATGGAAATAAAACGTTTAAATGTAATTAAGGAGTGATAGATAAATGGATTTATGGTTCAGTGAATTACATACACCGTATGTAAAGTTTTCTATTCAGATTGATAAACAACTTCATTCTGAACAGACTGAGTTTCAGCGTATAGATATTTTTGAGTCTAAAGAATTTGGTCGCATGATGGTATTAGATGGCTATGTAATGCTAACTGAAAAAGATGAATTCATTTATCATGAAATGATAGTGCATGTACCTATGGCAGTACATCCTAATCCAAAGAGAGTACTCATTATTGGCGGTGGCGATGGTGGTACTGCTCGTGAATTATTGCGTTATAAAAATGTAGAGTCAGTGGATTTAGTAGAAATTGATGAGCGTGTTGTGAATATTTCTCGTAAATACTTACCACAGACAGCTTGCAGTTTTGATGATGAACGTTTGCATTGTTATTTTGAAGATGGTTTGAAATTCATTCGCCATTGTAATAATGAATATGATTTAATCATCGTTGATTCTACAGACCCATTTGGCCCTGGGGAAGGTTTATTCACTAAGGAATTTTATGGAAATTGCTATAAAGCATTAAAAGAAGATGGCATTATGGTAAATCAGCATGAAAGTCCATTTTATGATGAAGATGCTTTTGCTATGCAACGCGCACATCAACGTATTGTAAAATCTTTCCCTATAAGTAGAGTATATCAAGCGCATATCCCTACTTATCCATCAGGTCATTGGTTATTTGGCTTTGCGTCCAAAAAGTATCACCCAGTTTTAGATTTTGATGCTAAAAGATGGAATGCTTTAGGTTTGAAAACTCGCTATTATAATGCGAACTTACACAATGCATCATTTGCATTACCAAATTATGTGGAGGAATTAATGGAAGATGTTGAAAAAAAACATTGAGACATTTTTAGGTTGTGATAGAGAATATGATGAAGCGAAAATAGTTTTATTTGGCGCACCATTTGACTCTACAACTTCATATAGACCAGGGACTCGTTTTGCTAGTCGTACTATGAGAGCAGAGTCATATGGTCTTGAAACTTTTAGCCCATATCTTGATTTAGATTTAGAAGATGCCTATGTTTTTGATGGCGGAGATTTAGAACTTCCTTTTGGCAGTGTGGAAAATGCACTAAAAGATATTGAAGATTTTACACGTCAGATTGTAAATGATGGTAAAATTCCACTTATGATTGGTGGCGAACATTTAGTTACTTTAGGCAGTGTACGTGCTGTAGCCGAAAAATATGATGATTTGCATGTCATTCATTTTGATGCACATGCTGACCTTCGTGATGATTATTTAGGAGCTAAATTATCTCATGCTACAGTGCTTCATCGTGTATGGGATATCGTTGGCGATAATAAAATTTATCAATTTGGTATCAGAAGTGGTGAACGTGCTGAATTTGCTTGGGGCAAAGAGCATGTACAGACTAGACGTTTTGATTTTGTAGGGTTAGAAGATGTTGTAGAAAAATTAAAAGGAAAATCTGTTTATTTTACAGTGGATTTAGATGTATTAGATGCAGCTGTATTCCCTGGAACTGGTACACCAGAAGCAGGTGGAGTATCTTTTGATGAACTTCGTCGTGCAATGAATTTAGTAGCTAATAAATGCAATGTAGTAGGCTGTGATATGGTAGAATTATCTCCACCATATGACCAAAGTGGTATCTCTACAGCTACTGCTTTAAAATTACTACGTGAATATTTATTGGCTTTAGATTATAATATAAATAATAAATAAATTTTTATAAAAGGGGGAATTTGCCAAATGGGTAAAGCTCTAATTATTGGTTGTGGTGGTGTAGCAAGTGTTACTATCCATAAATGTTGTCAAAATAGTGATGTATTCGAAGAAATCTGTATTGCTAGCCGTACAAAAAGCAAATGTGATGCTTTAAAAGAAAAATTAAGCGGTGGCAAAACAAAAATTACTACAGCTCAAGTAGATGCTGATGATGTAAATCAACTTATTAACTTAATCAATGAATTCAAACCAGATGTAGTAATCAACTTAGCTCTTCCATATCAAGATTTAACAATTATGGACGCTTGTCTTGCTACTAAAGTTCATTATGTGGATACTGCAAATTATGAACCATTAGATACTGCTAAATTTGAATATAAATGGCAGTGGGCTTATCGTGAACGCTTTGAAAAAGCTGGAATTACTGCACTTTTAGGCAGTGGTTTTGACCCAGGTGTAACAGGCGTATTCTCTGCTTATGCAATGAAACATCATTTTGATGAAATTAACTATATTGATATCTTGGATTGTAATGCAGGTGATCATGGATATCCATTTGCTACAAACTTCAATCCTGAAATCAATATCCGTGAAGTTTCTGCTAATGGTAGCTACTGGGAAGATGGTAAATGGGTAGAAACTAAACCTATGGAAATAAAACGCGTGTACAATTTCCCAGAAATTGGCGAAAAAGACATGTATTTACTTCACCATGAAGAACTTGAATCCTTAGGCTTAAATATTAAAGGTATTAAACGTATTCGTTTCTTCATGACTTTTGGTCAGTCTTATTTAACTCATTTAAAATGTTTAGAAAATGTAGGTATGACTTCTATCGAACCTATCGAATTTGAAGGTCATAAAATCGTGCCACTTCAATTCTTAAAAGCTGTACTTCCAGATCCAGCTAGCCTTGGCCCTCGTACAGTAGGTAAAACAAATATCGGCTGTATCTTCCAAGGTAAAAAAGATGGCAAAGATAAAACATATTATTTATACAATGTTTGCGATCATCAAGAATGCTACAAAGAAGTTGGCTCTCAAGCAATCTCTTATACAACTGGTGTTCCAGCAATGATTGGTGCAATGCTCATCATGAACGGCACATGGAAAAAACCAGGCGTATATAATATTGAAGAATTTGATCCAGATCCATTTATGGACGCTCTTAATAAATGGGGTCTTCCATGGAAAGAAAGCTTCAACCCTGATTTAGTAGAATAAAATATATTTTTAATAAAAATAAGACAGTATGCCGTTGGTGTACTGTCTTATTTAAATAAATTGAGATTTTGATTTAGAATATTATAGTATTTAATTAAAAATAATTTTAAGGAAGTGATTTAGTGAAATTAGAAGAAAAATTACAAAATGTAGCAACTTCTAGTTATGTTATGGACGAGAAAAAACTTCGTGAAAATCTTGAAGTTTTAAAAATGGTACAAGATAAAACAGGTTGTCATATTTTACTTGCACAAAAAGCTTTTTCTATGTTTTATTTTTATCCTATGATTGGCAAATATCTAAAAGGTGCTACAGCAAGTGGTATTTTTGAAGCTAAATTAGCTCATGAATTCATGAAGGATAAAGAAAATCATATATTTTCTCCAGCATATAAAGAAAAAGATTTTGCTGAAATCGTGGAGATTTGCGACCATATAATTTTTAATTCTTTTAATCAATGGGAAAAATATAAAGATATAGCTTTAGCTAAAGGCAAGGAATGTGGTATTCGCATTAATCCAGAATGTTCTACACAAGAAGGACATGATATTTATGACCCATGTGCTAAAGGTTCTCGCTTAGGTGTTACACTTGATAATTTTGAACCAGAAAAGTTAGAAGGATTGAAAGGACTTCATTTCCATACACTTTGCGAACAAAACTCTGATGATTTAAAAACTACATTAGATGCTATTGAAGCAAAATTTGGCAAATATTTATATGATTTAAAATGGCTCAATTTTGGTGGTGGTCATCATATCACTCGTGAAGATTATGATATTGAGCTTTTAATAAATTGCATTAATCATATGAAAGAAAAATATGATTTAGAAATTTATTTAGAGCCTGGTGAAGCTGTGGCATTAAATGCAGGTTATTTAGTCAGTGAAGTCTTAGAGCTTATTCACAATGACATAGATATTGCAATTTTAGATACTTCTGCTGCTTGTCATATGCCTGATGTATTGGAAATGCCATATAGACCAAATGTAATTAATTCAGGAAAACCAAATGAAAAAGCATATACTTACCGTTTTGGTGGCCCTACTTGTCTTGCAGGTGATATCATAGGGGAATATTCTTTTGATAAACCTTTAAAAGTTGGCGATAAAATTATCTTCTGCGATATGGCTATTTATTCCATGGTAAAAAATAATACATTCAATGGTATGCCACTTCCAGATATTGCCGTTTTACATGAAGATGATACTATTGAAGTAGTAAAATCTTTTGGCTATGAAGATTTTAAAATGAGATTGTCTTAAATTATTAATCATAAATTTAGTTATATCTTATGATATTTAATGAAATAAAGATTATTTAAGTTGATTTATTTGGCTTAAATAATCTTTATTTTTGTTTGATTTATAGTCTAATATGGCAGTTAATTTGGCAACAATATTTTATAAACATGGCTTTTGCGGTATAATATCTTTATATTATTTGAATAAGGGAGGGTTATTATGTCGAAAAAAACACAGGCTACATTGGTTTTAGTCATCATGTTTTTGGGATTTATTGCTACATATAAATTAGATTCTTTTTGGGGCTTGTTGCTAAATCATGGATTTTTGGCTGCCTTAATCGGTGGTCTAGCGGATTGGTTTGCAGTTACAGCTCTATTTAGAAAACCACTGGGCTTTATCTCTTATCGTACGGAAATATTACCTCGTAATCGTGAACGCATCATGGACGAGATAGTAAAATTTATCGGTAGAGATTTATTAAATCCAGAATACATCATTAATAATATTAAAAATTATAATATGGCAATGATGGTAGTAGAGTACGCTCAAAAAGGTGGTAAAGAAAAAGCCAAAGTAGCATTAAAAGAATTAGTTATGCAGGTGATTAATTCACTTGATACGAGAAAAGTAGGTTATTCATTGGCAAGCGCCTTGAAGAGTCGTCGTAAGAATTTTAATATAGCAAGGATTATTATTCAATTTTTACTAGATTTTATCAAGACACCAGCAGGGGATAAATGCATAGACTATATTATAAAAATGGTCAGAGCTACAGTGCCTGAATTGTTGGTAAAGGATTTCATGCATAAACTAATTGACGATAATGTAAGCATTATCAAAGAAAAATATATAAAAGATAGTCAAAAACGTAGTTTTATGTTTGAAATGATGGATTTATCTAGTGAAAATTTGACACAGAAGTTAAATAAAAAATTGGATGAATATACTAATTTATTACTTGATTATGATAGTAAAGAACGTGAACATTTAAAAACTTTACTTGCAGAAAAAATAGAAATTCTAGGTAGTAGAAATGGCTATAAGCAAAAAGTTGCTCAATTAGAACATTACTTTTTCGTGAAGAATTTTGATTTTAGCGATAATTTAGTGTCTTTAATCGATAATTTCTGCCAAAATAGCGAAAATAGAGAACAATTATGGAAGCAAATTGAAGATTATATAGATAATCTTATTGCTAAATTGGCTGTAGATAATGAAATGCAGGCTAAATTAAATAAGTTTTTCATTAATACAATAACGAAGATAATTCAAAATAATTCACAATGGGGCTTAGATTATATCAAAGATGAATTGATGAAGTATTCACAGCAAGAATTTGTCGATTTAGTAGAAAAACGTGTTGGTGATGACCTTCAAATGATACGTATAAACGGTTCTGTAGTTGGTGCTATTGCCGGTATGGGATTATATGTAATATCCTTTGTTGTGGAAAGGATGTGCGGATAATGGATAGATTTAATAGAGCAGATAAAACATTATGTGTATTATTTGTTTGTTTTTTAGTAGTTTTAGCTTTAAGAACTTTATATCCACAATATATTATTTTTGAATTATTATTATTTTGCAGTGAAGCAAGTTTAGTTGGTGGTATTGCGGACTGGTTTGCAGTTACAGCTTTATTTAAAAAGCCACTAGGGTTTCCTTTTCATACAGCTATATTGCCAAGCCGTAGAGATGCTTTTATAAATTCTTGCGTGAGAATGTTGCAGACAGAATTTTTATCTAAGCGCAAAATTTATAGACGTATATGCAATGCTGATTTATTATCATGGGGTTTAAATTGGGCTAAAAATCCTGATAATAAAAAATATATATTAAATGAAGTTATGCAGTTTTTAGTGAAAAAAATCGCTGAAATAGATACTGCTAAAGTAGCACAAAAAAACAGTGAAAAAATAGCTCAGCTTATTTTAAAAGAGTCTATGGGTGATTTATCGCATAATTTAATGGGCGTATTGCTCAAAAGTGAAAATAGTCAGCTCGCTGTAGATAAAGGTATAAATTTCTTGAAAGGATATTTTTCAGGAAGAGAAGGAAAAGCAAGAATAGATGCTTTTCTTGAAAATTATCAAAAACAGTATGAAAGTGGTCTAGGCGGTCTGATGTTATCTTTGGCTTTAGCGACAAATACTTTAGACCCAGATGAATTGTCTTTGATAATTCATGAACGTATTTTAGATTTATTAGATGATGTCAGCGATAAAGATGGCGAATTATATGCAAATCTCATAAATTTATATGAAGAAGCTTTGATGAATATTCGCGATGATGAAAATTGGGTTGATAGCTTAAATACTTTGCGTGATAGTTTTGTGGAAATGGGTATTGTGGAAAAAATTCTACAAAATTCTTTGCGCAATTTTTGTGAATATCTATTAGCTAATAATAATAGAGAGAATAAGCTTTATCAGACGATAGAACAGATTTTAAGTGAAGAAATAGATAGATGTATTGAAAAATTAAATACAAATAATGAATTTAAATCAAAAATAAATCGTTTTGTATTAGATGTTGTTCATCGTAGTGCTTTAAAAGGTGAAGATGTAATCTTAGAATTAGCACGTAAATTTTTAGAAGGATTAACAGATAAGCAATTAAATGAGTTAGTATACGATAAAGTCGAAACAGATATGATATGGATACGTTTAAACGGCTCTATCGTTGGCGGTATCATAGGCTTTTTTGCTTTTTGGTTATTGCAATTAGTGAACAAATAGGAGGAATTAATTTTGCAACAGGCAGAAATTCCCAAGAGTATTAATAATTGGCTATTGATGTTAAGTCCTTATCAAGTTTTAGTTTTTTCTTTTTTAGGCTTAATATTAGTAGGTGCATTTTTATTGATGTTACCTATAGCATCTAATGATGGTAGCAGTCTATCATTTATAGATGCTTTATTTACTGCAACATCAGCTGTATGTGTTACTGGTTTAATTGTGGTGGATACTGGTCAATATTTTTCTACATTTGGGCAATTAGTAATTATTATGTTGATTCAAATTGGCGGTTTTGGTGTAATGACAATGACGACAGTATTTGCCTTGATTTTAGGAAAGCGTATTCAGCTTAGAAGTAGGTTAATAGCTCAAGAATCATTGAACAGGTTGACTGTTGGGGGCGTTGTAAAATTAATTAAATTATTGGTAAAGACCACTTTATGTATTGAATTTATAGGTGGCGTACTGCTATCTTTTCGCCTATATCCTGATTATGGATTACATGGGATATATATGGCGTTTTGGCATTCTATATCAGCGTTTTGTAATGCTGGTTTTGATATTTTTGGCGGTACTAATATTTTTAAATATAATACTGACCCTTTATTTTGTTTAGTTATCGCTTTTTTGATTATATTAGGCGGTATTGGTTATGGTGTAACGGTAGAACTTTACCAAAAACATAATTGGAAGATGTTTTCTTTGCATGCTAAAGTTGCTTTATTGACAACTTTGATTTTATTGGTAATTGGTACAATAGTATTGTTCTTTTTAGAATATAATAATGAAAATACGATTGGTAATTGGGATTGGTGGCATAAGTTAATAGGGACTTTCTTTTTATCTACAACTTCACGTACAGCAGGATATACTTTGATGGATACAGGAGCATTACATGAAGCTTCATTATTTTTTATCATCATATTGATGTTCTTAGGGGCATCTCCTGGTTCTACTGGTGGTGGGATAAAAACTACAACTTTTGCGATAATTTTTGCGACAGTTACCTCTATCATTCGTGGCAATGAAGAAGTTACATTGTTTAAAAGACGTATTGAACATGATTTGATTGTAAAATCTTTGGCTATTTTTTATATAGCAGCAGCTTTAGTAGTTTTAGGAACAATGTTTTTATGTTTAACAGAAGATTTTCCATTTATAAAAATATTATTTGAAGTTACATCGGCATTGGCTACTGTAGGTTTATCCACAGGGATTACTTCTAGTTTGACTGTTTATGGTAAGTCCATATTGGTTTTAATAATGTTTATTGGTCGTCTAGGCGTACTTACATTTTTGATGGCTATTGCTATGCGCAATCGAAAAACAGCTAAAATAGGATATCCTTCAGAGCGTATTGGGGTAGGTTGATTAATAAGTTTTAGGTTTAGATAAAATGATGAAATATATTAGAAAATTAAATCCATATCAGATTGTTTTATGTAGTTATGGAATAATAATATTGACTGGTACTATGTTGTTGATGTTGCCGATTACAGTGGTAGATATCGAGCCTTTGAGCTTTGTCGATGCATTATTTATGTCAGCGTCAGCAGTATGTGTATCGGGTGTTTCCATATTTAGTTTAGGTGATAATTTTTCTGTATTTGGGCAAATAATAATTATTATTTTGGTGCAAATTGGAGCTTTAGGAATTATGACTATCACTACTATTTTGGCAGTGGTGATGGGTAAACGCATTCAACTTCGAGATAGATTATTAATTCAAGAGTCATTGCAAAGATGGTCAGTGGCTGGAGTAGTGCGACTTGTAATCAGTATTGTGAAAATGACTGTTGCTTTTGAATTTATAGGTGGAGTTATTTTAACAATTATTTTCTGTCAAGATTATAGTGTAGGCACAGCTATTTATTTTGGTTTTTGGCATTCTGTATCGGCTTTTTGTAATGCAGGTTTTGATATTTTAGGTGGAAGTAATTTTGCAGATTATATTTTTCACCCATTTTTCAATCTAATATTATTGATAGAAGTTATTTGTGGCGGATTGGGTTTTGCTGTTTTATTAGATATCTATCAAAAGCGCAAATGGCAAAAATTGAGTATTAATAGTAAGCTTGTACTTGTTACTACTGGTTTTTTAATTCTTATCGGCAGTGTATTTATTTTTATTTTGGAATATGGAAATCAAAATACTTTAGGCGATTTAGGTTTATTTGATAAAGTGATGGTAAGTACATTCATGGCTTCGATGGCTAGAACATCAGGATTTTCAATGCTCGATATAGGCTCATTGACAGAACCTAGTTTATTGTTGATTATGTTTTTGATGTTTATTGGCGGTTCGCCAGCTTCAACAGGTGGCGGTATTAAAACTACTACTATAGCTGTTATCTTTGCAGCAATTTGGTCGCTCATTCGCGGTCGTGAAGATGTTGTTATCTTTGAGCGTACTGTACCACCGATTGTCATTTTCCGTGCAATGAGTATTTTCTTTGTCAGTGCGATTGTCGTATTTTTGATGTCAATGTTTTTATGTTTGACAGAAGATATTGCTTTGTCTAAAATCTTATTTGAGTCTGTATCTATGTTCGCTACTGTAGGTCTGCCTACAGGTACGATAAATGAAATGGATGCTTCTAGTAGAATTGTAATTATTTTTGTAATGTTGATGGGACGAATTGGTATTATTTCTTTTGCGATGGCACTTGTTATTCGTAAGAAGAAAAATAAAATTCGCTATCCTGAAGATAAATTTATTATTGGTTAAGGAGAATTTTTGCATGGGTCTTAGTGTTAAAATACCAGGTTCTTGTGGCGAGTTAGTACAAGGCATGATTGATGATATACCTTTTTTAGTTACTTGTCCTATTTCAATGTATACCAAGGCGAGTATAACAAAATATTTTTCCTATTTACCATATAAAGCTCGTTTGGCACGCAATAAAACGCTTGATTATCTGGGCACTAAATCTTATGCAAAATTTTGTTTGACTACAGAATTGTTGACAGGAAAGGGCATGGCTTCAAGTAGTGCAGATATTGCAAGTATTTGTCAGTTGACAGCTCTTTCTTGTAAACGGATATTATCTCAAGATGAAATATCAAAGATTGCAACAAGCATTGAGCCAACTGATGGTATTTTTTGTAAAGGCATTGTCAGATATAATCATTTAAATGGTCAAGCTTTAGAGCATTTAGGTTTAGCGCCAAAGATTAAGATACTGATGTTTGATTGTGGTGGTAAGGTCGATACTTTATCTTTTAATCGTCGCAAGAATTTAAAACGATTGTATCAAGAAAATGAAAATACAATTAAAGAAGCTTTAGATTATTTGCGTCTAGGCTTTAAAGAGAAAAATAATAGATATATCGGCAAAGCTTGCGTTATGAGTGCATATGCAAATCAAAAAATATTATATAAAAAGCAATTAGAAGATATCATGATAATATCCGAAGATTATCAGGCAATAGGTGTAAATGTTGCTCACAGTGGCACTGTCATTGGTGTATTATTTGATGATAATTGTGAGGAAAGTTTAATTGAAGAATGTAAACAAAAAATATTAAGTGAATGTTTTGATTTACATTATTTAAATTTAGTAAAAATGATTTCTGGTGGAATTATCATAGAAAGAGAGTAAATTATGCAAAAGTTTGAGCATGGCGGAGATTTAAAAAAAATAATGGCACAAGAAAATTTAGATAAAATCATAGATTTCAGTGCTAATATAAATCCATATGGATTATCTAAAAATATAAAAAAAGCGATTGTTGACCATATTGATGATATAATTCATTATCCAGAGCCAGATGCAAGAGAGCTTTGTGGTAAAATCGCCGAAAATTATGGTATCAGTGCAGATAAAATTATCGTAGGTAATGGCGCAGTAGAATTATTATATATACTTTGCCATATATTAAAGCCAAAAAATGCGTTGATTGTGTCTCCAGGTTTTAGCGAATATGAAAGAGCAGCTAAAGCTTCTGGAGCGAATATAAATTATGTAATGTTATCTGAAAAACAGGAATTTAATTCTCCTATGCGAGATTTAATTGTGAATATAAAAGGCAACGATATTTTATTTATCGGCAATCCTAATAATCCAACAGGTACGTTATTTACTGTAGAAGATATGGAGCTTTTGATTGAACATGCTGAAAATAATGGCTGTTTTGTAGTTGTTGATGAGTCTTTTATGGATTTTATCAAAACAAGTGAAGCTTTTTCCGTACTTCCTTTAGTGGAAAAATATCATAATTTATTTGTATTGCATTCTTTGACTAAATTTTATGCATTACCAGGACTTCGCTTAGGTTTTGCAGCTACAGACCATGAAGTTTTAGACCCACTTTATCAGGCAAAAGACCCATGGAATGTGAATGCTTTAGCACAGATTGCAGGTATGGTAGCTTTAGAGGATAAAGTATATCAGCGTCGCAGTAGAACATATACAAGAACAGAGATAAATTATCTTTATGAAGAGCTGGAAACTTTTGATAAGTTGAAGGTATATGAGCCAACTGTTAATTTTATTTTAGTGAATATAGAAAAAACAAAGATGACAGCTAATGAGTTAAAAGCAAAATTATTATCATATGGCATAGCTATTCGCAATTGTGAAAACTATCCAGGATTAAATGAGTATTTCGTGCGTTTTGCAGTGCGAACTCGTGAAGAAAATGATGAATTAATTGATGCTTTAACAGAGATTTTAGCTTAAAAAAAGTGTCTACTAAATTATATTTTGCCATGAAGATAAAATATAATAAGTAGACACTTTCTTTATTTTGTAGCATAAAGCGAATTTGCCTGGCGTGTTTTGATATTTAAATGTTGATAGAGATATTGATAAGCACTATGAACTTCTTGTGGTATATCTACATGAGCGATAAAATCTTTACCTTGAGGACCATAACCGTTGATATTATCTGTAAGACGAGGAATTTCTCCCATGAGTAGCTCAATATATTTATCAATATTCCACATTTGCCAGATATTATTTTGTTCTAAACATAATTTATCATTTTGAACAGTGAAATGAACTTTATATGTAGCATAATTGATTAAAGTAGTATCACAAGGACAATATTTTCGAAAACCTGCGTCCATGCGATTTTGCATAGTAGCATCTTGCATAAAAATGATGGATTTTGGCTTTAAATCTAGATTTTTTAAAAGTTCTAGAGCATTAGTGATATTATTACCGCAGTTAGTAGATTTAGTTTCTAATAAACAATCTGTGATATTGTATTTGTTTTTTAAATAGAGAGCAAAGATTTCTGCTTCAGATTTAGTGGAGATATCTATATCGGCTAAAGATGATTGCATTTTTTGGCGGAGAGCTTCTGTAGTATGACCAGCACCGCCGACTAAAAGATAATTTTTAGCTATATTTTGTTGATGAGCTTTAGCAAATACATCAGTACCTTCAGGAATAGAACCACCGAATAAAATCAACAAATCGGCTTGATTTATTTTGTATTTTGCTTGTAATTCATCGGGAGATAGTGCAGTTAAATCTCTTTTAGCTAAAAAATCAATGAGAATATTTAAATTTTTGGCGATAAGTGTATTCATAAAATAACATTCCTTTAATAAGTAATATCTTCGTCAGGTTGTTGACCGTCGTGAGCTTGCCAAACACATTCTGTCATTTTGAAATCAGTAAATGTAGCTTTAAATGAAGAATTTTCTGGGCTACAAGCATAAATGCCAAATTGGATATCACCAGAAGCTTCCCAAAGATGACATATGCGCATTTGATTATAATTTATGCCATTAAGAGAATATTCTATGCGAAAATCGTCTTTTCGGCGACTCAATCTATACCAAATGGATTTTATAGAACTATTAATTACAGTTGTTGCCCAATCAGAATATCCTTTATTAGTAACAACACTACCCAAATGTTGAATATCTTCATTTTCATATTCAACGGAAGCTTTGAGCCAGTTTTCACTATCTAAATATAAGACGATGCCGCATTGGTCAAATCGGACTTTGCTATCAAAATCTGTCTTAACAGTAAATGAAAAGAATTCTTCACTTGTACTCATCTGTAGCACAGGAGCATTATCATTTCTGAAGTGATAATATGTTCTTTGCCATAAATCAGTATGAGGTGAAGTTATGATTTCGATTTTATCTTTAGTTATATTAAATGATAAAGGTTTACGAGTCCAATGTAGCTTATCTACATCAAAAAACATAGTAACATCTCATTTATTTTGGTGTATATATATTATTTTAATTTTATATATGTATCTTGTGAAGGCAAAAAAAACCGATAGGGAGAGAAACCTATCGGAGAGCAAAAACTTATATAACTTTATTGAGTTATGTATATAGTATAATCTGATTAGATTAAAATATGATTAAAGTACAGATTAAAAATAGATTAAATTTAAATTAAAATAAATATTATAATAAATAGATAATATCTTATAAGTATATTATTTTGATAGGAATTTTAGAAATGAGAAAAAAGAATAACTCTTGACATTGAGATACTGCTTTATTATAATGAAGACATCATAAAGATATATGTAAAAGTAATGCGAAAGACATGATTAAAGAATTATATGTTTACAGAGAGAGAAGTCGAGGCTGGAAACTTCTTAAGCATACTCTTTGATTACCACTTTCAAACTGCAAAGCTGAACTATAAATTTAGATTTATTTATTAAGTTTTGCCGGAGAAATTCCGTTATCATTTTTGAGTTGGTCATATTTTATGGCAAACAGGGTGGAACCGCGAACTACAAGCCTCGTCCCTAGTTTTGGGATGGAGGTTTTTTATTTTTTTAGGAGGTTAATAAAATGGCAAATATCACATTAAAAGATGGTGCTGTTCGTGAAGTAGCTGAAGGCACTACTGTTCTTGATTTTGTAAAATCCTTTAGTAATTCTTTAGCAAAAAAAGCTTTAGCTTGCAAAATTGATGGAGAAACTAAAGATTTAATGACTGTTATAGATGGAGATCATCAAGTAGAAATTTTAACTTTTGAAGATGAAGATGGTCGTTGGGCACTTCGTCATAGTGCTTCTCATATTTTAGCTCAAGCTGTAAAACGTCTTTATGGCGATAAAAATGTAAAACTTGCAATTGGTCCTGCAATTGACAATGGTTTTTACTATGATTTTGATATGGATCATCAGCTTAGCACTGAAGATTTAGCAAAAATCGAAAAAGAAATGAAAAAAATTGTTAAAGAAAATTTAGCAATTGTACGTAAAGAAGTTACTCGTCAGGAAGCACTTGATTTCTTCAATGCTGAAGGCGAAAGCTATAAAGTAGAATTAATTAATGATTTACCAGAAGATGCAATGATCACTATGTACAGCCAAGGTGAATTCACTGACCTTTGTGCAGGTCCACACGTAGTATCTACAGGTAAAGTAAAAGCTATTAAATTACAATCTGTTGCTGGTGCTTATTGGCGCGGTAGCGAAAAAAATAAAATGCTTCAACGTGTATATGGTACAGCATTTGAAAAACAAGCTGATTTAGATGCTTACTTAAAAATGCTTGAAGAAGCTGCTAAACGTGATCACCGCAAACTCGGTAAAGAACTCGATTTATTCAGCTTACATGAAGAAGGTCCAGGCTTCCCATTCTTCCATCCAAATGGTATGGTAATCAGAAACGAACTCATCAACTACTGGCGTGAAGTTCATCGTCAATTTGGTTATCAGGAAATTAAAACTCCAATGATTATGAATCGTAAACTTTGGGAAACTTCTGGTCATTGGGATCATTATAAAGAAAATATGTACTTCACAAAAATTGATGGTGAAGATTATGCAATTAAACCAATGAACTGCCCAGGTGGTATGCTTGTTTATTTAACACAGCAACACAGCTATCGTGATTTACCACTTCGCCTTGGTGAACTTGGTCTTGTACATCGTCATGAATTATCTGGTGCATTACATGGTTTAATGCGTGTACGTAACTTCACTCAAGATGATGCTCATATCTTTATGTTACCTAGCCAGATTGAAGATGAAATCCAAAGAGTTATTGACTTATTTGATAAAGTTTATAGCACATTTGGTTTAACTTATCATGCAGAACTCAGCACACGTCCTGAAGACTCCATGGGTTCTGATGAAGTTTGGGAAACTGCAACTAATGCACTTAGAAATGCACTTGAACATCGTGGTCTTAAATACGTTATCAACGAAGGCGATGGCGCTTTCTATGGTCCAAAAATCGACTTCCATTTAACTGACTCTATCGGTCGTACTTGGCAGTGTGGTACAATTCAGCTTGATATGTTAATGCCTGAAAAATTCGACCTCACTTATATCGGTGAAGATGGTCAGAAACATCGTCCAGTAATGATTCACCGTGTAGTATACGGAAGTATCGAACGCTTTATCGGTATTTTAATTGAAAACTATGCTGGTGCATTCCCAGTATGGCTCGCTCCTGTACAGGTTAAAATATTACCTATCAGCGATAAATATGTTGATTATGCTTATGAAATCAAACGCAAAATGTTTGACCTCGGCATTCGTGTAGAAGTTGATGACCGCAATGAAAAAATCGGTTACAAAATCCGTGAAGCTCAAGTTAAAAAAGTTCCATACAGCATTATCGTAGGTGAATCCGAATTAGAAAATAAAAATATTTCTGTTCGTAAACGTCGTGAAAAAGATACTGTTACTATGGATACTGATGAATTTATCAACAATCTTCTTGAAGAAATTAAAACAAAAGCTCAGTAATTAATAAAAATAAAAGCTCTTAATAATTTTTGCTATTAAGAGCTTTTTTATTTAAAATTTAATTATTTTATCCATTTACCACAAGCTTTATCTTGGCAGATTTTATTATTATCTACAACTAATTGACCACGTAAAAATGTTTTGATAGGCCAACCTTTGATTTTTCTACCAGCAAAAGCAGTTAGCGGTTGTTTGCTGTGAAGTTTTTCATTTTCAATAGTATCGACTTTATTCATATCAACAACTACAATATCGGCATCTTTACCAATCTCTAAATTACCTTTATTTGGTAAATTATAGATATCAGCTACATTTTTAGCCATGACTTTCACTAAGAAAGGTAAAGTGATATGACCATTATTTACTTCATTGAGCATTAATGGAAGCATAGTTTCTACACCGCACATGCCAGCAGGAATGGAGAATAAATCACCTTGTTTTTCACTGATGATATGTGGTGCATGGTCAGAAGCGATAAAATCTATAGTGCCATTTTTCAATCCTTGCCAAAGTGCAAGTCTATCTTCTTCATGTTTGATGACAGGATATACTTTCATCATTGGCCCTACACTATCATAATCTTTAGCAGATAAAAATAGATATTGTGGGCAAGTTTCAGCAGTTATATTTACACCATTAGCCTTTGCTTGAGCGACTGCTTCCATTCCCATTTTAGAAGTCAAATGAAGAATATGAAGTCTAGCACCAGTGGCTTTGGCAAGTAGACTAGCTGTTTGGATAGTCAAAGCTTCTGCTAGAGCTGGTCGAGATTGGATTAAAGCTTCGTAATCTTTTTTACCAGATTGTTGCAAGCGTTTAGTTAAAGTTTGAATTAATTCAATATTTTCAGCATGAATGGCGATTATTTTTCCTGTTTTTGCCATTTGTTCAAAAATTTCATAGACTTCACCGTCGCCAAGAGGTGGGATAATATCTTCATCTTTAGGATTGTAATTATAAATTAAAGCTTTTGTTTTGGCATTTATAGCATATCCCCAGAAGAATTTTACAGCACTAGCACCAGTTTCACAAAGTCTAGGTAAATCGCCAAGGTTGATTTCACCTAAAGAAAGACCCCAAATACCATAATCAGCAAAAGCTTTAGGAGCAAAATAATTTGCTTTTTGTAATAAATCTTGCTCATTTAAAACAGAAGGATTTGTATTGGGCATATCAAATACAGTAGTTACACCACTAGCAATAGCAGCTTGTGTGCCAGTTGTAAAATCTTCCTTAGCAGTAGCTCCAGGGTCACGAAAATGACAATGCGTATCAATACAGCCAGGTAAAAGATACTTACCAGAAACATCATAAACCTCATTAGCAGGCTTATCCGCTAAAGAAATTTCAACAATCTTTTCATCTTGTATATAAATATTTCCTAGATAGATTTCATTTTCATTAACAATAAAACCATTTTTTAAAGCTAAATCATACATAAAAAAACTATCCCTCCTAAGAATTATAAAATACATTTTTCCTTTATATAAAAAATAAACTATAACAAATAGCATAACATATTTTTAAAATGCTAAAAATAATAAAAATTACGTTAAAAATTCCGCAGATAAGATTTATAATTTAAGCAATAAATAGTACATATTATTTTCTTATATATGATATAAGAGTAATACCAAACATATCCGCGTTAGCAGACTTTTACGGTATTGAATTTATTTAAATACTAAAATAACACGTAATATCTATTTTCCGCATTATAAAATTTTAATGGTAACTGTTAAGTTATTGAAAATAATTAGCACTGAATACGGTTTTAGTCTGAATGTTTGAGCAAAGCGAGTTTCTAAGCGTTGTATGAAGTGATAATTATTTTCAAAGTTAAAATTTTATCTGCGGTGGATTTCTTTTGTTACTTTTCTTTGTCCATAAAAGAAAAGTAATAATAACTTATTATAGCATAGTGGCAAGTATTAGAATATATTTTATGTTTAATCTCGTTATAGGGATATGTTATAATGATGACTTAGGTTTTAGTTAAATGGAGATGTTATTTTGAAAAATAAAGCTTATGTGTTGTTGTCTTTGGCTGGAATTTTATGGGGTTTTCAGCCTGTAGTGGTGAAATTCATTGTAGCGGAGATGAACCCACCTACTTTAGTATCTTTCCGATATTTATTACTTAGTGCTACTTTATTTTTATTGATGAAAATTACACATAAAAAAGATTTTATACCGCCCAAAAGTTGCTGGTTGCCACTTATAATTATGGGGATAACAGGCGTTAGTTTGAATAATGGTTCACAATTTACAGGGCTACAATATTCTACAGTAGCTAATGCCACTTTGATTGCTGCTATGACGCCAGCTGTTACATCTTTATTAGCTTTTGTATTTTTGCGTGAAAGATTGGCTTTATTACAATGGATTGGAATTATAATTTCGATATCAGGAACATTGTATTTAATCAGCAATGGAAATCTAGATATTATTTTACATATTTCATTTAATTTAGGAGATATATTATTTTTTGTAGCTCAATTAAGTTGGGCAATTTATTGTTTAATCAGTATTCGCGTGATGAAGAAAATGTCTGTATTATCTGTTACAGCATGGGCAGGAGTATTTGGTGCGATTTTTATTGCAATCTATGGTCATTTTACTTGTGGTTTATTTATACCAGATTTATCTATGAAAGCTATGGCTTCATTTGCATATATTGTATGGCTCGGTGGTGTAGGAGCAATGATATTTTGGAATATTGGTGTAAAAAATGTAGGTGCAAGTACAGCTTCCATATTTTTAAATATCATGCCTATTGTGGGGATTGTTACAGCTTCAATAACATTAAATGAAATAATTACTATGGAAGAATGTTTAGGCGCAGTAGTTATTTTATTAGGTGTATATATAACAACACATACAAAGCAAATTTTAGAAAAATTAAATTGGAAAAAGTAAAATAAAGTTAAAATAAATTAATGAAAATAAAATTATTTTTAGCTGAGAAATTTTGCGAAAAAATTAGTTATATAGTATTATGATTATAAAGTATAATGTGTAAAAAGTAGGAGGGTTTCTTTTGAAAAAGCTTGTAGTAACAGGAACAATTTTGCTCAACAAAGCAGTAAATGAAAATGTAAAACACATGGTTATCAAAGCTCCAGAAATTGCAAATCTTGCTGAACCTGGTCAGTTTGTTCATGTGAAGACTTTGCATAGTGAAAACTTTTTGCGTCGTCCATTCAGTATTGCAGATGTAGATAAAAACGAAGGTACAATCACTTTAATTTATCGTATTGTCGGTAAAGGCACAGCTGAATATTCTAGATTAAAAGAAGGTGAAGAATTTAGTATTTTAGGTCCTATTGGTAATGGCTTCAAATTAAAAGAAGGTCGTCCATTGCTCGTAGGCGGTGGTGTAGGTATTGCTCCACTTATCTATTTATCTCGCTTGCTCAAAGACCAAAAACCTATTTTACTTATCGGTGGTAAAAATAAAGATGAAGTATTCTGGGAAGAATATTTAAAAGAATATGCTGATAAAATTTATATCACAACAGATGATGGTTCTGTAGGATTTAAAGGTTTCACTATTCAATTAATGCCTGAAATCTTAAAAGAAAATAATATTGACGCTATTTATACTTGTGGTCCAAATATCATGATGGAAGGCGTGGCAAAACTCGCTTATGAACATGATATTGATTGCCAAGTATCATTAGAAAAACGCATGGCTTGCGGTATTGGCGTATGTCTTGGCTGTACTTTTGAAGGTAAACTCACTAAAAAACGTCGTAAAGTTTGCACAGAAGGCCCAGTTTTTGAAGCTAAGGAGGTATTTTAATGAATTTATCTGTAAAGATTGGTAATCTTGAATTAAAAAATCCTGTAATGGGAGCTTCAGGAACATTCGGATTTGGTAGAGAATATGAAGATTTCCTTGATGTAAATGAAATCGGTGCAATCGTTACTAAAGGCGTTACACCAAAACCTCGTGCTGGTAATCCAGGTGTTAGAATAGCAGAAACTCCTTCTGGTATGCTCAACTGTATCGGTCTTGAAAATCCAGGTGTAGATGCTTTTATTTATGATATTTTACCAAAAATTAAAAAATATAATACTGCTGTTATCGTAAACATTTCCGCAGGTTCTGTAGAAGAATATGCTGAAATGGCATGGCGTTTGGATATTGACGGCGTAGATGCTGTAGAAGTAAATATTTCTTGTCCAAATGTAAAAGAAGGCGGTATCGTTTTTGGTACAGACCCAAAAGCAGCAGCTGCTGTAACTCATGCAGTAAAAACTCATACTAAAAAAACTGTAATTGTAAAACTTTCTCCAAATGTAACAGATATTGTGCAGATGGCAAAAGCAGTAGAAGAAGCTGGTGCAGATGCTATTTCCATGATTAATACATTGACTGGTATGGCAATAGATATCAATACAAGAAAACCATTACTTGGCAATATCACAGGTGGTCTTTCTGGCCCTGCTGTAAAACCTGTAGCACTTCGTATGGTATGGCAAGTAGCAAAAGCTGTAAACATTCCAATCATTGGTATGGGCGGTATTGCAAGTGCAGAAGATGCTATTGAATTTTTGCTTGCAGGTGCAACAGCAGTCGCAGTGGGAGCACATAACTTCATTGATCCATCAGCATTAAAAGTAATTGCAGATGGTATCGCTGAATATATGCAAAAACACAATATTGAAGATGTAAATGAACTTGTAGGAGCATTACAAGCTTAAATAAAAAATTACCAAGTGAATTTTTACTAAATAACCTATAAAGCTAAGAAATATAAGCTTTATAGGTTATTTTTTTATATAACTAATAAAAATCAAAATCAGCTGGTAAAATTTTTTTATATCCTTGAATAGCAAGATTTTAGAGACTATAATAAAAAAAGAAATATTAATAAATATAGGGATTAATAGAAACAAGAGTTGTATTTGAATTGCTCTTCGGAAGTTTCTTTTAATAGCTTTTGCCAGATTAATAGAAACAAGAGTTGTATTTGAATTGTAGCTGGGTTGAACGTGTTGCAGATAATGTATTGATTAATAGAAACAAGAGTTGTATTTGAATTTACTTGGAGATTTAAATGGAACATCATCATAAGAAGATTAATAGAAACAAGAGTTGTATTTGAATTAAAAATCTACGTGTAATTGCCACGCTAGATAATTAAGATTAATAGAAACAAGAGTTGTATTTGAATTTTAACCTCCAATTCTGTTTTACGCATTAACTCAGATTAATAGAAACAAGAGTTGTATTTGAATCCAGTGAAGAAAATTTCACCACCCCATGAAGATATTGATTAATAGAAACAAGAGTTGTATTTGAATAAAAAGGAAAAGATGTCGTTGATAGAAAGGTTGAGATTAATAGAAACAAGAGTTGTATTTGAATATAGTCGTGAATTAAATTCTATCAAACTATAAAAGATTAATAGAAACAAGAGTTGTATTTGAATTAGAAAATGACGATATACTTAATATAGACTTTTACGGAGATTAATAGAAACAAGAGTTGTATTTGAATTCTGTTTTATCCTGACCGCATGGATCGTGATGAAACGATTAATAGAAACAAGAGTTGTATTTATAAAAAAACTTATTGACAGTGGATATAGTTTGTGATATATTAAGTTATGTTGTATTTGAGATGCAACGTATTCCACAAGAAGAAGTCACCACTTCTCACCTTATGGCGTGCTAGTCACTAGGGTTACTAATTAAAACAAAAACGTTTAACGTATATTTTAATTTGTAATATCAGAGGGTGACGTGCGTCATCCTCTTTTTTGTGTATATAATAAAAATAATATATAAATAATGAGGTGTTTTCTATTAGTAAAGAAACTTTAAGAATTAATGGCGAAATCCGCGCTAGAGAAGTTCGTGTGACAGATGCTCAGGGAGAGCAGCTTGGTATTATGTCTACAAGAGATGCTCTTCGTAAAGCAGAAGAAGCTCATTTAGACTTAGTAGAAGTTGCTCCAAAAGCAAAACCACCTGTTTGCCGAATCATGGATTTCGGAAAATATCGCTATGAACAACAAAAACGTGAAAAAGAAGCGAAGAAAAAACAGAAGGTTATCAGTGTAAAAGAAGTAAAACTTCGTCCTGGTATTGAAACACACGATTTTAACTTCAAAGTTAAAAATGCTATGCGTTTTATTGCTGAAGGCAATAAAGTAAAAGCTACAATCATGTTCCGTGGCCGTGAGCTTTCTCATCCAGAAATGGGTAAAGAGCTTTTATTAAAGGTCGCTGAAGCAATGCAAGATGCTGTTACTGTTGAACGCGAACCTAAACTTGAAGGTAAAAATATGATTATGATTTTAGCACCTAAAGTGCAAACTAAAGGAGGAAACACTAATGCCAAAAATTAAAACTCGCAGAGCTGCAGCTAAACGTTTTACAGCTACTGGTTCTGGTGAATTCAAACGTAATAAAGCTTTCAAAAGCCACATTTTAGAAAAGAAATCACCAAAACGTAAACGTAATTTACGTAAAGCAGCTATTATCACTGCTGCTGATCATAAACGTGTAAGCAAAATGCTTCCATACGCTTAATTAATCATTTATTGTTGAAATTTAGGAGGGTAAATAATGCCAAGAGTAAAAAGTGGCGTAACCGCTCATGCACGTCATAAAAAAATCTTAAAATTAGCTAAAGGTTATAGAGGAGCTAGAAGCAAACAGTTCAAAAAAGCTAACGAACTCGTTATGAAAGCTCTTTACTATGCACGTAGAGACCGTCGTGCGAAAAAAGGTGAATTCCGTAAACTTTGGATCGCTCGTATCAATGCTGCTACTCGTGCAAACGGTATGTCCTACAGCCGTTTCATCTGCGGTTTAACAAAAGCAGGTGTTCAGGTTAACCGTAAAATGTTAGCTGACGTTGCTATCAACGATGCAGCTGCATTTGCTAAACTTGTTGAAGTTGCAAAAAGCAATCTCTAATATAAAAAATAAAAGCTGTTTCTAATTTCAGATTAGAGACAGCTTTTTTTGTTTGTTTAAATTTGTATGAAACTGACTAAACAAGTATACATTGTTTAAATATGTCAAATACTGTATAATAAATAAGAATGAATTTTATTTAGAGATAAATAAAAGTATTTAGGAGGATTATAAATGGCATTAGTTAATGAAAATTATCTAAAATTACAAGGTAGTTACCTTTTTGCTGAAATTGCACATCGTGTGCAGAAATTCAAAGCTGAAAATCCAGAAGCTGAAGTTATTAGCTTAGGTATCGGTGACGTTACATTACCATTACCACAAGTTAGTATCGAAGCTATGCATAAAGCTGTTGATGAAATGGCTAATAAAGAAACTTTCCGCGGTTATGGCCCTGAACAAGGTTATGCTTTTTTACGTGAAAAAATTCGTGATGTAATTTATAAATCTCGTGGTGTAGATATCGAAACTGATGAAATTTTTGTCAGCGATGGTGCAAAATCTGACTGCGGTAATATCCAAGAAATTTTTGGCGTAGATAATACTATTGCTATTACTGACCCTGTATATCCTGTGTATCTCGATACAAATATCATGGCTGGTCGTACAGGTCTTGTAAAAGAAGATGGAACTTTTGAAGGTGTAGTATATATGCCATGTACTGCTGAAAATAACTTCACTCCAGAACTTCCAAAACAGCATGTAGACATGATTTATTTATGTAGCCCTAATAACCCAACTGGTACTACTTTATCCCGCGATGAATTAGCTAAATGGGTTAAATATGCTAAAGAAAATAAATCTATCATTTTATATGATGCAGCATATTCTTACTATATTACAGAAGAAGATGTACCTCATACAATTTATGAAATTGAAGGCGCAAAAGAAGTAGCTATTGAATTCCGTTCTTTCTCCAAAACAGCAGGTTTCACTGGTACTCGTTGTGGTTATATCGTATTACCAAAAGCTGTTAAAGGTTATACAAAAGACGGTAAAGAACAAGCTTTAAATCCTCTTTGGAATCGCCGTCATACAACTAAATTCAATGGTACACCTTATATTATTCAGCGTGGTGCAGAAGCTGTACTTACTGAAGAAGGACAAAAACAAGTAAAAGAAATGGTTGGCTACTACATGGAAAATGCAAAAATTATCCGTGAAGGTTTAGCAAGCCTTGGTCTTACTGTTTTCGGTGGTGTAAACTCCCCATATGTATGGCTCAAAGTTCCAGCAGGCATGACTTCTTGGGATTTCTTCGATAAACTTCTTCATGAAGCAAATATCGTAGGTACTCCAGGTTCTGGTTTTGGCCCATCTGGCGAAAATTATTTCCGTCTTACTGCATTTGGTAGCCGTGAAAATACATTAAAAGCTGTAGAACGTATTAAAACACAGTTAAAATTATAATGTAAATTTAAATATAAAAATGACCTTTAATAGTTATTTATGTCAACTGTTAAAGGTCATTTTGTCTTAATATAATAAAGTAAAAATTTATAGTATCGGAGTTCTTATGGAAATAAAAGAAGTTAAAGATAACAAAAAACAATTTCTTTCATTATTATTGTTGGCAGATGAACAAGAAAATATGATTGATAAATATATTGATAGAGGCATAATGTATGTATTAGATGATGAAGGAATAATAAAAGCAGAATGTATTATAACAGATGAACAAAATGGTGTATTGGAAATAAAAAATCTAGCTGTAAAACCTGAATATCAAAGAAAAGGTTATGGTAAAGTAATGATAGATTTTATTATCAAAAATTATAAAGAAAAATATTCTATATTACAAGTTGGAACAGGAGATAGTACATTAACTATTCCTTTTTATGAGCAATGTGGATTTATTCGTTCACATTACATAAAAAATTTTTTTATAGATAATTATGAACAACCAATATATGAAGATGGCATTCAATTAATAGATATGATATATTTACAAAGAAAATTAAAATAAATTTACAGTAAAGTAATAAATTATGAAAAATAATAGTAAAATATTTTTTATGTTAGTAATTTTGTCAGTAGCTATAAGCTGTTAGTAAGAATAAAACCATGATTATGAATTTAGCACCATTATTTGTAATGTGTTAAAAGCTTTAAAATCATGGTTTTGTTCTTTTTAAGAAAGAATTGGTAATGAAAGGTAAAGTTCTTTTGTTACTTTTCTTGTTTATGAAAGAAAAGTAAATATAAAATAGATAATTGTTCATTTCTGTAGTGATAAAGAAACGAACCAAAGAAATCACCCGCTCACGCACTTTTTACTTTGTCAAAGATAAAAATATATCAACAACGTTCTAAATTCGCAAGGCTCAAACAGTAGAACTAAAAGCGTAGCTATATTTTTATCTTTGCCAATAGCTAATAGCTACCGTAAAAAGATGCTAAAATGCGGGAAATGGTTAGGTGTTATTAAAGATTTTCAATAACTAGCGTTACCATTAAAATTTTAAAATGCGGGAAAAGTTAGGTATTATTTATTGTTGTTCTTTTGGTGTTTTTATTGGTCATGAAAGAAAAGCAATCGGACTATACGAACATTTGTTGTAATAGTCCTTTTTTTATTTGTTGCCAGTGTTCTAGCTGGGCTTTTTTGTTATCAATTTTTTCATTTAGTTTATCAAAAAGATTTCCAATTTTATTTTGTTCTTCTATATTTGGTACATAAACATTTACTTTAGATAATTGGGGTGCGGTTAATTGAGGAACACCAGTTGATTCATTAAAAATATGAATAAAATTAATAGATTCTGTAAAAAATGTAAAATTAATATTTATATTAGGTATTAAAACTAATAAGCGTACAATAGGATAATAGAAAGGTTCTCTTGATAAAGCAAAACCAACATTAATACCTCTTCCAGTAACAGTAATACTAGGTTTATCAATTTTATATATATTAGAATATCCATATAGTCCATTATTAGTTAAAGCATTAGCATATACAGGATATTTGAACTCTATAGAATATTGTTCAGAAAAATTTTCTTTATTGATATCTCCACCTGCTTTTATAGTGAATAAATCGCCTAATTTTTTCTTTTTCCAATTAGGATAATTATTGCCGTTTTTATCTTTAAAGCGTAGTTTTTGGCTAAAGATTTGTTGTAGTAATCCTTTTTTCTGATTTTCTAGGCTAGTGATAGTATTTGCTAGGTTTTTTATTTTTTTATCTATTGTACTAAAAAAATTAGCAATTTTTTCTTGTTCGTGTAAAATTGGTATATTGAGTAAGATATTTTTACAAATATCTTGATTTAATTTTGGTTGAGCAGTACCTGTATTATATTTATTATAATTTAAACGTTCTAAGGCTTCACAAAGGAATTTATTTAAATATTGTGATTTTGTTTTTAAAACATGAGCATGATTATTTACCCAATATTTTCCAGTAGCTATATAACAAATAGGATAATTTCTATCTATAATATTCGCTCCGTCTTCACTTAATAAAACAAGTTCTTCATCAAAGATATAATTATTTATATAGTCAATAATACCAGAAGCACCATAATAAGGATATTTACCATGTATACGTTCACTTTGTTCTAATGGTTTTCTTTTATTATCTAAAAATTGAACAATATCACCTAATTTTTTCTTTTCCCATTGTGGATAATCATTGCCGTTATTATCTTTAAATCTTAATTTTGGTATATTCAATATATCAACCTCCAATCTTATATTTTTAAAACTAATTTAAACTTTTATTTTAAATTTGCTATTTGGTTGTATATAAGGTAATAAAATTAATTCGCTGTCTAATAATTTAGCAATGGTATTGATTTTATTATCTTTTTTTTGTGCATGGGTGATGATTTGCATTTCTCCTGCGTAGCGTGCATAAAGGGCATTATCTAAGGTAATAGAGCCTATTTCTCTAGGGACAATATATTCAGGGCAGATATATATTTGTTTGAATAATGCTCTGCTTTCTTGGGTGCGAATGGCTCCGTCTGCTTCATCTAGGCGAGCGGTGAAGGTGTTTTGTTGTAAGGTTTTTAGTATATCTTTATTTTGTGTTAATTTTTTTGCTTTTAATAAGATATATTCATCAGTTAAATTGGCTAATTCTTGGATTTCGTCTTCTGTAGGTAGGCTATCGCCGATAAAAATGGAGTCGATACCGAGTAATTTTAGATGTCGCATGGCAAGGCTGGCTGTTTGATAGCGGTGTATTTCTAATGTTGGCAAGCCTTTTTTGATTGGAGAGCGAGCTTTGTTATAGCTAGGTATGAAAGCACCTACGGAAATATTATATTTATGAAGTAATTCGTTTTGTTGTTGTAATTTTTTTACGTTTAGACCTGTACCTTCACGAGGATAAAAGTTATGGAGTGCATCAATATGTTGGAAATCTGTTTGGTAATGATTTAATTCATCAAGAAATTCTTGAGTGATGGTTGAGGCATTGAATTGTAATTTTATATTTTGATGACTTAATTTGGCTATTTGTTCGGCACTGTAGCCAAAGTCTAAGCGAAGTGTTGTTATGCCGAGAGTAGCTAATTCTTGGATATTTAATGTATCTAAATTTAATAAGGCTAAAGTATTTGGCGATACATCACAAATTACTTCCATATTATATTTTTGTGTGAGTTTTAAAATTGTCTGTAAATCTTGTTGAAAATGGGAAATATCTGTTTCTGGTATATGAAATGAGGTAAAAATGCGATTGAGATTATATTTATGGGCTAGATGAATTAGATTTAAATTTTCTTCTAATGTATTATCTAAGCCAAGATAAATGGAAATGCCGTTTTGCAAAATATCACTCCTCGATAGGATCGTTAAAGCCGATTATTAATGTGGCGATAAAGCCGAAAATATAGGCTGTGAAAAGTCCGATTAAATAGCAAAGCATTTTATCTGTACTAGCTGTGAGTGGTAGACCAGATAAGCCAATGGAGGTAGCACCTACATGGAAAAATGCTTGGACTGCACCACCGAAAGCACCGCCGATACAAGCGGAGATAAATGGTTTACCAAGTGGTAAGGTTACGCCGTAAATCAAAGGTTCGCCAATGCCCATGAAGCCGACAGGAAGGGCAGAAGCTATGGTTTGTTTTAATTTTTGATTTTTAGTTTTGAGATATACAGCGATAGAAGCACCGACTTGCCCTGCGCCTGCCATGGCTAATATAGGTAAAAGGATAGTAACGCCGTATTGATTGAGCAGTTCGGCGTGAATAGGTGTGAGTCCCTGGTGAAGACCAGTCATAACGAGTGGCAAGAAGATACCGCCGATGATAAAGCCAGTGATAGCACCACCGGAATTAATTGCAGATGTTACGAGTACGCCGATAGTCTCGGCGATGATACCGCCGATAGGTTGTAAGATGAATAGAGCAGGGAAAGTGGCGATTAAGATTACGAGTAGTGGCGTTAAGAATAAATCTAAAATTTTTGGCACGATTTTGTGTAATTTGTTTTCTAACCATGAGGAAAAAGCTACTACTAATAAGACGGCAACGATACCACCACGACCTGCGAGTAAATCTATATTAAATAGGCTGATATTGTTGAGCATGGGGTGTGTGATGATGGCTGCCATTGTACCACCGAGCATAGGAGAAGCGTGGAATTCTTTGGCGGTGTTGATGCCGACAAAGATATTTAAGCCGAAAAATACAGCATTTCCTGCTATTTGTAAAACTTGGATTGCAGGGTAGTTTGTAAGTGTAGGATCAATTTTAAAAGCGATATTTAATAATCCTGTGATTAAACCGCAAGCGATAAATGCAGGTATAAGTGGCATGAAGATATTAGAAATGCGTTTCAATAATAATTTAAAAGGTGTAGCATTTTTTTTGCGGATTTGTTGATGAAGTTCTTCGGCATTGCCAAATTGTTTTTGATTGTTATTTGTATCTTGATTTGTATTTTGAGCATTAGTTTCAAGATTTTTATTTGCATATAATTTTTTGAATTCAGAAGTTACTTCATTTACTTTTCCAGGGCCTAAGATGATTTGTAGTTCATTATCATTTAAGTTTACGCCTAAGACGTTAGGAATATTTTTTAATTCTTTTAAGGGTAAATTAGCGATATCTTCTGTGTTTAATTGTAAGCGAAGTCTAGTCATACAATTAGTTATTTTTAAGATAGAAAATGACTTCATAAGTTCATAGATAGCAAAAGCTGTTTGTTGTAAATTCATAGAAACCTCGCAATTATTTTTTCATACTATTTAATGATTTGGAGATAAAACCTTCATTATTATTTAAGCTAGAGAGTGCTTCTTCATAGGAGATATTGGCAAGTAACATTAAAATTGCAGGTTTTACTTTGCCTTGAGTGATAGCTAAAGTATCAATAGCAGTTTGTCGGTCGCAATTAGTAGCTTCCATTAATATACGTCTTGCTCTTTCTTCGAGTTTTTTATTAGATGATTTTACATCAACCATTAAATTGCTATAGACTTTACCCAATTTTATCATGGTACAAGTAGAGAGCATATTTAAAATCATTTTTTGGGCAGTACCTGCTTTCATGCGTGTGCTACCTGTGATTGCTTCTGGGCCAGTCAAAGCTTCAATGGCGATTTTTGCATGGGAGCTGATTTCACTATTACTAGTACAACTGATGGCGATAGTCAAGGCATTTATGCTATTGGCAAAATCTAATCCGCCGATTACATAAGGAGTTCTACCGCTGGCTGCGATACCGACAACACAGTCTTTGGCGGATAAATTTTTTGCTTGTAAATCTTCTTGAGCAAGAGTCAAAGAATCTTCTGCACCTTCTTGAGCTTTGAAGATTGCATTATAACCACCTGCGATAATTCCCTGTACCATTTCAGGGTCAGTGCTGTAAGTTGGTGGACATTCCACAGCGTCTAAGATGCCAAGTCTGCCTGATGTGCCAGCACCGATATAAAATAAGCGTCCGCCGTCTTTGAGGCGAGATGTGATTTCATCAACAGCCATGGCAATCTGTGGCAATACATTACGGATAGCGATAGCTACGCGTTTGTCTTCTTCATTTAGAAGCATACACATTTCCAAAGTGGATACATTATCAATATTTAATGTATAAGGATTGCGTTTTTCAGTTAAGAGATTGTTTAAATTTATCATAAATAAAAGATACTCCTTTAAAAATATTTAATACATTTTTTCATTATAGATAATGGCTTTTTTATTGGCAAGGATAAGCTAGAAAATTTTAATTAATTTTAAATAATATTTTAAGTATAATTTAATTTTTTCATGATATATTTAATATATAAGATGTACATAAATAAAAAAAGATGTATAAAAGGTTGTGTAAATATGTTAAAATTAATTAAAGGACGTTTGAAAAATTTTATAGGAATAATAGCCTTAGCATGTTTTTTGTGTAGCCCTGTGAGTTATGCTGTACAATTATCCACAGTAAGTGCAGCTCCTCGTCATGAAGAAAGACATGATCCACCACCTCCTCCACCAAAACATGATAGACACGATAAAGATGATGATAATGATTACGATAAAGGAGATATCACAACTGCCGTGTTAATTGGTGGCGTAATTGGTGCAGTAATTGCTAAAAATACTTGATGTTTAATTTAATATGTATATAACTTTTAGATAGGGAGGATAGCAAAATGAAAGAATTATTTTCTAAGCGAGCGAAAAAAATTATAACAACTGTATCATTATCTTGTTTCTTATGCAGTCCAGTGAGTTATGTTTGTAGTATGAATCAAGCTTCAGCAGCAGCTTTGAATACAAATGTTGCTTATGAACAGCAATTCAATACAGTCGGCTTTGATAAAGATGATCATTGGAATAGGGGTCGCTCTGATGAGGATAAGGATTGGAAAAAACCACCTCCACCTCGAGATGATGACAGAGATGATAAGCGACCACCTCGTCATGATAGAGACGATGATGATTGGACTCCACCACCACCTCGTCATGATGATGATGACGATGATTGGGATAGAGATAGACCTCCACGTCATGACCGTGACGATAGAGATGACCGCGATGATGATAGCGACAAAGATTATGATAAAGGCGATATCACAGCTGCAGTATTAATCGGCGGTGTAATCGGTGCTATCATTGCTAAAAACACTTAATAATATTATTAAATGATTTGAAAATTAAATATCGCAAAATAAATAAGCAAAAAATAAAAGGTAGATTATATATAAATTAATCTACCTTTTTGTTTTTTATTTATATTTTAGTTTAGAAATTATATTCCATACCCATGAGTACAGTTCTACCAGGAGCAGGGCAATCTCCATCTAAGAAAGAGCCGATAGTTTCACAAGATACATTGGTGATATTGGCTAATTTCAGATATGTTGACCATTGGTCATTGATTTTATAATTGAGATTAGCGTCAAGTATATAATAATTGCTATCGCTATAATAATTTGTATCTCTACCAGATACAGCATTTAGTAAAATATTATTATGCCATGTATCATCATGATAACTAAAGCGAAGTTTATAGCTATTTGGAGCTACTGCATTGACATCAGTTTGATTGCCGTTACCATCAGCAAAATCAGTATGTGCAATTGTACGAGTATAAGCAAGCGACATATCATATTTTGGACTGAAAATTTTATTATATTCTAATTGGAAACCGCGTTTTTTCTGATTTTCAAAATTTACAGCATGAAATTTATTATGTTCATATCGCCAGCCTAATGGATCATCTATATTTTCTAGGAAAGCATTGAAATTGATATTGCTTGTAGGATTTAATTTATAGCGTACACCTAGACTGCCTTTATAACCTGTTTCTGGTCGCAAACTAGGATTTCCTTGAATATGAGCATTATTAAAATATAAATCATCTAAAAATGGCGTAGCATAAATTTGACTCAAAGAAGCGTAGATAACAGTATTTTCATCAGGTTTATAATCTAAAGCACCATTAGAAACATATTTTCCACCGAATTCACTGTTATTATTGTAAGCAGATGTTCCAGTCAGTGTTAACTTATCAAAACGGCGAGTGCTTTGTAGGTAAACGGAAAAATTATCCATAGATTTATTATAATTGCCACTGAAAATATTATTGTAATCATTGTTGATATTATCAACTTCATCTTTACGATAAGTAAGTCCCGCAGAAATGGTGTGGTCTTTACTGATTTTCCAAGCATCATGCCAATCGATACCTTGAGTAGTATTTTCCCAGCGACTATAAGTTTTTTCATCTTCTTGATTGATGAAGCCAGTAGGAATATAGCTATCTCCTTGAGTATAATAGTGGTAAATGGCTAAAAATGCTGGAGTATCAGTATTTTCTTTATAATTATAAGTGAGTGCGAAATGGTTGATTAATTTTTCATAATTATAATCCTGTGGATAACTTTTGGATATCCAAGTGCCTGTATCGTTGCTTAGATGACCATAGTCAAAAGTTAAAGAAGTGTTGTCGGTCAATTTCTTATCAATGCGATAAGCCATTTCACGGCGATTGTTGTCGGAATTTGGCATTTCATGAGTGTGGTCATCTGTGCCTTTATATTTCATATAATCGACATTATCAAAGCCACCAGTAGCTACCCATGACCAATCATCTAAGCTACCGCTTGTTATGGCTTTAACTTTCCAAGAGCCGTGTTCACCAGCAGCTAAATCAACAGTTGTTTCATGTTTATCGCCTTTTTTAGTAACGATATTGATAGCCCCAGCAGGAGTATCATAATTTAAATATGTAGAACCAACTGCACCATGAAGAATTTCGATGCGTTCTACATTCATTATAGATGGCAATAAATCTAAATCATAAGATGCACGACCGCTCATGATACCTTTATTCATATTCATGCGACGACCATCAACGAAGATAGCTACTCTATCATCTCCATCAATGCGCACTACCATATGAGAAGTATTCAGTGAGCCTGAATTTACAATTACCCCATTAGCATAGGAAAGAGCTTCTGCTAGATTTTTATAGTGATTATCATGGATTTGTTCTTTGGTGATGATTGTAGTATAGCTAGGTGTAGCGATGAGATTATTGTTTTCTATTAGACTGTGAGCATTGGGTGTTTCATTGGCAAATGTAGTAGGCATAAAACAGCCAAATGCACTGAGAGTTAGTAATAAAGAAAGAGATTTTTTGTAATACATAGAAGATGCTCCTTAATTAGAATTTTTGTCGTTGGATTTTATAATAAAGGTAAAAAACAATGAGATATGAACATATCTTTCGTAGAAAATAACTGCAAAGATAGATTAATCTTAAGCGGATTTTTTTGATTAATAATGATATTTTATGATAGATTAAAGCCATGAGAAATAAGAATATATTCATCTTTGAAGTTCGTCTTTGAATTAAATCATATAGATGAATGAGCGTATTAGTAATTAATTTACCGATCAAAGTACCTAATTGTGAAGTCAATAAACTCAAAGTGGCGATGATGATTAAAGTGATATCTACACCAATAAAATAAATGGTGCTGATACCGAGTAGAGGAATAATTATCCAAAATAGCAATTTAATCAATAATACGTTGAAAAACATCATTAAAAGATTGCGTAAGAGACGTTTAGCCAAATTGGCATGAGTGATGATGAATTTATGAAGTCGTGAAAAAGCTTGTCGCAAAGGAAATAAAGACCTAATAAATAAACGGATGTCTTTTAAGCGTTGACGTAAATAGTCAAATAATTGCAAAAAAAATTGACGTAAATCATGAGGCAGACTGCGTAAGATATTATAGAGATTGGTAGGAGAAAAATTCAGCAAGAATGATTTCATTATGCGTAGAATATCATTAGTTGAAGGTATTAAATTATGAAAATTAGTGGCAATTTGTTTTATAGAAGAGAGGATATCTTTTAGTGAATTAAGCGATAGATTTAAATTCATCAAATGTTGAATGAAGTTGCTGAGTGGTAAAGGTAAGACTGTGAAAAACAAACAAATAATGACACCGAAAAAACGAAAAATAATGATGAGTAAAAAATGACGTAAAAATAAAAATGGTTTTCGTTTAAAGGCACGAAAGCGTAATTTAAATTTTTTTTGTTGTTTGCGTAAAATCATATAGATACCCTAAAAATGTGTTTTTTTATAGTATATAATTTTTAGAACTAGATTATCAAGGAATTATAGGGAAAGATATATAAAAAAAGACTATATTTAAACTAAGAGAAATTTTTAGTCTAAATATAGTCTTTAATTTTAGGAATTTAAAACTTCATTTATGGAAGTATGGCAAATGGAAATGGCTTTATCTAATGTTTGTTTATCGATATTTAATGGCGGATTGAAATACAATACATCACCTAGAGGGCGAAGTAACAAACCTTTTTGGAGGGCATTTTTATATATTTGATAGCCAAGACGTTTTTTGCTGTCGAAAGCTTCTTTTGTATCTTTATCTTTTACAAGTTCAATGGCATTTATCAAGCCTAAATGGCGGATTTCACCGACATTTTTATGATTAGCAAAAGTTGCTTGTAATTTTTCATGGAGATATTTTGCCGTATCTTGAGCTTTGGCTAAAATATTTTCTTCACGCAATATTTTTTGTACGGCTAAAGCAGCACTACAGCCTAATGGATTGCCACTATAAGTATGGCTGTGCATAAACGCTTTGCCTTCATTATAATCTGCATAAAAAGCATCATAGATTTTTTGTGTAGTTATAGTTATCGCCATTGGCATATAGCCACCTGTCAAACCTTTGGAAATAGTCATGATATCAGGTGAAACATTTGTATAATCAAATGCAAACATTTTACCTGTGCGACCAAAGCCAGTTGCGATTTCATCAGCGATTAATAATACATTATATTCATCACAGAGTTTGCGAAGTTTTTCTAAATAAAGTGGCGGATAAATTCGCATACCAGCACTACCTTGAATGAGTGGTTCAACGATGACAGCTGCTAATTCATTGCCATATTTAGCGAAATCTTCTTCGGCATGCACGAAACATTCACATTTGCAAGTTTCACGATTTTGATGATAAGGGCAACGATAACAATCTGGTGCTGATGTATGTACAGCATTCATGAGCATTGGTTTGTAGATTTTTGCATATAAATCCATGCTACCTACGGATAAAGCACCGATTGTTTCACCGTGATAACCTTCAGATAAACACATGAAACGCTGTTTTTGTGGATTGCCTGTCTGATAATGGTATTGGAAAGCCATCTTTAAAGCACATTCTACAGAAGCAGAGCCATTATCACTGAAATTGAATTTGCATAAACCTTTAGGCACGACTTTAATCAATTCCTGACAAAGTTTGATAGCTGGTTTATGTGAAAGATTGGCAAAAATAACATGTTCTAGATTATCTAATTGATTTTTGATTGCTTCATTGATTTTAGGATTGGCATGTCCTAAGAGATTGCACCACCATGAGCTGATGATGTCGATATATTCTTTGCCATTGATATCATAAAGATAAGAACCTTTCCCATGGTCGATAACGATAGGTTTTAATTCTTCATAATCTTTCATCTGTGAGCAAGGGTGCCAGATATATTTTAAATCTTCATCTATCCAATTAATATTACACATAAAATCAATCCATTTCTTTTAAATTTAATATTTAATTGTAGTTAGTTTTTAATTATAAATATAAACTTGCTAAAAATTTAGCATCAATGTCGATATCTTTATCATTTGGTTTTACTAAAGCTATGACAGGAATATCAGTTAAGTCTTCAATCATTTTGATATTATCTTCTTGCATAATACCACCAGTATAATTATTTAAAATAATTCCCTGTACTTTAATATTTTGATGTTTTAAATATTCCACTGTTAATACTACAGAATTTATAGTGCCAAGACCAGCATCAGCGATAATCAATGTTGGTAGATGTAGCCATTTTACGATATCTGTGAGAAAATATTTAGCTTTATCATCATAGCGAATAGGGCAGATTATACCACCACTGCCTTCAACTGTTACATAATCATAATTTTTTTGTACAGTAGCATAATCGGAAATTACAGTATCTTTTTCTACAGGATTGCCTTCGATTTTAGCAGCTAGATGAGGAGATACAGCATTTTTATATAGATAAGATAATAGAGTTTGCTCATCTTGGTGGATATTGGCAATGCGATTGACAAAGCCAGCATCACTTTCAGCGATATTATCAGCACCACTTAAAGCTGCTTTATAATATCCAGCATTGAAATTAGCTTCGCGAAGTTTTTTTACTAATAAGGCAGTAACATAAGTTTTGCCGATATCAGTACCAGTTGCAGTAATAAAAATACCTTTACTCATAAGACATCTCTTTTCTAAATAATTTATTTATAATGTTTTAAATTAGGTATTAATTTTTTACCTAATATGGCAGCGAGAATGCAAAGAACTATATCGCCAGGAACAGCTAATAAGAAACAATATAAAACTACAGGCCAAATACCAATAGGAGTGTTTAAATAAAAATTGTTGATGATATATACATAGACCATACCAAAGGCATAGACGATTAAAAGATTGAGGAAGTTAACGCATAGTAGATAAATGAAAGATAATTTAGTGCGATTTTGTGTGAGATATCCAGCGACATAAGCACCAAAGGCAAAACCAATTAGATAACCAAAAGTTGGCTGGAAAATATATCCAGGGCCACCGCCTTCAGTGAAAATAGGAATACCGATTAAGCCAATGATTATATAAACACAGACACTGACAAAACCAAGATTAGCTCCTAAAAGAAGTCCAGCTAAAGTAGTAAATAATAATTGCAAAGTAAAAGGACAAACTGGAACAGGAACTTTAATAAAAGCACCAATTGCGATTAAAGCTACGAATAAAGCCGATAAAATCATACTTTTCGTGGATAAGATTTCTTTTTTCTTTGTTAATATCATAAAAATCCCTCTCATTTAATTATTTGTTAAGCGGTTCATTTTTTATATTAATTTTTATACCAATAAAGAAGATGAACATATAAACAATAATTTATTGTTATTAAATCATATATGCATATAATTGTCAACCTTTAAAAATATTTAGTTAACTATAAGAGCAAAAAAAACAGCCAATTAATATTGACTGTTTTTAAGATGGGGATAAATTAGTTTTGCTTGACAGGATAAAATCTTTATCATATGCTTTACTTAGCCTAGGTCTGTGCAATGATTAGGCTTTAAGTCACTATGAAACGGCAATTTCATGGTGGCTTTTTTATTTATATTAAGCATAAGTATCTGTCCTATCTATATAGTTTTAATAATATAATTATTAACCTCTAGTTTTACCACCAGCAACGTTGAATGTTACACCATGTACATAAGAAGCACGATGACTACTTAAGAACATAACCATATCAGCAACTTCTGTTAATTTTCCATCACGTCCAAGTGGAGTTGTTTTTGTATTTGTATATCCAGCACGTAACTGTTCTACAGTAATACCACGAGTATAAGCTAAAGATTCTTCATAAGCTAATGTTCTAAGACCTGTAGCTTCTAAGATACCAGGAGCTACGCCAACAACGCGAACATGATGTTTACCTAATTCTTTAGCCCAAGAGCGAGTGAAAGAGTTAACAGCATTTTTAGTTGCAGCATAGATGCTCTGACCTTCAGAACCTTCAAGACCACTTTCAGAAGACATATTGATGATAACGCCTTCGCCATTTTTTACGAATTCATGTCCTAAAGCTTGTGCACAAAGGTAAACACCTTTGATATTTACAGCAGAAACTTTATCAAAAACATTTTCATCTAATTCATATTTACCATATGGATCATCTTTATCTACTAAAAGACGAGGAATATTGATACCAGCGTTGTTTACGAGGATATCTAATTTACCGAATTTTGCTTTACCAGCTTCTACCATAGCTTTTACGCTATCAGCTTTAGTAACATCAGTAGGAACATAGAGGAATTCTCCACTGCCTTCATGTAAATCATATTCAGGAGTTTGTGGGTTCATATCACAAACGACAACATTTGCACCATTATCTAAGAATGCTTGAACTACAGCTTTACCAATGCCAGAAGCACCACCAGTAACAACAGCTGTTTTACCTTCAAGGGCTAACCATGACATATAAAATCACTCCAATTTATATAATTTTGTTATTATTATTTATTATGCTTTGAAGATAACTATTTCAGAGCCAACTGAAGGAAGGCTAACGGCTTTATCTTCAAGATAGAGACTACCTTCTAAGGACTCGCCTTCTTCATTATTATTGAAACGAAGAGCGATATGACCTAAATCTTTAAGATTTTTTTGAACTTCACAGCCTACTTCTACAATTTTGTATTCAGTATCGTTGATTTTTAAAATATCGCCAACTTCTACAGTATCAGTTAATTCATTACCAGTATGAAGTACGCAGAATTCAGCAAGTTCAGCAGGGGCATTTTCGTTGAAGAGAATAATCATTTTTTCACCGATAAAATCTTCTGCCATAGGACCTAAATCTTTAACAATAGTAGAATATATTTTTTTCATAATAAGATAATCTCCTTGTATTGATTATTGATAAATTAGCTTTCGTATAAACCGAAGCTAGCGAGCCATGCTAAAACAACATTGATTGGACCTGTGATAAAACGAGAATATAATACAGAAGGAACACCAACTTCAACAGTTTGAGGTTCAGCTTCAGCAAGACCTAAACCAACAGGGATAAAGTCGCAAGCAGCCTGAGCATTGATAGCGAATAATGCAGGGAGTGCAAGACTAGGAGGAATGTTGCCTTTACCGATTTCAACACCGATTAATACACCGATAACTTGAGCGATAACAGCGCCAGGGCCGAGGAATGGAGAAAGGAATGGGAAGGAACAAATTAATGCTAAGATAACAAGACCGATTACAGAGCCTGCAAGAGGTGTAAGTACATGAGCGATGATATCACCGATACCGCTTGCTAAGATTACCCCAATGAGCATGGAAACGAATGCCATGAAAGGTAAGATAGTTTTTAAGATTGTTTCAATAGTATCACGACCAGCTTGATATAAAGTAGCTGTGATATAACCCATGAATTTACCAACTTTAGCCATAAAGCCTACATTAGTTTGTTCAGTGATTTTTTTGCTTGTATCGTAAGTAGATTTTTTTGGTTCTTCTGCAGGAGCTTGTGCAACTTTTGGAGCATTAGCAGCATCTTCAGCGGAAGCATAAGAGATACAATTTTCTTTTACTGCGGATACATAAATATCTTCTGTGATGTATTTAGCCATAGGACCGCTTGCACCAGTTGGATTTAAGTTGATTGTATAGATGCGTTTTTTAGGATAGATACCGCAACGAAGTGTACCGCCACAGTCAATGATTACGCAGAGAATTTCATCATCAGGAACACTAGTTTTGAAACCATCAACAAGTTCGCAACCTGTTAATTCTGCAATTTTTTGAGATACAGGAGAAATAACCCCACCTGTAATATTAACAACTTTATTCTTTTTATCATCTGGTTTTAATACAAGAGGTCCGCCAAATCCGCCAGCACCAGCATTAACAATAACATCTTTATATTGAGCCATGATAAATATCTCCTTTATTTTATATACGAATTAAATTTGCTTGATAAAAATTAATGAGTAGTTTTTACTTTATCACTTAAAACTACGCCCTGTTGTTTAGATACATAAGCAGTAGTGAAGTCAGTGATAACGCCTCCGATGAAGTTGATTAAAATACCGATTAAGAAATAGCGAAGAGCTAAGTCTACTGTAGATAAACCAAGTTGAGTAATACCATTAGCAACACCTAAGAATACGAACAATTCACCAGGATTTACGTGTGGGAACAAACCATTTAATGTATGGCAAGAACGAGAAGCTGCTGCATAATAAGATGGTTTGTATCTTTCTGGCATGAATTTACCAAGAGATAAAGTCATTGGATTACAGAAGAAGAATGTACCAATAACAGGTAAAATCATGTAACGAGAAATAACATTACCAGCACAGAGATGAGCGAATTTTTCAACTTTATCAGTGCCGACAAAGAGGATAATTGCATTCATTGCTACCAATAAGCAGATGAGGGTAGGAACGATACCAGAAACAAGACCGATGAACGTTTCGCCACCTTTGTTAAACATACCAATAAAACCTTGAGCTAGTAGTACTAAAGTGTCCATAAATATTCTCTCCTTTAATTTAGAATTTTTTGATTATTGTGATGCATTTTCAATGCATGTGGACGCTTCTTTTTGTTGTTTTGTATATTGTTTATATTCTTCAACGGCAGATAAGATGGCAGAGCTTGTTTGTTTGTCAAAGTTTTGGCAGTCTTTGTCAGTGATTTCTGGAAGGTAATATCCATTTAATTCATTGAAATTTTTAAATCTAGCAAAACTTGTTACACCTTGTAGTTTTTTTCCGGTGATGATTTTACAGTCATCATCTATACATAAGAGTAATAGACAACCTGCTTTAAATCTGCCTCTGGCCTTGCCGATTGCGACTCGGCCAGATTGACGAAGATTTTTTAATTCCTTATTAAATTTTTTTAATTGGTAAATATTCAATAAACCTTGGAGAAGCCACATTACTATACCTAATACAATAAATGTCCAGAACATGAGAGCTTTCCTCCTTTTTATTTATCAACTGTTAAAATTAAGTAATTTTTTTGCAGTGCTTTCATCAGTGATTAAAATATTGATTAATTTTCCTTTTAATGCACTATAGATAGCTGGAACTTTTTCGTCAGAAGCTGCAACTCCGATTACATATTTGACTTTATGTAATTGAGAAAAAGGTATGGAGATTGTTCTATCTACAACTTCAGTTGGTACTTCGTTACCATTTTTATCATAAAAACGAGTGCAAGTTTCACCGATGATACGATTACCAAAGGAAGAAGTGATGTATTCTGATTTTAGTCCATCAGTCCAAATTACGTTGGAAGCAGATGTAGGAGAACCAATACCTAAAAAGGCTACATCTAATTTATTCCATAAGTCTTGAATTCTTAAATAATTAGTATCATTTATAATTGCTTTTTTTGTTTCTGTATTTTTCGTTATAGCTGGAGCATAAAGATAATGGCTTCTAGCTTGGAACGCATTTGCGACCTTGTAACAAATTGTATTTACATGAAGGTCAACATCTAAGCTTTCAGAACCACCAACCAAAGGTACGAAATCAGCATCAACAGCTGGGAAATTTTCGATAGCTGCTTGATAGCCAATAGCCCCCATGGAACGACCCCAATTAAAGCCGATTACCATTTTGTCCTTGATTAGACGTTTTAATAGATTTAGTCCGGCTTTACCTAAATTGGAATAAACTTCATCTTTATTTTCACTAGATGGGACGATATAGACTTCTTTTAAATTAAACTTTTCTTCTAACTGAGATTCAATTGTTTCAAAATTGTCTTGAGCTATGAAGATTTTTACAATACCAGTTTCTTTTGCTCTTTTTAGATATTTACTAACAGTAGAGCGGTCAATTCCTAATTTTTTAGCGATATCACTTTGTTTCATGTCGGCTCCATAATACATATGAGCGACTTTGACTAAAATTCTTCTAGATACGGGTTGCATGTTAAGACCTCTTTTCAAAATATAAATATTAAAGTTTAAATATCTATAGTTATTATAAACTAAGCTGTCTAGACATGCACCATCACATATGTGATAGTATATCTCATTTGTTCCGACACCCATATAATAGCATTTATACCCCCATATTGTCAACACAAAAATAAAAAAAATATTTTAAATATGAATTTTCTGATATTTCTTCTTAATTGTTTAAATTTACAGTAATTTAGCTCATACTTGACAGTTAGATATAGATGGATTATTATATATATAAAATTTTCGTAAGTTAAAGTGATAAAGTAAAAAAGTAAAAGGAGTATAAAAATGGTAAATCCTAAATTAAGAGATAATTTAACGGATCAGTTATGTAAGGCTATGTTAACACTCAAGGATACAGAAGAATGCTATCAGTTTTTTGAAGATATTTGTACAGTAAGTGAATTGAAAGCTTTGGCTCAAAGATTAGAAGTAGCTAGAATGCTTCGTGCTGGTCATACTTATGAAGAAGTTGTAGAACGCACAGGAGCAAGTACAGCGACAATCAGTCGAGTAAAGCGATGCTTAAATTATGGAGCAGATGGTTATGATACGGTATTGAACCGTTTAAAATAACAAAGGCAATGAATGGAGGAATATTTTTTATGAACAAAGGTCTATTATTAGAAATACCGTATGGAACAAGAGATTTTTTGCCAAAAGATGCAAAAGTAAAACGTGAGATTGAATCTAAATTGGCAAAAAATTTTAGTCTTTGGGGTTATGATGAAATTGTTACACCAACAATTGAATATGTAGATACTTTAACGATTAATAATCGTAGTGGCATAGAAACTCATCTATTTAAATTTTTTGATAAAAATAATAAAACAGTAGCTCTTCGTCATGAAATGACAACACCAATTGCGCGTGTAGCAGCTAGTAGAATGAGTGATGATATTCTTCCATATAAACTTTCTTATATCAGTAATGTATATCGTTATGAACAGACACAAGAAGGTCGTCAATGTGAATTTTATCAAGCTGGCGTAGAATTGATGGGAGTAGCTGAAGCCTTAGGTGATGCTGAGGTAATTGCTTTAGCTGTGGATAGTTTACAAAAAGTTGGCTTGAAAAATTTTGAGGTATGTATAGGTCAAGTTGATTTTATCAATGGCATTATGCAACAGATGGGATTATCTCAAGAAAAACAATTACAAATTAGACAAGCTTTAGAACAGAGAAATTTAGTGGATTTAACTAATGCTGTAGAAGATACAAAATTGCCTAAACAAGCGAAAGAAGCATTAAAATCTATTCCAATGTTACAGGGAAAAGAAGAAGTTTTAGAGATTGCAAATAATTTGGCATTGAATGAACAAAGTAGAAAAGCTTTAGATAATCTACATGATATTTACACTTTATTGAAAGCATATAATTTAGCAGATTTTGTAAAATTCGATTTAGGTGTTATTCGTGATTTTGATTATTATACAGGTATGATTTTTGAAGTATATGCACCAATGATAGGTTATCCAATTTGCGGTGGTGGTAGATATGACAAAATGTTATCTGATTTTGGCACAGATTGCCCTGCTACAGGTTTTGCTATGGGTATAGAAAGATTGATGTTAGCTTTAGATAAACAAAATAATATTGATGAAATTGCAAGTGATGAAAATCAAAAGGATATATATGTTGCCTATACAAGTGATAAATTAAATGATGCTATTGCTTTAGTAAATGAATTGCGTGCTGAAGGAAAAGTTGTGGAATTAGCTTTAACAAATCAAACTAAGGCGCAAGCACAGCTTTATATCAAAAATAAATTATTTAAGGAATTAATTTATTTAGAATAATGATTAAGCGTATAAGACAATTTTGGCGAGCTATTAAAGCTAAACTGACAGTAGAAGACAAAGTATTTATTGATAAATATTTAAATGATGAAGAACAAAAATTATTTTTTGCCATGCGAGTTTATGACCAACGTCATGTATTGAATGTGGCATATACAGCACAAAAAATTATAGAACAAAAGCAATATGAAAATGTAGATTGCAATTTATTGATAAGAGCTTGTTTACTTCATGATGTAGGTAGAACAGCTAAAGATATTTGTTTAATGGATAAAGTAACAAGTGTACTTTTAGGAAAATTTTTACCACAAAAAAGTAAACAATGGGCTAGTGAAGCTGAAAAGCTAAAATTAAATAAATCAAAGAGTTTTTGGCAAAAAAGAAGATATGCTTTGTATATTTATTATAATCATGCACAACTTGGCGCTGAAAAATTAAATGAATTAGGCCTGAATAATATTGCTGAAATAATAAGATATCATCATGAAAAAATTGATTGTAAAGCTTGTAGTGAACTACAGATACTTTGTTTAGCGGATAGTTTAAATTGATAAAAAGAGGTTAGATTTTATGATAAAAGACGATATGCAATATTTAACGATAGCATTACCAAAAGGCAAATTATTTTATTTAGCTAAAGATTTATTTGCTAAAGTTGGTTTTGTAGCTGACAATTTAGAAGAAAAATCAAGAAAATTGGTCATAACTAATGAAGAATTAAAATTGAAATTTATCATAGCTAAAACAGCTGATGTGCCTACATATGTAGAGCATGGAGCAGCAGATATAGGTGTTATTGGTAAAGATGTGTTGATGGAAGCTCAAAAAGATGTTTATGAATTATTGGATTTAGGTTTTGGCAGATGTCATTTGATGATGGCTGTGCCAAAAGATAAAAAAAGAGCAAAATTGACAGATTATACACATACACGTGTAGCAACTAAATTCCCTAATGTGGCAAAACAATTTTTCACAAGTAAGGGCATGCAGATGGAATATATAAAAATGAATGGTTCTATTGAATTAGGGCCAATCGTAGGTTTATCTGAAAGTATCGTTGATATAGTGGAAACAGGAACTACACTTCGTGAAAATAATTTAGATGAAATAGCATTTATCGCTAAAGCTAGTGCTAGATTGATTGCCAATCGTGCAAGTTTTAAATTAAAATTTGACCGCATCAGTAAATTAGTAAAAGCTTTGGAAATGGAATTGGAAGGGGCTAATGAATAAATGGAAGTTTTAAAAGTAAAAGAATTAGGCTTAGAAGCAATACAAAAAAAATTAGATAAAGCCGCTTTCGATGAAGTGGAATTAAATCCTCGCATTCGTGAAAAAAATAAAGAATTATACGGTGAAGATTTAACAGCTAATCAGATTGTAGAACGCATTGTAAATGAAGTTCGCCATAATGGTGATGAAGCTATGATTAAATATACAAAATTATTAGATGGAGCAGATTTCACTCCTAGTCAATTTTTAGTAACACAAGAAGAATATGCTCAAGCATATGAAGTAGCTGATGAAGATATCGTAAATTCCTTGCGTAAGGCTATTGAAAATGTACGTAGATATCACCAAGAACAAAAACCAAATTCATGGATTACATATAGAAATCATGGCTCTATATTAGGTCAATCTGTAATACCATTAGATAGAGTAGGCGTTTATGTTCCAGGTGGAACAGCAGCTTATCCTTCTTCTGTAGTGATGAATGTAATGCCAGCAAAAGTGGCAGGCGTTAAAGAAATCATCATGATGGCACCACCATCTCGTGATGGAAAATTAAACCCATATGTATTGATAGCTGCTAAAGAAGCAGGTGTTGATGCTATTTATAAAGTAGGTGGAGCTCAAGCTATAGCTGCTATGGCTTTTGGAACAGAAACTATTCCGAAAGTTGATAAAATCACAGGTCCTGGTAATATTTTCGTAACTCTTGCCAAAAAAGCAGTATATGGACATTGTGATATTGATATGCTAGCAGGTCCTAGTGAAATCTTGATTGTAGCAGATAAAACAGCAGACCCAGTATATACAGCAGCAGATATGTTAAGTCAAGCAGAACATGATATGCTCGCTTCTAGTATTGTACTCACTGATGATGAAGCCTTAGCAGATAAAGTTTTGGCAGAAGTAGAAAAACAATTAGCTAAATTGCCTAGAAAAGAAATTGCCAAAGCATCTTTAGAAAGAAATGGTCGCATTATTTTGACTGAAAATCTCATGCAGGCAATGGAACTTGCGAACTACTCTGCACCAGAACATATGGAAATTTTGACTGAAAATCCATTTAGTTTACTTCCTTATGTGCGTCATGCAGGCGCAGTATTTTTAGGTGCTTATTCTCCTGAACCACTTGGAGATTATTTTGCAGGGCCAAACCATGTACTTCCTACAGGTGGCACAGCACGTTATTATTCTGTATTGAATACAGAAACATTTATGAAACGTACAAGTATAATTTCATATACACAAAAAGCTTTGCAAGAGGTAAGTTCTGATATCGTTCGTTTAGCTGAAGCAGAAGGATTACAAGCTCATGCAAATGCAATAAAATTAAGAGGTGAAAAAATTGATTAAATTAAAATATAGAACTGGTTTAAAAGATATGCCTAGCTACGATGTAGTGGAGCGTGATTGGGATATAAAGGTAAATGCAAATGAGTCTAATATGAATTTGCCACCAATAATTGAAGATAGATTGATGGCAAGATTGGCTTCTGTAGCTTTTAACCGTTATCCTAATGAACAAGTTGAATTATTAGCAGAACAAATTGCTGATAATTTTAGATTAGATAAAGAAAATATTTTAATCGCCAATGGTTCAAGTGAAATTTTGGAAAAATTATTCTTCGCTTTTGGCGGTAGAGGTAGAAAAATAGTATATCCACAACCATCTTTTTCCATGTATAAAATCTATGCCAAATTTAGCGCTTCCATTGGTGTACCTGTGGATTTAAATGATGATTATACTTTCAATGCAAGTGATTTTGTCAATGCTGTAAAAGAAAATAAAGCTTCTCTTGCTGTTATTTGTTCCCCAAATAATCCTACTGGTACAAAAATTCCTATGGCAGATATTGAATATGTAGCTAAAAATATTGATTGTGCTTTAGTCATTGATGAAGCATATGTAGAATTTGATGGCGAGTCTGCAATGAGATTTTTAAAAGATTATCCACATTTGATGATTGCAAGAACTTTCTCTAAAGCTTATGGATTAGCTAGTGCGAGAGTAGGTTATTTGATTGCTGATAAAAAAATCATTGAAATGGTAGGCAAAGCTTGTATGCCATATCATGTAAATGTATTATCTGCTATCACTGCTGATATAGTGTATCAAATGAGAGACGAATATATTCCACGCATTCAAATGACAGTGGCAGAAAGAAAACGCATAAGCGAACAGTTGAGCAAAATTGATGGAATAACAGTTTATCCATCTGCAACTAATTTCATCTTGATAAAATATGATAAAGCTGTAGCTTTAAATGAATATCTTGAAAATATCGGTATTGGTGTGCGTTCTTTTGGCAATGCTCCAAGACTTGAAAATTGTTTGCGCATTTCTATGGGAACTAGACCAGAAAATGATGCTGTGTATAAAGCTATAAAAGATTTTGTAGAAAGTCAAAATTAAAAGGATTGAATGGTATGGATTTAAATAAAAAACGCTGTGGTGCTATAAAACGCACTACAGCAGAAACAGCTATTGATATAAACTTAAATCTTGATGGCATAGGAAAATCAAATATTAAGACTAAAATCGGCTTTTTTGACCATATGTTGACTTTATTATCAGCACATAGCTTGATAGATATGGAGATTTTCTGTGATGGTGATATAGAAGTTGATGGTCATCATAGTGTAGAAGATTGTGGTATTGCCTTAGGTCAAGCTTTTAAAGAAGCTATTGGTGATAAACGTGGTATAAATCGCTATGGAACTTTTTATGTTCCTATGGATGAAGCATTAGCTTTGGTGTCTTTAGATATAAGTGGTAGACCTTATTTAGTATGTGATATGGGTGAGTTAGCTCCGATGATTGGCGATTTTGATACAGAACTTGTCGAAGAATTTATGCGAGCTTTTGCCTTTAATGCTGGAATTACATTGCATATAAAAGTGATGTATGGAAAAAATTCTCATCATAAAGTAGAAGGTGTATTTAAAGCTTTAGGTCATGCTTTAAGACAAGCTGTAGAATTTGACCAGAGAGCATTAGATAAAATTCCTTCAACAAAAGGAGTATTAGAATAAGATAAAAATTTTTAGTTAAAGGAGTTATTCTAATGATTGCAATTGTGGATTATGGTGTAGGCAATTTATTTAGTGTGGAGAAAGCATTTTTGAAATTTTCTCCAGATGTAGTGCTTACAAGTGATGCAAAAGTAATAGAAAAAGCCGATAAAATTGTACTTCCTGGTGTAGGTGCTTTTGGTGATTGCATGAAAAATTTTGAGCAATCAGGCTTAAAAAATTCTGTTTTAGAAGCTATTGAACAAGGAAAACCTGTAATGGGAATTTGTGTGGGTGAACAAATCATGTTTGAAGGCAGTGAGGAGTCACCAGAAGTAAAAGGATTAGGAATTTTTAAAGGCATGGTAAAAAAAATAAATGCTCCTGGGCTAAAAATTCCGCATATGGGTTGGAATTCTATTGTTATAGATGAAGAAAATAATCAGAATGTAAATATTAATTTATTTGCAGGATTGAAAGAAGAACCATATGTTTATTTTGTACATAGCTATCAGGCTTGTCCAGAAGATAAATCCATAATTTTAGCTAAATCTAGTTATGGCGAAGAATTGGTAGCTGCTGTAGGAAAAGATAATGTAGTAGCGACACAATTTCACCCTGAAAAATCAGGTGATATTGGTTTAAAAATTATTAAAAATTTTGTAGAAGGGTGAATGAAGATTGATTATTTTTCCAGCGATAGATATTAGAAATGGTAAATGTGTACGCCTTGTAAAAGGTGATTTTAATCAGGAAACTGTATTTTCTGAACGTCCAGAAATCATGGCAAAAAAATGGGAAGATGAAGGCGGTCAATACCTTCATTTAGTTGATTTAGATGGAGCTTTAAAAGGAAAATCACAGAATTTAGATGTTGTAGAAATGATATTAAAAACAGTGAATATCCCTGTAGAACTCGGTGGCGGTATTCGCACTATGGAAAATATCAAGCAAGTTTTAGATATGGGTGTTAGTCGTGTTATTTTGGGTTCTGTAGCTGTAAAAGATCCGCAATTAGTAAAAGATGCTTGCAAAAAATATGGCAGTGAACGCATTGTTGTAGGTATTGATGCTAAAGATGGCATTGTAGCTGTTGATGGCTGGGGCGTATCTGGCAATGTGGAAGCGAAAGAATTGGCTAAAAAAATGGCTGAAGCTGGTGTAAAACATATTATTTATACAGACATTTCTCGTGATGGCACTTTATCTGGTGTAAATGCAAAAGCGACAGCAGAACTTGCAAGTTATAGCGGGGTAAAAGTAGTAGCTTCTGGCGGAGTATCTTCTATTGAAGATATTAAAATTTTAAAAGGTTATGAACAAGATGGCATTGAAGGCGTAATCGTAGGTAAAGCTATTTATACAGATAATTTATCTTTACAAGAGGCTATAAAAATAGCTAAGGAGGGATAAATAATGTACACAAAAAGAATAATCCCTTGTCTTGATGTAAAAGCAGGACGAGTTGTTAAAGGAACAAATTTCGTTTCTTTGCGCGATGCAGGCGATCCTATAGAACTTGCTTCCGTATATGATAAAGAAATGGCTGACGAACTTGTTTTTTTAGATATAACAGCTTCTAATGAACAACGTGATACTATTGTAAAAGTAGCAAATGATTGTGCAAGTCAAGTTTTCATTCCATTTACCATTGGTGGAGGAATTAGAACTGTAGAAGACATGCGCAAAATGCTCAAGGCTGGTGCAGATAAAGTATCTATGAATACAGCAGCGATAAAAGACCCTTCTATAATTAAAGAGGGAGCAGAAAAATTTGGCAATCAATGTATCGTGCTTGCTGTAGATGCTAAACGAAATGGCGAAAATTCTTGGGAAGTTTATATAAATGGTGGTAGAACACCAACGGGAATAGATTGTTTAGAATGGGTGAAAAAAGCAGTTTCTTTGGGAGCGGGTGAAATCTTGCTCACAAGTATGGACGCTGATGGTACAAAAAATGGTTATGATATACCACTTACGCGTGCAGTTTCAGAAGCTGTAAATGTACCAGTAATTGCTTCAGGTGGAGCAGGAAAATTAGAACATTTTTACGAAGTATTAACAGAAGGAAAAGCTGATGCAGTACTTGCTGCTTCAGTATTCCATTATGGAGAATTTAGTATTCGCCAAGTAAAAGAATATTTAAAATCTCGTGGTGTGGAGGTTAGATTATAATGATAGATATCGACAAAGTAAAATTTGATGAAAAAGGCTTGGTGCCAGCTGTAGTGCAAGAAGCTAATGGCAAAGTTTTAATGCTTGCATATATGAACAAAGAATCACTACAAAAAACTATAGAAACAGGATATACATGGTTTTATAGTCGTTCTCGTCAAGAACTTTGGAATAAAGGGGCAACTTCTGGCAATAAACAATCTGTCAGTGAAATTTATTATGATTGTGATGGTGATACTTTGTTGGTAAAAGTTCATCAAACAGGTATGGCTTGTCATACTGGCACATATACTTGCTTTACTGATCGCAGATTATTTCCAGACAGCAAAGATTTAGTACCTATGGCTCAACCACAGGATAATACTTCTATCGCTAAGGTTTTAAATGATTTATATGCAACAATTAAAGACCGTCAAGTAAATCCAGTAGAAGGCTCATATACTAATTATTTATTTGAAAAAGGTCAAGATAAAATCTTGAAAAAAGTGGGTGAAGAATGTACTGAAACAATAATTGCTTCTAAAAATATGGATAAAGAAGAAATTCTTTATGAAATGAGCGATTTATGGTATCATTGTCTTGTTTTATTGGCATATCATAATATTACTCCAGATGATTTATTAGCTGAATTGATGAGCAGAAGAAATGGTGGAGAATATCATAGATTTGGCAAGAAAGAAATCAAAAAAAATAAATCTTAAAGAGGAGAATTGATGATGGGACAAGCTAGACTTGACTATATGAAAGATTCTGCATGGAAGCGTGGTACTGCAAAAAAAATAGATAATTTGCCACCTTTTGAATTACCATATGCAAAAGATGCAGTATTGATTGACCTTGTAGACCCAGATGTATTACCAGATGCACAGGTGAACTTTTTGGAAATGATAGAAGTTCGTTCTACACTTCGTCAATATGATGATACAAAAGAATTATCTAATAAAGAATTATCATATCTTTTATGGTGTACTCAAGGCGTTAAAATGGTAATGCAGACAAAGACTATTAGAAATGTACCTTCTGCTGGCGGTAGAAATGCATTGGAAACATTTTTATATATTCGCCGTGTTGAAGGCATAAAACCAGGTTTATATCGCTTTTTACCATTAGAGCATAAATTATTATTAGTATCTGATGCAGAAGATATTGAAGAAAAAATCTGTAGCCAATTTTCTACAGTAGGTGTAGCAAATAATGCAGCTGTAGTATTCTTATGGACAGCTGTTTATGAAAGAATGGATTGTATGTTTGGCGAAAGAGCATATCGCTATATTTATTTAGATGCTGGACATGTTTGCCAAAACTTATATTTAGCAGCACAAACAATGCATATAAAAGTGTGTGCATTAGGTGCTTTTGATGATGAAGTTTTAAATCAAAATCTCGGTTTTGATGGAGAAAATCAATTTGTTGTCTATGGTGCTGGTGTAGGTAAATAGGATAGCTTAAAAAGAATAAATTAGAGTAAAAGAACTCAATTAAGTGATATTTATGAATATTACTTAATTGAGTTTTTTGTATATAATTTAGTTTTTCCGCATAAAAATATAATGAGGAAATTTTTATAATATTTAAAATAAAATACAAAAATATTTCCGCATGTTGCGGAAAACAATCAATCTATGATGGATTGCTAATTTTTGATACAATTTAATCAAGTTAAGGGAGTATTGAAAATGGCAAAGATTAATAAACGAAGAAAGAAAATATTTAATATGTTAAAAGAACATCAAACGGGATTGAGTGGAGAATTTATGTCTCAACAGTTAGGTGTTTCTTCAAGAACAATACGTTCAGATATAAAAGCTTTACAAGAATATTTAGTTGAATATGATATACGAATAATTTCTAGCCCTAATAAGGGATATCGCTTTAATAAATTTGAGCAACTTGATACTGCTGAACAAAATTTGTTTCAAGAAGGTGTTAGTAATTTAGAAACAGCAAAACAAAGGATAAATTATATATTGTATAGACTGTTAGAAAATACTTTTAAAGATATTGTTATTACACAAAATGATTTAGCAGAAGAAATGTATATAAGTTTATCTACATTAAAGATGCATTTAAATGAAGTAAAAGATATCTTACAAAAATATGATTTAAAAGTTACACAATATAAAACAAAGGGTATAAAGGTTATTGGTGAAGAAGTTAAGATACGTTATTGCATAGTAGATATGATAAATACATGTAGTACAGAAAAATTTTTCCAGAAGATTTTAGCAAATGTAGATATTGAGTTATTAGATAAAATAATAAAAGAAACATTAAGTTATAAAAAAATACAATTAGCAGATAGATCTAAAGAAAAATTTTGTCTACATATAGCAATAGGCATGCAACGTTCTAATTGTAATAAATTTGTATCCTATCCGTCTAGTATTGCTAATAAAATAGAAAATACTTTTGAATATAATGTAGCTAAAGAGTTAATAGATAATATATTAAAAAAGATGAATATAGATATAGCTTGTTCAGAAGTATATTATATTGCTCAATGCTTATTAGCTAGCAAGAAATTAACAGATATTAGTGAATCAATGGACAAAAAACATGTAAAAAAATTAGTAAATATAATTTTAAAAGAAATTCATGAAAAGTTATCTATTGATTTTACTAACGATGAATATTTGATTGATGGTTTAACATTACATTTAAACATAGCATTAACAAGAATTCAATTTCAGATGAATATTAGAAATGAATTGTTAGAAACTATAAAAAATGATTATCCGCTAGCATTTCAAATGGGGGTAATTGCTGGTAAAATTGTTGAACAATATGACAATATAAAAATTAATGAAAATGAAATTGGTTATATAGCTCTTCATTTTGGTGCAGCATTAAGTAGAAATGGTATAAAAGAAAATATTAAGGCTAAAAATATAATAATAGTATGTTCTTCAGGATTAGGAATATCTGTATTATTAAAAGCAAAAGTAGAAGAATATTTTCATAATAGATTAAATGTAATAAAAGTTATGCCAAGCTATGAGATTAATAATCAAATATTAGATAATGTAGATTATATATTATCTACTGTACCATTAAAAAATGTTAAATCGGATAAAATAATAAAAATTAATCGTATGTTACAAAAGGAAGATGTGGAAAATATTGAAAATAAGATTTTTCATAAAGAAACTACAGAATTATTAGAAATTACAACATTTTTTAACAAAGATAATTTTTATATTGGTAAAAATTTTGAAACAAAAGAAGAGTGTATAAATTTTTTAGCAGATGAAGCAATAAAAAAAGGTTTAATGAATAATAATGCAAAAATGTCTATATTTGAAAGAGAAGAGATGTCTTCTACATCAATAGGTGATTTAGTAGCTATACCTCATCCTATTTATAATGAATGCGGAACATCTTTTATATCAATATTGATTTTGAATAAGCCTATTATATGGGATGACTTATTTGTACAAGTAGTATTTCTTTTGAATGTAGAAAAAGGAAAAATGAATTTATGGGAACCAATGTTTTTGAAATTATATAACTATATAAAGTTAAAAAATGGAGTTAATTCAATATTAAAAAATAAATCTTATGAAGTTTTTATTAATGAATTTGAAAAAATGTTTTAAGAGAAGAATTAAATAATAAATTATGGAGCTAGGAATATGAATATTATTTTAAAAAAAGAACTTATTTTATTAGATATCGATGTTAAAAATAAATTAGACGTACTAGAAATAATGGCAGATAATCTCCATCGATTAGGATATGTAAAAGATACATATAAAAAAGCTGTTATTGAAAGAGAAAAAGTTTTTGCAACAGGATTACCAACTTTAATTGGTGGAGTAGCTATACCGCATACTGATATTCAGCATGTAGATATTCCAGCTATAAGTATTGCTAGATTAAATAAGGCTGTTGATTTTGTAATTATGGGGGATGATAGTAATACTGTAAAAGTTGATTTGATTTTTATGTTAGCAATGAAAGAAGAACATGCACAGTTAGAATTATTACAAAGTTTGATGGGAATTTTACAAGATGAAAATGCTTTAAATTATATTAAAAATGAAAAATCTATAGATAATATAAAAATTTTTATTAGTGATAAATTACAATTAGGTAACTAAGAGTAATAAAATAAATTAAATAATTTTAAGGAGTGTTTTATATGGAAAAGAAAATTGTTTTAGTTGCTTGTGGGACAGGAATTGCTACTTCTACAGTAGTTAATGATGCAGTTACAAAACTTGCGAAATTAAATAATATTCCAGTGGAGATTATTCAATGCAAAATGATGGAAGTACCTAGTTATGCTGATAGAGCAAATTTACTTATTACAACAACAGTAGCAGATAAAAGCAAATATAATTTTCCAGTAATTAATGCTAGAGCATTTTTAACTGGAATTGGCTTAGATAAAACAAAAGAAGAAATTCTTGCAGAGTTAAAAAAATAAAGTAGCATAATTAAAATCAATTACTAGTAGAACATAAAAATATGTTCTACTAGTAAAATTCAATAAAGGGAGAAGGCTTATTATGGAAAATTTAGTTCCTATGTTTCAAGCGTTTTTAGGATTAGGACCAACTGTTATATTACCAGTATTTATATTCATTATTGGACTGATTTTTAGATGTGGTCCAGCGAAATCATTCCATTCCGGTCTTACTATTGGAGTGGGATTTGTAGGTATTAACTTAGTGGTAGCACTACTTTGTGATAATCTTGGCCCAGCAGCTCAAGCAATGATTAAAAATTTTGGAATACAATTAAATGCAATAGATATAGGTTGGCCAGGTTCTGCTAGTATGGCATGGGCATCACCTATTGCAGCCTTTGTTTTACCATTAGCTTTAGTTGTAAATATCATTATGTTATTTACAAAAACAACAAAAACTATGGATGTTGATATTTGGAATTATTGGCATTTTACATTTTGTGGTGCATGTGTATATGCTTTAACAGGAAGTTTTTGGCAAGCTATTGTTGCAGCTATTATTTTTGAAATTGTTGTATTAAAAATAGCAGATTGGACAGCTCCTTATATGGAAAAGTATTTTGATTTACCAGGCGTATCTGTACCAACAGGTTCTACTTGTTCATATGCTCCATTAGGTATACCTTTGATCTGGTTGATTCAAAAAATTCCAGTAATTAAAAATTTAAAAGCAGATCCAGATTCTATTCAAAAACGTTTTGGTATTTTTGGTGAACCAATTTTTATGGGACTTTTTTTAGGCGCAGTATTAGGGGTTTTAGCAGGATATAATGCAGGTGAAGTAGCTAAAGTTGGTATGGCTATGGCAGGTGTTATGGTTTTAATGCCTCGTATGGTAAAACTTTTAATGGAAGGATTAATTCCAATTTCTGAAGCAGCACGTAATGTATTACAAAAACGTTTTGGTGAAAATGCAAATATTTATATTGGTTTGGATGCAGCAGTAACTACAGGACATCCAGCAGTAATAGCAACTGCTTTAATTTTAGTACCAATAACAATATTATTAGCTGTAATTCTTCCAGGAAATAATGTATTACCTTTTGGTGATTTAGCAACTATTCCATTTATAGTAGCAATGATTGTAGCAGCTGCACGTGGAAATATAGTTCATTCTGTATTAGCAGGTATTGTAGTAATCAGTTTATCTTTATTAATGTCAACTGCTATGGCAGAATTTCAAACAACAATGGGTGTTATTGCAAACTTTAAAATGCCAGAAGGTTCAACACTTATATCTAGTATAGACCAAGCAGGAAACTTAATTAATTTTATAATATTTAAAGCATTTGCTTTATTCAATTAGATTAATAAAATATAGAGCTGACACTTTTAAAATGTGGCAGCTCTGTAGAAATAAAGAGGGGATATAAAATGAAAGCATTAGTAAAAATGGAACCAGGTGCTGGTAATTGGCAAATAATTGATAAACCAGAACCTACAATAAATAAAGATCAAGTAAAAATAAAAGTTGAATATATTGGTGTTTGTGGTAGTGATATTCATACATATGAAGGTCATTATAATATTAATGCTAAAGATTTAATTATAGGGCATGAATTTGCTGGAATTGCTGTAGAAGTAGGCGAAAATGTAAAACATGTAAAAGTTGGAGATAAGGTAACATCAGAAACTACTTTTGAAATTTGTGGAAAGTGTAGATACTGTTTAGAAAAAGAATATAATTTATGTCCAACTCGTAAAGGATTAGGCACACAACAAGATGGAGCATGTGCAAATTATATTGTAGCTAGAGGAGCTAGTGTACATGTACTACCTGAAAATTTATCTTGTAAAGAAGCTGCAATAACTGAAGCAGCAGCTTGTGCTCATCATGGTGTTTGTAAAGCAACTATAAAAAAAGGAGATATTGTTTTAGTATTAGGTCCAGGACCAATTGGATTACTTGTGGCACAAATTGTAAGAGCAAAAGGTGGTACAGTAGTAATGACAGGTCTAACTAAAGATAGTGGACGATTAAAAGTTGCTAAAGAAAAATTTGGTATAGATTATATTGTAGATGTACAAAAAGATGATCCTCATGAATTAGTTAATAGTCTTACTGATGGATATGGTGCAGATATTTGTTATGATTGTACAGGTGCTGTTCCTTCAATGCATTTGGGAATGGATTTATTAAGAAAAAAAGGACAATATGTTCAGGTAGGTTTATTTGCTAAAGATGAAGTTGTAGTAGATTTTTCAAAAATTATCCAAAAGGAACTAGTTGTTTCTGGAAGTCGTAGTCAGAATACTCATGATTGGCCTGCAACTTTAAATTATATGGCAAATGGGGATATACGAGCAGATTTAATGATAACAGATGAATTAAATATTGATGAATGGGATAAAGCTTATAAATTAATGAAATCTGGTGAAACTATAAAAATTGTATTAAAACCATTACCTGAAAATAAATAAAAACTGAATAGAGGGAATTTTCTTGAAACAAATAGTGATAGGTTCAGACCATGCTGGTTATAAAATGAAACAATTTTTAATACAGCAATTGCAAGAGGCTGGTTATGATGTGGAAGATAAAGGAACTTATAGTGAAGATTCTGTAGATGCTGGTGCTTATGCTATAAAAGTCTGTGAAGATGTAGCTAATAATTTAGATACTAAATACGGTATTTTAATTTGTGGTACAGGTATTGGTATGTCAATGATGGCCAATAAAGTAAAAGGTATAAGAGCGTCTTTAGTAAGTGATTTATTTTCAGCAGAAATGACAAGAGCTCATAATAATGCAAATGTTTTGTGTATGGGAGCAAGAATTATTTCTGAATATATGGCATGGGAATTTACAAAAGTTTGGCTTAGCACAGAACATTTAGGTGGAAAATATGCTAAACGTGTAGAAGCCATGATGAATTATGAAAAAAATAGATAAGTATAAAATAATAATCATTATATAAAAATTAATTATCCCAATATTCTGGATAATTTGAAATTAAAGGAGGTATAGCCTAATGAATATAGAGCAAAAATCTGTAAATGCTATTCGTGTATTAGCAGCAGATACTGTACAAAAAGCTAATTCAGGTCATCCTGGTATGCCACTTGGTAGTGCAGCAATGGCATATGAATTATGGGCTAATCATTTAACACATAATCCTAAAAATCCTAAATGGGTAAATAGAGATAGATTTATTTTATCAGCTGGACATGCTTCAAGTTTATTATATTCACTTCTTCATTTATTTGGATATGGTTTAACTATTGAAGATATGAAAAACTTTAGACAAGATAATTCTTTAACACCTGGTCATCCAGAATATGGTCATACTGTAGGTGTAGAAGCAACTACAGGACCATTAGGTGCTGGCATGGGAATGGCTGTAGGTATGGCTATGGCCCAAGCCCATATGGCAGCTACTTTTAATACTGAAGATTATAATGTTATTGATCATTATACTTTTGTATTAGGTGGCGATGGTTGTATGGAAGAAGGAATATCTTCAGAAGCATTCTCGTTAGCTGGTACATTAGGTTTAAGTAAATTAATTGTTTTATATGATAGCAATAATATTACTATTGAAGGTAATACAGATTTAGCATTTACAGAAGATGTAAATAAACGTATGGAAGCATTTGGTTTCCAGACTTTAACTGTTGAAGATGGTAATAATTTAGAAGAAATTAGCAAAGCTATTGAACTTGCTAAGTCAGAAAAGACAAAACCATCATTTATTACAGTAAAGACTAAAATTGCATTTGGTTGCCCTGCTAAAGAAGGTAGTGAATCCTCACATGGTTCACCATTAGGTGAAGAAAATGTAAAAGCTTTACGTGATAATCTTGGTTGGGAAGAACAAGAAGCATTTGTAATTCCACAAGATGTATATGATAATTTTGCTCAAAAAGCTAAAAAAGGACAAGAAGTTGAAGACAATTGGAATAAATTATTCAAAGCTTACTGTGAAAAATATCCAGAAAAGAAAGAACTATGGGATAAATATTTTGCAGTAATCGATGATGAAAAATTATTAAATTGTGATGAATTTTGGTCTTATGAAGATAAACCGCAAGCAACAAGAAGTTTATCTGGAAATATGATTAATCGTTTAGCTAAAATTATGCCAAATTTCTGGGGTGGTAGTGCTGACCTTGGACCATCAAATAAAACTGTAATTAAAGATGGCGGAAGTTTTAGTAAGAATAATTATTTAGGTAGAAATATTCACTATGGTGTTCGTGAATTTGCTATGGCAGCAATTGCAAATGGTATTACTTTATATGGTGGTACAAAAACATTTGTAGGTACATTCTTTGTATTTAGTGATTATTTAAAACCTATGGCAAGATTGGCTGCTTTGATGAAAATACCTGTAACTTATGTATTGACACATGATAGTATTGGTGTTGGTGAAGATGGACCAACTCATGAACCTATTGAGCAGTTAGCAATGCTTCGTGCTATGCCTAATATTAATGTGTTTAGACCAGCTGATGCTACAGAAACTGCTGCTGCATGGTATAGCGCAATTACAAGTAAAAATACACCAACAGTTCTTGCATTATCTAGACAGAATTTACCACAAATAGAAGGTAGTAGTAAAGAGGCTTTAAAAGGTGGCTATATTATAGCAGAGTCTATAAAAGCAAAACCAGATGCCATAATTATTGCTAGTGGTTCAGAAGTTAGTTTGGCTGTAGATGCTAAAAAAGAATTGATGGAAAAAGGTTTTGACATTCGTGTTGTAAGTATGCCTTGTATGGATATTTTTGAACAACAAAGTGATGAATATAAAGAAAAGATATTACCACAAACTGTAGAAAAACGTTTAGTTGTGGAAGCAGGCTCTAGCATTTGCTGGGGTAAATATCTTGGCTTTAAAGGTAAATCTGTAACTATTGACACATTTGGAGCATCAGCACCAGCTAATGTATTATTTAAAAAATATGGATTTACTGTTGAAAATGTAGTTAATAAAGCATTATCTATGCTTAAATAAACTTATAAAAATTTTTACACATACCCTACCAAAATCCCTAATTTTGGAGTGTCCTTTTTGTGAATATACAAAATAAGGGCACTCTTATTTTTATTAAAATATAAAATTATAAGGAATGAAGAAAATGACAGTAGTATTATCCCCTTCAATATTAGCAGCAGATTTTAGTTGTTTAGCTGATGATGTAAAAAGATTAGAACAATCTGGTATAAAAGATTTACATTTAGATGTAATGGATGGACATTTTGTAAGTAATATTACTTTTGGTATAGATTTAATAAAACATTTAAGACTAAAAACTAAAATGAATTTTGATGCACATTTAATGGTAACAAATCCAGATGCATTATTAAATGGATTAAAAGAAGCAGGTGTTAATTCTGTAACAGTACATGTAGAAGCATGTAAACATTTATATCATACAGTAGAAACTATTAATAAATTAGGTATGCAAGGCGGAGTAGTTTTAAATCCTTCAACAAATTTTGAGTCTTTAAAATATATGGCAGAAGATAATATTATTAAAAAAGTATTAGTAATGTCTGTTGAACCTGGATTTGGTGGGCAAGCATATTTGCCAATGAGTACAAAGAAAATAAAAGATTTAGCAAATTGGAGAGATGAAAATAATTATAATTTTATTATTCAAGTAGATGGTGGTATTAATTTAAATAATATACAAACAGTTGTAGATGCAGGTGCAACAGATATAGTAATAGGTTCATCAATTTTCAAACATAGAGAATTAGAAAAAAATGTGGCAGATTTTAGAAAACTATTAAGTTTATAATAAAAAAATGGATGTGGATATATTGATTAACAAAAATGTTTTACCTATGCCGGCAGTATCAGCTTCTGTATCTTGTATGGATTTAGGAAATTTAGCGGATAGTATAAAAAAAGTAGAAGACTCAGATGTAGCATTTTTTCATTATGATGTTGTAGATGGTAGATTTAATAAATGTTATATATTAGGAGATATTCTTTGTGATTATTTAAAAAAGAATAGTAGATTGCCCATAGAAGTACATTTAGCTGTTTATGATATAGAAAATTATATAGAAGTTTTTGCTCAAAAAAAAGTAGAATATATAGCAGTTCATTATGAAGCCATGAAAAATCCTAAAGAGATTTTTGCTAAGATACGTAGCTTAGGGGCAAAACCTGTATTAGCTTATAGAGCAGATACCGAGCCAAAAGATGATTTAATAGAACTTGCTCCTTTATGTGAATGGATTTTAAAGCTTACTGTAAATCCAGGATTTGCAGGTCAAAAAATAAATCCAGAAGCAATAAAACATATAAAGATGATGAGTGATATGTTAAAACAAAATAATATTAAAACACGCATTCAAGCAGATGGAAATGTAAATAAAAATACAACAAGAATGCTTGCTGAGGCGGGTGTTACAATTTTTACAGGAGGAACTTCAGGGTTATTTTTGGCAGGTAAAAGTATACAAGAAAATTTGAGAGAACTATTAGCACCGACAAAAGAATTTATTGATTAATAAAAAATGGCTGTAGCGAATTGAGTTATCATTTTGTTACAGCTATTTATCTTTATTTTTAGTGAAGTTAGCACTAATTTATTATTGCCAAAATAATTTTTATAGTATATATTTATTTTAGTTATTTACAAAAATTTTACCAAATTACAGTTGGTGGAGCACCAATGTCAATTATTAAACAGTATATAGAAAGTCAAAAGCGTTCAGAATAAATAAATGATAAAAAGGCAGATGATTGTAGTGAAGACATATTGTTTTAAATTGTATAAGGCAAAAAGGAATAAAAAACTTCATAAAGTTATTAATATAGCTGGAATTATCTACAATCACTGTATTGCTTTGCATAAAAGATATTATCGTTTATTTAAAAAATCTCTTAATATCTATAAGCTTCAAAAACATTTAACTAAACTTAAGAAAATAGGTAAATTTAGCTATTTTAAAGAAGTAGGTTCGCAAGCTATTCAAGACATAACTCAAAGAATAGACCGTGCTTGTAAATTGTTTTTTAGAAATTTAAAACATAAAATTCGTACAGCACCACCATCTTTTAAAAAGATACGAAAATATAAATCATTCACGCTCAAACAAGCAGGTTGGAAACTCTTAAAGGATAATGTGATAGAAATTAATAAACAAAAATACAAATATTTTAAAAGTAGAGATATTGAAGGAATAGTTAAAACAATAACAATTAAACGTGATACTTTAGGTGATATATATCTTTATTTTGTTTGTGAAACTAACGAGAATAAAGTTTTAGCAAGAACAGGTAAAAGCGTCGGCTATGACTTTGGACTAAAACAGTTTTTAACAGCTTCAGATAATAAAGATATAAAAACACCTTTATTTTTTAAGCAAAATGCTAATGATATAAAAAAAGCTAATAGAATTTTATCTAGAAAAAAGAAAGGTTCAAATCATCGTAGATTAGCAAAAATAGCTCTTGCTAGATTGTATAAGAAAATATCTAATCAACGTAAAGATTTTCATTTTAAATTAGCAAATAAAATTTGTAGTGAATATGCTTTAATCTGTATAGAAGATTTGAATATAAAAGGAATGCAAAAACGTTGGGGTAGAAAAATATCTGACTATGGATTTAGTGAATTTATAAAAATTCTTGAATATAAAGCGAGAGAAATTGGCTCAATAGTGCAAAAGATAGATAGATACTATCCAAGTTCGCAAATTTGCCATGTTTGTGGTACAAAAAATCCTGAAATTAAAAATTTGGCAGTTCGTGAGTGGATTTGCGCAAAGTGCAAAACCAGCCACGATAGAGATAGAAATGCTGCTATAAATATATGGAAGGTTGGGGCATCAACCTTCTTTGGAGAGATATAGTAAGACCTGCTATTTTAGTAGGCAAGTATCGTTTGTATCCAAGAATCCCCTGCCTTTAGGCATGGGGAGTATGTCAAATATAAAATAAATAGACTTAAGAAAGGGCGTTTTGTGTTGTTAAATAAAGGTTTTATAGGAAAACTTACAGGTTATTTACAAAGAATTTTTGATGAACATTTTATGTTTATCATGATTTTATTTATAATTAATAGTTTAACTACAGCGTGGTCACTTTTTGATGAAGATAAAATTGACGTGGCGATTGGATATATTTTTTCTGTATGGTTAGGTTCATTGATAATAACTTGTCTTATTGATTTATTGCCAAAACGATTTTTGCAAAAAATTGTAAAAACAGTATTGGTCATACCAATAGGGCTTATATTTATTGGTGAATTTTTTACAATGTATTGCTATAAAGCTTTGATTGGCACAGGTATTATAAATTCTGCACTTGAGACAAATATGCGAGAAGCTACAGAATTTTTCTCTATGTATATAGGTTTTTCAGGCGTTGCTTCTATCATTGTTTTAATTGCTTTAATTGTAGGTTTATATAAATATAATCCACTGAAAAAAATCACTTTAAAACAAAAGACAAAATCAGGTATAGTATGTACTTTGATGGTTTTAAGTGTGTTTTATACTATAAGAATGTTTACTGTATATACAGATTTTATTTGGGACGATGAAGTCTTACCAGTGCAAAGGGTATATGCTTCTACTTCTGTCGCTGTAAGAAATATGCAGGCGTATAGAGAGCTTTCTTCCCAAGTAAATAGTAAGGTAGAACTCACAGAAAATAAGAGTGAAATAAAAAATATTGTATTTATTTTAGGTGAGTCTACAAATAGAAACCATATGCATCTTTATGGATATTATTTACCAAATACACCAAATCTTGATGCTTTAAATGAAAAAGGCGAAATCAGTGTTTTCCGCGATGTAGTAAGTCCTCATTCTACTACAATTGCAGTATTAAGTAAGTTATTTACATTTTGTAATCGTGAATCAGATCAAGAATGGTATCATTACAATAATTTAATTGATGTAATGAATGCTGCAGGATATAAGACATATTGGTTATCTAATCAGGAAACTTCAGGTGTTTGGGGCAATGTAGCTCAGATTTATGCAGCTCATAGTGATGTGAGTGCATTTACTCGTATTCGCGATTCAAGAGAAGATTATGGTATCGTTGATGGCGAATTATTCCCGCTTATTGATGATGCTATAGCAAATAGAAGTGAAGATAAAAATTTCTATGTAGTTCATTTGATGGGCGGACATGGATTATATTATAATCGTTTCCCTTATAGTTTTAGTAAATTTAGTAAAGATGATATCAATTTACCAATTACAGATGGTAAAAAAGAAATCGTAGCTCAATATGATAATGCACTTTATTATAATGATTATATAGTAAGTAGTATTATTGATAAATTCCGTGATAGTGAAACTTTAGTTATTTATGTTCCTGACCACGGTGAAGCTGTATATGATGAAGGCGAAGATATGTCAGGTCATATTGAGGAAAATCCTACACACCATATGATTGAAATACCAGTTATCATGTGGGCATCAGAAAAATTCAGGGCAAAATATCCTGAAAAATGGGAGCAAATCAAAAAAGCTGCTGATAGACCTTATATGACAGATGATATGATTCATACTGTTATGGATTTAGCAGATATAAAAACGGCTGAATTTGACCCTACAAGAAGTATTGTAAATGATAAATTCAATGAACAAAGACCTCGTATCTTTGATGGTATGGATTATGATGCAGAAATAAAAAATAAAAGATAAATAATAGAAAAATCCCTAATACGGCATTTTGCTGTATTGGGGATTTTTTTTGCTGTTTATAGCATGATTTTTTACTGTTTTTACATTATTTTTGCATATATATTGCTTGTTTTTACAAAGTTTATATAAATTTACAAGATTTTCATAAAATTATTACAATATAATGATAGAGGTAAAAGTTAAATTTTGGTTAAATAGATGATGTTGAATTAAGTATGTTGTTAAGATTAAAAATTAATTGAATGAGGGTAAAAAATGTTAGAGTTAAAAAAGATTAGGAAATCATATGAAGGAATAGAAGTTCTTAAAAATATTAATTTAAAAATAGAAAAAGGAGAAATCGTTTCTATTTTAGGGCCATCTGGTTGTGGTAAAACTACTTTATTAAATTTAATTTTAGGGCTTACTCAAGTGAGTGAAGGCAGAATTATTTTTGATGGTGAAGATATAACACAGATGCCAATGGAAAAACGCGGTTTTAATATCGTATTTCAAGATTATGCGTTATTCCCTAATTTAAATGTATATGAAAATATTGTTTACGGATTAAAAAATAAGCCAAATATTTCTACAACAAAAGAAGTTCAAGACTTAATCAATTTATTAGGTTTAGGCAAACATTTAACAAAGAAAATTGAGGAATTATCTGGTGGACAGAAACAAAGAACTGCACTTGCTAGAACTTTGGTTATGAAACCTAAAATTTTATTATTAGATGAGCCATTATCTGCTTTAGATGGTGTTATCAAAGAATCTATCAAGCAGAAAATCAAAGAAATAGCTCGTGATTTTAAATTGACTACAATAATAGTTACACATGACCCAGAAGAAGCATTGACTTTATCTGATAAAGTTTTGATTGTAAATGAAGGTCAGATTTCTCAATTTGGTACACCAGAGGAAATCATCAAAAAACCTGCAAATGATTTTGTCAGTGAATTTATCTTACGTCAGTTAGAAATCAAACGAAATAATATCTTAGAATTATTTTGGGATGGTAACAATAGAGATAGAAAAGAGATTCTTCAGGTGGGTTAATGATGAATATTTTAAAAACTAAACAAAAAGAATTACAGATGATTTTTATAGCTGTAATTATAATTTTTGTAGGATTTTTATTACTACCGTTTATAGAAATTTTATATCAATCTATAGCAGTAGGTGATGGTGTAGGTTTAAAACACTTTGCCACAATGTTAGATGAAGATAAATTTGCTACGGCTTTTGGCAATAGTATAGCAATTGCTTCAACTAGTGCGATTTTAAGTACGTTATTAGCATTTATTTTAGCCTATACTATCCACTATACAAATATAAATAAAACAGCTAAGCGTTTAATTCAAATATTGGCTATAGCACCTATGTTTTTACCAACAATTACATATGGATTTGCAATAATTTATTCTTTAGGAAAACAAGGTTTTTTAACAAAAGTATTCAATATACAAATTGATATTTATGGTTTTAATGGTTTGTTGATAGGTTATATAATCTACACCATGCCAATAGCATTTTTGCTCATTTATAATGCTATGAAATATATTGATAAGAAATTCATGATTGTATCAAAAATCATGGGCGATAGTTTATTTAAAACTTTTAGACAGACACTTATTAGACCATTATTAGGAACACTTGCAGCTTCATTTATACAATGCTTTTTCTTATGCTTCACAGATTATGGTATTCCAGCTTCAGTTGGTGGTAAATATCAGGTAATTGCTACAGTTTTATATGAAGAAATGATGGGAAGTATTCCTGATTTTAATCGTGGTGCTGTAGTAGCCATTGTGATGTTATTACCATCAATTATCAGTATTGCTTTATTGTGTTATCTACAACGTTACAATGTGCGTTATAACAAAATTTCTCAGGTGGAATTGAAAGTAAACAAAGTACGTGATTTTGTTTGGGGCGGATTATCTACTGTTATTTTAGTGATGATTTTATCCATGTTCGTTGTAATCTTCATGATACCATTTATTGATGAATGGCCATATCGTATGCAATTTACAACAGCGCATCTCGTAGAAATTTTAAATGATTCTAGCATTATTGATGTATATACAAATTCCTTATTAGTGGCTACTTTATCTGCTGTAGTGGGACTTGTTGTATCTTACGGTGCAGCTTTAATCACTGCTAGAAGTAATTTTATCAATGAAAAGAAATTTGCCATTGAAGCGATTGCTTTGATTACAAATACAATTCCAGGTATGGTAATTGGTATTGCTTATATGATGTTCTTTTCAGGAACTACACTACAAAATACTTTTGCTTTAATCATCATTTGTAATGTAATTCACTTCTTCTCTACACCATATTTAATGCTTAAAAATTCCTTAGAAAAATTGAATAAATCATGGGAAAATACAGCTTTGTTGATGGGCGATAGTTGGTTTAAAACATTATATAGAATTATCACACCAAATATAAAAACTACTATTTTTGAAGTATTAGGATATTACTTTATCAATGCCATGGTAACTATTAGTGCAGTTATTTTCATAGCTGGTGCTCAGACTATGGTTATTACAGCCAAAATAAAAGAATTACAGTATTTTGGTAAATTTAATGAAATCTTCGTATTATCCATGCTGATTTTAGCTACAAATTTAATTGTAAAAGGTCTATTGACTGTATTAGCTAAAAAGAAAATTAGTGTGAAAAAAGAGAAAAAAGAAATGATAACAAAGGGAGAGGCTATAGTATGAAAAAGAAAAAAATCTTATCAATGTTATTAGCAGGTACGGCATTATGTGCGTCTATGCTATTTGGTGGTTGTGGTACATCTGGTAGCGATAGTGCATCTAGTGGAAATGATGGAAAAGTAGTTATTTATTCTAATGCAGATGATGAAGCAGTAGATGCTATGAAAAAAGCATTAGATAATAATGGTTTTAAAGATAAATATATGTTACAGACTTTTGGTACTTCTGAACTTGGCGGTAAATTAATGGTAGAAGGTAAAAATATTGAAGCTGATGTAGTAACTATGAGTTCTTTCTACTTAGATAGTGCGCAAGAAAAAAATAAAATGTTCACAGATTTAACTTTTGATTATAAACCATTAACTGAAAAAGTTGATTTCTATGCACCAATCACTTCTCAAGAAGGCACTATCATTGTAAATACTGAAAAATTAAAAGAAGCAAATCTTCCAATGCCAAAAAGCATCAAAGATTTAGCAAATCCTATTTATAAAGACCAAATTTCTGTAACAGATGTAAAAGCATCATCTACAGCTTGGTTATTAATTCAAGGTTTAGTTTCTGCTTACGGTGATGAAGAAGCTAAAAATATTTTAGGTGGCATTTATAAAAATGCAGGTCCACATATTGAAAATTCCGGTTCTGCACCACTTAAAAAAGTTCGTGCTGGTGAAGTAGCTATTGGTTTTGGTTTAAGACAGCAGGCTGTTGCTGATAAATTAAAAGGTTTACCTATTGACTTTGTAGACCCAACAGAAGGCAATTTCTCTTTGACTGAATCTATTGCAGTTATAGACAAAGGCGATAAAACAAATCCACTTGCAATGCAAATTGCAGAATGCATTATTCATAATGCTAGAGTAGATTTATTAAAATCATATCCAAACCCAATTTATGAAGGTGAAATTTCTGATTCTGTAAATAAATCAGCATATCCAAAAACTTTTGCTGAAAAATTATCTGTTGATTTATTGAAAAAACATCAAGATTTATCTGAAGCAGCTAAACAACTTTAATTTTAATGATTTATTTTAGGGTATATGTAGTTAAATACAATTAATATGCAGAATAAGAAATTTCTTAATACAAAGAGAAAATCTTTAGTATTAGGAAATTTCTTAATGTAGAGGACAGTTTGATATTTTTAGTTAACATGATTATAAAGAAAGGTGTATAAAAATGAAAAATTATAAATTATTAACTCCAGGGCCACTCACTACTACTGAAACAGTGAAAAAAGAAATGATGTTTGACCATTGCACATGGGACGATGATTACAAAAAAATTACTTTATCCATCATTGATGATTTATTAGAATTAGCACATGTAGATAAAGAAAAATATACAGCAATTCTCATGCAGGGCAGTGGAACTTTTGGTGTAGAATCTGTACTTACTTCTGTTATTGGCGAAGATGATTGCTTATTAATTTGTGCAAATGGCGCTTATGGTAAACGTATGGCAGAGATTGCTCAACATGCCAAAATAACTTATAAAATGTATTTACAAGATTTTGATAAAATTTCAGATGCAAAAGTTGTAGAAGAATTATTGCAGGAAAATCCACAAATTACACATGTTTCTATAGTTCATAGTGAAACAACTTCTGGTATTTTAAATGATATTGAAGCTGTGGCAAAAGTAGTTAAAGCATATGGAAAAACTTTAATAGTTGATGCTATGTCTAGCTTTGGTGGTGTGGATATTGAAGTTGAAAAATTAGGTATTGATTTTATCATCAGTAGTGCAAATAAATGTATTCAAGGTGTGCCAGGTTTTTCCTTTATCATTTGCAATCGTGAAAAATTAATGCAATCTAAAGGTAAAGCAAGAAGTCTTTCTTTAGATTTATATGAACAATGGGAAACTATGAGCAAAGATGGTAAATGGAGATTTACTTCACCTACACATGTAGTATTAGCTTTTGCTCAAGCTATTAAAGAATTAAAAGCAGAAGGCGGTATTGTAGCTAGAAATAAACGTTATAGTGAAAATAATCGCATTCTTATCGAAGAAATGGCAAAACTTGGTATAAAACCATATATTGAAAGCACTCATCAAGGTCCAATCATCACTACATTTTATTATCCAGAAAATAGTAATTTTGATTTTGCTGAAATGTATCAATATATTAAAGACAGAGGATATGCTATTTATCCAGGTAAAGTAACAGATGCACAGACTTTCCGCATTGGTACTATTGGGGAAATTTATCCAGAAGATATGTATAAATTATCTAGCATTATGACAGATTTTCTTAATAGTAAAAAATAATTGTAGTTGAGATTTTAATTTTAGTGGAGATTTAATTAAGTAAGGAGAATTTATTAATGAAATACGAAGGTATTATTTTTGATTGGGCAGGCACTACAGTAGATTATGGTTGTATGGCACCAGTAAGAGCTTTTGATGAAGCTTTTAAATCTTTTGGTATTGAACCTACAATGGAAGAAATCAGAAAACCAATGGGAATGTTAAAAATTGACCATGTAAGAACAATGCTTCAAATGGAACGCATCAATAATTTATGGAAAGAAAAATATAATCGAGATTGGACAGAAGATGACGTACAAAAAATCTATGAAATTAGTGAACGTAAAATCTTTGAAGTTTTAGATAAATATACAGATATAAAACCACATGTATTAGAAACAATTATTGAAATTAGAAATAAAGGCTTAAAAATTGGTTCTACTACAGGTTATACAAGTGATATGATGAAAATCGTAACAGATAGAGCAAAACAGCAAGGATATACTCCTGATTTTTGGATTAGTCCTGATATGGTAAATAGTAAAGGTCGTCCATATCCTTATATGATTTTCCGCAATATGGAAGCTTTAGAATTAACTTCTGTGGATAAAGTATTAAAAGTTGGCGATACTATTGCAGATATTAAAGAAGGCGTTAATGCTGGTATTGATACTGTAGGTATCATCGAAGGCAGTTCTTTGATGGGCTTAAGTCAAGAAGAATATGAAGCATTATCTGAAGATAAGAAAAATGAAATGGATTTAAAAGTAGTATCTGCATATCAAGATGCTGGTGCGAAATATATTATTAGAGATATCAGTGGTTTATTAGATATTTTAAAATAATAGATGAATTTATAAAGGCTGTAATAATTGGACGTGATAGATTATTATAGCCTTTTTTGATGAGATTTTTAATTAAATTTTATAGTTTTAAAATTTAAATTTCACAAAGATTATTTATAATGTAGTTAGTTAAAATAATTTATAAGTATTTTGAGGTATTAAGTTTTTAAATTTATAATGATTGTGAGGGATTATATTATGTTTAAAGGAAGCAAACTATCTGCAATGGATTTGATGGCTAAAAATTTAATGATTATGATAAAATCTATGCAAAATAAAATGAAAGAAATCTTTAAACATAATTTTTATAAGCGTTCTTTAAATAAAAAAGTGCCTCCGGAAAGAAAAATCTCTATGCTTAAATTTGGTTGATAATTTTCCATTTTTAAACATAGAGATTTTTTTATTTTTGTTGGTTTTTAAAGAATTGATAATAATAAGGTTTCATTTCTTTGCGATTTTTGATAGGTGGCCATAAATCGCCAACGGCTGTTGTACGCATAGCAGCGCTTAAATGCTCATATAAAAGAGGATTTTCTTTAGATAATTCTTCAATTAAATTTTTAGCTTTTTGACGCATTGTATTGCCATTGAATGGACATGGTGGAGCACAAGGTTCTTGACCATGAAGTGAGATGGCATTTCTTATTTCTTCTTCACGGAAATAAAGCAGTGGTCTGATTACAGTTACATCAGAACGGCTTAAATAAGTAGATGGCATGAAAGTCTTTAATTGACCAGAATAAAATAAATTCATGAAGAATGTTTCTACGGCGTCATCATGATTGTGAGCATAAGCTATTTTATTATAGCCATGTTCTTTGGCATAGCCATTGATTGCACCACGGCGGAAGAAAGCACAGGAATAACAAGCATTTTTATTATCTTGATTAGCGATAGTTTCAGCGATATTTACTTCATGAATATGGTAAGGCATGTTTAATTTATCGCAGAATTTTTGCATAGCTTCGCAAGAAAAATCTTTAGTAAACATAGGATTTATGGTGATTGCTCCTAGTGTGAAATTTTTCTTTAAAGTATTTTTTAATTCTGTTAAAGCGTATGCCATAAATAGGCTATCTTTGCCACCAGATAGACCGATTAGGATTTTATCATTATCTTCGATTAATTGGAATTCAACAACTGCACGGATTATGCGACTTAAATATTCTTTAGGTAATGGTTGCATAAAAAAATCCTTTCTTGTAATTAAATATTTGATAAATAATTATATTGTCTTATTTAAATAATAGATAAAAGGTAGGATAAATGAATTATACAAAAGATAATATCTTTTATCAATCATAGCTTTTAAATTTTATGTAATATTGTTATAATAGAAAAATCAATCATAGCTTTTAAATTTTATGTAATATTGTTATAATAGAAAACAAAGCTATTAATTTGTAATGGAGGTTTTTCAACCTATGAGTGAACAAAAAGTAATTTATGCTATTGGTCATAGAAATCCAGATACAGACTCCATCTGTTCTGCAATAGCATATGCAAATTTAAAACGCAATATGGGCTGTGAAAATGTTGTACCAGCTCGTGCAGGTAGCGTAAACAAAGAAACTAAATATGCTTTAGAATATTTCGGTGTAGAAGCTCCTCAGCTTGTAAGTGATATTTATCCAAGAGTTAAAGATATTGCTATTAAAGTACAAAAATCTGTAAAAGCAACAGATAATCTTCGTACTTTAGGTATGGCTATGAAAGAATGCAATCTTCGTTCTATACCTGTAGTTGATGATGAAAATAAATTAATTGGTATGGCTAGCGTTAGCGATTTAGCAAAAGCTTATTTCCAAGAAATCACATTAGATAGCGTATCTGCTTCTGGTGCTTGCATCAATGATATTGCTAATGTTATTGAAGCTGATGTTTTAGTTGCTGGCAATAACGAAGGCAAAATCAATGGCGAAATCAAAGTAGCTGCTGCTTGCATGGAAAAAGTTGCAGAAAGCATCAAAGCTGGCGATGTAGTAATCATTGGCAATAGACCAGAATCTGCATTTATTAAATGCATTGATTTAAAAGTTGCTTGTGTAATCATCACAGGAAATACAACTATTTCTGATGAAGTAGTTACTAAAGCAAAAGCTGAAAATGTAATGATTTTATCTACAGCATTTGACACTTATAGCACAGCTCGTCTTATCAGCCAATGTGCACCAATTTCTAGCATTATGACTACAGATGTAATTTCTTTCAAACCATCTGATATGTTAAGTGATATCAAAGGTGTATTAGAAGCAAATGAATACCGCAATTATCCAGTAGTAGAAAATGGTAAATTAGTTGGTATCGTAAATAAAGATAAATTCATGATGCCTGAAAAACAACAGATTATTTTAACAGACCACAATGAATTAGCTCAAGCTGTTGAAGGTATTGAATCTGGTAAAATCATCGAAGTTGTTGACCATCATCGTTTCGGCGGATTACAAACAAGCGATCCTATTTTTATCAATGTTCGCCCAGTTGGTTGTACTTGTACAATCGTAACTAATATGTATCAACAATATGGCGTGGAAATTCCAAAAGAAATTGCAGGTCTTTTAATGTCTGCTATTATTTCTGATACAGTATTATTCAAATCCCCAACTTGCACACAAACCGATAAAGATGCTGTAGAATATTTAGCAAAAATCGCTGGTGTAGATTATAAAGAATATGGTATGGCAATGCTCAAAGCTGGTGCAGATATCGGCGATATGACTCCTGCTCAAATCGTTAAAAATGACTCCAAAGAATTCCAGATTGGCAACTATCCAATGCTCATTAGCCAGTTATCCGTTATGGATACAGACCAAGTAATGGCTATGCAAGATGAAATCTTAGCTGAAATGGCTCGTGTATGCACTGCAGAAGGTTATGCAATGTCTATCGTTATCGTTACTGATATCATCAACGAAGGTAGCTATTTACTCTTCAGTGGCGAACCTAAAAACTTAATCGGTGAAGCATTCAAACAAGATGCAAGTAAATCTGTTATGTATTTACCAGGCGTAATGTCTCGTAAAAAACAGATTATCCCACCACTTTCTGAAGCTGTAAAAAATCTTTAATAGTTTAATAGATAGTTAATAAATAAAAAAGGCAATATGATTTTTAATCATATTGCCTTTTTTTATTTATTTTGTACTTTAGTTAGTTGAGTACGCAGAGCGTGCGAAACAAAAAACCACTCGTTTTACGAGTGGTTAATAAGTTTCTTATAGAAATAGAAATTCTCCTCTATTAAAATAATAAGTGTTCAAGTCATTATTAAAGAGAGGAGAATTTCTATGGAAAGAAGTTTAGCACATACAAGATGGATGTGCAAGTATCATATAGTATTTACCCCAAAATATAGAAGAAAAATTATATATAATAAATTGCGTAGAGATATTGTACAAATAATAAAAGATTTATGTAAGTGGAAAGGCATAGAGATAATAGAAGGGAAAGCTATGCCGGATCATATTCATATTTTGGTTAAGATACCACCAAAAATGAGTATATCAAATTTTATGGGGTATTTAAAAGGAAAAAGTGCAATGATGATATTTGCAAGACATGGAAATTTAAAATATAAATTTGGAAACAATAATTTTTGGTCAACAGGATATTATGTATCGACAGTAGGACTAAATGAAGCAACAATAGCGAAATATATAAGAGAACAAGATACGTATGATAAAATGATGGATAAAATAAGCACAAAAGAATTAAATGATCCCTTTAGGGATTGTTAAGTAATCAGTGCACAATGGCTTGAACGAAGAGAAAGCCAGCGTCATTTAGGCGCTGGCTATTGTTAAAAGCCTTATAGGCTTGTGCAAGCCACACGTTTTACGTGTGGTACTGACTTTCCATAATGCGATGTAATAAAGATTTATTAGCTAAATAGAGATTTTCAATTTTCTCAGCAGTGTATTTGTGTACAAAATTTGTTTGTTTAAATTTGGAAAATAACATATCAAATTTTTGGATTAATAAAGAATTTTTTAAGAAATAAATAGGTAAATGATATTTGTTTAATAAGTATTTATTTTTCTTAAAGTAAGCGATTTTTTGGTTACTATAATAAGAAAGTTTATAGTAGTTAATATCATTTACATTTTCTTGTTGAGACATCAGATAAATATCAATTAAAGGATTTTTATACATACTTTGAATAAGATAAGATAATTGTTCTTCTCTTTCTTGAGGTGTAGTTTGGTATTTTAAATCGCCAAAGATTACTTTACCTTTTTGAATATAATCCATTAAATTGAGCTCTGGAAGAATAAATGATATAGGATTTTTTTCAAATTGTTCTTCCCACATGATTTGTAGGTTTTTTAAGGAGGCGATAGTTTCATCAGTTAAATTTTGTTGTTTACATAAATCTATCATTTTTAAATAGGATTTTTTAGGTAGAAAAAATTCAAAGCCATTAGTAATAAATATGGTGAAGTTTTTATTTAAATAAAAGAAGGGATGAAAGGAATTAAGAATAATTTCTTTTTTTGGCTGTAAAATAATTGGAGAATTAAAGAAAGTGTCAGAAATACGTTTTTGAATTTCATTGATGATTTTTTCATTGTTTATAAAGGTACATATATCTATTGATTTATCTAGATGTAGGGAATATTGAATAGCAAAAGCATTTTTTACAAGGAATATATTGCTATTATTAAAAAATTTATCTTCATAAATATAGAAATTGACATAAAAATATTTATTTAAGAATTTATAGAGGCTATATATTAATTTTTCGTCACTATTTGCTAGTGTAGATAGATTACAGCCTATGTGAATATCTATTTGACGGTCAGTGAGATTACAACAATCAAGGAAACTAAAAAATTTTTTTTGTTGTAACAAAGTTAAAATATCCATAGTAATGAAGATTTCTAATTTAGGAGTTATTTTATTTATTATAGGAGCTAATTTATGGCAAAAAAATTCATAAATATTAGTTCTACCAACGATGGTAGTAGAATTTAAAATAATATCATTATTGCTTTGGGAATGAGAAAAATTTTCGTGTGAACAATAATATGCGTTATTTAATAAATTATTTATTTGTGTATGTAAAAAACGTTGGATATCTTTTGTGGGTAATGGTTCATGAATATTAAATTCTTTTAAAAATAAGTAAGCATAATCTTTATGAATGATTTCTTCGGCGAAAATAGAACTCAATGTATCATTTATTCTTTCAATATGCTTTTTAGTTGGTTGACTTGTATTATTTGCCCATTTACTGATATAAGAAATATCATAACCTATATGATAAGCGATGACATTTAATTTTATATTAGTAAATTGGATAAGTTTTTTTAACATATCTCCAAATTTATTTTGCATATAAATCCCAGTCTTTCATAATTTTAATTATAATAATATCAATAATAAAGTTAAATTATTAATAAAAGTATATTATTTATTGAACAATAAAAATGAAAAAAAGTCAATAAATAATCTAAGAAGCTAGATATATATAGCTTTATGAGGTTGAATTATTGAAAAAATCAAAAGTCAAAATTTCTATTGTATTAAAAATAAAGATAATTGAATAGTATTTACAATATTTATAAAAGTTTGTTATTAATTCAAGACAATTTGTAAAAAAATGGGAAAGATTGACGTAAAAAAATTTTTTTATATAATAAAAAACAATAAATAAAAAAAATATAAAATATGGTTAATCATAAAAAAAATAAATAAAACTTAAATAATAAATCATCTAAAAAATCAAATAAGTTTTATAGGGAGTTTTTATTATGGAAAAAATTTGTCATGATTGGAAACATTTGTTGGATAAGGATTTTACAAATGGTAAGTATTGGAATGATTTTGCAGAAAATGCTCAAAATGCTTCTGTGGAAATAAAAATAGTCAAGAGTTATAAAGATGCTATTGCTGATATTTTGAAAATAGCTAAAGCAACAGATGCAAAAATGATAGCAGGAGTAGGTGCTGATGAGTGTGAGGAATTGGCAGACGTTTATGCAGAAGTAAACAAGTCTTTTAAAGTATATACAGATAAATTTGACATAGTAAAAAATAAAAATGAATTAGATATTGGTATAACTTTAGGTGAATTTGGTGTAGGAGAAACAGGTAGTATATGTGTCGATAACTATGCTTATGAAGCGAGAATAGCAAGTATGTTGCCATTAATAAATATAATATTTATGCCTAAAAATTATATTGTAAATAATATGCAAGATGCTTTTGATGTTTTGGCTAAAGTTTTTTGGAAAGGATATAGTGGTTTTGTGACAGGACCAAGCAGAACATCGGATATTGAACGTGTTTTGACTTTAGGAGTGCATGGGCCAAGTCGTGTGATTTTATTTGCAATTGAAGACGATAAAAGATGAAAAAGATAAAAAGAAATGAGCGTGAAGTAAGATGAAAGAACGTAATATAAAAGCTGAAATAAAAGAAAAATTACATGATCCTATTTTAAGTGATAATTTGGCACGATTTGCAAAACAATATCCTCAAGCTAGATTGAAAGCATATGCAAATGTTGATGACATTGATGAATTAAGAAATGAACTTCGTGATATGAAAAAACAAACAGTTGCTCATATTGAAGAAGTCGCTGATAAATTTCAGGCTTCACTAGAAGAAAGAGGTGCGAAGGTTTTTCGTGCTAAAGATGGCGATGAATTAAAGGCACAATTATTGCAGATTTGTAAAGAAAATAATATACATAGAATTGTAAAATCAAAATCTATGGCAACAGAAGAAATACATTTAAATCATTTTTTAGAACAACAAGGTTTAAGAGTAAAAGAAACTGATTTAGGTGAATGGATGTTATCTGTTGCAGGTCAAAAACCATCACATATGGTAATGCCAGCAATACATCTCAATAGAAAACAATGTGCGAAATTTTTCTCAGATGAATTAAAAGAGGATATACCTAGTGATATTCCATATATGATACAGATTGCAAGAAAAGTATTGCGTGAAGAATTTTTAAAAGCAGATATGGGAATAACAGGTGCTAACTTTGGTATAGCTGAAAATGGGGCAATTGGATTAGTTACTAATGAAGGAAATGCAAGAATTGTTACAACTATTCCACCTGTACATGTAATTATCATTGGTTATGAAAAATTAATTCCTAAAATCAGTGATGCAGCTAAGATAATGAGATTATTGCCACGAAATGGTACAGGTCAAAGAATGGTAAGTTATTTGACGTTAATAGATGGGCCAACTCCTATAATTCATGAAAAAGAGGGGAAATTAGTAGAAGAAAATAAAAAAGTATATGTTATTTTATTGGATAATGGTCGTTTAAAAGCGGCTCATGATGATAAATTAAAAGAAGTCTATCAATGTGTACGTTGTTCTTCTTGTTTAAATGTATGTCCTATCTGGTCTACTGTTGGTGGTCATGTATATGGATATATATACTCAGGTGGTATCGGAGCTATTTTAACTGGATTGTTAAATGGCATGGATAATTTTTCACAATTTAGTGATTTATGTATTGGTTGTCGTCGTTGTACTACTATATGTCCGGGTAAAATAGATATTCCTGGTTTAATTGAAGAATTAAGACGTAGAAATTTTGCTCAAAAAGGTCAATCTTTACCTGAAAAAATTATATTTAAAAAAGTTATGTCTAATAGAAAATTATTCCATACTTTGTTAAGAGCTGCTTCTTTAGGACAAAAACCTGTACAATCGGGAAATTTTATTCGTAATTTACCATTATTTTTTGCTAAGATGACGCAAGGTCGTAGTTTGCCAGCTATTGCTTCTACACCTCTTCGCGATTGTACAGATGAATTAATGAAGCAAAATCCTAAAAATCCAAAAATGAGAGTAGCATTTTTTAGCGGTTGTAATATAGACTTTGTGTTTCCGAATACAGGAAAATCCGTATTTAAAGTATTGCAAAATTTGGGTGTAGAAGTAATTTATCCGCAAAAACAAAATTGTTGTGGAAAACCTATAATTGGCTCAGGAGATTTAGAAACAGCAAGAAAAATAGCTAAAGAAAATATACAGGCTTTAGAAGAAACAAATGCTGATTATATCGTAGCGGCATGTCCTACATGTACAGAAACATTAGAAAAGACTTATGTGGAATTATTTAAAGATGATAGTCAATGGCTAGCTCGTAGCAAAGTTTTAAGTAAAAAGATTAGAGAATTTAGTCAATTTGTATTTTCTATGTATAAAGAAATGAACAAATTAGATGATACTGTGAATAATGAAGGAAAAATAAAGATAACATATCATGATTCTTGTCATATGAAACGTGGATTAAATATTTATAAAGAACCAAGAGTATTGTTAAAGAATACTAAAAAATATAATTTTGTAGAAATGCAAGGTTGTGATCAATGTTGCGGTATGGCAGGGGCTTTTGGTATGAAATATAAAGATATTTCATTGCGTTTATTATCAAGAAAATTGGAAAATATAAAAGATAGTCAAGCTGATATTGTGGCAGTAGCTTGTCCTGCTTGTATGATGCAAATAGGTGGCGGTTTGGATAAACAGATGCCTAATGTAAAAGTAAAACATATAGCTGATATTTTAGCTGAAGAACTTTGATAATTGAATATTTCGAGGAGGGTAGTATATGAAGATTTTAGTTTGTATAAAACAAGTTCCTGAAAGTAATAAAGTACAAGTCGATGAAGTTACAGGTGTATTAAAACGCAATAGTAGTGAAAGTAAGATGAATCCATATGATTTATATGCTTTAGAGACAGCATTGCGATTAAAAGAAAAATATGGTGGAAGTGTAGATGTAATAACCATGGGTCCACCGCAAGCAAAATCTATTTTATATGAAGCGTTTGCCATGTCTGCTGATGAGGGAGCGATAATAACGGATAGAAAATTTGGCGGAGCTGATGTTTTAGCAACAAGTTATACTTTATCTCAAGGAATAAAATCTTTTGGTGATTTTGATTTGATCATTTGTGGACTGCAAACAACAGATGGGGATACAGCACAGGTTGGGCCAGAGGTTTCGGAAATGTTGAAAATACCATGTGTATGTAATGTAAATAAAATTATCGATGTGAAAGATAAGTCAATAATTGTAGATATGGATATGTCAGATGATATTGAACGAATAGAGATAAATTATCCATGCTTGATTACAGTGCAAAAAGATATTGTTGAACCTAGATTGCCATCGTATTTGAGAAAAAAAGCAACGGAGCATAAACAAGTAAAAGTATTTACTTTAAATGATATGGTTGATAAAGATGAACATCATTATGGATTGAACGCATCACCAACAAAAGTACAAAAGATATTCCCACCATCTAGTGATAAGGTACAAGAAAAAATATCGGGAAATATTGAAGAAATAACAGATACAATCTATCAAAAATTAAAAGCTAAAAAAATTGTATTTTAATAGAGGTATGGATTATGGCAAAATTAGTTGTTCATCAAGATAAGATAAATGATATAAATGAATTGATATCTATATGCCCATTTGGAGCAATGGAAGAAAATAACGGAAAATTAAATATTACAGCAGGTTGTAGATTATGTAGATTATGTGTGCGAAAAGGTTCCAAAGGTGCTGTGGAATATGTAGAAGATGAGAAAAAACCTCTTATTGATAAATCAATTTGGAACGGAATAGCTGTTTATGTTGAACATGTAGGAGAAAATATTCATCCAGTTACTTATGAATTGATAGGAAAGGCAAGAGAACTGGCAGATAAAATCAATCAACCAGTTTATGCTGTTTTTGTAGGTAATAATTTATCAAATATAGCGGAAAAATTATTGCATTACAATGTAGATAAAGTTTTTGTTTATGATGATGAAGAATTAGCGTATTTTAATATTGAAAAATACACTAATGTATTTGAAGATTTTATAAAAAATAATAAGCCAACAAGTATTTTAGTAGGAGCAACACCTGTAGGTAGGCAATTAGCACCAAAAGTTGCAGCTCGTTTTAAGACTGGATTGACAGCTGATTGTACGATATTGGATATGAAATCTACAACTGACCTCGTGCAGATTAGACCAGCATTTGGTGGAAATATCATGGCAGAAATCCTCACACCAAATAATCGTCCGCAAATGGCAACTGTTAGATATAAAGTAATGGAAACGCCTGCATATAGTGAAGATATAAATGGTGAAATTGTAAATTGTAAGACGAATAATATCGATTTTGAAAGTAATATCAAGATTTTAGATGTAATAAAAAAACCTAAAGAGGAAAACATAGAAAGTGCGGATATTCTAATTGTCGCTGGTAGAGGCATTAAGAAAAAAGAAGATTTGAGCATGCTAGAAGATTTAGCAGATTTATTAAATGGACAGTTAGCCGTTACACGTCCATTAGTAGAAAATGGTTGGGCAGAGGCAAAAAGACAGATAGGACTTAGTGGGAAAACTGTTCGACCTAAATTGATTATGACATGTGGTGTGTCTGGTGCAATTCAATTTGTGGCAGGTATGAATAATGCCGAAACTATTTTTGCAATTAATAATGATGAAAAAGCACCTATTTTTAAATATGCTAATTATGCTATAGTTGGCGATATTTATGAAGTTATACCAAAACTTATAGAAAAAATAAAAGTAGGTGAAAAATTATCATGAGTTATTATAAAAAGTTGACAGCTACTGATTTGATAAAAATAAGTGGATTTGTACCAAGAAACCGTATTTTATGGAAAAATGAAATTAATGAAGAATATAGTCATGATGAATTGACAACGGAACATTATTATCCTGAAATGGTAGTAAAAATAAATAGTACGCAGGAAGTATCAAATATTTTAAAATATGCTAATGAACACAAGATAGCAGTCACTGTCAGAGGTGCAGGAACTGGACTAGTAGGAGCAGCAGTGGCATTAAAAGGTGGTATTGTTTTAGATATGACAATGATGAACCACTTTTTAGAATTAGATGAAGAAAATTTGACTTTAACAGTAGAGCCTGGCGTATTGTTGATGGATTTGGCAAGCTATGTTGAAGAAAAAGGATTTTTTTATCCTCCAGATCCTGGAGAAAAATCAGCTACAATTGGCGGGAATATAAGTACTAATGCTGGAGGAATGCGTGCTGTAAAATACGGTGTTACAAGAGATTATGTACGTGCATTAGAAGTAGGATTGGCAGATGGTAGTATTGTAGAGTTTGGCGGAAAAGTAGTAAAAAATAGTTCTGGCTATGATTTAAAAGATTTAATTATTGGTTCAGAAGGAACTTTGGGCATTGTAACAAAAATTGTATTGAAATTATTGCCTTTGCCAAAGAAAAATATCAGCTTATTAATACCATATCAGAATTTGGAAAAAGCTATAAGAACAGTTCCTTTGATCATTAAGGCAAAAGCAATTCCTACAGCTATTGAATTTATGGAACGTGAAGTAATCTGTGATGCAGAAAAATATTTAGGTAGAAAATTCCCAGATAATCAAGCAGATGCATATTTATTGTTGAAATTTGATGGCAATAGCGTAGAAGAAATAGAAAATTATTATGATAATGTAGCCAAAATTTGTTTACAACAAGGTGCTATTGATATTTTGATTGCCGATACAGATGAACGCAGTGAAGGTATATGGAAAGCACGTGGAGCATTTTTGGAAGCAATAAAAAGCTCTACGACCTGCATGGATGAAGTTGATATCGTAGTACCTAGAAGTGAAGTAAATACTTTTGTAGAATATGTACATGAATTGCGAGCAAAATTAAATATTCGCATGAAATCATTTGGTCATGCTGGTGATGGCAATTTGCATGTATATATTCTTAAAGATGATTTAGATGATGAACAATGGCATGAACTTTTGACTTTGGCAATGGATAAAATGTATGCAAAGGCCAAAGAATTAAATGGCAAAGTATCAGGAGAACATGGAATAGGTTTGGTAAAAAAAGTATATTTAGAACAATCCACACCAAAGACAGCTATAGATTTAATGAAAAAAATAAAAGCTGTTTTTGATCCAAATAATATTTTAAATCCTGGTAAAATCTGTTAATAAAGATATCTCCTATAAAACTATATTAATAAATAGAGTAGAGCGTAGTCTCTACTCATTTTTTATTTTTGACATCTAATATAATATTTTAGATAATATAATAAGTAATTTTTTATTTTGTTTTTATTTAGGAGGATTTTCTTTGAATATATATGATGGTTTAAATCCAGCACAAGCTCAAGCTGTAGCTCATACAGAAGGGCCTCTTCTTATCATGGCAGGAGCAGGTTCTGGAAAAACGAAAGTATTGACTTGTAGAATAGCTAATTTATTAGATAAAGGAGTATCTCCATATAATATTTTGGCGATAACTTTTACAAATAAAGCTGCGACAGAAATGCGTGAACGTGTAGATAGAATGATTGGCGAAAAAGCAAAATATGTTTGGCTAAGCACATTTCATTCATTTTGTACTAAATTTTTGCGTTTTGAAATCGAAGCTTTAGGTATTTATAAGAAGAATTTTGTCATCTATGATACACAAGATGCTTTGACTTTGATAAAAAATTGTTTAAAAGAATTAAATCTTGATGAAAAACAATATGCACCATATGCAGTACAGTCAGCTATTTCCAATGCTAAAAATATGATGACAACTCCACAAGAGTATACACAATCAGCAAGTGATTTTTTTGCTAAAAAAATTGCAGAAATTTACACTATGTATCAAGCGAATTTAATCGAAAATAATGCTTTAGATTTTGATGATTTATTGATGCTTGCAGTTAAAGTTTTAAAAGAACATGAAGATATAAAAATGAAATATCAACAGCGTTTCCAATATATTTTAGTTGATGAGTATCAAGATACAAATGGGGCTCAATATCAATTGACTTCACTTTTAGCTGGAATGTATCGCAATCTTTGCGTCGTAGGTGATGCAGATCAATCTATTTATGGCTGGCGTGGTGCTGATATCAGAAATATCATGGATTTTGAAAAAGATTATCCTGAAGCTACAGTTATAAAATTGGAACAAAATTATCGTTCAACAAAAACTATTTTAAATGCTGCTAATATGGTTATTGAACATAATCTTGACCGTAAACCCAAAAAATTATGGACGAATAATCCTCAAGGTGAAAAAATAATTCATTATACGGCAAGTGATGAACGTGATGAAGCTAGATTTATCACAGAAGAAGCTGTAAAACAAAAAACATTATTCAATGTATCTTATGGAGATATGGCAGTATTATATCGTACAAATGCTCAATCTCGTGCATTAGAAGAAGGTTTCATGAAAGCTGGCGTTCCTTATACTATGGTTGGCGGATTGAAATTCTATGATAGAAAAGAAATTAAAGATATTTTAGCTTATTTGAGAGTTATTTATAATCCAGAAGATACAATAAGTTTAATGCGTATAATCAATGTGCCTAAGCGTTCATTAGGTGTTGTAACTATGAATAAATTAGCTGAATTTGCTGATATGTACAATATGACTTTATTTGATGCTATATCTGCTCCAGAAACGGCACCAATCACACCAAAAGCAAAACAATCTTTGGCTAATTTTGCTGAATTTATCTTAGAAATGTTGAATAATTCAGTGGTATTATCAGTTCATGATTTAATTGAACAAGTAATGCATAAATCTGGATATATTGCTGAATTAGAAAAAGAAAATACAGTCGAAAATCAGACTCGTTTAGAAAATATCAAAGAATTATTGAGTGTAGCGAAAGATTTTGAAAAGACAAATGAAGAACCAACTTTGGAAAACTTTTTAAGTACAGTGTCTTTAGTATCTGATATTGATAATGCAGATATGGAAGATGAGAGAGTTACGCTTATGACTATGCATTCAGCTAAAGGATTAGAGTTTCCAGTGGTATTTTTAGCTGGCATGGAAGAAGGATTATTTCCACATGCTAGAACTTTGATGAATGAAACTGAAATTGAAGAAGAACGTCGTACTTGTTATGTAGGTATAACTAGAGCTGAGCGAAAATTATATATTACAAATGCAAAAGCTCGTATGATTTATGGCAAAACATTATCGTATGAACCTTCACGATTTATTAGTGAAATTCCTGCGGAATATTTAGAAGAACGTGAGGCAAAAAATAAATTTGGTTTTGGCATGGGCAGTATGAATAGTTATGGCTCAGGATATAGTCAAAGTGGTAGAAATAATTTTGGTGGAAGTATTTTAGGTAATAATAATTCTACAGGCAGACCAAATTCACTTTTAGGTGGAGGTTTTGCCCAAAAAGCACAAGCAGTTAAACCAGCAGGTAATGTAATTCGTCCAGATTTATCCATAAAATGGAAAGTCGGTGATAAGGCTAAACATAATAAATGGGGAATTGGTACAATTGTATCTGTAAAAGGAACTGGTGAAGAAATAGAATTGAAAATAGCTTTTCCAGGTCAAGGCATAAAAGCTTTGATGCAAAAATACGCTCCTATCAGTAAAGTATAAATAAAAAGATTGCTTTAATTGTGAAATACAGTTAAAGCAATCTTTTTTATTTTGTACTTTAGTTAGTTGAGTACGCAGAGCGTGCGAAACAAAAAACCACTCGTTTTACGAGTGGTTAATAAGTTTCTTATAGAAATAGAAATTCTCCTCTATTAAAATAATAAGTGTTCAAGTCATTATTAAAGAGAGGAGAATTTCTATGGAAAGAAGTTTAGCACATACAAGATGGATGTGCAAGTATCATATAGTATTTACCCCAAAATATAGAAGAAAAATTATATATAATAAATTGCGTAGAGATATTGTACAAATAATAAAAGATTTATGTAAGTGGAAAGGCATAGAGATAATAGAAGGGAAAGCTATGCCGGATCATATTCATATTTTGGTTAAGATACCACCAAAAATGAGTATATCAAATTTTATGGGGTATTTAAAAGGAAAAAGTGCAATGATGATATTTGCAAGACATGGAAATTTAAAATATAAATTTGGAAACAATAATTTTTGGTCAACAGGATATTATGTATCGACAGTAGGACTAAATGAAGCAACAATAGCGAAATATATAAGAGAACAAGATACGTATGATAAAATGATGGATAAAATAAGCACAAAAGAATTAAATGATCCCTTTAGGGATTGTTAAGTAATCAGTGCACAATGGCTTGAACGAAGAGAAAGCCAGCGTCATTTAGGCGCTGGCTATTGTTAAAAGCCTTATAGGCTTGTGCAAGCCACACGTTTTACGTGTGGTACTGACTGGGGATAATTGAAGTTTTGGGGATATATCAAATAAAGCAAATATTATCAAAATCAGTAGAAAGATACAGAGGTATCGATTTCTTCATCAGGAAGATTAGTAGCAGGGACAGCTGTGATATTTTGAGAATCTGTACTGCGACTCATATCAATTTTTGTGTTGATTGTTGCTTCTGGAAGATTAGTAGCGGGAACTACTGTTTTAGGGGAATCACTAGCAAAACATAAAGAGCTAGAAAATGCTAAAAGATAAGCGAAACTAAAACCGAGAGTGAATTTTTTTTAATTTAACATAATAAAAATCTTATTTTCTTAATTATATAGTGTGCTATTATATAAAAATTATCTTGTATTATATGATTGTATTTAATATGATTTTAAAATACATAGCTAACTATGTAATGAATAATAGCGCAATAAAAATTTTTTGTCAATAATTTTTATAGATATTTTAGTTTATATTGAGAGTGAAATTTTGATATAATATATATTATTATTGAGTTATTTTTTTCTTTTGAGGTGAGAGCAGTGTTAGTACCAGATACTATGCGATTAGGGCAATTAATATATGAAATAAATAAAAAAATGATAGCCAGACAAAATAATAATTTAGCCAGTTTAGGTGTAACTGTACAACAAGCATTAGTTATTGCTTATTTAGATAAATCTAAAGATAAAAAAGTTACACAAAGAATGATAGAAATTGGACTAAATAATACAAATCCAACTGTTACAAATATCATAAAAAGTATGATGAGCAAAAATTTAATATACAAAATTCAAGATAAGGTAGACAAGAGAAAGTATTATTTATATTTAACACCACTTGGCTTAAGTATTGCCTCAGAATGTGCAAAAAGAATGGAAGCAACAGACATAGCAGCTTATAAAAATTTAACAGAAGAAGAACTAAAGATGCTAAGAGTATTGTTAGAAAAAGTAGAATTTTAAGAGAAAAGACCAGTTACTTAAATGGTAACTGGCTTATTTATATGTATTGTGGGTGAAATAATGGACGATATAAAAAAGCAAATAGATGAATTAAAGAAAAAAATCTTATATCATAATGATTTATATTACAATCAAGATAATCCAGAAATAGAAGATGCTCAATATGATGAATTGATGCGTCAATTAAAAAAATTGGAAGCTGAAAATCCAGAATTAATTACAAAAGATTCACCAACGCAAAAAGTAGGCGGAATGGCAAAACGTGAAGCTGGCGTTCTCGTAAAACATGATGTGCCAATGCTTAGCTTGCAAGATGTATTTTCTGCTGAAGAAGTGGAAACTTTTGTAGATAATATGCAAAAAGAATTAGATAATCCAGAATTTGTAGTAGAAGAAAAAATAGATGGTTTATCTTTAGCACTTCGTTATGTAGATGGTGAATTGAAATTAGCTGTTACTCGTGGTGATGGTGTTGTACAAGGTGAAGATGTAACAGCTAATGCTATGCAGATAAAAGATATTAAGAAAAAAATAAAAGAAAAATTGCCTTATTTTGAAGTTCGTGGAGAAGTATATATGACGCGAGAAGCTTTTTCCTTAGTAAATGAAAAACAAGAATTATTGGGGAAAAGATTATTTGCTAATCCTCGAAATTGTGCAGCAGGTACACTTCGCCAATTAGACAGCAAAATCATTAAAGAACGCAATTTATCCATGTTTATTTTTAATTTGCAAAAGGTAGAAGGTATAGAATTAAAATCGCATACACAGGCATATGAATTTATGCACAAACAAGGAATGAAGATTATACATTCATATAAAGTATGTAAAACTAAAAAAGAAGTTTTACAAGCTATAGAAGAAATTGGAAATCGTCGTGGTGATTTAGATTATGATATTGATGGAGCTGTTGTAAAAATAAATGATTTTGCACAAAGAGAAAAATTAGGAGCAACATCTAAAGTTCCTAAATGGGCAATAGCTTATAAATATCCACCAGAAGAAAAGGAAACTAAATTATTAAATATAGAATTATCCGTAGGTCGTACAGGAAGAATTACGCCGACAGCAGTATTTGAACCAGTTTGGCTCTGTGGTACAAAAGTAGAACGAGCTACATTGCACAATCAAGATTTTATTGATGATTTAGATATACGCATTGGCGATACAATAAAAGTATATAAATCAGGGGAAATTATTCCGAAAGTTCGTTGTGTAATCAAAGAAAAACGACCTCAGGATAGCAAGCCTTTTATCATTGGCGATACTTGCCCTGTATGTAATGCTCATACTATTCACGATGATAAAGCAGATATTCGCTGTAGTAATCCACATTGCCCAGCACAGATTGAACGTTGGATAATAAATTTTGTCGGTCGAGATGCTATGGATATCAAAGGTTTTGGCATGATGTATATAAAAACTTTGATTGAAAATGGATATTTAAAAGATCCAGCAGATATATATTATTTACACAATTATCGAGATGAATTAATAGCAAAAGGATTGATTGGCAAGGAAAAAAATACTGATAAACTTTTAAATGCAATCGAAAAAAGTAAGCAAAATGCACCATGGAGATTGCTTACAGGACTGGGCATTTTGAATATAGGTAAATCAGCAAGTCGTTCCTTGATAAATCATTTTCATTCTTTTGATGATATAGCTAAAGCCACCGAAGAAGAGATAAAACAAGTAGCAGATATTGGGGAAATAAGTGCAAAACTTGTATATGAATTTTTCCATGATGAAGAAAATATTGCTTTATTAAATAAATTAAAAGAAGCAAATGTCAATATGGCAGAGGAAAAGACAGAAAAAACATCTGATAAATTCCAAGGTTTGACTTTCGTATTAACAGGAACATTAGAAACCATGGGCAGAAGTGAAGCTAGTGAAATTATTCAATCTCTAGGCGGAAAAGCTTCTGGTTCTGTATCGAAAAAGACATCTTATGTAATTGCAGGGGCAAATGCAGGCAGTAAACTTACAAAAGCTGAAAGTTTAGGTGTAAAAATAATTACTGAACAAGAATTTTTAGCAATGGTTAAAGAAAATTAATTTATAAAAGAAAAGCATTTTAAAATGGATTGAGTGATAATTCCATTTTAAAATGCTTTTTTATTGATATTATTTAATTATTAGCTTTATTGTCTTTTAATTTTTGAGATACATTGTAAATAGCAGTGAGTTCATCTTTATTGAATTGATATTTTTCACCACAGAAATGACAGCAAACTTCAGCATGACCATCATCAACTAGAGATTTTAAATCATGTTCATTTAAGCTGATGAGTACATCTTCAATGCGTTCTTTGGAGCATTGACATTTAAATGCTAAATCTGTAGTAGTTAAATAATCAACTTTATCAAAACCTTGCAATAGTTCAGCAATGATACCACGAGCATCTAAACCATCTTTTACCATGGTAGAAACTGGGCGAATTTTAGCGAGGTTATTTTCTAATTTTGTAAGTGTTTCTTCTGTAGCATCTGGTAATAATTGAAGGATAAAACCACCAGCTGCAGCTACTTTTAAATCAGGATTTACAAGAACACCTAAGCCTACACTAGAAGGAGTTTGTTCAGAAGTATAAAGATAATTTGTGAGGTCTTCAGCAATTTCCCCAGAAACGATTTCACAACTACCAGTAATAGGGTCTTTAAGACCAGTGAAACGAGTTACGGATAAAATACCTTGACCGACACCACCGCCTACATCTAATTTACCTTTTTCATTGAGTGGTAAATTAACATGAGGATTGGCGATATAACCACGTACAAATCCTTCAGGATTAGCATCAGCAACAACAGAGCCTAATGGACCGTTGCCATTAAATTTTATAGTGATACATTCTTTATTTTTAAGGTTTGCTGCCATTAGTAAAGCACCTGTCATAGTACGACCAAGAGCAGCAGCAGCTACAGGATAACATTCATGACGAGATACAGCTTCATTTACAAGGTTAGTTGTAATAGCAGCATGAACACGAACACCATCAGCGACAGCTTTTACTAAATGATCTTTCATTATATTCCTCCGAAATAGTAAATAAATTTAAATTTTAGATATAAAATAAATAATAGTATAGCATAGTTTTTATAATTATATAAAGATATGAGTCTAATATTTTGGATTATTTTTGTGATTGATGTTTAGGTACAAAATAAGACAAGATTAAACAAAGTATACTACTGCCAACTAAAATATAGTAAATATTATTTAGACTATAAAATAAAGCCTGGCGTAAAAGTTCATGATATTGAGGAGCAGTATTATCATAAAAATCTTGCATAGTGATATTTATTAAATTATGAGCTTGGATAAAATCTGCTGTAGAAACATTTAATACAGCACCGAGAACGGTAACACCAATTGTTTGAGCAAGTGTACGAGTGAGCATATTTAGACCAACAGCGGCACCACGTAGATTATATTTTACAGAATCTTGGACTATGAAAGTGAGTGTATTTAAAGTGCCAGAAAAACCAAAGCCAAAGAAAAATACATAAATAGATAAGTGCCAAAGAGGTGTATCTATAGTTAATTGTGTTAATAACCAAGAACTGAAAATTAAAATTAATGAAGAAAACATAACAATTATATTTGTAGGATATTTTTTCATTAATTTAGCAATGGAAATCGAACTCATAAACCAAGCAATAGAAGTTCCTATCAAAGAAATACCAGCGATAGTAGCACTGTAACCCATAATTGATTGAATATGTAATGGTAAATAAACAGAACAAGCAATCAATATGAAAGAGCTGATAAAAGTTATGATATTTACAATGATAGAAGATTTATTGAGGATAAATAAAGGAACAATAGGCTCAGAAGTTCTGGCTTCTTGGATATAAAAGAGGATAGAAGAAATCAAAGTGATAACTAATAAAATTACACCTAAATAAAAATTTTCATCTAAACTCATTACACCATATAAAAGACTGCCAATAGCAATGGAAAGCAAAATAGCTCCAAGGTAGTCTATTTTAGGATTAGTAGCGGGCTTTTGTTCATGTACAAATTTAGCAAGTATATAGACTGATAAAAGACCAAAGGGAATGTTTATAAAAAATATCCATTGCCATGAAAGATAATCTATGAGAAATCCACCAAGTAATGGACCTACAAGACCAGCTATTCCCCAAATAGTACTGATAGCTCCTTGAATAATAGAGCGTTCTTCTAGGGTAAAAATATCACCAATCATCGTAAAACCAATAGTAAAAATAGCACCAGCACCAATGCCTTGAATGCCACGGAAGATAATTAATTGGTGCATGGTCTGAGATAATCCAGCTAATAAGCTACCGAAAAGAAAAATGGAAATGCCAATCATAAAAATTCGTTTTCGCCCATAAAGGTCAGCCAATTTACCGTAAATAGGAGTAGAAATTGCTGAGGTCAAAAGAAAAATAGAAAAAATCCAGCTAATCATTTTGAAATTATGCAAACTTTTCACAATCACAGGTGCAGCAGTAGAGACAACAACACCTTCAAATGCAGCTAGAAATATTGCAATGAGAAAGGAAAATGCAATTTTTTGTTTAGTTTTGTCCATATGTAAGAAATCACCTATTTTATTACTAATTTTTAAGACATTTTAACATAGAAGCTAAAATAAGTCAGCTATATTTTGCGGGGAAAAGTAACAATACTATTCAATCATTGTCTAAAATATGATAAAATGTAAACAGTTTATTTTGAAAATGGGGTGAAGATATGAAAGTTACTAGAGAAGATGTAGAAAATGTAGCTCTTCTGTCTCGTCTTAGCATTAAAGATGAAGATATGGATAAAAATATAAGCGAGCTTAATGATTTTCTTGAATATGTAGATAGATTACAACAAGTAGATACTGAAAATGTAGCTCCTACTGCACACGTATTGCCTGTACAAAATGTATTTCGTAAAGATGTAGTAAAACCTTCCCTTGATCGTGAATTGGCATTATCTAATGCTCCACAACAAGAAGATGGTTATTTCCGTGTACCTAAAATTTTAGAAGAATAATTTATTTTAATTACTTTGATTAAATTGAGGAGGCTTTTACGTGAATTTATTTGAAAAAACAGCACATGAATTACATGATATGCTTGTAAATAAAGAAATTTCTGCTGTAGAAATTACAAAAGATGTACTTTCTCGTATGGAAGTTACTGATGATAAAGTAAAAGCATATATCACAAAAACAGCTGATTATGCTTTACAACAAGCAGAAAATGTTGATGCTGATATCGCTGGCGGAGCAAAAATCTCTGTTTTAGCAGGTATACCAGCAGCTATAAAAGACAATATTTGTACAAAAGGTTTAAAAACAACTTGTGCATCTTATATGCTCGAAAATTTCGTACCACCATATAATGCTACAGTAATGGATAAAGTTTTAGCTCAAAAACCTGCATTACTTGGTAAATTGAATATGGACGAGTTCGCTATGGGTGGTTCCACAGAAAACTCTGCATTTTTTGCTACACATAATCCATGGAATTTAGACTGTGTACCAGGTGGTAGCTCTGGTGGTAGTGCTGCAGCAGTTAGTGCTGGTAGTGCTATTTGGGCATTAGGTTCTGATACTGGTGGATCTATTCGTCAGCCAGCATCTTTTTGCGGTGTTGTTGGTTTAAAACCTACTTATGGTCGTGTATCTCGTTATGGTTTAGTAGCATTCGCTTCTTCACTTGACCAGATTGGCCCATTGACTCGCGATGTAACAGACTGTGCTCATGTAATGAATGTGATTGCAGGTCATGATGAAAAAGATTCTACATCTATCAATAGTGATGTTCCTGATTATACAAAATCCTTAGTAAATGATATAAAAGGATTAAAAATCGGTTTACCAAAAGAATATTTTATCGATGGTATGGACGAAGATGTAAAAAAAGCTATGAATACAGCTATCGAAGATTTGAAAAAACTCGGTGCTGAAATCGTAGATATTTCTTTACCACATACAGATTATGCTATTTCCACATATTATTTAATAGCTCCAGCAGAAGCTTCTACAAACTTATCTCGTTATGATGGTGTAAGCTATGGCTCTCGTGTAGATGGTGAAGACATTGTTTCTATGATGACAAATACAAGAACTGCAAAATTCGGTCCAGAAGTAAAACGTCGTATTATGATTGGTAACTATGCTTTAAGTGCTGGTTATTATGACGCTTATTATTTAAAAGCATTAAAAGTTAGAACACTTGTAAAACAAGACTTTGATAATGCTTTTAAAAATGTAGATGTTATTTTGGCTCCAGTAGCACCAACACCTGCATATAAATTAGGTTCAATGGCAAATGATCCATTAAAAATGTATTTGATGGATATTTTCACTGTTCCACTTAACTTAGCAGGTCTTCCTGGTATTTCTATTCCTTGTGGCAGAAGCAAAGATAATATGCCTATCGGTATGCAGTTTATTGGTCGCCCACTTGATGAAGAAACTATTATTCGTGCAGCATATACTTATGAAGTAAATCATGATTATGCTAATAAAATTGGTCAGGGGGTAGAATAATGAAATACGAAGCAGTCATTGGTTTGGAAATTCATAGCGAATTAAAAACTAATACAAAAATTTTCTGTAGCTGTGCTACTTCCTTTGGTGCAGACCAAAATACACATGTTTGCCCTGTTTGTCTTGGTCTTCCAGGTGTATTACCTGTTGTCAATAAACGTGTAGTAGAATTTGCTATCAAAGCAGGTCTTGCACTCAATTGTACAATTAATAAATTCAGTAAATTTGATAGAAAAAATTATTACTATCCAGATTTACCAAAAAATTTCCAGACTTCTCAGTTTGATTTACCAATCGCTGAACATGGTTATGTGGATATCGAAGTAGAAGGCAAAACAAAACGTATTCGCATCACTCGTATTCATATGGAAGAAGATGCTGGTAAACTCGTTCACTCTGGTACTACAATCAAAGATTCTAGTAGCTCTAATGTTGACTATAATCGTACTGGTGTACCACTTATTGAAATCGTATCTGAACCAGATATGCATTCTCCAGCAGAAGCTCGTGCATATATGGAAAAAATAAAATCTATTTTACAATACATTGATGTATCCAATTGTAAAATGGAAGAAGGCAATTTACGTGCCGATGTAAACGTATCTCTTCGTCCAGAAGGTAGCGAAAAACTTGGTACAAAAGTTGAAATGAAAAACTTGAATTCCTTCAAAGTAATCGAAGACGCTTTAGAATATGAAATTGAACGTCAAAATGAAGTGTTAGAAGATGGCGGTATCTTGGTACAGGAAACTCGTACTTGGGACGATGGTCGTGGAATTACACTTTCTATGCGTAGCAAAGAAAAAGCTCAAGATTATCGTTATATGCCAGAACCTGATCTTGTGCCAATTGTTACAACTGATGAACAGATTGAAGCATATAAAAAAGAACTTCCTGAATTACCAGATGCAAGAAAAGCTCGTTTAGTAAATGAATATGGTCTTCCTACTTATGATGCAGAAATCATCACTTCTACTCGTGCTATGGCTGAATACTTTGATGCTGTTGTAGATGCTGGTGCTGATGCAAAACTTGCTTCTAACTGGATTATGGGTGAATTGTCTAAGCATTTAAATGCTAATGAAATGACTATTGAAAATTCTCCAGTATCTGCTCAAAATTTAGCAAGCTTAATTGGCTTAATTGGTAAAGGTACAATTTCTTCTAAAATAGCAAAAACTGTATTTGAAGAAATGTGGACAAGTGGAGATACTCCAGAAAAAATCGTAAAAGATAAAGGTTTAGTACAGATTACTGATACAAAAGCAATAGAAGAAATTGTAGATAAAGCAATTGCAGATAATCCAAAAGCTGTTGCAGATTATCCAAAATCTATGGGCTTTTTAATCGGTCAAGTAATGAAAGCAAGTAAAGGTAAAGCAAATCCTGGTCTTGTAAATAAAATGATAAAAGAAAAATTAGGCTGATTTATGGTCTAAGAATAATAAAAAGCTATTGTGTTAAATTTTTTAATACAATAGCTTTTTGTTTTAGATGGCGATATCTATATTCTTTTGATAAAAAATTTGACAAATTGTCAGTTAATAGTGATAATAGTAAAATATATACGGTTTATCTAAAGATTTATTTGTATGGGAATGTAATAAACAATGAAAAATATATATTGGGCTGCCATAAATTCTGTGCCAGGCATAGGTAGTAAAACGCTTCGTCAACTTTATGGATATTTTCATGACGGCGAAAAAATATGGACAGCGACAAGAAAAATGTTAGAACAAAGTAATTGTTTAGGCAGTAAAACATTGTCTGAATTAATAGAATTTAGACAGAAAATATCTATAGATAAATTAACAGAGCAATTAAAACATTATAAAATTGAAGTCTGCATAGAAATAGATGAAGAATATCCAAAGTTATTGAAAGAAATCTATGATCCTCCATTTATTTTATATTATCAAGGTCAATTGCCTAGAGATGAAATTTGTATAGGTATAGTAGGTTCAAGAACTCCAACGACTTATGGAAAACAGATAGCAGAAAATATGGCTGAGGAATTAGCTAAATTTAATTTTATAATAGTTAGTGGTGCTGCTAAAGGTATAGACACTAAAGCTCATACAGGAGCTTTGAAAAAAGGTAAGACTATTGCTGTTTTAGGTTGTGGATTAGATATTATATATCCAAAAGAAAATAAGCAACTTTTAGAAGCTATAGCTCAAAATGGTGCTGTAATATCAGAATATCCACTAAATACATTGCCAAAACCAGGGAATTTTCCAGCTAGAAATAGAATTATCACAGGATTATCCAAAGGAATATTAGTAGTTGAAGCTGCGAAAAAGAGTGGTTCATTGATAACAGCAGAATTTGCTTTAAGTGAAGGGCGAGATGTATTTGCCATACCAGGAAATATTTATTCGCAAAAAAGCGAAGGCTGCCATAGTTTAATAAAACAAGGTGCTAAATTAGTTACAAGGGCAAATGATATTGTAGAAGAATATAATTTTGTAACTAATCAGCAAAGTATATCCAAAGAAACACAAATAGAATTAGGTTTTTCCATGACAGCGGAAGAACAACTTATATATGATAATTTATCTTTTACAGAGCCTAAATGTATTGATGAAATCATATATAAATTGAGAATAAATGTTTCGAATATATCGTTTATTTTATTACAAATGAAATTGAAGGGACTAGTTAAAGAGACAAGTCCAAATTTTTATATAAGAGCAATCAGGGAGTGCTTTGAATGAAGAAAAAAACGCTTGTAGTAGTAGAATCGCCAACTAAAGCAAAGACTATTGAAAAATATTTAGGCAATAAAAAATATACAGTAATGGCTTCTATGGGACATCTTCGCGATTTACCTAAAAGTCAGTTTGGTATAGATGTAGAAAATGATTTTGCACCTAAATATATCAATATTCGTGGCAAGGGAGATTTAATTAAATCTTTAAAGAAAGAAGCTAAAAAATCTGAAAAAGTTTATTTAGCCTCTGACCCTGACCGTGAAGGCGAAGCTATTGCTTGGCATCTATCTCATATCTTAGGGATTGATGAACATGAAAAATGTAGAATTGTATTCAATGAAATAACAAAACCTGCTATTCAAGAAGCAGTAAAAAATCCTAAAGAAATAAATATTGATAGAGTAGATGCTCAACAAGCACGTCGTATGCTTGACCGTATTGTAGGATATAAATTAAGTCCACTTCTTTGGAAGAAAATTCGCAAAGGTTTGAGTGCAGGGCGTGTACAATCGGTAACAGTGAAATTAATTTGTGACCGTGAAAAAGAAATTCAAAAATTTGAATCAGAAGAATATTGGACAGTTGATTTTAAATTTAAGAAAAAACCTCGTTCTAGTATGTTTGGAGCAGAGCTAGTAGCTATTGATGATAAAAAATTGATGGTTTCAGCGAAAAAAGAAGATGTAAAAATTGCCTCTAAAGCTCAAGCTGATGAATTATGCAGTGATATTGAAAAAGTTACTTTTAAAGTAACAGAAATAAAGAAACGTCAACGTCATCGCAAAGCTCCAGCACCATTTACGACAAGTAGTTTACAACAAGATGCTGCTAGAAAATTAGGTTTTACTTCACGTAAAACAATGATGATAGCTCAACAGCTTTATGAAGGTATTAGCTTAGGTAAAAAAGGGCCAACTGGTCTGATAACATATATGCGTACAGACTCTACACGTATTTCAGAAATAGCTTTAAATGAAGCTAGAAATTATATTGAAGAGAATTTTGGTAAAGAATATTTGCCAGAAAAACCATATATTTATGCAGCTGGAAAATCTTCTCAAGATGCTCATGAAGCAGTGCGTCCAACAAATATCGCTTTAAGTCCTGCCACTGTTGAAGAATATTTGAGCAAAGAACAGTTAAAACTCTATAAATTAATTTGGCAACGCTTCTTAGGTTGTCAGATGTTACCTGCTAGTTATGATGTTATGAGTGTAACTATTAAAGGCGATAAGTATTTAGCTAAAGCTACTGGTTCGCAATTAAAATTTGCAGGCTTTACTGCTGTATATAATGATAGCGATAATAAAAAAGAAAAAGATGTCATCTTGCCAGATTTGCAAGAAGGCGATGAATTATCTATTCAAAAATTAGAAGCAATGCAACATTTTACAGAACCACCAGCTAGATATAATGATGCTTCTTTAGTTAAAACTTTAGAAGAAAGAGGTATTGGTCGTCCAAGCACGTATGCACCAATTATTGAAACTATTTTAGCTAGAGGTTATGTAGTTCGCAGTGATAAAAAATTTGAACCAACTGATTTAGGTTTTGTAGTAGTAGATTTATTGGAAAAATATTTTAAAGATATTGTTGATGAGAAATTTACTGCTGATTTAGAAAATAAATTAGATGAAATAGCAGTAGGTAAAATTCAAAAAAATACTTTGCTTGAAGAATTCTATGGGCCATTTGAAAAAACTTTAGAACATGCAGAAGAAGAAATTGGTGAAGTAGAAGTGCCAGATGAAGTTTCTGATGTACAATGCGAATTATGTGGTCGTATGATGGTCATAAAACAAGGTCGCTATGGTAAATTCTTAGCATGTCCAGGTTTTCCAGAATGTAGAAATACAAAACCTATTTTGAAGGATACAGGTGTTAAATGCCCTAAATGTGGTGGCAAAATCATTGAACGCCGTACACGTCGTGGCGTAGTATTTTATGGTTGTGAAAATTATCCACAGTGCGATTATGTATCATGGGATATGCCACTTACAAGTAATTGCAAGACTTGTGGTTCATTCTTATTTAGACATCGTTTCAAAAATGGAAGAACTATTTTATATTGCAGTAATGATGATTGTGCTACAAGAAAAGAAGATACTCCTATAAATAAGGAAATTAATAAATTAAAAGAAAAAATTCAACAGCAGACTGCTAAGAAATTAGCGGAATTGGCACAAAAAGAAGCACAAGCACAAGAAGAAAATGAAAATAAAGAGCATAAAGAAGAAAACAAAGCATAGATAGAAATAGGAAAGGAGATTTTGCGTGAAAAAAGTTATTATCGTAGGAGCTGGTATGGCTGGTAGTGAAGCTGCATGGCAAGTGGCTCAAAGAGGTATAAAAGTAGATTTATATGAAATGCGACCAGAAAAATCTACTCCTGCACATAAGACAGAAAAATTCGCTGAATTAGTATGTAGCAATTCTTTGCGTGGTGCAGGACTTGAAAATGCTGTAGGCTTATTAAAAGAAGAAATGCGACAGCTAAATTCTATCATCATGGAGTCGGCCGATATAAATCGTGTACCAGCTGGTGGAGCTTTAGCTGTAGATAGAGAAGGATTTAGTCAATATATTACAGATAAAGTAAAAAATCATCCTAATGTTACTGTGATAAATAAAGAGATAGAAACAATACCTCAAGAAGATGATGCTATTACAATTATTGCCAGTGGGCCATTGACTTCAGAAGTATTAGCAAAATCCATTGGTGAATTGACAGGTCAGGATTATTTTTACTTTTATGATGCTGCGGCACCATTAATCAGCAAAGAATCTATTGATATGAGTAAAGCATATCGTGCTTCTCGCTATGGTAAAGGAACAGCTGATTATATTAATTGTCCTATGGATAAAGAAGAATATGAAAAATTTTGGCAAGAGTTGACAACAGCAGAACTTGCACCAATCAAGGAATTTGAAAAAGCTAAGTTTTTTGAAGGTTGTATGCCTGTTGAAGAAATGGCTCGTCGTGGCATAGATACTTTACTATATGGACCATTAAAACCTGTAGGTTTAGAAGATCCTAAAACAGGAAAAAGACCTTATGCTGTAGTGCAACTTCGTCAAGATAATGCAGCAGATAGCCTATATAATATAGTAGGTTTTCAAACTCATTTGAAATGGCCAGAACAAAAACGCGTATTTGGTCTAATACCAGGACTTGAAAATGCTGAATTTGTACGTTATGGCGTGATGCATAGAAACACATTTATTAATTCTCCTGAATTATTGCGACCAACTTTGCAATACAAAGATAGAGATGATTTATTATTTGCAGGTCAGATGACAGGCGTTGAAGGATATATAGAATCTGCAGCTTCTGGTCTTGTGGCAGGTGTTAATGCAGCATATTTAGCTAAAGGAGAAAATCCAGTGATTTTCCCAGAACAAACAGCTCATGGTTCTATGTGCAAATATATTACTTCTGCTGTAGCAAAACATTTTCAGCCTATGAATGCTAATTTTGGTTTGATGCCACCTTTAGAAGAACGCATTCGTGATAAAAAGTTGAAAAAACAAAAAATTGCAGAACGTGCCTTAGAATTTTTAGCAAAATTTAAAATAGATGTATTGAAATTATCTAAGTAAAACTGATAATATGAATATAGCCTATAAATGGAGATGATTTTATGGAAAATTTTAAAGCAACCACTATCATAGCAGTAAAAAAAGATGGAAAAACTGCTATAGCTGGTGATGGACAAGTTACTTTTGGACAAGCTGCTATTATGAAAGCAAATGCCCGTAAAGTACGTCGTTTATATAATGGTAAAGTTTTAGCTGGCTTTGCAGGTTCTGTTGCCGATGCTTTTACTTTATTTGAAAAATTTGAATCTAAATTAATTGAATATCATGGTAATTTAACTCGCGCAGCGGTAGAACTTGCTAAAGATTGGCGTACAGATAGAGTTCTTCGCAAATTAGAAGCATTATTACTTGTTGCTGATGAAAATACAATGTTACTACTTTCTGGTAATGGTGAAGTAATTGAACCAGATGGTAATGTTGCAGCTATTGGTTCTGGCGGATTTTATGCACTTTCAGCAGGTCGTGCATTAGCTAAACATTCTAATTTGACTGCAGCTGAAATTGCTAAAGAAGCACTTACTATTGCTGCTGATATTTGTGTATATACAAATCACAATATTATAGTGGAAGAATTAGATAAATAAAGGAGAATAAATTCATGAAATTGAATGAACAAATTCCTCGTCAAGTTGTTGAAGAATTAGATAAATATATTGTAGGACAATCACAAGCAAAACGTTCTGTAGCTATTGCACTTCGCAATAGATGGCGTAGCCGTCATCTTCCAGAAGATATGAGAGATGAAATTATTCCTAAAAATATCTTGATGATTGGTTCTACTGGTGTTGGTAAAACAGAAATTGCAAGACGTTTAGCAAAGCTTGTAAAAGCACCTTTTGTAAAAGTTGAAGCTACTAAATTTACTGAAGTAGGTTATGTAGGTAGAGATGTAGAATCCATGGTTAGAGATTTAGCTGAATCTGCTGTACGTATGTTAAAACAAGAAAAATTAGAACAAGTGCAAGATAAAGCTAAAGAAATGGCTCAAGAACGTATTTTAGATATTTATGTTCCAGAACCAAAATCCAGTGCTGTATCTAATCCACTCAGTGCTATCTTTGGTGGTGCAAATAAAGAAGAAGAAAGCACAGAAAAAGTGGAAGAACCAAAATATTCTGCTGGCAGAGAATGGTGCAGAAAACGCCTTTTAAAAGGTGAATTAGAAAATGATATTATTGAAATTGATGTTGAGCCAAAAGCAGCTCCTGTAATTGGTATGTTTGCAGGTTCTGGCATGGAAGACATGAGCAATAATATTCAGGATATGATTGGCAATTTAATGCCTAAAAAACGCAAAAAACGCAAAGTTACAGTTGCTCAAGCAAGAGAAATCTTCACTCAAGAAGAAGCCCAAAAATTATTGGATATGGAGTCTATTGCTCAAGAAGCTATTGAACTTGCAGAACGCAATGGTATCATTTTCTTAGATGAAATTGATAAGGTTGCAGTAAAAGGTTCTTCTTCTGGTCCTGATGTATCTCGTGAAGGTGTACAGCGTGATATCTTACCAATAGTTGAAGGCTCCACAGTATCCACAAAATATGGACAAATGAAAACAGACCATATTTTATTTATTGCAGCAGGTGCTTTCCATATGGCTAAGCCTTCTGATTTAATACCAGAACTTCAGGGTCGTTTCCCAATTCGTGTGGAATTGACTTCTTTAACTGAAGAAGATTTTAAACGTATTTTAACAGAACCAACAAATGCATTATTAAAACAATATAAAGCATTACTTGCTACAGAAGATGTTTCCATTGAATTTACTGATGATGCTATCGAAAGATTAGCTCAAGTAGCTTGTGAAGTAAATGAACAAATGGAAAATATTGGAGCAAGAAGACTTCATACAATTATGGAAAAATTATTAGAAGATTTATCTTTTGATGCACCAGAATTAGAAGAAAAAAATGTAGTAATTAATGCTGATTATGTAAATGAAAAACTTGGTGGAATCGTTAAAAATCGCGACTTAAGCCAGTTCATTTTGTAATTTGATAAATATTGTACAAAATTCAAAAAAATATAAAAATTTTCCTTTAAATTGACTTATAGATATGATAGAATAAAAAAAGGAAAGGTTTAACAGAAAATCAAAAGTTTTTCTGTGCAGGAAGGGGATAACAGATGGCAACATTACTTGAAAAAACAAGAAAAATAAATAAACTTTTACAAAAAGCAGAAGTGGTAGAATACGATAGCATTTCCCGTGTGCTTAGCAATGTTATAGAAGCAAATGTATATATTGTTAGCAAAACAGGGAAAATCTATGGATATGCCTTCCTTGATGATTTTGAATGTGATACAATGATTGACAAAATCGTAAGCCAAGGAGAATTTCCAAAACACTATGTTAATTGGCTCTTAAAAATGGATAGCACATCTTCTAATATTCCACAAAAAGAAATTTGTGCTTTTGATGATAATAGCGAATGTTTAGTAGAAGGCAAAATTACAACTATTGTACCTATTTATGGCGTTGGTGAACGTATTGGTACATTAGTATTAGCTAAATTTAATGAAGAATTCACAGACGATGATTTATTGTTGGCTGAATATGGTGCCACTGTTGTAGGTATGGAAATTTTACGTGATAATTCTCAAAAAATTGAAGTTGAAGCACGTAAAAAAGCTACTGTACAGATTGCTTTAGCAACACTTTCTTATTCTGAAATTGAAGCAGCTGTAAATATTTTAAGTGAATTAAATGGTACTGAAGGTTTACTCGTTGCATCTAAAATTGCTGACCGTGTAGGTATTACTCGTTCTGTAATTGTTAATGCACTTCGTAAATTTGAGTCCGCTGGTGTAATTGAATCTAAATCTCTTGGTATGAAAGGTACTTATATCAGAGTATTAAACGAACACTTATTAGATGAAATTCAAAAATTAAAAAGATAATAATCTTCAAGAACGATGTTGATAAAAACATCGTTCTTTTTATATGAAAGCATGATAATTTATTATTGTGTTTACAAAAAAATTATGATATAATGCTTAACGGTGTAAAAAACGCACACATTCCGATTTTGTACTGTGTCCTAGTTAGATATACCTTATTGGTACGCTGATAAGAATATCTAAAAGGGTTAAAACAAAGCTAAAGAATGTGGAGGAAAAAATAACAGGAGGTGCACCATCATGGCAGTTATTTCCATGAAACAATTATTAGAAGCAGGCGTTCATTTCGGTCATCAGACTAGACGTTGGAACCCTAAAATGGCTCCATACATTTTCACAGAACGCAATGGTATTTACATTATCGATTTACAGAAAACTGTAAAAAAAGTTGACGAAGCTTATGATTTCTTACGTAGCGTTGCTGAAGAAGGCAAAAGCATTCTTTTCGTAGGTACTAAAAAACAGGCTCAAGAAGCTGTTAAAGAAGAAGCTTTAAAATCCGGCATGTTCTATGTTAACGAAAGATGGCTCGGTGGTATGATGACTAACTTCGCTACTATCCGTAAAAGCATCAATCGTTTAAAAGAACTTGAAGCTATGGAAGAAGATGGAACTTTTGAAGTTCTTAGCAAAAAAGAAGTTCTTGCTTTAAAACGTGAACAAGAAAAACTTGAAAAATCTCTTGGCGGTATTAAAGACATGGAAGAATTACCAGGCGCTTTATTTATCGTTGATCCACGTAAAGAAAGAATTGCTGTAGCAGAAGCTAAAAAACTTAACATTCCAATCGTTGCAATCGTTGATACAAACTGCGATCCAGACGAAATTGACTATGTAATTCCTGGTAACGATGATGCTATCCGTGCTGTTAAACTTTTAACTTCCCGTATGGCTGACGCTGTTATCGAAGGTCGTCAAGGTGAAGCTGGCGAAGTAGTAGAAGTTGCTACTAGCGAAGACGCTGAATAATTTTAGTTAATTTTAAATTTATATAACAATTAAAAAGGTAAGGGCCCAAACCCTTGCCTTTTATTGACTAAGGAGGAAATATTAATGGCTATTACTGCAGCATTAGTAAAAGAATTACGTGAAAAAACTGGTGCAGGTATGATGGACTGTAAAAAAGCTCTTTCTGCAACTGACGGTGATATGGACAAAGCAATTGACTTTTTAAGAGAAAAAGGTCTTGCTTCCGCAGCTAAAAAAGCTGGTCGTGTAGCAGCTGAAGGTGTTGTAACATCTTATATTCATGCTGGTGGACGTATCGGTGTATTAGTAGAAGTTAACTGCGAAACTGACTTCGTTGCTGGTACTCCTGAATTCCAGGATTTCGCTCGTGATATTGCTATGCAGATTGCTGCTGCTAACCCAACTTGCGTACGTCGTGAAGAAGTAGATCCAGCAGCTATCGAACATGAACGTCAAGTTCTTCGTGAACAAGCTATTAATGAAGGCAAACCTGAAAAAATCGTTGAAAGAATGGTTGAAGGTCGTCTCGAAAAATATTATAAAGAAGTATGTCTTTTAGATCAGCCATACATTAAAGATGCAGATGTTACAATTTCTGACCTTGTAAAAGGCAAAATTGCTAAAATCGGTGAAAATATCTCCATTCGTCGTTTCGTAAGATATCAACTTGGTGAAGGTATTGAAAAGAAAGCTGATAACTTTGTAGAAGAAGTTATGGCAGCTGTTAAATAATTTCATTATGAAATACAAAGAGAGAACACTTCGGTGTTCTCTTTTTTGTAATAAGATAAAATTAGTATAAAAATTAGATATAGAAAAAAATTATAATGTCTACCGTTTGCCATAGATATATGATAAAATAAGAAAAGATATTATGCAGGTTGATAATTATAAGTTTTTATGGAGGTTTTATTGTGGCTGATATTAAATATAAACGTATAGTTTTCAAATTAAGTGGTGAATCTTTAGCTGGTGAACAGCGTTTTGGTATTAATCCAGAAGTTGTTGAATCTATCGCTAAACAAATTAAAAAGGTACGTGAGTATGGTATTGAAGTAGCTATCGTTGTTGGTGGCGGAAATATTTGGCGTGGTCTTGCTGGTAGCAATAAAGGTATGGATAGAGCTACAGCAGATTATATGGGTATGCTTGCTACAGTGATGAATGCCTTAGCACTTCAAGATGCTTTAGAAGGTATGGGCGTTGACAGCCGTGTTCAATCTGCTATTGAAATGCGTCAAGTTGCTGAACCTTATATTCGTCGTAAAGCAATTCGTCATTTAGAAAAAGGTAGAGTTGTTATTTTCGGTGCTGGTACAGGTAACCCTTATTTCTCCACAGATACAACTGCTGCTCTTCGTGCTGCTGAAATTGAAGCTGAAGTTATTTTAATGGGTAAAAAGAATACAGATGGTGTATATGATTCCGACCCTAATAAAAATCCTGAAGCTAAGAAATTTGATAGTCTTGAATATTTAGAAGTATTAAATCGTGGACTTGCAGTAATGGATTCTACGGCAACAAGTCTTTGCATGGATAATAAAATTCCTTTAGTAGTATTTAATATAGATAATCATGAAAATATTTTAAAAGCTGCTTTAGGCGAAAATATTGGAACAACTGTTGGAGGTAATGATTAATGATTAAAGAAGTAATAGCTAAAAATGAAGAGCGTATGAAAAAAACTTTAAGTGCAGCAAAATCTGAATTTGTTTCTCTTCGTGCAGGCCGTGCAACTCCTGCATTATTAGATAAAGTAATGGTAGAATATTACGGTTCTTTAGTACCAGTAAATCAGGTAGGTAATATCTCTGTTCCTGAACCTCGTATGATTTTAATTCAACCATGGGAAAAACCAATGCTTCATGAAATTGAAAAAGCGATTACAAGATCTGACCTTGGTCTTAGTCCAAATAATGATGGTACAGTAATTCGTTTAAATATACCTCAGCTCACTGAAGAACGTCGTACTGACCTTGTAAAAACATTGAATAAACGTGCAGAAGAATCTAAAGTATCTGTTCGTAATATTCGCCGTGATGCTAATGAAGCTATTAAAAAATTAGAAAAAGCAAAATCTATCACAGAAGATGATGCTAAAAAAGCTCAAGAAGATATTCAAAAAATTGTAGATAAATATATTAAAGAAATCGATATTGCTAGAGCGGAAAAAGAAAAAGAAATAATGGAAGTTTGATTGTATGGAATATTTAGGATTGCCAGCTGTTGAGGCTATAGAGCGATTAAATTCTAGAAATATAAAATTTAAAATGAACTATACTGTGCCAATGAGAGGCTATTTTAAAGTTGATGATAGTAAACTATATATTGTCAGAGTAAAAGTTTTAGATGATAATGTATTAGAGCTTACAGCTGCTGCCAAGATGCGAAAGGAGGTGTAATAGATGGCTTATAAAATTACTGATGATTGCATTTCTTGCGGTGCTTGCGCAGGTACTTGCCCTGTAGGCGCTATTTCTGAAGGTGAAAACCATTATGAAATTGATGCAGATATGTGTGTAGAATGTGGTGCATGTCAAGCTGGTTGTCCAGCAGGTGCTATTGAAGCATAATTGTTTTATTAGCAATAAGCACTGGAAAGGCCCCTCTAAAGAGGGGCTTATTTCTTATATTTTATGTGGAAGGGGCTTCTAGTATGCTCAAAAAAATATTTTCTTCTAAAAAAGAAAAAAGAGATATTTCTATAGATAAACAATTAGATTTAAATAAATTACCACAACATGTTGGTATAATTATGGATGGAAATGGTCGCTGGGCTACTGGAAAGGGTTTAATTAGAACATCTGGACATAAAGCTGGCGTGAAAACACTAAAAAAAATTCTTAAAACTTGTATAAAATATAATATACCTATTTTAACAGTATATGCATTTTCTACTGAAAATTGGAAAAGACCAATGACAGAAGTTAATTTTCTGATGAATTTATTTTCTAGTTTTTTAGCAGAACAAATTGATGAAATGTGTGAAGATAATGTACGTATTCACTTTATTGGAAGAGTTGATGAATTACCAGGCAATTTACCAAATGAATTACATGCAGCAGAAGAACGCACTAAAAATAATACTGGTGTAAGATTTAATGTTGCTGTAAATTATGGTGGTAGAGATGAGATTGTAACAGCAGTAAAAAATATAGCTAGTGAAGTACAATCAGGTGATTTATCTATTGATAAAATTGATGATAAAGTGATTGACGATAATTTATATACAAAAGATTTGCCACCTGTAGATTTAATGATTAGAACAAGTGGCGATATACGATTGAGTAATTTCTTATTATGGCAGGCAGCGTATGCCGAATTTTGGTTTACAAAGACAAATTGGCCAGATTTTTCTTCTGAAGAATTTCTTCAAGCAATTGTTGATTTTCAAAAGAGAGATAGAAGATTTGGTGGTTTGAGTAGCAAATAATTATATTTAGGGCGGTGGAAGATTTTGCTAACGCGAATTATCAGTGGAATTATTGGTATGATAATAGCTACAGGTGTAATTCAAATAGGGGGTTCATTATTTATAGCAGTTTCTATATTACTTGCTTGTCTTGCTTGGCGAGAATATGTAAATGCTTTTGCCCATAAGAATTATAATATACCATTGTTTTGGGGCTTATTGATTATTTGTTTTATGGTATTAAGTGGATATATGGCTAATAATATTGCATTTGGTATTGTAGTAGCTATATTTGTTTCCTTAATGAATATGATATTTAATCATAAGCATTTTTCTGTGTTAGATGGTTGTATTACTTTAGCAGGAACAATGTATATAGCTATTCCTTTTTATCATTTAATAATGCTTAGAATGATTGAGAATTCAACTATTTTAGCGACAAATAGTCTTTTAGGAGAATTTTCTGTAGGTTGTATTTTAATATGGCTTACTTTTATTGGTACATGGGCTAGTGATAGTTTTGCTTATTTTGTAGGTTGTAGTATAGGTAAACATCGTTTATGTCCAGAAATCAGTCCTAAAAAAAGCGTTGAAGGTTTTGTTGGCGGAATTTTAGGTTCAATGATATGTGTAGGTCTTTTAGGCAATTATTTTAATTTTGATATGATGATTATGTTATTAATGGGTGCATTGATAGCAATTATTGGTACATTTGGCGATTTAGTAGAGTCTTGTATTAAAAGATTTGTAGGTATCAAAGATTCAGGTACTTTAATTCCAGGTCATGGTGGCGTGTTAGATAGATTTGATAGTTTATTATTTACAGCACCGCTCGTTTATTATATAGCAATATTTTTATTAGATATTTAAGGTAAAGGATATAATATAATGAAAAAAATTGCAGTATTAGGTTCAACTGGTTCAATTGGAACTCAAACTTTAGATGTAGTTAGAAATCATAGTGATTTCTTGAAAATTGAAGTTTTAGCGGCTAATAATAATGATGAATTATTAGAACAGCAAATAAATGAATTTAAACCAGCTATGGCGATTTTGCATAATAAAGAAGCTTATGAAAAATTAAAAGCTCGTTATGTAGGAGAAACTAAATTATATTATGGAGAAGAAGGATTAATCGAAGGGGCTACTACAGATAAAATTGATACAGTAGTTACTTCATTAATGGGTTTTGCAGGTCTTCGTCCAACTATGAGAGCCATTGAAGCTGGTAAAAATATCGCACTAGCTAATAAGGAAACTTTAGTAGTAGCTGGTGATTTAGTTATGAAAAAAGCTCGTGAAAAACAGATTGAAATCATGCCGATTGATAGTGAACATGGAGCATTATTTCAATGTTTACATGGCGAAGATATGAATAAAGTTGACAAATTATTAGTTACTGCTTCTGGCGGTCCTTTTAGAGGTAAGAAAATAGAAGATTTAAAAAATGTTTCAGTAAAACAGTGCTTAAGTCATCCAACATGGAAAATGGGACGCAAGATTACTATTGATAGCGCATCTTTGATGAATAAAGGCTTAGAAGTAATTGAAGCAAAACAATTATATAATGTGGATTATGATAAAATTCAGGTAGTAGTTCACCCACAAAGTATTATTCATTCTATGGTGCAATATGTGGACGGATCAGTTATTGCTCAATTAGGTTCAACTGATATGAGACTTCCTATACAATATGCACTTACTTATCCAGAAAGAATGGTTTGTCCTGCTGAAAAATTAGATTTTTGGCAAATGAAAGATTTAACTTTTGAAAAGCCAGATACAGACACATTTAGAGGTCTTGCTTTAGCGTATGAAGCAGGAAAAATAGGCGGTTCTATGCCTTGTGTGATGAATGCTACCAATGAAATTGCTGTAGAAGCTTTCTTAAATGAAAAGATTAGTTTCTTAGATATTTATGATATAATAGAAGAAGCTATGCAATCTCATATAACTTTGATAGAACCAGAACTTGAAGATTTATTTGAAATTGATAGCAATATTCGTAAGCAAGTAAAGGAGAAGATTTATAAGTGTTAATCAGTGCAATTGCTATTGTATTTGTCTTTGGTTTGCTAGTATTGGTTCATGAATTTGGACATTTTATTACTGCAAAAAAAACTGGTATGCGTGTAGATGAATTTGCAATTGGTTTTGGTCCTAAATTAGTAAGTACAAAAAGAGGAGAAACAGTATATTCTATAAGAGCTATTCCTCTTGGTGGTTTTAATAAAATTGCAGGAATGGAAAAAGGCATGGATGAAGATGCAGGCGATAGAGCGTATTGGGCTCGTCCTGTATGGGCTAGAATGATTGTAATTTTAGCTGGTTCGATAATGAACTTTATTTTACCTTTTTTGATTTTTGCAGGAGTTTTTTTCTTTAATGGTATACAAACTCCATCAAATGCTCCAGTTTTAGGGCAAGTTATTTCTGGAGAAGCAGCAAGTCAAGCTGGCTTAAAAGATGGAGATAAAATTTTAAGCGTAAATGGAGAACAAATTACTTCATGGACAAATTTTGTACAGAAAGTGCAAAATGCTGATGGAAAAATTTTAAAAATAGAATTTATCCGTGATAATGAACAGATGGCTACTTCTGTTGTGCCAAAATATGATGAACAAGCTAAGCGTGCTTTGATTGGGGTAACTGCGCCAGTTGATGTAAAAAGTGTAGGTTTTGGTGAATCAATTGCTTTAGCATTTGCTACAGTAGTAAATATTATTTACCAAATGTATAGTGGTCTTATTGGCATGATAACAGGTAGTGTTAGTGCGGAATTATCTGGACCAGTGGGTGTAGCTCAAATGACTAGTCAAGCTGCACATTTAGGTTTAGTTCCATTATTACAATTTGCTGCATTATTGAGTTTGAACTTAGGAGTAATAAATTTATTGCCAATTCCTGCTTTAGATGGCGGACATTTTGTAGTCTTATTAGTAGAGGCAATTCGTGGTAAGGCTATTGAAGCTAAATATGTGAGAGTAGTGCAAATGGCTGGTATAATTTTATTATTATCCTTGATGTTCTTCGCTACAGCTCAAGATGTTGGTCGTTTATTTGGTTAAGAGTTAATAAATACAACATAAAAAGGTGTTGGATATAATGATAAAAAGAAAAATGACACGACAAATCAGTATTGGTGATGTGAAAATTGGTGGTGGTGCACCGATTTCTGTGCAATCTATGACTAATACTAAAACAACAGATACAAATGCTACAGTAGCACAGATAAAAGCATTAGTAGATGCTGGTTGTGATATTGTTCGTGTAGCTGTACCTGATATGTCAGCAGCTGAAAATATTTACAATATTAAAAGTCAAGTCGATGTACCTTTGGTTGCAGATATTCATTTTGATTATCGTCTAGCTTTAAAAGCTATAGAACAAGGTATAGATGCACTTCGTATTAATCCTGGGAATATTGGCGATGAAGAACGTGTAAAAGCAGTAGTCGAAGCTGCAAAAACAAGAAATATTCCTATACGTATAGGTGTTAATGCAGGTTCACTTGATAAAAAATTGTTGGCAAAATATGGTAAAGTAACAGCAGAAGCGTTAGTTGAAAGTGCTTTAGAGCATATAAGAATTCTAGAAAAATTAAATTTCTATGATATTAAAATTTCACTAAAAGCACATGATGTACCATTAACGCTAGATGCTTATCGTTTGATGAGTGAAACAGTGGACTATCCACTTCATTTAGGCATAACAGAAGCAGGCACTGTAAATACAGGAATTATTAAATCTGCTGTAGGTATAGGTGCTTTACTTGCTGAAGGCATAGGCGATACATTCCGCATTTCTTTGACTGGTGATCCTGTGAATGAAGTAAAAGTAGCAAATGAAATTTTAAAAGCATTAGGTCTTAAAGAATATGGACCTACACTTATTTCATGTCCTACTTGTGGTCGTTGTAATATTGATTTACCAAGTATTGCTGAAAAAGTAGAACAAAGATTGTCAGGAATAACAAAACCTATCAAAGTTGCTGTTATGGGTTGTGTTGTAAATGGCCCAGGTGAAGCCCGTGATGCTGATATTGGTATCGCTGGTGGAAAAGGTGAAGGATTAGTCTTCCGTAAAGGTGAAGTTATAAATAAAGTACCTGAAGATAAATTAGTAGATGCTTTATTTGAAGAATTAGATAAACTTATAAAATAAAAAAGAAGCTGTAATAAAATTTTAGTTTTTAATTTTATTACAGCTTTTTTAATGGCAAAGAAGATAATGAACATTTTTATTTTAGCTAAAGTATGATAGAATATATAAGTTAATTAATATTGAAAAGGGTTTTTCCCATATATTTTAGGAGGAATTTATAGTGCGTACATCTAAACTTTATGCGCCTACATTGCGTCAGACTCCAGCAGAAGCTGAAGTACCTAGTCATCAGCTAATGCTTAGAGCTGGTTTTATTCGTAAAGTAGCAGGTGGGGTTTATACATATTTGCCTCTTGCTTGGCGTACTTTACGCAAAATAGAACAAATTATTCGTGAAGAAATGGAAGCTAAAGACGGTCAAGAATTAGCTCTTCCAATTGTACAACCTGCTGAACTTTGGAAAGAAACTGGTCGTTGGGAAGTTTTTGGCGAAGAAATGTTCCGTTTAGTGGACAGACATAATCGTGAATTCTGCCTTGGACCAACACATGAAGAAATTATTACAGATTTAGTACGTAATGAAGTACGTTCTTATAAACAATTACCATTATTGTTATATCAAATTCAAAATAAATATCGTGATGAAATTCGTCCTCGTTTTGGTCTTATGCGTGGTCGTGAATTTATCATGAAAGATGCTTATTCTTTTGATAAAGATGAAGCAGGTCTTGATAAATCTTATAAAGATATGTATGATGCATATACAAATATCTTCAATCGTTGTGGTCTTACATTCCGCCCTGTAGAAGCTGATGGCGGTGCTATTGGTAATGCTACAACACATGAATTCACTGTATTAGCTGAAACAGGTGAATCTGATATCGTTTACTGTGAAAAATGCGATTATGCAGCAAACGCTGAAAAATCCGAATTAAAACCAATTGTTGCACCAGCTGAAGAAGAATTACCACTTGAAAAAGTAAATACTCCTGGTACAAAAACTATTGAAGCTGTAGCTGAATTTTTAAATACTCCAATTGAAAAAAATATCAAAGCTGTTATTTTCCAAAATGAAAAAGACCAAGTAATCTGTGCATTTGTTCGTGGAGACCATGAAGTAAATGATGTAAAATTACAAAATATTACAGGAGCAATCACATTAAAAATGGCAGAAGAGTCTGCTATTCGCGCTATTGGTGGTGTGCCTGGTTTCATGAGTCCAATCGGTCTTAGCAAAGATGCAATCGTGGTTGTTGATGCTACAGTAATGGAAATGCATAATGCTGTTTGCGGTGCAAATGAAGAAGATTGCCACTATAAAAATGCTAATCCAAAACGCGATTTCGGTGATGTAATCGTAGCTGATATTCGCCTTATTGCCCAAGGAGACCCATGTCCTCATTGTGGAGCACCAGTAAAAATGACTCATGGTATTGAAGTAGGACAAGTATTTAAACTTGGTATAAAATACAGTAAAGCACTTGGTGCTACTTTCCTTGATGAAAATGGTAGAGAAAAACCATTGATCATGGGTTGCTATGGTATCGGTGTTAGCCGTACAATGGCAGCTGCTATTGAACAATTCCATGATGATAATGGTATTATTTGGCCTGCATCTATTGCACCTTTTGAAGTGGTTATTGTACCTATCAACGCTAAAGATGAAGCTCAAATGCAGATTGCAGAAAAACTTTATGCTGATATGAAAAATGCTGGTATAGATGTACTTTTAGATGATAGAAAAGACAGAGCTGGCGTAAAATTTAAAGATGTTGATTTAATTGGCTATCCAGTACGTATTACTGTAAGCCCTAAACTTTTAGATGCTAATGAAGTAGAAATTAAAGTTCGCCGTGATGGTGCTACTTCTAATGTAAAAGTTGATGATTGTGCACAAACAGTAAAAGATATGCTTAAAAATCTATAATAAATTTTAAGTACGATATTATATAAAAAAGCACCTTAAAAGTTAGATTGTTTTTGACTTTTAAGGTGCTTTTGCTATTTTTATTATTTTTGAATTAATTTTGTTAAATAATCAGTTATTTCTTGCCAAAGATTAGGATTTGTATCTAGGACTTTACGTAATCGTTGAGGATATTTGCCATTTTTTTGATAAATTTCAATGATAAATTTTATAGCACAAATTAATTGTTCTTTATTTAAAGCAATATCAATATGTTGACCATATACAGGGCTATTTCCTAACAATCCACCGATATATATTTCAAATTTATGTGGATTTTTAAATGATGGCATTATGCCAATATCTTGAGATTTTGCTTTACCTAAGCTATTGATACAGCCAAACACACCAATTTTTAATTTTTTAGGTACGATTTGACCATAAAATAAATCATCTAATTCTGTTGCCAAAGCATGTACATCATATAAACCCTTAGTGCAAGTAGTACCTTTACAGCTGACGATAGCTCTAACTGTAGTCCCTGTACCACCTAAGCGCAGATTGTGTGCTTTTATTTCAGCTAACATGCTCTCAATATTATCTGGGGAAATTTGTTCAATTTCTATAGTACCTCTAGATGTGGCAGTAATTTTACCATTGCCATATGTTGACGCAATTTGAGCGATAGCTATTAATTCTTGAGCTGAAAATTCGCCACAATTACCTACAATTCTAGCTGTATAGAAATTATTTTTTTGATGGATTATACCTGCTGGTATCATTTTATTTCTCTTTTGTATTTACATATTGTTTAGTTTTTACCAATATTTACCCATTCAACAGCTTTAGAATATTTTTCAAGTTCAGGAATACTAAGTTCAATAGCACTATTTCTGCTACCACAAGCAGGATAGACTTTATCAAAGCGTTTTAAAGATTCATCAAGATATACTTTTACGCCATCTTTAGGAGCAAATGGACAAACTCCACCGATAGGAAAGCCTGTCATAGGTTCAACTTCATCAGCTTTGAGCATAGTAGCTTTTTTGTGAAATTTTTCTTTGAATTTATGATTATCAATTCGCATATCACCAGCCATAACTACAAGAACAGCATCTTCATTTAATTTAAAAGACATAGTTTTGGCAATATGAGCTTCTTGGCAATTTAAAGCTTTAGCAGCTTCAGTTACCGTAGCACTAGAAACAGGAAATTCCATAATTTTATCTTCCATATTAAATTGTTTGAAATATGATTTTACTTTTTCTATGGACATAAAGACAGCTCCTTTTAAAAATAAAAGCCACTAACAAAAGTCAGTGGCTTTATTTTATAATATATTATTTTGCTTCGATAGCAGCATTTAAATCTTCGATGAGTTTATCGATATCGATGCCATGAGCGCCTGCACCTTGTTCGATGTTTTCAAAGTGAGCAGCAGCACAACCGAGGCAACCCATACCAGCGTTTACGAATACTTCTACAGTTTCAGGATATTGGCTAACAACTTCCATAATACCCATTTCTTTAGTTATAGTCATGAAAAATATCTCCTTTATTTATGATTTATAGTGAAATTTGATAATTAATTTTATTCACATGGGAATTATATCATATTTTTTTTAGTTTTGGTATAAGTAAATAATATTTTTGTAAATAATCATAGAAAAATGATATGAATTTATTTTAAATTATTTTTAGTAAAGATTTTTCTCTGAATAGAAAAAAATACTATAAGTATATTTTATAAATATTATTTTTAGTGAAGAATAATAAAGATAGATAATTGATAAATTTTTTAGATAGCAGTACAATAAGACATTATAAAAAATAAAAAATGTGTTATGGGGATAAAGAGGGAGATTTTATGGAATTTGTAGCTTTTTATTTAGGTGATATCAATATTTACTGGTATGGCTTAATAATTGTCTTTGCATTATTAATAGGCTTAGGTATAAGTAAAATAATGTTTAAATTATATGGTGAAAAATTCAGCCCTATGTGGGATTTATTGATTTTTATAATTCCTGTGAGTTTGATATGTGCTAGAATTTTTTATGTAATTATACATTTAGATGCATATATGTCAAATATAGGTCAAATTTTTTGTATTTGGCAAGGTGGTCTATCTATTTATGGAGCATTATTGGGTTTTCTAGCAACAAGTATAGTTTTTTTGCGCAAATATGGTTATAATTTATGGTTGTGGTTTGATTTGATGATACCTTCAATTTTGTTTGGTTTGATTATTTTGCAATTGGCAAACTTTATGATGCAATTTTCATTGGGAACTCCGCTAGGTTTAGATATTCCTAATGACCATAGTTTAGCTGAATATGTAGAATATAGGTATCGTCCAACAGGCTTTGAAGCATACCAATATTTTCAGCCAGTAGCTTTATATCAGGCTTTTGCTTATAGTATAGTATTTATAATTTCTGTCTTGTGTTTACTTATAAATAGAAAATATAAATTTTTAGCTGAAGGCACAGTTTTTTTATTTAGTGTTATTTTGATGGCTATTATTAGATTTGGTATTGGCTTTATGTATTTTAGTGTTAATAAAGATATGTTATTATATCCAATGCAGTGGATAGCATTGACTGTAATGATAGCGACTGTATTTATATATATAGTAAAACGTTTTCAACATAATTGAGTGTTTATTTTAAGATGAAAGAGAGAAGATAGGTGTGTTTAAACAAAAAATATATACAAAAATAATATTATTTATTATGTTAGTTTGTTTGCCTTTAGTTTTATCCAGTCCTAAAGTAATGCCTGTATCAGCAGCAGAAAATGAAGAAGATATTCCAATTACTATATTAAATTATCATAAGGTTGATAATATGAATATAGCTTTATCAGTATTACCGGAAGATTTTGACCGACAAATGGCTTATTTAAAAGAAAATGGTTATAATACCATAAATACTGACCAATTATACGATTATATGGTAAATGGAGCAGAGCTTCCAGAAAATCCTATCATGATTACTTTTGATGATGGTTATGAAGATAATTATCAAAATGCGTATCCAATTTTGAAAAAATATGGTTTTACAGGTACTATTTTTATAATTACAGATTTTGTTAGCAATCAGCCTAATTATTTAACTTGGGAACAAATAAAAGAAATGAAAGCAAATGGCATGGATTTTCAATCGCATACAGCTAGTCATAAATCTATGACAGAGCTTACAGAAGCGCAGTTAAAAGATGAACTTACAAAATCTAAACAAACATTAGATACGCAATTAAATCAAGATACGAAATTTATGGCTTATCCTACAGGCACATATAATTTATATATTGCTAAATTAGTTAATGACGCAGGTTATCGTGGCGCATTTACGATAAAATATGGTAATGTGGATAGAGCAAGTAATATTTATGCTTTAGAAAGAGTACCTATTTTCCATACAGAAAATACATTTTTATCTTTTTATGAACGTATGCATTATGTACCAGTATTTGAACGATTGGGTTGGTATAAGAGTTAATCGAATTTGCTATTGAAATAAATTTTGATGGCTGTTACAATTATACTTGTATAAATATGATTATTTTATAAAATGAGAGGGGTTTCATTGGTGGAATTTGAACATATTAGTGTTCTACCAGAAGAAGTAATAGCAGGGCTTGCTATTAAACCTGATGGTATATATGTGGATTGTACTTTAGGTGGAGCAGGTCATTCATCAAGAATTGCAAGTCAATTAAATGAAAATGGTCATTTAATTGGTATTGACCAAGATGAAGATGCTATAAAAGTTGCAACTGAGAGATTAAAACAATATCAATGTAAAATAGATATTGTGCATAGTAATTTTAAAAATTTAGAAGCCATATTAAATGATTTAAACATAGAATATATTGATGGAATTTTATTTGATTTAGGTGTTTCCTCATATCAATTAGATGAAGCAGATAGAGGTTTTTCTTATATGCAAGATGCACCACTTGATATGCGCATGGATAAAACACAAGATTTTTCTGCATATAATGTGGTTAATGAATATGATGAGGAACAATTAAATCATATTTTTAAAACATATGGTGAAGAACGTTGGAGCAAACGTATAGCTGAGTTTATTGTAAAATATCGTCAAGAAAAGAAAATAGAAACTACAGGCGAATTAGTGGATATTATTCGCCGTGCTATACCAGCCGCTGTGCGAAAAAAAGCAACGGGTCATCCAGCAAAACGCATTTTTCAGGCTATTCGTATAGAAGTAAATAATGAATTAGGAATTTTAGAAAATACTTTTAAAACAGCAGTAAAACATTTAAATAAGGGTGGGAAAATAGCAGTAATAACTTTTCACTCTTTAGAAGATCGCATAACAAAGAATGTTTTTAAAGAGTTATCTCGTGGGTGCATTTGTCCACCGCATTTACCAATTTGTGTATGTAATCATAAGCCTGAGATAAAGCTTTGCAGTAAAGCTATAAAGCCATCAAAATATGAGATGGACGATAATTCACGTTCTAAAAGTGCAAAATTAAGAGTAGCAGAGAAGTTATAATCTTAGGAGGATTTTATTATGTTAGCGCAACGCAAAATTGTTTATGACGAAAGTCAAAAAAATTATAAACAGATGAAAACTAAAAAATTAGTAAAAGTAGAACAGGCAAAAAATGTAAATGTAAATAATGCGTTGCGTTCAAGATGTATTATTTTATTTGTGGTTGTTATAGCTTTAGCAGGATTTTTTATATTGCGTAGTGGTGTAGCTGCTAGCAATGCTTATTATTTAAATCAATTAAAAAATCAATCTACAGTATTAGAAGCAGAAAATTCTCGTCTTCATTTAGAAATAGCACATTTAAAATCACCAGAAAGAATACAATCTATTGCTACACAAGAATTAGGAATGATAGTACCGGATAAGTTTTTCTTTTCAACTAAAAATTGATTATCAATTAAGCCATAAATTTCTTAAACAAATTTTTATTTTAAGATTTTATGGCTTAATTTTTTGTAGTATACATATATAAATAAGTGAGCTATAATATAGTTTGATTTTAGATTGCTAAAAGATATAAAAAGCAAATTCAGGAGGGTTTCCAATGACCATTGAACAACTAGTGTCAGTATTAAATAATGTAGAAGTAAAAGGAGATGTGAATAAAGAAATTGAGTTTATAACTCATGATTCACGTCGTGTGAGAAAAAACACTTTATTCGTATGTATCTGTGGTACTAGGGTAGATGGTAATAAATTTATTCCTCAAGCTATAGAAGCTGGAGCTTGTGCGATTATGACTGAAAAAGATGTAGAAGTTCCTGCAGATATTACAGTTATAAAAGTGCCAAATATGCGTGAAGCAATGGAACTTGCTGTACCATATTTTTATGATTATCCAGGTAAAAAAATGCGTATGATTGGTGTTACAGGAACAAATGGTAAAACAAGTAGCACATATATGCTTCGCGATATTTTGCGTAAAGCAGGATATAAAGTGGGCGTCATTGGCACAATTAAAATCATGATTGAAGATGAAGAGATGCCAATTCATAATACAACACCAGATGTGATTGACCTTCAAGAAATCTTAGATAAAATGTATAAGCAAAATATCGATTATGTAGTTATGGAAGTATCTTCACATGCTTTAGATATGAATCGTATTGCAGGTTGTGAATATGATACTGCAATGTTTACAAATCTTACTCAAGACCATTTAGATTATCATAAAACTATGGAAAATTATGCCCTAGCTAAGGCAAAATTATTTGATAGTTTATCTGCACCAAATTTAGTGAAGTCTAATAAAAATGCTGTAATTAATTTAGATGATGAACTTGGCAGTAAAACAATGATTGAGCATACAAAATGCAATTTAATAACTTATGGTATTAAAAATGATGCTGTATTAAAAGCTGAAAATGTAGAAATAAAAGCATCTGGTGCTTCTTTTGATGTAAAATACAAAGATGATTGCGTTCATTTTGATTTAAAAGTTACAGGTATGTTCAATGTTTATAATATTTTAGGTGTAATTGGCGTAGCTTTAGCTGAAAAAATTTCTTTTGATTTAATCAAAGAAACTCTTGAAGCATTTGAAGCTGTAGCAGGACGCTTTGAACTTGTACGTCAAGGTCAAGATTTCAGTGTAATTGTCGATTATGCACATACTCCAGATGGTTTAGAAAACGTTTTAAAAACAGCACGTGAAATCGCTAAAAAACGTTTGATTGTAGTATTTGGTTGTGGTGGTGATCGTGATAGAACAAAACGTCCTATTATGGGTCGTATTGCAGCACAGCTTGCTGATGTGGTAATTGCAACTTCTGATAATCCAAGAACAGAAGATCCAGAATTTATTTTATCTGAAGTAGAAGCTGGTGTACTTCCTGCGCTTCATGGCAATTTCCATGAAAAAATCACAGATAGAAGAACAGCTATTTTCAGAGCTATTGAACTTGCGCAAAAAGATGATATCGTACTTATTGCGGGTAAAGGTCATGAAAATTATCAGATTTTGAAAACAGGAACTATTCATTTTGATGATAAAGAAGTAGCTATTGAAGCAATTAGGGGGAAGATTAATGGCTAATTATCAATTTTCATTAACACAAGTAATGCAAGCTACAAATGCTATCTTAAAAAAATTGACTTCAGCTTCAGTTTTTGGCGGTGTAACAACTGATACTAGAAAAATTGAAGAAGGAATGTTATTTATTGCCTTAAAAGGTGAAAATTTTGATGGGCATGATTTTATTGCTGATGCTGCTAAAAAAGGAGCAATTGGGGCTATTGTAAATAAAGATTATGATATTTCCTTGATTGAAGATATTGATATAGATATTTTAGCTGTAGATGATACATTAAAAGCATATCAAGATTTAGCTCATTTTTGGCGTAAGAAATTCAATATTCCTGTAATAGCAATAACTGGTTCTAATGGTAAAACTACTACAAAAGATTTAACAGCTGCTGTATTATCAGGAAAATATAATGTATTGAAAACACAGGCTAATTTTAATAATGAAATTGGACTTCCTATGACTTTATTGCAATTAGATGGAAGTTATGATGTAGCTGTTGTGGAAATGGGTATGCGAGGATTAGGTCAAATTAAAGAATTGACTGATATCGCTAAACCTACAATGGGTGTAATCACTAATGTAGGCGAAACTCATATGGAACTTTTAGGCTCTATGGAAAATATAGCTAAGGCTAAAGGTGAAATGGCACAAGCTATTGAAATCAATGGAAATGTTATTTTAAATGCTGATGATGAATTTGTTTCTAAAATGAATAGATTGACAAAAGCTCACGCAATTTATTTTGGTATCAATCATGCAGGCGATATCAAGGCTTTTGATATTAAAACTGTAAATGATGGCAAAACAGAATTTGATGCAATTGTTGGCGATAAAGTAGCTCATTTCACATTGAATATGATAGGCATACACAATGTTTATGATTGTTTAGCTGCTTTAGCTGTAGGTTATGCTTGTGGACTTACTGTTGAGGAAATGCAAAAAGGATTAGCTACATTTAAACCAACTGCTATGCGTTTTGAATATAAAAGATTAGCTGATTTTAATTTAATAAATGATGCGTATAATGCAAGTCCAATGTCTACAAAAGCAGCTTTAGAAAATTTAACTAAAGTAGCTAAGAAACGTAAAATTTTAGTAATGGGTGATATGTTTGAATTAGGTAGTGTAGAACAAAAAGCTCATGAAGATATTGGTTTATTAGCTGGTAAATTAGGTGTGGATATTGTAATCACTAGAGGCACATTGACAAAATTCACAGCTGAAGCTGCCAAAAAAGCAGGGGTAGCAAAAGTTTTTGAATGTGCAAGTCATGAAGAAGCAGTAGATGTATTGAAAAAAGAATTACAAAAAGAAGATACTGTTTTATTTAAAGGCTCTCATGGTATGCATATGGAAAAAATAATTGAGTTATTGGAGAAAGAATATAAATGATAGAAGCATTTAATTTAAATATGATATGGGCAGCAGTAGCTGCTGCCCTTGTAGTTTTGGCAGTAGGACCATTTTTAATTCCAGAACTACATAAATTAAAATTTGGTCAAAGCATTCGTGAAGAAGGACCAAAAAGTCATCAAGCAAAATCAGGAACACCAACTATGGGCGGTATTATGATTGTTGGTGGTATTACTATTGCAACTTTAATTTTTGCAGATTTTACTATAGAAGTGGCTTTAGCTTTATTTGTAATGTTAGGTCATTTTGTTTTAGGATTTTTAGATGATTATATAAAAGTTGTTTTAAAACGTAATTTAGGTTTAAAAGCTAAACAAAAATTACTAGGACAATTTATTATTGCAATTATTGTAACTTATATTGGTATAAATTATACAGGACTTACTCAAGATGTTTGGATACCATTTATTGGACAAACTTATGATATTGGTTGGTTTTATTATGTTTTAGTAATTGGTGTGCTTATTGGTACTACAAATGCTGTAAATTTAACTGATGGTTTAGATGGTTTAGCATCTGGTGCTATGGCTGTAGCTTCATTAGGTTTTGCTGCTGTTTGTTTATATTTCAATAAAGCAAATTTAGCGATTTATAGTTTTGCTTGTTTCGGTGCATGTGTAGCCTTTTTGAAATTCAATTACCATCCAGCAAAAGTATTCATGGGTGATACTGGTTCCCTTGCTCTAGGTGGTGTTTTAGCTGGTCTTGGAATTTTGACAAAGACAGAATTATTATTGATTATCTTAGGTGGTTTATTTGTAATCGAAACTTTATCTGTAATCATTCAGGTAACATCTTTTAAAACTACAGGTAAACGCGTATTTTTAATGAGTCCAATTCATCATCATTTTGAATTAAAAGGTTGGTCAGAAACTCGTGTAGTTATGACTTTTTGGTTTGCTGAATTTGTTTTTTGTATTTTAGCTTTATTGACTTTACATTATAGTTAATACTGATTAATATTTAGATAGAGCTAGGTTTCTTTCATTTATTTCTTATGTATAAAAGAAATAAATTTAAAGATTTTAGGAGGTTTTTTTAATGGATTTGAGCAATAAGAAGGTTATTGTAATCGGTGCAGGCATTAGCGGTTTTGCAGCAGCTAAACTTGCTAAAAAACTAGGAGCAGATGTTATTTTAAGTGATGCTAATGAAAAACTAGGTGAAAAGCACGATTTAACTGAGCTTACTGCTTTAGATATAAAAGTAGTTTTAGGAAAACAAACAGAAGCTTTATTTGAAGGTGCAGATTTAGTGATTATTTCTCCAGCTGTACCAAGACATTTACCACTTTTTGAAAAAGTAGCTGAAAAAGTAAAAATTATTAGTGAGGTAGAGTTTGCTTATAAATTAGCTAAAGCTCCTATTTTTGCTGTTACAGGTACAAATGGTAAGACTACAACTACTATGCTTTTAGGCGAATTGATGAAGACTATTTATGGTGAAGATAATGTTGGTGTGGGTGGTAATATTGGTACACCACTTTGTGAAGAATGTTATCGTATTGGCGAAAATGGTTGTATTGTAGCAGAAATATCCAGTTATCAGATGGAAGCTTCTAGTGATTTTGCAACAAAAGGTGCAGCTATATTAAATGTAACTCCTGACCATTTGGCTCGTCATAAAACTATGGAAGTTTATCAAGCTGAAAAAGAAAAAGTATTTGCTCATCATACTGAAGAAAATTTCTTAGTTTTAAATTATGATGATGTACATACTCGTGATATGGCAAATAGAGCCAAAAGTACAATCTGCTTTTTCAGTAGTTCCCAAGAATTAGAAGAAGGGGCTTTTGTAAAAGATAATCAACTTGTTATTCGTTGGAAAGGTTTAATGCATGTTATTTGTAATGTAGATGATATGCAAATCAAAGGTAGCCATAATATAGAAAATGCTTTAGCAGCTTTAAGTTTAGCCTTTTTGGCAGGTGGCGATACTATAAAAATGGCAGAAGCTTTGAAAGCTTTTGCTCCAGTAGAACATCGCATTGAACCTGTTAAAACTATTGATGGGGTAACTTATTATAATGACTCTAAAGCAACAAATCCAGAAGCTGCCAATAAAGCAATTGCAACATTCCCACATATAATTTTGATAGCAGGTGGCGATGATAAAAATACTCCACTTGATGAATTTTATGCTTTAGTAAATGAACGTGTGGATAATTTAATTTTAGTTGGCGATGCTACAAAACGTTTTAAAGAAGAAGCTTTAAAACATAATTATCCAGAAGATAAAATTTATGAAGCAGGATATTCTATGCAAGAAGCAGTAAATTATGCTCATAAAATAGTCAAAGCTCCACAAGTAGTATTATTATCACCAGCATGTGCAAGTTTTGATATGTATGAAGGTTATGAAGCTCGTGGTCGTGATTTTAAACGTTTAGTTAATGAATTGAAATAAGTTTAAATAGAGAAAGTGAGAAAATAGTATGAGGATAATTGTATCTGGCGGTGGCACAGGAGGACATATTTATCCAGCAATTACATTGATAAATAATATAAAAAAATTAGTGCCAAATGCAGAATTTCTCTATGTAGGTACTAAAAAGGGTTTGGAAGCGGATATTATTCCACGTGAACAAATTCCTTTTGTTACCTTAGATATAAGTGGTTTTGAACGTCATTTGACTATGAAAAATTTTGTAGTAGCAGGTAAGGCGTTAAAAGCTGTAATGAAGGCTAGAAATATAGTTAAAAACTTTAAACCAGATGTGGCTATTGGAACGGGTGGATATGTATGTGGACCTATTTTGATGGCTGCAAGTTTGATGGGAATACCAGCTTTGATACAAGAACAAAATGCTATTCCAGGTGTTACTAATAAAATTTTAGCAAGATTTGTAGATAAAATAGCAGTAGGATATAAACGAGCTTTAAGTTATTTCCCTGAAAATAAAGTAGTATTCACAGGCAATCCTATTCGTGATGACATTTTGTTGAGTACAAGAAATGAAGGTTTAATGGAATTTTCATTAGATACTACGAAAAAAACTATTTTAATATCTGGTGGAAGTCGTGGTGCGCATAGCATTAATAAAGCTATGCTTGAAGTTCATAAACATTTTGCCAATAATTATCGTGTGCAGATTATGCATGTTACAGGTAAAAATGAATATGATTTTGTAAAAAATGGCTTAGCTGATTTAGGTGTTAATTTAGATAAAGTAGATAATTTAGCTGTTTATCCATATTTGTATGATATGCCAAAAGCATTAGCAGCTACAGATATAGCTGTTTTTAGAGCTGGGGCTACAAGTTTAGCAGAGCTTACAGCAAGAGGTGTACCAGCAGTATTAATACCATATCCATTTGCAGCAGAAAATCATCAAGAATTTAATGCTCGTGAATTAGAAAAAAATGGAGCTGCTAAAGTTATCTTAAATCGTGAACTTACAGGCGAAAAATTGATAAATGTATTAGAAGAAATGCTTGCTAGTGAAAATCGTCTACAAGAAATGGTAGAAGCTAGCCGTAATATGGGAAAACCTAGTGCTGCTTTAGCTATTGCTGAAATGGTAGTGGATTTGGCTAAAAAAACAAATTATTGATTGTGAGAGGTGTACTTGAAAAGTGCTTGAAGGTATAAAAAAATTACATTTTGTTGGCATTGGTGGCGTAGGTATGAGTGCCATTGCTGAAGTAATGTTAGATAAAGGATATGAAATATCTGGTTCTGATTTGAGTGAATCAGCGGTAGTAAAACATTTAAAAGCAAAAGGTGCTACAATTTATAAAGGTCATGATGCTTTGAATGTAGAAGGTAAAGAAGCATTAGTTTTATCTTCTGCAATACATCAAGATAATCCTGAACTTGTAGCTGCTAAAGCTAAAGGTTTAAAATTATTTCATCGTTCCGATATTTTAGCTTATCTATTAAATGATGCTAAAGGAATAGCAGTAGCAGGTGCTCATGGAAAAACAACTACATCTTCTATGATCAGTGTAGTTTTAGAACATGCAAAAGTTGACCCTACAATTTTAATTGGTGGTTTTGTAGATTATTTAAAAGGCAATGCAAAACTTGGTAAATCTGATTATTTAGTAGCTGAAGCTGATGAAAGTGATGGCTCTTTCTTGAAGTTCTATCCTAAAATTGCAGTTGTTACTAATATTGAAGATGACCATATGGATCATTATGGTTCTATGGAAAATATCATCAAAGCATTTATCCAATTTGTACAGAATTTAGATAAAGAAACAGGTCTTGCTGTATTATGCTTTGATAATGAAAATATTAGAAATATAGCAGATAAAGTGGATAGAAAATATATTTCTTATGCTTTAGATCATGATGCTGATTATATGGCAAAAGATATTAAAATAGATGGACCACATACAAGCTTTACTGTTATTTATAAAGGTGAAGTTTTAGGAGATGTAGCTCTTAATATTCCAGGCAAACATAATGTATTAAATGCATTAGCTACAATTGCTGTATGTCATCATATGGGATTGAGCATAGAAGAAATAGCAGAAGGATTTAAAGTTTTTTCTGGTACAAAACGTCGTTTCCAAACAAAATTTAGAAATGAAAATGTTTGGATTGTAGATGATTATGCACATCATCCAACTGAAATTCAAACAACTATAAAAGCTGCTAAACAGACAAATCCAAAACGTTTAATAGTAGCTTTCCAGCCACATCGTTATAGCAGAACACAATTATTACAAAAAGAATTTGGTTCTTGTTTTGTAGGTGCAGATGTATTGGTATTAACTGATATTTATGCAGCAAGTGAAGACCCTATCGAAGGAATTTCAGGTAAAACTATTGTAGATGAAGTAAAAAAACAAACAGGTGTAGATGCTGTTTACATTGAAAAATTAGAAGATATTGCACCATGGCTTAAAGAAAATATTCAAGCTGGAGATTTAATCATTACTATGGGTGCAGGTAATATCTATACTGTTGGTGAAAATTTAGCTCAAAGTTTATAATTGTGAGGAATAGAAAATGAATTTTAAAAAGATTGTTGTCTTGATGGGTGGCCCATCTAGTGAAGCAGAAATTTCTAGATTAACTGGTACAGCTATTTTAAATGCTTTACAAGAAAAAGGTTATAATGTAGTAGGCATGGAATTTGTGCCAAAAACATTAGTGGAAGATATCAAAGAAAGTGGCTGTGATATTGTATTTAATGCTGTTCATGGTAAATATGGTGAAGATGGCAGAATTGCAGCAGTACTTGAAATGATTGATATGCCATATACAAGTTGTAGCGTTTTATCCAGTGCGATAACAATGGATAAAGTAGCAAGTAAACATCTTTTCCGTTCTACAGGAATTTCTACACCAAATTGCCTTATTTATCGTAAAACAGATACTGATAGAAATTTAGTAGAAGAAATTGCTGGTAAATTCTCTATGCCAGTAGTTGTAAAAGCAGCATCTCAGGGCTCTAGTATTGGAGTAGAGATTGTAGAGAAAAAAGAAGATTTACAAAAAGCAATTGATGCATGTTTTGAATATGATGATGCTATTCTAGTTGAAGAATTCATCAAAGGTAGAGAATTATCTATTCCTGTTTATGGAAATAAAGAAAAGAAAGCTTTACCAATTATCGAAATAACTACTAATTCTGGTAGATATGATTATAAGAGCAAATATACAAAAGGTGAATCTTTCCACATTATTCCAGCACCACTTAGCGAAGAATTAACAGCTAAAATTCAAAAATTATGTATTGATGCATGTACAGTAGCTGATTGCCGTGGTGTTGTACGTGTAGATGTTATGCTCAGCGAAGAAAATATTCCATATGTATTGGAAATAAATTCAGTTCCAGGTATGACACAGACATCTTTAGTTCCAGATGCAGCAAATCATGTAGGCATCTCTTTTGGTGAATTATGTGAAATGATTTTGCAGATGGCTATAGAAGAAAAATAAGGAATAATTTATGACAAAAAAGCAAGTTAAATCAAAAAGATTAATTGCAGCTAAAAATTTAAAAAGAGGCCTAATAGGCCTCTTTGCTATACTAGCAATTATATTTATAATTAACTCGCCTATATTGAAAATAGGTTATGTAAAAGTTACAGGTAATTCTTATTTACCTAGAGAAGATGTTTTGCAAATTGCACGAATAACAGAACCTATAAATATTTTTTCTGTACAAACAGATGTTATTCAAAATTATTTACAAAACGATTTACGCATAGATACAGCTAAAGTTTGGCGAGATTTTCCGAACTGTTTAAATATAGAAATTGTAGAAAGATTACCACTTGCAGTTATGAATTGCAGTTATGGTTATGTTGATTTAGATAAAAATAGTGTGATAATTGACACATATAAAGATCCTAAAAAGATACAAAAGCCAGTGATAGTAGGCATTTCTTTAGATGATGTATATACTGGTGATAAAGTTGAAAATGAAGTAGTAAATAAGGTTTTAAGCTATTTAGGTTATTTAAAACCAGAAGTATTACAACAGATTATACAAATAAATATTGCTGATGCAAATACTATTGAAGCTTATACCCTAAAAGGAACAAAAATTATTTTAGGTAATATAGAAGATCCAGAGGATTTAGCAAATAAAACAAATGAATTTTTTTATGATGTAAAGACAACAACTATACCAGTTGAATACATTGATTTTAGTTATGCTCGACCAGTATTAAAAATAAAGCAATGAGGCTAAATAATGATTAGAGATAAAAAATTTTATTCGATAATTTTTATATGCTTTTTATTGGGATTTATGATATCTGTTCAAGTAAGGACGGCTCAAGAGAATGTGAAGACATCTACTCAATATCAACGAATAGAAAAATTATCTGATATGTTATTGCGTACGGAACAAGAACGTGATGAATTAAAAGCAGAAATTGTTAGATTGAAAGAAGATGGAAATTTGCGAAAAGAATTTCCTGAAAGGATAAATTTTTTAGCAGGAACAACAGCAGTCAAAGGCCCAGGTGTAATAGTATCTATTGAAGATAGCAAAAAAATCATATCAAATTCAGATAATACGAATTTATATATAATTCATGATGAAGATATCTTAAAAGTAATTAATGAATTAAGAGCTGCGGGGGCAGAAGCAATCTCATTGAATGATCAAAGACTGATATCAACTTCAGAAATTCGCTGTGCAGGTCCTACTATTTCAGTAAATAACACAAGAGTAGCAGCTCCATTTGTAATAAAGGCTATAGGTAATGCCAAAAGTATGGAAGATGCTATAAAAATGCGTGGTGGAGTAGCTGAAACTTTGAGTGTATGGGGAATACAAGTGGATATAAAAAAGGATAATAATATAGTTATTCTTGCATATAAGGGTGCAACAGAATTTAAATATGTAACAGCTATATCTCAATGAGTTTTATGTAGGGGATTTTTATGAAAAATGTAGTTATTTTATGTGTGATAGCAGGTTTATTAGGTGGCAGTATAGGATACATAGTGCCAGTTGTTATTCCTACAGAATATAATAAATTATTTTCAGTGGCTATATTAGCTGGGATAGAATCTGTTTGTAGTGCTATTAAATTAATAATGAGAGATAAATTTAAAGGCAATATTTTTATTATAACTTTTTTTGCAAATGTAATTATTGCTGTATTATTTGTGTTTATTGGAGATAGTTTAGGATTAGATTTATATTATGTAATTTTATTAGCATTAGGTTTTAAATTATTACAGGATTTAGATGTAGTTAAAACATATATATTTACTAAATGAAATAAGTCTCTTGATACAAGATAATAGTTAAATAAAATACTTAAGCTATTAAACTGTTGTATTGAGAGCTTTTTTATTATATATTAGAATATATTGGTAAGGTTTTAATAAAGCGATTATTGACAAAATAACAAATAAGATATTGGCTAAACATGTTTTTTGTTATATAATTAGTTATTAAGTGTAATATTTTTTAATTTTATAAGAAATTGAAAGAATAATTAACACATAAAATTACAGGATTGTAAATATAAAATTTTAGTAGAACTAATTTAAAATTAAAAAAAGCTTATGAGAATAGAGAACTGGGGGTTACAGTGGTGTTTGAGTTTGATCAGGAACAAGAAATGGAGCCGATTGCGAAAATAAAAGTAGTTGGTGTTGGTGGTGGCGGTAATAATGCCGTAAATAGAATGATTGCTTCTGGTTTAAAGGGAGTAGAATTTATTGCGATAAATACGGATGCACAAGCATTAGTACATGCTATGGCACAAAATCGCATGCAGATTGGTGAAAAATTAACTCGTGGTTTAGGTGCGGGTGCTAGACCAGAGATTGGCGAAAAAGCTGCTCAAGAAAATCGCGATGATATCATAAAAGCATTACAAGGTGCAGATATGATTTTCGTAACTGCTGGTATGGGCGGTGGTACAGGTACAGGTGGTGCTCCAATTGTAGCTGAATGTGCTAGAGAAGTTGGCGCTCTTACTGTAGGTGTAGTTACTAGACCATTTACTTTTGAAGGTAAAAAACGTTTGAAACAAGCAGAAGCTGGTATTGCAAATTTAAAAGCAAATGTAGATACTTTGATTACAATTCCAAATGATAGATTGTTGGATATTATTGATAAGAAAACTTCAATGGTAGACGCTTTCCGTATAGCAGACGATGTTCTTCGTCAAGGTGTACAAGGTATTTCCGACTTGATTGCTGTTCCAGGTCTTATCAATCTTGACTTTGCTGATGTAAAAACAATTATGAGTAACGCAGGTTCTGCACTCATGGGTATAGGTGAAGGTCAAGGTGATAATGCAGCTATTGATGCAGCTAAAATTGCAGTAAATAGCCCATTGTTAGAAACTTCCATTCAGGGCGCAAAAGGTGTGTTATATAATATTACTGGTGGTCCAAATTTAGGCTTAGCACAAGTAAATGAAGCTTCAAGAATTATCTCTGAAGCTGCTCATGAAGATGCAAATATTATTTTTGGTACAGCAATAGATGAAACTCTTGATGATACTGTAAGAATAACTGTTATAGCTACAGGATTTGACGAAAATGCTGATGAAGGTGTACCTGAATTTCCTTCAGTACCAAAACAGCCAGCAGTAGAAGAAGTGGGAATGGGCTTCCCAGATCTTCCACCATGGATGAGACATAGTAGTAAATAAGGTTATTAACAGGCAATCATGACATTGATTGCCTGTTTTTTGCTCAACAAAGAAATAATTTCAACAGGAAGTGAAAGTATGCGACGATATATACCTTTATTGATAATTGGGTTATGTATTGTATTTATGGTATTAGCGACTTTACTTTATACAACACAAAGTGTTGGCAAAAAAGAACAAGCCAATAAATTTATACCTGTAACTAAAACTTTAACAGTATATACTACAATTCCTGTAGAGATGGCTTCGATTATTGCTAGTGAATATCAAAAAGATGCTAATATTCAAGTTAATTTTATTCCTATAGCAAAAGAGGATTTAATAAATAATTTTCAACATAATAATATAAAAGATGTTGATATGGTCTTAGCAGATTCAACAGTTTTAGAAGAATTAAAAAGTTTAAATGCATTGACAAGCAATATATCTGAAGAAGAAGATATTGTAAAAGAGCGATTTAAAGATAATAATAATTCTTGGATTGGTGTATGGTATGACCCTATTGTTTTTTGTTATAATTTAGATTATGTGAAAAATAATTGGCAAATTCCTTTGACTTGGAATGATTTAGCACAGAATAATAATATAAAAATAGCTATGACAGATTTTATGGTGGCTTCAGCTGCTGCAAATGTATTGTATTCGTTAAGTCAAGATAAAAATATAGATAATACTATGTTGTTGATGCAACAAATTCATGCTAAAGTAGTGCGTTATGCTAAATATTTATCCACTCCAGTGCGTATGGTTGGTATGGGAGAGGCTGATGTTGCTATAGCAGTACAAAGTGAAACGTTGCGATATATAAATGATAATTATCCTATAAGCATCATTTATCCAAAAGACGGAACTGCATACCAATTGACAGCTGTAGGCATTGTTAAAGATAGTAATCAACAAGTAGAGGCAAATAATTTTATCAAATGGTTATTAAGTGATGATATTCAAATCAGCTTACAAAAAAATCGTTATTATTATGTACCAACAAATTACACATCTTTAACTTATAAAGAATTTGCAGGGAAAAATATAAGATTTTTAGAAAAGAATAATATTTTTGATGAAAATGCCAAAAAAGCTATTTTAGATGAATGGGTAACAAATGTGCGTTTAAAAAATTAAAGTAATTGGAGTTTAAACTCAGGAGGAGAAATTATGTTAAAAGCCGGTTTTATAAGTTTAGGTTGTTCTAAAAACCTAGTAGATACAGAAGTTATGCTAGGTATTTTAGCCAAAAATAATATTGAGATCACAGCTGAACCAGCAAAGGCAGATATTTTAATTGTAAATACATGTACTTTTATTCAATCTGCTAAAGAAGAATCTATCACAACTATTTTGAATATGGCAGAATATAAACAAGAAGGCAAAGGAAAATGTCGTTCTTTGATTATTGCTGGTTGTATGGGTCAGCGTTATGGTCAGGAATTATTAGAAGAATTTCCAGAAGTAGATGCTATCGTTGGCACTGGTGCATGGAGCCGTATTATGGAAGCTGTTGAAGCTACTATTCAAGAAAGAAAACGTGTATTGATTACAGGTGAATCTAAAGAAATTTACACTGCTTCAACACCACGTATTTTTACTACTCCATTTTATAGTGCATATATTAAAATTGCCGAAGGTTGTAATCATCGTTGCGCATATTGTGCTATTCCATATGTACGTGGTAATTATCGCAGCCGTACTATTGAGGATATTAAGCAGGAAGTTGAAGCTTTAGCTGAAAAAGGTGTAAAAGAATTTAATATTATTGCGCAAGATACAACTTATTATGGTAGAGATATCTATGGAAAACCATCTTTAGTGGAATTATTAAAAGAATTAGTTAAAATTGAGAAAGTAAAATGGTTGCGTATACAATACGCTTATCCACATACATTTACAGATGAATTAATCGATTTGATTGCTAGTGAAGATAAAATCTGTAATTATGTAGATTTACCATTACAACATGCTCATAATGATGTATTAAAACGTATGCGTCGCAGTGATACAAAAGAAAGTGTAGAAGCCTTATTAGCTAAATTGCGTGAACGTATTCCAGGTGTTGTAATTCGTTCTAGCTTTATTGTTGGTTTCCCTGGAGAAACAGATTCTCAATATACTACACTTCGCAATTTTGTAGAAAAACAACGTTTTGATAAAGTAGGTATTTTCTCTTATTCTCGTGAAGAAGGAACACCTGCTTATGATATGCCAAATCAAGTTGATGAAAATATCATGCAGGAACGCTATCATGATTTAATGAGTCTTCAAAGTAAAATTTCTGAAACTATCAATATTGAGATGGAAGGTAAAGTTCTTGATGTGTTGATTGAAGGTCGCGATGATGAACAACATATGGCATATGGTCGTTCTTATCGTGAAGCTCCAGATGTAGATGGTCAAGTATTTATCGAAGGTGATGATATCAGTCAGCCAGGCGATATTGTTAAAGTTAGAATTTTACAAGGCTTTGATTATGATGTAGTGGGTGAACGCGTAGACGCGTAAATAATTTAATTGGAGATGAGTTTTAGATGATAGTAGAAATCGTAACTACAGGTAGTGAATTGTTATTAGGTCAAGTAATCAATACAAATGTAGCTTATATGTCAGCTCGTCTTAATGAATTAGGTTTTGATGTAGTATATCAAACAACTGTTGGTGATAATCATGATCGCATGAAAGCAGTGTTAGAGCATGCATTATCTAGAGCAGATATTGTCATAACTTCTGGTGGTTTGGGACCAACACAGGGCGATATAACAAAAGAAGTGTCAGCAGAAATTTTTGGACGTAAATTAAAAATCCATGCTGAAAGTAAACGACGCATGGACGAACATTTTGCTCAAAGACATGTTGTCTGGACTGAAAATAATTTACGTCAAGTAACACTTCCAGAAGGTGCTGAAGTATTTTTAAATTATAATGGCATAGCTTCTGGTGTTGTCTTAGAAAATAATGGTAAATATTTAATTAATTTACCAGGTCCACCAAGTGAAATGAAAGATATGTTTGAACGTAGTTTAAAGCCATTTTTACAAAGAAAATTTGGCTTTAAACATGTGATTGTATCTAAAGTATTAAACACTTGTGGTATAGGTGAGTCTTTATTAGAAACAAAGATAAAAGATTTGATTTTAGCACAATCTAATCCAACTTTAGCATTACTCATTCGACCAGAAGGCGTAATTATTCGCATTACAGCTAAAGCATCAACTCATAGTGAAGCAGAAAAAATGATTGAAGTAGTAGAAGCTCAAGTAAAAGCTCGCGTTGGTGAATATATTTATGCTGTTGATGATGAGAATATGGAAGAAGTTGTAGCTAAATTATTGAAAGATAATTGCTTGACTGTAGCTTGTGCTGAATCCTGTACTGGTGGAATGCTAGCTAGTAGATTGACATCTATTTCAGGAAGTTCTATGTATATTAAAGGCAGTATTGTAACTTATAGCAATGAAGCTAAGATGAAATTTCTTGATGTAGATAAAGAAATTTTAGATACAAAGGGTGCAGTATCACCAGAAGTAGCTAAACAAATGGCTGAAGGTGTAAGAAAAGTCGTAGGTTCTGATATTGGTGTAGGCATAACTGGTATAGCAGGCCCTACTGGAGGAACAGATAAAAAGCCTGTAGGTTTAGTTTATATTGCTGTAGCTGGTAAAGATAATATAGTAGTAAAAGAAAATATTTTTTCTGGTGATAGAGCACGTGTAAGATATCGCTCTACTCAGCAAGCATTAGAAATGATAAGACAATATATTAAGAATAAATAATGGATTATATTTCTTTGATATGAAGAAATAAAGTAAATAGGAGGACTATTTTTTGGAAGAAAAAATTATTAAATTTGAAGATATGCAATTAAGTAAAAAGGTATTAAATGCTGTTCGTGATATGGGATTTGAAGAACCATCTCCAATTCAAGCACAGACTATACCTTTAGCGTTAGAAGGTCATGATGTTATAGGACAAGCCCAAACTGGTACAGGCAAAACAGCAGCGTTTGGTATTCCAACTATTGAACAAATTGATGAAAAAAATAAATACATTCAAGCTTTAGTATTGACTCCAACACGTGAGCTTGCTATTCAGATTGCAGAAGAATTTAATAAAATTGGTAAATACAAACGCGTAAAAACTTTACCTGTATATGGCGGTCAAATGATAGATCGTCAAATTAGAGCTCTTCGCTTTGGGGTTAAAGTAGTAGTAGGTACTCCAGGTAGACTCATCGACCATATTCGTCGCAATACTATAAAACTTGACCATGTAAAAATGCTCATTTTAGATGAAGCTGATGAAATGCTCGATATGGGCTTTATTGAAGATATTGAAGAAATCATGTCAAATGTGGCACAAGGTGAAAATCGTCAGACTTTATTATTCTCTGCTACAATGCCAGCACCAATTGAAAAATTAGCGCGTAGCTATATGCATAATCCGCAAAAAGTAATGATTAGTCGTGAACAACTTACAGTGCCATCAGTTGACCAATTATATTTTGAAACTCGTGATAAATTCGAAGGTCTTTGTCGTGTACTTGATATAGAAGATAGCGGTAAATATATTATTTTCTGCCGTACAAAGAAAAATGTTGATGACCTTCAAGCTTCACTACAAGTTCGTGGTTATATGGCTGGTAGCTTACATGGTGATATGAGCCAAGCACAGCGCGACCGTGTTATGCGTCGTTTCCGTGAAGGAAAACTTGAAATTTTAATTGCAACAGATGTGGCTGCTCGTGGTATTGATATAGATGATATCAGCCATGTAATCAATTTTGATATTCCACAAGACCATGAATCTTATGTACATCGTATCGGTCGTACTGGTCGTGCTGGTCGTACAGGTATCGCTGTTACATTCATTGAACCAAAAGAATATCGTCAATTAAAATTAATTGAACGCATGACAAAATCTCGCATGATACGAGGAGAACTTCCAACACCTGCTGATGTTATTGAACGTCAAAGAGAAGCAATCAAAGAACGTTTGTTAAAAACATTAAATAATAATACGTATGCAGATTATCATTTAATTATTTCTGATATCGCTAATGAAGGTTTTGATTATGTAGATATCGCAGCAGCAGCGTTACAACTTTCTATTGAAGGCGTGAAAGAAAAAGACGATAAAGTTTTAGATGAACGTTTTGAAAACACAGGTGGAGCACCTGGTATGGTACGTTTATTCTTAAATATTGGTCGTAAACAAGGTATTCGTCCACAAGATATCGTGCGCACATTTGCTTCAGAAGTTGATATTCCAGGTAGCATAATTGGTGTAATCAATATTTATGACAAATTTACTTTTGTGGAAGTGCCAAAAGATATAGCTGAAAAAGTAATATCTGTAATGCACAGAAATACTATTAAAGGCTATAAATTAAATATCGAACCTGCAAAAGGCAAATAAAAATAAATAGATCATTTAATAATAAAAATAGCATTATCTTTAGGGATAATGCTATTTTTGTTTTATTTTATATTTTTGTCTGTTGAAGAATTATCATAATTGAAATTTAAGTTTTTTATTTTTTCATCAATTTTATGAGCGATTTCTGGATTATCTGCAAATAATTCATGAGTTAGGAAATAAAGATAAGAGGAATTATAATAAACTTGTTTGCGCATTTCTAATTGATTTTGTTGAAGTACTTTTATTTCATTGAATAAAACTATAAGATTTTTATTTAATGTTGTTAATTTCTTATCTATATCTGCACTGTGGATAAAATCAGTAGATTTTTCAGAAGGTATCTGTTTATGAGGATTTAAAATGCGTTCACGACAAAATTCAGATAGGGATTTCTTTTGTTTTTTAGCTTCTTTTTTTAGAGTTAATTTATCATTATCAGTTAAATTAATAGAAATTTGTCCCATATAAAATAACCACCTTCATAATCATAATAAATTAATTATATCATATAATCTGAAGGTGGTTGGTCTTTGTTAAATTTAGTAGAGATTTTAAGAAATTATAACTTGAATATGTTTACTTTCTAGCTCAGCTTTGATGATATCTGTAATATGATTATCTGTTATTACCATTTTTACACTATCTTTTAAATTTAAAGGAACAACGCTATGCTTAGAAAATTTTTCACTTTCAGTCAAAACGATTACTTGTTCTGCCTGAAGAGCCATATCACGCACAGCTTGAGCTCTCATTTGGTCTTTATTGGTAAAACCTATCTTTGAAGAATAGCCATCAGTGCCAATGAAAAAGAAATTTACAAAAAAATTCTCTGCACCTTGGCGAACCATAGGGCCTACCATGACTTGAGAATCAGGCTGATAAATTCCACCGAGGAGAATGATTTGAAAATTAGCTTTACCGCGAATATAGTCGGCAATAAATGCACTATTAGTGATGATGGTTAAATCTTTTTTAGACAAGGTTAAGTTTTCAGCTAAAAGAGCACAACAACTGCCATTTTCAATCATGATAGTATCGCCATCTTTTATGAGTTCGGTAGCTTTTTGAGCGATTTTGCGTTTTTCTTCATAATGATAAGCTATTCTGCCATTGATGTCATCGGTGCTACATAAAAGAGCAATACCATGTTCTCGTTTGATAATACCTTTATTTTCTAAAGCATCTAAATCTTTGCGGATAGTTACTTGAGAGACTTGTAATTTTTCTGCAAGTGCAGTTACTTCCATTTTATTTTCAGGTGAGAGTGTAAGCAATTCTAAGATTTTATTTGCTCTATTTTTCATTATAGACTCCAATCTTTAATAGAAATATTATCTATTAGTATAACACAAGCTTAAACGATTATAAAAATTAGAAAAAGGCATGGATATCATTATCTAAAAATATTTGCAAATACTCTTGTAAGTCTTCACAATGAAGTGCAGGTTGATTTTCATAAGCGTATTTTTTATTTAAAAGATAATATTTATTTTCGCCAAATTGATGAAATGGTAATAATTGACATTGATTACTACCTACATCATGTAAAACTTCACAAAATCTTTTAGCGTCTTCTAAAGAGTCGTTGAATTTTGGTATTACAGGAATTCTAGGAAGAACTTTCTTGCCAGTGGAGATGGCATATTTCATATTAGTTAAAATCAATTTATTATCTACGCCAGTACCTTCGAGATGTTTTTGGCTATTCCAGTGTTTTAAATCAAATAAAATATAATCTATATATTGTATGATGTGCTGAAATTTTTCAGGAGTGCAAAAGCCAGTCGTTTCACAGCATGTATGTAGATTTTTTTCTTTAGCTGCGATTAATAATTCTTTGGCAAATTGAGTTTGCATGAGAAATTCTCCGCCAGATAGAGTGATACCGCCATCACTTTCTTCATAAAAGACTTCATCTTGAAGCACTATATCTAAAACTTGTTGTACAGTTTTAATTTCTCCTTCACTTGTTAATGCTTTTTGCGGACATGTATTTATACATTGTTTGCATAGAGTGCATTTATTAGTATCGATAAAAATATTATCGTTTTTTAAGGAAATAGCTTTTTGTAGACAAATTTCTAAGCAATGATGGCAATGAAGGCATTTTTTCTTATCCCAGAGAATTTGGATTTTAGCTAGTTGACTTTCGGGATTAGCACACCATTTACAATGCAAAGGACAACCCTTGAAAAAAACTACAGTGCGGATACCAGGGCCATCATTTATACTGAATTTTTGAATATTAAAAATTACACCTGTTTGCATATAATTAGCTTTACGCATGATAACTTCCTCGCTTAATTTTACTTTATATAAATTATATCATTTTCTTTAATAAAAATAAATTACAAAACTTTCATTTGAAAGTAAATTTATTTATTAAGATAAAAAATATTGACATATAAGTTTAAATAAGTTATTTTAATTATAGATGAAATTGAAAATATTTACGAATTAAAATAATTTTTTATACTTGTTGGAGGTATTGATTATGGAAAATAAAGCATATTTTGGCTCATTAACTGATAGAATGAAAGCTTTTCGTGAGGAAGTTTTAGATGAAAAGCCATATATTGATGCTCAAAGAGCTGTATTAGCTACACAAGTATATAGAGAAAATCAAAATCAGCCACGTGTAATGGTAAGAGCACTCATGCTACAAAAAATTTTAGAAAACATGAGCATTTATATTGAAGATAAAACTTTGATTGTAGGTAATCAGGCTACAAAAAATAAAAATGCCCCAATTTTTCCAGAATATACTATGGAGTTTGTATTAAACGAATTAGACCTTTTTGAAAAAAGAGATGGTGATGTTTTTTATATCACAGAAGAAACAAAACAGCAATTGAGAGATATAGCTCCATTTTGGGAAAATAATAATCTTCGTGCTAGAGGAGAAGCTCTTTTACCAGAAGAAGTTAGCGTATTTATGGAAACTGGCGTCTTTGGCATGGAAGGAAAATTAAATGCAGGAGATGCCCATTTAGCTGTCAATTATGAAAAAATCTTAGCTTTTGGTTTAAAAGGCTATGAAGAAAGAGTAAAAGATTTAAAAGCAAAGCTTGACCTTACTGATCCAGATAGTATTGATAAAAATATATTTTATAAAGCTGTGTTAATCGTTATTGAAGCCGTTCATCAATTTGCACAACGTTATAGTAAATTAGCTCAAGAATTAGCCGATAAAGAAAAAGATAGTAAACGAAAAGCTGAATTATTAGAGATAAGCAGAATTTGTGCTAAAGTTCCATATGAACCAGCAACTTCTTTTTATGAAGCAGTGCAATCTGTATGGTTTATTCAATTGATTTTACAGATTGAATCCAATGGTCATTCCTTGAGTTATGGCAGATTTGACCAATATATGTATCCTTACTATATAAAAGATATTCAAGAAAAAGTCATCACCAAAGATGAAGCTTTAGAACTTTTGACTTGTTTATGGATAAAAACTTTAACTATTAATAAAGTGCGTTCCCAAGCTCATACTTTAAGTTCAGCAGGTTCACCAATGTATCAAAATGTTACTATCGGTGGGCAAACTCCAGACAAAAAAGATGCTGTTAATGAATTGAGTTTTGTGGTATTGCAATCTGTAGCGCAGACTAGACTTACACAGCCAAATTTAACAGTTCGTTATCATAAAAATATCAATAAAGCATTCTTTGATGATTGTATTGAAGTTATGAAATTAGGCTTTGGTATGCCTGCTTTAAATAATGATGAAATCATCATTCCATCTTTTATCAATTGGGGTGTAAAAGAAGAAGACGCTTATAATTATAGTGCTATTGGTTGTGTAGAAACTGCTGTTCCAGGAAAATGGGGCTATCGTTGTACTGGTATGTCTTATATAAATTTCCCAAGAGTACTTCTTTGTGCTATGAATGATGGTGTGGATTTAACTACAGGAAAACGCTTCACTAAAGGCTATGGCTATTTCAAAGATATGAAGAGCTATGAAGAATTATTATCTGCATGGGATAAAACTGTACGTGAAATGACTCGTTATAGTGTTATTGTCGAAAATGCTATTGATAAAGCTTCTGAGCGAGATGTGCCAGATATTTTATGTTCTGCACTTACTGATGATTGTATTGGTAGAGGAAAAACTATCAAAGAAGGCGGTGCAGTATATGATTTCATATCTGGACTTCAAGTCGGTATTGCCAATATGGCAGACTCTTTAGCTGCAATTAAAAAATTAGTTTTTGAAGAAAAGAAAATCACACCAATTCAACTTTGGAATGCTATTTTAGATGATTTCCAATCTGATGAAAATAAAAAAATTCAGGCAATGTTGATTGATGAAGTGCCAAAATATGGTAATGATATTGATTATGTAGATAATCTTGTAGTTGAAGCTTATGATTCTTATTTAGATGAAATCAAAAAATATCCAAATACTCGTTATCATAGAGGCCCAATCGGTGGTATTCGCTATGGTGGTACATCTTCAATCAGTGCCAATGTAGGTCAAGGTATGGGAACAATGGCGACACCTGATGGAAGAAATGCTTATGAACCACTTGCAGAAGGTTGTAGCCCTGCACATAATGCAGATAAAAATGGGCCAACAGCTGTATTTAAATCTGTTGCTAAATTGCCAACAGAAAAAATAACTGGTGGAGTGTTATTAAATCAAAAAATGACACCGCAAATGCTTTCTACAGAAGAAAATAAACAAAAATTAGAAATGTTAATTCGTGCTTTCTTCAATAGATTGCATGGATATCATGTTCAATATAATATCGTATCGAGAGAGACTTTGATTGATGCACAAAAATATCCAGAAAAACATAAAGATTTAATCGTACGCGTAGCAGGTTATAGTGCCTTTTTCAATGTTTTATCTAAGAAAACTCAAGATGATATCATCGGTAGAACTGAACAATGTTTATAATTTTAAATTGAATTTTTATTGAAATATATATAAGACTCAAATTAGTGTAAATGCTGATTTGAGTCTTTTTGTTTATAAATTTATAGATATAGAATTTTGATGATATAATAAATTTGCAGTTTAGATGATTAAATTTTATAATATAGTTTAATCTATATTGGAGGTTAGATGAGATATGGGATATATAATTAAGCGAATTTTTAATGCATTTATTGTTTTATGGATAGTTATAACTATAACTTTTTTTCTAATGCATGCTATACCAGGAGGGCCTTTTACGGCAGAAAAATCTTTGCCTCCATATGTATTACATAGTATAGAAGAAAGATATAAATTAAATGACCCTTTATATAAACAGTATGGTGATTATTTATGCAATTTAGTACAAGGTGATTTAGGACCATCATTTAAATATCCAGGTCGTAGTGTAAATGATATCATCAAAGACGGTTTTCCAGTATCTTTTAAATTGGGTATAGAAGCAATTTTAATAGCAATTATCATCGGCATACCAGCGGGAATATTAGCAGGTGTGAAAAAAGATAAATGGCAAGATAGGGCAGTTAATTTTTTTACGACTTTAGGAGTTGCTGTGCCTAGTTTTGTTGTGGCGGCATTACTTATATATGTATTATCGACAAAATTGCATTTATTGCCAGCTGCTATGTGGAATGGTTGGCGATATGAAATCATGCCAGCTTTGGCTTTATCAGGAATGCCGATGTCATTTATCGCTAGATTGACGCGTTCTAGTATGCTGGATATTTTATCACAAGATTATATAAAAACAGCGAGAGCCAAAGGTTTATCATGGAGCAAAGTTTTGATAAAACACGCTTTGCCTAATTCATTAATTCCTGTAGTAACTTATTTAGGCCCTATGACAGCTAGTATTTTGACAGGTAGTTTTGTCATTGAAACTATTTTTGCGATACCAGGATTGGGGCAATATTTTGTAACTAGTATTTATAATCGAGATTATACTGTAATTTTAGGTGTAACAATTTTTTATAGTGTGATTGTAATTGTTTTAAATATGGTAGTGGATTTACTTTATCCGTTATTAGACCCACGCATTAAAATCGGTGAAGAAAAAGGTGAATGAAGATGATAAATAAAGATTTATTTGTGCCTTTAGAGCGAGAAATTTTGCAGGTGCAAAAAAAAGAAGAAACTTTGGGATATTGGCAAGATGCGTGGATTAGGTTAAAGAAAAATAAAATGGCTTTGCTGGGATTAATCATTATCGTATGTTTGATAGTTGTAGCTATTTTCGGTCCTATTTTTTCTAGCCATACTTATGATGAACAGAATTTGATGATGACGAATAGTTCTCCTAGTTGGGAGCATTGGTTTGGTACGGATAATTTAGGTAGAGATATTTTTATTCGCGTGTTATATGGTGCGAGAATTTCTTTAGCTATTGGTATAGTGGCTAGTTTATTAAATCTTTTTATTGGTGTAATCTATGGCGGAATAGCAGGTTTTTGCGGTGGCAAGATTGACCGCATAATGATGAATATTGTTGATATTTTATATAGTGTACCGACTTTATTATATGTGATTTTATTGATGGTAATTTTAAAGCCAGGGCTTATCAATATTTTTATTGCTTTAGGTATTGGTTATTGGTTACAAATGGCAAGAATTGTGCGTGGTCAGATATTATCAATGAAGGAACAAGAATTTATTTTGGCAGCCAAAACAATAGGTGTATCGAAAAAAAGAATTTTATTTAGACATTTATTGCCAAATGCCATGGGGGCAATTATTGTAACAATGACATTAGCTATTCCTGATGCGATATTTACAGAAGCTTTTTTGAGTTTTATTGGACTAGGAGTTTCTGCACCGATGGCTAGTTGGGGCGTTTTAGCGTCAGAAGGTGTAAATAATTTACGTGCATATCCTTTTCAATTATTTTTTCCAGCAGTAGCTATCAGTGTCACTATGTTGGCTTTTAACTTTTTAGGTGATGGTCTGCGAGATGTTTTAGACCCTAAGATGCGTCGTTAAAATAGTGAAGAAATGAGTGTTTACCATGGAAGAAAATAAAGAAATTTTACAAGTAAAAGATTTAGCAGTTGCTTTTCAGACTTATCGAGGAAAAGTAAAAGCAGTACGCAATGTCAGTTTTGCTTTAAAAAGAGGACAAGCTTTGGGCATAGTGGGCGAGTCAGGCTGTGGAAAATCAGTAACGGCTCATGCTATCATGGGTTTATTGCCTAAAGAAAATAGCATAATTGAAAATGGTCAGATTTTATGGCAAGGTCAGGATTTAGTTAATTTTCAAGATGAAGATTTAGCCAAAATTCGTGGCAATAAAATTGCGATGATATTCCAAGATCCAATGACATCTTTAAATCCTGTACTTACAATTGGTACGCAGATAAAAGAAGTTTTATTTTTGCATAAACAATTATCGGATAAAGAAGCGACAGAAAAAGCTGTAGAATTATTAAATTTAGTAGGGATACCATTTGCCCCAAAAAGATTGAAAGATTATCCCCATCAATTCAGTGGCGGTATGCGTCAACGTGTGATGATTGCAATGGCACTTGCCTGTGAACCAGAATTATTGATAGCAGATGAGCCGACAACAGCTCTTGATGTAACTGTGCAGGCACAAATTTTAGATTTATTGAAATCTTTACAAGAAAAATTAAATATGTCCATCATTATGATATCGCATGATTTAGGAGTTATTGCCAATATTTGCGATGAAGTAGCAGTTATGTATGCAGGTCAAATCGTAGAAAAAGCAAATGTTGATGATTTGTTTTATCATGCACATCACCCTTATACGCGAGGTTTATTAAAATCTTTGCCTCATTTAAATTTAAATAAAGAAGATAAATTATATGTGATCGATGGACAGCCACCAGATTTAAAAGAAAGTATTGATTATTGTCCATTTGTCAAACGATGTACAAAAGCAATGAAAATCTGTATGCAATTGATGCCAGAAAAGACACAATTAAATAAAGATCATTATGTAAAATGTTGGTTGGAGCATGAATTTGCACCCAAAGAGAATAAGGAGGAATTTTGATGAATTTATTAGAAGTCAAAAATCTACATAAAGATTTTGTAGTGAAGCGTTCTTTTTGGGGAAGACCAAAACAGATTTTGAGAGCAGTAAATGATGTCAGTTTTTCCATAGAAGAGGGAAAAACATTAGGTCTTGTAGGTGAGTCAGGCTGTGGAAAATCAACTACAGGTAGAACTATTATCGGTTTATATAAACCGACAAAAGGCAAAATCATATTTGCAGGCAAAGATATTTCACAAAATAAAGAGATGACAAAAGATATTCAAATGATATTTCAAGATCCATATGCTTCATTAAATCCAAGAATGACAGTGGCAGATATCATTGAAGAGCCTTTGCTTGTGCATAATTTATATACAGATAAAAAACAAAGACAAGAGCGTATCTATGAATTATTGGAATTAGTGGGATTGAGTAAAGAGCAGGCAAACCGTTTTCCTCATGAATTTAGTGGCGGACAAAGACAGCGTATCGGTATAGCTAGAGCACTTGCTTGTGAACCTAAACTGATTATCTGCGATGAACCGATTTCGGCACTTGATGTATCTATTCAAGCACAAGTCGTAAATTTACTAGAAAAATTACAACATGAATTAGGTCTGACATATTTATTTATCGCTCATGATTTAGCTATGGTACGTTATATCAGCCAAAAAGTAGCAGTTATGTATCTAGGGCAAATTGTAGAGCTTGCCGATACAGAAGATTTATATACAAATCCTCTACACCCATATACGAAAGCATTGTTATCTTCAATTCCATTGCCAGACCCACAAAAAGAAAAACATAAACAGCGAATTATCTTGCAAGGTGAATTGCCAGGTCCATTAAATCCGCCAAAAGGTTGTCCGTTCAATACACGTTGCCCAAAAGCTAAAGAATTTTGCAGACAGAAATTACCTGAAATGAAAATGATAAATAATAGATATGTACGTTGTCATCTTTATGATGAATAAGTAAAAGCACTATAGTTTTCATGCTATAGTGCTTTTTTATAAATAAATTATTTTTTTTCGTTTAATTCAAAGATGATATCGCGAATTTGAGCAGCTCGTTCAAACTCTAAGTTGCGAGAAGCTTCTTGCATTTCTTTAGTTAAAGAAAGAATTAATTTTTTCTTTTCTTTAACAGTCATTTTCAATTTTTTCTTTGGTTTTTCAGCATCATAACTTGCTTTTTCTTCTGCAACCATAGTAGTTTCAATGAGATTTTTTATTTTCTTTTGAATTGTTTTCGGTGTTATATGATGATCTTGATTGTATTTATCTTGGACTTCTCGACGACGCATAGTTTCATCAATGGCTTTTTGCATAGAATCGGTGATGCGGTCGGCGTACATGATTACTTTACCATGAGCATTTCTAGCAGCACGACCAATTGTCTGAATGAGAGATGTCTCTGAACGCAAGAAGCCTTCTTTATCAGCGTCTAAGATAGCTACTAAAGAGACTTCTGGCATATCCAAGCCTTCACGTAATAAGTTAATCCCTACGAGTACATCAAATTTTCCTAGACGTAAATCGCGAATGATTTCCGCTCTTTCAATAGTGGCAATATCAGAATGAAGATAACGGACTTTGATACCCATTTCTTTTAAATAATCAGTGAGATTTTCAGCCATTTTTTTAGTCAAAGTAGTGATGAGCACACGTTCATTTTTCTTAGTGCGAATTTTGATTTCTCCAAGTAAATCGTCCATTTGCCCTTCAAGTGGGCGAATTTCTATTTCAGGGTCTAATAGACCAGTTGGACGGATTATCTGTTCTACTACTTGATTTGCTTGTGCTAATTCAAATGGTGCTGGTGTAGCAGAAACATAGATTATCTGATTGATATGATCGAGAAATTCTTCAAAGCGCAAAGGACGATTATCAAAGGCAGAAGGCAAACGAAAACCGTTATCTACAAGTGATTCTTTGCGTGAGCGGTCGCCTGCATACATAGCTTTTATCTGTGGTATAGTAACATGAGATTCATCAATGACGATTAAAAAATCATCAGGGAAATAATCAAGAAGTGTATACGGAGCTTCGCCAGCTTTTCTGCCTGTTAAATGGCGTGAATAATTTTCGATGCCAGAGCAATATCCCATCTCTTCCATAGTTTCTAAATCATAATTTGTGCGTTGTTTCAAACGTTGAGCTTCTAAGAGTTTATTATCATCTTCAAGGATTTTTAATTGCTGTTGAAGTTCTTCTTGTATGGAGTCGATAGCTTCTTTCATATGTTCTTTAGAAGTTACATAGTGAGAAGCAGGATAAATTAAAATGTGTTTGCGTTGACCATAGACTTCGCCAGTCAATGTATCTACTTCTAAAATGCGGTCAACCTCATCACCAAAAAGTTCAATGCGGATAGCTCTATCACTATAGCCAGCAGGAAAAATTTCAATGACATCACCACGAACGCGAAATTTACCACGGTCAAAATTTATATCATTGCGTTCATATTGGATAGAAACTAATTTTCGCAAAATATCATCACGAGGATATTCTTGACCTTCACGTACAGATAAGACTAAATCATAATAATCTTCTGGTGAACCTAAACCATAGATACAAGATACGCTAGCAACAATGATGACATCACGACGTTCGAATAAAGAACAAGTTGCAGAATGGCGAAGCTTATCAATTTCATCATTGATGGAAGAATCTTTTTCGATATAAGTATCTGTTTGGGCAATATAGGCTTCTGGTTGGTAATAATCATAGTAGCTGACAAAATATTCTACAGCGTTATGCGGAAAAAATTCTTTAAACTCACTAGCTAATTGTGCAGCTAGCGTTTTATTATGAGCGATAACAAGTGTAGGTTTTTGGATTTTTTCAATTAATTTAGCGATAGTAAAAGTCTTTCCTGTACCTGTAGCACCTAATAAAACTTGTGATGTTTGACCATTTTGAATGCCTTGAGCTAAAGCTTCAATCGCTTGAGGTTGGTCGCCTGTAGGTTCAAAAGGTGCTTCTACTTTAAAGGGAATTTTATTTTCAGTTTGTAATGTATTTAATTTTGGTATGTGTACCATAAAATCATCTCACTTATAATATTAATATTTAGCTTTAATGATAAATGGAGAAGAATATTTTTTCAATATCATGATATAATTATTTTAATAAACTAAGAAAAGAGGTTATAAACATGATTTTTGGCAATCTTAAATACGCAGATAAGTATGATTTTTTGACAGAAAAAATTAAAGCTTGTTTTACTTATGCAAAAGAACATGATTTAACTGCATATGAAAAAGGTAGTTATAAAATAAATGGCGATGAGTTTTTTGTTAATATCGAAAACTATGCTACAGTAAAACGTGAAGAGCGCTTTTGGGAAGCACATAAAAAATATATTGATGTGCATATGATTATTGAAGGCAAAGAAAGTATTGATGTGAGCTTTTGCGATGATATGCAAATAAAATCATTTGACGAAAATCGCGATTTTGTGGAATTAATAGGTGAAGAAAAAGCTAATGTTAACTTAATTAACAAAGGTGATTTTCTAATTTGTTATCCAGAAGATGCTCATCGTACTGCTATTATCTGTCAACAAAGTCAAACTATAAAAAAAGCTATCTTTAAAATTAAATTATAAGAAAAAAATAGCATGCTTAGGATAATACTTAAGCATGCTATAAGCATAATAATACAACAATATAATGATTAGTTTGGAATTTTGAGCAATGATTACTTTATGTTTGCTGAAGACATAAAGTAAAACCGATAAATAAAAAACCCCTTTTCGCTTTGAAAAGAGGTGAATAGACACATTGAGTAAATTCTAAAATTTACTGTCTAATCTCCTCCCCATCGCTCGCAGGTATGGCAATTAAAATAAATTAATTGCACACGGTGATTGTTAATCAGGCAGTTCTCCTGACTCGAGTTCATTACTATATCCAAGCCTTCCCAGTTTCCCAGTGACATAAATTTGGATAAGTTCCCTCATACAGTGGCGGGACCGTTTCAGCTTAATAATAAATTACGTACTGAATTCCCTATTAAGTCCAAATGGACACCTGATTCATTGAACTATATTCAGTTCTTTTTTAGAATATCACTATATAGAATTTGTGTCAATACTCTATATAAAATAATTATCTTAAAAGTATTTTAATTTATCGTTGACAAATATATAAAATAAAAAGTATAATAAAGGCGACAAGTTGATAATGAAACCTTATAGGTGCATATTTATGCTTAATAGGGAAGACGGTTAAAATCCGGCACGGTCCCGCCGCTGTAAAGAGGAGCAAACTTCATGAATGTCACTGGGAAACTGGGAAGGCGAAGTGAGCAATGATACTGAGTCAGAAGAACTGCCTATAAGAAGCATCGTCGTTTGACCTGCGAGAGACGGGGAGAGATGTAGTAGAATGTATATGTTTTTTATACATGTAAATTCTAATTATAATTTTCTACCGTTTTTCATATATTGTTTATGAAAAGCGGTTTTTCTGTTTATAGAGATAATCCATGAAGATGGCTCATGATTATCTTAAGCAAGTGCCATCGATGTATCATATTAATTTGTTGTAAATTATGTTTAATTTACTGAAAAATTTAATCATTATTATGATTAGCATAAATACTTGAATAATTTAATAAAAATGGTAAATAATATTTGGGGAATATATATTACCAATCCAGCCATCACTAAATTTAGTGATGGCTTTTTTATAAATTTTATATTTAATATCTAGGTAGGAGGAACTCGAACCATTTATTAGATATATAAGAGTATTTATTAACTATTCAATAATAGTATTAAATTATCCCCTTAAATGAAAATGCAGAAGTAGAGAAGGGAAATTATTATATATGGAACAAGATAAAACACTTGGCGAAGAAATTCGACAAGAAGAACAACAAGAACAAGATATTCCTGCTGTTACTTTTGATGAGTTTGAAATTCCTTCATATGAAGAATGGAAAGAAGCTGTAGTGGCATTATTAAAGGGAAAACCTTTTGAAAAAAGTATGTTTACTAAAACTTATGAAGGTATTACATTAAACCCTATTTATCGTATGGAAGATTTAGAAGGGTTAACTCATAATAAGACTTATCCAGGAATGGAAAGTAATTTACGTGGAGCTAATGCTAGTGGTTATATACATAAACCATGGACAATAGCTCAAGAGTGTGATGCTAAAACTCCTAGTGAAGCCAATGAAATGGTAAAATATGAATTATTAAAAGGTTCAACAGCTGCAAGTGTAGTTTTGGATACAGCAACACGTAAAGGTTATGATGTAGATACAGCTAATAAAGAAGAAATCGCAGATATTGGTGTTTCTTTATCGACTTTATCAGATGTAAATAAATTATTAGATGATGTTGATTTAGAAAAATTTGAAATTGATATTTATGCAGGTGCTTCTAATATAGCATTACTTTCTGCTGTTGCAGTGGTGTGTGAACAGAAAAAATTATCACTAAAAAAACTTCATGGTGCTATTACAGCAGATCCTATTGGAGAATTAGCTTTAGATGGAAAGCTTACACGACCTCTTGATGAATATTATGATGAAATGGCTCATAGTATTTGTTGGGCAGAAAAATTTGCACCAGAATTAAAGACTGTAGTAGTAAATACAGATGTTTATCACAATGGTGGTGCAAATGATATCCAAGAAGTAGCATATGCCATGAATGAAGCTGTAACATATATGAAATCTATGGAACGACGTGGCATTGATGTGAATACTTTTTGTCGTCATTTACGTTTTCATTTTAGTATAGGTGCAAATTTTTTTATGGAAATTGCTAAATTACGCAGTGTGAAAATGATTTGGGCTCAAATTGTTAAAAATTGTGGTGGAGATGATATAGCTCAAAAAATTAATATATATGTAAGTACATCGTCTTTTTGTCAAACAGTATATGATCCTTATGTAAATTTACTTCGTGCAGCTACACAATCATTTTCTGCTGTTGTTGGTGGTATGGATGGTATGTTTGTAAAACCATTTGACCATTGTATACGTCCTAGTGATGAATTTTCTCGTCGTATTGCACGAAATATTCAAATTATGGAGCAACATGAATTTAATTTTATTCAACCAATAGACCCTGCTGGTGGTAGTTGGTATCTTGAACCATTGACAGAAGAGTTTACTCAAAAGGCTTGGGCAAAATTTCAAGAAATTGAAGCTCATGGTGGTTTAATAAAAGCTTTAGAAAATAATACTGTGCAGATAGCTATTAATGAAGTATTACAAGCTCGTTTTAAAAATTTAGCAACAAGAAAAGATCGTGCTGTTGGTAATAATATGTATCCAAATATGACTGAAAAATTATTGGAAGTACCAGAAATTAATTTTGATAAAATTATAGCAGATAGAAAAATGGCAATTAAAGTTAATGTAAAAGTACGTGACAATGATTATGTTAAATTATTATTATCGGAAATTGGTAAACGTGATTTTAGTGAACATGGTTCATTAATAAATACAGTTAAACAGACTATTAAAGCGGGTGCCACTTTAGGTGAAATATCTACAGCACTTACAGGAGAGGCGACAGGTGAAGTTATAGAAGCTATTTTGCCACATCGCTGGACTGAAAGATATGAACAACTTCGTCATCGCACAGAAAAGTATCTAGAAAAAACAGGGGAAAATGTAAATATTTTCCTTGCTAATATGGGACCTATTCCACAGCATAAAGCACGTGCAGATTTTGTTACTTCATTTATGCAAGTAGCAGCATTTAATGTACTTACTAATAATGGTTTTCCAACAGTAGAAGAAGCTGTACAAGCAGCTATTGATTCAAATGCTGATGTAGCTATTGTTTGTTCTACAGATTCAACTTATCCAGAACTCGCGCCAGCTGTTACTTCTGGTATTAAGGCTGTAAAACCTAGTATGAAAGTTTTTTTAGCAGGTGCACCAACACCAGAATTAAAAAAAGCATGCGATGAAGCGGGTATGGACGATTATATAAGTGTTCGTTCTAATTGCTATGAAACTTTACTTCGTATGCAAAAAGAAAAGGGGATGATTGAATAATGTCTAAAATACCAGATTTTACACAAATTCCTTTTCAGCAAGCAATACAGAGTGAGGTCGCTTTTGCTAAATGGAAAGAAAGTTTAAAAGCAGAAACTGGAAAATCTTTTGAGGAAAATTTTTATCGCACTATGGAGCAAATAGATGTAGCACCACTTTATGATGAAAATGTTTATAAAGATTGTAATCATTTAGATTTTGTAGCAGGTATTCCACCATTTTTGCGTGGTCCATATGCAACTATGTATGTAACAAGACCATGGACAGTACGACAATATGCAGGTTTTTCTACAGCAGAAGAATCAAATGCTTTTTATCGTAGAAATCTTGCAGCTGGGCAAAAAGGTTTATCTATTGCTTTTGACTTAGCAACACATAGAGGCTATGATTCAGACCATCCTCGTGTAGTAGGAGATGTTGGTAAAGCAGGAGTAGCAGTTGACTCTATTTTAGATATGGAAATATTATTTAAAGGCATTCCACTTGATCAGATGTCAGTATCCATGACTATGAATGGTGCAGTACTTCCTATCATGGCTTTTTATATTTTGGCTGGTGAAGAACAAGGTGTAGATAAAGCTGTTATGGCAGGTACTATTCAAAATGATATTTTAAAAGAGTTCATGGTACGTAATACTTATATTTATCCACCAGCAGCTTCAATGAGAATTATTGGTGATATTTTTGAGTATACTTCTAAATATATGCCTAAATTTAATAGTATATCTATTTCTGGTTATCATATGCAAGAAGCAGGTGCAACAGCAGATATTGAATTAGGTTATACATTAGCTGATGGTCTTGAATATTTGCGTACAGGTACAGAACATGGATTAACCATTGACCAATTTGCACCACGATTATCTTTCTTTTGGGCTATGGGGAAAAATTATTTCATGGAAATTGCTAAAATGCGTGCTGGTCGTATGCTTTGGGCTAAAATTGTCAATTCTTTTCATCCTAAAAAGACAAAATCTATGGCTTTACGTACACATTCTCAGACTTCTGGTTGGAGTCTTACAGAACAAGATCCATTTAATAATATTACTCGAACTTGTATTGAAGCTATGGCAGCAGCTCTTGGTCATACACAATCTTTACACACAAATGCACTAGATGAAGCTATAGCTCTTCCTACAGACTTTTCAGCTCGTATTGCTCGTAATACGCAATTATATATTCAAGATGAAACTAAAGTATGTAAGGTAATTGACCCATGGGGTGGTTCGTATTATGTAGAATTTTTAACAAATCAACTCATAAAAAAAGCTTGGGCACATATTCAAGAAATTGAAGCTCTCGGTGGTATGTCTAAAGCAATTGATACAGGTCTGCCTAAAATGCGTATAGAAGAAGCAGCAGCACGTCGTCAAGCTCATATTGATTCTGGTAGTGAAAAAATTGTTGGCGTAAATTATCTTCGCTTAGATAAAGAAGATCCACTTGATATTTTAGAAGTTGATAATACAGCAGTTCGTTTAGCTCAGATTGAGAGACTTAAAAAATTACGTGCAAATCGTGATAATGACAAAGTTCGTTCTTGTCTTGAAGCTATCACTCGTTCTATGGAAACAGGTGAAGGTAATTTATTAGAATTAGCTGTAGAAGCAGCAAGAGCACGTGCATCTAAAGGTGAAATTTCTGATGCAGTAGAAAAAGTTTGTGGTAGACATAAAGCAATTATTCGTTCTATATCTGGTGTATATAGTAGTGAATTTAGTGATGATGATGTTATTAAAGAAGTTCGTGATATGACAGATAAGTTTGAAGTGGAATATGGTCGTCGTCCTCGTATCTATATTGCTAAAATGGGACAAGATGGTCATGATCGTGGAGCAAAAGTAATTGCTACTGCTTTTGCTGATATGGGTTATGATGTTGATATTGGTCCATTATTCCAAACACCAGAAGAAGCTGCTCAAGATGCTGTTGATAATGATGTGCATATTGTAGGTATGAGTTCCTTGGCAGCTGGTCATAAAACTTTAATGCCACAACTCATTGAAGAATTGAAAAAACGTGGTCGTGAAGATATTATGGTAGTAATTGGTGGGGTAATACCTGCTCAAGATTATGATTTCTTATATGAACATGGTGCTGCTGCCATTTTTGGACCAGGTACGATAATTCCTGTTTGTGCAAAAAAAGTATTGGAGCTTCTTAACAAACGTCTGGAGGACTAATGTTATGACTGATACGTATAAGCCTTCATGGAGACCTGATAATAATGATGATAAATTTGCCTGTAGAGTTATGCGAGGTGTAGAAGGTGGACATGATGGTATGAGTGAGCAAAATAAAACTGAACATCATGTAAATAAACCCAAAATAGTTAAACAAGTAAAATTAACAGTAGATGATTATGTTAAAGGTATTTTAGCTGGAAATCGTATGATTTTATCAAGAGCTATTACTTTAATTGAAAGTAATGCAAGTGTACATTTTGCTATGGCACAAGAAGTAATTCAAAAAATTTTACCATATACTGGAAAATCTATGCGAATTGGAATTACAGGTGTACCAGGTGCAGGTAAATCTACTTTAATTGAAGCTTTAGGAACTAAATTATGTCAACAAGGGCATAAAGTAGCAGTATTGGCAGTAGACCCATCTAGTACAGTTACACGTGGTAGTATCTTAGGGGATAAAACTAGAATGGAGCAGTTATCAAGAGAGCCAAATGCTTTTATTCGACCATCACCATCTGGAGGTACTTTGGGAGGATTAACACGTAAAAGTAGAGAAACATTACTTTTATGTGAAGCTGCTGGTTATGATACAATCTTAGTGGAAACGGTAGGCGTAGGACAAAGTGAAACGACAGTACGTTCTATGGTAGATTTTTTCCTTTTAGTTGTATTAACAGGTGCTGGTGATGAATTACAGGGCATGAAAAAAGGTGTTATGGAATTAGCTGACGCTATTTTAGTAAATAAAGCTGATGGAGATAATAAGCAAAGAGCATTGGTGACTCGTGCAGAATATGAACGTATTTTGCAATTTTTGCGACAAGCAACAGAGCACTGGACTACACATGCTTATACTTGTTCAGCATATACAGGTGAAGGAATTATGGATTTTTGGCAAAATGTTGTGAAAGTTTTTATGAAACAAGGTTTTGCTAATGGTGTTTTGAAGGAACGTCGAAAACAACAAACGATTTCTTGGGTGTATACTATGATAGAAGAACATTTGCATAATTTATTTTATCGTTGTCCAGAGATTATAAAAAGTAAAGGAGAAATTGAAGAAGATGTAATTAATGGAAAATTATCTGCAACACTAGCAGTGCAACAGTTGATAGATAAATTTGCTAATGCTGATATTAATGAAAACAGTTTAAGAAACTTATCTCCATTTGATTTAAAATGAATAATAAAGGCGTATCCTTAGGGATTACGCCTTTATTTATAAATGAAGAAAGGATTTTTAAGATATGGATTATAAATTACCAAAAGGTTATATAGATTTAATTGAGAAAAAATATAATTTAAAAGTATTAGATAATCATTATATTTTAGTAGATAAAAATTTTCAAAGATATAATATGATGATTGATGTACAGTTTAATGATAAAATGTTAAAAGTTTTTAAAGAAAAATATGCACAGGAAAAATCAAAAAACCATGTAGCTTGGGAAGAAAGAAAACAAACAAAAAGTATTCGTTTTTATGCAGAAGTAGGTAATAATATTTTATTATTATGGGATTCTTTACAAGAAAAATAAAAATAACCACTATCTAGCCCAATTTTTTTATTAGATAGTGGTTATTTTTATATAATAAGAAGGTGACTATCTATGATAATTGATATTGAAAATAGGAGAAGTATACATAAGTTTAAGCAGAATAAGTAACAAAAGGATTTAATTAAAAAATTTTAGAAGCTGGACGATAAGCTCCTTCTGCTAAAAATAGACAACCATGGTATTTTATAGTGGTTATGGATAAATCAAAACAAGAATGTATGCAGATTTTAAATTAAGGAATAACTAGGGAATTAATGCAATCATTATTACCTAATTATGTTAACTATATCAATAGTGCTCAAAATAGTTTTAAAATTATGCAAGAAGCTACAGTACTTATTTTTGTAATAAATACATTATCTAAAGAATATAGAAAATTCTTGAGTTTTGAGGAACATATTGCTGAAATTTGTGATATTCAAGCAATATGTGCAAGTATTGAAAATATGTTATTAACTGCTAACAATTTAGGATTAGGAAGTTTATGGATAGGAGATATTTTCTTTGTATATCCAGAATTAAAACATTGGTTAAATAAAAAGGGTGAAATAATAGCTTATATTGCATTATTGGGTTATGCTGATGAAAAACTTGTAGTTAGACCACGAAAAGATTTTGATAAAATTGTTCAATGACGTGAATAAATAAAACCACTATTATAGTATAATTTTAAAGATATAATTTCATACTAAATAGTGGTTTTATTTATTTAAATCATTTTTATTAAAACAATACCAGTAATCATCGTCATTAAGCCAATAATTCCCAAAGGCTTGATGCGTAGACCGAAAAATAATTTATCAATAATTGTAGTTAAAAGTAAACCACAAGCACCAAATAAGGCATAAGCAATGCTTAAATCCATGATGCTAATAGCGTAAGCTAAACATAAAAAGGCAAATCCAACTAAACTGATTGCCAAAAATCCATATAATTTATATTTAAATCCTTGAGATTTTTTTAGACAAATATTAGCCAATACATCGAAAAATACAGAACCAATAATCAATAAAGTACCAATCGTACCATCTGACATAATATTCAACTCCATTATTTATTTGAAACAGTATAAGTTCCTTTTTTTATCATGATTAAACCACTTAAGATTACCATAAAAGCTAAAACTTTTAATAAAGATAAATCTTCATTAAAAATAAAATAAGCCACAGTAGCTGTGCCGATTAATCCTATACCTTCCCAAATAGCATAAGCAGTACTGATGGGAATTTTTACAATGGCTTTACTTAATGCAAAATAGGAACAAAATATAAATAAAAGCATTAAGATATAACCTTCCATACCACCTTTTATGGCAAAAAATTTCATTAAAGCTGTACCTGTTATTTCCAAAATAATTGCTAGCAATAACATTAACCAGCAATATTTTTTCGTAACCATAATAACAAATCCTTTCTTAAAATAGAAATATATTACTTCTTATTTCAAGTATAAACTATGGTATAACACCATAGTCAATAGCTCTTTGTTCAATTTTATTAATGTATTTTAGTTATAGATTGAATAACAAAGCTGTATTTGAATTTAATATTACTTTGCATAATAATATAAATATAGTAGATTATGAAGGAGATATAATTATAAAATCATCATATTTATGCTATTTAGTAATAGAAAATTGAATAATAGAGTTATAGAGGTTAGGGAAAATGAATAATTATTTAGAACATAATAATTTAAAAAATTTGAAAGAAGATAAGGAGATTGAACGAAAAATACAATTGATTTTGCGTGTGGGCAAAGTCTTAATGGAAAGTGGAGCTGATGCAAATCGTATTGTACGCAATATGAAACGCGTAGGCGTATTTATGAAAATACCAGAGCGAAGATTGCAAATTCATATTACTTTTACAACAATAATGGTTAATATTAATACAGGGGACAAATCTATTACTAATTTCCAAAAATGTTATAGACATGGAGTAGATATGACAGCAATTTCTGGAGTTAGTAAATTATCATGGCGAGCTATTGAGCAAGATTATTCTTTAAATGAATTTGAAAAAGAGTTGAGATTTATTTGTTTGCGTAAAAGATATTATAAAAAGCCTTTAGTGATGATTAGTGCAGGGCTGGCTTGTGGTGGCTTTAGCTTATTATTTGGTGGTGATTTTTTTGCATTTATCTACACTTCTATTTGTGCAATGATAGGTTATTGGACGAGAATGAAATGCAATTTATTAAAATTTAATCCATATGCATCAATAGCTATTTCTGCTTTTGTAGCCACTATTTGTGCATACTTTATACATTTTATGCCAACTAATACGCCATGGCATCCACTCATTGCTTGTAGTTTATTTATCGTGCCGGGAATTCCTTTGATTAATGCGATAGATGATTTTGTAGATAATTATATTACAGCAGGAATGACAAGGGCGATGAATACTTTATTGATGATAGGAAGTATGACTTTTGGCATAGCTTTTGCCATAAAATTATGTGTAGTTCAAGATTTTACAAGCTTAAGTATTTCTTCTAATTCATTTGTAGTTTGTGCTGTTGCAGCCTCAGTAGCTGCTATAGGTTTTGCAACTATTTTTAATATGCCACCTAGATTGTTAATTGTAGTTGCCTGTGGAGCGATAATTTCAGTGGGAGTACGCAACTTTTTAATGTTAGAATATGATTGTTCACAAGCAACGGCTTCGCTTGCAGGTGCTGTCATAGTCAGTTTATTATCTTTGAAAGCTGTACATATAGTACATGCACCTAGTCATGTATTGACTATTCCGTCTGTAATCCCTTTAATTCCAGGTGTTTTTATGTATCGTTTACTATTTAGTATTATTAATTTAGAAAATGTGGATAATATGAATTATCATCATGTTTTAAATAATGGTGTTAATACAACTTTGATATTATTGGCGATAGCTGTTGGTGTGGCAATTCCTAATATCTTTTTCCGCAATTATATTAATAAGTTAAAAGAAGATAAATTGATGTTTTTGGTGAGAACTAAATCAAAAAGAGCATAGATAAAATAGAAAAAACTGTACTAAAATCATAAATTGTTTAGTACAGTTTTTTCGTTTTATTTAACTAATTTTATTTGATTTAAAATAAATGGGTCTTTGATATCATTGTCTTTGGCAAAGAGCAATACTTTGGTGATGATTTCGGTTGTTTTAGGGTCCTCATCAACAAAAGGTAAAAATAAGCGACCACGATGTTGGGAAGGAACAACAGAAATAGCGATTTCAGCTCCTGCCATTTGATGAACAAGACCGCTACCTAAATGAATGGAATAATCTGCTAAATTTCCTTTGATGATAGCAAAATTATCATTTAAGGAAACATTATTCAATTTAAAGAGTGGTAAAGTAAATTCTAAGATAGCTTTGCGCATCTGTATTGTAGAATGGCTTGTTTCAGGGTCTACGCCACCTACATGAGCAATGCTGATAGCTAAATCTACATCACGCATAACTTCAGAGAAAACAATATCAGGAATATATTTAATTAAAATATCTTTGAAAGTTTTGCGATCATAAAATGATACATATTCAAGTATAGGAGCTTCAATATCGGCAGGAGTAAACCAATCAACAGCAGCGTAAATAGTAGCAATAATATTTTCTTGATAATATACTTTTTGTAGACCTTCATAATAGCTAGCAATCCAATTGCGAGTTTTTAAAACAGCTTGCGTTTTTTGTGGTTGGATTTGATAACCATCATAACGATGAGATTGAGCAGAATTTAACTCATCATCTATTTTTAAATATAATTCACGGAAAATTTGTTTGAATGGCTGTTTAATTTGACGTGTAAATAAATCTTGCTGATATATATGCCATAGATTGCTTTTATATAAATCTATAGGGTGAGCGATACGAATTTTATCATCAGCATTTAATTTGATGATATTTTTTGTAGGTGAGATTAAGCTATTATTTTGGAAATAGCCTATATCATTATCATGAATAAATACTAGATTTTGAAGCAATGGTTTTAATATAGGATTTTGATTGAGCAAAGTGATTTCATCTGCCAAAAATAAAGTGGAATTTTCCATAGCTTGTTCAAACATAATTTTTGAACGGCGATATTGGTCAATAAATTCATTTTTGGCTTGTTTTAAAGCAAGATAATATGGTTCTTTTTTGATTTTACTAGGTACAGATTTTAATTGTTTATTTTGTTTTTGACAAATAATAGAAGTTTTACCATATTCATCTACTTGTAAATAAATAGAAACATTTTCTAGCTCTTTAGGCTCAAAATATTGTTGTTGATTTTTGATTAATTGTGTTTCCATATTTAAAATAAAGCGGAAAGTATTAGAAAAATGAGCATTTCTTGCTAAATTATTTAGAGCAATTTTACAAGCTAAGTTTTCACTAGATTGTCTTTGTGAGCCAAATTTTTTACTTTCTTTGTGAAATTGCTGAATGAATATATAACGCTTGAGCATTTCTTTTTGTGCAGTCTTAGTGATTTTACCGCTCTTAGAAAGTGGTATTAATCCGTAAGCCATCAATAAATCTTTGTTGCGTTTTGCAATTATTTGTGCTTTGACTTCATCAGCGGAGAATAAACCGTTAGTAGCGTCAGCGTATTTTCTAGCACGTGTATGAGCATTTCCTTCAGAGATATATTTAGCAGCATCATATAAAATAGCAAAACGTTCTTTACCTAATTGTTTATAGCATGATTTAAACCAATCCAAATCAAAAGCTCCATCACGTAAATCTTCAATGGAAATCGGCGTGTATTTAGCAAATGTAGCAGCTAATTTTTTATCAGCATAACGCATATGTGCTAAGAAATAATAGCAACCGCTGACAAATCCTTTCCATTTCAAAATTTTATCCACTAATGGTATCCATGAAGGTGAGAACATACAAGCTTCGATTAAACGAATATTAGAGATAGATTTATCTTTTAGATACGCTTTTAAATCTTTAGCTGTTTCATCTTTTTTAGGTTTGCAAATACTTAATAGATAAGAAAAGATGCTATCTTTATTAGTTATTTCAGACCAAAGATAAGAGATATTTTTTAATTTACTTTTGCCTAATGCTGTTAAAATATCAACAAAATAATGAATGCCTTTTATTTGTTTGATATTATTTATTAATTTAGTGTATTTAGTAGGCAAATCACCACGTTTTAATTCAATGGATAAAATTTGAGATATGATGATATCGGCAAAATTTTGGCTATAAAGTAGTAAATCTTGTTTTATTGTTGGTCTTTCAGCAGAAAAATCACTAAAAGCTAAAGTCGAAAAATTTTCTTCAAATAAAGAAGATAATTGATTGAGTTTTGAAGATAATTGTTCTGATGAGCGTTGGAAAATATCGATATAAAGTTCATCTTCAGCGATTAAATTCATTTGCTTAGCACGAAGGAAATTATATATAGGCAAATAAATTTCATATTTGTATTTTGTGTAGAGATTATACAGTAAAATAAAGCTTTCTTTGAAACTAATATCATCATTATAGTTATTTAAAAGTGGCATAAGAATGAAAGTACAACCAACAGATTTACTACCATAATGATATTGCGTTAAGAAAGAAATAGTCATTTTATTTTGTTTAGCTATGACTTTATTAAAATCAAATTTTTCTAAATGACGTAAAGCCCAGAATTTAGCAACTTCAAAACAGTATTTTTGAGGAACATAATATTCATAGAGATTTTCAATAATAGTGGTTAAACTTTCTATACGGGAATAATTATTTAATTTAGTTTGTATATATTTGGATTTTAAACAAATTGAATTGTCATTGAATGTATTAGTTATTACATCTTTAAATGGTGAATTTATATCGAAATAATTCAATGATATAAATAGATATAATTGATAAAGTTTAGCGGGTGTTTTGATATATTGAGCATAAAAATCTTGCCAAAGATTAGGATAAGGATATTTATATAAATTAAATTTTTCTTCCCAAGAAATGCGTCTAAAGTCATTATCTAAAAGGATTTCACTGCCATATAAAGGATTATACGAAAGCATTTTATGTTTTTCGTAAAAATTAGATAAATCATCTACTATTTGGAATAATTCTTGAAGTGAAAGCGGATAAATATCTGTTATTTTTAAAGAATTGTTTACTTCAGATAGTGCAAGTTGAGTTTTTAATGTAGTATCGTAAGATAATTCTTTAATAGTAGGGTCATTATCATAGCTATCATTTATTTGCGAAATTAAGATTTGTTCATTAGTTGTAGGATTAGTAAGTGTACAAAGATATGATTTGGCAGTATTAAATAGGGTTTGATTATGAGGATTTTTTTGCAATTGCAATAATATATCTAAACCAGCAAGGCGAATAGAGCCTTTTTTATCGCTCAATAAAAATTTTAAGGTATTAAGTAATTGTTTTTCAGGCTGTTTTAATAAGAGTCGAATGATATTTTGACGTAAATCACTGTATTTATATTTGAGCATGGATATGAGAAGGTCATATTCATCTTTAGAAATGGCGAGTTTATTGATGATGTTATAGCTTTCTTTGCGTGTGGCTTCACTTCTATCAGCTAGTAGGCAAAATACTAATTGGCGTTGAGTTAGAGTTTTAGGAGTAGTATATAATTTTTTCAAATAATTATCGCGCCAAAAAGTATCAAGTCGAGAAATTTCACTGCAAAAATCATCTAATAATTCATCAGAAGCTAGATAATAACTAATATCTGCCATTTCAATCAAAACATCACTTAAGTTTAGAATTTCAGTATGCCATGGAAAAACGCAAGGCGAGAAAATTTTTTCTTTAGGTAAATTTTGCGATAAAGCTTTTAATTTATAATAATAATCTGTTAGATGTGTGGAGCTGAAATTATGCTCAAGGAAATTTTTATAAACTGTATCTTTTAATTTTAGACGGAATAATATAGCTATTAAGGAGAGATTATCTTCTGTTAAATTGTATTGGGTAACTAATTCATAACGCAATTTAAAAATTATTTGATTATCATTGATTACATTTAAGAAATAACCAGCGACTAGTTTTTGATGTTTTTGACCATTTTTAAATAAATCAAGGATAAATGGTATAGTTGTTTCTACATTATAAAAAGCATATGACCATAGAGCTAAATAAATTTCCACAGGATTTTGGCTATTGAGTGATTGATGGCGAAGCTGTTCGTTCGTTAAAAATTTAGAGAAAGAAGCGATTTCTTTTTTTGTGATTTTATCAGCATTATCAATATCAATTAGACTTGTCCATGTGGCTATAGCTCTTTTTACAGATGCATAGCGAATTAAATTATTTTCTTCGATTACTTTTAATAGGGTTAAAAAAGCTTCTACTGTGCCATTATCCATATTTTCAGTGATGGATTGGCGCAATCCTTCTTGCAATCGTCCAGCTAAGAGTAAATCACCTAATAATTTATGCAGATGCTGATTATGACTTTTTACTATGGAATTGATTAAACCATAAGAAAGAAAAGCAACTTGATTATCACCTAAGATGATATCTTCAATTAATTTTATTGTTTGTGTATTATTGTTATCGATTTCAGCGGCTAGAACATAAATACCAAAACTTTGCAAATAAATATAATCTTGTAGTGGTAAATTATTTTCATCGATAGGTTTACAAGATAGTTTTAATTTTTCTAGAGGTGTTAATTGAGTATTGCGATAGATTAAAAATTCATTTAATACATCGAACATGCGACTTAAATATAGATGTGATTGGTGAGAACGTAGTGTGCGTCTATACCAGTTAGTTTGATAAGGGTAATCCATTAAATTATCTAGGGCTAAGAAAAATAAATTTACTTTGTCTTTGCCTAAGATGGTCTGCAATACAATTTTTTCATCATCAGAAAAATAAGAAGATATAGGCTTTGTTAATACTTCAGGTAAAATTTTTTGCCAATGTAGATATAAAGGGTGATTAGAGAGCCTTTCTTCTAAGGAAAAAGAAGCGTAATAATAATTATATCTAGTTTTTACTTGTAATTCAGTTAAATAAATATCATAAATATTTTGTTGCGTTGTAGAAAGTTTATTTTTTAACTTTGCAAGTTCAGCTATTATTTTATTTTTAAATTCTTTATTATTATTGAACCATCTATCTAAACACATAATAAAAATCCTTTCTAATTTTACGAAAAAGTTTACCAAATTCTTCCTGATAACATGGTTAAGCGGATAAAAGTTAATTTGTCATTTTCTTGTAAATTGATTTTTTCTTCTAGGGAAGATAGTTCGTTATCGTTTAAAAATATACGAAATAATCCATCATTAAAAGCCATAATAACATTATCAAAAGCCGATTGAATGTCTTGTTTTTGTTGGCGGTAATCTAGATTAAAGGATATTTTTCCAGAAGGCGATTGATTTTCTATTTGAGTTAACGATAAATAATTTAATAAGGTAGGTTCATCATCTATATTGCCAATAGCACGATGATTGAATTTATCTACTTGTTTAGTTACGATGTCATAAAGTAAATCATGTACAGTAAAAAGGGAGTCTTTGATAATAAATTTTTGTGCTTCAATACTATCTTTGCGTTTGCCGAGTTGTTTTACTTGAATGTAGATTTGCATATAATCCCTCTTTTCTAAATTTAAAATAAACAATATCGTTTAGTATATAATTCGCTGAATTTAAATAAAATCCTTGCAATTTCTTGAGGTCTTATGTTAATTTGAGTGATATTTGAAATAAATATAATTTTGTATGTACTATTATCTTAGATTGATATTATAATAGAATAGGATATTTATTTTATGATTAAGAAGGGCATTTATACTGATGAAGAACGTACCAATTTCTAAAAGCATACCATATAATATAGATGAAAATTATTTAGAACTGACAAGAAAAGTTCATTTGATTTTGCATGTAGGTCGTTTGATGATGGAAAATTCAGCAGATACGAGCAGGATTGTGCGAACTATGCAACGAACAGCTGCTTATGCAGGGATTTTTGGCGACCAATTGCATATTCATGTTACGTATACTACTTTGATGGTCAGTGTGAGCGTTGGCAATTATCATATGACGAAATTGCAAAAATGTTATCAGCATAATGTTGATATGAATGTGATTTTAGAAGTTAGTAAAATGACATGGGAGGCAATCGAAAGAGATTATACTATTGAGCAATTTGAAGCTGAATTGAAGAAAGTAGAAAGCAAGAAAAGCAAATATGCGACTTTTATTATTAATCTTGGAGCAGCGCTGGCTTGTGGCGGTGTAGGTAAAATGTTTGGCTGTGATATCATGGCATCATTATATACTGCAATAGCAGCATTTATTGGCTTTTTTGTGCGCAGTCAATGTTTAAAAATTGGTATAAATCCTTATATGGCGATTGTAGTATCTTCATTTACAGCTACAGTGATAGCATATTTTACACATTTTTTGCCGTTTACAGATACTTCATGGTACACTATGTTGGCATGTGCTATTTTTATCGTTCCAGGTGTGCCTATGGTCAATGCTTTAGAAGATATGCTCGATTGTTATATTACAGCTGGCATAACAAGAGCGATGAATACTCTGCTGATGGTTGGTAGTATGACTTTTGGTATAATTTTTGCCATAAAATTATTCAGTGTAGAAGATTTTACGCATTTATCGACAGTAAATCATCAAGCATATATTGTTTATGTAATATCAGCTTTTATAGCAGCTGCTGGTTTTTCTACCATGTTTAATGTTCCGCCACGTTTATTATGGGTAGTCGGTCTAGGTGGAGTGATTTCTGTCTGTGTACGTACTTTGTCTATGGATTTTTTAGGTGTTGGTTTGCCGATTGGAACATTGCTAGGAGCAATGGTGGTAAGTATTATTGCTTTGAGGGCTGTGCATTGGTTTCATGTGCCTAGCCATGTGCTTACGATACCATCAGTTATTCCGTTGATGCCAGGTATTTTGATGTATCGTTTGTTATTTAATATAATTGATATTGATACTTTAGATGTAAGTAATTTTTTACAAGCGTTTCAAAGTGGTGTAAATGCTACTTTGATAATTCTAGCAATAGCTGTAGGTGTGGCATTGCCAAATATTTTTGCCCAGAAATATATTAGAATTTATGATAGTAAAAGATTGAGCAGGGCTTTATCCGAACGAAAATATCGTCAATATCATTTTAAAGAGATAAAACAATTAGAACTGTTTAAAGAATAGAAAAAAGACCTAAGATATATGGGAAAATCCATATAAGCTTAGGTCTTTTATATTTTTAGTTTAAATCAATAACTCCATAGTGAATAGGAGCGTATTTACCACCACAGATTTTAGTAAAACCAAGGCGAGAAAATTCAAGACTGCGACTATTTTCTTTGAAGACTATGCGATATTTAGCGACGCGTTTAGCTTCATTTAATGCTTCGTGGCTAACAGCTCTCATATCTGCTAATTGGCGAAGTGGATTTAGACTTTTACTGTCCGTGAGTGCATGGCGAAACATAGGGTCAAAATAGATGATATCAAAACTATTATCTTCTTGTTCTTTAAGAAAACTTAAATAATCTTGATTGATAACAGTGATATTATCCATAGCAGATTTTAAATCGTAATTAGTAGGTAGATAAGTCTTTAGTCCATCTTTGACGATGAGAGCGATTAAAGGGTTAACTTCAAGGCCGATGACTTTACCTTTAGGGCCTACACCATATGAGCTGATAATTGCATCAGAGGCAAAACCTAAAGTGCAATCTAAAACAGTTTTATTTTGTAAAAATTCTCGTCCTCCCATAGCTTCAAGCATATTATCAATATCACCACAGCGTAAACGTTTCATGCGAACTTGAGCCATATTAGGGTGAAAAAACATTTCGCCTGTAGGTAAATCTAAGACTAATTTATCTTTTTTTACAATGATTACAGTATCTGCATTTTCTTGTTGTTTTATTTTATCAATGCCGAGATTATTTCTTGTAACATAAGAAATGGATAAATCTTTAGCAATTTGTTTAGCTTTATTTTCTAAATCAATTGTTACTTTGCGAATAGTAGTAATTACAGTCAAATTTAAAGCTCCTTTTAAATATTGCGATGTACAAAATTTGATATAGGTTTATAAATGAAATAAGTTATTAAAGCATTTATACTTGCTTTAATCAAATTAAAAGGTATGATGGCAGGTAAAAGTAGTTCAATAACTTTTTCCATAGGTGCACCTAAGAAAATAGGTGTTAATAGTAAATTACAAATGACCATAACACAAGTCATACTTAAAGCTCCGCAGATTAAACCGACAACAGCAGAGCGTTTTGTTTTTGTACGTTGATAAATAAATCCGGCAATAAAAGCAAAAGTACCTGTAGCTAAAAAATGCATGACGATACCGATTGGACCACCATCACCACTGATGAATAAACCTTGTAAAATAGAAACAATTGCTGTCAGGATTACACCACCCATAGGGCCAAAGAGAAAACTGCCAATGAGAATAGGAATATCAGCAGGGTCATATTTCATAAATGGAATAGCAGGCAAAATCGGGAAATTAATCAACATTACTAAAATCAAAGACAAAGCTACAAGCATTGCCATATTTGTCAATATTTTTATTTTCAATATACTAACCCTCTCTATATTTAATCTTGTATAGTATTATAGCGTTTATTTTATTTTTTTGCATAGAATTTTTGTACAAATTTTATAAAAGATAAGATATGTTCTTTTAAGATATAGTCTTTATGATAAGCAAAATATAAACTGCGAGTTAAGTTATTTTCAGGTAATTTTATAGTGAGCAAATTATCTGCATCAGTGATTGCTTTAGCAGAAATAAACGAGATGCCAAGTCCACTAGCTACTAATTTTTTGATGGATTCTTGGTCATTTAATCTAGCTATGATATTTAAGGATTTTTCGGATAGATTGATTTGCTCAAAGTAACTTTCTAAACGTTTTTTACTGCCACTACCTTGTTCACGCAAAATAATAGTTTCTTTTTTCAATAAAGAGATTAAATCATCTTGATTAAATGCTTTTTGGGAAAAATGTAAAAATTTTTCTTGTTTAGGAGTAATCATCACGATTTCATCATGAAAAAAAGGAACAAAATCAAGCTCTTTTTCAAAAGATTTCATACCTACCATACCAATGGTGAATTTGCCATTCAAAATAGATTGTAAGATATTACCACTGTCATTTTGATGAATATGCAATTGGATATCGGGATATTTTTGACAAAATAACGGTAATACTTCAGGTAATATATAATCGGCAGGAATGGTAGAAGCACCGATACGAATGATTTTTTTATTTTCTTCAGACCATTTTTGAATTAAATCATTTTTTAATGTGAAGATTTTTTGAGCACATGCAAATAATTCTTTTCCATGTGGTGTGATTTCAATATTTTTAGTAGTGCGAATGATTAAGCGAGAATTGAATTCTTGTTCAAGCATACGAATATGAGTGCTGATTGTAGGTTGCGAAATATATAATTTTTCTGCAGCTTTAGTAAAACTTTGATAACGAACAACAGCACAAAAAGATTCTAATTGTCTAAATTCCATAATTAATATCCTATATATTTTGTATATCTTTATTTAAAATGAGTTTAGTTAAGGCTTCTATAGTTAAATCTATCTCTTTTAATGTATTGAAATAACCAAAGGAAAAACGGATTGTGCCTGTAGGAAAAGTACCTAAAGTTTTATGTGCTTGTGGGGCGCAATGAAGACCTACTCTAGTCATAATTTGAAATTTATCATCTAAATCATAGGCAATTTGTGATAATTCATGATTTAAAACTTGAATAGAAACTACGCCTGTACGCATAAGAGTATCTTTTTTGCCAATAAGGCGAATATATTTTTCATCAGGGTCTAATTGTTGTATCTGTTGCAAAAAATAATTTGTCAACATATTTTCATGTTCATGGATTTTGGCAATAGTAATTTTTTTTAACCATTGTAAGCTCGCATGTAGTCCAATAATACCAGGAAGATTTAAAGTACCAGCTTCAAATCTATCGGGCATAAATTGAGGTATTTCTTCTGTATGACTGATACTACCTGTGCCACCGCTGATTAAAGGTTCAATTTGTTTAATCATATCTTCAGATAGAATAAAGCCACCTATTCCTTGTGGACCTAATAAACCTTTATGACCTGTGAAAGCTAGAGCATCAATATGCATTTTTTGCATATCAATGGGCAAAATACCAGCAGTTTGAGCGCAATCTACCATGAATTTTAAATTATGTTTGACACAAAATTCACCAATTTGTTCAATAGGTAAGATTGTTCCACATACATTACTAGCATGAGTTACAATGATAAGCTTAGTGTTTTCTTGTAGACAATCAGATAATTTTGCTAAAGGAAATGTTCCATCTATATGGCAAGGGACTTGAGTATAACTGATATTTTGTTTAGTTAATTGAGTCAAAGGTCGCATAATAGCATTATGTTCCATAGAAGAAATTATTACATGATCATTTGGTTTTAAAAAGCCTTTTAATAATATATTTAAACTTTCTGTTATATTTTTAGTGAAGACTACATTTTTACTATCTGTAGCATGAAATAGATCTTTTAATAATTCTCTTGTTTCAAAAACTATTTCTTCAACAGAATAAGCATTATTATAAGAACCTCTATTGATATTCACTGCATTATGAGCAAGAAAATTATAGACTTCTTTAGCTACTGAAGGTGGTTTGGGAAATGATGTACTAGCATTATCTAGATAAATTTTGTGCATGATAAAAACCTCATTTATTATGATTTTTGATAAATAGATGAAAAATATTAATAAATTAAATTAGACATAGCTTAAGTTTAGATGCTATGATAAACGCATTGTGCATATACATAGAAAGGGAGGCATATATTATGCAAAAGAATGAAAGTATGATGATTATACTTTCAGGGGGAATTATAGGTATTATAGCATCTTGTTTAGTTTATTTTGGTAATCCTATGAATATGGGCTTTTGTATTGCTTGTTTTTTACGTGATACAGCAGGCGGTTTAGGTTTACATTCCACAGCAACAGTTCAATATATTCGACCAGAAATTATCGGTTTGATTTTAGGTAGTTTTATAATTGCTGTGGCTAAAAATGAATTTAATGCTAAAGGTGGCAGTTCTCCATTAACACGTTTTATATTGGCATTTTTCGTGATGATTGGCTGTTTGATGTTCTTAGGTTGTCCTTTTAGAATGATATTGCGTTTAGCAGGTGGAGATTTAAATGCTATTTTTGGCTTAGTAGGATTTATCGCTGGTATTATGGCAGGAGTATTTTTCTTAAATAAAGGATATAGTTTAAAAAGAACATATAAATTGCCTAAATTAGAAGGTAGTATTTTACCAATTATCGCTGTAGTTTTATTAGTGTTTTTACTTACAGCACCAGTATTTATTCATTTTACGGAAAGTGCTTCAGCTCCAGGTGGTAAACATGCAGCTTTAGCTATTAGTTTAGTTGCAGGTATTATTGTAGGTATGTTGGCTCAACGTACGCGTTTATGTATGGTTGGTGGCATAAGAGATATAATTTTATTTGGTCAATCAAGATTATTATTAGGCTTTATTGCTATTTTAGTGAGTGCGTTTATTTGCAATTTAATACTTACAAATATCACAGATGTATCATATTTTAATTTAAGTTTTGATAAACAACCAATAGCTCATACAGATGGAATTTGGAATTTCTTAGGTATGTTATTAGCTGGTTTTGGCTGTGTATTACTTGGCGGTTGTCCATTGCGTCAATTAGTCTTAGCAGGTGAAGGTAATTCTGATAGTGCTATCACTGTTCTAGGGTTAATTATCGGAGCTGCTTTTGCCCATAATTTTGGTTTGGCTTCTAGTGGCAATGGTCCAACAGTAAATGGTCAAATTGCAGTAGTTATCGGTTTAATTGTAACGATATTCATAGCATATTTTAACACATTTAGTATTAAATCAAAATAATGAGGGAGTTTTAGATTTATGGAAATTTTAGATGCAAGAGGACTTTCTTGTCCAGAACCTGTGATTATGCTTAGCAAAGCAATGATGAGCAAAGAAAATAAATATCAAATGGTAGTAGATAGCCCTACAGCTAAAGAAAACGTGAGCAATTATGGTAAAAAGCAAGGCTATAATGTCAATATTACTGAACAAAATGGAGAATATACTTTGACTTTTACAAAGTAAAAGTTAAATATAAAATACAATGAAATATATAGTAACTTTTTATGCACATTTTGGTGCTATTCGCTTTAAAAAATTATGCGAACAAATGAATATAAAAGCTAAAATTATGCCTGTACCACGAGATTTGAGCAGTAGTTGTGGGACTTGTGTCTTATGTGAAGGTGAATTGATTGATGAACAGCAAATTCATCAAGATGAAGTCGAACAAATTGTAGAGCTTAAAGAAAATAAGTATCATCTTATCTACAGGGCAGAAAATAGTTAAAAGAAAGTAAAAGCTATTAATAGTAATATCTATTAATAGCTTTTTTGTTAAAGAATACGAGCTTCTATTCTCATTAAATAATAGTTGAAATCCGTTTCAGAAAGATAATTGAGCATATCTTCTTCATATAAAGCACCTATGACATTGTAATTCATATTATGTAGTTCTTCTACGAATTGAGCATAAGCTTTGATTAAATCATCATAAGAACCACGAATATATTTTATGGCATATAATCCAGCAGGTTTTATCAATAATTGTTTATTGTTTACTTTGCGATTTATTTTCGTGCAAAAATACGTAGTTTGGAAAGTTTTGTCTTGAATATGTTCAGCAGAAATGATTTCACCTAAGGAAAAAGTATAATAAAAATTATGCTTATTACAATAATTGACATGTTGAGAAATAGCTGAAAAAACAGCTTTATCATCAGGGGTTTTAGGCCCTTCAGTTACAATAAAATACTCTTCTTCTTTATGAGTGAAAGTAATTTTATCAATTTCCACATTGAAAGAATCAAGTGTGATATTCATTGTATTTTTTAATAAGCTACGCAATCTTTTTAACCGTTCTATTTCTTGATGGATTTTTTTATCCTTTTCTTTTAACATGGATAAAAAAGTTTTAGCGTCGCGATTATCCATATATATTTTGATTTCTTCTAAGCTAAGACCTACTTCTTTTAATAAGGAAATCATATCAAATAAAAATGCTTGATTAGCTGAATAATATCTATAGCCATTAGGGGCTATTTTGGCAGGTTTTAATAAATTAATATCATCATAGTGAAATAATGTATCTTTTGTTGTATTGCAAAATTTAGCAAATTCGCCACTGGTGAATAATTTTTGTCCCATGATAAAATACCTTAATTGTTTTAATCAGTTTTTAAATCTTCATTAGAAAATAAATTTGCTTCTTGATAGAGTTTTTCTCGTTCTTCATAACTCATATTTGGCAATTCTGGTAAATCTTTTATATCATTTAAGCCGAAACATTGTAAAAATGTAGAAGTAGTACCATATAATATAGGTCTGCCGATGACCTTTTTACGACCAACTTCTTGAATTAAATCTCTTTCAAGTAAACGACGTAAGATTTTATCTGTATTTACACCGCGAATTTCTTCGATTTCTTGTTTAGTAACAGGTTGTTTAAAAGCAATGATAGATAATGTTTCCATTATAGGTTGAGAGAGCTTTTTATCAACAACTTGAGTGAATTTTTCAAGATAAGGAGCTATTTTTATTTTTGTGCATAATCGATAGCCACCAGCAATTTTGACTAATGCTAATCCACGATGTTTAGCTTGTAAATCTTCTTGTAAGGACATGATGAGTTCATCTAATTCGTCGCTTGTAATATTTAAAGTATTTGCTAAGCGAAAATGAGATACTGCTTCACCGGATATAAATAAAATTGCTTCTAGTGCAGCTTTTAACTCATCTTTATCTTTAGAAATTATAGGAGTTTTTTCTGTTTGCATAAATTATCCCTCCTTTTTTAGTTATTAAATATAAGAAATATATTTGAGGAAATAGTTGTATTTTATTTTATCAAAAAAGCTGTGATTTGCCTATTAAATATCAATATAATCGTAAAATAAATAGCAGGCAACACAAAAATATGTTGCCTGCTATTTGGAGATTGTATATTAAGAGAATTAGAGAGAGCTAAATTAGAAAACTTTAACGCTACCTGCATCACGCATATGAATTTCATAATATTCATTTTTAAGAACATCTTTGAGGAATGCTCTAAATGCAGGAGATTCTTCTTTTGGAATAACAGAAAGGATAGAACCAGCAAAACCGCCACCATGAACACGGCATACACCTTTATGATTCTGGAAGTAAATTTCGTTCATAGCGAGGAAGAGTGCAATACCCTGATGTTTAGGGTCTGGTGTTGCACAGTTCTGTAAAAATCTCCAAGAAGAAAGACCAGAATCAGTAACAGCTTTTTCAAAGTTAGTGTAATCATGTTCTTTAACTTCTGCAGCTAATTTGCGAACACGTTCTGTTTCTGTAATGAAGTGGATAGCACGAAGAACTGCACGGTCGCCAGCTTTTTCACGAAGAGCTGGAAGATTTGCCATGATATCGTCCATGCTAACATCTTTTAAGTATTCTTTACCAAAGAATTGGGAGATAGCTTTCATTTCTACAGTGATAGCAGTGTATTCGCCATCAAGAGCGGAGTGATCTTCGCCTGTAGGAGTGATGAAAAAGTCATATTTATCTTGAATAACTTTACTATCTAATTTTACAACTTCAGGGTTTTCATAGTTAGCAAAGTCAATAGTAATCATACCACCAGTAGCACATGCTAATTGGTCTAAAAGTCCGGATTTTTTATCCCATTTATTATTTTCAGCCCATTGACCAGCTTTAGCACATTCTAAAGTAGAGATTTCGTTATTGTTGTAGAGGTCATTTAAAATTGCGCAGATAAGCATTTCAAAAGAAGCAGAGGAGCTAACACCAGCAGCACTTAATACTGTAGTTGTCATGAATGTAGTGAAGCCACCAATTTTTCTGCCATTTTGAACGAAACGTTCGAGAATACCTTTGATTAATTTAACAGTACGAGAGTCATCTTCTTTAACAGCTAAATCATTAACATCAATAGTGAATTCATCATATTCTAAGCTTTTTACATGAATTTTGCCGTCAGCATTAGGAGTAACAATTGCGATTGTATCCATGTCGATACTTGCAGCTACGATACGACCAAGTTGATGGTCTGTATGGTTACCAATGATTTCAATACGACCAGAAGAACTGAAGAAAGATGCATTATCAACAGGATAAACTTCAGCAAAAGCATCAGCTAATTTTTGATAACGTTTAACTTGAGTATCTACAGCTTGTTCATCAAGATTGTAAAGGCTCATAAGTTTTTCTTTAGCTTCTTGAGATTTTAAGAATTCGATAATATTAGACATTTTTATACCTCCATTTTGGTAAACGTTTTCTTTAAATAGCAAAATAAAAAAGGGAAAAAGCCCAATCCCTATACCACAGTTGTATCTTATGTAATATATTATGCAGCTTTTGTGGTTGATTGTCAAGTATAATTTTTAAATTTAATTTTTTTGTATATTTTCTGAAAAATGCAAGATAGACCTACAAAAAATGTAGGCTATCTCACATTTCATTTATTATTTTGAGATTTTATTTATTATTTTCAGCAATTATTTGTTCACTGATTTTAGCAGGAACTTCTTCATAATGTGAAAATTCCATAGTGTAACTGCCACGACCTTGAGTTGCTGAACGTAAATCAGTAGCATATTTATATAATTCAGCTAAAGGAACTTGAGCTTCAATGATGCTGACATCGTGAGATGGGCTTTCAGTATTGATGATGCGACCACGTTTTGTATTGATACCACTGATTACATCACCCATATAATATTCTGGAATTGTGATTTTTAGAGTATAATATGGTTCTAAGAGTACAGGTTTGGCTTCAGGAATACCTTTTTTTATAGCAAGAGCTGCTGCTGTTTTGAAAGCCATTTCTGAAGAGTCAACAGTATGGTAAGAACCATCAAAGAGATTAACTTTGATATCAACCATTGGATAACCAGCTAAAATACCTGTTTGAAGTGTTTCACGAACACCTTTTTCTACAGCAGGAATATATTGACGAGGAACAGCACCACCTACAATAGTTTCAGTGAAAGTAACGCCACTGCCTAATTCACCAGGGCTAAATTCTAACCAAACATCGCCATATTGACCATGTCCACCACTTTGTTTTTTATGTTTTCCTTCAACTTTGCTAGTGCCACGGAGAGTTTCACGATAAGCGATAGCAGGCTGATAAAGTTTAGCTGTAACGCCAAATTTATTTAAGAGTTTTTCAATAGCTACATCAAGATGTAATTCACCTACACCACTGATAGTTAAATCGCCAGTTTCTGTATTTTTATAGATTGTTAAAGTAGGGTCTTCATCTACTAGACGAGTTAATGCATTACCAATTTTATCTTCGTCAGCTTTTTTATCTGCTTTGATTGCCATAGTAAACATAGAAGCAGGATGAGTAACAGGTTCATATTTGATAGGTTCTTCTTCATTACATAAAGTATCACCTGTTTTTGTTGCTTGAAGTTTGGTGATGATTACGATATCACCAGCATGAGCAATTTTTTGAGCTTGTTGGTTTTTACCACAAGCACTATAAAGACTGCTAATACGTTCAGTTTTTTCGCTAACGCTATTATATACAGAACTGTTTTCAATTAAAGTGCCAGATAAGATTTTTAAGTAACTAACTCTGCCGATGAACTGGTCAACAACTGTTTTAAATACATATCCGGAGAAAGCATCTTCTGTACGGCGTTCAATGAGTTCATTATTTTTTGGATTAATACCCATAGAAGCACGGAAATAAGGAGTTGGCATATATTCAATGATACTGTTCATTAATTGTCTAAAGCCAATACCTTTAGTAGCACTACCGCAAAGTACAGGGAAAATTTTAGCATTTACGATACCTTCAATGAGAGCAGCTGCTACTTCTGTTTCAGTGATTTCTTCGCCTTCAAGATATTTTTCTAATAATTCATCATTGAATTCAGCGCAAGTTTCCATGAGCATATGACGAGCAGTATCTACTTCATCTTTCATATATTCAGGAATTTCATAAATCAAATCTTTATTTTTGATTAAGACTTTTGTATTCATAGTGATAAGGTCAGCTACGCCTTGGAAACTAGCTTCGCTACCAATAGGAATTTGAATAGGAACAATTCCTTTACCAAAATGAGCACGTAATTCTTCTACTACTTTATAAAAATCAGCATGTTCACGGTCCATTTTATTGATGAAAATAGCACGTGGTAGAGATAATTCTTCAGCATATTTCCATGCTCTATCTGTTTCAATTTCGATACCAGATGTAGCAGAAACTACTACGATTGCTGATTCACAAGCAGTAAAAGCAGATTTTACTTCTCCTGTAAAATCAGGATACCCTGGAGTATCTATGAAATTAATTTTGTAACCTTGCCATTCACAAGAAGCTAGACTAGAATCAATAGTCATTTTGCGTTTTACTTCTTCTGGTTCATAATCAAGTATGGAAGTGCCATCATCTGTTTTGCCTACACGATTAGTAGTACCACATTTGAAAAGGCAGTTTTCTGCTATTGATGTTTTACCAGATTTGCCATGTCCTACTAATGCTAAGTTTCTTAATTGTGTACTATTAAATTCTGTCATATTAAAATCCCTCCTGGGTGTAAAATCTTAAAAATCTATATTTAATATATTCTCTGAAAATTTTTAAAATCCTTTTATAATTTTAGAAAAAAATAAAAGACTATCACTAATATTTTTTATTTTTTAGTGATAGCCTAAATAAAATATTTAATTATTATTTAATTGAGCTTTTAAAACTTCCAATGCTTTGTCTAATTGTGTATCTAAAGTAGCATTTTCATCTAAATTTATTTCAATATCAGGTGTGATACCTGTGCCATCTATAGAACGTCCGCTTGGTGTATAGTACTTAGCAATAGTTAATTTTACAGCATCATCTTCAAACATAGGTAAGATTGTTTGCACAGAGCCTTTACCATAAGAAGTATTACCGATTATTGTACCTGATTTTGTATCTTGAATAGCGCCAGAAAGTATTTCAGATGCACTAGCACTGTTTTTATTGATTAAGACAACAAGAGGATATTCAGGAGCTTCTAAAGATGAAGAGTATGTTTCTTTATTTCCTTGTTTATCAACAATAGAAACAATTTCTCCTTTAGGTACAAGTTTTTTAGCAATTTCAACACAAGTTGTCAAAAGTCCGCCAGGATTGTTGCGCAAATCTAATACAAGTGCCTTCATACCTTGATTTTTTAAATCATTGTAAGCTTCATTAAATTCATTGGCAGTGTCTTCAGAGAAAGATACTATTTGAATATAACCGATATTGTTATCTAACATTTTATGACCGACAGTTTTTAATTTTATATTGTCGCGTGTAATTGTTATATCTTGATTTGCATTATCGCGCATAATGGTTAAAACTACATCGGTACCAGCTTGTCCACGAACATGGGCAGCTACTTCATCAAATGCCATTTGAGTTACTGGTACCCCATCAACGGCTAAAATTTCATCACCTTCTTGAAGACCTGCTTTTTGCCCTGGAGAATTTTCCATGATGCCGACTATATGAATTTTTTGTTCATTATCCATACCCATGACAACACCGATACCAGCAAAAGAGCCTTCTGTTTGTTCCATTAAGGTTTTATACATTTTAGGTGATAGGTAATTGGAATGAGGGTCATTTAAGGATTTTACCATGCCATCAATCGCACCATCAATTAGTTTTACATCATCAGTATCGTTGACATATTTTGTTTCAATGAAGCGATAAGCTGTAATAAAACGCATTAGATTGCTAAATCCTTGCTCATTAAAACCGAGAGCATAATAAATTAAACCTAAGGTAGAAATTGAGGAGATAATTGCTATGAGTAATACTGCAATTATAGTTTTTAAAATTTTATTCATAAAATATCACCACTTAGTATTTATAAATAGTCATATGGATTAGTAGGTTCACCATTGACACGAACTTCAAAATGACAATGAGGGCCTGTGGAATTTCCTGTAGAGCCACAATGAGCTATGACATCGCCTTGAGAGATATTTTGACCGACACTTACAGTGAGTGATTGATTATGACCATAAAGTGTAGAAACACCATTTCCATGGTCGATAATGACAGTATTGCCATAACCGCTAATCCAGCCTGAATATGTTACAGTACCAGAGTCAGCAGCATAGATATTCATGCCATAATCACCACCAATATCAATACCGCTATGATAGCGAGCATTGCCATAAATAGGGTGAGTTCGCCAGCCATATTCAGAAGTTATAGGGCCACCTAAAGGCCAAATCATTTGCCCTGTGCCGACATATGCCGAAGAGCCTCGTCTTTGTATCATTAAAGCAATTTGTTCAGATGCATTCATGAGTTCTTTATATGCTTTTTCTGATGTTTCTTTGTCATATTTTATTCTATCTATCATTTTATCAAGAGCGGATTTTTTATCATCAAGAGCAAATTTTTTAGTTTTAGCTTCATCATATAATTTTTCTGTAGCAGTTTTTTCTTTTTCTAATTCTGCTTTAGTTTGTATAATGCTATTGCGTTCTTGATGAATTTTAGTGATTAAATCATAATCATAGCGTAAAATTCTTTTGATTAAATCCATTCTAGTCAAAAAATCTGAAAAATCTTTTGCACCAAATAAAATATCTAGATAAGAAATTTGTCCATGTATATAGATATCACGTACACGTTTTTGTAAATATTTCTGGTTCTTTTTCAATGATTGTTCAGTATCTGCTAATTGTTTTTCCTTTTGAGCAATCTGTTCATTAGCATTGTCTAATTTAGCTTTTATTTCCTTATAAGCTGTATTTGCTTCATCTAATTCTGCTTGCAAGATACGCATTTTTTCAGAAACCTCGTTTAATTTATCAGTGGCTTCTTGTATTTTATTTTTTTCTTCTTGGGCTTGTTGTTCAATGCGTTCTTGTTTTTCAGAAAGGCTTTCGGCAAAAACAAGAGGTGTATTTGTCATAAAAAAGCATAATAATAAAGATAAAATAAGAAATTTTTTCATTAAAATATGCTCCTTAAACTTTTAGAAATCTTTTTAAAGAAATGGTACTGCCCAAAGCACCAATGATAATTCCTGCAACTAAGATAGCAAGGCTGATATAATCAATGAATGGGTGTTGCGGAATGAGTGGGAAAAATGCCATAGCTTCATAGATTTCCTGAGTAACTTGATTGTAGACTATATAAAGAAATATAGTAGCTAAACCCCCACCGATAAAGCCAAGACAAATGCCTTCAAGAAGGAAAGGCCAGCGAATAAACCAGTCAGTTGCACCAACATATTTCATGATGGCTATTTCTTTTCTGCGAGCAAATACAGTGAGGCGTATTGTATTTGAAATGATAAAAATAGCAGCACCAGTCAATAGGATTATTAAAGCTACACCAATTAAACGAATTAAGTGAGTCAGATTGAATAGATGATTGATGATATCCTGACTATAGGAAGCAGATTCTACACTATCGAGAGCAGCTGCTGTATCAGCTATAGTTTTTACTTGCTGAGGAGAAGTAACAGTCAAAGAAAAAGAATTAGGTAGAGGATTCGTATCGTCTAAAGCATCTAATAAAAATTGTTGGTCGCCTAGACGTTCTTTGAAATTTTTCATAGCTTCTTCACGAGTAGTGAATTTAATATCTTGTAATCCTTCTATTTTACTCAAAGTTTCTTTAGTTTCATCGATTTCTTCTTGGGATAAATCATCTTTCAAATATACGCTTATTTGTACTTGTGATTCTAATGTGTCTGCCATTTTATTTAAATTTAAAATGACGATAGAGAAAAAACCTAAGATAAATAAAGAAAGAACTACGGTAAAAATGGAAGCTAAAGTCATCCAAATGTTGCGTTTAAAAGAGGTATAGACTTCTTTGATAAAATATTCACTTGTACTAAGCTTCATCACTATAACCTCCTTGAGCAACATCGCGAATAATTTGACCGTTTTCAATAGTTAATACGCGTCGTTGCATAGTGTCTACAATTTCTTTATTATGAGTAGCCATGACGATTGTAGTACCAGCTTTATTGATGCGATAAAATATTTCCATGATGCCCCATGTAGTTTCTGGGTCAAGATTTCCTGTTGGCTCGTCAGCAATGACGATAGCAGGTTGATTGACAATAGCTCTAGCTATAGCTACACGTTGCTGTTCACCACCGGATAATTGATGAGGAAAACAATTATATTTATCTTTCAAACCTACGACATCTAAAACACTATTTACGCTGTGTTGTATTAGACGGCGAGGTGCTTCGATAACTCGCATAGCAAAGGCAACATTTTCATAAACCGTTTTATCTGGTAAAAGGCGATAATCTTGGAAAACAATACCTAGACTACGACGTAAATAAGGAATATCTTGTCGTTTCATTTTAGTGATATTATATCCATTGATGATAACTGTTCCAGAAGTAGGCAAGGTTTCATGTAAAAGCATGCGCATAAAGGTGGATTTACCAGCTCCACTTGGACCTACGATAAAAACAAATTCCCCTTTATGAATTTCTACATTTATATCATTTAGAGCTAGAGCATTATTTTCATATTTTTTAAATATTTTTTCCATACTAATAATTGGTTTATTAGTCATTACAAAACCCCTTTAATAAAATTTAAGCAATATTACAAAATGCTTCCTGTATTTGTAGCAGGAAGCATTTTTAGTTTAATAATTTGAGTATTAATCAGCAAGTATTTCTGTACCAGTTTCAGTGATTAATACAGTTTTTTCCCATTGTGCAGATAAAGAACCGTCTTTTGTATAGATTGTCCATTCATCTACTGGGTCTAAGACTACATGACGAGCACCCATATTAATCATTGGTTCAACAGTTAAAACCATACCAGGAACGAGAAGCATACCTGTATTTTTTTTACCAAAATGAGCTACGAATGGTTCTTCATGGAACTTTTTACCAACACCATGACCACCTAAATCTTCAACTACAGAATAACCGTGTTTATGTGCATGATGTTCAACAACAGCTCCGATATCACCAACAAAGCCCCATGGTTTAATAGCTTTAATACCGATTTCCATACATTCTTTAGTAACTTCTACTAACTTTCTTGCTTTATCAGAAACATTACCTATCATAAACATACGAGAAGCATCAGCATAATATCCATCAAGAATAGTAGTTACATCTACATTTACAATATCGCCATCTTTTAAAACGATATCACGACTAGGAATACCATGACAAACTACATTATTAATAGATACGCAGATACTTTTTGGATAGCCTTCATAATTTAAGCAAGCAGGAATACCGCCATGTTCAACGATATAATTATGTGCTAATAAATTGATAGTTTCTGTATCCATGCCAGCACAAATTTTAGAAGCTATTAAATCAAGAGCACCATTATTTATAATGCCACTTTTGCGAATACCTTCAATATCTTTTTCATTTTTTATAATATTGCGAGGTGGTCTTTTTTGACCTTTGAATGCCTTTAATTTAATGGAATTTAAGTGTTCGTCAAATTGTTTATGGCAGTCTTTATATGCTTTATTACTGCCACACCAACATAAATCAGTATCTAACATATTTTTATCTCTCCTATTCTATAGCATATTATAAAGCTTTTTAGTTAATTTGAACAGAATAAAATTAGGTATAAATTATTATCTTGTGATGTATAATAAAATTTATCGAAAATAATCAAAATGGAGTATTTATAAGATGAAAGAAGTAAAACCTATAAATATATTAAAGGCTAAAAATAGAGAAGAATTAAGACTGTGGCTAGAAAATAATTATGAAACACAAAAAGAATGTTGGGTGATAGTAAAACGAGGTAAGTCACAAAATGATGATACATTTTGGTATATAGATGCTGTGGAGGAAGCTTTGTGCTTTGGTTGGATAGATAGTACGGTAAAAAACTTGATAATGGAATAACAATACAAAGATTATCTCCACGAAAAAAAGGCTCTATCTGGTCGGAATTGAATAAAGAACGTTGTCGAAGAATGGAAAAGTTAGGAAAAATGACATAAGCAGGTAAAAAAGTATTACCAGATATGTCGGAAAAGGGATTTAATATTGATATAGATATATTAGAAGCATTGAAAAAAGATGAGATAGTTTGGGCAAATTTCCATAAGTTTCCATCATTATATCAACGTGTACGCATAGATACTATTCAAATAAAAAAGAAAAATCCTCAATTATTTCAAAAAAGATTAGAAAAATTAATTGAAAATACAAAGAATGGTATTGTGTATGGAGAATGGAATGATAATGGAAGATTATTAAATTATTAGGCGAAAATACTGAGATATATAGATAATTAATTAGTATAAATTAATAATGCATAAAATTTGTAAAAATTTTTTAAAATTTTTATAAAAAATAGAAGGAATAGAAATAGTAGTTGTAGAATATATATAATCAAAGATACAGAAAAGGGGATGAATGCATATGGCAACATTCACTATTAGAGGCAAAAACATTGAAGTCACTCCAGCACTTCGCGATTATGTAGAAAAGAAAGTAGGAAAAGTAACAAAATACTTCGATAATGTTGGAGAAATTACCGTCCTTCTTACAGTATCAAAAGACCGTCATATTGTAGAAGTTACTGTACCTGTTCAGGGAATTTTATTACGCGGACAGGAAGCAACAATGGATATGTATACATCTATTGATTTAGTTATCGAAAAAATTGAACGTCAGATTCGTAAATATAAAACTAAATTGGAAAAACGTTTCCGTGAAGGTAGTATCAGAACTGAAATGATGACTCCACCTGCAAAACCTGTTGAAGAAGATGAAGCAGTTGTTATTAAAACAAAACGTTTTGTGGTAAAACCTATGGATGTTCAAGAAGCTATTATGCAGATGAATTTATTAAACCATGATTTCTTCGTATATCGTGATGATAAAACTGAAGATGTTAACGTTGTTTACAAACGTAAAGATGGTAAATATGGTTTAATTGAGTCTGGTGTATAATATATTTTAGGTAGACAATAATACATTGAGATAAAATCGGGCTAAGTTAATTAGCTCGATTTTTTTTTATAAATAAGTAAATAAAATAATGACTATCTTTGACTTATTAAGCATTGTTTGATAAAATTTGATGTAGTTTTATTTGTATATAATTTTTACATCTATAATATTTTAGTTTGTAGATAGTAAATTATCTTAGATTTTTTAGGATAAATAGATTTAGATGTTTTAGTTATACTACATTAAAATATGATTTTGTTAGGGGTTGAGATTTTTGTTCGGCTTTATTAAAAGATTTTTAGGCGATAATAATGAAAGTGAAATTCGCCGTATGCGCGGTATTGTAGAAAAAATAAACGCTTTAGAACCGCAAATGAAACAGCTGAGCGATGGCTCATTATATGGAAAAACAAGTGATTTTAAAGACCGTATAGCAAATGGTGAATCTTTAGATAGTATTTTGCCAGAAGCTTTCGCAACTGTTCGTGAAGCTTCTAGACGTGTGCTTGGTATGCGTCATTTTGATGTACAGATGATTGGTGGTATTTGCCTACATGAAGGTAAAATCGCTGAAATGCGTACAGGTGAAGGTAAAACATTAGTAGCTACATTAGCTGTATATTTAAATGCGTTAACTGGTAAAGGCGTGCATATGATTACAGTTAATGATTATTTGGCAAAACGTGATAGCGAATGGATGGGTAGATTATATCGTTCTTTAGGATTAACAGTTGGTTTAATCACTCATGATATGGATTTCCCTTCTCGTAAATTTGCTTATAATTGCGATATTACTTTCGGTACAAATAATGAATTTGGTTTTGACTATTTAAGAGATAATATGGTTGTATCTAAAGAACAGATGGTACAACGTGAATTAAATTATGCTATCATCGATGAAGTAGATAGTATTTTAATTGATGAAGCTAGAACACCACTTATTATTTCTGGTCCTGGTGCAAAATCTACTGATATGTATGCTATCATGGCAAAAGCTGTAGCAAATTTAAAAGAAGGAGAAGATTATGTTTTAAATGAAAAAGAAAAAACAGTTTCTCCTAATGATTCTGCTGTAGCAAAAGTAGAAAAAGCATTAAATATTAAAAACTTATATGATAGTGCTAATATAGAAATGTCTCATTGCTTTACACAAGCACTTCGTGCCAAAGCAATGATGAAACGCGACCGCGATTATGTTGTTCGTGATGGTGAAATCGTCATTGTCGATGAGTTTACAGGTCGTTTGATGTTTGGTAGACGTTATTCTGAAGGTTTACATCAAGCTATTGAAGCTAAAGAAGGTGTAAAAATTCAGCGTGAATCTCAAACTTTAGCAACAATCACTTTCCAGAATTATTTCCGTATGTATGAAAAATTAGCTGGTATGACAGGTACAGCAAAAACAGAGGAAAATGAATTCTTAAAGATTTATAAATTACCAGTAATTGTAGTACCTACAAATAAACCTATTAAACGTATTGATTATCCTGATGTTATTTATAAAACTAAAAAAGCTAAAATGAAAGCAGTAATCAATACAATAAAAGAATGTCATGCTAAAGGTCAGCCAGTCTTAGTAGGTACAACTTCTATCGTTCAGTCTGAAGAAGTAAGTGCACAATTGAAAAGACAAGGTATCGACCATAAAGTATTAAATGCTAAATATCATGAAATGGAAGCTGAAATCATTAAAGACGCAGGTCAAAAAGGTGCTGTAACTATTGCCACTAATATGGCTGGTCGTGGTACAGATATCAGCTTAGGTGAAGGCGTAGCAGAAGTTGGCGGTCTTTATGTAATTGGTACAGAACGTCATGAATCTCGTCGTATTGATAATCAGTTACGTGGTCGTGCTGGTCGTCAAGGTGACCCAGGTGCATCACGTTTCTTCTTATCCTTAGAAGATGATTTAATGCGTCTATTTGGTTCTGATAATATCGCCAATATCATGGAAAAACTTGGTATGGGTGAAGATGATCCAATTGAACATAAATTAGTTACTCGTTCCATTGAACAGGCACAGAAAAAAGTTGAAGCACGTAACTTCGATATTCGTAAACATGTCATTGAATATGATGATGTCATGAATCAACAGCGTGAAGTTATTTATGACCAACGTCGTAAGATTTTACTTGGTGAAAATCTCTATGAAAATATCATTGAAATGGTTAAACGTATAATTGACAGCCAGATGGATAGATATGCTAATGAAAAACTTTATCCAGAAGAATGGACATTAGATGGTTTAATCCAAGAAGCAGAAGATATTTATGCACCAAAAGGAACTCTAGTAAAAGAACAATTAGAAGCGATGAGTCGTGATGAATTAAAAGAAACTTTATATAAAGTAGCTAAAGATAATTATGATAATCGTGAAAAATTATTCGGCAGTGAAGTAATGCGTGATTTAGAACGCATCATTATGCTTAAAGTTGTAGATAATAAATGGATGGAACATTTAGATCATATGGATATGCTTCGTGAAGGTATTAGCTTGCGTGCTTATGGTCAAAGAAATCCATTAGTTGAATATAAAATTGAAGGTCATGATATGTTCCAAGCAATGATCGATAATATTCAAGAAGATATTGCAAAATTGATGTATCGTGTAAATGTTGTTCGTGAACAACCACAGCCAGAAGACCGTTTGAAAAATGCAACTGTAAATCATGGTGAAAGTATTTCTAAATCCCCACAGGCAAAAAGCAATAATATAGGTAGAAATGACCTTTGTCCTTGTGGTAGCGGTAAAAAATATAAAAACTGTTGTGGCAAAAATAAATAATTAATATATAATGATAAGGAAAAGCTCTATTTTTATTTAATTTAATAGAGCTTTTGCCTATAAATAATTTTATTTATTTTAGTTAAAAATAAAAAAGGAAGTGAAATGATGCTAGAAGATTTACACACTACGATTGTAGCGATAGAAAAAAAGCTCACTGAAATGGGGGATTCACTTTGACATCGCTCGCAAAGAAGAAAAAATTGCTGAGCTAGAATATAAAATGGGTGAACCTACTTTTTGGGACGATCCAGACCAAGCCCAAAAAATCACTCAAGAATTAAATGGTGTCAAAGCTGGTGTAGACAAATATAAAAACATTCTCCATAAATTTGAAGAAATGCAGATTTTATGGGAAATGGGCATGGAAGATAAAGATGAAACTGTTTGCGATGATGTAGAAGCAGAGATTAAAGAAATCAATGAAGCTATAGAACAGTTGGAATTAGAATTATTATTATCAGGAAAATATGATGCTAATAATGCAATTTTGACTCTACATGCAGGTGCTGGCGGAACAGAAGCGCAAGACTGGACACAGATGTTATTACGCATGTATGGACGTTGGGCAGAACGCAATGGCTTTAGCGTAGAAACAGCAGATTTATTGCCAGGTGATGAAGCTGGGGTAAAATCTGTTACTTTATTGATTAAAGGTCATAATGCTTATGGCTATTTAAAATCAGAAAAAGGCGTTCATCGTTTAGTTAGAATTTCTCCATTTGATGCTAACTCCCGTAGACATACATCTTTCTCTGCTTGTGATGTTATGCCAGAAATTGATGATGATGTAGAAGTGGATATCAATATGGCTGATGTACGTGTAGATACTTATCGTGCAAGTGGTGCAGGTGGACAGCATATCAATAAAACTGACTCTGCTGTACGTATGACACATATTCCAACAGGTGTTGTAGCACAATGTCAAAGTGAACGTTCTCAGTTACAAAACCGTGAACAATGTTTGCGTTTACTTCGTGCTAGACTTTTTGAACTTGAAATGGAAAAGAAAGAAAAAGAACTTGCAGCACTTGAAGGTGACCAGCAAAAAATTGAATGGGGTAGCCAGATTCGCTCTTATGTATTCCACCCATATAACTTAGTAAAAGACCATAGAACAAATACAGAAACAAGTGATACACAAGGCGTAATGGACGGAGATATCAATAAATTTATTGAATCTTATCTACATGCAAAAGCTAATCATATAATTTAAAATACGAGGTATCTTGAATTTGCGAAAATTATTAATTGGTTTAATCCTTGTAGTTGTAATAGCATTGGCAGGTGCAACTTATATATTACCAACATATATAAGTAATCAAATATCTGGACGTATAGAAAGAAGTTTGCAAACTGATTCTGTTAGTGCCAATATAGAAACATCACCTAGCTTTATGATGCTATTTGGTCAAGTAGATAATATAGATATTGAAGCTACAAATATAAAATTAGATAAAGTAAATTTAAATAAGTTATCTTTAAAGGGCGAAAATATAGAGATTAGCGTACAAGATTTATTATTAGCTCGTAGATTGGTGATAAACTCAGCTGATAATTTAACAATAACAGGTCTAATCGATGAAAATAATTTAGCTCAATTATTAGCAAAAGAAGTAGATAAAATTTCTGATATAGCAGTAAAAATTACACCTGATAATGTTGAGGCTACAGGAAAAATTTCTTTCTTAGGGCAAGAAGCAACTATCAATGTAAAAGGTATTATTGTAGTGGAAGGGAAAAATTTACTTTTCCGCATTACAGATGCTAATACAGAAAACAGATTGTTTGGTAAAATTGGTATAAGTTTCACTAAAGATATATTCTTAGTTTCAACAGATAAATTACCATTAGAAGGTGCAAAATTTACTAGAGTAGAACAGCAAAATGGTCAAGTACTTATTGAGGCAGGTATCAATAAGTAATAAGTAAGGTGGAATAGAGATTGACAAAGTTTAAATATAATCGTTTGTTGATTGTTTGTATAATAATTGGCCTAATAGCTGCTATTGGTGTAAATATTCAACGTAATAGTGTAGAAAAAGCAAATATGACAGTGGATTTAGCCATTGATTATGAAGATATGGTTAAATTGGCTCAATTAGAAGGAATACCAGTAGAGGAAGTATTATCTCAAGCAAAACAGGCAGGCATTTCTTCACTTGCTGTATATGAAACTACATTTGAAAAATTGAATAAAAATGGCAAAGCTATGGCTATTGCAGGTAGTTCTGTACTAGAAAATTATTATAGTGGAACTTTAAGTGATCCTGCATGGCGTACTTTAGTTCAGCAAGGTACTATAAAAGCTGACGAAGTATATGTTGTAGGACATGATAAGCAAACATATACAGAAGTAAAAGAAGATTTATTTAGACGCTTAGGCAAAGAGAGGGTAAATGTTCTAGATTTAGGAAATCAAGAAATATTAGCAGTAAAAGCTAATTATACAGAGTTATTAAAAATGAATTTAGGTATGCCAACTGATGAAATGAAGGCTGTTAATGATGCAGGTTTTTATGTGTTGGCTAGACCTAGTAACTATAAGAATGTAACAGATGATGATATCAATGCAGTTTTTGACCGTTTAAAGGATTTCAAAATATCAGAAATAGTATTTTCTGGTTCTGAAACATTAGGTGGTTTGCATAATACTGAACGTACTATTGAGTTGATGAAAGAAAGAGATATCACTCTTGGTATGATTGAACATGTTACACAATTGCAATTTTATCCACAAGATGGTTTATATGATATTGCTAGAGGTTTAGATTATAAAGTCGCTAGATTATATACTATACCAAAAGATGAACAGCCAAAATTGAAAATGGATGTAGCTGTTGAACGTTGGGCAAACACTGATGAAGAGCGTAATATACGTATAGATTTAATGCATATTTATGAAAAACCTGAAGGTGATATGTCCTTATTAGCTACAAATATGAAATATATTTCAGATACAAAAGCAAAACTTGAATCTAAAGGTTTCATTATTGGGCCTGCTAGTCATTTTGAGCCATTTTTTGGTAATACAATTTTGCAAGTTATAATGCTTTTAGGTATTTGTAGTGCTTGTGTATTGTATATTTCTTTGGTTTACCCAAGTTTATCAAATAAAAAACAGTATATTTTATTAGCAATCTGCTTTGTAATAACAGCTGTTCCAGTATTGATAGGAAAGGGCTCTACAATTCGTATAATGGCTGCTTTAGCTGCGGCAAATGTTTTTCCTGCTATTGGTATGATAAGTCAATTAGATGTAATTCGTAGAAATCGTCTAATTGGTAAATTAAAATTTGGTCCATTATTATTAAAAGCAGTGAAAGCTATTGTCTGTGCAAGTGTTGTTTCTATGATGGGGGCAATGTTCTTATCTGGTATTTTATCTGATGTAGAATTCTTCTTGGAAATGAGTATTTTCCGTGGTATCAAATTAACATTTGTATTGCCAATTATTTTAGTGGCTATAGCCTTTATGCAACGTTTTGATATATTCGGTGATAATTTATTAACACCACCAGCTTTTAAAGAACAGGCTAAACGTATATTGAATATGACTGTATCTGTAAAAGCTTTAGTAGGATTTTTGATAGCTATGATTGTAGCTGTTATCTTTATCGGTCGTTCCGGTCATACAGCTGGCGTTCCTGTTCCTGGCATAGAATTGAAAATAAGAGCTTTCTTAGAACAAGCGTTTTATGCAAGACCTCGTTCAAAAGAAATTTTTATTGGTCATCCAGCGTTTATAATAATGATCATGGCATGGTATCGTAAGTGGCCAGCAGCTATCTTCTTTATTTTATCTATAGTAGCGACTATTGGACAAGGTTCTATGGTAGAAACTTTTGCACATATGCGTACGCCGGTATTTATGTCATTAATGAGAGGTTTTGATGGTGCTTTATGGGGTGCTGTCATAGGCTGTGTTGTCATGGGTGCATTGTATTTATGGCAATATATTGCATCTTCAACAGATAGGAGTAAGTCTTTGAATGAATAATATTGTAATTTCTGGGTATTATGGTTCTAAAAATGCAGGCGATGAAGCTATGCTATCTGCAATGTTAGAAGTATTCTCAGAGCTTAATCCAAAACTTCATATTACAGTTATTTCATCAGACCCAGAATATACAAGAAAACGCCATAGTGTTGATGCAGTTAATTGGTTAAATGTAGTAGATATTTTGAAAGTGTTGAAAAAGGCGGATTTACTTATAAGTGGTGGCGGTAGCTTATTACAAAATGTAACTAGTGGTCGAAGCTTATATTATTATATGGGTGTATTATTTCTAGCTAAATTAGTTCATACACCGATAATGTTATATGCTCAAGGTATTGGTCCTATTTATGGTAAATTCGCAAGACGCTTGATGAGATGGTTTGGTAATCATAGTGCTTTGATTACAGTTCGCGATAAAGATTCATTAAAAGAATTGGATATGCTTAAGATTGTAAAACCACCGATAAAGGCTACAGCAGATCCAGTGTTAGCAATAAATGCAGTAGATAAAAAAAGTGGGCGAGAGATTTTTAAGAAATCACATATTTCACTCACTAAGCCGATAATTGGTATATCTGTGCGTGAATGGCGTGAATGGCAACATTATAAAGACGTCTTAGCAGAAGTGGCTGATGAAGCAGTAACGAAATTAAATGCTCAGATTGTTTTTATGCCAATGCAATATCCAGAAGATGTAAAGGCTGCTAAAAAAATTGTAGCTAAAATGAAACAGCCGGCATGTGTCTTGAAAGAAGATTTTACAACAAGGGAATTAATGTCATTAGTAGGAAATATGGATTTAATGATTGGCATTCGCCTTCATGCATTGATTTTTGCAGGTGTGATGGGCACGCCAATGATAGGTATATCATATGATCCTAAAATTGATAGATTTTTAAAATCCATTGATGAAGATGTTGTAGGCGATTTAGAAAATGTAACAGTGGAAGCTTTGATGCAAGAAATTAATGCTAAATGGAATAATAAAGAAATATATCGCAATCAGAATTTGAAGCGAATGGCTAAATTGCGTAGTTTAGCAAGGTCAAATGCGGAAATGGCTTTAGAATTTATAGATAAAAATAAATAATAAAAAATGACTCCTAGTAATTATAACTAGGAGTCATTTTTTTATTTAAAGAGATTTTTTAAAGTCTTAAAGAAGCTTTCTTGTTCTGGATTTGCTTTATCATTTTTAATACCAGCAAATTCACGAAGAAGTTCTTTTTGTCTGTCAGTAAGTTTTTGTGGAGTTAAAACTTTAATGCGAACATGTTGATCGCCACGACCAGCACCGCGAAGGAAAGGAATACCTTTTCCTTTTAAGCGCATTATTGTACCAGACTGGATACCAGCAGGTATTTTCATTTCTACTTTACCATCAAGAGTTGGTACTTCTATAGTATCGCCTAAGGAAGCTTGTACAAAAGTGATAGGAACTTCGCAGATGATTTCAGTGCCTTCACGTTTAAAGAATTTATGGTCTTTTACTGTGATATATACATATAAATCACCAGTAGATCCGCCACGAACACCTGCTTCACCTTCGCCAGCTACGCGGATACGGTTTCCAGTATCTACGCCAGCAGGGATTTTAACTTCAACTTTAGAGCGAACAGATTTAACACCTTTACCATTACAATCTTTACATGGTGTTTTAACGATTTCACCTGTACCACTGCAACGGGAACAAGTACGCTGATTTACCATGCGACCAAATGGTGTATTTTGAGTGAATTGTACTTGACCTGTACCATGGCAATCAGGGCAAGTTTCAGGATGGGTACCAGCAGCAGCGCCTGTACCATTACAACTAGAACATTTTTCTGTACGAGGAATATTGAGTTCTACTGTTTTACCAAATGCAGCTTCTTCAAAGGAAATAGATAAATTATAGCGTAAATCAGAACCACGTTCTGGGCCACGACGGCGAGCAGAACCGCCAGCACCACCGCCACCAAAGAACATGTCAAAGATATCGCCAAAGCCTTCTCCACCAAAGCCACCTTGACCAAAACCGCCGAAACCGCCAAAGCCACCGCCAGCTCCACCAGTACCATCAAAAGCTGCGTGACCAAATTGGTCATATTGAGCTTTTTTCTGTGGATTGGATAAAACTTCATAAGCTTCATTTACTTCTTTGAATTTTTCTTCGGCTTCTTTAGGATTATCACGATTGAGGTCAGGGTGATATTTTCGAGCCATTTTTTTGTAGGCTTTTTTTATTTCTGCTTCTGTAGCATTTTTACTTACGCCTAAGACTTCATAATAATCGCGTTTTGTACTCACTTTGCACCACCTAAACCTAAATAAAGATTTTATGCTTAATTGACATAACTCCAGCTAAGGATTAACTGGAGTTATGTGCATCAAATTTCTTATATTAATTAAACTTAAATTATTTATCAGTTACATCTTTAAAATCAGCGTCAACAACATTGTCATCATCTTTTGTCTGGGTCTGTTGCTGTGCATTAGCACCTGCTCCGCCAGCTTGTTGTTGAGCTTGCTGAGCCTGCTGATATGCAGCTGCGCTTAATTCATAAAGAGGTTTTTGTAATTCTTCCATAGCTTTTTTGATTGCTTCGATATCTGTACCTTTGAGAGCATTTTTAACGCCTTCAATGCCATCTTTTACTTTAGCTACAGTATTAGCATCAGCTTTATCGCCTAAATCTTTGATTACTTTTTCAGCTTGGAATACTAAAGAATCAGCATTATTTCTAGTTTCTATTTCTTCTTTACGTTTTTTATCTTCAGCTTCATGAGCTTGAGCTTCTTTAACCATGCGGTCGATATCTTCTTTGCTCATACCGCTATCAGATTGAATAGTGATATTTTGTTCTTTACCAGTACCAAGGTCTTTTGCAGATACATGAACGATACCATTAGCATCAATATCGAATTTAACTTCGATCTGAGGAACTCCTCTTGGAGCTGGTGGAATATCTGTTAAATCGAAACGACCGAGAGTTTTGTTGTCTGCTGCCATTTCACGTTCACCTTGAAGAACATGAATGCTAACTGCAGGCTGATTATCAGCAGCTGTAGAGAATACTTGGCTCTTAGAAGTAGGAATAGTAGTATTTCTTTCAATGATTTTTGTGCAAATACCACCTAATGTTTCAATACCTAAGGAAAGTGGAGTTACATCAAGAAGTAATACGTCTTTAACTTCACCAGCTAAGATACCAGCTTGAATAGCTGCACCTACTGCAACACATTCATCAGGGTTTACACCATGATTTGGTTCTTTACCAAGATATTTTCTAATAGCTTCTTGAACAGCAGGGATACGGCTAGAACCACCAACTAAGATGATTTTATCGATTTCAGAAACGGATAAACCAGCATCAGCCATAGCTTTACGAGTTGGTTCGATTGTAGCTTCAACAAGATCTGCTGTTAATTCATCAAATTTTGCACGAGTAAGAGTTAAATCTAAGTGTTTTGGACCTGTTGCATCAGCAGTGATGAATGGTAAGTTGATATTTGTAGAAGTCATGCTGGAAAGTTCGATTTTTGCTTTTTCAGCAGCTTCGATAAGACGTTGAGCACTCATTTTATCTTGAGATAAGTCAATGCCGTTGGATTTTTTGAATTCTTCTACCATCCAATTCATTACTGCATGGTCAAAGTCATCGCCACCTAAATGAGTATTACCATTAGTGGATTTTACTTCAAATACGCCATCACCAAGTTCGAGGATAGATACATCGAATGTACCGCCACCTAAGTCGAATACTAAGATTGTACCATCTTCGCCTTTATCAAGACCATAAGCAAGAGCAGCAGCAGTTGGTTCGTTTACGATACGAAGAACATCAAGACCTGCGATTTTACCAGCATCTTTAGTTGCTTGACGTTGGCTATCGTTGAAGTAAGCAGGAACAGTGATAACTGCTTGAGTTACTTTTTCGCCAAGATATTTTTCTGCATCAGCTTTTAATTTTTGAAGAACCATAGCAGAAATTTCTGGTGGAGTATAAGATTTACCATCAATATTTACTTTATAATTAACTTCGCCCATATGACGTTTGATTGAAGCGATTGTTCTATCTGGATTGGAAACGGCTTGACGTTTTGCAAGTTGACCTACAAGACGTTCACCATCTTTTGTGAAACCTACAACTGAAGGAGTAAGTCTGCTACCTTCTGGGTTTGTAATAACTGTAGGTTCGCCACCTTCCATAACAGCGACTACAGAGTTAGTAGTACCTAAGTCAATACCAATTACTTTGGACATTATAAATTCCTCCTAAAAACATCTATATATAAATATAAGTGTTATGCAATTTAATAAAATATTTTATATTAATTATAGTTAATTAAATGATTAATTAGCTACAACTTTTACCATACTTGGGCGAATTACTCGACCTTGTACCATATAACCTTTTTGGAATTCTTCTTCGATGGTATCATCTTCTTTTTCAGGGTCTTGAACGCGCATTACAGCTTGATGGAAATTAGGATCAAATTTTTCACCAGCAGCTTTAATAACTTCAAGACCATTTTTCTTCAAAGATTCCATTAATTGGTTGTAAACCATGGAAATTCCATCATGAAGAGGAGTACCAGCAGCTCCTTCAACAGCTAAAGCACGTTCAAAATTATCAATGATGGGTAATAAATCTTTAATTAATCCTTGAAGTACTACACTAGATAATTCTTCACGTTCTTTTTCATTGCGACGACGGAAGTTTGCAAAATCAGCTTGCAATCTTTTATAGTGGTCTTCGCTTTGCTGTAATAATTCTTTTTGAGCTTCAAGTTCTTTTTTTATTGTATCAAAAGTTGCTTCATCATTTTCTACAGCAGTCTCATTAGTAGTTTCTTCTACTGTTTCTTTAACTTCGTTATCAGAAGTAGTTTCAGTCTGCATAGTTTCTTTAGTTTCTTCTGGAGTAGCCATGAATCAACCACCTTCTTAGTTAATAATAAATAGTTTAATCTTTATAGATTACAAATGAAATCTATGGAAAATATCAGCAAGATTAGCATTCATAAATTTTAATAAAGAAATTATTTTGCCATAATCCATACGTGTTGGACCTAAAACAGCTAATGTGGCAATTGGTTTACCATCTAAATGATATGTGGCACTGATAATACTGCAATCTTTAATATCATTATATTTGTTTTCTTGACCAATGGTAACAGCTAAACTTTCATCTTTTTGTGCATGTAAAATATCATATAAAAGTTGTTTTTCTTCAAACATAGATAATAGTTTTTTTACTTTATCTATATTATGGAATTCAGGCTGTTCCATTAATTCTCTTGCACCACCTAGATAAAGTCGTTCTTGCTTATCTTTGGCTAATGCTTCATCTATAATATTAATGATAGCATTGAAAACTGTGGAATTAACAGTTTCACCACGAATTTTGCGAATTGATGCCATACTAATATCTGATAGACGCTTACCTTTGAGATAATGATTAAAGATACTAGCGATATTATCAAAATCCTTAAAAGAAACACCACTTGGAATATCGATAATTTTGTTATCAATAAAACCAGCATCTGTCATGATGACAGCTATTACTTGATGTTCATTAAGTGGTAAAAATCGCAAATACTGAAAAGCTGTTTGCGTTAATTGTGGAGCTAAAACTAAAGATACATTTTTTGTCAATTGAGAGATTATACGTGAAGTTTCACGGAAAATTTCTTCAACAGAACGTACTTTAGTAGCATACCAATTATTGATAAGAGATATCTCATTCTCCGACATTTGTTCTAATGTTAATAAGTCATCAACATAAAAACGATAACCTTTTGATGAGGGGATACGCCCAGATGAGGTATGGAGATGCTTGATATAACCAAGTGTCTCTAAATCTGCCATTTCATTACGAATTGTCGCAGGGCTAATTCCCAAACTATATTTCTTAGCAATTGTTCGGGAGCCTATTGGCTCTGCAGTAGATATATAGTCATCTACAATGGCTCGGAGAATGCGTTGCTTTCTTTCATCTAGCATTTCTTTCACCCCTATTGTTAGCACTCTATAATAGTGAGTGCTAACTTCTAATTAAGAATGTATCACTATTTAGACAAAATGTCAATGTCTTTTGTTTAATTAAATAAAAAATTTCTTAAGTATAATGAAAACAATTGAAATTAGTTTAGTTATTATATAGGAACTAAACTAAATGATAAAAATTATTGATTATAGGTTGAGGTTTTTAATAAAATAGTGTAAAATATAGATTATGAGCGTAATAAAAAAATAAAAATAGAAAGCCGAATCCAGCTCAGGAGCGGGAGAACCAATTTTTTGGGGTGAATCTAATTTATTTTGGTAGAATTTACTGAAATTTTAGATGGATAGTCTTTCCTTCTCTGTCCTAACCCGTCAGCTAACCTCGTAGGCGATTTTGAGAGGAGTCTTTTTTTTGAGTAAAGTTGTCCGTGTTTTAGTTTTATCTTTATGTTTGATCTGTATGAGTGCTATTGCTAGCGCATCTTCTTTCCGTTTAGGAGACCAAGGTGCAGAAATCGCTGAAATTCAAGCAGCATTGGCAAGTCAGGGTTATGATGTAACAGCAGATGGAGATTTCGGTCCAGCTACACAAGCTGCAGTGGCAGCATTCCAATCAGCTAATGGTTTGGATAATGATGGTTTAGTTGGCGCTATGACATATCAAACATTGATGGGACGTAACATGCCTGTAGTAAGCCGTAGTTCTAATTACATTGCAAAACGTATCATTAATTCATCTTTGAATTATATTGGCGTGCCATATGTATTTGGTGGTACAACTCCAAGCGGTTTTGATTGTTCTGGTTTTACGCGTTATGTTTTTGCTACAGCTGGTATTTCTCTTCCACGTACAGCAGATGTACAATTTGAAATAGGTACACCAGTATCTTATGATAACCTTATGCCTGGTGATTTAGTATTTTTCTCTACTTATACTTATGGAGCATCTCATGTAGGTATCTATATGGGTGATGGTAATTTTATTAATGCTTCTTCTAGCCGTGGAGTAGTTGTCGATTCTTTAAGTAGTTCTTATTGGGCATCTTGCTATATTGGAGCACGTAGAGTTTTATAATTACATAAATTAAATTAAACATAATTTAATTTAATACAAAGGAGACGATAGGTCTCCTTTTTTCTTTATAAAAATAAATAAAAGCATAAATTAAAGAAAGTGAAGTGAAAAATAATGTCTTTTTTGAATAATTGTAGACAATTTACTAATTTATCCGCTATGAAAGCTAATTTTTTACAAAGAATTAATACAGTATTACCTTTAGTTTCTGATTTGGTGCATGCGCATGTAGCTATGTATACATTTTCCAAAAAAGAAAATTATTTCACTGTTGTTTCTGAATTTGAACCACATACTACGTATAATCCTATAAAACAATCATTAATAGGGAAGGAAATTCCTAAAGTACAAGAGCCTTTAATTGATAAAACTATTAAATTTAAATCAAAATATGAAGGTCAAAGAGAATTAGATTTTGGTAAATTTTATCAAATGTATACTATACCGATTGTCGTTGATTATGAAGTAATAGCTGTTATTTGTTTTGAGATAAATTATGAAGATACACAAACAAGAGGTTTTACTCGTCTTTTGAAGACTGCCTTTATTATTTTGGAAAATGCGCCTAAAAAAGCAGATAATAAAATGTATAGAGCAATTTCTTCACGAGATGGGATTATCATTACAGATAAAAATGAACGCATTATTTTTGCTAATATGGTAGCGTCAAGAATATATCATGTTTTAGGTGTTAGTAATTTGTTGGGTTGTCATCTTTTTGATAGACAGTTGACTTTGCATATTAGAAAAGAAACTATTTTGCCTAGATGTCCTTATGAAAAAGAAATTGAAGTGGGCAATTTAGTTTTGATTAGAAGAGACATTCCAATCAATGAAGCAGGCAATTTATTGACACGTATAGTGATTTTATCTGATGTTACTGAAATTAGAAAAAAAGATAAAGAATTAAAAATAAAATCAGCAGTGATACAAGAAATTCATCATCGCGTAAAAAATAATTTGCAAACTATTGCTAGTTTACTTAGATTACAAGCTAGACGCTCAAATTCAATGGAAGTAAAAGAAGCTTTAAAGGAAAGTGTAAATCGTATTTTAAGTATATCAGTTGTGCATGAATTTTTATCACAACAAGGTGATGAAAATATAGATGTAATGGAAGTAACAAAAAATATTTTACAATTAATTCAGCAAAATATGTTAGATAGTCATTTTAAATTGGAGACAGAATTCATTGGAGAGACAATAATTTTACCATCAAAACAAGCTAGTAATTTAGCTTTAATCATAAATGAATTGATTTTAAATTCAATTGAGCATGGATTTTTAGGCAGAAATTATGGTAAAATTGGTCTTAAAATAAGTCAAAGTGATGAAGCCTATATAATAGAATTGTATGACAATGGTAATGGTTTACCAGAGAATTTTTTTGATTTACCGACAAAATCTTTAGGACTTCAAATTGTGAGAACCTTAATTGAAGGAGATATGAATGGTTCTTTTGACTTATATAATGATAATGGGGTTCATGCCAAGATAGCTATTCCCTATAAATTTTTAATGGAGAGTGAAGTTGATGTCTAAGTTAAAAATTGTGATTGCTGATAATGAATCAATCATTCGCATGGATTTGAAAGAAATGTTAGAAGAAGCTGGGCATGAAGTCGTTGGAGAATGTTTTAATGGATTAAAGGCTATAGAATTAACGCAGCGATTAAAACCTGATTTAGTGATTATGGATATAAAAATGCCAGAAATGGATGGGATTACAGCTGCAAAGAGAATTTCTGACCAAAAATTAGCTCCTGTTATTTTGCTTACAGCTTTTAGCCAAAAAGACATTGTAGAAAAAGCTAAGAATTCAGGTGTTTTAGCTTATTTGGTAAAACCAATAAAGCCAAGTAATTTGTTTCCAGCAATAGAAATTGCACTATCTAGATTTAATGAGATTAAACAATTAGAAAGTGAATTAGATGATATAAAAAATTCACTAGAAATGAGAAAATTATTAGATAGAGCAAAAGGTATTTTGATGGATGCTTATAATTTATCTGAAAGTGAAGCTTATCGTAGAATACAAAAATATAGTATGGCAAAACGAAAAACAATAAAAGAAGTTGCACAATCAATTATTCGCGCAGCTACAAAATGATAAATAAAAAGGGCATTAACTTTTATAAGATAATGCCCTTCTTTATTATTTACACTATTTATGATAATTATGTTTTGAAAGTTAAATGTCATCATTGATTTTATTTTTTATTTTGCTCAATAAATCCATCAGTATTTTTTGTTCTTCTACATTGACAGCTTCTAATACTCGGCGACAATTTTGAGAGATAACTTCAAACCATTCATTATATTGTTCAATCGCCAATGGTGTGAGATAAATATATTTTTCACGTTTATCCTCACCACTTTGACGCATGATAAGATTTTTTTTCATCAGCTGACGAATTGTTTTAGAGATTGTAGCAGGTTCAATATTTAAATAGTTAGCAAGTGCTGTCTGTGTCATAGTGCCTTGATCGTGAATTGTTTTTAAGATAGTCCATTCAGAACCATAGATATTTGTACTGTATAATGCACGGTTTACACTTTTTGACATAGCACGTGTTGTTTGATATAGTTGATGAACTAATTCGTCTGTCTGTTGAATTGTTTCTAGAGAAATTTCGATGATAATCCCCTCCTTATATACTGTTATAACAAATAATAGATATTTTTACAATGAAAATTAATGAAGAAATTAACGATGATTTTGTTATATTTATAATTTTTAGGGGAAAAAGTACGTTATAGGAGGTATATTTATGCTTTATTTAGTTAAGATTTTTTATGCTTTTATAATTCCACCGGGAGGAATTATATCACTTCTGATTTTATTTAATATTTATTTATACTGGAAAAAGATTAAAGGTAAATATATTTTAAGCATGATTACTTTATTGTTTTATTTGTTATCTACAAATTTTATAGCTTATCATTTAGTTAAGCCATTAGAGAATTTTTATCAAAATAAAACTATTGAACAGTTAAAGCAAGATAAAAATGATGTGATAATTATGCTAGGTGGTGGTGCGATAAATGTAGCAGATATTGATGGCGAAGGGCAAGTTTCAGGATATGTAGCTAATCGCATGATTACAGTTATGAGATTGCAAAAAGAATTGGATATTCCTATTATTTTATCTGGCGGAAAGGTGTTTGAAGATACAGGACGAGAAGCTGATATTGAAAAGCGTATATTTGAAGGTATGGGCGTAAATTCGCAAGCTTTGATATTAGAAAATCAGAGCAGAAATACAGTAGAGAATGTGCAAAATAGCAAAGTTATAATGGAAGAATATAATTTTACTAAGCCATTAGTAATTACATCAGGCTTTCATTTGTTAAGAGCAATGGAAATATTTGCACGTGAAGGAATTGAAGCTACACCATATGTAGCAGATTATCAAATGAGTGATGAGTTAGTCTTTAGTATTTTTAATTTCTTACCTAATAATGGTAGTTTAAATACATCTTGTATGGCTATTCGTGAATATTTGGGTATTTTGGCTTTAAAATTAAAAATGCAATGAGTTTTAATATAAATATAATTAGATTAAAGAGAATATAAAATGATGATTAATGAAGTATTACAAGAAAAATTAAAATTATTGCCTACAAAATCAGGTGTTTATTTGATGAAAAATAAGCAAAAACAGATTATATATGTAGGTAAAGCGATTAATTTAAAAAATCGTGTGCGACAATATTTTCAATCGAGTAGAAATCATTCAGCAAAAACAATTGCTATGGTGTCGCATATAGAAGATTTTGAGACAATAGTTACAGATAATGAATTAGAAGCATTAATTTTAGAATGTAATTTGATAAAAAAACATCATCCTAAATATAATATTATGCTTCGTGATGATAAGACTTATCCCTATTTAAAAATCACGTTGAATGAAAAATATCCAAGAATAGTAACTACTCGTCGCCTTATCAAAGATGGCTCAAGATATTTTGGTCCATATACAAGTTCTACAGCAATGAAGGAAACTTTAAATTTATTGCGTAAATTATTCCCTTTGCGAACTTGCAAGCATTTAGCAGATAGACCTTGTTTAGAATATCATATAAAAAGATGTTTAGCTCCTTGTGCTAATTATATTGATGAAGATACTTATAAAGAGATGGTAGATGGAGTATGTTTATTCTTAGAAGGTAAAAGTGAAGTTGTAGAGCAGAATTTGGCGAAAAAAATGCAGATGGCAGCACAGAATTTAGATTTTGAGAAAGCTGCTAGATTGAGAGACCAATTATTAGCTGTGCGCAAGATAATGGAAAAACAAAAGATATTATTAGATGATGGTGATATAGATGCTATCGGTATCGCTAGAGCTAATTATGGAATTTGTATAGAGATATTTTTTATTCGCAATGGTAAAATGTTAGGTCGCAATCAATTTTTATTAAATGATGAAGATGATGATGAAAAAAATTTGATAACAGCTTTTTTGAAACAATATTATAATGATGCGGTGGATATTCCTAAAGAAATATTGATACCAGAAGAGATAGCAGAAATAGAATTATTGCAAGAATGGCTTTGGACAGAAAAAAAGAAAAAGACAAAAATTTTATTGCCTAAACGTGGTGTAAAAAAAGATATTTTGATGATGGCAAAAGAAAATGCAGAAAAATATTTATTAGAGCAAGAGCAAAAATTAAAAGATATGAAGGCTCGTAGTTTAGGTGCTGTCTATGATTTACAAAAATATTTAAATTTACCTAAGCCACCAATGCGTATGGAATGTTTTGATATATCGCATATTCAAGGTTCAGAAACAGTAGCCTCTATGGTGGTATTTCAGGATGGCAAGCCAGATAAAAATTCTTATCGCAGATTTAAGATAAATTCTACTGAAGGAAAACCAGATGATTTTATGTCGATGAGGGAAGTAACTACTCGCAGATATGTAGGCATTGATAAAAGTGATTTACCAGATTTGATAATCATTGATGGCGGTAAAGGTCAATTGAGTTCAGCTTTGGAAATTATTCGTGGAGCAGGTCATTATAGCGTCCCTGTAGTGGGGCTTGCTAAGCAATTTGAATATATTTTTACAGAACAATCATCAGAGCCTGTTATTTTGCCACGACAATCAGATGCTTTATATTTGGTGCAAAGTATAAGAGATGAGGCTCATCGCTTTGCGATTACTTATCATCGTAAACTTAGAACAAAACGCAATAAAATATCTATATTAGATAATATTTCTGGAATTGGTGCTAAGCGAAGGAAAAGTTTATTTGACCATTTTGAAACGATACAAAATATAAAAAAAGCTTCAGTTGATGAATTGATGGCGGTACCAGGGATTAGCGAGCAAATAGCAAAATCTATATATAATTTTTTCCGTACACATGAGTTAGTGAGCAGTAAATTAAAATAAATTTACAACTGTACATTTAATTTACAAGTTTACAATAAATAATCATTGACAAATATGAATTTTATTGTTATAGTAATAGACAGATAAAAACAGTGAAGAGGAAAAGTAAATTTATGAAGCTTGCAGAGAGCTATGGTTTGGTGGGACATAGTAGTGAATTAAATTGAAATACACCTTAGAGTTGCAAGGCTGAACAATTATAATAATTGAGATTAATTAAGTAAGTTTTGTCGGAGTGCCTCCGTTATCATGGGCTAGGATATGTTAGTATCCGAATGAGTGGCTAAAAAAGCAAATTGGGTGGTACCACGGGTTATAACAGCTCGTCCCTATATAGGGACGAGCTTTTTTGTATGCTTTTTTAGTTAGATGAATTTATTTTAAACTTATATCAGCTGATAATAATACTTAAGTTTTTGACAAATTAAAATTTAATCTGCAGTAATTTAAAGATTGATGTGAAAGTAAAAATTTTGATTAACATCATAAGAAAGGATGAAAACTATGTCTATTCAATTAATGATAGTCTGTCTATATGTAGTATTATTATTTGCAATATCTTTTTATGTAAAACATCGTGCTAATAAAAATCCTATGGAGTATTTATTTGCAGGAAGAAAATTATCTACATCACTTATTGCTTTTAATGTAACAGGTCTTGCTGTAGGGGCTGCTTCTACTGTTGGTGTGGCAGAAAATGCAACACAGGTAGGAATAGCAGCTGGTTGGTACAATGGAGCATGGGCTATTGGTGCTGTGGTTATGGGAATTTTAGCCGCAGGAAAATATAGACAAATGGGTTGTTCTACGATACCAGAATTATTTGAACGTTATTATGATAAAAAAGGTCGTCTTATAAGTGCAATTGGTTTAGCAATTATTCTTATTTGTATTACTTCACTTCAATATGTAGCAGGCGGGGCAATTTTATCAACACTTATGCCAGATATATTTTCTATGAAAACAGGCATGATAATGAGTGCCATAGTTTTTATTGGTATCACTGTTGTGGGCGGATTGTGGTCTTCTGGTATGTCTAATATGATAAGTGTTAGTTTAATTTATTTAGGAATTTTATATTCAACTATTTCTGTCGTAGATAATAACGGTGGACTTGTAAATATCAATAATAATTTACCTGTAGTTGATTTTTCTTGGTTTAGTCCTATTGGTGGCTTAGGTTTAGCCGTAGTGTTGGGTTGGATTTTAATTATGATATCTCAAGCACTTACATTGCAAGGAACTGTACAGATTGCCTGCGGTGCAAAAGATGCTAAAACAGCAAAAAAAGGCTTTATTTTAGGTGGAGCATTGATTTTTCCAATTGGATTTTTATCAGCTATTTTAGGCTTAGCAGCTAAAGTTCAATATCCAGATATTAATCCAACTATGGCACTTCCTCAAATCATTATGAGCTTAGATCCTGTAGTTTCAGGAATAACACTTGCAGCATTATGGGCAGCAGATGTTTCCACTGCTTGTACAATATTATTAGGTGCAGGCACACTTATTTCTCAAGATATTTATAAACGTTTTATCAATCCACAAGTAACAACTGCAAAATTTTTGCAAGTAAATCGTTTAGTTATATTATTAGTAGGTCTTGCTACTTTATGGTTAGCATTTAATGCAGTGGGAATTTTAAAAACTATGATGATTGGTTTAAGTTTGACTACTGCCTTCACTGTAGTATTTTTATTTACTGTATTTGCGCCTAGTCTTTGTCGTAAAAATTCAGCATTTTACACTACTGTTGTAGGTTTGATAGGATTGGTTTTATGGCAATTTGTACCTCAGATACATGTATTGCCACATGTAATTTATTTTGAATGGATTATTTGTATAATCAGCTTTTTGATTATCAGTGTTGTGGATAAACAGCCAATTAAAATAGTTGAGAAAGAAACTACATCAGCAAAAGTCATGGTAAATCAAGAAGTTTTGAGCAGATAAAAATAAATAATAAAATTTATAATCTGACAAGTAAAAATACTTGACAGGTTATTTTTTGTCATATATAATAGTCAAAGTCGTAGGACATAATTAAATTTGATGAATAATGAAAGCTCAGGTGGTTTAAATGTTAGAAAAGTTTTTGCACATGAGCGCTTTATTTGATATTTATGGGGCTTTGCTAACTGACAAACAGAAACGTTGTCTACAAATGCACTTATTTGAAGATTTTTCACTATCAGAGATAAGTACAGAGTTAGGAATTTCACGTCAAGCTGTTTATGACATGTTGCGTCGCAGTGAGCAAATCATGCAGCAATATGAAGATAAATTAGGTTTGGCAGCCCGTTCGACAAAAGAAAAAACAGAGCTTTTGTCAATTTTATCTGATTTATTAGCATTAAAGCAGGAATCAGAAGATAACAGGCTTAATAATATAATAAGACGTATTTCTGTGTTAACAAATGATAGCAAGGAGGCATAAATTTGATTTTTGAAAATTTAGCTGATCGTTTGCAAGAGACTTTTAAAAAATTGCGTGGTCATGGTAAATTAACAGCTGATGATGTTAATGCTACCATGCGAGAAATTCGCATAGCTTTATTAGAAGCCGATGTAAACTTTAAAGTAGTTAAAGATTTTATTAAAAAAATAAAAGAACGTGCAGTAGGACAAGAAGTTTTAGAGTCCTTGACACCTGCACAAGCTGTTATTAAAATTGTTAACGAAGAGTTAACAGCATTGATGGGGCAGACTCAAAGTCATATAAATATTTCACCAAAAGCTCCTACAATTATTATGATGGTAGGTCTTCAAGGGGCAGGTAAAACAACATCTGCTGGTAAACTTGGTTTGATGTTTAAAAAGCAAGGCAAACACCCATTGATGGTTGCAGCAGATATCTATCGTCCAGCAGCTATCAAGCAGTTACAAGTACTCGGTAGTCAAATTGATATTCCAGTATTTGCTAAAGAAGATTGTAAAGATGCTGTGCGTATCGCTAATGAAGCAATAGATTATGCAAAATCTCATGCTAATGACATTGTAATCATCGATACAGCAGGACGACTTCATATAGATGAAAACCTCATGCAAGAGTTGAAATCTATAAAAGAAGATGTAAAACCGCATGAAATCTTATTAGTAGTTGATGCAATGACTGGTCAAGATGCAGTTAATGTAGCAGAAAGCTTCAATAATGATTTAGGTTTAGATGGTGTTATCTTAACTAAAATGGACGGGGATGCTCGCGGTGGTGCGGCGCTTTCCGTTAAAGCTGTTACAGGTTGCCCTATTAAATTTGTGGGTGCTGGTGAAAAATTAGAAGCCTTAGAACCATTTTATCCAGATAGAATGGCTTCTCGTATCTTAGGTATGGGTGATGTGCTTACTTTAATTGAAAAGGCACAGACTGCTTTTGATGCAGAAGAAGCAAAAAAAATGGAAAAAGCTTTCCGCAAAAATGAATTTACATTAGATGATTTCTTATCTCAATTAAATCAAGTGAGAAAGCTTGGCTCTTTTGAAAATATCTTAGGTATGATACCTGGTATGGGTGGACTTAAGAAAAAACTCGGTGATGTGGATATCGATATGAATGGTAAAGAAATCAAACATATCGAAGCTATTATTAGAGCCATGACACCGGAGGAAAAAAGAAATACAAAAATCATCAATGGTTCTCGCCGTAAGCGTATCGCTATGGGTAGTGGAACAAAAGTTCAGGAAGTCAATAAGCTCTTAAAGCAATTTGATGAAATGAAAAAAATGATGAAGAAAATGTCTAATATGAAACAGTTAAATAAGAAAGGTAAAAAAGGAAAAGGCGGTTTTAAACTTCCTTTCTTTAGATAAACCTTCTATAATATAACTTAATCATTTTAAGGAGGTGAAAACATTGGCAGTTAAAATTCGTTTAAATCGTATGGGTGCTAAAAAACGTCCATTCTATCGTATCGTTGTAGCAGATTCTCGTGCTCCACGTGATGGTCGTTTCATCGAAATCTTAGGTAACTATGATTCCACAAAAGAACCTGCTATTATCAATATTGATGAAGAAAAAACTTTAGACTGGATGCTCAAAGGTGCTCAGCCTACAGATACAGTTAAATCTTTACTTAGCAAAAAAGGTATCATGACTAAATTTGATGCAGCTAAACATGCTAAGAAATAAGAAAGAGGCAAATAGATGAAGGAACTTGTTGAAGTAATAGCAAAATCACTCGTTGATTATCCAGAACAAGTTACTGTTGATGAAATCGTTGATGGTAATCATGTTTTGTTAAAATTGCGTGTAGCTTCAGCTGACATGGGAAAAGTCATTGGTAAACAAGGCCGTATAGCCAAAGCCATGAGAACTGTAGTGAAAGCTGCAGCTTCCTGTGAAAATAAAAAAGTTACAGTTGATATCATCGAATAATTGCAATAAAAATAGCCGAAGGTCGATTATGACTTTCGGCTTTCTCTTTATCCAAAATCTTTTCATTATAATATATATATGATAGTATATATCATGAGATTAATGAAATAATTAAAGTGAGGTTATAATTATGGAAAGCATTTCTTTACAATGTCCAGTAACAATTAAAGTAAAAGTTACTGAAAAATTTAGAGCTAAAATGTTAGATAAAATGGAAAAACAATTAGCAGAAGTAGATTTAAAATTATCTAAAATCGACATTCAAAAGAAAAAATTTTTAGAAGAACATGCTGAAGATAATATTCAACAAGTTGGAGCAATTGTTCAAAAAATGGAAGTAGACAAAGCTAAAGGTTTAAAATTAAAAGCTAAAATTGAACAAGATATTGCTGATATGAAACATTTAGGTTTAGGTGCTGAAATTATTCAAGGTACTATGCAACATGTATTTAATGTAAAAGTTGGCGATAAAATGCCAGCTGTTATGAATACTGAAATTATCGTAGAGGATGAAAAAATCATTGAAATCCGTAACTAATAAAAAGATTATTATTGGTAAAATCGGTGCAGCTCATGGTGTTAGAGGCGATATGAAAGTATATCCTTTAACAGATTTTCCGGATAGATTTAATACTATAAAAAAAGCATATGTAGACGATAAAGAAATAAATATTATTTCTACTCGCTATCAGGGGAATTTTGTAGTTATGAAAGTAGAAGGTGTTAATTCTCGTGAAGAAGTAGCACGTTTTACGAATAAATTATTGAAAATAAATCGCAGTGATGTGCCACCACTTGAAGATGGAGAATATTATGCTTTTGATATAATCGGACTTCAAGTAATCAATCAAGATGATGTTGTTTTAGGTAAAATAACAGAAATTTTGAAAACTGGTAGCAATGATGTATATATTACTAAAGCTAAAGATGGCAGACAAATTTTAATTCCAGCATTAAAGAAAGTAGTTACTGAAATAAATGTTGAAGATGGATTTATGAAAGTAATTTGGGATGAAAATCAGGAAGTGTAATTATGAGAATAGATATATTATCTTTATTTCCTGAGATGTTTGGCGGAGTTTTTGGTTGTAGTATTACTAAAAGAGCGATTGAAAAAAATATTTTAGATATACAAATAACAAATCCTCGTGATTTTGCTTTTAATAAGCATAATCAAGTTGATGATACAGCTTATGGTGGTGGCGCTGGCATGGTGATGAAGCCAGAGCCATTATTTAGAGCTGTAGAAGACGTTAAATCTAAGACGCAAATTGAAAATAGCAAGGTTATATTGATGTGTCCTACTGGAAAAGTATTCACTCAAGAAAAAGCAAAAGAACTTGCTAATTTTGATCAGTTAATATTTATCTGTGGTCATTATGAAGGCTTTGATAATCGTGTGGTACAAAATTTAGCTGATGAAGTAATTTCTATTGGCGATTATGTATTAACAGGTGGAGAACTTCCAGCTATGGTGGTAATTGATGCTGTATCAAGAATGCTTCCAGGCGTATTAGGTTCTGGAGAGTCTGCGCCAACAGATTCTTTTTATAATGGGCTTCTAGAATATCCACAATATACAAAACCACGTGAGTATAGAGGTCTTAGCGTACCTGATGTACTACTTTCAGGAGACCATGCTAAAATAGCAAAATGGCGTCGACAAGAATCTTTGCGTGTTACGTATACAAATAGACCAGACTTACTTGAAAAAGTAGAATTAAGCAAAGATGATAAGAAATTTTTAGAGGAATTGAAAAATAATTCTAAATAAAAAAAGGCTTTTAATAGAAGACAAAATCTATTAAAAGCCTTTTATAATTTTTTAATAATAAGATTTAGATACAACACTTGTTAAAGTTAAATTAGAACTATCCGTGAAATACAAGTTTATTATATGGAATTCAAATATAACACTTGTTAAAGTTAAATTTTATAATAGAAAAGGATTGATTTTCATAAAAGTCATTCAAATACAACACTTGTTAAAGTTAAATGACACTGAAAAATCAAATTTTGTAAAAGTATTTAAATTCAAATACAACACTTGTTAAAGTTAAATTAAGGGTATCGAAAGCTTTATTATGACGCAATGTCAATTCAAATACAACACTTGTTAAAGTTAAATGATGTGGATTTATTAGAAATAGTTGATTTTCTAAAATTCAAATACAACACTTGTTAAAGTTAAATGAAGAAAGAACCAAGCTATATAAACCACTTTCACATTCAAATACAACACTTGTTAAAGTTAAATTTGGGTGATTGCTATGGTCGTGAACGTGTAGACTACAATTCAAATACAACACTTGTTAAAGTTAAATATTGGGTAGATGATAGTCAAGGCATAAACATATTATTATTCAAATACAACACTTGTTAAAGTTAAATAATTATAACGCTAGTTAAAACACAAGTTGTATGGCGGATTCAAATACAACACTTGTTAAAGTTAAATACACAAGGCGCTATAGCGTCATAGATTACTGACCCTATTCAAATACAACACTTGTTAAAGTTAAATAACGACTGCCTTTTTGTGCGTTCTGATAAAATTTGATTCAAATACAACACTTGTTAAAGTTAAATATTACAAAAAAGAATGAATACATCTTATTTTAATGCATTCAAATACAACACTTGTTAAAGTTAAATGCTTCCGCAAGCGTCTGGTTTATGTCTTTGCTTTCTGATTCAAATACAACACTTGTTAAAGTTAAATTCATTTTTATTATAAAGATGGAGAACACAAATGGTTATTCAAATACAACACTTGTTAAAGTTAAATAGAGCTACTAAATATTTAAAAAAGGTGGTAATAACTAATTCAAATACAACACTTGTTAAAGTTAAATAGAAATTCTAATATATATTTATCTTCTTGTTTTCTTATATTCAAATACAACACTTGTTAAAGTTAAATGCTAGAAAAATCAATCTTTATGACTTTCATTATACTATTAAAAGTATTGATATACAAGGATTTTAGTTATTTTTTACCAGCGATAATAGGATTTTTGGAGATTTTATAAAAAGGTTTAATTTTCAAGCTTTAGAGGAGTTTTTCTTAATTTTAGCTGGTAATTTTATGATAAATAAAATTTTATTAAGCAAAAAACAAAAAGCAACTATCATTGATAGTTGCTTTAATTTTATAAATCATATGGTGACCCACCCGGGACTCGAACCCGGAACCTGCTGATTAAGAGTTAAAGCATAACAATTTTATACATAAAATAAAGCCTTTGACATCATAATATTATTAAAATGTGTTTTTTTCGGAGAAAAATAATGTTATATAAGGTATTATATTTAGCTATATATTTCACAACATGATGTCAGCATGATGTCAAATATGATGTCATTTTTGAACACGATTATTAAGAAAATCAGCTATAGTCTGTTTCATCTGTTCGGTTTTGTGTACATATCTATTAAGCGTAAAAGAAGCATTTGCATGACCAGCTTGTGCTTGAATTGCTTTAGCCGGGATATTGGCTTCCGCTAAAGAAGTCAAGCAGGTGTGGCGAAATGATTTAAAGGTTATATCCGATTTTATGCCGGCTTTTCGTTTTAATTTCACAAACTCATGTGTTATATTATCCGGCTGAATAAAATCGCCAAAACGTCCTCTAAAATTTGAAGTAAAAACAAAATCTTTATTGGTTAAAATACGACTGTTATTTTTAAATAGTTCTTTTTGTTGTTCTCTATGTTTATTTAAAACAGATTTAACGATATTAGTTAATGGGATATCTCGTATACCATAATCTGTTTTAGGTTCACCTAATGAGAATCGAGATGATAGTGGAGCATGTCTATTTGTTTTAATCGCATGATGTATGTGCATTGTATTGGTTTTAAAATCTATATCCTGCCAGCGAAGAGCTGCTATTTCAGAACGTCGCATACCTGTATCATAGGCAATCCAAAGTATAGCTTTTAGTTGCAAATTAGAGGTAGCATTTATAAGTTGTTTAAATTCATCTTCAGATATGATAGTAGCTTCCCTTGCTTTTGCTTTAGGCTTTTTTACATTTATACAAGGATTTTTATTTATTAAATCCTCTCGTAATGCTTGCTGTAAAATTGCATTAATGATGATATAGCAGTATTCTTTTGTTCGTTGTGTTGGAATATTTCTTAATACGGTACGTACTAATGACGGAGTGATATCTTTTAGTTTATATTTATCTAATGTAGGGGATATATGCAATCTAAGACTGTCTTTGTAGCTGTTTATAGTTGTTGGAGATACATCATCAGATTTTATTTTTAACCATTCATCAGCCCATTCTTTGAATGTAGGCATTAATATTTCTTTGCCATTATCTAATTTAACACGATTTAATTCTCGTTGTACTTCTTCTTCTGTATAACCATATACATATACACGGCGTTTTTCATTCGTCAATGGGTCCGTAAGCATAACGGAAGATTGATATCGTCCATCTTTTCGTTTTTTCATAAATATCATGACCTTTCAATAATTATATCTATTAAATTATAACTAAAAAGTTATTGACTATTAATAACTTTTTAGTTATAATGAATGTGTAAAGGAGATGAGGAAATGCCTACAATATGTATGTTTAGAGGTATTAAAATTTTTATTAATTGGAGAGAACACAGACCACCACATTTTCACGCTACATATGGTGGAGATGAGGTTATCATTTTAATTAATGAATTAGAAGTTTTAGAAGGTGCAATTCCTAGTAAACAATTAAAAATGCTTTTAGGTTGGGCAGCTTTTCATCAAGAAGAGTTAAAAGAAAACTGGGAACTAGCTGAAAAAAATCAAGAGTTGTTTTCAATAGAGCCATTAAAATAATGGCTCTATTCTTTAAATCATGAGGTGATTTAATATGAAAAAAGATGTAAATTATTATTTATCCTTAGGGCTTGATGAAGCAATGGCTAAATACTATGCTTCTGGAAGAAAAAAAATTATAGATGTTAAAGCTAATGAAAATTATACACTTGTAATTACTTTTAATAACGGGGAAAAGCGTTTGATGGATTGTAAGACATTTATAAAAGACAATACTGTATTTGCAATATTGAAAGATTACAACGTATTTAAGCGTGTATATGTAGATAGTACACATTCTATTTCATGGGATAAAGACCCTAATATAGATAGTGAAAAAGTATGGAGTAATAAAATAGATTTATGTCCAGATAGTAGTTATGTTGATAGTATTCCAATAGAAGGTTAATAGCATGAATGATATTAAAATAAATAATTTACGTATAGCAATAATTAATGAATTAATAAGAGCTAGAGAGGAACAAGGAATAAGTCAAAAAAAGCTGGAAGAGCTTAGCGGAGTAAAACAGCCTGTTATTGCTCGTATTGAAAAAGGTAAATCTATTCCTAATACAGATACACTCGTAAAATTACTTACACCATTAGGTAAAAAACTGGTTATTGTTCCGCTAGAAACAGTAAAAAATACTAAATAAGATTAAAGCCACTGTGATTTTAAATCATGGTGGCTTTTTTATTTTTATTTAAATTTATCTTTATTATTTTGATACCATTCTTCTATTTCTGGTTGTGATTGTGGATTTTTTAACCAATCTTTTAAATTTTTGACAAAATCATCTGTATTATTTTGGGATTTTGTTTTAAAAGAAAAACCTCCAAACATTGAATGTAATTCATGTTCCTTTTTTGAGGTAAGTATATAATCTGGTTTTAGTTCAGTAAAATCAATCGTTTTGCCATTTAAGTATGTTTTTATAATATAAGCTATTGTTTCAGCTTTGTAATAAGAAAATGGTAATTTAGGAAGAAATTCGTCTAACACAGCTAATATAAATGTATCAAAATTTGTATAAAGAATATTTGACGCTATGGCATTTTTGTGTATTTCAGATACATAAGAATCAGTAAAATAATTTCTTTTATAATCAGTAATATGAGGGCAATTTTTCTTTAATTCTTTACACCCAGATAAATGTAATGCTATAAATTGAATAAATCGTTGAAGGGCTTCTTTACTATCTCCATTTTTCGACATATATATAGCTTCATTTGATAAAATTCCCCATAAACCTGTGAAAGAAAAATCCTTATTCTGAAAAGATTCTTCAATTTGATGATTACATATAGTATATAAAATTTCTTTAGTTGTTATATTAGGATTTTGTTTTTTTAGTAAGTTTCTATATTCCTCAATAATAGCTATAGAAAAATCAAAATAATTGTTATTAATTAAATAAATTTCATATTGTGATAATGTATTTTTACCTTGTTCAGTTAATATATAAAAGGAATTTTTAATATAATATTGTAATTCTTCTTGTTTAAAGTTAGAAAATATTCTTTCTAATAAAATAGATTTTTTCCCTGAAACTTTAAGTTGTTTTGATTTTAAAATATTTTTTAACTCTGGTATAGTTAAGAATTCCAATTCTTCATATAAAGTTGATTTTCTTAAATATCCATTAGTTATTAACTTTTTTAATGTACTTTTATAATCACTGCCAATCTCTGATAATTTATAATCTGGCAATGTTGTATCAATAGGTCTGTTATAAAAGTAGTCTAAAGCAAATACTTCTTTTAGTGATAACGGTTTATATATTGAAGTATTATTCATATTTTGTTCCTTTCTTTATACATAATAACTTGAAATTTCTCTCAAGCATATTAGCTATGCTTTTTGTCTAGATTCTTGTTCATTTTCCATAACAATATCATATTCAGCTTCAATACGTGCTTCAATTTTTAATTTTCTTGCTTCCGGTAAGGCTCTAAATTTTTCTAATAAATTTGATTCACGTTCATTTATATTGTTTTCAATAGATACTTCTTCTAAAGTGTATTTCTCTTCTAGATTTTTTTTAACATCAGTTAAACCAATAATGTAATTTAAATCCATATTGTGATACCTTGCATATGCAGATAAAAATATATTACTTGGTTGTGCTTTTCCACTTTCCCAACGACTCATCATGCCACGAGTTATTTGTAGATTAAATGTTTTATTTAAAACATCAGCCTCTTCTTGCATTGTTAGTCCAGCAGATTCACGTAATTCTTTTAACCTTTTACCTGTAATGTTGTTTATATTTTCATTCATTTTTAACAACTCCTTTAACAAATTATATCATTTTTGTTCCTTTTCTACAACTTTTTTAATTTTTTATTAAAAAATGTATTGACTTAGGAACAAAAATGATGTATATTTAAATTGTTCCCAAAAAGAAACAAAAAGTGGAGGTAAAAATGAGATATTTAAAATTAAAATCATATTTCATTGCAAATGATATTAAATTTGACGTAATTGCTAAAGAATTAGGAATATCTAGAACAACATTATCAAAAAAGATAAATCGTTTTAAAGGAACAGATTTCAAGTTAGATGAAGTTAGAAAGATATGTAAATTATATAAAATAGACGCAAATGAATTTTTTTTGCTCTAATTGTTTCTTATAAGAAACAATATTGTAATTTATAGCCAAGATAAATTGGGTGGCAACCAAAATAAAATATTAAAAAGAGGAATAAAACAATGAACACTTATTACGAGGTAGAGGAATATATTTTTCCTATAAAAACAAAAGAAGAAGCTATGAAAATAGCTAAAAGAATTTCTAGTATGAGAAAAAAAGTCATTAGAATTTTAGAAATCTCTAATGGAATTGTAAAAGAAATAAAACTATAAAAAAGAAGGGGCGAATAAGTATGTTAACTAAAAAATTTAAATCTAATAAATTCTATGAAGTAACAAGATATATATTTAAATATGGTAATGAAACTGATGAACTCGACGCAAGTACAACGGTTTGGGATACTTTTGAAAAAGCTATTGCTTATATAGAAAGATATGCTACCGGCTTAAAATTTGCGAGTGCTTCTATTGAAGAAATAGTCGTTAACAAAGAAATAACTGCTGATGATTATAAACATGGCGATTATGAATATGTATCTACTCAAAAAATTTATGATGTAACTGATGATTGTGTTGAAGATTTTACAAAAGAAAAAATTTGCTACTTTGAAAAATCTGAACAAGTTGATGAAACGATAGAAGAAAAATCTGAATCAGTAACCGAAGAAGTTTATAAAATTTTCCAAGTAGATGAAGGTACTGCATGGTGTATAGAAGCAAAAACTTTAGCAGAAGCTAAAGAAATTGCTAAGAAATATAAAGGTCATATTGTTATAAAAAAAGGGCTTAAGATTGTGGCTGAATTTAATAATATTGATGATGAAAAAGAATATAAGATTTGTTTTGGTAATGATAGAACATTTGGTGTTCAGACTGTAGGCTTACAGTCAGCTTTAGAGTTAGGACAATCTTATGCAAAAAACCATATTGGCGAAAAGATAGTTATAATCGACGAAGATAAAAATATAGTGAAAGAATTTTTTGAAGAAAAGAAAGCACTTGTAAAAAGTAATATTAAAGCTAAAACAAATTTAAAATCTAGGTATTTAACTAAAAAAGCGTGGGATAATTCACATCAAGATTTTACATCTTGGGCTAATGCTGAAGATATTGTTGATGAGGAAATAGTGCAACATTTTAGGGACTGTGTTTCTCCAGTAGCTTATGACGCAATGTATTTACAATGTGGAGAACCATATAAACATGGAGCTAATCCTAAAACAGGAAAATGGGAGCCAGCATTTATAACTTTTGCTAGAGAGCTTGGTTCGTGGGTATATAAAGGAATTTGTTTTTATAGAGAATATGAGGACGTTGGTTAACTATGGAATTAGAAATAAATATACCAATTTGGCGAAAAATTCTTTTAACTCCAAGTGAGGCGACTGAATTATTTGGATTACCTGCCCAATTTTTTAGAGTAGCAGGAGCTTTAACAAAAAGCGGTCAATATGATTTACCTTGTTGCTGGATAGGTTCACATTTAAAAATCAATAGACCTAAATTAGAAAAGTGGTTAGAGGATAAGTCAGATGGTGTAACAGATTTTAAGACATCATATTTATTGGAGAAGATAAAAGAAAATACGCCCCGCAGAGGACGTAAAAGAAAAGAACGTTGATTACAAATATATTATCTCATGAAATGAGGTCTAATAATATGAATAAAGAGTTCGCAAAGATGTGTTATTTTGCACGATTAGAAACAGGGTTATCGGTTAAAAATGCCTCAAATCTATTAAATATATGTGAACGTCAATTAAATTATTATGAAGCAGGTCAAAAAAACATTCCTGATGATATTGTAGCTAAAATGACTAAGGTATATGTAAATCCCGAATTAGGATATGAGTATTTAAAACAAACAAAAACAGGTCAAGAACTGGCATTACCGACTATAAATATGAAAGGAATTTCATCACGAACATTACAGTTAAGAGTATGTATTAAAAATGTAATAGATGTCTTAAATAAATTAGATATCATCGCTTGCGATGATGTAATCGACCAAAAAGAATTATGTACTTTTATGGATTGTATGAAACAAATACAGTTGTTATCAGGTGCTTGTGTGGGTATTAGATTATTTAGCCCAATAAAAAAATCCGCACTGACGGGAACAGCACGGATTTCTTTGATAACATCAAGTTAAATTTTTGAAAGTAAGTGTATTATACCACATTAATAAAATTTTTGAAAGGGTGATTTTTTTGTACTGTACCTATGCTAAAAACGATGAATTTAATTTGTTAATAAACAATATTATGAGTGATAAAGATTTTACGGATAATCTTGAAAAATGTGTACGCATATTAACAAGGGATTTTGTTAATAAAAAAATGCACGCTATTAAATTTATGTCAAAAATCGTTTATGAATATGGGTTAAAACAATTTTTGACAAGTAAATGTGTATTCCCATTAAAAGAAGGTACTACACATTTTAAATTTAAAATAAAAAATTTTATTTTTGAAATGGATGTATTTTTATATCCATTGGAAAACTTAGAAAAGCCATTCAAAAAATATATACAAGTAACTAGCATAACTTTTGGTTTAGAGGGAAGGTATTAACGTGGTAAGAGTATCAATTTTCAATAAGGATAGACAATTACAGGGAAAAATAAAACTTCCAGCAACGTCATTAATATTTCGATTATCTGAATTAGTGGAATTTCAAAATAATATTTTAAAAACGGGAGGCATCATAAGTGAAGTTAATAAAATTAGAGTTAAATAATTTTAAAGCAATTAAGGATTTTACATTTGAGCCAAATGGTGAAGATAAAAGCATTTTTGGTAAAAATGGTGTAGGTAAAACTACATTAGTAGACGCTTATTTTTGGGTGCTAGTTGGTAAATCTAGCACCGATAAAAAGATTGATGACGATATTAAATTAAAAGATAATACAGGCAATCCACAATTAGATAATGGTATAGAACACAAAGTAGCTGCTACTTTAGAACTAGATAATGGTATACAAGTAACCTTATCTAAAATATATCAAGAAAAGTGGACTAAAAATCATGGTAAACCTGTAGCCGAATTTGATGGACATACCACAACTTATTTAATTGATGATGTAGCAAGAAGTCAAAAGGATTATAACGCTTATATTGAGCAACATATCGGCTCTATTGAAGTTTTAAAAATGTTATCTAGTGCCACTTATTTTTGTAATATGCCATGGAAAAAGCAACGTGAATTATTGCTTGAAGTTTGTGGGGATATTACAGACGAAGATGTAATTAATTCTGATGAGCGATTAAAAGATTTACCTTCTATGTTAGAAGGTAAAAATGTCAATGATTTTATAACATTAATTACCCAGCGTAAAACTAAATTAAATAGTCAACTAAATAAAATTCCAACACGAATTGATGAGAATCAAAAAATGCTGGACGACGCCAATGAAGAGATTAACGAAGAAGTTATTGAAATAGAACTGAAGGATTTCCGCAAAAAGAAAAATACTCTTGAAAATAAATTAACTACAATCAAAGGTGGGTACGCAGTAGCTCACCTTGAAAGACAAATTGCTCAAATTGATACCAAAATAGAGCAGATAAAACAGCAATATGACGCAACTAACAATGCTGATGTATTAGAATTACAAAAACAAAAATCTGCTAAAGAAATAGAATTACAGAAAGAAAAACAACAACTCGACAATAAAAAAAATGAGAGTGAAATACTTAATAATAAAATGACAAGTATTTCACAACAAATAGAAGATTGTCGAAACGCTTGGAAAGTGGAAAAAAAGAAGGTATTTAGTGGGGATAATATTTGTCCTACTTGTGGGCAAGCATTACCGCAAGAAAAAATTAACGAAGCAATAGAAAAATTTAATAAAACTAAAGCTGATAATTTAAAAGCTTGTACAGAAGCAGGTACGAACTTAGCTCATAAGAAACAAGAATTAGAACATAAATTACAGGATAATGAAAATACAATAGCTACACTAGTAGAAAACATCAACAATCTAAATAAAAATATCCAGGAATTAGATGTGCAAATTATAGACAAACAAAAGAATATTACTGAGACAGGATATTCCGAAGATGAGGAATATCGAAATCTATATAGAGAAAAAGTAAATCTAAAGAAAGAACTTATCTCAGTTCAAGATAATTGTGCTAATTCTTTAAAACAATATCAATCGGAGCTTGAACAGCTTGATTTAGATATTGATGTAAGAGCAGAGAAATTAGCTAAAATAAAACAATTATCTGCTTTTAAAAATCGCATTAAAGATTTAAAAGCAGAACAAAAACGATTGGGCGAAGAATTTAATAACTTAGAATTTAAATTAAACCTCGCCCAAATATTCACTAAAAATAAAGTAAATATGCTCACAGATAAAATTAATAGCAAGTTTAAAATAACTAGATTTAAGTTGTTTAGTCAACAAGTAAACGGTCTTATAGACGATACTTGTGAAGCCATGACTCAACAAGGTTCGACATATGGTAAGAGTATGTCGAATGGTGAAAAAATCATAATTGGATTGGATATTTGTAATACTTTAGCACAGCATTATAAATTAGATGTCCCAATGTGGATAGATAATGCGGAGTGTGTAAGTGAGATATTAAAAACTAATAATAGCCAAATGTTTAATCTTATTGTTGCTCATCATGATTTTTTGAGAATTAAAGAACCAATACTAAAAAGATTTTAAAAGGAGATATTCAAAATGACAAACACAATAATGCTAAAAGAACAAAATACAATGCCTGGATTTACTTCAAAAGATAGTTACCAGCTTCTTTGGAATATGGCAAAAATGTTTTCCGAAACAACATTAATTCCAGAAAGTTTTAGAAAAAATGTAGGTAATTGTGCTATAGCTATTAACATGGCTCAAAGATTAAAAGCCGACCCGCTTATGGTAATGCAGAATTTATATGTAGTATATGGCAATCCATCTTGGAGTAGTAAATTTCTTATTTCTGTATTCAATCAATGCGGAAAATATACAAGCATAAAATATAAATATGTAGGAGATAAAAATACAGATGACTACGGTTGTATAGCTTACACAACTGAAATTGCAACTGGAGATAAAATTGAAGGTCCACTTGTTACGATTGGTTTAGCAAAAGCAGAAGGCTGGTTTGCTAAAAAAGGTAGTAAATGGCAGACAATACCAGATTTAATGCTTAGATATAGAGCTGCTGCATGGCTTATTCGTACTACTGCTCCAGAGTTAAGTATGGGATTACAAACACAAGAAGAAATTCAGGATACACACGAAAAAGATATTACAGAAGAAGCAAAACCAGTGCAGGAAATAAAAGAAAAAATGGCGTCTAAGACATTGGAAATGCCAAAACAAGAACCAAAATCAGAGGTATTGGATAAAATCAATAAAGCTGAAGCTAAAGCAAAAGAAACAGTACAAACTAAATCTGTAAAAAAAGAAGAACCTAAAAAAGTTAAAATCGAGCAACCTGCCTTTGATGAACAGGAAGACGATGAGGAACAACCACCATTCTAATTTTTAGGAGTGAAGTATAATGTTTATTTCTTGTTATGCCAGTGGAAGTGCTGGAAATCTGTATAAGATAGAGAGTAATAAGACCACACTTTTAATAGAGTGTGGTCTACCAATGAAAGATATAAGACATTGTCTAGGGACAACTATTGATGATGTAGAGGCTGTTTTATTGACACATGAACATAAAGACCATAGCAAAGCAATACACGAGTTTTTAAGGTTGGGTATCGATATTTATACCAGCAAAGGAACAGCGATTGCCTGTGGGGTGGAGAAAAGCCCCTACGTGCATTTTATCGAAAGCGAAAAGGTATTTATTGTTGGTGATATAACTATAATGCCATTTAAAACTAACCATGACGCATGCGAGCCGGTAGGATTTGTTTTAAGAGATAATAAAGATATTTTAATGTTTGCTACTGATACTTATAATCTTGAATTTAATGTCAATAAGATTTCGCAATTAATGGTTGAATGTAATCATAGTTACGAAATCTTAGATGAAAAGCTTAAAAATGGGCAGATAGATAAGAGCAGATATAACAGGTTAGTAAAAAGCCATTTTTCTTTGGAAAATTTAAAAACATGGCTTAGTAAAAATGATTTGACTTGCTTAAAAGAAATCTATTTATTGCATTTATCTAAACAAAATTCAGACGCAGATGAATTTAAACAAGAAATAGAAGCTATGACAGGTATTCCTGTATATATAGCAGATGAAAATGTAATAAAAACTGGTAATTATATTATGCCAACTAGCACATGGGAATGTGTTCCTAAACCTTCAACTCGTAGTAATTTTTTTTACAAAATTTTTAGAGAGGAATAAAAAAATGAAAATGATAGTGCATACCACTTTTAACGGGAAAGTAAATTTTATAAATCTAGATGGATTTGAAATATGTGTAAATGGGAATAAATGGGATTTAAGAACTTTTGAAAAATTTCATGTCTGTAACTCTATTTTTAGGTGTAGGGAATATGATTCTATTGTTTGTGATATTGTGGCAAAATGCAAAACTACAGGGAAACTAATTGAAATATGTAGGGTTGATTCTGTTAATGACGCAAAAGATATTATTCGAGAAATAATAAATCATATGTCCGATATATATGAAGTAATTCAGAATAAGAAAATATTACCGACTTCATTAAAACATATTAAGAATTATTGTGCAGCTATAAATGGCAACTGTAAAAAATGTGAAATTATTAAATACAGTAAATATACATGTGCTGGATGTTATCGCCAGGATTTTAAACCTATGAATTGGAAATTGAGAGAGGATGTATAAGATGTCTACAGAAGAACGTTATTGTATTAATAGTGTAAAACTTATTAAAGATAAAATCAGAATGGATTTTACAGACAATGGAGATAGCGTAAAACGAGATTTTAAACAAAAAGCAACTCCAGAATTTTATGCAGCTATTACAGGTTTAAAAAAAACGGCATTGGCTATGATGGGATTATCAGCTGAAGCTGAGAAAGAGATTTCTTCAAAAGTGGAATGTTACGGCGTTACTATTTATCACGCTAAAGATAACACTATTGGCTGTAGCATACACCTAAAATTCTATACTGGTGAGGATGATAATCCTATAATAATTAACACTCCAAAAAGAATGAACCCTTCTGACGAATATAGCGGTGATAAATGTCTTAGCGAAGATGGTAGTAAAAAATTAGACGATTTAATTTATGCTGCACTTGATTATTTGAAAGGTAAACGAGCGCAGGTGGCACTATTTGATGCTGAAGGAAATGTCGTGGAACAAACAAAAGAAGAGCCTAAATCAAAAGAAACAGCAAAACAAAAATCTAAAAATAAAAAGCCTACTGTTCCTGTTAGAGCAGAGGTTATAGATATAAATAGTTTAACAGCGGAAACATTGCCTAATTAAAGTGAGGTGTAATAAATGGGGCGAGTAAATGATGATAGCTATATACAAATACAAGGCTGGATGATGACACGTCTTGATTTAAAACCATTAGAATTAATAGTATTTGCTATAATACACAATTTTACAATAAATAATCAAAAATATACTGGTAGTTATAGTTACCTAATTGAAAGCCTCAAAATTTCTAAACCAACAGCAATAAAAGTTTTAAGTGATTTGGTTAAGAAAAACTATATTCTTGAAAAGAAAGGCAATTTTACGACACCTAATAAATATACTACTAATATTAAATATATAAAGAAATTGACTACACCTAGTAAAGAAACTTTACCACCAGTAGTAAAAGAAATTGACTACCCTAGTAAAGAAACTTTACCACCAGTAGTAAAAGAAATTGACTACCCTAGTAAAGAAACTTTACCCAATAATACTATTAATAATACTAAATATAATACTACTAATAATATAGCTGCTGCTAAAGAAAAACTTCAAAGATTTTTAGATGATGATTTTAAGGAGATAGTTGACTTATTCTCGAACAATATTCATCCAATTAACGGTGAAGTTGAAGGCAATAAACTAGCTGATTATTTTGACAGTTATGGTAAAAACTGGGTTCTTGAAGCAATAAAAGAAGCTGCGTTATGTCATGGACGGTCGGTTAATTATATTGGAAAAATACTAATGCGGTGGGAGAAAGAAGGCTTTAAAAATGATACTAGCAACGAAAAAAAAGCAGCCACAATGGTTCGACAAGGAAAAACAGTTGGACGTAAAAGAGTATATTCAACGAATAAAACAGAAACAACCGAAGAGGCAAGAAGAAAATTCGCCAACGAAAAAAGTGGTTGGGATTAATGAAAAGCAATTAATTAATGCAGGAATACATGAACGATATGCAGATGTATCTTTTAATACATTGAAAATAGATGGAGATATTAGAGAAAATGCGAAATTAGTTTATAACTACTCAAAAAATATGAGTGAGTATATAAAAAATGGTATAGGTCTTATATTAGCTGGTGGATATGGTACTTTAAAAACTACATTAGCAGTATGTATTTTAAAAGAATATATAAATAAAGGTGGATATGGGTTATTTATCCCTATGAGTTCATTAATGGACAATTTATATTCGATGAAAGCGAAGAACATTGATGAATGGACAATGTTTGAGGATAGATTAAGAAATACTAATTTATTAGTAATTGATGATTTAGGTGGAGAAGATGTTAATGCACCATGGGTATTACAAAAAGTACACAGTATAATAACTGAAAGGTACAATCGAAAAAAAACAATAATAATTACAACAAATTTGAATAAACAAGAATTAGAAAATACTTATTCTGGTAGGCTTATTGACCGTTTAAAATCTACAAATTACTACATTGCATTTAATTCACCGAGTCAAAGAAAAGTAATGAATATAAATGATTTAAAGGAGTAATAAAATGACTGAAGTAATTTTTGTATCTACAAAAAGAAATAGTAGTATTGGATATTTACAGCAAGGAACTTCTGTGCCATACGAAAAACCTTACTTTAATGCGCTAGTTGAAAAAGTTCTTGGAAAGAAATCATCAGAATATATATCACATGAAATAGAAAGTTATTCTAATAAAAAAAGATTTGTAATTGTTCTTCGTGATGAACAACTTAAAACATTTTTAAAAGCAAAAGCTTTGATAGCTACTTGTAAAGATAAAAGAATTAAAGATGAAAATATTTCAGATTTAATTATGAGTGGAGTTTTAGGATAAAATGCGTAATAAAGATTTAATACAAAGAGCTATTCATAGTTGTATGAATAGAATAGGACTTCCTTATAATGGAGCTTTTAAAGTTAAATATAACGATAAAACAGAATTTTGCAAAATATGTAAAGGAATAGATGGATATTATGAATTACAATGTTTCGTTGGTGGTGTTTGGATTACTACAAACGAGAGCAAACTTAATGTACTAGATATTCTTTTTGGAAGTGCTAAGATATTAAAAATTTACAAAGGAATAAACTTCAAAAAAGATTATTATAAACATAATTAAATAAATATAACATCAATAATAATTTTTGAAAGGTTGGTTTTATTATGTGGAAAGAGTGTAAGTATTGTCATAGAGAGTTTTGGACTGATTATATAAAAAAAGAGTATTGTTCTGAACACTGTGCATATAAGTATAATTATGAACGTTCAAGAGCAAGTATTTTAGCTAAATATAAAAAACCACGTAATAGTATAGATAATGTTATAAAATCAAAGAAATCAAATAAAGTTGTATTTAATTTCATAATGGAACTTAACCAGCTAACTACTTTAAGTTATGGAAAATTAATGCAGTATTATCCAGATTTGAATAAAATTAAAAGTTTTATAGATTATCAGCAGGTAGTGGGAAATGCTAAAAAAGTAAATGTAGATAAGATTATGTTGAATCACGCTAAACAATTAAATTTAGATTTTAATTAGGAGTTTAAAATGATACATGAATTAAAAATAAAGCCAAAATTTTTTCAAGATATTATAAATGGAATTAAAAATTTTGAAATTCGCAAGAATGACCGTATGTTTAGAGTTGGCGATATATTAGTATTGTCCGAGTTTGATTATATGGATAATACTTATACAGGTAATCAAATTAAAGTAAAAGTAGATAATATATTAACACATGATGATTTTCCAGATGGTATACCTATTGATTATGTAGTAATGAATATAAGACGATATAACTCTTGGATACCAGTACAAAATGATATTTATTATCGCATAGACATAGACGGAGATATCGTTGAAGATACATGGGAAGAAACAACATTTGATTATGCTGTTTTGATGATAGGAAATTGCTTTAAAAGTAAAGTACAAGCTGCTATGTATAAAAATTATTATGTACATTTATATAAGGGGTATCAAAATGAAAAATATAAACGCAATTAAAACTTTTATGCAAGAAAATGGAGTTCATTTTGAAGAAGAATTTTATGTTGATTTTGGAGAAAAACAAGAAATATTTAATATAGATAATTTAAAAAAATTTAGTATTTCACAAGATGATGAAGAACTTTATTTCACTAATGATTCAGGTGAAGAAATATCTTGTGAAGAAATAGGAAACATACTATTTAATGATGATGTTCATGTTATTACTAAAAATTATTTTGAAACAATGATGAATTACTATATTAGTATTTCTAAAATATGTGATGACTTTAATAATAATGAAACAGAATGTACTAAATGCCCTGCATGGTCATGTAATGATGGATGTTTTTTTATAGATAGTTATATTCCAAATGGAATAGTAGAAAATTTAGGGATTCAACATCATTTGCCTATACCAAGAGATTATAAATATAAAAATAAATTTTTATGTAAATGTAGAGATTATAAAGAATTAATAGGAAATACCAATGAATAAAACACCTTTTGCATTTGTTTTATATGGCAATCCTGTAACAAAAAAGAATAGCCCAGTTATGGTAAAAGGACGTTCAGTCCTTTTACCAAGTGAGGCTTATCGAAAGTATGAAAGTTCTTGTAGAAAAGCGTTACAGGTATTAAAAGTACAAGAAAAATTAAGACATTTTAGTATGGGTGTATCTATGTGCTGTCTATATTACTTAGAAAGTAAAGCTCATTATCCAGATTTATTAGGATTATTACAAGCAACATCAGACATTATCTCTGATGAATATAAAACAATAAACCATAAAAAAACGTTATACACAAAATGGGTACTTTCTGACGATAGAATAATAAAAAATTTTGATGGTAGTAAGATTGTAGAAGTAAATAGTTTACAACCTAGAGTAATAGTTATAATTACACCACTTAGCACAACTATTGATACGGAAACAGACCCATATATAATTAAACAACTTCAGGAAGAAAATAATTTATTTGAGTGATATGTCATGAATGATAACTATTTTTTAAAAGAATGTGAAGAAAAGGTAAGTATAGAAGCTGGTCATGTACTTAGAAATTTAGAAAGATTTGCTGAAGAAGAAATGCTTGAATTTGATTGGATATTACTAGAATTTAGAAAACAATTTAATAGAAAGATAAAAGAACGAGGTATTAATTATGACTTATGAAGAAATGAAAAATAAACATCAAAACGAATATGATACATTTGCTAAAGACAAAATTTTCTATATATTTACTTCTAGTAAAGAAGAGTTTGAAAAGAAATTAAAAGAATATGGATTAAATAGAGAAGATATTTGTTCTATTGGTTATGGTGGATTTATAAGAAAGAAAGATAAGGAAGCATTAAAAAATCTGACACAAAGACATAGAAAAGAAAAGCAAGAAGCTATAGAACAAGATAAGGACGGAAGTGGATTTATAAAATCTATGTTTATTTATGAGCTTTGGAGTCATGAATTTGCATATACTTATGATACAGAAGATACTTTGAATGATTTGGGATATACAATGGAACAAATAAATAATGATGAAGCTTTAAAGAATGGTTTAGATTTAGCTATTCAATACTTTTATAAGAATTAAAAATATAGGAGATTAAGATGAGGGAAATATTATTTAGAGGTAAAGATATAGATACAAATAAATGGTGTTATGGTGGATATGTTAGGAAAGTTTTATTTAAAAATACAAAAGATGAAAAAATAAGACATTATATATTTGATGGAGAAAATGCCGGACCAATAGTAATGCATGAAGTTAATCCAGAAACAGTAGGGCAAGCAATATGGCTTAAAGATGTAAACGGAAATGAGGTTTTTGAAGGAGATATTGTGGAAGAAGTTGAACCCGAATGGGGAGAACCTTCTCGTGCTGTTGCTGTTTTTGAAGATAATCAATTTGTATTTGGTTATAATACCGGAGCAATATTATCGGTTGAATTTTTTTATAATGAAATAAAAATAGTCGGGAACATATTTGATAATGAAGAGTTATTTCAAAAAATATCTGAACAGCACAGAATTAAATATTATCAAGAAATGAAAGAATTACACGGTGATTTAGAAAGTTTATAGGTACTAAAAATACAGAAAGTGTGAATGATTATGCAATGTGATAAACGATATTATGAAGCCAATACAGGTTTTATGTGTTGGATTAATAAGAAACCATGTAATAAAGATAATTGCACATTAAAGCATAGATTTATAAAAGATTTCTCAAATAAAGTTGTTAAAAATTTAAAGGAGAGTACAAAATGACACCATTTAAATTATTTAATATTTGGAGTAAACGAAAAGTTAAACTTGTTAATAATGGAGAAAACAATGGAAAAACGCAATCATGAGCATTATATGGACCCAGTTCCATATAATGCTATAAATAAAATTGAAAAAGAAACTGAACAAAAAAGATTAGTACGATTAAAAATAGCCTTAAAAGCTACGAGAGCAATATTTAAAGAATTTGGTTTTGAAGTTAAAGAACGTATAGTAGTTAAAGATTTAGAAAGTAATAAAATATATAAATAAAGGAAGCTTATATAATGTTTAAAAGACCACCAACTGAATATGAAATTATAAAACAGAATAATGAAAAACGAAATCGTAAAGTTTTTGGAACAACAATAATAATATTTGTTATAATAGCAATTTCATTTATATTAGCAGGATGAAAATATTAATTTATTCAAGGAGCGATATATTCGCTCCTTTTGCTGTCGTATTTGCAATGGAGGTAATTATGAATAAAAGCGTTGATTACATTGGAAAAACAGTTTATTATTTAAAAAATTATAATCAATTTAAAATATCAATTAAAAACTTGACCGAAGATATTGAAGTATTACAACAGACTATGCAATTAGAGGCGGTTGCTCCTATAGCTAAATACGGTGATGATATTACTGCTGGAGGCAATAGTGAATTAACAGCAGTTGAAGCATATACAGCAAAAAAAGCACAGTATAAGGCTAAGATTATAGAATTACAAAATCGTTTAGAAATTATAAACAGAATAATAAAAAAGGTAGACCGCTCCATTGACGGTCTTGAAGATGAAGAAAAAAGAATTGTTATATCCTTTTATTTAGACAATAAAACATGGCGTGAAATAGCTCAACGGAATTATATATCAGAACAGTGGGCTAAAAAATGCAGAAATAAAGCTGTTAGAAGATTATCAAGAATGTTATTCGGTTTAACTGCTATACACGAACAGTTAGATTTATTCATATAAATTATTTTATCCACAATTATTGTGGATAAATACATAATTTTAATAGTGATTATTTTAGTACACATTTAGTATACTTTTTGTAGACTTTTAGTAATCATTTTAGTGCGTGTTTTTATACCCAAATAGGCGCCTTTTTGTTGCTCTTTTTTTATGTTTTTCGTGTTATACTAATAACATCAAAAATTGCATACGAGATTAAATCAATAATAAAGCACAAGCTATAATGCCTGTGCTTTTTCTTTTGGGGGGAAATAAACAAATGAAGGAATTACAAATAATTTATAAAAATATTTCTGAATTAAATCCTTATGAGAACAATCCACGATTTAATGATGAGGCTGTTAAATATGTAGCAAATAGCATTAAAGAATTTGGTTTTAAAAATCCAATTATCCTGGATAATAACAATGTAATTATATGTGGACACACTAGATATAAAGCAGCTAAAAAATTAAAAATGAATACTGTTCCATGTATTGTTTGTTCAGATTTAACACCAGAGCAAATAAAAGCTTTTCGTTTAGCAGATAATAAAACTGCTGAATTAGCTGATTGGGATATGGATTTATTAAATCAAGAATTTGCAGATATACTTGATTTTGATATGTCTTTATTTGGATTTATGGATAATATTCCAGATGTTAACTTAGATTTAACAAATGATGATAAATACAGTACAAATATTCAAATTCCACAATATGAAATAACTGGTGAATGTCCTACACTTGAAGCTTTAGTTGATGAGGACAAGTGCAATTCCCTACTAGGGAAAATAGAGCAAGCAAATATTCCAGAAGAAATAAAAGCTTTTCTACGTAAAGCAGCTACGCGTCATTATGCTTTTAATTATAAAAATATTGCTGAATATTATGCGCATGCACCAGCCGAAATTCAAGAACTTATGGAAGAATCTGCACTTGTCATTATTGACTATAATAACGCTATTCGTAATGGTTATGTTCAGCTAAGTGAGGATTTAAAATCCCTAGTAGAGAGCGAGGAAGAAAATGCGTGATGATTTTGCAGCATTTATTTTATCTAATGGCAGACCTAACAATATAAAAACACTTAGAGCTTTGAAGAAAGGTAATTACACAGGTAATTGGTATATCATATGTGATGATTTAGATGTTACATTACCGGAGTATAAAAAGAAATTTAAAGACAGAGTTATCGTATTCGATAAGCGTGCTATAGCTGCTAAAATCGACACGGGTATAAACGATAATGAAGATATGCGAGCTATTGTTTATGCTCGCAATGCTTGTTTTGATATAGCAAAACAATTAGGACTAACATATTTTTTAGAACTTGACGATGATTATACTTCTTTTGACGCTCGATATATTTCAAAAGGGAAAAAAGATAAACTTAAGGTCCGTAAAATTAAAAATCTTGATAATGTATTTGAGGCAATAATTAAATTTCTAGATACCTCAGGAGCATTATCAGTTGCCATTGCTCAAGCTGGTGACTATATTGGAGGCATTGATGGAAGATTTTATAAAAAAGGACTTGCTAGAAAGTGTATGAATACTTTCTTTTGTCGTACCGATAATCGCTTTTGGTGGAGTGGAAAACAAAATGAAGATGTATCAACATATACACATTTAGGAAATAAAGGAAAATTGTTTTTTACTTATACAAAAATATGTATTATCCAAGCAGCTACACAACAGACTACTGGAGGTATGACAGAGGTATATTTGGAAAAAGGCGGATATAACAAGCCGTTTTCAAGTGTTATTTTTAGTCCGCAAGCAGTTAAGGTGGCAATGATGAACACTAGCCACAAAAGAATACATCACAAAATTAATTGGAATTTATGTACTCCGAAAATAATCAATGAAAGGTACAAAAAAAATAAAAAATAAATATGCGGTATTTATAATTACTCATGGCAGAGCTAATAGACAATATCCACTAATTATTTCAAGTAAATATAAGAAGGTAAAAAATGATTGATGATAATAAATTAATTTTTAATATGAATAATGTTTTTTATAAATTGCCTATTACAGCAGATATATTTTTAACTAATTTTTGTAATAATCATTGTAATTATTGTACATATGGTCGTTGGGATAAATTAAGTCGTAAGCCTAGATATATGACATATGATAAATTTATTGAGTATGTACAAATATTATTACAGTTTAATGTTAAAAGTATTATTTTAACAGGTGGCGGTGAGCCAACGCTGAATCCAGATTTTGAAAAAATAACAACTTATTTAGAAGAAAACCATATACCATATGGAGTAAATACGAATTTTAATATTTTGAAGAAGATTGCTCCTAAATATTTAAAAGTATCTTTAGACGCTAGTAATCCTAAGCAGTATAAAGTTATTAGGGGTGTAGATAGATATACACAAGTTATTAAAAATATACAAGCCTATCGAGTGTGGCAAAAAGAAAATAACATTCCTACAAAATTAGAAATCCAATGTGTAGTAAAAGATTATGCTGACCTTGATTTTTATTATGCACATAAAGATTTAGATGTAGATTACATCATATTTAGACCTGTAGAAAGTACGCAAGCTCAATATTATAAGAATAAAAACAATGTAGCTCCAATATTAGATAAATTAGAACGAATACAATGTCGCGATAAGCGTGTAGTTATAAATTATAAATTTAATAGAATTGGATATACTCCTAGAGAATGTATAGCTAATTTCGCACAGATTGCACTAGATGAGCAAGGCAATGTTATGTATTGTTGTCACAAACCATATGAAATTATTGGACATATTACAGAAAAAGATATTCTAAAGAAAAAACTACAATATAAAACTAATATGAGTAAATGTGATGTTCCGTGCAGATTAACTGGTTGTAATTACTTATTAGATAAGGCAAAGGAGCATACTTCTGATAGTATGTTTATTTAGCCTTATTTTGACGTAATTTGACAATTTTACTATAGGATAATGAAAATGGATATAGAAAATAAAAAAACGCGTATAGAACGCGTTAGAAAGGTTACAACGGAACAGGCTGAAAAAGCTTTGCAGAAAAGTGCAGGAATATTAACTCATGCAGTTACTTATTTAGAGCAAATGTATGGCATTAAGATTACAAGACAAGCATTATCTTATAGAGTTAAAAAGTCTAAAAGATTACAACGGGCACAGCAAGAAGCAAGAGAAACAGTTCTGGATCTAGCTGAAGGTGTTATTTTTTCGGAGATAAAAAAAGGAAATTGGAAAGTGTCTTTATCTGTTCTTAGAACATTAGGGAAAAACAGAGGGTATGCTGAAAAAGTCATTCATACAGATAAAGAAGAAACAGAACAACAATCAAATGCAGCAGAATTATTAACAGAAGTATTAGAAAAAGTATGGGAGGGGAAAAATGACAAAACATAATAAAAATATTGATGAATTGGCAAGGTCCATGCGTCAGTATATTGCCGACCCTGTACCATTTGTACAAAATGTTTTAAAAGCACAGCCAGATAAATGGCAAATAGAATGTCTAAGGGCAATAGCTAATCATCCTCGTGTGGCTGTTCGTTCTGGTCATGGTGTTGGAAAAACTGCACTAGAAAGTTGGGCTATTTTATGGTTTATGTTTACACGTCCATTTCCTAAAGTGCCATGTACAGCTCCAACGCAACAACAATTATTAGATATTCTTTGGCCAGAGATTAGTAAATGGCTAAAACGCTCTGAATTATTAGATGGACTTTTTGATTGGCAAAAAACAAAGGTTCAAAATAGAATACACCCGGAGAGATGGTTTGCTACAGCAAGAACCGCCAGCAAGCCAGAAAATATGGCAGGGTTCCATGAGGAACACCTGCTTTTTGTTATTGACGAAGCAAGCGGTGTAATGGACCCGATTTATGAAACGATTGAAGGTGCATTGACTACAAAAGACGCTAAATTACTTTTATGTGGTAACCCCACACAAAATATTGGAACATTTAAGCGTGCTTTTCACGAGGATAGAGATTTATATTACACAATAAAAGTTAATTGTATGGATACTGACCGTGTAGCCAGCGCTTATTGTCAAAGACTTATTCGTCAATATGGTATGGACAGTGATGTTGTTAGAGTTCGTGTGCTTGGAGAATTTCCAAAATCAGAGCCAGACGGATTAATTCCATTAGAACTTGTCGAAGCTGCAATGATGAGAGATTTAGATATAGATTACAATTCAATGCTTCATGTTGGAGCAGATATTGCTCGTTTTGGTGATGACGAAACGATATTTGTTCCTAGAATTGCTGGAAAAACATTGGGATTATTTCACTATACAAAGCAAGATACAACTACTACAGCAGGTAAATTATTGAATATTACAAAGAATTTTATGAGAGATTATCACAAGCCATATGCGACCATTCGTATTGATGATGATGGTGTTGGCGGTGGTGTTACAGATATGCTTAGAGAAACTATAAGGGAACAACGACTAAACATTGATGTAATAGCTTGTCACAATGGTGGTAGTCCAATAGACAAAGAACATTATGCGAATTGGGCTACTGAACAATGGTGTAACTTAAAACAACGATTACTTGATGAAGATATTGAAATTCCAAATGATGATGAATTATCGGCACAATTAAGTACACGTAAATATTCAATAGATAGACGAGGACGTATTATTTTAGAAGATAAAAAGACTTATAAAAAACGTATTCGTAGAAGTCCAGACCGTGCAGATGCTTTAATTCTTGCATTTGCTAAGGTTAGAAATAATATTGACCCAAATATTGCTGCACTTTTAGGAGGGGCAAAATTATATGGTAATTAGAAAATGGCTTAATAAAGCCACTGGAGAAATAAGCAAGCTACGTATTAGAAATTGGTTTTTTAATGTAAATAATATGTATTCTGCTCCATATTCATTGGGGATAGAAGGTCACGTTGATTATAAAAGAGCTAGAGACCTTTATTACAATCGTGATGAAAGATATAAATTAGGTGCTGGTTTTGCTAAGCCAATTATAAATACATTAGCTGGGTTTATGGGAACTCCAAATTTTATATGTGAAGATGAGTCAGCACAAGAGGAATTAGATTTATTTATAAAAAATTTAAAAAGCAAAATGCAACGTACTCATCAGAAAAATCTGATTGATGGTGAAGTTTTTATTCGATTGATTAATAAGAAATCTAATTCCAAACTTTATCCAGAAAATAGCAGGGGTACAATGCTAGATTATATTCTTATCCCACCAGAATTAATTCCAACAGGTGGAATAGAATATGACCCTATAACAGGAGAATATTCTGCTATTACGTTATTATCACGAAATAAATGGATTGACGAAAAAGGTAATAAACAAGAATATATTTTTCGCCAAAAATTAACAGCAAGTAAAATTATTACAACGATTGAAGGAAATGCACCAAAAGGGCTTGAGAGTAAAACAGAATCAAATCCTTGGGGGTTTATTCCTATCATTCATTTTAAGAACGAACCAGATGAAACAGAATTACATGGTTATTCAGAACTTGAACCAATAGAGCCATTTTTAAAGGCTTACCACGATGTAATGATTCACGCAATAACAGGAAGTAAAATGCACTCAACACCTAAACTTAAATTTAAGTTAAAGGACGTTGAAAAATTTTTGCGAGATAATTTTCCTAATGCTTTCAATGATATGAAACAACAGAAAGATATTAGATTAGATATAAGCGGAAAACAAATCTTGCTAATGCAGGATGAAGATGACGCAAGCTTTATAGAGTGTACATCTGCGATTGGAGATACTTCAACTTTATTGCAATTTTTATTTTATTGCATTATTGATACTTCAGAGGTACCAGAATTTGCTTTTGGGGTTCATATTTCTAGTTCTCAAGCCAGCACAAAAGAACAAGGTCCAATTCTTACTCGCAGAATAGAGCGAAAAAGGGAACAGGTGGAAACATCGTGGAAAATGTTCGCAAGAATGGCTTTATCTATGATTAGTTCTATATCTGGCAGAAATTATAAGTCCTACAATGTAGAAATTGAATGGGACGCAGTGATGGATAAAGATGAACAATCAGATGCACAAACTTTATATGTAATAACGCAAGCATTAAGTAATGCCTTAGATAGTAATATTATTAGTATTCAATCGGCTGTAGATTACTTAGCTAAATATATTGATACTATGGAAACATGGGAACAAGAACAGTCTAGAATTGAAGATACAAAAATGCTCAATAAGCCGATAGAAGAAGCATATCAACAAAATAAGCAATTAAAAAATATTGATGATATCTTAACCGGAGGCAATGAGGTATGAGCGAGCTAGATGGGATTAAATCGGCGAGTGGTGATTATTATAAATGGGCATTAGAAGCTAGAAAAAAATATTTATTAATGTTACAACAAACTGATGAAACGATAGCCGAATTATATATAGCGTCCATAAATAGAATTATTCAGGAATTTAAACGAGGAAAAAATAAAAATCTTAAATATTTATTAGAAGCGATAGCAAAAGATGTAGACAAATTTAATGAGGATTTAGCAAAAGTAATAAAATCTGTAGTGGAAGATGGTGCAGAAAACGGAATGTATTTTACAAAGCAAGTATCTACAGATGTATTAAAAAAAGCTGGTGTTGATATTGTACCATTTATAAAATCTATGGAATTTAATCGCAAGCGAGCTGTACAAATAAGTTTTGCGCGTTCGCATAAAGACGGATTGAAATTATCTGAACGTATCTGGAATGTTGGCCAACATAATAAAAAAATAATGTCGGATATTGTGCGAGCCGGAACGGGTGAAGATGTTGTTACTGTAGCACGTAGTTTAGAAAGTTATGTAAAAAAAGGTAAAACAAGTATATCAGCTAACTATCCTAATATGATGAAAAGAATGGGCAGTCGTATTCCTGCAAATCTTGATTATAATGCGTTAAGACTTGCACGAACTGAACTTACAGCAGCTTATGGTGAAGGTGTACTTGCTTCTGCAAAAGCTACTCCTGTAGTTAAATATGTAAAATGGGTGATAAGTTCTAGTCATCCACGTAAAGATATTTGCGACACTAATGCTACTGGTGGACCAAATGGAAATGGAATATACGAGGCAATGTCTTGTCCAATATATCCTGCACATCCAAATTGTATATGTACGTTGCAACCAGCACCAGAAAATACAACAGTTGTGGTAGATAAATTAAAAGCTTGGTTAAAAAATCCACAATCACAACCAGAGATAGAAGAATGGTATCAGACACATTATAAAATGTTTGAATAATGAAAGGGGGTGAAACTATGAGTATAAAAAGAAACGGTATTATGTTAACAGCAAAAATTACTGGTGAAATGAATGTCGAAGATATTCCAGTAGCAAATTGGGCAGATATTGACGCATTAAAAGGTGATGATACTGACCCTTTAGAGGTTATCATGTCTATTCCTGCTGGTAAAAGTACAAGGGGATGGAATTATACAAGTAATGCACTAAATTCTATTGTTGGTGAAGTAAATAGCACAGGATTACCCGGATTTTTAGGACATCAAAAAGCTGAAAATGTAGCAACAGAATTTCCAACACCTGTTACTCATTGGATTGGTGCAAAAATGGAAAACGGCACGGCGTATTTCAGAGGATTGATAGATAAATCAGCCGGAGATTTAAAACGCTGGATACGCGGTAAGGCGATTAATCAGGTGTCTATTTTTGGTTATCCGCAGTTACAGCAAAATTCAGTAACCGGAGAAACAGACGTAATTGATTATAAGGGCTTGTCTATCGACTGGACACCGTTAAACCGTGCCGGGATGCCTACTTCTCTAATGGCTACGAGTGGAGAAATGGACGCTATTGCTCAACCTGCCGATACTTCACATGAAGCATTAAGAGAGACGTTGCGAAGTGATGCATATGCCAAATTGGGCAATAATAGTTCAGACGGCTATGTAAGTGTAAATTCTGTGTATGATGATTATTTTATTGCTTATCGTAGTGATTACAGCAACAGAGGTAATGAAGAAACATACTATAAAATCGGATATGCAAAAGGACCAGACAACACAATCGTTCTTGGTGAACCTGTAGAGGTTAGACGAAAAGAAACATGGGAACCTGTGGGAGAAATGGAGATAAAAAACATGAATAATAAACTAAAAGATTTGCTTGATGATGGGACAATCACTAAAGAAGATTTAAAACAAGCTTGTGGTGAAATTGGTATTAGTAATAATGAAGAACCTAATAAAATTGAACAAGCTTGCGGTGAAATGTTTGGAAAAACAGGAGATGAGCTGTTAAATGATATTAAAAGTGCAGCAGAATTATTAAAGCAATCTAATAATAAAAATAAAGAAAAAATTATTGATAAAGTTCTAAGTGAAAAAGTAAGTGGAGAAATGGCTCAAAATGTAGTAAAAAAAATGCTCCATACAGATAGTTCTGATGAAGCGGTAATTGCTGGTGAAATTGATAGCATTTTAGCAGATAAATCCGTACAAGCTTTATTAGCTAATACAAAAATTGATATTGTACCACCGATTAATGTAAATAATAATAACAATTCTTTCTTTGTTACTAAAAAAGTATCTATTTAATTTTAGGAGGTTAAAACAATGGCTTATCAAGGACAACCTATACCAAGTACAACATTACCTATATCACAAATAAAAATTAGTGATGGTAAATCTGTAGATGTTACTGTCCCAGCAAGTACCGGTGTTGAAGCTGGAGAATTTTGTGTAATTGATGGATTTTTTGGCGTATCTTTACAAAAAGTAAATAAAGATGAGAATACAAATGGTACATTAATTGCATTACAGACAGAACAAGCAGAATATATTACAACACAAATTGATACATCAAAAACATTTGCGATTGGTTCTGCATTATACTTTGATTCAGCGACAAAAAAAATGACAGATGATAGTTCTGTTAGTGGGGCTATTTTAGTTGGAAGAATAACATCTGCTAAAGACAAAAATAATGTTATACAGTTTGTTCTTTATCCGCAAAATGTATCTACTACAAATGCAACTAGCTCTATCACTATTGATAATAGTTTAACAAAAAGTGGACAAGCTGCTGATTCTAAAAAAGTAGGAGATGAACTTGCTAAAAAATTAAATATTCCAGCAGATGGAAATGGTACAAGTGGGCAATTATTAAAAACAAACGGTGATGGTACTACAATTTGGTTTACTCCCGAGAAATTAGACCATATTGCAAATGCAACAGGTCAAGAGGATGCACATACTGTATTAAATTCTTTACTTAGTGCATTACAAGAAAAAGGATTTATGAAAACAGAATAGGAGGATAATATAAATGTTAAATATAGTATCTCAAGACACTTTATTAGAAGCTCGTAGAAAATACACAGGAGAAAGTAAAATTCCATTTGTATTTAATGGGCAATTAGATTATGTAGACAAAAAAATTATTAATGGAGAAATGGAAACATTAAGCTTTAGTAAACCATTGGGAGAAATGATTTCTTACGGTGGAACAAATGTTTCTAAAGAATTACTTAGAAAAGTAGTTCTTGATGTAGAGTTAGGTCGAGAAACAGTACAGACCTTATATCACCCAATCTATGACACAATCTCCGACTCTAATTTACCAGAAGTTTTAGACGCTAAATGGGCTATGCGTGGCTCTTGCGTATTTTTACAGACTGTTGAAGGTAGTGAGATTAAGTTTGGCACAATCGAAGCAGAATATGGACCAACAGCACGTATTGTTACTTATGCTACTGGTTTTGAATACACAAAACAAATGAAAGACTTTAATCAGTCTTTTGAAGTTGAAATGTTAAATAAAGCTATGGGAGAAAGTTATAATGCTTTATTAAATCATATTCATCTTAGTCCTATTTTAGATTTTAGTTATAAATCCAGTAATAAAACAGCGTATGCAGGAGCTAGTGAAGATATTGCTTGGGTACGTTTATATGAAACAATAAAAAGCGGAATGAAAGACGCTATTACTAAAAAACGTACACCTACAGTTATGTTAGCTAGTGCAGCAAATAAAATTGACATTGAAATGGCTTTACGTGGTGGTTATCAAATCGGGGGTACAAATTATCCAGCCATTACAGGAATTAATACGATTATTTATTATGATGGCTGGGAAGAAACTGTTGGTAAAAAATCTTATATTTATAATGGTTGTCCGGCAAATAAAATTTATTTAATTCGTCCAAAACGAGGTTTTAAAGAATTGTTAAAGCAGGATTTACGTATCGAAAGTAATGGAGGCGACCTTACACGCATGATTGAACAGCAAATGGTAGGTTATACTTATCGCGGTGTATTTGCAGCAGTTGAAGAAAATGTACAAGAATTGACAATCGCCTAATTGAGGTGAATTATGGTTATCACAGATGAATTAAAGGCTAGATTAAGAAAATATCTACATGAAATTATTCCAGTTGGTGGTAGCGATACTGATACTAATTTTACTGATAGTGAAATTGAAGAATTATTACAAAGTGTAGATAATATTTATAGTGCAGCTGCACAAGGATGGCGATTAAAAGCTACTAATGCACCAATGGAAGTTGGACAAATAACAAAATATAGTATTGGTCAAGAAACTTACGAAAAATCTACAGCAAGTGATTATCTTAGTTACTGTTTAGAAATGGCTAAGATGTATGAGCAAATGGCAGAAAAAAATAATAATCTTTCAGGTAGTAGAATTTTTACAGTAAAGGTGCCAAAAATCTTATGAAAAATTTCATTGAAGAACGTAAAAAAGATATTGCAAAAACAATAGCAGAAAATCCAACGAAAATAATAATAAATAGAACAAATAAAGTTCCTAAAGGTGGAGGACGAAGCATAGAAAAATCTGTGCTTGGTCCTTTTTTAATACGCATTTTTAATCAAAAGTCAAAAGCATTTCAAGTTAATGTATCTAATACTGTAGCGGGAGTTAAACAAACTGATTCAACGTATGCTTTTTTAGCAGCTAGTGATGTAGATATAAAATGTACACCAAATATAACAGATGAATTTGAAGTCTATGGACAACGGTTCAGAGTAATATCTGTTGTTCCACGTTATATTCAAGGTGTTCTTACTAGCTTAGATGGTGGTCTAGAAGTTATTTCATAGGAGGCAGAAAATGTTTTGCGATGGTGTTAGAGAAAATTTAAGACGTAAAAAAGCAGCAACATATTTATTATGTAAAAATATTTCCGCTGATATGGAAGCCGAAGCTAAATCTATTGCTCCATGGCAAGACCGTACGGCTCATGCAAGACAGAGTATTAATCATGATACGCAACTGTTAGGTGATGATATAGAAATGAATATTTCTCATGGTGTTAGATATGGTCGTTATTTGGAAACAGGGACTCCTCCTCATGATATACATTTAAAATATAAAAAAGCTTTTATGTGGAATGGGTTACCACACCCAATAAAGAAAAACCCTATTCATCATCCAGGAACGAAAGCATATCCAGCGATTGTTCCAGCAGCAGAATATGGGAAAAAGCAGTTAAATATGGCAATAAAAAAATTATGGGAGGAATAAATAATGCGTGAAGCAATAAGAAATGCTTTAATCGAAGCCATTCCAGAAGTTGAAGAACGTATATTTGAGCCACATACAGCAACACCAGATACACAAAAACCATACCTTATAGTTAGAGAAATGACCGAAACTGACAATACAGCATGGGCAGGATATAGGGCAAGGATAGAGGTATGGCCCTATTGCGAACAGTCTAGTTATGTAGAAGTTGATAAGTTGGCAAAAAAAATTAGTAATGCCTTAGATAAGCAATTACTAGGAACAAATGATACAGATACAATAACTTGTATTGCTGACGGTATGAGTGATGATACTGTCGATAAAGAATGGGACGCACTTACAAGGTGTGTAAATTTCTATGTATTAGCTCTACAACCTGCCATTTTGCAAGGTCCAATAATTAATGATAATTGGTTAACAGCTTTGGCTGAATGGAGTAAAGAAAAGCTAAGCGAACAAGTTACAGATTGCTATAGTGGTATCCTGCCAACAGGATATAAGCGTCCATCTATATTATGGAGATTTGATGGCATGGATGTTGAAGAATGTGGTGCATTAGGCTTTGAGGTTATAAAGAATATAACTTGTCATATTTTTGGACGAAATGCAGTAGAAGAATTAAATATTGCAATGAAATTAATTGAAGATATCAAAACGGCAATAAAAATTCCTTTGGATGTTAAAAACCGTTGGTATATGACTGTAAAAGATGTATCAGGACATTTTTATACAGACGCATTGAAACAAGGTCAAATTAAATTATCTTTAGCACGTAAAGTAAAACGTCCATATGTTGAAGCACCATTAATGATGGAAACATATTTTGATGGAAGAATTAACTTATCTGAAATTGAAAGAAGGTGGAAATAATGGCAGAAGAAGTAATAAAACAATCATCAAAACAAACAAGTAAACAAGTTGTAGCTCCGATTATTAAATATTCTATTGCAGATTTAAAATCAGTATCTCGTAAGGTTTTTGGATGTAATCCAGAAGTTATTGATGGAGCTATTCACGGTAAGCCTATACAAGCTTATGGAGTTGAAGAAATGAGAAATTTAATAAATGATTTTTTAAATAAACCAATAAAATAAATAGGAGTGTTGATATATGGCTGGTGGAGCATGGGAAGCAACAAACTTACCTAAATTACCGGGCTTCTATATGAATTTTAAATCTGCTGGACTTGCAGCAATTGAAACTGGAGATAGAGGAACGGTTGTTTTACCAATTAAAGCACATTGGGGTAAAACAAATAGTTTTACGACTATCGTTACAGAAAGCGATATTTTAAATGAATTCGGATCTTTAGAAGATACAAATGGCTCTACTTTTTATAAAACACTTAAAATGTGTACATTAGGAGGAGCAAAAAAAATACTTGCTTATAGATTGGCGGATAGCACCGCTAAAGAAGCAAGTTTAACCCTGCAAAATGAAACAGATACAGATGTAGTGAAAATAACTGCAAAATATGTAGGAGAACGAGGAAATAATTTCAAATTAACGATTGCCCCTTCACTTGCTAATGAAGGTACATTTGACATGAAATTATATGAAAATACAGCTTTATTATACACATATAGTTTTGCTACATGGGCAGAATTGATTGATACAGTAAATACGGCAAATGTTTATATCTTGGCTAGTAAAGCAGAAGGAAGCCCTGACATTAGTGGTAAAGATATTAAAAATATTACTTCTCAAGCATTAACTGGTGGGAATAGTGGTATTACTGGAATCTCTAATACAGATTATATTAAATTACTTGATGTATTAGAGACACAAGAATTTAACATTCTTTCTTTAGATGGCGTTACGGATGAAGCTATTCAAACAAGTATAGCGTCTTGGGTTACGCGTATGAGAACACAAGGTAAAAAAATTATGTGTGTTATGGGTGGTTCTTCCGAAGATGATGTTGCTGATGACGCAGTAGAAAAAGTTGTTCAGCGTTCTGCTGGATTTAATCATGAAGGAGTTATTAATATTGGTACTGGAGTAATCCTTGATGATGTGAAATATTCTAGTGCAGATTTAGCACCATATGTTGCTGGTTTAATTGCTGGACAAAAAATGACTGAAAGTACAACTTATGCAGCTACACCATTTGATGATGTTACTAGACGCTGGACAAGAAGCGAACAAGAAACAGCAGTTACAAATGGTGTATTTTTATTTATTAATGACGGTCGAATTGTTAAGGTTTTACAGGGAATTAATTCTTTAATTACATTAAGACAAGACCAAAATAATGCGTTTAAAAAAATTCGTAGTATTAGAACTATGGACGCTATTGACACTGATTTACAGCAAACAGCAGAAGATAATTACATTGGTAAAATAAATAACACTACGGAAGGGCAACTTGCTTTAATCGGTGCTTGTAAACAATATATGGAGGTCTGCGCTCAAGGTGGAATAATTGAGCAAGGGACATATACTGTTGAACTTAATCCAACATATCACGGTGATAATGCGACAATTAAACCAGAGCCTGACCAGGTATATTTAAAATGGTCTGCACATATTACAGATGTTATTGAAAAAATATTTAGTGACTTTATTTGTGAATAGAGGTGAATTTTTAAATGGCAATAGATGGTGTTCGTGTAGTTAATGGTACATTTGGCTATATATACAAAGAAGGTAAATGGCTTTCGCAATTCAATAAAGCAACTGCAAAAGTTGAAATTCAAAAAGCTGAATTAAAAGTTGCTGGCGACCGCTGGACTAGACATAAGGTCTTAGGATTAAAAGGTACTGGCTCTATGGGTGGCTATAAAGTAACAGATGAATTAATGCAAGAAGTTATGGTTGTTACTAATTCTGATAAACCTTCGTATCGAACAGAACTAATTTATGCATTAAAAGACCCAGAAGCATGGGGATATGAAAGAATCCGTTTGATGAATGTTATGTTTGACAGTATTGATGTAGCTAATTGGGAAGCAGGAAAAGAAATAACAGAAGAATGGCCATTTACCTTTGAAGGTTATGAGTTGTTAGACCCAATAGAAGAATAAATTTTATTTAAGGAGATAAAACAATGGAAAAAAATTTATTAAGTAATGCAGAAGTTGATGAAAATACAGTAGAGCAAAACTTTGAAGATGAAGAAGTAAAAGAAAAAATAAATAAAGATATGTCTGAAAGTGATATTATTACAGCATTATTAAATAGTAATGCTGATGATAAACCAACAATGATTGTTCCGCTAAAACGATTAGGTATTCCAGTTACTTTAAAAGCATTAACTGGTAAACAGGTTTCTAGAGTTCGTGAACGTAATACCCGTACAGTTGAGAAAAGAAATAAAACAGAAAAGGTTTTAGACTCCGAAGGCTTTAATATGGGACTTATTATTGCTTCTACTGTAAAACCTAATTGGAGTGCGCCAGAATTATTAAATAAATTCCGTGCTTCTAGTGGTGAGGAAGTTTTAAAACGTATTTTGCTTGGCGGTGAGATTTCTCTGCTCGGTGATGTTGTATTAGAACTTAGTGGATATAATATCAGTATTGATGATATAAAAAACTTATAAAATCCGGAAAGAATATTTTATCTGTAGCCCATGCACTAAGTATTAGAAGGAATATTAGACCGTCAGAGTTTTTTAATATGCCATTCATGGAACGTCAATTTTTAATCGCGTCTATTGAAGTAGAATTAGAAGTAGAACAAGAGGAAATAAACAGAATAAAGGAGAACCGACGTGGCAGATAATCAAGAATTTTATAGATTAAAGCTAGTTTTATCTATGCAGGATAGGCTTACAGCTAGGCTTAAAAAGATAGATGAAGGCGTTGTGAAGTTTGAGGAACGTATGGCAAAAACTCAAGCAGTTATGGATAAATTTTCTAATACTAAAGTTGAACCAAGAATAACATTAGACACATCAACTATTGAGGATAGATTGAATAAAACTAATGAATTATTAGAAAAAATTGCTAAAAAAACGGTTGAGCCTAAAATAAAACCTAAAGATGAAACTGAGCGTACAACTAGCAAAGTTGAAGGAAGGTTGCAAAAGCTTACAGCGAAAACATGGGATATAACTATAAAGTTAAAAGATAAAACAATTTCCGGATTAGATAAAATAAACAATGCTCTAACATCTCCTTTAGGAATTTTGGGAGTTGGTGCTGGTGCTGTTGGTATTGGTGGATTAATTACCAACAGCGCTCAAAAATCTATGGACTTTACAGCTGAAATAAGTAATATTAAAGCTCTTACTGGAATGCAAGGTGCAGAAATAGAAGCTGTAAGACAACGTGCTTTAGACTTAGGAAAAAGTACAAAATATAGTGCTTTAGAAGCAGCACAAGGAATGACTGAATTATTAAAAGCTGGAGTAGATACAAAATCTGTATTGGGTGAAGCTTCACAAGCTGCTTTAGATTTAGCAGCTGCTGGAGATTTATCTCTTACAGAAGCAGCAGAGGTTATGAGTACTGCAATGAATGTATTTGGAACAAAAGACGCTACACACGTTGCTGATTTATTAGCAGGTGCAGCGAATGCTTCTGCAACAGACGTTCATGAGATGAAATATGCTTTTTCACAAGTAGCAGCTGACGCTCACGGTGTAGGTATGAGTATTGATGATGTTAATGTAGCTTTGGCTACATTTGCTCAATATGGTCAAAAAGGTGAGAAAGCCGGTACAGGTCTTAGAAATATGCTTAATAATTTACAGCCTCATACTAAGCCTGCTACTGAAACATTTAGCAAATTTAATTTTCTTGATAGCAATGGAAATAGTGTATTTTATACAGCTGAAGGAAAATTAAAAAGTATGGCTGAAATAGCTGATATAATGCAAAAAAATTTAGGAAAATTAAACCCTGCCGAATTAGATATGGCACTATACGATATGTTTGGTGTAGAAGGTAAAGGGCTTGCTAAAGTTATTATGGAACAAGGTGCAAAAGCTTTCATTGCAATGGAAAAAGAAATGAAAAAATTTACCGCCTCTAGTGTCGCTTTAGAAAAACTTAATAATGCTAAAGGTGATATAGAACAATTACGAGGTGCTTTTGAAACCTTTCAAATTGAAGCACTTGCTCCATTAGAACCTGCAATTAGAGCAGTAGCTACAGCTTTTACAGACTTTTTTTCTAATGCTGATACATTAGAATATGTAAAAAGTAATGTTGCTGGAATATCTGATGAAATAGTTGCATTTATGGATAATCTAGCGAGTGATGAAAAATTTCAGCAAATGCAGTGGGGCGATAAAATTGTTTTCTTGCTCGACCAAATGATGATAAAAATGGATGAGTGGGCTAGTGGTTCTGGTGGCGAACAATTTGGTAAGGTGATGACTAAACTTGCAGAAATTGGGATAAAAGCATTTGTTGGCGCACTTACTGGAATGATAAAAGCAGCTTTTAATTCTGCAATAGAGGGTAATTTTAGCAGTGCAATCTCTCTAGGACTGGGTTCAGCATTTATGGCTTCAATTTTACCATTGAGTGGTATTTTTAAAATAGTCAAAAACACCATTGATTTTGGTAAAAACATTAAAACAGGTTCTTATTGGCTTGGGGACGCTTATAGCAGTGGAACAAGTACAACATCTAAGATATTAAAGAAAATTCCTGTTATTGGAGCAATATTTGACGGATATAGATTCTTAACATCTGATGATAAAGCTAAAACTGGTACTGAAATTATTGGTGGTTGGGGCGGTGCTTGGGCTGGTAGTAAAATCGGTGCTGGTATAGGTGGTGCGATTGGTTCTATTATTCCTGGTGTGGGTACCGCTATAGGTGCTGGTGTAGGCTCTGTTTTTGGAGGTGTTGGTGGTTATTGGCTTGGTTCAAATACTGTTAGTTCAATTATTGACCCACAAAATAATTCATTTATGAACGAACATGGACAAAGCCAAATTCAAAATTCTAATATGCAATTAGAAACAGCAAAAGCACAATCTGCTATGATGAATGAAATATTAGAAAGTGCTGGAGAAAAAATCAATAGATTAAAAGAACTAGGTGCAGAAGGTTGGAATTCTCTTGGTGAAAATGCTTCTATGAACCTTGAACGTATGCGTTATGGTTTATCATCAGCGAGGGAAAGCATTTTACAAGCTACTAATACTATTAGTGAGGACTTTGGCGAAATGTCTAATTCAATTAGTGAATGGTGTTCTACAATAGTTACTGATGTTACAAGTTGGTTTGCTCAAATTCCTGATAGAGTTGGACAAGCTATAGATGAAGCTGTAGCAAGAGCAAATGCAGGTTTATCTGATTTAAAAATTTCTGCATGGAATGCTTTACCAGCTCCATTACGAGATACTATAGATTGGGGAGCTAAAAAACTTGGTATTAAAGGCTATGCTAATGGTGGATTTTTAAATCAAGACCAGATAATTCGTGTTGCTGAAGGAAATAATGCTGAAGTAATAATCCCGTTACATTCTTCAAAACGTCAAAGAGGTTTATCACTTTGGCAACAAGCGGGGCAAATGTTGGGGGTTAATAGTAATTTATTTACCAATGTTACGAATAATAATTATATGCCAGCAATGGCTTATGCTTTATCTAGTGGTAATACTAGCGATAATGGCAAATCCAATAACTCTAATAATGCTTTTTCGTTTAATGGTTTAAATATTCATATCGGAAATAATAAATCTGATGATGAAATGGCAAGTGCTATAGGTTGGAAAATACTTGCGGAAGTAAAACAAGCATATCAAAATAGGGGTTGAGTAAATGTTTGGTTATTTAAATAAAGGAACAACAGCAACTACTATATTAGATGGATTACAAAAAGGCAGTAAATTTGCAGAAGTTGCAGGAAATTTGTTAAATCAAGCGTTAGTGGGTAATACATGGGTTAATCCTGTAACAATTTTTATCATTGACCAAGTTACAAGTACGATATTTCAGTTGCCAGTTAATCCGCTAGAAATAAAAATGCAATGGCAAAGAAAAACACAAACGATAAATATTCTTAATTTAGGAGAAATAGATTTTACTACTGGAGATAAATTACAAGAAATCTCATTTAGTTCATTTTTCCCTTCGGAATATGTGCCTACGTATTGTATGTACCCAGAATTACCTACACCAGAAAGTGCTAACGCTGTAATGAATAATTGGAAAAGTCGTTTTAATGACCCTATAAAAGGATTAGCAGACCCGTTACATTTAATAATAACAGGCGCTCAAGATATAAATATGAATGTATTACTTACATCATATGCTTCACAAGAAAAAGGGGGAGAACCGGGCGATATTTATTTTGATGTTACTTTTAGAGAATGGAAAAATATTGCTGTTCGTACGAAAAGTGAAGAACAACAAAGTAAAAGAGTAGCTATAAAAGAACGTCCAAAACTTGTTAAAATAAATACTGATGATGACTTATTTGGTACAGAAGAAAGTCTATGGAAAATTGCCAAACAGTATTATGGAAATGGTGAAAGTTGGACAAAAATTTTAGAAGCTAATGCAGGACAAATAACAAAGCAGGTGATTCTTCCATGATTGTTACACCTAGTGTATGTCGATATGATGTAATATTGCAAAACAAGTATTTTCTTCGTGAATGTATTCAATTTTTAACATTAGAAGATAGACTTGATGAAGTTGCTTATTGTGGGAAAGTAAAACTTGCTGTTCCAGATGACCAATTTACAGGACTTCCAATAATTATTCCAGGAATGGAAATACGTATCAGCGGTACAAAATTTGGTGAAAGTAAATATTCTTACCTAATTCAGCCCGGTGTGGTATGGGACGTTGAAATCGATAATAGGGAACGTCGAAATTGGAATTTAACCATTTATGACCGAACGATATATTTATCCAAATCGGAAGACCAATTTTTATTTCAGGAAGGAACGACAGCCAGCGACCGTATAAAACAAATATGCAGTGAATGGAATATACCAATATTAAATATTCCAGATACAAAGCAAGCCCTTGCACAAGATGTTGTAAGGGCTAAATCTTTATGGAATATTATTCAGGACCAATTAAAAGAAACGGCGGAGAAGTCTGGAAAATTGTTTACTGTGCGTATGCAACCAGATGGACTAGAGCTATTTGAAATAGGTTCTAATGTAGACCCATGGGTGTTTGAATTTGCTGTTAATTTACAAAGTGTTAGGCAGAAACAAACGCTTAATGGTGCAGTTACTAAAGTAAAAGTATTAGGTAAACAAGAAAAAGGTTCTACAGCCCCAATAGAGTTTGAAACAAATGCTGATATTGATAAATACGGAACAATACAGAAGGTAATTCCGTATAAAAAAGGATTGGATACAAATGCTATACAACAAAAAGCTACCAATACTTTAGCTGGTATTCAAGAAACAGTCACAGTTGAGGCTATAGATATTAATACTATTCGTAAAGGTGATAAAGTAATTGTGCAGGGCTGGGAAGATGGCTTATATGTAATTAGTGTAAAACATAATTGTAATAGTCCCGGAATAATGCAGATGGAGCTTGCTTCACTTGAATATATAAGGAGGAGATATTATCGAAGTGAAAAATCCTTTTAAAGAATTAGCTGCACTTATTGATGAACAAGCTAAAAAGCGAGTTAATGATGGATTTACAGGACAATGGATTACATCACAAATTGGCACAGTTACAGCTAAAGGTGTAATGATAGACGGATTTCCTTATGAATTGACGAATGTTTATGTAAATAGAGCTTGTACATTGAACGAGCCATATATGACTAATACTAAAAATGTTGCTGGTGGTAGCGGCGACGCACAATATGAAAGCCATAGCCACCCTGTTATAACGCCAACTCCAATATTGCCATTGCATATTGGGGATAGAGTAAAGGTTACTCCGATTAATGGCGGTCAATATTGGTGTATAGATTGTGTTATAGTTCCGTTTACAGGTGGTGCTTAATTATGCCAGATTTATTTCCAACTGTTGGAGTAACTAATGCAAAATATATTGATGAGGTTGCTTCTGATAAAGTCAATTATGGAAAAACTGTACAATTTGATTTTGAAAAACATGAATTTATATTAAGTCCTACTGGTAAACAAAAAACCATTACAGGTTCAAATGCTTGGGCTGAATGGTGTGTAAAAGCTATATCTTCCGAACGATATAAATATCTTATTTATAGTGATAATTATGGTGAGGAAATAGATACTTTATTAGGAAAAAGTTATCCTAAAAAAGTAGTAGAAAGTGAAATAAAACGTATGGTAAAAGACTGTTTAATGGCAGATAAAAGAACTGCTAGTGTTGATAATTTTACTTTTACATGGATTGATGACGGTATAATGTTTACCTGTGATGTTAAAAATACTATTGGTGAAAGTATTACTATATCAAGAACGGTGGTGAGATAGTGTCCGATGAAATTAATTATTTAGATGAGGTTATGACTACAGAAGAAGCTATTCGTAATAGAATGCTTAACAATATTTCTGATGAATGGGATAAAGAAGAGGGAGGATATATCTACGATAGCATAGCACCTGTAGCTATAGAAATGGTTTTCATTGGGATGATGGTTCGCAAGGTGCTTAATTTAGGTTTTGCACAAACAACAAATGGGACTTACTTAGATTATAGAGCTGGTGAACATGGTATTTATAGAAAAGAAGCTGTTTTTGCTACTGGAAATATAAAAATAACAGGTAAAGTAGGGGCGAAGATAAATGCTGGATTAAAAATTGCAACAGAAGCTGATACAACCTTAAATATACAATCCGTAGAATTTATTACAACTAAAGATGTTATTATTCCCGAAGATGGATATATTTATGCTCCGATAGAATCAACTGTAGCTGGTAATATTGGCAATGTAACAGCAAATAAAATTATTATTTTGGTAGAAAATAATAATAATATAACATCTGTGATAAATACTGAACCAACAACGGGTGGAACAGATGTAGAAAATGATGTCGATTTGTTAGAACGTTATCTTGATTATGTACGAACTCCTGGTACCAGTGGTAATGTGCAAGATTATAAGCAATGGGCATTATCTATTCCGGGAGTAACTGCGGTTCATGTTAAGCCACTTTGAAATGGTAATGGGACAGTGAAAGTAATTATTTTAGGCGGAGATGATGAGCCTGCAACCGATGAATTGGTTAAAAAGGTTCAAGATTATATTGCTGGTGATAATAATTTAGGAGAAAGACAAGCTCCTATTGGAGCAGATGTCACTGTAATTAGTGCAGAAGCTATAACTATAAATATAAATGCTAATGTTGTTATAGATAAGGAAATAACTACATTAGAAAAAGTGCAAGCACTTTTTAAAAATAGTGTAGAAAACTATTTAAAAGAAAATGCGTTCAATTCTAATACAATATATTTGTCTAAAATAGGTGGTTTATTAATAAATATAAATGGTGTATTAGATTATACAGATTTAAAATTAAACAATAACACAGAAAATATACCAACCAATGATGAGCAAGTAGCTGTTACTGGTGAGGTGGTATTGAATGAAAAGTGATAAAGGAAAAGAAATGCTTACTTTTACTGATTGGTATTATCAAGACAGTAAAATAATGCAAAGTATTTTAGATACACAAGGTATAGAAATAGATGCTATACGAGATAAAATAAAAAATATTTTAGAACAGTTTTATGTAGATACTGCAACATGGGGTTTAGATTTATGGGAAAAAGAACTTAATATACAAGACACTACAGGTAATTACTCTGAGCGTAGAAATCGTATTAAGTTATATTTAGCAAAACCTGTATCAGTTACACCGAGATTTTTAACTGATTTAGTAAATAGATATTCAGAAAAAAAATCTGCCAAAATAATAGAACATAATTCTGAATATTGTTTTGAAATCGAGGTTGCAGCTGATGACAAAATAGACTGGGATAATATAAATAAAAGTATAAACTTATATAAACCAGCACATCTAGGATTTTATACATCATTAAAAATATTTTTATTAACAAAAATAATTAATACTGTAAAAATTATTAATTATTTAAATGCCAACCATAATTTCTGGAATTTGGGCACGGCGGAAAATACGTACTGGGACGGCGTATGGTGCTGGGACGGCAGTATCGACTGGAGTGGCATAAAACCGGATGCAAAATACAAAGAAAGGCAGTCCCATGTTATAGACATTTTAACTAAAGTTAATTCTACACAGACCTTTAAGACAGGACAAAGCGCAGATATAACGTATAAAATAACATCTAAGCACAGACTTTTAACAAGCCATAAAGCAGGCAGTATTTATTATGTAGATATAGACTTAAAACAAAACATTGAACACAGGGCATTAAATACAGGTAAAATTAATGCTATGCAGAGCCGAACCACAGGGAACGCAAAAAACCTATGGGACGGCTCTTTTTGTTGGGACGGCAGCCACGCATGGAGCGGCGATTACACCTTGCAAAATACACAGATGGAAAATTTATGTACCTGCTACAGTATAGATAAAAATGGAAACATGAAGAAAGGAACGTTTGAAAAATTATGAGCGATACACAAAATATTAATCCGAAACAAACATTGGCAATAAACGGTGAACCGGCACCGCTGGCAGATTTTAATACAGATACCTTCTTGCAGTCCAATAAGAAAACTACGACTGATTACAGAGCGGCATTTGCACAAGCTATAGGAACAACAGGGAGAATAAGTAAAATTGTAAAAATGGCTTTTGGTATAGCAGGGGAAACAGACGAGCAAGGAAATCCTGCACCACCAACAGACAATGGTTCACTTAATAATGTTGTTTTAACTAAAGATATTACTTCTGTAACTTATCCGTTTGAAACGTCTGTTTGTTTTGAAGCAGAGATTGAAGCCGGAGATTATACGGGAGATATCAATGAGGTTGCTCTGATTGATGAGGACGACCGCACCGCCGCAAAAATGAGGCTTTTAACAAGTAAAGGTATAGACGCAGAAAGTGGCGCTGTATTTCGCTGGACTGTAGAATTTTGAGGTGATTAGATGAATAGTGAAGAATTAAAAAAAAATTTTAGCTTATTAATGCCAAGTGAGATAAATGGATTTAAAAGACCAAAGGAACCGATAGCTAATGATAATGATTTCTTTTTGGAAGTTCCACAACTAATACAAAAAGACCCAGTACTTTATTCGACCATGAATTTAATATTAGGAGTACTTGTAAGTAACGATAAGCTACTTAAACAATGGCATGATACATTGCAAAATGTAGTAAATGCTCAAGATTGGCGAGTGGTTACAGATAGTTTAAAAGGTTATATGACCCCAGAACTAAAGAAAAAATTAGATGGAATTGCTGCTGGAGCTAATAATTATATACACCCAAGCACGCACCCTGCAAGTATGATTACTCAGGACACGACCCACCGTTTTGTAACAGATACAGAAAAAACTACATGGAACGGCAAAGCAAGTACAGCAGTTGTATCAACAACGGCAAATGGACTAATGCCCAAAAGAGATGGTAGTGCAACATCTATTTTTACAGGAGACGGCGTCTGGAAAAGCCTTGCATGGAATTTAATCACAGGAAAACCATCAACATTTGCGCCGTCTGCTCACAATCATGATAGTAGTTATTTAAAACGTAATCAAACTACTCAAAATGATATGAATGTTTGTACAGTTGAAGGTATTTATCGTTTTAGTGGAAATTTAAGTAATGCTTGGACTGGTACAAGTTGGGGTACATTATTAGTATTTAATAATAATTATAACGGTGGTAGTGGTACAGGTGGAACTTATTTAGTTCAAATGGCATTACCAACAGATGGTAGAATATGGATTAGACAGAGAGTTAATACTGAAGCTTGGAGTGGTTGGGTTAAAGTAGCAATTACTTCAGATACTGTTGCTGGAGCAACTAAAGCTACTCAAGATAGTCAAGGTCAAGCAATAAATACAACATATATAAAAAGTATTACGGCTTCTAATGCTACATTAACTCTAACAAAAGGAAATGGGACAACATCTACTGTTACTATTAATAATGTAGGAAATTCTACAAGAGCTACTCAAGATAAAAATGGTAAAGATATTACAGGATATCTTTATAAAACAGAAGATTTAACATTAAATTCAAATGCTGAAATTTTAACAGTAGGAAATATTTCAGAAATACTCAATTCCTTTTGTACAAAATTTAAACAAATTCAAGGAACAGGTACTTATGCTGAAAACTCACCAACAAGCATAAAAAGTTTAAACGATAATAAGGCACCAAAAGCAAGCCCGGCATTTAGTGGCACTCCGACATCACCTACACCTGCAACAAGCGATAATAGTACAAAAATAGCTACAACTGAATTTGTTAGAAACCTCATCAATCAATTTAAAAATGATGGTACACTTGGTGGTATTGTTGGTGGTAGCTTAACACAAAATGGTTGGGTTAAATTTAGTAATGGTCTAATTCTACAATGGGGAAGTTCTGACTTTGGAAAAGAAAATAATTTTCCTATTAGTTTTAATGTATTATTCGTATTTAACTTTAGCACTTACTCAACATCAGGAGATTATAGTAATAACGGAGATGGTGTAGATAGTATAACTTTGATAAATAACACCAAATTTAAAGTAAATCATGGGAGTAATATTAGTAATGCAAAATTATTTTGGATAGCAATAGGAATTTAATTAAATTCCTATTGCCAAAATATAACCTAAAGCATCTCCACCTCCACTACCATGACCACGTGATATCCACGTTACATTTGTCAACGACTTACTTGCAACTATTAACGAATATTCGTAACCTCCTCTATTTCTTGTAAGAAAAACAGAAAAACACGTTTGTGTAAAACTAATTGGAAAAGTAAAATTTCCCTCTCCACTTCCCCATTGTTTAAACTCCTATTGCAATATATCTAGTTTGCCCTTGTTGTACACCTCTGCCATAAAAAACAGCTCCTGTTTTTGAAATTGTAGTAATTACTAAATCTTCATATTGAGATGTAGCATGAGATGCTGTTATTGAAAATATATTATTTACAAATGATATTGGGAAATTTATTGTTATAGATTGTTGTACATTTGAAAGAATTCCCCATTGTACAATGGGGAAAATTAACAAAAACTAGCTGGGATACATTTAGTGGTAACTTTCCGATTGCTTTCAATATTTGTTATGCTGCCATAGGTGTAGCAAATGATATTGGATATACTGGCTGTAGTTTTAATAATAAAAGTATTAATGTTCATAGTAGATGGGAAAGTTCTAATGCGAGTAATATCGCCACGTATTTAGCAATAGGAAAATAAATTATTTACCTATAGAAAACCAAAACATACTACTATGTTCGCCAACAGAAATAGAGAATTGGGTTAAACTTTCTACATTTGCTGAATGAGCATTTTTTGTTGCCCCTGTACCTACATTTCCTTTAGGATTAGCCGACATCATATAAACAGCAGAAGAATATGCTACAGGGAATGAATATACTTTACGAGAATAACTCCCTTGTCCATTATTATTTCCCCATTGTTTATATACCTATACCTAATATATTTCTTGTCCCGTATTGGGAACAATACTGAAAAGATGTGTTATTTACATTTCGTAAACCTCTAACATCTGCATCTGTACCTCGCCCTGAATTAAATATGTTAGCATCTACAGCCACGAAAATAGTATTAAAAGCAACGGGCCATGTTTTTGAATAATACACTTCACCACCACTATCACGATTTGAACCAACTACCCATTGTACAATGGGGAACTTGTATTAATGGCGATAATATATATCCTATTAGTTTTTCTAAATTTTGTACTTTAAGTATAGGAGGAGAACATCCTTATAGTGGAGGAGGTTCTTTCTTGCCTAAAAAACCAACAGCTTTAAATGGTTTTTATTATACATTAACTGTAGATACTTATTATGGTGGCTATATAGCTATTGGAGTTTAATAATAGAAATGTATTTATAATGCAATTTATTTTTTATTGGATTTTAGTTTCCTATTGCTATCCAAAATAATTTTGCATTACTAATATTGCTTCCATGATTTACTTTAAATTTGGTTTCATTTATCAAAATTATACTATCTACGCCGTCTCCGCTATTACTATAATCTCCTGATGTTGAGTAAGTACTAAAATCAAATGCGAATAATACATTGAAATTAATAGGAAAAGCATTTTCTTTTCCAAAATCAGAAGTTCCCCATTGTACAATGGGGAAAAGGGCATGATACTCAAACTATAATTTTTCCTATAGCGTTTACCCAGCAAGCTTTTTGTTGTATAGTAACTCCTATTGGAGGTGGACAAGGTTCAGATAGAGTATATAGTTTAAGTGTAAAAAGTTTTCAAATTCTTTGTGGTACTAATAATGATGGTTTATGGTTAGCGTTAGGTATTTAATATAAAATATTATTTTATTTACCTATTGCAATATAATTTACTGGAACAGCGCCATCATTGGAATATATTCTAACTTGCGTTTTATTCCAATCGCAAGCACCAGCAGAGTTACCATCTTTTGCTCCCCAACCATTATCTTGACGGTTTGTAACTACTTGATAACATATATCAGGAAAAGAAATAGGGAAGTTATACCACGGAGGGTTAGGACCATCTGCTCCATTGGCACTTCCCCATTGTTTACTTTGAACAATGGGGAAGTATTAATATAATCTATGGCACAGGATTTTATACCTTAAATTTTCCTATATCATTTAATTCTCTTTACGCAATAGTAGATGGTGGAGTTTTTGATATTGAAATACAATCAAGAAATACTTCTAATTTTAAGATAGAACAACGTAGTGGTCAAAATAGTGATATTTATTGTTATATTGCAATAGGTAATTAAATTCCTATTGCAATCCAATATATTTTACAATTAGCAACATCTGAACCATGATGAAAAATAAAACTATTTGTTGTAATTTTTATTATATTGTCTGCTCCGCCTCCAGCATTATTATAGGAACCATTTGTAGAATATAAATTAGATATTACACAATATATATCACTAAAAGATATAGGAAGGTTAATAGAAATGTTACTATCTCCAGAAGAACTACTAGATGACAATCCCCATTGTTAAAGGAGTTGAAAAAATGAATTTATTTATAAATACATCTGATGTAAAAAATTTTATAAAACATGGTTTTGAATATAAAAAATCTAATGATAATAAATATAACCGTTTAGAATATATGATATACTGTGATGGCTTTGATTATATGATTTTAATAGCAGAATGGACAAGAGGTGAAAAAACAGCATTACTAAAAATAGAAAAAGAGATTTGCGAAGGTATAAGTTATATGACATTAGAATTACCAAACGTGATTTACGATTTGATAAATAAAGGTTTATTAAAGAAAGGCTGATTTTATGTATTTAATGAAATTTGATGAAGAAGGTAAAAAAATATCTGCTGTTCCTTTGATTTTAGTTAATGATTGGGGAGGTGTAGAAAAATTGAAAAATGAAGGATATATTGAAGTATCTGATGAAGATTGGAATTACTATACTGGTAATTGTGGAGATGGTGATAATGATACAGGATATATAAGGGATAGTATTACTGGAAAACCTATTTCTGCACCTGCTAGAGTTATTACATTAGAGGAGCAAGCAAATGCTCTTAAAGCAGAATATGAAGCTAATGTTAAAGCAATTGATGAGGCAATACAGATTGCCAAAAATAACAATGATGATGAATATGTTAGTGAATTGCAACAGGAAAGACAAAATATATTAGATGAATATGCAAAAAAATTGGAGGAATTGACAAATGCTTAAATTTTGTACATTTTGTGGAAGAAAACTTGATACAGAAGGCTTTTGCACTAATAAAAAGTGTCCTGATTACAAACGAAAAGAACTTATAGAAACAGAAAAGAAAGTGTTAGCAGAAAAAGCAAAAAGCACCCAAGAAGCTAATAATAATAAGGCTTAGAGGGTGCTTTTATTATGTCAAAAATTATATTACCGTATTTGTGCCATGTTCCACCTTAGAAAATAAAGGAATATAGCAATTTATATAGATTAACATTAACGCCGTATTAGTGCCAAAATTTAATATTTAAAAACTATTAAATCCATAGCTTTTTTTAACTGATGTAGGTCCTTATGTGTATAGTGTTTTTCGGTTATGTCATTGCTGGCATGACCTAAAATGCGTTTACTTGCTGTTATATTAGCACCGACATTATTCAATAAACTAGCTAAAGTATGTCGACACTCATGAGGTGTGTGATATTTAATATTTAATTCAATTAGTGTTTTATCAAATTTGGTTCTAAATCTGCTGTAATTCAAATGTATACCATGTTTATCACAAGCTATAAATTTATTATTTTCTGCTAAAAATTCTATCCAAAAAGGTAACGTTTGTTTATGCAATGGAATAATTCTATTTCTACCAGCTTCTGTCTTACTTTCTCTTATTATTAGGTAACGTTGTCTAAGCTTTACATCAGTTTTTTCTATTGCTAAAAATTCACTAGGACGAGTACCTAACATCATGTGCATTAGTATCATTTTGGCATATCGGTGTTCATCGGTGGCTCGGAAAAGTTTATAAATCTGTCGGGTATTGAATATGGTTTTTTTATAGACTTTTTTATCTTTGTCTATATCAATATACCGACTAATATCTTTTTCTGGTGGAATTATCTCATACTTCACTGCGTAGGTATACATGTGATGTAGAACTTGTCTAGCTTTCTTTTGTGTACTATATCCAGCACCACTGTCGTGAATATCTCGAATTGCAGATTGTAAATCACCAATACGAATTTTAGCAAACTGTTTATCGTATAAACGATTTAGATGTTTATAAGCACAATTATAGCTAGACTGTGTACGTTCTTTAATACGTGGGTACAAATAAGCTTTTACTAAACAGAATAGTTCATCAAAAGTAATTTCACTAGGACTAAATAACAACGGATTTTTATTATATTCGCATAAAAAAGCTAAGGCACTTTCATAGGTGGTTTCATAACCTATAACTTTTTGACGTCCGTCAATGAATTTTCTTATTTCATAGGGACGTCTACGGCGACCACTTTTCTTGGTAATACTACCAAACCCATTAGGTAATTTTAATCTTTTATTATTCAAAATAAATCAACTCCTCTATAGGAGTTTATCAAAGGAGGTAGAACATGAATAATTTTTTAGAAAATGATTGGATTAATTTAATAATATTGGTTGTACAAGCTGGTATTGTAAAATTTGCATATAACTTATATAAGGAATATAAAAAAGAGCAGGAAGAAAAAGATAAAAAAGCACAAAATATAGATGGAGCAATAAGAGGACTTCTGCGAGTGGAAATTATAAATATTTGTCACAACGCAGAAAAAGAAGGCTTCTTACCAATTTGGGCATTAGAAAACTTAACAGATATGTATAATACTTATAAAGCATTAGGAGGGAATGGAGCTATAACTGGATTGTATAATAAAACAATTCAATTACCTCAAAGAAAAGAGGAGGGATAAAATGCAATATGAAAAACTGGATATAGTAAATTTAGTAGTCGTTATCGGGCTTGTAATAGCTTTAATAACGGCTATTTTTTATGGTAATGCAGAACTATCTACAACAATAAGTGCTGGACTTCTTGGGTATTTGGGAGGTCTAGTACGAGTTAATAATTCTACAAATAAAGATATTACAAAATAGGCACTTTTTGTAATGTGTATGCATAATATGTTGCAAAAATAGTTGTTTTTGTAAAACCCATCGAATTTGATGGGTTTTAATAGTGTCGATTTCGATGTGGTTAAATAATTGGTTGCTAATCGGTAGATTATTGGAAGGTTATTAGAAGGTAAAAACCTATAACCCGCACTATTAAAGGATTTTATTTGTAGATAATCGGTAGATTATTGGCAGATTTAAGTTAAAATTTAATTTATTTTTAGTTAAATTAAACAAACTGGTCGAATTCGACTAGTTTAATAAAAGGAGTGTATTTAATTGTTACGAATTTTTATCAATCCTGGACATGATATGGACTTAGACCCTGGAGCATGTGCGAATGGAATTAGAGAGGTAGATATTGCTTTAGCTATTGGAGAAAAAGTAAAAAAGACAATGGAAGTTATCGGTTATCCATGCCAGCTATTGCAATCAGATAATTTAAATGGAGAAACAGAAGGTAAGCCTAATGTCTGTGCTACTGCAAATAATAGTAGTGCAGATATTTTTGTATCTATTCATTGTAATAGTGCAGTTAATGCTAGTGCAAAAGGAACAGAAACATTAGTTTATGCTTTAGATGGTGGAAAATCTAATATTTTAGCTAAATGTATTCAGGCACAAATTGTTAATTCTCTGAGTACAGTAGACCGTGGTGTAAAAGCAAGACCTGATTTGTGTGTATTAAGGGAAACAAGTATGCCTGCGGTATTGGTAGAAACAGCATTTATCTCTAATGAAGAAGACGCTTATAAACTTATGTATAGAATAGAAGAATTTGCTAATGCCATTTCTCGTGGAATTACTGACGCAGAAAAATTATTTTAAAGGAGAATGTATGAACATATTAAAAGAATTTGCAAAGATTTTCATTAAATCTAAATTAGATGATGAAAAGCGAAAGCTTAAGGACAAATTACAAAAACAAATAGCCACAACTACCAGTACTTCTGTGGTAGCCAGAAATACAGCATATCTTAGAATAGTAGATAAGCTAGATGGTAAAGGTATTGCAGAAGTAAATAAAATTATAGATAAAATTTAAGAAAGGAGTAAACTTCTAGTATAATTAAATAACGTTTTCTTATTGCTAAAAAGCCCCTATTATTTAGAATAAAATTCTAGGTAATAGGGGCTTTTTTTATAGTGTGACACATTTAATATTTCCTAGTAAGTTTGTCATGATGTCAAAATATGATGTCAGAAATCGTCTGACTATAAATGTCAGAAAAATAAAAAGCGTCGCAACACTAATTGCGACGCGGATTTGCGGGTGGTGACCCACCCGGGACTCGAACCCGGAACCTGCTGATTAAGAGTCAGATGCTCTACCAATTGAGCTAGTGAGTCATTAATAACAAAAATTATTATACTGCTCATTTATGTATTTTGCAATACTTTTTTATAATTTTTTTCATATGACTAAAATGTTACAAAATTTAATAAATAATTTTCAATAGTAAAACTTAAAAATATGTAATCTTTTTTCGTATTGTCTTAGAATTTATGAATAATTATGATATAATAAAAATTACTGTTGCAGAAATAAAAAAATATTTGATAGGAGGAATTTTATGAGCCCTGCAGTAATAACTTTATGCGTTTTAGCTGTAGCAGCATTTTTCTTTGTAACAGAGCTTATTCCATTGGCTGTTACGGCTATAGGTGCATCTATTGCATTAGGTCTTTTAGGAGTACTTACTCCACAACAAGTGTTTTCTGGTCTTTCTGATTCCACAGTAGTTTTATTTGCTGGTATGTTTGTCATTGGAGCAGCGATGTTTCAGACTGGATTGGCACAAAAAATTGGTATAAAAGTAGTAAAAAGCGCTGGAACTAGTGAAAATCGTTTGATGGCAGCTTTGATGTGCATTACTATTTTATTATCAGCAGTATCATCAAATACAGCTACAGTAGCTTGTTTGATGCCAGTAGTAATTCAAATTTGTGCGGTAGCAAAAATACCTGTATCCCCACAATTGATGGCATTAGCAGTAGCTGCAAATGTTGGTGGAACAATCACTATGGTTGGTACCCCACCAAATATTTTAATGAGTGCAACACTTCAGGCAACAGGATTAGAACCTTTTGGATTTTTTGAATTTGCGTATATTGGTGTACCTTTATCTATAGCTGGTATGGTTTATATGTTAAGTATAGGTAGAAAATTCTGCCCTAGACATTATGTAGAAACTGTAGAGAATGATAAAGCTTCAGATGAAGTCAAAGATCCAAAGAAAATGATAATATGTACTGTTATCTTAATTTTAGTTGTATTAGGTATGGCTTTTGAAAAAAATATTGGTATACCAATGCAAACTACTGCGATAATAGGAGCGTTAGCTTGCGTATTAACAGGTTGTTTATCTGAAAAACAAGCTTATTTAGGTATTGACTGGGTTACTATTTTCTTATTTGCAGGTATGCTACCACTTGCTTCTGCTATGGATAAAAGTGGTGCAGGTAAAATGATAGCAGATGGTGTAGTAGGAATTATTGGGGATAATCCATCTCCAATGTTAATAGTTGTAGCAATGTTTATTTTATCTTGTGGGCTTACACAATTTATGTCAAATACAGCTGCTGCAGCGTTATTAGCACCAATTGGTATATCTATAGCACAATCTATAGGTGCATCACCTTATCCTGTGCTTATGGCAATAGGTATTGCTGCTTCTTGTGCATTTACAACACCAGTTGCAACGCCACCGAATACTTTGGTACTGATACCAGGTCATTTTAAATTTATGGATTATGTAAAAGTCGGTTTGCCACTTGTTGTAGTTTCTCTAGTTGTTTGCATGATTGTAATTCCGTTCTTCTGGCCATTTTTCCCATGATGAATATCAGATAGTATAAGAGAGTTTTATTTTAGATTTTATTTATAGTTAAAGGATTGATTTTATGGATAGAGAAAATGCTCTTAGTACGATTGCTTCATTTGATACAGAATTATATACATTCTTTCAAGAAGAGTTACAAAGACAAAAATATACCTTATCTTTTATGCCAGAGGAAAATTATTCATCACCTTTAAGCACATATCTTGAAGGTAGTATTTTGTCAAATACATTGACAACACACCATGATGAAGCTAAACCTACAGGCTTAGAAGAAATCACTATTAATCGCATTAATAAATTATTTGGCAGTGAACATGCAGTTATTCGTTTAGAAAGTATAGCAGCTGCTTCTCGCGTTGTTTTTTATAGCTTAGCTAAAAAAGGCGATACTATATTATCTTTAGATAATAGAAAAAGCGACCATTGTAATAGTAAAAATTTAGAATTTAATTTTGTTAGATTTAGTATTGACCCTAAAACACAATTATTAAATCTAGATAGAGTTGAACAAATAGCCAAAGAACATAAACCTAAAGTGATAATTTTTTCACCAGTTAATTATCCAAGAGTTATAGATTATGAAAGATTAGCTAAAATTGCACATGATATAGGTGCTTATATGTGGTTTGATATTTGTCAAAATGTAGGTCTTGTAGCAACAGGGCAAATACCTTCACCAGTACCTTATGCAGATGTAGTAACTTTTTCAACACATGATTCTTTAAGAGGACCACAAAGTTCAGTAATTTTATGTAAAAAAGAATTAGCTGATATCATTGATAAAACAGTTATCACTACAGGACATTTTTCTTTGAAAAAAAATATTTTAGCTAGTTTAGCTGTTATATTTAAAGAAGCGACTACAGAAAAATTCAAACAGTATACTAAACAAGTTGTATTAAATGCAAAAGCACTTCAAAAAGGACTAGAAGAAGAAGGCATTACAATTTTATGTAAAGGAACTGATACAAATTTAGTTTTAGTGAACCTTACTAAATTAGGTATTAGCTGTAAAAAAGCTCATAATGCTTTACAAAGTGCAGGTTTTATCGTAAAACCAACCGTATTATCTACTTGTGATGAAAATCTTAATTTTGAAATCTTGAGATTATCTAGTTTGATTTTAACAACTAGAGGGCTTAAAGAAGTGCAGATGGAACACATTGGTAAAATGATGGCTAAGGTATTGAAAAATATTGATGATATGGCAATTATTGAAGAAGTAAGACAAGAAGCAGTAGATATTGCTATGGAATGTCCATTATTTTCTGATGAATGGTTAGCGTTTAAAGATGTATTAAATCCTCTTTATAGTGCAAAAGATATAAATATATCTCATGAATTAGCAGCTGAAAGAAAAATGGCTGTAATGAAAAAATTATTTAGTTTCATGAAAAAATAATATCTATTTAGTATAAAATTTATTTATAGATATTTGTATTAACTATAAAATTTATTGTAGTAATATAAATTAAATGTTATAGTAAGGGAAAAATAAATAAAACTAAGGGAGGTTTTATAATGAAAAAAATAGTATTGATTTTTGTAGCTGTTATGATGATGGCATTTTCTAGTGTGTGTATGGCAGCTGATGGCGGAGATTTAAATAAAGATCAAAAAGTTGCTGAAACATTTATCAGTGGTATTACAACAGAAAAAGTTCCATATGATAAATTAGTAGCAAATATTGATAATGGATTAAAAAAGAATTTTGATGCAAAAGCATATGATGCATTAAAAAATGAAGTGAAAACTAAATTTGGCGATTTGAAAGAAAGTAAATTTTATTCTTTTGAACGTTATAATAATCAAGACAAAGTAACATATCTAACTTCTTTTAGCCAAGAAAATGTTGTAGCTATAGTTTTTATTTTTGATAAAAATAATAAATTAGTAGAATTTGGTTTATTACCTATACAACAAAATCAACAAGCTCAAGAAAGTGCTCAACAATAATTGTATTTTTATAAATTAAATAAGTAATTGAATTAAAGAATAGGTTTTTTATATGATTATATAAAAAACCTATTCTTTTTTTTATATACTAGTTAAATAGTATTGTAAAAAATAAAAAAGATGATAGAATTAATATCTATGTCGGGGAATAAATTTAAGAAAGGGAGTTTTTTATGGAGAAGCTTTGGTCAAAGGATTATGTATTAAACATTGTAGGCAATTTGTTATTATTTGTAGTATTTTATTTATTGATGGTTTATACAACTAAATTGGCTATTACAGAATTTAATGTTTCTGTCAGTGAAGCAGGATTAGCCTCAGGGATTTTCATTGTGGGCGCATTGGTAGCACGTTTGGTTATTAGTAGATATATGGATTTCATTGGTAGAAAAAGAATGTTAATCATTGCAGTAGTAATTCATGCTATATGTACATTTGGTTATCATTTTATTGATGGTATGTTGTTTTTATGTACATTGCGTTTTGTACAGGGTATGACTTATGGTATGGCTTCTACTGTTATTGCTACTACAGTAGCATCTATTGTTCCAGAAAGTAGACGTGGTGAAGGTATTGGTTATTTCACTTTGAGCATTACTTTAGGCTCTGCAATTGGTCCGTTTTTAGGAATTAGTTTACCACAGATAAATCCTTTATATGCACTTGTTTTATGTGATGTTTTATCAATTAGTTTAATTGTTTTGGCTTTTATTTTGAATATAACAGAAATAAAAGTAGGTTTTCGTCAACGTGTAGAAGTTAAATCTTTTCGTTTAAGAACTTTCTTTGAACCTACGGCTACTCCAATTTCTATCGTAGCATTGTTAGGTGCTATTGGTTATTCTGCCGTAATGAGTTATATTGGTACATATAGTGAAACTATTGGTTTATTATTAGGTGGAAGTTTATTTTATATAGCATATTCTATCGCTTGTTTAATCTTTAGACCTATATCTGGTGTAATGATCGATAGATATGGTAATCATGTGGTAATGGTACCTATTTTATTCACTATGATTTTAGGATTTGTTGCTATTGCTTTAGCTCATTCTAATTTAGTATTATTGTTAGGTGCTGTTTTAGTAGGTATAGGATATGGTTCTATTCCTTCAGCAGGTCAAACTATTGCTGTACAAAAAGTTAAGTTAAATAAATTTAGTTTAGCAACTTCAACATTATATATAGCGTTGGATTTAGGAAATGGCATAGGGCCATATATTTTAGGTATGGTTGTGCCTATATATGGCTTTAGAGCAGTTTATATGTGTTCAGCAATAGCGGCTTTATTAGCATTTTTATTTTATATAGGTATGATTATAAAATCTCGAAAAGAAAATGTGGTAATGTAAAATAAAAATAACATCTCTAATCTTCTTATTAAGAAATAGAGATGTTATTTTTATTTTAATTTTTTATTATGTGATTTAAGTTAGATAATAATGTTTTATAATCAGCAGTTGTGAAATCACTAACATCGATCGTTAATAAATCACCTAGTTGAAATTTATTATATCCTCTGTTCAGACATCTATTAATAAATTCATCATGAGATAATAATCCCTCAGCATGAGTTCTATCAATAGTTTTTTGCTTAGGGTCATATTTGTTTAAGATATGTCCTAAATGTCTAGAAGGATCTAAGTCCCTAGTTTTTTGTCGCTTAAATAAAATTTCTAAATCAGCAGTCATTCTGATCGTAATGATTTTATAATTATATTTTTTAGATAAATTTAATAGATAATTTTTTTGATTATCACTAAAAGGATAATCACTAATGATATTTTTATCAGAAATCATTAATTTTTCAATAAAAGAATAGTAGTATTCCCAACTTAAATTGATCAATTTATTTTTTTCATCTAAGTTTTTAAAACCATATTTATCCCATAATTGTTCTTTTACTTCATCAGGTGAAAAAGTAACAAAATCAGGATATTCTTTTAGTATCATTTTACATAAATAGGATTTTCCTGTACCAGGATATCCCGCAATTAAAATTAAAAAATTTTTCATAATATCAAACCTTATTTAAATTACTATATAATTATTTTTTAAAAAATGTTTTAACTCTGTTAAATTAGGTAAATTTCCTCTACTACCTAATTTTTGAGTATTAATACTAGCAACTGCACTAGCAATTTGTGTTGTTTGGGTAAGAGAAAAATTATTTATTAAGCCATAAAGAAAAGCTCCATGATAACTATCACCACAACCCGTAGTATCTATAATATTTTTTTGTTTAAATGCTGGTTGATAAATTATATTATAATTATTATCCATAATATAGCTTCCTTTATCACCTAATGTAATACCAGCAATATAAGAACCTTTTTCGATAATAATTTTTAGTGCTTTAATAGTATCTATTTCATTTGTATATTTATTAGCAAAATCTTTAGCTAAAATACATATATCAGATTTTTGAGCTAATAGATCATTGAATTCATTATAACGATTGGCCCCACCATCAAAAGATATTTTCACATTGTAATTTTTAGCTATAGTAATGGCATCAGATAAGATTTGTTTATGTCGACCATTTATATGTAAGATTTTACTATTTTTTATTACATCAATAAATGGAGATATATCAGATAGTTCTGTAGTTGTACTTGGTGTGAAATAAATGGCTCTATCACCAGTTGATTTTTTTACTAAAATTGTAGCAGAAGCAGATTGTTTATTTTTCTCAATTTGTATATAGGAGGTATCTACATCATATTTGAGATAATCTGAAAGAATAGATTTTCCAATAATATCATCGCTAATTTTATCAATCATAATAGTTTTAGAACCTAATTTAGAAGCTGTAGATAAAGCAGTACCTACAGGACCACCAGAAGAACAAATAAAATCTAAAGTAGGATGAACTTCTCTACCGTTAGGAAAATTTTCTATTATCATTAAAGTATCTAAAGGAGTAGCGCCAATACCAACAATATCGTATTTTGTATTTTGATTAAATTTCATAATATAACATTCCTTATATCTAGGGAATATGCCTATTGGATAAATTTCCAATAGGCATATTTAAATAAATTATTTATTTAAGAAAATACCAATTTTGTGTTTAACAATTTCATAAACAACTTCATTACAAGGTACAATATTATTTCTTAAAGATGCATTTTCTTTGGTAGTAGCAAATTTTTCCATTGCTTTTTTTGTCCATCCCACTAATAATTCAGTGCCTACATTGAATTTACGAACACCATAATTAGTACATTTATGAATATCTTCTTCTTTTACACCAGTACCACCATGAATAACAAGTGGAATATCTACTGTTTCATGAATTTCTTTTAATAAGTCAAAATTTATATCTGTTTTAGATTTATATTGACCGTGATTTGTACCAACAGCAACGGCTAAAGCATCAACATTTGTTGCTTCTACAAATTGTTTAGCAATTTTAGGATCTGTATATTTTACTTCATGAGCAGCTACAGCAATACCTTCTTCTGTACCACCTATTGTACCAAGTTCCGCTTCTACAGAAACTCCTCGTTTATGTGCAAATTCTACAACTTCTTGTGTACGTAGAATATTTTCTTTTAATGGTAATGCGGAACCATCAAACATTACAGAAGAGTAGCCATTTTCAATAGCTTCTTTGATATCAGTAAATTTAGCAGCATGATCTAAATGTAAAACAATATCTAAACCTTCATTATCAGCCATATATTTACAAACACTAGCTAATACACCATAACCAATGTAACGAGCTGTACCAACACTAGTTTGGATACTGATAGGTGAACCCATATCTTTAGCTGCACGGATCATATATGGGAGCATTTCTAAATTATGAGTATTGAATGAACCAACTGTAAAATTATATTTATCAGCTTTAGCTAGAACTTCTTTTAATGTAGTATACATAACAATTAACCCCTTTATATAAAAAGATATCAAATTAATAAGTAGTAGATTTTTTCATTGTTTCTTTATTTAATTTCATTAAATTATCTATTTTTTCTAGATAGAATTGAATTAAATTATCATCTTTAGCTAAGGATGCTTCTTTACGTTTTATATTATAAAGTTTTAATAAATCTGTAGAAGCTTTACCTAATGTAGGTTGTTTCTTTAGACTTTGTTCGTAGTAAGAGATAGCATCATCAATTTTATTGAGGTTTGTACAAACTTCACCTAATTTATTAAGTATTTCAATAATATTATTATCATTAGATGTAGATAACTGTTTTTTAAGTTGAATAAATTCTTTTTCTAAAGATTCAGTGTCAATAGTTTTTTTTATATTTTCGTTAGCTGAATTTTCATTGTTATTTGTACCAAATAGATTTTTAAGGAATGAAAACATTTAAATATCACCTCTTATTGACCAGCACCCATAAGTGGAATGATAATCCAAGCATATAAGAGCGCAGCTGCTATAGTATCAACATCAGTAGCAGTAGCATTTACAAATCCTAAAGAATCAAATATGCCAACTAATAAAGCAGGAAGAAGTGTAATGAAGAAGCCATGAACAATACCACCAATGATTGCTCCACGTTTACCACCAACAGCATTACCAAATATACCTGCAGTACCACCAGCAAAGAAGTTAGTTAACATACCAGGTAAAATCATAGCTAATCCAAAAACTGGTAATATGAACATAGCAATAATTGTACCAATTGTTGTTGTAATAAATCCTAAAATTACTGCATTTGGAGAATAAGGGAATAATACAGGGCAATCTAGAGCAGGAATTGCATTTGGAACTAATTTCATAGCAATACCACGGAATGCAGGAACAATTTCACCTAATATTAAACGAACACCAGATAAGAGTACATATACACCAACTACAAATTGAATTGCTTGTAGAAAGGCGAATACTAAATAATTTGTAGTACCAGATAAATCTTGACAAAATGCAGGACCAGCAAATAATGCTGTAATGATATAGAGCGGAACCATTACTACCATTACGGATAAATACGTATCTTGTAAAAATTCAAATTGTTTAGGTAGTTTTATTTCTTCAACAGAATCTTTAGAATTACCAACAAGTTTAGCAACACCAGCTTCTACAAGATAACCAATTGTGCAGAAATGTCCTAAAGCAATATCATTACTACCAGTTATTTTTCTTATGATTGGTTGAGCTATAGCTGGCATAGCAACAGCAAAAATACCACCGATGATACCACCTATGATTACCAAGGTAAAACCTCTAAATCCAGCAAAATAACCAAAAGCTGTACACATAGTAGCCATCCATAAAAGAGCCTGACCAGTTAAAAATATATATTTCCATTTGGTAATACGTGCTAAAATAATATTTACAATAAATATAGCTAAGAATGTAAATGCAATTTGGCTTCCTAAACCGAGCTCATTCATAGCTTGACCATTAATAGCTTCGATTGAAGGAATAATACCACGTAAACCAAAACCTTCTGTAAAAATTTTTCCAAAATAAGTTAAACTGCCAACGATGATTGCAGAACCAGCTGATAGAACCATAAATCCAAGAAGGGTTTTAAATGCACCGCTCAAGCAATTTCCAAAAGATTTTTTTTGGAGAATTAATCCCAATAAGGCAATTAAAGCTAGAGTAATACCAGCTTGAGTAAGGATGTTATTGATTATAAAATTAATAATTTCCATAAAAAGAAGCCTCCTTTAGTTAGTTTATAAAGCACCTATTTCTTTAAGTACAGGAGTAAGTTTTTCTTTAATTTCATCTTTACTTACAATATTTTTTAAATAAATAAGTTTTGTTTCATTTGGATCAATATTAAATTTTTCAAATTGAGTCTTAAAATTAGAAGCTGTTAATATAATATCAGGTCGCATAGAAACAGCTGAAGAAATATCACAATGATCTAAATTTGCTTCTGCACCAATTTGAGCTAAAACAGTTTCAACAGTCATTTGACAAGCAAAACTACTACCAAGACCAGCACCACATACCATTAAAATTTTAGGTTTTTTCATAATAAAATCTCCTTTTTACATCTTTTTAATATATTAATTTAAAATTTAATAAATAAGCTTATAGATATATTTAAGAAATAATAGTTATTAAGCATTTTGTTCAAATTTATTTAATATAGAAATAAATTGTTCAATATTATCAATTTTTGATAGTTGTTCGATTTTCCAATTTTCGTTAATAACATTAACTAATGATCTCATAACATCAAGATGAGTTGTTGGATCTGGAGCAGCTAAGCAAAAAATTATTTTTACAGGATCATTTTCAGGATTACCAAAATTAATAGGATCCTTAGTCGTCATAATACTTAATCCCATGCTCTTTACACCATCTTCACTTCGAGCATGCGCGAGAGCCACTCCTTTAGCAATAACAATATATGGTCCATAATTTTTTACTGCATCAATCATAGCAGTAATATATTCAGGATAAATATATTTACTATCAAGAAGTGGTTTTGCAGCTACAGTTATAGCTTGTTGCCAATCAGAAACCGATTGATGTAATAAAATTTTATCTGGACTTACAATATCCGTTAACATTAAAAAACCTCCTAATCTATATTATTTAATAATTGCATTAGTGTTTCAAATTTTGGGTCTGTAACTAATTTATAGGAACCATATTTATCTATAAAAGCTTTATAGATACTTTTAAAAATATTTTCCCATAATTTGTATAAATGTTTAGGAATACTTAATAAAAATATTACTTGTACTTTTTCTTTATTCCAAATAATAGGATTTTTTAAGATACCTACAGAAATAGTAACTTCTGACATATGATTTTCTAAGGCATGAGGTATAGCAATCATACCACCAATTTCAGTAGAAGCCATATTTTCACGTTCAAATATTGATTGTTTAACTTGATTATCAATATAACCATGTTGAATCATAGCATCAGCTAGTTGTTCAATAGCATTATATGAAGATGTAGCTTCTAAAGAAGGGAAAAATAAATCTTCTTTAAAAAATAAACGATAATTAGTGAAATTATTTTCTTCATTTTTATTAAGTTGTTTTTCTACTGAAAGTAAATCATCTTCTGTCATAATAGGTTCTACTAAAATAAATTTTTTATTATCTAGTTTTGGAATAGGAACTGTAGAAAATATAAAATCAACACTGTTTATAATTTGCTCAGTTAATTCATAAAAACTCATAACACGAGTGATTTTTAAAATACCACCAAATCGTCTTTGTAGTTTACTTTTTAATAAAAGAGCAGTAGAAAGACCTGTAGCACATACAATAATAGCTGTTTTGCCCATTTCCTCGTTTAATTTATTACGTTCTAATGAGGCACCAAAATGGATGGCTAAAAAACCAATTTCGTTTTCATTTGTTTTAACATTTTCTTCTTGTTCGATTACTTCACTAGCAATTATCGCCATTTCAAAAGCTAATGGATAATTATTTTTTATAGATTCTAAGATACCATTGCGGATATTCATATTAAATTTTAATCTGTTAATTGCCGCAATTAGGTGAATAGTAAGACCAGAAATAAGTTCATTATCATCAGATAAATCAATATTTGTATTTAATTTGATTTTTTTTAATATATTAGATATTAATTGTTGACAATTATTTCTAGTTTTAGTTGATTCTATAAATTTTTGACTAGCTATAAAATGTTGGGTTAAATAATAGCTTTCGTTACTTATATCTACGCCTAGTTGTTGTTGAATGATAGATAATATTTCTTTTGCTGATGAAAAATAAGAAGATTGTTCTAATTTTTTTCGTTCATTTAAAGTATATTCAACAGTATTTTCTCTATTTGAACGACACATAATAATTATTATGTGAACTAAAAGATTTTTGAAAGCAATATCTGTTAGTCGTATGTTATGTTTTAAGATAACTTTCATTAAAATATGTTTAACAGAACTGATTTCTTCTTGAGAAAAGATATCTTTTACAAATTTATTATTGGTAAAATTAATTAAATCATCTCTATTAAATATATATTCAGAAATGCAGTAACGTATATTTGTTTCATTTCCATTTATTTTTATACCATTAAATCTGTCTGATATGAGTTCAAGATTAAAACGTGCTAAGCTTTTCTTTATATCTGTTAAATATTTTTTTAATGTAGACAAGCTAATAAATAATTCTTCGGCTAATTCTTCTTGATTAACTATTTTGTTGTGTAAAGAATTTAATAAAATTCTAGCAATTATAAAAGAAATTCTATCATTATAATCAAAAGGAACAATATTGTCACCTGTATAGTTAATATATGAATTTAATTTATATTTTTCAGTGAGAACCGAATATTTTTCTTGCTCATCAATAACTAATTTGTAACCATTGCCTGCTTCTGATAATATATGAGCACCATATTTTTGGATACTTGAGTTTAAGTCTTTAATATCTCTTCGTATAGTGCTACGACTAACTCCAATAAGATTAGCTAGATTTTCACCTGAAATAGCTTTTTTATGTTTATTTAGTATTTTTAAAATAGATAAGATACGTTTATTTTGTATTGGCATTAGATTTATTTCACCTCCTGTCAATTACTATACTTTTATTATATTTAGATAATTTTGAAATGTTAAGACATGTTATGAACACATGCTATGTTCATTTTTAACTTAAAAATAAAATCTCTCTTTTAATAGATATTATAAAGAGAGATTTTTAAGTTATTTTGTAGTTAATATTTTTTTATCATTTAAATAGCATTGATTTAATTTTTCAAAGGCAACAGTTTTATCAATGATTGTTTTTATGAGTAAGTCAAGTTTACTATTTTCATTATAATCGGCAGGAGCAAAATATTTGATGCGATTTTCAGTAAATAATTTAATGACTTTATCCATATTGGATAATTGAGGATTATATACGCAGATAGAATGGCCACCATAGCTATTTACTAGTTTCATACAGGGAATATCTGTTTCACTATCGCCAATATAGACTATATTTCTAAAAGGCACGCGAATTTTTTCTTCAGGTATAGAATCGTTTACCGCGGGGTCATTTATATCTAAAAAACCTTTTTCAATGCGAAAGAGAAATTGTGTTTTATTTGTATAATTAACAGCTTGAGCGGGCCATTTGGCTATGCCATTATCATTAAAATAAAATGAGCTTGCATAGATTTTTTCAAATTCTTGAGCCATGACAGTACCTTCAATCATCTCTTTTAAGCCACTTGAGATAATATAATGCTCAATGATGATATTATGTTTTTTGCCATAATCGCGAATGCGTTTGAACCATGTTTTGACGCCAGGAAAAAGTTCAACTTTGGCTCCATAATCAGCAAGTATTTTTTTATCTAAACGGAAATTTCTTTGAGATTTTTCTACCATTTTATACATATAAGCTAAATTTGTATCCATATCATTAGCTGTGGCTAAAGCATTTGATTCTTCCCAGAAATTATTTACATCATAGCCTATATCTTGAATAAAGCCTTGAGCTTGCATATCTTTAGGTGATAAAGTCTTATCAAAATCATAACAAATGGCAATAACAGGAAATTTTTCTTTATATTTACGTTTATACATGAAATCACCTCTAATCTTTATTTTATTATAATCATTTAGTATATACTATGGAAATTTTTTATAAGTTTTTAAAAATATGTTGGAAAAACAACATATGCTTAATATGATTTGTTATATAATGATATATGAAATTTAGATGATTGTTAATTGAGTATAAATTTTTTGTTATTTAGGAGAGGCTATTTGATGAATATATTTGAAATTTTAAGAGAAGAACATGATAATATCAGTAAATTTGTAGATAAATTTGAAATTATGGCAATAGATTTGATGGAAAAAAATGAAATATCTATTGAAGAATATACAAAAGCTATAGAATTTATCCGTGTATATGCGGATAAAACTCATCATCAAAAAGAAGAAGAACTTTTATTCAAAGCTATGCTTGAAACGAAAGATGAGATGGCAAATAATTTAGTAAATCATGGCATGATTGTAGAACATAATTTAGCTAGATTATATGTATGGAAATTGGAAAATGCGTTGAAAGCGTATCAAAAAGAGCCTACAGTAAAATTAAAATTGGCGATAGTTACAAATACAATGTCTTATGTTTATTTACTTCGTAGACATATAGATAAGGAAAATAGAGTGGCTTATCCTTATGGTGAACGTTTATTATCTAAAGAAGTAATAGAAAAATTAAATGAGCAAGCACAAAATTATATGAAATAACAAAAAAGCCTATTATGATGATTTAAAATTTATTTAAATTATTATAGTAGGTTTTTTCATTTTTTTATTGACATGAAGTTAAGTTTAACAGTTAATATATAATGTAGATAGAAGACAAAGGAGCTAGATTATGAATAATATATTGTATTTAGAATGTTATGCTGGTATTAGTGGAGATATGTTTGTAGCTTCGTTATTAGATTTAGGCGTAGATAAAAATTATTTAATGGAAAATTTACAAACATTACCACTAGATGGTTATAAAATAGAAATTAGCCGTGTAAAGAAAATGGCACTTGATGCTTGTGATTTTAATGTAATTTTGGATATAGATAATCATGACCATGATATGAATTACTTACATAGTGAACATCATGAGACTCATCACCATAATCATAATCATAGTCATGAACATTATCATCACCATGAACATTGTGGTTTAAAAGAAATCGTAGAAATAATTAATAAATCACAAATAACAGATAGAGCAAAAGAAATAGCAATAAGAATTTTTAATATTATTGCTAATGCAGAAGCAAAAGCTCATGGTGTAAGTATTGATGAAGTTCATTTCCATGAAGTAGGAGCAGTGGATTCAATAGTGGATATAGTAGCTGCTGCTGTATGTATAGATAAATTAAATATAGATAGAGTTGTTTGTCCAAAGATATATGAAGGTCAAGGCTTTGTGCGTTGTCAACATGGTCAAATGCCTATTCCTGTGCCAGCTGTAGTAAATATTGCTATAGAACATGGTTTAAGATTACATTATACACAGATAAAAGGGGAATTAATTACTCCAACAGGGGCTGCTATTATTGCAGGTATTCAAACAGAAGATAAATTGCCAGAAGAATTTATTATAAAGAAAATTGGTATAGGTGCAGGGAAAAGAAAATATGATATACCAAATGTAGTTCGTGCTATGATGATTGAAGTTAAATAAAAAAATAAGAGACTTTATAAATGATAAAAAATTTATAGAGTCTCTTTTTATTTATGAATTAAAATTTTATATTTAGATAACAAAAAAGCCTTAGCTATTGCTAAGGCTCTAATTTCAAAGTGGTGCGTCCAGCAGGATTCGAACCTGCGACCGCACGCTTAGAAGGCGTGTGCTCTATCCAGCTGAGCTATGGGCGCGTTCCTTGAGAACATTTAATATTATATCTATATATTACGTGTTTGTCAACAACTTTTTTAAAATTTTTTTAAATTAATTTGTTAAGCTACGTACAGGTGCAGGAATACGACCACCACGAGCAATAAATGCATCAGAACTATATTCACTGCGAACTTTAATAATAGGGCAATGACCGAGTAAACCACCAAAGTTAACAGTATCGCCAACTTTTTTACCAGGAACAGGAATAACACGAACGGCAGTAGTTTTATTATTAATCATACCAATAGCAGCTTCATCTGCGATGATACCAGAGATTGTAGCAGCTGGAGTATCTCCTGCGATAGCGATCATATCAAGACCTACAGAGCAAACGCATGTCATAGCTTCTAATTTTTCAATGGAAAGACTTCCACAGCTTACAGCATCAATCATACCAGCGTCTTCACTTACTGGAATGAAAGCACCACTTAAACCACCAACGTGAGAGGAAGCCATTAAGCCACCTTTTTTAACAGCGTCATTTAATAAAGCAAGAGCTGCTGTTGTACCTGGAGCACCACAAGATTCAAGACCCATTTCTTCTAAGATATGAGCAACACTATCACCAACAGCAGGAGTTGGTGCTAAGGATAAATCGATAATACCGAATTGTACGCCAAGACGACGAGAAGCTTCTTTAGCTACTAATTGACCTACACGAGTGATTTTGAATGCAGTCTTTTTAATTGTTTCAGCAACTTGTGTAAAATCTGCACCTTTTAAATCTTCAAGAGCATGTTTTACAACACCAGGGCCACTTACGCCGACGCTTACTACTTTTTCAGCTTCACTAACACCATGGAAAGCACCAGCCATAAATGGATTATCTCCAGGAGCATTAGAAAAGATAACGAGTTTAGCACAACCAATAGCTTCACGGTCGCGAGTAAGTTCAGCAGTGCGTTTTACTACTTCACCCATTTCACGAACGCAGTCCATATTGATACCTGCTTTTGTAGAACCTAGATTTACAGAAGAGCAAACTAAGTCTGTAGTAGCTAAAGCTTGTGGAATGGAATTGATGAGAATTCTATCACCATTTGTATAACCTTTTTCAACAAGAGCAGAAAAACCGCCGATGAAATCAATACCAATTTCTTTAGCAGCTCTATCCATTGCTTCAGCAACAGGAACATAAGTATCTGTCTTGCAGGCTTCAGCAGCAATAGCAATAGGAGTTACAGAAACACGTTTATTAATAATGGGAATACCATATTCACTAGAAATATCTTCACCGGTTTTTACTAAGAATTCACCAGATTTTGTGATTTTGTCATAAACATTATCACAAAATTGTTTTAAATTAGGGTGAGCACAATCACGAAGACTAAGTCCTAATGTAATCGTACGAACATCTAATTTATTTTCTGTTATCATACGATTAGTTTCTAAAATATCATTAATAGTAATCACAAAAGTTCCTCCTAAATTCTTTAGTTAATTAATAAAGAATATTTAAAATTAGCCGATTGTATGCATAGCATTGAAGATATCTTCATGTTGAGCTTTGATATCTACGTTAAGCTGAGCACCTTTTTCTTTGAGGAGTTTTTGTAAATCCTGTAATTTAATGTTTTTGTCAGTCATTTCAGCAATTAGAACCATATTGAAAAAGCCATTCATAATATTTTGGTTGATGCTGATAATATTTACTTTGTTTTCAGCAAGAACATTACTTACAGTGGCAATGATGCCTACACGGTCTTTTCCGATAACAGTTATAACGAGTTTCATTTATACTTCCCCTTATTAATTTTATAGAGTTACTAAATTATTGTAACAGTGTTATTATATCATTAATAATAGTAGCTTGCATTAGTTTTTGCTAAAAATACATTGTACATATATAATAATATAGGTATTATTTTAGGATATTGTGTTTTTTAATGAAAATGATAAAAATTTGAGATAAGAGGAGTTTTTTATGAAAGTTTTATTGACAGCGATAAATGCAAAATATATACATTCGTCATTAGCAATTCGCTATATATACAAAAATTGTCAAGATTTATCTTGTGATATAGAGATGCTAGAAGTATCTATCAATAATCATTTGATTGATATTGCTAATCAGATATTTGATGCTAGACCAGATATATTGGGAATTTCTTGTTATATCTGGAATATTGAGTTAGTGAAACAATTGTTGCCACTTGTGCATAGATTATTGCCAAATTGTAAGATTATCTGTGGCGGGCCAGAAGTTTCATATGCTACAAAAGAATTTATGCAGGATTTTCCTATGGTGGACTTTGTAGTGCGTGGCGAAGGTGAAAAAGCTTTTCATGATTTATTGCAGGCTTTATTAGATGATAAAAATAATGAAGAAATAAAAATTGCTGGCATAGCAAAGAGAAATAGTGATGATACTATTGATGAGAATATTGCCGTTACTGTAAGTGATTTAGATGAAATAATTTTCCCTTATAATGATAACGATATCGAAAATTTAAAGGATAAGATAATTTATTATGAAAGTTCAAGAGGTTGTCCTTATTCTTGTAAATATTGTTTATCTTGTGCAACTAAAGGCGTAAGATATCGCTCTTTAGATAAAGTTTTTGCTGAACTAAGTTATTTTATTAAACATAATGTTCGTCAGGTAAAATTTGTAGATAGAACTTTTAATGCAGATAAAAAGCATTATTTACCGATTTTAGAATTTATTGCTAAACAAGATTGTAGAACTAATTTCCATTTTGAAATAGTGGCTCATCATATTGATGATGAAATCAAGGCTGTACTTAAGAAAATGCCAAAAGGTAGAGTACAATTTGAAATAGGTATTCAATCTACGAACTTAAAAACTCTAGGTCAGATAAGTAGAGCAAATCCATGGGAAGAAATGACAAATAACATAAAATCTATCATGGCTTATGGAAATATTCATCTGCATGTGGATTTAATCATTGGTCTTCCTTATGAAGATATTACTTCTTTTGCAAAATCTTTTAATGACGTATATTTATTGCAAGCTGATATGCTTCAAGTGGGCTTTTTGAAATTATTAAAAGGTGCAGCAATGAATGATTTAATACAAGAGCATGATTATGTATATATGCCACAAGCACCATATCAAGTAATAAGCAATAAATATATGGATTATGCCACTATGCGAAAATTACAGATTTTTGTAGATGTATTGGAACTGTATTATAATGCTGGCCGTTTTAAATATACGATTATTAATTTAATCAAACAATATAATCAAGATGCTTATACATTTTTTGCTGATTTTGCTCAATATTGGCAAGCTAAAAAATTGCATTTAGCACCACATGCTCCTAAGAATTTATATGTATTTTTATATGATTTTATTGAGCAAAATTCTAAAATAAAAGATAAAGAATATATTTATAATGTATTGAAATTCGATGCTTTATTGACAGATAAAGGTAAGATAAAAATAGATATGTTGCCATGGAAAGAAGTAGATAAAAAAGTAACAGATGATTTCTATATGAGTGAAAAAGCATTAGCTTATATTAATAATTATCAATTTAAATCATGGCGCGATTTGAAAAAGAAATTTTCGATAGAAGTTTTTGCCTATGATATGAATGAAGCGAAATCATGTCAAATAAAAGCAAAAGAAAATGCAATGATTTTTGCCTATGAAGATGATGGAGTATTTTATCAAGAAATAAAACAAGGAGATATAAATTTATAATGATATATTATGCTTTTTCCGATTATTTAAAACAACGTTATGGTGAGAAAGTTTATAAATTGCCTATAGGGTTACCGCTTACTTGCCCTAATCGTGATGGTTCATGTGGGAAATTTGGCTGTACTTTTTGCGGTAGTATTGGTGCAGGTTATGAAAATTTACCACCAGAATTATCCGTAACAGAACAAATTCGCATGAATAAGGCTCATATAGTGCCTAAGTATAAGGCGAAAAAATTCATACCGTATTTTCAAAATTTCAGTAATACGTATATGCCACCAGAACAATTAGAAAAATATGTATTAGAAGCATGTGCTAGTGATGATATAGTGGCTATTTATATAGCGACAAGACCAGATTGCATAAATGATGTTTATTTAGAAATCTTAGCTAGAATTGCTAAAGAAAAAAATATTGATATTTGTGTAGAATTAGGTTTACAAACGATAAATTATAAGACTTTAGAAAAAATAAATCGCGGTCATGGTTTGGCAGAATATATTGATGCAGTATTGCGTATAAAGCGTTATGGTTTATTGTGTTGTACTCATGTAATTTTAGATTTACCATGGGATGATGATAAAGATATGATTGAAACTGCTAGAGTGATTTCTGCACTTGGCGTTGACCAGGTGAAATTACATGCACTTTATATCGTAAAAAATACAAAAATGGCTCAGCAATATGAAAATAAAGAATTTGAAATTATTTCTTGTGAGCATTATAAACAAAGAGTAATTGATTTCTTAGAACATTTATCCCCAAATATTGTTTTACAGCGATTAATTGGTAGAGCACCAGCTGAAAATACTTTATTTAGTAATTGGCAGACAGGTTGGTGGAAAATTCGCGATGAAATCGTAAAAGAAATGGAAGAAAAAAATCTTTATCAAGGTCGTTTGTGTAATTATTTAAATGGCAGTGCTGTACAAAAATTTTTAGTTAAAGAATGATGTAGGGATTTTGATTTTATGGAAATCATTTATAAAGATGAAAAAGATTTTACGAAAGAAAATATAATAGAATTGTTTTTATCTGTTGATTGGCAATTATCGGCTAGTAATCCTGATAAATTATATACAGCATTAATTAACTCACCAACGGTATTTACTGCGTGGGAGAATAATAAATTAGTAGGCTTAGCTAGAGCTTTAGATGATGGCATACTTACAGCATATATTCATTATGTATTAGTAAATCCTAAATATCAAGGCAAAGGTATTGCCAGCAATTTAGTAAAGATGATAAAAAATAAATATAAAGATTATCTTTATATTGAATTGATGCCTGATGAAAAGAAAAATGTTAGTTTTTATCAAAAATTAGGTTTTAATATAGTAAAAGAAGGCACACCTATGCAATTGTGCAATCCTGAAACTATGAAAGTTAAATTATAAATAAAAAAGCTATAATAATTTAAGGAAAAATTTCCAGTTAAATTATTATAGCTAATATTTCAATTATCGCATTTATAATCTTGCCAATTAGGTAGAGCAGTATGATTATTACTGCGTGGGAGAATAATAAATTAGTAGGCTTAGCTAGAGCTTTAGATGATGGCATACTTACAGCATATATTCATTATGTATTAGTAAATCCTAAATATCAAGGCAAAGGTATTGCCAGCAATTTAGTAAAGATGATAAAAAATAAATATAAAGATTATCTTTATATTGAATTGATGCCTGATGAAAAGAAAAATGTTAGTTTTTATCAAAAATTAGGTTTTAATATAGTAAAAGAAGGCACACCTATGCAATTGTGCAATCCTGAAACTATGAAAGTTAAATTATAAATAAAAAAGCTATAATAATTTAAGGAAAAATTTCCAGTTAAATTATTATAGCTAATATTTCAATTATCGCATTTATAATCTTGCCAATTAGGTAGAGCAGTATGATTATCTACAGCTGTTTTCATAGCTTGGTAATAAGCTAATTTTTTTTGAATATGCTTATAATCGTGTTGCATTTTTGCTAATTGTGCTAGAATATGATTTTTTTGATTGGTCAATAATTTTAAAATATCATCAATATGTGAAAGCTCTTGCTGTTCATATTGAAAAAATTCTTGTAGTTGAGCGATACTCATACCAGTATTTTTAAAACAGCAGATAGTTTTTAAACGATTGATATGTTTTTCTAAATAAATGCGTTTGCCTGATGAATTGCGAGGAATATCAGTTAAAATGCCTACTTCTTCATAATAGCGAAGCGTGGAAGCTGGCAGATTGAATTTGGCTGATACTTCACGAATTGAATATTGTTTATCCATAATAAAGCCCCTTTATCATAGTAATATCTTGACTTAAAGCGTACTTGAATTAGTATTATGATAATTATAAAAAAGATATTGACTAAAAGTAAAGGGGCGTTTTTCATGTATATAGCAGATAAAGACAGATATAATAAGTTAGAATATGCTAGATGTGGTAAAAGCGGTTTGAAATTGCCAAGAGTATCTTTGGGACTTTGGCATAATTTTGGTGATAATAATGATTTTAAAACTATGCAAAAACTTTGTTTCACTGCTTTTGATAATGGCATAACTCATTTTGATTTGGCAAATAATTATGGCCCTCCTTATGGCAGTGCAGAAATAAATTTTGGTAGAATTTTAAGGCAAGATTTGAAAAAATATCGTGATGAATTATTAATCAGTACAAAAGCTGGCTATGATATGTGGGAAGGCCCTTATGGCAACTGGGGCAGTAGAAAATATTTAATTGCTAGTTTAGACCAAAGTTTAAAACGCATGGGTCTTGAGTATGTAGATATTTTTTATCATCATCGCATGGATAAAGACACTCCACTTGAAGAAACTATGGGAGCATTAAATCAAATAGTACAAAGTGGAAAAGCTTTATATGTAGGTTTATCAAATTATGATGGGGAAACTTTAGCAAAAGCTAGTGAGATTTTAACTCAAATGCATTGTCCATTTATCATCAATCAAAATCGTTATTCCATTTTCGATAGAACTATTGAGAATAATGGCTTGAAGGAAATGGCACATAAATTAAATAAAGGTATTATAGCTTTTAGCCCATTAGCGCAAGGATTATTGACAGATAGATATTTAAAAGGTATTCCTGAAGATAGTCGCATAAAAACTGATGGAAGATTTTTGAAAGCTGAAATTTTGACAGAAAAAAAATTAATACAGATTGCTAATTTAAATGAAATAGCAAAACAGCGTGGCCAAAGTTTAGCTCAGATGGCATTGGCTTGGATTTTAAAAGATAACATAGTTACAAGTGTTTTGATAGGTGCATCAAAGCCAGAACAGATTTTAATGAATTTGGAAGCAATGAACAATATAGCGTTTTCTAGTGAAGAATTGAAACTTATAGATGATAATAGTTTATAAAATTTTCTATATGAGTATGGATTTACCACTGATAAATTATAGATATAAAAGGTATATTCATAGTTGAAAAATATTATAAAAAGTTGTATCATAAATATGTGTTATAGTTTAAAATGCCTATAAAAGGGTATATATATATAGAAGGGAGCTTATTTGAAAATATGAGCAAACATATGAAAACTATGGATGGTAATACTGCTGCGGCGTATATATCTTATGCATTTACAGATGTAGCAGCTATTTATCCAATTACTCCATCATCTCCAATGGCAGAAGTTGTAGATGAAATGGCAGCAAAAGGTAAGAAAAACCTTTTCGGTCAAAAAGTACGTGTTGTAGAAATGCAATCTGAAGCAGGTGCTGCTGGTACAGTACATGGTTCTCTCCAGGCTGGTGCATTAACTACTACTTATACTGCTTCTCAGGGTCTTTTATTAATGATTCCTAATATGTATAAGATTGCTGGTGAATTGCTCCCAGGTGTATTCCATGTAAGTGCTCGTGCTCTTGCAACATCTTCTCTTAATATTTTTGGTGACCAACGTGATGTTATGGCAGTTCGTCAAACTGGTTGCGCTATGCTTGCTGAAGCTAGTGTTCAAGAAGTTATGGACTTGAGTGCTATTGCTCACCTTGTAGCTATCAAAAGCCGTGTACCATTCGTAAACTTCTTTGATGGTTTCAGAACTTCTCATGAAATTCAAAAAATCGAAGTTTTAGATTATGAAGATTTAGGCAAAATGCTTGATTGGGAAGCTGTAAATAAATTCCGTCATAATGCTTTAAATCCAGATCATCCAGTAATTCGTGGTACTAGCCAAAACCCTGATATTTATTTCCAAGGTCAAGAATCTGCAAATCCTTATTATGAAGCTGTTCCTCAGATGGTTGAAGATGCTATGGCTGAAATCAATAAATTAACAGGCCGTAACTATCAATTATTCAACTACTATGGTGATCCAAACGCTGATCGCGTAATCATTGCTATGGGCTCTTTATGTGATACAGCTATGGAAGTTGTTGATTACTTGAATGCAAAAGGCGAAAAAGTCGGTGTTGTATCCATTCACCTTTACAGACCATTCTCTGTAAAACATTTCTTAAATGCACTTCCAAAAACTGTTAAGAAAATTGCTGTTATGGACCGTACAAAAGAAGCTGGTTCTATCGGTGAACCTTTATATCTTGAAATTCAGTCCGCTCTTTATAATAGCGATTTACGTCCAACAATCGTTGGTGGTCGTTATGGTCTTGGTGGTAAAGATGTTACTCCAGATCAAATTTTTGCAGTTTATAATGAACTCAAAAAAGATGCTCCTAAAAATGGCTTTACTATTGGTATCAATGATGATGTTTCTTTCACTTCTTTACCAGAATATCATGAAGATATCGACCTTACACCAGAAGGAACAACTGCTTGCAAATTCTGGGGCTTAGGTTCTGATGGTACTGTAGGTGCAAATAAAAGTGCTGTTAAAATCATCGGCGATAAAACAGATATGTATGCACAGGCATATTTTGCATATGACTCCAAAAAATCTGGTGGGGTAACAATGTCTCACTTGCGTTTTGGTAAAAAACCAATTATGTCTCCATATCTCATCAATAAAGCAAACTTCATTTCTTGTTCTCAACAGTCTTATGTAGATAAATATGATTTACTTGCTGGTTTAAAACCAAATGGTACATTCTTATTAAATACACTTTGGACTGATGAAGAATTAACAGAAAAACTCCCTGCATATATGAAACGTTATATTGCAGAAAACAATATTAACTTCTACACTGTAAACGCTGTTAAAATTGCTCAAGAACTCGGTCTTGGCGGTCGCTTTAACATGGTTATGCAGTCTGCATTCTTTAAACTTGCAAATATCATTCCTATTGATGAAGCTGTTAAATATCTTAAAGATGCAGTTGTTACTTCTTATGGTAAAAAAGGTCAACATATCGTTGATATGAATAATGGCGCTATCGACAAAGGTATCGAAGCTCTTCATAAAGTAGAAGTTCCAGCTTCTTGGAAAGATGCTAAAGATGCTGATGATGCAAATGCTAATATTCCTGATTTCATTAAAAATATCCAAAATCCAATGAACCGTCAAGAAGGCGATAAACTTCCTGTAAGTGCTTTCAAAGGTATTGAAGATGGTACATTCCCAGTAGGTACTGCTGCTTATGAAAAACGCGGTATCGCTATTAATGTTCCAGAATGGGATATTGATAAATGTATCCAGTGTAACCAATGCTCCTTCGTATGTCCACATGCTGCAATTCGTCCAGTACTTATGACAGATGAAGAAGTAGCTAATGCTCCAGAAACAATGAAATCCAAACCAGCTCTTGGTGCTAAAGGCTTAAATTTTGCAATCACTATTTCTGCAAAAGATTGTGCAGGTTGCGGTAACTGTGCTGATATTTGTCCAGCTCCAAAAGGTTCTGCTCTTGCTATGAAACCTATTGCAACTCAACTTGCAAAACAAGCTGAATTTGATTATGCTGTTGATGCTACAAAAGTTGCACCTAAGAAAAATCCTATGAAGAAAACTACTCTCAAAGGTAGTCAGTTTGAACAACCACTCTTAGAATTCTCCGGTGCTTGTGCTGGTTGTGGTGAAACTCCATATGTAAAACTCATCACTCAGCTCTTTGGTGATCGTATGATGGTAGCTAATGCTACAGGCTGTTCTTCTATTTGGGGCGGTTCTGCACCATCTATGCCATACACTAAAAACCATAAAGGACAAGGTCCTGCTTGGGCTAACTCCTTATTTGAAGATAACGCAGAATATGGTTTAGGTATGTTCCTTGGAACAAAAGCTGTTCGTGAAACATTATCTTCAAAAATCACTCAAGCTTTAGAAGAAGGTCTTGGCAGTGATGAACTCAAAGCTACATTTGCTGATTGGCAAACTAACATCAATGAAGGTGAAGGTAGCCGTGAACGCGCTGAAAAATTGACTGAACTTCTTGAAGCAGAAAAAGGCGATAATGCACTCTTAAATGAAATCTATGATAAAAAAGATTTCTTTGTAAAACGTTCCCAATGGATCATTGGTGGCGACGGTTGGGGTTATGATATCGGTTATGGCGGTCTTGACCATGTACTTGCTTCTGGTGAAGATGTTAACGTATTAATTCTTGATACAGAAGTTTACTCAAATACTGGTGGACAGTCCTCTAAAGCTACTCCAGCTGCTGCTATTGCTCAATTTGCTGCTACTGGTAAACGTACTAAGAAAAAAGATATCGGCATGATGGCAATGAGCTATGGTTATGTATATGTAGCACAGATTGCTATGGGTTACGATAAAAACCAAACTTTAAAAGCTATTGCTGAAGCAGAAGCTTTTAAAGGACCATCTCTTATCATTGCATATGCTCCATGTATCAACCATGGTTTACGTGCAGGTATGGGCAAGAGCCAACTTGAAACTAAACGTGCTGTTGAAGCTGGTTACTGGGCTACTTATCGTTATAATCCTGAATTACGTGGCACAGATAAAAATCCATTCAGCTTAGACTCTAAAGAACCAACAGGAAACTTCCAAGAATTTATTCAAGGTGAAGTTCGTTATACATCCTTAAAACGTGCATTCCCTGAAATTGCAGATGAATTATTTGCAAAAACAGAAAAAGATGCAAAAGAACGTCTTGAAGGATATAAAAAATTAGCAGGTAAATAATTTTTCGTGCTGATAAAATAAAACTGACGCTATTCATTAGCGTCAGTTTTTTATTGCATGAATTAAGTTTTTTTTATATGATATAAAAGGATTAATTAAATAGTTAAGCATAGGCATATATTATATAAGAAAGGAATGAATGCTTTGAAAAAATTATTATTAGTAGCAATTTGTATTTTATCTATGCTATGCACAGCTTGTGGTTCAACTACAGATGAAAAAGAAGTAGCAGATAATACAAAAACAGAAACTTTAAAAATTGGATTAATGCCAGACATTGATTCCATACCATTTATTATTGCTCAAGAAAAAGGTTATTTTAAAGAAGAAGGTGTAGACGTAGAGCTACAGTATTTTAAAAGTGCTATGGATAGAGATAGTGCCCTTCAAAGTGGCAATTTAGATGGTGGCGTATCTGATATGCTAGCAGCAGGATTTGCTAAAGCTGGAGGATTTGATGTAAAAATAACTTCTTCTACTAATGGCAATTACTGTTTAATTGCAGGTACTGGCAATACTGCTAAATCTTTAGCAGAAATGAAAGGTCAGAATATATCCGTATCTAAAAATACTATTATTGAATTTGTTTTAGATGAAATGCTTGCACAAAACAATATGACTGAAGCAGATATCAATAAGACAGTAATTCCACAGATACCTACAAGATTAGAAATGTTACAAAATGGTAAATTAGATGGTGCAGTACTTCCTGAACCTATGGGCAGTATCGCTGTAAAAAATGGCAGTTATTTAGTAAATTCTTCTGAAGCTATGAAAATAAATCCAGGCGTAATGGTATTTACAAATGATAGTGTAGAAAATAAAAAAGAAGTTATAAAAGCTATGTATAGAGCTTATGATAAAGCTATAGAATATTTAAATTCTACACCTCAAGAAGAATATATGGATTTAGTTATTGAAACAGCAGGATTACCACCAGCAACTAAAGATGCTTTAGTTATGCCAAAATATATGAAAGCTGCATTACCAGAAAAATCTGATTGGGATAAATCTATAAATTGGCTCAATAAAAAAGAATTAGTAACTGAAAAATATAATTATGAAGATATAGTAAGTGATATTTTAACGAAATGATTACCGTAGATAGACTTTATGTAAGATATGATGATACAAATATATTAGAAGATATTAATTTAAATTTGCCAACAGGGATAACTTGTGCAGTGATTGGCCCTTCTGGTTGTGGGAAATCTACCTTATTGAATGTTTTGGCAGGACTACAAAAAAATTATCAGGGTTTAGTGCAAATAAATGGCGCAAATCCTTCCCCTAAAAAACAAACTATAGGTTTTATTCCTCAAAATTATGGATTATTGCCATGGCTTACTGTAAAAGAAAATATTTTATTAGGTTTAAAAATAAAAAAAGAAGCTAAACAAGGTTTGCCTCGAAATTTAGTAGATAATTTAGGATTAAGTAATTTACTAAATCGTTATCCTAATAATTTAAGTGGTGGTCAACAACAACGCGTAAGTTTAGCTAGGGCTTTTGCTTTAAAAGCTGATTTATTATTAATGGATGAACCTTTTTCTGCTTTAGATGCTATTACAAGGGAAGAAATGCAAGATGTATTCATTGATTTATGGCAGAAGCAGAAAGTTTCTACTATATTAGTTACGCATTATGTAGAAGAAGCTTTATATTTAGGGCAAAAAATAATAGTGATGACTAGTGCACCTGGAGGTATCTATAAAATAATCGATAATCCTTTATTTAGTGATAAGAATTTTCGTGATAGAGAAATCTTTAGTTCACTAAGTAAAGAAATAAGAAATTATTTAAAGAAAGCAGGTAGTAAAAATGAAAGATAAATCATGGCATTTTTATTTACCTGCAATGATATTATTGCTTATTTTATGGTATGTTATATCTATAATCGTACATTTACCAATTATTCCTTCGCCTGTTTTGGTAATGGAAAGATTGGGCAATATTTTTACACAAACAATAGCTATTCATGCACTATATAGTCTTTGGCGAATTATAGCAGGAGTATTTTTAGCTATAATAACTGGTGTACCAATAGCAGTGATGATGGGATATTATAAAAAATGTGATAAGATTTTAGCTCCTATTGTTTATCTGACATATCCTATTCCTAAGATTGCATTATTGCCTATCTTGATGCTTTTAGCTGGAATTGGAGAATTACCAAAAGTTATTATGATATTTTTGATTGTGATTTTTCAAGTGTTAGTTGCTATTCGCGATAGTATAAAAACTATACCAAAAGAAATGTTTTTTCCTTTATATAGTTTAGGTGCATCTTTTAGACAAATTTTCTTAAATATACTATGGCCAGCTGTATTACCAAATTTTATTACATCTTTACGTGTAGCAATGGGGACAGCTATATCAGTATTGTTTTTTACAGAGACATTTGGCACTAAATATGGTATGGGATATTTTATAATGGATTCGTGGCTTCGTGTAAATTATCTAGATATGTACGCAGGTATTGTAGTTTTAAGTTTAATAGGTCTATTTTTGTTTGGTTTTTTAGACTTGGTAGAAAATTATTTTTGTAAATGGAAGAAAAAAGTATAAGAAGATATGGTTCTAGTAGCGATATTAGAACCATATCTTTTTTTGTAATTAATTTTAATTTTTTATATAATTTTTTGAAAATTGTATATTGACTTTATATAGGGAGATGGGTATAATTAAACCATAACAAGATTGTAAATTTGTTGATGTAAACGTTTGTTTTTTGTATTTATGTTGAGATTTTTATTAAATTTCAGCTTGTTACATAAAAATTTTTTGAGAAATATATATTGACTTTAAGTGATGAGAATAATATAATGAAGCTGAGTTAAATGAAAATTTGTAAAAATACAAACAAACATTTGTTCGAGAGCTTTAAGATATGTATAAAATAAGTTCGTATTTTGACAAAATGTGTAAACGTTTTCCATTTTCAATTTTATGAAATTGAATTTTCTAAAAAATCATATGGTTTTATTTATTGATATAATATTGCATTTATAAATAAAAAATATGGTATTTTGAAATATTAACTCGTTATCAATTTCATATTGATAATAAAATAAATAAGTAGGTGATTTTAATGAAAGAAAACACTGTAATAACAATTAGTAGACAATACGGTTGTGGTGGTCGTGAATTAGCTGAAATTTTAGCTAAAAAGTTAAATGTCAATTTATATGACAGACAAATCGTTCATATTGCTGCTGCTAAACTTGGCATCAACGATTTATCTGAGCAGGATTTATTAGAACTTGAAAATACTGTTCAACCTTTAACTTTAACATTTATGCCATTCCATTCTTTTGGTAACCATATGGGTGAATCTAGTAGAGGAATGTTCTTATCTGAAGCTAGTGTAGTAAGAAAACTTGCTAACGATGGAGCATGTGTTATCTTAGGTCGTTGTGCTGATTATGTATTAGAAGATATGCCAAATCATTTCTCCATTTTCGTTTGTGCAGACGATGAATATAGAGAAAAAAGAGGTAAAGAAGTTTACGAAGGTAAAACTTTAAAAGAATTAAACGAAGAAAATGAAAAAAGAGCTAGATACTACAATTATTACACAGGTAAAAAATGGGGCGAAGCTTCTAACTATGATTTAATTGTAAATACTAGCAATGCATCTTTAGACAAAATAGCAGATGCTATCATTGAATATATTAATAAAGTTCAAGAATAAAAGAACTAAAGAATATAGAAGGATAACAGCATAGATGCTGTTATCTACATAAGTTTTGTTAATAATTTTTTTATTAAATATTTATAATTTTATTTAGGAGGACTTATAAATGTCAGGTAATAATGGTAATAAACTTATGCAACGCATATCATATGCTTGCGGTACTTTCGGACATGATATCTTCTATATGATGGTTAGCACATACTTTATCATGTTCATCACAAGTAATCTTTTCAACACAGAAGATCAAAGTCATAATGAATACATGATCGGTATCATCATGACAGTAATCCTTGTAATTCGTGTAGCAGAACTTTTCATTGACCCATTCATTGGTAACACTATCGATAAAACAAACACTAGATGGGGTAGATTTAAACCATGGGTTATCGTTGGTGGTTTCGTAGCAGCTTTAAGCTTAGCAATTTTGTTCACTGACTTAGGTGGTTTAACAACATCTAATCCATTACTCTACTTAATTATCTTTGCTATTTTATACTTAGTAATGGATATCTTCTATTCAGCAAAAGACGTTGCTATTTGGTCCATGGTTCCAGCAATGTCCTTCGACTCTAAAGAACGTGAAATTACAGCAACATTTGCTCGTATTGGTTCCGTATTTGGTGCTCAGCTCGTAACAGTAATGGTTATTCCTATCGTATTATTCTTCTCCAAAGACGCTAACGGCGGTGTTGGTGATGCTAATGGTTGGTTAGCTTTCGCTTTAATCGGTGGCGGTGTATCCTTATTAGGTGCTGTTATCCTTGGTCTTGGTACAAAAGAACAAGCTTCCGCTCTTCGTGAAAACAAAAAAGAAACAACTTTCAAAGAAGTATTCTCTATCTTAGGTAAAAATGACCAGTTAATGTGGATCGCTATTACATTCCTTATCTTCTGCTTCGGTCAGGACTTAGTAAACTCCTTCCAGATGTACTATTTCGCTTACATTTTAGGTGATTCCACTTATTTATCCTTCTTAGGTATTATCAACGTTATCATTGGTTTATTAGCAGTTGCTTTATTCCCTGTATTAACAACTAAATTCAAAAGAAGAAACTTATTCTTCTATTCTGTCGTAATCATGATCATTGCATTGATCATCTATGCTTTCGCTGGTACAAACTCTGTATTAGTATTAATTGCAGCTGGTTTATTCAACTTACCACAGCCACTTGTATTCTTAGTAGTATTAATGACAATCACAGATACTGTTGAATATGGTCAGTTAAAAATTGGTCACCGTGATGAATCCCTTATTCTTTCCATCAGACCATTAGTTAACAAATTATCCGGTGCTGTAACAAGTGCTATCGTTGGTTTCACAGCTGTTTGGGTTGGTATGTCTGGTAAAGCTACAGCTGATAGCATTACTGATAGCAATAAAATGATGTTCGAATTAATCATGTTTGCTGTGCCAATCGTATTCATGCTCATCGCAACATTACTTTACAAAACAAAAGTTACTCTTACTGAAGAAAAACATGCTGAAATCGTTAAAGAACTTGAACGTACTTGGAAAGATATCAGTAAATAATATATAAATATGAAGATAAAAGAACTGTACTAAATTTTAGTACAGTTCTTTTTTTATAATTTTACATAATATACAACATTTAAACAAATTTTAGCAACATAAAACATTGCTATTGGTAACGATATAAAATATAATAATAACAAAGCTTTTAGATAGAAATGTACATTTTAGGTTAATTGTAAACGTTTTCAAAATAAAAATTTTCAAAAAAATCATATACTTTTATTTATTATTATATATTTGATAAGTTGAGCATTTTCTTATTTATTATATTTTAATATTAAAGAGAGGGATTTAATATGAACTCAAATACAGTAATTACAATAAGTAGACAGTATGGTTGCGGTGGTCGTGAATTAGCTGAGATTTTAGCTAAAAAATTAAATGTAAAATTGTACGATAGACAAATTGTGCATATCGCAGCAGCTAAATTAGGTATTAATGATTTATCTGAACAAGATTTATTGGATTTAGAAAATACTGTTCATCCATTGACATTGACATTCATGCCATTCCATTCTTTTGGTACTCGCATGGGTGAATCTAGTAGAGGCATGTTCTTATCTGAAGCTAGTGTAGTAAGAAAACTTGCTAATGATGGACCATGTGTTATCTTAGGTCGTTGCGCTGATTATGTATTAGAAGATATGTCAAATCATTTCTCTATCTTTGTTTGTGCAAATGATGAATATAGAGAAAAAAGAGGTAAAGAAGTTTACGAAGGTAAAACTTTAAAAGAATTGGACGCAGAAAACGAAAAAAGAGCTAGATATTACAATTATTACACAGGTAAAAAATGGGGCGAAGCTTCTAACTATGATTTAATTGTAAATACTAGCAATGCTCCTTTAGATAAAATAGCTGATGCTATCATCGAATATATTAACACAGTTAAATAATTTTTAGTGTAGTCATTAAATTTTTAATAACATAATGGGAGGCCTTTATATGTCAAGATTTTTATCACGTGTGGCATATGCGTGCGGTACCTTTGGGCATGACTTTTTCTATGCAATGATTGGTACTTATTTTATGATTTTCGTAACAAGTAATTTATTTAATACAGATGATACAAGTTATAATGAATATATGATCGGTCTTGTAACAACAGTTATTCTTGTTATTCGTGTTGCGGAACTTTTCATTGACCCATTTATTGGTAATACTATCGATAAAACAAAAACTAGATGGGGTAAATTTAAACCTTGGGTTCTTTCTGGTGCAGTTATTGCCGCAGTTACTTTAGCTATCTTATTCACAGATATTGGCGGTTTAGCTGAAACAAGCCCTATAATGTACTTAATTGTTTTCGCTATCTTATATATAATTATGGATATTTTCTATTCAGCAAAAGACGTTGCTATTTGGTCCATGATACCAGCACTTTCTTTTGATTCTCGTGAACGTGAAATTACAGCTACTTATGCACGTATTGGTTCTGTATTCGGTGGTCAGCTCGTAACTATCATTGTTATTCCAATTGTTTTAGCTTTCTCTGAAAATAGCAATGGTGGTGCAGGTGATGCTACAGGTTGGTTCGCATTTGCTGCAATTGGTGGTTTAATTGCTACTGTAGGTGCTATCATTCTTGGTATTGGTACAAAAGAACATGACTCTGCGCTTCGTGAAAACAAAACAGATACATCTTTTGGACAAGTTTTCTCTGTATTAATGAAAAATGACCAGCTCTTATGGATTGCATTTGCTTATCTTATCTTTGGTTTAGGTCAAAACCTTATCAATAACTTCAACCTTTACTATTTCATTTATGTATTAGGTGATTCTTCTCAGTTTTCCTTCTTAGGTGTAATCAACGTTATCATTGGTTTAATGGCAGTTGCTTTATTCCCATCATTAACTAAAAAATTCAGCAGACGTAATTTATTCTTCTATTCTATCGCTATTATGTTAATTGCAGTAGTTATTTACTACTTTGCAGGTCAAAATGTATATTTAACATTACTTGGTGCTGGTTTATTTGCATTACCACAGCCACTTATCTTCCTTGTTGTATTAATGACAATTACAGATACTGTTGAATATGGTCAATTAAAACTTGGTCATCGTGATGAAGCACTCGTACTTTGTGTACGTCCTTTAATCGATAAATTAGGCGGTGCTATCACATCTGCTATCGTAGGCTTCACAGCTGTTTGGGTTGGTATGTCTGGTAATAAAGTTACAGCAGAAAGCATAACTCCTGATAATTTACTCAACTTCCAAATTATCATGTTTGCAATTCCATTTATCTTACTCATCATTGCAACATTCATTTACAAAGCTAAAGTTAAATTAACAGAAGAAAAACATGCTGAAATTGTTAGAGAACTTGAACGTACTTGGGGTAAAGATAATAAATAATTGATATGAAAGTTATAAAAAGGATATTCTTTTTAAAGAATATCCTTTTTTTATGTTTAAATATAATTATTAAAAATTAAAATTTTATTGAATTTTCATTTAAATAGACGTTTTATAAATATAATGGTATTATTATTATTAGAAATTTGAAGAGAAAAGAGGCCTGGCACTAAATGAAAGTTTATCTCTATATTAATAAACAAGGGTTTAAAGAAAATACTTTTAGAGTAGCTTTTAAAGAATTGGTAAGAGTTGTGAAAGACGAGCAAAGTAAGCCTACTGCTTATTTAGTAGGTAAGTATGAAGTAAGGGATTATGAACATAGTTACGATGTGCCTTATAATAAAAAATATGAAAATAGATATTTTGCTATACCTATCAGCGACAGAGAAAAAGGTTTCTTTAATTTAACAACTATTTTTTGCAATAATGATTTGAGCGATTATGAAGTAATTAATGAAGCAACTTTAAATGCAGTGATTAATACTTTACTTAAAGAAGCAGATGAAAGATTATCTAGTAGCATTAGCTTAGAATATGTAGGTGGACGTTCTAAAGAAAATCAGAATATCATTGAAGATATTTCAGCTTCTTCTTTTATTGCTATGATTAATATGTTAAATACTTGGGCAAAAGAAGAAAAACAGGAAACTGAATTTAAATTACAAATTGAATTTTAATAATATTAATAATGGAATTATATTTAAGGGATTGGCTTTATGCTTAATCCCTTTTTATTTTTGTTTAATTAGTTGTAAAAACAACAGAATTTATATCTTTTTTATTTATAATAATAATTAATTTATAAGAAAAGAGTGTGTATAATGAAAAAATGGTTGATAGTTTATTCTAGTGTAACTGGAAATACAAAACAAATAGCAGAGGTTATTTATGATGGTTTTGGTGAAGATATGGCAAATATTTTTGCTATACGAGATGAATTTAATCTTGAGGATTATGATAATATTGCTGTAGGATATTGGCTTACTCGTGGCGAACCAGATAAAATGGTACAGGAATTATTGAAAAAATTAAATAATAAAACAGTAATTTTATTTCAAACACAAGGTGCAGAATTAAATAGTGAACATTCTATAACTGCTTTTGCTAGAGCTGCTAGTTATTTAGGAGAAAATTGCAAAGTATTGGGAACTTTTGCCAGCCAAGGAAAAATAAATCCAGCAATGCTAGAAAGGCGTAAAAATGCTGATAAAAATGATCCTCATGCAGCGACACCTCGTAATCTTGAACGTTGGCAAAAAGCTTCAATTCATCCTAATGAAGAAGATTTTTCTCGAGCAAAAGAATTTGTTAAGTCTATGCAACGAAAAATAGCTTTGAGAGAAAAATATTTAAATATGAAAAAATAAAGAAAATAAAAAAAGACGGTTTTAATACCGTCTTTTTTGTTGTGTTTTAAGTTTTAGATAAGAGATTTAATATCTTCTTCTACACTATTGATACCAGAAATACCGAAGTTATCCACAAGAACTTTAGCTACATTTGGAGATAAGAAAGCTGGAAATGTAGGGCCAAGTTTTATATTTTTTACACCAAGATAAAGAAGTGCTAAAAGAACGATAACAGCTTTTTGTTCATACCATGCGATATTATAAGCAATTGGTAATTCATTGATATCATCTAAGCCAAATACTTCTTTAAGTTTTAAAGCAATCAAAGCGAGTGAATAACTGTCATTACATTGACCAGCATCTAAAACGCGAGGAATACCACCGATATCGCCTAGATTTAATTTATTATATTTATATTTTGCACAGCCAGCAGTTAAGATAACTGTATCTTGAGGAAGTGCTTTAGCAAAGTCAGTATAATAATTTCTAGCTAATTGACGACCATCACAGCCTGCCATAACTACAAATTTTTTGATAGCACCAGATTTTACAGCTTCAACTACTTTATCAGCAAGAGCTAAGACTTGATTATGAGCAAAACCACCTACGATAGAGCCTGTTTCAATTTGTGTTGGTGGTGGGCATTTTTTGGCATGTTCAATAATAGCAGAGAAATCTTTAGTTTCGCCGATTTCTCCAGGGATATGTTTACAGCCTGCAAAGCCAACAACACCTGTAGTATAAATTCTATCTTTATATTCAGCTTTTGGTGGTACGAGGCAGTTAGTAGTCAATAAAATAGGGCCGTTGAAGGATAAAAATTCTTCTTTTTGTTTCCACCAAGCATTACCATAGTTGCCTGCGAAGTTTTTATACTTTTTAAAGAATGGATAGTAATGTGCAGGAAGCATTTCGCTATGTGTATATACATCAACACCAGTTCCTTGAGTTTGTTCAAGAAGCATTTCTAAATCGCGTAAATCATGACCAGAAATCAAAATTGCTGGATTATTGCGAACACCGATATCTACAGATGTGATTTCTGGATTTCCATAGCGAGAAGTATTAGCTTCATCTAAAAGTGCCATGACTTTTACACCGAAAGCACCGGTTTCTAAAGCAAGAGCTGTTAATTCTTCTCCAGATAAATTATCATCAACAGTTTTAGCTAAAGTAGCTTGTAAAAATGAGTCAATTTCATCATTAAATTTACCAAGGGCATTTGCATGTTTATTATATGCTGCCATACCTTTTAAACCATAAGTGATTAATTCACGAAGACTGCGAATATCTTCATTTTCAGTAGCTAAAACACCGATAGTAGCACCTTTTACAAGGTAAGTATTTTCATCATCAGTAGTCCAAAGAGCTACAGGGGATAAATTATCTTTATTTTGCAATTTTGCAAATAATTCTTGTTTATAATTTAAAGTGTCTGTGATGCGTTTAATGATAATTTCATCATCAAAATTAGCGTTAGTGATAGTGATAAAAAGATTTTCACAGATAAATTGATTTAATTTACGACTGATATCTTGTTTTTCTTGACGAAGTTTAGTAGTGATTTCGCAAAGACCTTTAGTTGCATAAATTAATAAATCTTGCAGTGTAGCAGTAGTGGCGGATTTTCCACAAACACCTACACGAGTACAGCCTGTGCATTGAGCTGTTTCTTGACATTGAAAGCAAAACATTTTATTTTCCATAATTATCTCTCCAATAATTTTATTTGTGATTTAATTGATATGCTTATTATAATTAGTCTTGATTTAAAAGTATGTTGTAAAAACAACAGATTTAAAGATAAAAATAAAAAAGCTAGAACATATCTGAAAAGACATATTCTAGCTTAATTTTTATAATTTATTTTTTACCACAAACCTAAAAGATGTTGAACTAATAAGCTGACGCAAGCAATAGCTATCCAACAGCAAAAGCCCATGATGATAGGACGACCACCATTTTTTATTAAATCAACGATATCAGTATGAAGACCAATAGCGCCCATTGCCATGATGATGAAATATTTACTGAAAAATTTCATTAAAGCAAAGAAAGATAAAATAGCAGAAGATATTTCAGCAGAAAAAATATTTCTGTCCATAAAATAATTTAAGAAAGTAGTAATAATAGAAGCAATGATGAAATATAAAATAAACATTGGAAATGCAGATTTTATACTAGCTTTATTTTGACCAGAAGCTTTTTTTGCTTGATAAAAGCCTAAAACTAATGTGATAGGAATAATAGCAAGTGTTCTAGTGAGTTTTACGATAGTAGCACCAGTTAAAACTTCTGTACCAGTATTATGCATGCTATCCCAAGAAGAAGCTGCTGCTGTAACAGAAGAAGTATCATTGACCGCAGTACCTGCAAAGATAGCAAAACCATGATCAGATAAACCTAAAAAATTACCCAAAGTAGGGAAAATTAAAGCAGCGATGATATTAAATAAGAAGATAACAGATATGGCTTGAGCTATTTCTTTATGATTAGCATCAATGACAGGTGCTGTTGCAGCGATTGCAGAACCACCACAAATAGAAGAACCTACACCGATTAAGATAGAAGATTTAGCAGGAATATTGATTAATTTAAAAATTATGTAGGCTGTAATTAATGAAGTGGCAATTGTAGAAATGATGATTGGCAAAGATGTAGCACCTACAGCGATAACAGTGCTTAAGTTTAGACCAAATCCCAATAAAATAACAGCATATTGTAAAACTTTTTTAGAAGTAAATGTAATACCACTTTTTAAGATATCTTTTTCGCGAACAAATTTTGATAATAGCATACCAAGTAAAATGGCAAAAACAGGACCGCCAATGATTTCAAATTCTTTACCTAAAAAATAAGCAGGTAAGGCTAAGACGAAACAAAGAAATACTCCTTGAAAGCGGTCTTTAATTAATAACATATAATAATACCCCCTATATTTAATTACCTATTAAATGTTTATTTTTAATTGGTAATTTTTATAACAAGGAGATATTTTAACTTATTTTTTTATTTTGTGCAAGTTTATAAGTTTTATTTTTGTGTTAATTCATAGATATCTAAACGACGATGTCTTAAAAGTGGTATCTGTTCACGAACGAGATTAATTTCATTTAAATTTATAGTTGTAAATAAAGCTGTTTCTTCAAAATCTGCTTGATTTAAAATTTTTCCCCATGGTGAAACAATAATGCTATGACCATAAGAATGATAAGAAGCATTTAAATTTCTAGCAGGAGCTGTACCAATGGTGAATACTTGATTATCTACAGCACGACTTTGGAATAATAATTCCCAATGAAGTGGGCCTGTGGTCATATTGAAAGCAGCGGGAACAAGGATAATTTTTGCTCCTAAATCTACCATTAATCGAGCGAGTTCAGGGAAGCGGAAATCATAACAAATGCACAATCCCATTTTGCCCCATTTTGTATCAAAAACAGTGATATTATTGCCAGCAGATAAAGTATCTGATTCTTTAAAGTGTTGACTATTTTTCACATCAATATCGAATAAATGCATTTTGCGATGCTTAGCGATGCAATTACCATTATTATCAAAAACATAAGCTGTATTAAATAAATGATTTTGGGCATCTTTTTCAGGAATGGAGCCTGCACTTAAATAGATATTGTATTTTTTAGCTAGATTTTGACAAAATTTGTAAGTAATATCTCCTTCGAATTCAGCATATAAAGGAAAAGATTTATTATTATAAGGGCAGTTAAACATTTCTGGTAAGGTTACAATATCAGGCTGAAGATGAAGAAATTTTTTGAGATAAGCTTCAATGTAATTTAATGTTTGTTCCTTTGAAGATAAGACTTTTATTTGTAATTGTAAAATATTAAGCATAGATACCTCCAAGAATATTATTGTTATATTGACAATTATAAAGCCAAATCATATAATTTCACTATGAAATATTAAATGATAAGAGGGTTGAAAAATGAAAAAAATAATTTTAGCTATAACTTGTGCGTCAATTATTAGTAGTGTAAATAGTTTTGGTGTGGCAAATGCACATTATCACGATTATCATGGACATCATGATATGAATATAAATACGCAGACAAATCGTCTAAATTTTGACCCATTAATCAATAATGAAATTGTAGATAGTATGCATATGCCGATGATGAATGAAGAATTTGTACAAAGTGGCAATGTGGATAAAGATTTTATCGCTAATATGATACCACATCATCAAGGTGCAATAGATTCTGCAAAATTAATTTTAGAATATGGCAGTAATGAAGAAGTAAAAGCAATAGCTCGTAATATTATAAAGACACAGACAAAAGAAATTGAAGATTTCAATGAGCTTTTAGCTAATGGAGATTTTAGCAATAGTAATTTAAGTGAAAAAGCTTATGCTGAATTTGTGGCTAAAGAAAAAGAAAATATGGCGGAAATGATGAATAAAATGATTGCTGTAACTAGAACTCGCGATAAAAAAACAGCAGATTATACTTTTGTTTTGGCAATGAAATATCATCATGAAGGTGCGCTAGAAGCTAGTAAACAGATTTTAGCATATACAAAAAATCCGCAAATAAGAAAAATTGCTAAAAATATCATTAAAGACCAAGCAAAAGAAATAAAACAATTTGATAAATTAATAGAGCAAGGTTTATAATAAATGAGAATGTAAATTAAATATATTTTTTATAATGAATGGTTTACATTTGTCAAAGCAAAACGTATAATAATCTTTATGTGTTTTGATTTAGTATTTATTTAAGGAGGAATTTACCTGTGAAATGGGCTGAAATTAGCATTCAAACTTCACATGAGGCTACTGAAGCTGTAGCAGAGATTTTTCATGAACTTGGAGCATCTGGTGTATTAATTGAAGACCCAGAACTTGTGAATACTTATATTCATTCTGGAGCTTGGGATTATACAGATATACCGCTTGCTGAAGAAACAGAAGTTGTTACAGTGAAAGCATGGCTTCCTACTGATGAGGATTTACCAAGTAAATTAGAACAGTTGCGTTTGCATATTGATGAAATGAGCCAATTTTTAGATAAGGGTTCAGGCGTGATTAATTGCAGTGAAATCCAAGATGAAGATTGGGCTAATAATTGGAAGCAATTTTTCCATCCAGAACGCATTGGTGAAAAAATTGTAGTAAAGCCATCTTGGGAAGAATACACTCCATTAGATAATGATATAGTAATTGAATTAGACCCTGGTATGGCATTTGGTACAGGTACACATGCTACAACATCTATGTGCATTCAATTATTAGAAGAATATGTAAAACCAGAAATGAAAGTTTTCGATGTTGGTACAGGTAGTGGTATTTTAGCAATTGCTGCTTCCAAATTAGGAGCAAAAGATATCGAGGCTGCAGATTATGATAATGTGGCAGTTGATGTTGCCAGAGAAAACATCGAAAAAAATCATGAATGTGAAAATATTAAGATTTTCCAAAGCGATTTATTAAAAAATATGAATGGCAAAGCTGACTTAATCATAGCTAATATTATAGCAGACATTATTATTCGCATGTTTAATGATGTGGATAATTATTTAAATCAGCATGGTGCTATTTTGACAAGTGGTATAATTGCTGACCGTATAGCAGATGTTACTAAAGCTGCTGAAGAACATGGCTTTATGGTAGAAAAAATGAATGAAAAAGCTGGTTGGGCTGCAATTATTTTCCGTCGTAAGGAAGATATGCAATGAGACGTTTATTTATAGATGAATGTCTAAGTGAAGATATCACGATTAAAGGCGATGATGCAAAACATCTTCTTTATGCTATGAGAGTAAGACCTGAGCAAGTTTTTACTATTGTTGATAGAGAAAGTAAAGTAGCACAAGCAAAAGTAATCTCTTGTACGAGTGATACAGTGCAATTAAAATTATTGCAGTATATAGAAGATGCTGATACAGAAGCACCTATAGAAGTAGTCGTTGCACAATGTTTACCTAAAGGCGATAAAATGGAATTTATCGTGCAAAAAGCGGTGGAATTAGGAGCATCAAGTGTTGTTCCTGTAGTTAGCCGTCATTGTGTAGTGAAATATGATGATAAGAAAAAATTAGCTCGTCAACAAAAATGGCAGAAAATCGCTGATGAAGCAGTAAAACAGTGCGGTAGAACAATAAAGCCGACAGTTGAAGCTATTGTGAGTTTAGAGCAATTAGCAAAAGATTATGCGGATTATACTCGTTTTATTTGCTATGAAGCAGAAGATGAGCAAAGCTTTAAAGAGATGTTACAATCAGCGGATAGTAAAAAGTATCTTATCTTGATTGGTCCTGAAGGTGGTTTTGCTCCAGAAGAAGTGCAATTATGCAAAGATGCTGGATTTAAAAGTATATCTATGGGAAAACGTATTTTGCGAGCTGAAACTGCATCAATTGCAGCACTTACTATCGTCATGTATGAAAAAGGCGATTTAGGTGGCATTTATTAATTTTTGATTTAGATTTAATATTAAAGATTTTTGTTTAGTATAACTATCTTATAGGAAACTGTAATTTAGTTATACTAATTTTATATTAGTAGTTTTTTAGTTTTATTTTAATTGAGGATGTGAAATTTTGCCAAAAGTTGCATTAACAACACTTGGTTGTAAAGTTAATCAAGTAGAAACAGAAATTATGGAAGGTCTATTTCGTAATCGTGGCTATGAAATAGTGGATTTTTCTGAGCCTGCTGATTTTTATATTATAAATACTTGTTCTGTTACTCATTTAGGTGAGCGCAAATCTCGTCAATTAATTCGTAGAGCAAATCGTTTAAATGATAATGCTATCATAGCTGTAACAGGGTGCTATGCACAGATTGCTTCTGATGAAATCAGTAAAATTGAAGGTGTTCGCGTAGTAATCGGTACTAAACAGCGCGATAAAATAGTTGATTTGGTGGAAAAAGCAGCTCGTGAAGATGGTTTATTTAATGAAGTAAATGATGTTATGCATATGCATGAATTCGAAGATATCCCTCTTTATGGTACACCACATCGCACAAGAGCCTTCTTAAAAATTCAAGATGGTTGTTGTAATTTCTGTTCATATTGTATTATTCCATATACTAGAGGGCCTATTCGTTCACGTAAATTGGAAAGTATAAAAACAGCAGTAGACCAATTAGTAGAAGAAAATTTCCATGAAATAGTATTTACTGGTATTCATTTAGGTGCTTATGGTAGAGATTTTAAAGGTGAAAATATTTCTTTAAGCGATGCTGTAGAAATTTGCTTAGCTAATGAAAATTTAAAAAGATTGCGACTAGGTTCTTTAGAGTCTATTGAAATATCTCCTAGATTATTGGAATTAGTGAAGACTCATAAACGCTTTACTAAGCATTTACATTTGCCACTACAAGCAGGTAGCGATGAGATTTTAAAAGCGATGAACCGCCATTATACTACTGAGGAATTTGCTAGATTGATAGAAAACATTCGCCGTGAAGTTCCAGATATTGCTATTTCTACAGATATCATTGTTGGTTTCCCTGGAGAAACAGATGAATTATTCCAAAAATCTTTGGAATTTGCTAAATCTATGGGATTTATGAAAATGCATGTATTCCCTTATTCTAAACGAGCAGGTACTCCAGCTGCTAAAATGACAAATCAAATTGATGAAGCAGTGAAAAAACAAAGAGTTCATTTGATGCAAAAGATGGCAGAACAATCAGCAGTGGAGTTCTATCAAAGATTTTTAGGACGCGAATTAGAAGTTTTATTTGAACAAGAACAAGATGGATATATGGAAGGTTTAACTTCAAATTATATAAGAGTATATATTAAAAATGATGGAGAAATAACTTCTGGTGATATTCGCCTTGTAAAATTAGTTAAATTATTTAAAGATGGTATTTTAGGTGAATTAATTTAAAATTTGTCTAAATAAAAAAAGGATTTTACTAATTTTATAACGAATATATATAAAGTTATAGAGTTAGTATTAAAGTTTAAGTAAATTTATTTAAACTAGGTATATATTAAATATTTATTTGATATATCAATTCTATACTAATTAAACTATAAAAGGAGGTGCCTTATATGTCAGATTGTATTTTTTGTAAAATAGCAAATAAAGAAATTCCAACTCAAGCTGTATATGAAGATGACATGGTCATTGCTTTTAATGATTTAGAGCCACAAGCTCCTGTTCATGTATTAGTTATTCCTAAAAAACATATTGCTAGTCTTCTTGCAACAACTGCTGAAGATAAAGAACTTTTAGCACATATCACTTGTGAAGTAATTCCTATGCTTGCTAAAAAATTGAATATTGCAGAAACTGGCTTCCGTACTGTAGCAAATACAGGGGAAGAGGGTGGCCAAACAGTTCAGCACCTTCATTTCCACCTACTTGGCGGTCGCTCTATGCAATGGCCACCAGGCTGATAAAAAAATCATATCAAATTTGTATATAATTGCAGGTTATGGTTGACAATGCACTTATAAGCAAGGTATAATATTTGGGTATGATTATTAAGTACAACACTCCCGTGTTAGGTGGAGGGGAGGGAAATATAAATGTCATCTGAAATCAAAGTTGGTAAAAACGAAACAATTGATAGCGCTCTCCGTAGATTTAAACGTACTTGCCAGAAAGCTGGTACTTTAGCTGAAGTTAGAAAACGTGAGCATTATGAAAAACCAAGCGTAAAACGCAAAAAGAAATCAGAAGCTGCTAGAAAACGCAGATACAGAGCTTAATTAGCTCACAAACGGAGGTAATTCATATGTCACTTAAAGCCCAGTTAATGGACGACATGAAAGCTGCTATGAAAGCCAAAGAAGATGGAAAACAGAAACTTGCTGTTATCCGCATGGTTCGTTCAGCTATTCGTCAGAGTGAAATTGATGGTCAAAAAGAACTTGATGATAACGATATAATTGCACTTATTAGCAAAGAAGTAAAAATGCGTAAAGATTCTATAGATGAATTTAAAAAAGGCGGTCGTGAAGATTTAGTCGCACAGACTGAAGCTGAAATTGCCGTTTTAATGCCATATTTACCAGAACAGTTATCAGAAGAAGAAGTTAGAGCGTTGGTTAAAGAAGCAATTGCTGCTACTAATGCAACAACTCCTAAAGATATGGGTAAAGTCATGGGACAGCTCATGCCTAAAGTTAAAGGACGCGCTGACGGAAAAATGGTTAATACCATCGTCAAAGAATTACTAGGTTAATTATGAAAACAGATAAGATTACTAGATAGTGGTCTTATCTGTTTTTTTATATAAATTTATTAGGTGTAGGTGAAGGGATATGCAAGAAAAACAAAATGATTTTACTAAAAATAGTATGGCATATAATATTATGAGTTTAGCTATTCCTATGACCATAGCACAGTTGATAAATGTTTTATATAGTCTTGTAGATAGAATGTACATAGGGCATTTGGCACAAAATTCTACTTTAGCTTTGACAGGATTAGGAATTACTTTTCCTATTATTATGTTAGTTACAGCAGTTACTAATTTATTTGGTATGGGTGGAGCACCACTTTGTTCTATCGCTAGAGGTAGAGGCGATGATGAACGGGCAGAAAAAATAATAGGTAATTCTTTTGCCATGTTGATTATCTGTAGTTGTATTTTGATAATTATTGGTTTAGTGATGAAAAAGTCCTTATTATATTTATTTGGGGCAAGTGATGAAACATATCCTTATGCTAATGAATATTTCTCTATTTATATTTGGGGAAGTATTTTTGTAATGGTAGGATTAGGCATGAATACTTTTATTAATGCTCAAGGTTTTGCCAAAAAAGGAATGCTCACTATATTAATTGGTGCGATAATCAATATTATTTTAGACCCTATTTTTATCTTTGGTTTAGATTTAGGTATAAAAGGCGCTGCTATCGCTACTGTTATTGCACAATTTATTTCAGCATCATGGGTATTGCATTTTTTATTTAGTGATAAGGCAATTTATCGCATTAAAAAATCTTGCATGAAATTAGATTTTAAATTGATAAAAGAAATTGTTTCTTTAGGATTTTCAGGCTTTGTTTTTGCCACTACAGGAAGTTTAGTGCAGATTGTCTGCAATAATGTATTGTTATTTTGGGGCGGAAATATTTATGTAGGCATAATGACCGTACTAAATTCTATACGTGATGTTTTGCAAATGACAATAGAAGGCATTCGCTCAGGTGCTCAACCTGTTATCAGCTACAATTATGGTGCAGGGCAATATTTACGTGTAAGGCAGGGCATAAAATTTTTGACAAAGATAGCGCTATTATATACAAGTATCGCTTGGTGCATATTAGATTTTTTCCCAGAATTTTTTATTCATCTATTTAATAGTGAAGAAGAAATGTTATTGCTTGGCGTACCAGCATTACATATATATTTTTTAGGATTTTTTATGATGGCTTTTCAATCTGCTGGACAGACAACGTTTATATCGTTAGGCATGGGAAAATATGCAACGTTTTTTTCGCTGTTTCGTAAAGTCATTTTAGTTATCCCATTGACGATTTTTTTACCAAATTTATGGGACTTAGGTGTATATGGAGTCTTTTATGCTGAAATGATTTCAAATTTTGTGGGCGGTATAGCATGTTTTTCTACTATGATGATGGTTGTATGGAGACGATTAGGAAAATTAAATAAATAAGTAAGAATAAGTAATTTAAACTATTGTTTAGATTACTTATTTTTTTATAAAAAGGTTTATTATGAGATATTGTCGAATATATTATTTATATTGCTGAATAGAAAAATAAAAGGAAGTGATAATATGGACTTTATTATAGATTCAAGTATATTGCAATCATTGCTTTTGAGTGTGATATTTCTAGCAATTTTAGTAGAGATAAAAACAGGAGGTACAGGTATAGGAGCATTACTAGGCATTATAGCAGCTGGCGTATTTTTTGGCAGTAGTTATGTGAAAGGTTTAGTCAGTTTATATCAGATTGCAATATTTATTGTGGGGATTATTTTTATCATAATTGAAATATTAACCCCAACAATAGGATTACTTGCAGGACTTGGAGTAGTAGCTATATTATATAGTTTGATTTTAGCTATGGGTGGCGATATTGATGCTATGTTGATGATGGCAATTTCTTTTGTTATTGCGATAATAATTTTTGCATTGATAATAAAAAAATTACCTACAAGTAAGCTCTGGCGTAAAATAATTTTGACAAAGACATCTTCTAGTGAAGAAGGTTATGTAAGTAGCGTAGATTATTCAAGATATTTGCATAAAGAAGGGATTGTTTTGACAGAACTAAGACCTTCTGGAAGTGTGAAAATCGATGATGATGTATTAGATGTTGTATCTGAAGGTAGTTATATCAGTAAAGGCGAAAAGATTCGTGTAGTAAAAATTGAAGGTATGCGTATTATTGTACGTAAAATCTAAAATAAATTTAAGGAGGATTAATCATGGAAGCGATTATCGGTTCTGGTTTTATCGTAGTAATTGTCATTGTGGCGATTATGTTATTTTTGCATTTTGTACCTATAGGATTGTGGATTTCAGCATTAGCATCAAATGTTCATGTAGGTATATTTACATTAGTTGGTATGAGAATGCGTAGAGTTCCGCCACAAAAAATTGTATTGCCACTAATCAAGGCAAATAAAGCAGGATTAAATGTCAATGTAAATCAACTTGAAGCACATTATTTAGCTGGTGGTAATGTGGATAAAGTAGTCGATGCACTTATTGCTGCTCATAGAGCGCAAATACCACTTCCGTTTGAACGCAGTGCAGCTATTGACCTTGCAGGTCGTGATGTATTAGAAGCTGTACAAATGAGCGTAAATCCAAAAGTCATTGAAACACCTGTTGTATCTGCTGTGGCTAGAAATGGTATTGAATTAAAAATTAAAGCAAGGGTTACAGTTCGAGCTAATATTGATAGATTAGTCGGTGGTGCTGGTGAGCCTACAATTATTGCTCGTGTTGGTGAAGGGATAGTAACATCAGTTGGTTCTTCAGAAGCTCATACAGATGTACTTGCTAATCCAGATGATATATCTAAAACTGTACTTGGCAAAGGCTTGGACGCAGGAACTGCTTTTGAAATTTTATCCATTGATATAGCCGATGTTGATGTAGGCAGAAATATCGGTGCAGAACTTCAGACAGACCAAGCAGAAGCTGATAAACGTATAGCTCAAGCAAAAGCTGAAGAAAGACGTGCTATGGCTGTGGCTAAAGAACAGGAAATGAAAGCATATACGCAAGAAATGGAAGCTCGTGTAGTTGAAGCTCAATCAGAAGTTCCACATGCATTAGCAAAAGCTCTTCGTGAAGGTAAACTCGGTGTAATGGATTATTATAATTTAAATAATATCAATGCTGATACGCAAATGCGAGAAGCAATAAGTAAAACAGGAGATAGTACAGTCCCACAAGGACAAGTACCAATAAAATAATTTATCATGGAAGGATTAGCACCTTTTCTGCTCTTTTTGTTTTTTATGATAATAAATATCTATACTGGTCAAAAACGTAGAGAGCAAAAAAAGAAACAAAAACAAGAATTTCCTGATATATATGATAATCCACCACCAAGACAAAATAGAAAAAGAAATCTTGATTATATGATGGCAAAGCCAAAGGTGAATAATGATAATATTGAAATTGTGGCAAATGATTTACAACAAGAAAAAATAAATGATTTAGCACAATATATCGATAAATATGAACAGGATTTGCAAAATAGATATCAAGAAAAATTAAAGCAAAATAGAACTAATCTACAGGCAAAAGATTTTATTCAACAAACAGAGATAAAAGCTGTAGATAAGGATAAAAAAATACAAATAGATATTGAAAAAGAGCATATAATAAAAGCAATAACGTATGCTCAAGTTTTAGAACAACCAAAATCACTGCAATATTTAAAGCGATTTGGTATAAAACGCGTAATTCATAAAGATTAAAATAAAGCTATAATCATTAGTAATTTTAAGAAAAATAAAATTTTATAATGGTTATAGCTTTTTTTATTTATATAATTTATAATAGAAAAGGATTGATTTTCATAAAAGTTGAATAAAGAGTCTTTAAGTAATTTTTTGGTAAAAAGATTTAGCACTATAGAATGAATATGTTATAATGAGAATATGACTATTACTTTAAAAATAATGGAGGGCGAATGCTTTTGCCAAATTTTGCAGAAATAAAAATACCTTTTCAAGACAGAGCAGAAACAATTGGTATTCTTGGTGAAAATGATGAATTTTTGCGAGTTTTAAATGATAGTTTTGCCTGTCGTATTATTGGTAGAGGTACAGATTTATCAATCAATGGTGAAGAAGGAGAAGTAAATGCTGCCAGTCAAGTTATTGAAGCTTTGCTTTTATTGTATAGACAAGGTACAAAGCTTACAATGCATGAGGTTAGATATAGTATAAAACTGGTTAAAGCAGGTCAATCTAATGAATTAAAATCTTTATTCACAGATGTATTGACTGTTACTTCAAGAGGAAAATGCGTTCGACCAAAGACTATTGGACAGAAAATTTATATTGATGCTATTCGTCGTCATAGCATAACTTTTGGTTTAGGTCCAGCTGGTACAGGGAAAACTTATTTAGCTGTAGTCATGGCTGTTATGGCACTTCGCAATAATGAAGTAGATAAACTTATTTTGACTCGTCCAGCAGTTGAAGCAGGAGAACGTTTGGGCTTTTTACCTGGTGATTTACAAGAAAAAATCGATCCATATTTAAGACCGCTATATGATGCATTACAAGATATTTTAGGTTTAGAAGCTTATCAAAAATTATTAGCTAGAAATATCATTGAAATAGCACCGCTTGCATATATGCGTGGTCGCACATTAGAAAGAGCTTTTGTCATCTTAGATGAAGCTCAAAATACTACACCTAGACAGATGAAAATGTTTTTAACTCGTTTAGGTTTTGGCTCAAAAATGGTAGTAAATGGCGATTTGAGTCAGATTGATTTGCCAAGAGGTAGTGGCTCAGGTTTGACACAGGCGACAAAAATATTAGATGGATTAGAAGGTATTTCTGTGATACATTTTGATGATAGAGATGTTATTCGTCATGATGTAGTTGCACGAATTATTAGAGCTTATGATGCTTATGAAGCTGCTAATCCGCCTAGTGAGAATAAAGATAAGAATTTCTATAAACATAGTTGATAAAGTAATAAATAGCAAAATTAATTTACTAAATGGGAGATTTTATTATGGAAATAATTTTAAGCAATTTACCTGAAAATCTTGAAATAGATGAAAAATTAAGTGATACAGTGAAAGAAGCTGTAGAAAAAGTTGGTCAATTATATGCTTTAGATAATGCAGAAGTGAGCATTACGCTTACAGATAATGAACATATTCATGAAATAAATCGTGAATATAGAAAAGTGGATAGACCAACAGATGTAATATCTTTTGCTTTGAATGAAGGTGATGAGCCTAATATTGAAGGAGAAATTCCTGTAAATATGTTAGGTGATATTATTATTTCTGTAGAAAAAGCGATAGAACAAGCTGGCGATTATGGTCATAGTGTTCGTCGTGAAATAGCATTTTTGACAGTTCATGGTATGCTTCATTTATTGGGATATGACCATATAGAAGAAGCTGACCGTGTAGAAATGCGAAAAGAAGAAGATTTTGTTATGGAACAATTAGGAATAAGTAGAGATTAAAAAGGAGTTAATTTTTTGGAGAATAAACATTTTAAATCAGGTTTTGTAGCAGTTATTGGTAGACCAAATGTAGGAAAATCTACATTGATAAACAGTCTTATTGGACAGAAAATAGCGATAATGTCTGATAAACCACAGACTACACGCAATAAAATTATGTGTGTATTGACTACAGATAATGAACAAGTAATTTTCTTAGATACGCCAGGTATTCATAAACCTTTGCATAAATTAGGTGAATATATGGTAAAAGCAGCAGAAGGCACATTAAAAGAAGTTGACGCTATTTTATTTGTGGTTGATGCTACTGAAGATTTAGGTGGTGGTGAACGTTACATTATGGAACGTTTGCAAGCTACAAAAAAACCAGTTATTTTGATTGTAAATAAATTAGATTTAATTGATAGACAATCCGTATTGCCGATAATTGAAAAATATACAAAAGCATACGATTTTGCAGGTGTAGTGCCAATTTCTGCTAAAGAAAAAATGAATTTGGATAGTTTACTTGCAGAATTAAATAAATATTTACCAGAAGGGCCACAGTATTATCCAGCGGATACAGTAACTGACCAACCAGAACGTTTGATAGCTGCGGAAATGATACGTGAAAAGGTACTTCATTTGACTCGTGATGAAATACCCCATGCTATAGCTGTAGATATTGAGGAAATGAAATCCCGTGCTAATGATAAAGTTTATATTCGTGCAACTATCTATGTTGAACGTGAATCACAAAAGGGAATTGTCATTGGTAAACGTGGTGCATTATTAAAAGAAATAGGGGCATTAGCTCGCAAAGATATCGAGACAATGCTTGGCTCTAAAACTTATTTAGATTTGTGGGTAAAAGTCAAAAAAGATTGGCGCGACCGCAGTAATGTGCTTCGTGAATTAGGTTTTAGAGATTGATAAAGGAAGACGTGCTTAACATGATGAATAGATTATCACATTATTTTATTAATGGGCTTATAGTATTAGTACCAATTGTTATAACTTACTTTGTAATTGCTACAGTATTTGCCTTAGTAGAAGGTATAGTAGAAAGTTATATACCACTTAAATTTCCAGGTGCAGGTGTAGCCTTATTAATTATCGTTATTTTAGTTGCTGGCTGGATAACATCAACTTGGTCATGGGCTTCTCAGCGAATTATCAGCTATTTTGAAACAGTAGTAGATAAAATTCCAGTTGTAAAATTTATTTACAATAGTGTTAAGCGTGTTTCTACAATGTTATTTGAATCAAAAACGATGTTTAGTCAAGTCGTTTTAATTCCTTATCCACATCCAAATGTAAAAACTATTGGATTTTTAATGCCAAAACCATCATCATTACTTGCTCCATATTTAAGTAAAGATGAAGAATATGAATCTGTATTTTTACCATGGAGTTTAAATATGACTTCTGGATTTAATGTATTTGTACCTAAAAAAGATATAATTTATGTGGATATCTCTGTAGAAGATGCTTTTCAATATATATTGACAGCTGGTGGTGTAATGCCAGGTGCTGATGTAAAAGCAGATTTAGCAAAAATACAAGAAGTTAAGGAAAAAATGGAAAAAGCTCAACAAGAAAAAAATATGGATTCTGTTGAAAATAAGTAAAATATTAAAAGGGAAAATAAACTAATATGGCTATTTATACAACAGAAGTATTAGTTTTAGGTGTAAAAAATTGGGGTAACGCAGATAAAATCGTTACTCTTTTATCACCTACTTATGGAAAAATAACAGCAGCAGCATATGGTTGTAGACGTCCTAAAAGTCCATTAGCAGCATCTATGCAGCCATTTTCATGGTTAGATATTCAATTATCTAAAGGTGAAAAAATGGATACAGTTCGCCAATGTGAACATAAAGGATTTTTTTCTGATTTATATGAGGATTTGACGGCAATGGCATATGCTTCTTTTATTGCAGAATTAGCTAAAGAATTATGTAGTGAAGATGAACCACAAGCAGAGATTTATGAAAAATTATTAAAGATTTTGCCTTGTCTAACAAAATTTAATCCTCGTATTTGTGCTTTGGCTAGTGCTTATCAGATTTTTGAATATACTGGCTGTCAACTTCATTATAGTCAGTGTGCATTATGTGGAAGTAAAATTGAAGGCGATTGTCATTTTGATGCAATGCAAGGTGGAGCAATCTGCACATCTTGCAGTCAAGGAAAGCAGATAAATTATCCAGCTTCAGTAAGATTATTTATAGAGCATCTTTTACATTTAGATTGGGATAATCCACCTAAATTTCAAGTAAAAGGTATTGATTTGATAAATGCTGAAAAAATTCTATTAGATTATATACAATCCTTAATTGGCAAGCCTTTTAAATCACTTACTTTTATTAAGCAAGTTACAAGTTTATCGTAAATAAATTTTATAAAAATATTTGCAAAATTTATTCAAAAAAGCAGGATTTTTAGCTATATATGCAGAATATAATTAATATAAAATAACTTGAAAATATATTATAATCAAGGCACCAAGGAGGGTTTGGTTATGGATAACGTAAAACGTATTTTAGTTCCAATCGATAGCTCTGAAATTGCTGAACGTGCTATGCAACAGGCTATAAAAATTAATCGCTTTAATGAAGCAGAAGTTCATATTTTATATGTAGCAGATATTAATAAGTTAGCAATTAATGCTTATTTATCTGGTAACGTATTGATTGAAATTGAAAAAGCAGGTCAACGCATTTTAAATGCAGCAAAAGAATTGTTCCCAGAAGGAATGAAAATTGTTTGTGCATATAGAACTGGAGACCCAGCTGAAGCAATTAGAGATTATGAAAAAGAAATTTCTGCAGATTTGATTGTTATGGGTAGTAGAGGTTTAGGTCTTGTACGAGGTGTATTGCTTGGTAGCGTAAGTAAATATGTGTTAGAACATGCCGAATGCCCAGTTTTGATTGTAAAATGATATAAATATTAATTAAAAAACTAACCCCAATAATTAGTACATTCTAGTTATTGGGGTTTTTATTTTATGTTGAATTTAATTTGTATTAATAGGGTTAATATCCACTGTTATATTTTTATCAATATCTACTTTACATTCACGCAAATAATTTCGTAAGGTATTTAAATCATTTGTTTTTAATAGTAAATTAAAGCGATACATTCCTTTGAAATTTGCGATTAAAGATGGAGCAGGGCCCATGACAATAATATTTTTATTATCTTGGAATTTATTTTTGATGAGTTTTTTTAAATTTTGTGCTTTAGTTAAAGCATTTTCTTCATTTTCGTCTTGAATTATTAATTTTATGAGTTGACAGAAAGGCGGATAATACATAGCTTTACGCAATAAAATTTCTTCATTATAAAAATGATTATAATCTTGTTGAATACCGCATTGTACAGCATAATGTTCTAAATTATACGTTTGTACGATTACTTGTCCACGTTTATTTTTTCTACCAGCACGACCAGCCGTTTGAGTTATTAAACCAAAACAACGTTCTCCTGCTCTAAAATCTGGTAAATTTAGGCTAGAATCTGCACTTATGATGCCAACAGCTGTTACAGTAGGTATATCATGACCTTTAGCGACCATTTGTGTACCTAATAAAATATCATATAGACCAGCTTTAAATTGCTTTAAGATATCTAAATGAGCGAATTTTTTGCCAGTAGTATCTCTATCTAAGCGAATTATTCTAGCTTGAGGAAATAAAGTGGATAATTCTTCTTCAAGTTTTTCTGTTCCTGAGCCGAAAAATTTAATATATTTACTATTACATTTTGGGCAGATAGTAGGAACAGTTTCTGTGATATCGCAGTGATGGCATTGTAAGATGCCACGGCGATGATAAACAAGTGGTAAACCACAGTATTTGCATTTGATAACATGACCACAAGCTCTACACATTACAAAAGTGGAAAAACCTCTGCGATTTAACATGATGATAATTTGTTCTTTTTTAGCTAGAGTATCTGCAATTAATTCTTTTAATTTTAAAGAAATAATTTTTCGATTGCCCATGCGTAGTTCTTCACGCATGTCCACTCCTTCAATATATGGTAAAGGTAGGTTATCTATTCGATTAGGCATTTTTAATAAAACATATTCGCCTATTTGCGCTTTGTAATAACTCTCTAAAGAAGGTGTAGCACTACCCATGATTAAAGTAGCATGATAAATTTCAGCCATTTTTTCAATGATATCATGACTGTGATATCGAGGTGATTCATCTTGCTTATATGAAGAGTCATGTTCTTCGTCCATTACAATTAAGCCTAAATCTTCAAATGGAGCAAATAATGCTGAACGAGCTCCAATGATGATACCTATCTGTTTAGTGCGAATTCGCCAAAATGTATCATTTCTTTCTCCAACGGATAATCTACTATGAATAACAGCGACATCATCAGTAAAATATTCTTTAAAAGAAGTTACTAATTGCCCTGTAAGGACGATTTCAGGAACTAATATAAGGGCTTGTTTACCTAAAGCACGTGCTTTTAAAGCCATTTCTATATAGATTTGAGTTTTGCCACTACCTGTAACGCCATATAGTAAAAATTTTTGCTTGCCTTGATGTTGAGCTATTTCTATATTTTTTAAGGCTGTCATTTGCTCTGATGTCAGTTTTTTATCTGCATTTTGTTTAGTAGTTATTTGATGATAACTATCTCGCAATATTTGTTTCTTTTCTAATTTTATATAGTCTAAATCAGCAAGTGCTTTTAATGTAGGTAGAGAGATTTTTTCATTTGCTAAATCTTTAGTAGAAGCTTCTTTTATTTTAGCTAAATATAATAGAGCTTTTTTTTGAGCTGGTTTATTTTTTAAAGTTGCTAAAATATCATCATTAACTGTTACATTTAAAGAGGCATAAGTGATATAAATTTTATTAGCTTTTGTTTTATAAGTATAATCTCGGATAATTAGTTTTTTGGCGATGAGTTTATCTAATAAAGAAGATAAATTGTCAATTGTATTGAATTTATGTCGTAAAGTCAATAAATCAGTATTTTTTTGTAGAGAAAGATATTCAAGCAAAGATATTTCAATTGCTGATAGTTTATTTTTAGGGAATAAATCATATTCTTGTTGGTTAATATTAAAAATAGGGCGAATTTGTACACTATTTTTTCCGGGGATAAATAACCGCATAGTTTCGCCTAAAGAACATAGATAAAAATCAGCCATCCATTTGGCGGTAGTATACATTTGAGGTGTAAACCAAGCTTCCGTATCAATAATATCTTTGATTTCTTTTAATTTAGTTATATCTATATTATGTTCATTATTTGCGTATATTTTAATAATAAAGCCTTCCATAATTCTATTGCCGAAAGGTACTAAAACACGACAACCTTCTTTTAAAATATCAAATTTCTCAGGAATTATATAAGTGTAAGCCTTAGCAATACTTTTAACGGGAATATTAATATATATATCTGCAAGTTTTTTCATATAATCACGTACCTAATCAAGTAATATGTTTATATTATAATATATCTATTTAATTTTAGAAAATAAGAAAATATGAGAGAGGATATTTTATATGTATTACAGAATTTTATAATTAAAATAATTTGCGTGAAGGAGGTGAAGGAGAATTTTTATGAATCCATTATTAAGAAGATTATTGCTAATTATATTGGGAATATCGATAGCATTTTCGTTTTTATCGTTTTTTTCGGCAAAATAGATTGAAAGGAGATTTTATAATGTTAAAAAACAGAATAAAAAAATCTATTGGTATTTTAACTATGGCATGTTTCTTAGCAACACCTATTAGTTATGTCATAAGTGCAAATACAACAGAGGCTGCTCCGCCACCTTAACCTGGACATGGTCGTCATAGATAAAGAAAAACCTCTGATAAATTATTTATCAGAGGTTTTTTATATAATATTATTATAAGCCAGCTTGTTTTCTTAATGTTTCAGCTTTATCAGTATGTTCCCAAGGAAGATCTACATCTGTACGACCGAAATGACCATAAGCTGCTGTTTGAGCGTAAATTGGACGACGTAAGTCTAATTCTTTGATGATACCTGCTGGACGAAGGTCAAAGTTATCATTTACAAGTTTTGTGATAACGTCTTCAGCTACTTTATTAGTGCCGAAAGTATTGATGCTGATAGATACAGGTTTTGCAACACCAATAGCGTATGCTAATTGGATTTCACATTTATCAGCAAGACCAGCAGCTACGATATTTTTAGCTACATAACGAGCCGCATATGCTGCAGAACGGTCTACTTTTGTTGGATCTTTACCGGAGAAAGCTCCGCCACCATGACGAGCCATACCGCCATAAGTATCAACAATGATTTTACGACCAGTAAGACCAGTATCACCTTGTGGACCGCCGATAACGAATTTACCAGTAGGATTGATGAAATATTTTGTTTCAGCTGTTAAAAGTTCAGCAGGAACAACAGGTTTAATTACTTTTTCCATGAGGTCTTGTTTAATTTGTTCTAAAGTAACATCTGGGTCATGTTGAGTAGAGATAACAATAGTATCTACAGCAACAGGTTTACCATCTTCATAAACAACTGTTACTTGAGTTTTACCATCTGGACGAAGATAAGAGAGTTCACCAGATTTTCTAACTTCAGTAAGACGACGAGCGAGTTTATGAGCTAAAGCGATAGGAAGAGGCATATATTCAGGAGTTTCATTTGTAGCATAACCGAACATCATACCTTGGTCACCAGCACCAAGATCTGTTTTGTCTGCTTCGCCTTCTTTTGCTTCTAAAGATTTATCGACACCCATAGCAATATCAGGGGACTGTTCATCAATAGATAAAGAAATACCACAAGTATCGCAGTCTAAACCGAATTTTGCACGAGTATAACCGATATTGCGGATAGTTTCACGAACGATAGATGGAATATCTACATAGCAATCGGTGGATATTTCACCAGCTACATGGATTTGACCAGTCATAGCGAAAGTTTCACAAGCTACACGACCATTTGGATCTTTGGCTAAAATTGCATCTAAAATGCTATCAGAAATTTGGTCTGCTACTTTATCAGGATGACCTTCAGTAACAGATTCAGAAGTAAATAATACTTTGTTGGACATTTAGGAACCTCCTAGTATATTTTTTTATATCTTAACAATTAAAAAATAACATAAAAAAAACTCTCTAAACTTAAACGCGAGAGAGTTTATATCCATCTCTCATCTTCTAAGTAAAACTTAAAGGATTTGGCACCGTTTGATAAATGCTCAATGGTTGCCGCAACGTCATTGGGCCAGTCCCTCAGTTGCTCTTGATGAGTTATTCTATATAATTGCTAATCATTATCATATAGAAAAAATAGATTTTTGTCAATATCTTTGTTATAAAAATAATTTATTATTCTAATCTAAAATATAAATAAGAAGGCTCCTAAAAATAGAAGCCTTCTTGGAGAATTTTATTAAATCATATTGTTTCTATAAGTTGCATAGAGTTCTTTTAATTCTTCCATTTTATCATACATTTCTACCTGTAAGCTAGAAGCTGTAGCAAAATCTCCAGAATTTAAAGCATTGATTAACTGAGTGAATAAGGATTTATTATCGATGCTGTCTTTAGCAAGATAATAACGAATGCGGTTGAGTTTATTCCAGTTGTAAGAATCTTCATCAGTTACATATGCAGATTTAATTTCTTTAAATTTGCTGATAAGCATACGATTTTCAGGAATAATACGGCTGATAAGTTCAGTTTTCCAACGAATTAATTCACCTTCAACAAATGCATCAATAATTTTATCGCTGAATGCTTTACCTTCAGTTAAAACTGCACGTTTTTCAGGATATTTTTTCAAGTTAGAGAAGTTTTCCCAAACTGTTGCAGGATGTACACCAAAACGTTGATGACGTTCTTCTTCAGTGTAATCTTCAAATACATCATCTTCAGCACGATAAGCACGGTCTTTTTCTAAGTAACCAGCATCATCACCTACATCTTTGGAGATTTCAGCAAGTAATTCAGCAGTAGTTTTAGTAACAGCGTATTTAACACCATCAAGGATAGATGTATAAATAGCAGCAAGTACAAGATAAGTGTTTGTATATGGATTACAAGCGCGAAGTTCAAAACGAGTAGCTTTTGGATTGTTAACATCACGAATAAGACCAGCTAAGATTGTACGGTTACGAGATGGAACTTCTGGTTTATGACCTAAGGAAGTAACAATACATACAGGAGCTTCAAAACCTGGTTTTAAACGATTTAAGGAGTCATTAGTTGCGGATACGAATGGGTTGATAACTTCATAGTTTTTAAGTAAGCCCATGATAGCACCATAACCTACAGCACTCATGAAGTCTTTTTTCATATCAGTTGGAGCAAATAAGTTTACGAAAGAACCATCATTCATGATAGCACCAATACCGAAATGAGTATGTTCACCATTACCAGCAAGACCGATCATAGGTTTTGCTTTGAAGTTTACTTCAAGACCATTTTCACGGAAGATTTCTTTTACAAGGATACGAACAACAAGTTCATTATCAGCAGCTTGAAGTGCATCAGCGAATTTCCAGTCAATTTCTACCTGTTCGCAAACATGAGTCATATTACCATCAGTATCCATATGACCTTTCATACCACCAACTTCTTTATGACCCATTTCAGGGGAAAGACCATAAGCTTCAAGAGCTAACATGCACTGTTCAAGAGCTGTACGAACAGCACCGCGTGTACGTTGCCAATATTGTTCTTGCATAACCTGAGATGCGGACATTTCAGGGATATCTGCTTCACTAAGTGGAGTTTTTACCCAGAATTCAAGTTCAGTAGCGGAAGTAAATACGATATCTTTTACATCTGCGCCATTGATATGTTCTAAGCCGGAGATTTTAGCATTATTTTTAAAGAGATCTAATAAACCTTTTTTTACATAAGTTAAAGTGTTAGCTAAGATGGAACGGGAGTCTACAGCTTTGCCATCATGAATAAGAGCTGCAGGAATACGGAGAGTACCAACTGGTTTACCGAGTTCATCATCATAGCTTTCGATATTGTAATCAACGAACCAATTAACAGTAGGATCAATTGGCATATCTACTTTAGCATTATTTAATGTAGCAATACCTGTTAATACTACAGAAGAACCATCTGTTTGAACAGCAGAGCCATTATAGAAAGAGTCAATATCTTCAAGAAAAACTCTCATAGGAATTTTTTCATCAGTATCATTACCAGCTAAATCGATACCTACTAAAGAAACAAATTTAATTTCAGGATGTTGTTTCAATGTAGCAATAATATCTTCTTTTTTAGAATTTGCAGGAATAACATATAATAAATCGTTCATTAAAAGACCCACCTTTTATTAACAAAATTTATGTAGCAACTAAAAAAAGCCGTATGAAAACAAACCTGACTGCATTAATGTCATAAAAACCTATTAATAAAAATATATTGAATAGATATATTAATGCACAGATGTCTCATATGGCTCCCTTGCCTTTGCTGTTCTATTTTACGAAATTTATAATATCATATTCAAAAGTATTTGTCTAGTAGTTATTTTTTTATTTTTAATGTAACATTGTATTTTTATCATTGGCTTTTTATTAAAATTTGTTAAGACTTTTCGATAATATGATATTCTTAATTAACTAAAAAATAAAATAGCACCCTAAAATTAATCTTATTTTAGAGTGCTATTATTTAGGTTAAAATTTATGCTTCCATTTTGCGAATTGGATTAAATGTGAATTCTTCACCGTTTACGTTAATATCTACAGTGTCGCCTTCTTTGATATTACCTTTGATGATTTCTTTACTTAATTGAGTTTCTACAGTATGAGATAATAATCTACGAAGTGGACGAGCACCGAAGTTTGGTTCAAATCCTTCATCTGCAAGTTTAGTCAAAGCTTCATCAGACCAAGAAAGTGAAATATTAACTTGATGTTGTAGACGTTTATTAAGATTTTCGAGCATGATGCGAGCAATTTGACGTACTTGTTCTTTAGTTAAAGCTTTGAATACGATAATATCATCAACACGATTTAAAAATTCAGGACGGAAATAATCTTTTAAGATATCGCGTACTAATTTTTCAGCTGTAGCAAAATCTTCTTGATTTAAGATTTCATGACTACCTAAGTTTGATGTCATAATGATAACAGTATTTTTGAAGTTTACAACTCTACCTTTACCATCAGTTAAACGACCATCATCTAAGATTTGTAATAATACATTGAATACATCACGATGAGCTTTTTCAATTTCATCAAGTAAAATTACGCTATATGGACGACGACGAACTGCTTCAGTGAGTTGACCACCTTCATCATAGCCAACATATCCTGGAGGAGCCCCAATTAAACGAGCTACAGAATGTTTTTCCATATATTCGCTCATATCGATACGAATAATACTGCGTTCATCATCAAATAGACTTTCAGCTAAAGTTTTTGCAAGTTCAGTTTTACCTACACCAGTAGGGCCGAGGAAAATGAAAGAACCAATTGGACGATTAGGGTCTTTGATACCAGCACGAGCACGAATAATAGCTTCACTTACGGCTTTTACAGCTTCATCTTGACCGACTACACGTTCATGAAGAACATCTTCTAAATGCACGAGTTTTTCTCTTTCACCTGTGAGCATTTTAGTAACAGGAATACCAGTCCAACGACTTACTACTTGGGCAATATCTTCTTCAGATACTTCTTCTTTTAAGAGACGATTGCCTTCTTCATCATGAACAGCTTTTTCCATTTCTTCAAGTTCTTTTTGAAGTTGTGGTAATTTACCGTATTTGATTTCAGAAGCTTTGGCATAATCGCCACTGCGTTGAGCTTTTTCCATTTCCGTATTGGCACTATCCATTTCTTTTTTGATAGCACGTACACGAACAATACCTTGTTTTTCTCTATCCCATTTTGTTTTTAATTCATTTTCTTCATTTTGTAATTTAGTTTTTTCATCAATGAGTTTAGCAAGTTTTTCTTTAGATGCTTCATCAGTTTCTTTATTTAATGCTTCTTCTTCTATTTGTAATTGCATGATTTTACGACGCAATTTTTCAATAGGTTCTGGCATAGATTCGATTTCAGTACGAAGTTTAGCAGCAGCTTCATCAACTAAGTCGATAGCTTTATCTGGTAAAAATCTATCGGAGATATATCTATCAGATAATACAGCTGCAGAAACAAGTGCATTATCACGAATTCTTACACCGTGATGAACTTCATAACGTTCTTTTAAGCCACGCAAGATAGAGATAGTATCTTCTACAGATGGTTGACCTACCATTACAGGTTGGAAACGACGTTCAAGAGCTGTATCTTTTTCAATATATTTACGGTACTCATTTAAAGTAGTAGCACCAATACAGCGGAGTTGTCCACGTGCTAACATTGGTTTTAATAAGTTACCAGCGTCCATAGCACCTTCAGTTGCGCCAGCACCTACTACAGTATGAATTTCATCGATGAATAATAAAATCTGTCCATCGGATTTAGAGATTTCATTTAATACAGATTTTAGACGTTCTTCAAATTCACCACGATATTTAGCACCAGCGATTAATGAGCCCATATCAAGAGAATATAATGTTTTATTTTTTAGAGATTCTGGAACATCACCTGTTACGATACGGCGAGCTAAACCTTCAACGATAGCAGTTTTACCAACACCAGGTTCACCGATTAATACTGGGTTATTTTTAGTACGACGAGATAAGATTTCGATAGTACGGCGGATTTCTTCATCACGGCCAATAACAGGGTCGAGCTTACCAACTCTTGCCATAGCTGTTAAATCACGACCGTATTTTTCAAGTGATTTATAACCACTTTCAGGATTATCACTATTTACATTTTGTTTACGTTCTGATTTGATTACAGCTTGAATTTTATTTTGATGTAGATTAAATTCTCTACATAATGTTTGCATTTCGTCATCGCTATCGCTGACAATAGCTAATAATAAATGTTCTGTGCTTATATATTCATCGTTCATGTTTTCAGCGAGTTTTGCTGCTCTACCTAATACACGAACCATTTCTGTACTCATGCCTAAACGACTTTGACCTTTTACGCTAGGAATTTTTTTGAGTATTTGTTCTAATTTTGCTTTGAGCATAGGTAAATCTACTCTACATTCAGCAAAAATAGTAGCGAGTAAACCTTCTGGTTCTTTAATCAAAGCAGAAAGAACATGAGCAGATGTAATTTCTTGATGATAGCGAAGTGCTGCTTCTTGCTGTGCAGATTGCATAGCTTCTAAAACTTTTTGTGTATATTTTTCTTCACCCATGATTTATACCTCCAAGTCATGATGAGTAACATTTCGATTAATAATAGTATAAAAACAATAATATAGTAAACATAAATACTAAAGTAATAATTTATGTTATACTTTAGTTTCATATTTGCTTACAAAACATATTATAAAAGCTAAAAGTCAAATTGTCAAACATTATTTTGACTTTTTGACATTTATTTTTAAAAATTTTTTATCTATACTAAAAATCTTTATATTATAATAAGATAGAGGTGATTTTATTTATGGAAAGACTCATAGGATTTGCCCCATCTATTGATGAAAATTGTACAACTATTATCTTAGGTTCAATGCCAAGTGTGAAATCTTTGGAACAGCAACAATATTATGCTCATCCTCAAAATAGATTTTGGAAATTAATGGCTATATTTTTTAATGAAGGAATAATACCAACTATTTATCAAGAGCGACTAGAATTATTGAGAAAAAATCATATTGCGCTATGGGACTCTATAGATTCTTGTATTCGAGAAGGTAGTTTAGATAGTGCTATTTGCGATGAAGTGCCAAATGATTTTAAAGCTTTATTTGCTAAATATCCTAAGATAAAGACTATTTGTTTTAATGGCGGAAAATCTTTTCAGTGCTTTAAGAAATATAATAAAGATATTTTAAAAGATAAAACATATACTTTTTATACTTTGCCATCTACAAGTCCAGCAAATGCTAAATTTCGTTTGCCGATGCTTCAAGAAGTTTGGCAACAAGCTTTAGCTAGACATATAAACAATAAATAGATTTTATAAAATAAAAAAGGTACCTACAAAATATTTCATAGGTACCTTTTCGTTATTATCATGGTAATGTTCTTAATTTATCAAGTGGCCAGAAGATGAGTATTGCTTTACCTTTGATTAAATCAAATGGTACCATGCCTACATCAGCGAAACGACTATCTTCGGAATTATTGCGATTATCGCCCATTACAAAGATATGTCCTTCTGGTACAGTAGCCAGTGGATAATCGCCTCTAGTTGTGCTTAAGATATATGGTTCATTTTTTAATTCCCCATTTACATAAATATGACCATCTTTGATTTCAATAGTATCTCCAGGAATTGCAATTACACGTTTGATAAAATCACGGCTAGGGTCTTTTGGATATTGGAATACCAAGATATCACCGCGTTCAGGGTCATGTAAATTATAAATAAATTTATTAACGACTAAACGCTCTTGATTTTGTAATGTCGGACGCATAGAAGGTCCATCAACTAAATATAATTCTACTACAAAATGACGAATGAATAAGGCTAAGACAACAGCGATAGCTATGGAAATAACCCAATCTTTAATTTCACTACCTAAAGATGACTCTTTTTTATCAGCCATGATAATCCTCCCTCTACTAGAACATACTAATAAAACAAAAGGGACTTGCCATAGGCAGTCCCTCTTATGAAGATATTAGCGTCTTTCTTTAATACGAGCAGCTTTACCAGTAAGGTTACGAAGATAATAAAGTTTTGCTCTACGAACAATACCTCTACGAGTAACTTCGATTTTTGCAAGGCGTGGGGAATGTACTGGGAAAGTACGTTCAATACCAACACCATAAGAAATTCTTCTTACTGTGAAGTTTTCACGAACGCCAGAACCTTGGCGAGCGATTACAACACCTTCGAACATCTGAATACGTTCGTTGGATCCTTCAACTACTTTTACATGTACGCGAACGCTATCGCCAGGGATGAATTTAGGGATATCGTTACGTAATTGTTCCTGTTCTAAAGCCTGAATAATATTCATTATTTTTCCTCCTTAATTCAAACGTTCATATAAGAATATCTCACAGCGGACCGTTTGTTGCATACTAGGTTATTTTATCATATAAAAATAGGCTATGCAATATATTTTTTGGAGATTTTTCGAGAGTTTGACAAATATTTTAGGATAATTTATATTAAAGGCAGAATATGAAAAAGGGAGCTTGTAGACAGGCTGAGAGGAAGTTGTGAACTTCGACCTATGACCTGATTTGGATAATGCCAACGTAGGGAAATATTAGTTTGATTACGTATTTTCAAGGAAATGGCATGGCTATTTCCTTTTTTTATTTTTAAATATTTTTATTTTTTATGAGGTGATTTTTTGTCTACATTTTTTACATCAACAAATAATTCTAGTTTTAATGTATCATTGATTTGGTTTGGTACAGCAGTCTCTGTGGCTGAAATCATGACAGGAACTTTTTTAGCACCACTTGGCATGAAAGATGGATTTTTAGCTATTTTAGTAGGTCATGTAATTGGTGGAATTATTCTTTATTTAGCAGGGATTATCGGTGCTAATAAACGTTGTAGTGCTTCTGAAAGTATTAATTTATCTTTTGGTAAGTTGGGTTCTGTTAGTTTCTCTCTATTAAATACTATTCAATTAATAGGTTGGACTTCTATAATGACCATCATTGGGGCACAAGCTTTTAATAAATTAATGGCATCTTTATGGAATATGGGAGAAAATACTATTTTATGGACAATTATTATAGGTCTTTTTCCTTGCATTTGGATTTTTAGTACAATGGATTTTGTAAGTAAGATAAATAAAGTAGTAATGCTTTGTTTATTGCTTGCTTCTTTATATTTAGGTTTTGGGGCTGTAGTTTCTGCAAATGAAGTGGTAACTTCTTTAGATGAAAGTATGAGTTTTGGCATGGCGGTAGAATTAAATATTGCTATGTGTTTATCATGGATGCCAGTTATTTCAGATTATACAAGAACACTTAAAAATCAATCTACAGGTACATTGAGCTGTGTAGTGGCATATTGTTTTGGCAGTATTTTAATGTATACAATTGGCTTAGGTAGTGCTGTTCATTATGGGATAACAGATATTTGTGATATTTTCATGTTATCTGGATTGGGTGTTATTTCTTTAGTTGTTATTTTATTATCTACAGTAACAACAAATTTCATTACGATAAATTCTTCAAGTATTTGTTTAAATCATATCAGTAATCAATTAGATGTAAAATATACAGCGTTTTTTGTATGTATAATTTCTACATTGCTTGCTATTTTCTTATCCATGGAACAATATGAAACTTTCCTTTATTTTATAGCAGCAACTTTTGCACCGTTATTTGCTATTGCTTTTTCTGAATATTTCTTTAGCTATAATATTTATCATCAAAATTCACTTATCACTGGTAAAAATTGTCTTTTATGGTTAATTGGTTTTATAGCTTATGAATTGTTGATTGATTACAGCACTTTTATTGGGATTACTGTGCCAGTTATGTTAGCTATAGCCATTATTAATATTTTTGTTAATCAATTGATTGGAGCAAAAAAATTTAGTTTAAATAAGAGATATTAAAAGTATTTTATTATTTAGCCATAAATCTAAAAGTAAACAACATAAATATATTGACAAGGATTTTTTCTTTTGCTAGACTTTATGTACAGCAATGAACTAGAAAAGTAACTTTAATCAGCGAGTAGTGATGGTGTAAGACTACAAAAAGTGAATGGCACTAGGGAGCTTTATAATAATAAATAACATTCTAAAGAGGACTTAAATATATTTAAGTCAATCAGGGTGGAACCGCGGGAATACATCTCGTCCCTGTAACATTTTGTTGTTACATGGGCGAGATTTTTTATTTTGTCGCCCATGAATATCAAGGAGGTATATTTATGACATTTCAGGAAATTATCCTGACTTTGCAGGAATTTTGGTCTAAGCAAGGCTGTATTTTAGCTCAACCTTATGACGTGGAAAAAGGTGCAGGTACTATGAACCCTTCTACATTTTTACGTGTACTTGGCCCTGAACCTTGGCATGTAGCATATGTAGAACCATCTCGTCGTCCAGCTGATGGTCGTTATGGTGAAAATCCTAACCGTTTATTCCAACATCATCAATTCCAGGTAATTATGAAACCATCTCCTGATAATATTCAGGAACTTTATTTACAGAGCTTAGCAAAACTCGGTATCAATGAAAAAGAACATGATATCCGTTTTGTTGAAGATAACTGGGAATCTCCAACACTTGGTGCTTGGGGTCTTGGTTGGGAAGTTTGGCTCGATGGTATGGAAATCACACAGTTTACTTATTTCCAACAAGTAGGTAGTGTTGATGTAAAACCTGTAGCTTCTGAAATCACTTATGGTCTTGAACGTATTGCAATGTATATTCAAGAAAAAGAAAATGTTTATGATATTGATTGGAATGGCACATACACTTATGGTGATGTATTCCATCAAAATGAATTTGAACAATCCACTTATAACTTTGAACTTGCAGATACTGCTCTTTTATTTGACCTTTTCGATAAATACGAAAAAGAAGCTGTTCGCGTAATTGAGCTTGGCTATGTTCATCCAGCATATGATTATGTATTAAAATGTTCTCATACATTTAACTTGCTTGACTCTCGTGGAGCAATCAGCGTATCTGAACGTACAGCGTTTATTTCTCGTGTACGTAATCTTGCTCGTCTTTGTGCTCAATGTTATTTAAAACAGCGTGAAGAACTCGGCTATCCTCTCTTGAAGAAAGGAGCAAAATAATAATGGCTAAAGATTTATTATTAGAAATTGGTACAGAAGAAGTTCCTGCTCATTTTATGCCAGGAATTTTAGCTCAATTAAAAGAAAAAGCAACTGCAAAATTTCAAGAAATGCGTCTTGATTTTGATGAAGTAACAACTCTTGGTACACCTCGTAGAACTGCACTTTTAGTAAAAAATCTTGCAGAAACTCAGCAAGGTGCATCTAGTGAATATAAAGGCCCATCTACTGCTATCGCTTTTGATAAAGATGGCAATCCTACAAAAGCAGCTATTGGTTTTGCTCGTGGCAAAAAAGTAGATGTTGCTGATTTAGTAGTAAAAGATGGTTATGTATATGCTGTTTCCAGCGAAGAAGGCAAACAGACTGTAGAACTTTTACCTACTTTATTAAAAGAATTAGTAGAAGGTTTGAACTTCCCTAAAAATATGCGTTGGGGCGATTTAGATTTCCGCTTTGTACGTCCACTTCGTTGGCTCGTAGCTTTGTATGATGAAGAAGTAATTGATTTTACAGTAGCTAATGTAACATCTGGTCGCGTATCTCGTGGTCATCGTTTCTTAAGTGAAGGCGATTTCACAATCAATAAAGCAAGTGATTATGAACAAGCTTGTAAAGATGCATTTATTATTGTAGACCAAGAAAAACGTCGCGATATCATCAAAGCACAGATTGAAGAAATTGCAAAAGCTCACAATGGTCATGCAGAAATCACGGAAGATTTATTAGAAGAAGTAATTTATCTTGTAGAATATCCAACAGCACTTTGTGGAACTTTTGAAGATAAATATCTTAAATTACCAAAAGAAGCAGTAATGACTCCAATGAGAGATCATCAACGTTATTTCCCTGTTTTAGATGATAATAACAATTTATTACCATTATTTATTACAGTTCGCAATGGTGGCGATTATTGCTTAGATAAAGTACAGCATGGTAATGAACGTGTACTTCGTGCAAGACTTGCTGATGCTCAATTCTTCTTTGATGAAGATAGAAAACATAGTCTTTATGATTATGTAGAAAAATTAAAAACTGTAGTATTCCAAGAAGGTCTTGGTACAATTTATGATAAAGCTAATCGTTTAGCAGAACTTTCTGCTTTCATTGGCGAAAAAGTAAATGCTACAGAAGCTGAAATAAAAACAACTAAACGTGCTGCAATTTTAGCAAAAGCTGACCTTGTATCTGCTATGGTTTGTGAGTTCACTGAACTTCAAGGTATTATGGGTCGTGAATATGCACTTTTAGATGGTGAAGGTCAAGAAGTAGCAACTGCTATTTATGAACATTATATGCCACGTTTTGCAGGTGATGCAGAACCAGCTAGCGTAGCAGGTCGTCTTGTTTCTTTAGCTGATAAAATGGATAATATCGTAGCTACATTTAGCCGTGGACTTGTACCAACTGGTTCTCAAGATCCATTTGCACTTCGTCGTCAAGCTCTTGGCATTGTGCATACAATCATTGAAGCAAACTACACTATTTCTATCAGTGAAATTGCAGATAAAGCAATGGATTTACTCAATATCACTGATAGTGAAAAACGTGCTGAAATCCAGAAAAATGTAGCAGAATTCTTCACTTTACGTCTTAAAAATGTACTTAGCGATAATGATGTTCGCTATGATATTATTGACGCTGTACTTGAAAATGCAGATGAAGTTGCAGGCACTTATGCTAAAGCTTGTGTAACAGCTCAAGAAATCGCTTCTGGCGTATTAAATGATGCAATTCAAGCTTTTGTACGTGTAGGTAACATCAGCAAAAAAGCAGAAAATAATGTTATTAATGAAGCATTATTTACATTAGATGAAGAAAAAGCTCTTTATAATACTTATGTAGCAGTAGCTAAAGATGTAGAAACTGCTTTAAATAATAAAGATTATAAAACAGCTATTGATAAAATGCAGGAACTCACTGCACCAATCAATAATTTCTTTGATAATGTAATGGTTATGGATAAAGACGAACAAATCAAAAATAATCGTCTTGCACTTCTTAAAAATATTGATACACTTATTAAATCTATTGCAGATTTCGGTAAAATCGTATTATAAGAATGATTGATAAAAGGCTAGGTAGTTAAATGTTAGGTTTAACTATCTAGCTTTTTTGTTATAATTATTGATATATAAATATTAAAAAAGATGAATATATCACTTGGTAAATTCAAAGAAAGGGGCATTTTGATGAAGGTTTATCAAATACGTATAAAATTATATTTATTAAAGGATATCATGGCACAAGATGTGCAAATTATGTTGACTAGATTTATTGATAAAAGTTTATTTGCAAAAGAAAATCTAGGAAAATTACATAATACAAATACATATAAAAATTATTGCTATGATTTATTATCGCCATTGGAAAAAGATAAAATCTATAAAAAAGGCAAGATATATACTTTGACTATCAGGACTATTGATGAGGATATGGCAGAATTTTTCTATGAAGTTTGTCCAAATATAAATACTAGAGAATTTAAAGGGCTGACAGCAGAAAAAAGAGTTTTGCCACGAAAGATAATAGAATTTATCTATACTTTGACACCAATGATAATCAAGGCAGAAAATGGTTATTGGAAAAATTGCATGAGTCAAGAAGAATTTGAACAGCGATTTATCATTAATTTAACTAAGAAAATAAATAATTTTAAAGGCGATATAAATGATAAAGATGAAATAAATATAGAAAAATTTTATTCCACTATAGAATTTTTAAATAAAACACCTGTGCCAATGAAATATAAAAATATAAAACTTCTCGGCGATAAAGTACGTCTTGCTGTCTTAGATGATGAAAAATCTCAAGAAATGGCATATTTATCTTTAGGCGTGGGCTTAGGTGAGATGAATTCACGAGGAGCAGGTTTTGTGAATTATCGTTGGCTATAAATTTAAACTAGATGATTGAGGAAAAAACTTGATTGTCTAGTTTTTTTATAGAAAGATTTATATATATAATTAGGAAAAAACTTTATTATAATAATGGTTTTGAAGTTGCTTTATCTAGGATTTATGCCTATAATAAAGTATTGATATATCTTTGATGAGGTGGTCAAATGGCAAGTAAAGCTTTTTTAGTAGCACTACAGTATGGAATGCTTCTTTGTATCTGTGGTTATATTTTTGTAACTGTAAAATCCATGTTCAAAGATTTGAAAAGCACTTCCAGCTTAAAGCCAGTGAAAGAAGAATCTGCACAAAATGAAGTGGCTTTAATAGTGCTAGAAGCAGCAGATCCTAAATTGGCTAATAAGAAAATATCTTTTTCAGGTCAAATCTCTATCGGTAGAGGTAAAGAAAATGATATTGTATTAGATGATATTTACGTATCACATCATCATGCTGTTATTAGTCCAGTTCGCAATCTTTATCAGATTGAGGATTTACAAAGTCGAAATCACACCTATATAAATGGTAATATTCTTAATGGCAAAGAATTTTTACAAAATGGTGATGTTATAAAAATAGGTTGTGTATCATTCCGTTTTGAGAGGTGAGAGCTATGATAATTACTCATGCTACTGATATTGGTTGTGTACGTACTACAAATGAAGATAGTTATCTTTGTATTGAACCACATATTTATGCAGTTGCAGATGGCATGGGAGGACATGCAGCTGGAGAGATTGCCAGTCGCATAATGGTGGATACTATAAAATTTCATTTGGAGAATAAAAATCCTGATGAGTGTAGTGAAGAATGTTTAAAATCTGTTGTCTTAGAAGCGAATAAACAAATTATGAAAGCTTCTAGTGAAAATCCTGATTATAATGGCATGGGGACTACGATTAGTCTATTTTATGTTCATTATGGATATGCCACATGGGCTCATGTAGGTGATAGCAGAATTTACTTATTGCGCAATGGTCAAATTTATCAATTGACAAATGACCATTCTTTGGTGAATGAATTATTAAAACAAAATAAAATCACAGCACAGGAAGCTGAAAATTATCCACATAAGAATATTTTAACAAGAGCAGCTGGTGTTTCTGTGAATTTAAATGTAGATACAGGTTATTGTGATGTTTTACAAGCGGATAAATTCCTTATTTGCTCTGATGGCCTTACAAATATGGTAGATAATGAGGAGCTAAAAAATATCTGTTATGATAGTAATATAAAAGATAAAGCTCAACATTTAGTACAAAGAGCAATTAATTATGGTGGAAAAGACAATATTACATGTATCGTGGTGGAAATATCATGATAAAAAAGGGATATATTACATTAGTATTTTCAATTTTATTATTATTTTTGGGTACATTATTAATTAATATCAAAAATAATACTTTGACTAATGAAGCATTTATTCCAGCCGGAATATTATCTGTTATTTTTATCGTAGTACAGATAATAAGCGTAAAATTGCGAAAAAATGCGGATAATTATTTATTATCATTAGTCATGTTTATGTCGAGTATCAGTGCTATCATGATTTTGCGATTGAAGCCAGATTTATATATGCATCAGATAGTATGGATATGTATAGGGCTTATTGTATTTTTGATAATTGTAACAGTATCTGATAGGTTGTTAGAATTATTGGATTATCCTTATGTACTAGGATTTGGGGCTTTGATAATTATTTGTTCTGTACTTATATTTGGGACAGATATCGGTGGTAACCGCAACTGGATTATCTTAGGGCCTATTCAAGTACAGCCTTCAGAATTTGCGAAATTATTGATTATAGCCTTTTTATCTTCGTTTTTATCCGAAAATAAAAATGTCTTAGTATTGCCTAGCCGTGGCTGGAAATTCATTCATTTACCGCCATTTAGATTTTTAGCTCCATTGTTATTGATATGGAGTGCATCAATTTTGATGTTTGTAAGTCTTCGAGATTTAGGCTCAGCATTATTATTTTTTGGCATAGTTGTCATCATGACTTATGTAGCTACAGGTAAAAAATTATATGTAGCGATAGCATTATTTTTCTTTTCATTATCTTCATATATAAGTTATTTATTGTTTGCTCACGTGCAAACTCGTGTAGCTATTTGGTTACATCCTTGGGACGACCCGATGGGCAGTGCTTATCAAATAGTACAATCATTATTTGCTTTTGGTTATGGCGGAGTTTTCGGCACAGGATATACATCTGGCTTTCCTCGTTTAATACCAGAAGTTCATACTGATTTTATTTTTGCTGCTATTGGAGAAGAATTTGGTTTAATAGGTGTAACCTTTTTATTGTTGGCATATTTATTATTATTTATGCGAGGCATAAAAGCTGCCTTACTTTTGACTAATGAAAAATATAAATTGATGGCATTTGGCTTAGCTATAACTTTATTATTACAGACATTTATTATATTAGCTGGTGTAACTAAGCTGTTACCACTCACAGGTATTACTTTACCTTTTATTAGTTATGGTGGTAGTTCTATGGTTTCATCTTTCATTTCACTAGGGCTATTATATGCTCTCAGTAGTAAGGAGAGATAAGTTTGCATAGACAAAATAGTATAGATAAACATATATATACAATCGTAAAAGTATTTATTGGCTTATTTGCAATAATCTTTATTAATCTAGCATATATTCAAATATATCAAGCTGAAGATTTATTAAAAGATAGTCATAATTCACATGTAGCAGAAAAAGCATTACAAGTACAACGCGGTAAAATTTTAGATAGAAATGGCGTGGTGCTTGCAGATACTACAGTGGAAAAAGATGGATTTAAAAGGGTATATCCTTATGGCGAGATTTTCGCTTCGCCAATTGGTTATGTAAGCGATAAATTAGGTTATGCTGGCATAGAAAGTACGCAAAATACTTATCTTGCTGGTAATAATTTAGTATTGCATGCATTAGGGCCTATTTCTCAAATTTTTGAACAAAATGTGGGAAATGATGTTCATTTAACACTCAATGCAGACTATCAACAAGCAGCTTATGACGCTTTAGGTAATCGCAAAGGGGCAGTTGTAGTTTTAAATCGTAAAACTGGTGAAGTATTAGCAATGGTTAGTAGACCAATGTTTAATCCAAATACGATTGATGAAGATTGGGATAATCTTCGTGTAGATGAAAATAGTCCTTTATTAAATCGTGCTAGTCAAGGTTTATATCCACCAGGTTCAGTAATCAAGCCTATGATAGGTGATGGTGTATTGACAAGTGGAGTAGCGACTACAGATACTGTGGTTAATTGTACAGGGGCTTTACAATTAAGCGGAGGATATTCTTTATCAGATAGTAGTGGAGAAGTTCACGGTGGTGTGAATTTAGCCAAAGCTATAGAGGAATCTTGTAATAGTTATTTTGGTACAATGGGTATACGTTTAGGTAGTGATGGTTTAAAAGAAACTTTCTCTCGTTTTGGTTATGACCAAGAACTTGATACAGATTTCATCAACAATAAACCACAATTACCTGATTTTGATAATTTAAGTGATGGAGAACTTGCTCAAGTAGGTATTGGGCAATCTACTTTACTCGTAACACCGCTTCGTATGTCTATGTTAGCTGGAAGTATAGGGAATGAAGGTATCATGATGAAACCTTTCGTAGTAAATGCCATTACAGCTCCAGATAATAGTATTTTAGAACAACATCAACCAATGACTTGGCGACAAGTATCTTCACCAGAAACAATAAATATCATCTATGAAGATATGAAAAATGTTATTAATCATGGTACAGGTACAAGAGCCAAAGTTCCTGGTATTGAAATGATAGGTAAAACAGGTACTGCTGAAAATTCTACAGGCAAAGACCACGCTTGGTTTATTGGTTGTGCAAATATGCCAAATGAAGATATTGCATTTGCTGTTATCGTAGAAAATAGCGGATTTGGTGGTAGTGAGGCTGCACCTATTATAAAAAATATACTCACAAGTATTTTAGCAAAGGAAGGGAAGTAAAATGTCTACGCTCTTAGACAATCGTTATGAATTAATTGAACGTATAGGCGACGGTGGTATGGCAGAAGTTTATCGCGCTCATGATAAGATGTTAGACCGTTTCGTGGCTGTTAAAATTTTACATCCGCAATTTACAAGTGATGAATCATTTGTAACAAGATTTCGTCGTGAAGCTCAAGGAGCTGCTAAATTATCACATCCGAATATTGTTAGTATTTATGATGTAGGCTCTTGTGATGGTAAATACTATATAGTAATGGAATATATAAAAGGAGAAACTTTAAAAGATAAAATAAATCGTGAAGCTCCTTTACCAATAGATGTAACACTTAAAATTGTACAGGAAATAGCAGAAGCTTTAGAAAATGCCCATGCAAACCATCTTGTACATTGTGATATTAAACCGCATAATATCTTAATCAATGAAGCAGGTCATGTAAAAGTAGCTGATTTTGGTATAGCTAGAGCTACATCATCATCAACAATAACATATACAGGTACAATTGTAGGTTCTGTACATTATTTTTCTCCAGAACAAGCAAAAGGTCATACTATTAGCCCTAAATCAGATATTTATTCTTTAGGTGTAGTAATGTATGAAATGCTTACAGGTAAAGTTCCTTTTACAGGTGAAACTGCTGTTAGTATTGCGATAAAACATCTTCAAGAACCACCAATTCCACCGCATGAATTGCGTCCAGATATACCAGCAATTGTTGAAGCTATAGTATTAAAAGCAATGGATAAAAATCCAGATAATCGTTTCTCTAGTACAGAAATGATTAAAGAAATTGAACAGGCAAAAAGAAAACCATTTGCAAAGGTTAATGTACCAACAGAAGACCCATTTGCAACAAGAGTGCTTACTAGTGAAGAAATAGAACAATTACAAAATATTGAACCTAAGAAAACTACAGTAACACCAAATTATAGTCAGCCTGTATACCAAGAAAATAAAGTAGAACCACAGAGAAAATCAAAGAACTCGTTTAATAAAACATTTATTATGGGCTTGATTTTTATTCTAGTGTTAGGTTTTGGTGTAGGTGCATTTTTATCCTATGGTGATTTTTGGAGCAGTAAAACTGTAGAAGTGCCAAATGTGGTAGGTATGAGTCAAGCACAGGCTGAAGAAACTTTGAAAGCGGAAAACTTGCGTGTAGAAGTAGCAGAAACCTTTGATGAGTCAGTGCCAGTAGGAAAAGTTGCTTCACAAACTCCAGAAGCTGGTAAAACTGTAAAAGAATCTCGCTTAGTTACTATTTATATAAGTAAAGGCGGAGAAGAAATCAATATGATTAATTTAGTAGGTTTGAGCCAAAGTGAGGCAGAAAATCAACTTGCTAAATTGAAATTGAAGATTGGTCAAGTTACAGCAGAGTATTCTGATAAACCAAGTGGAACAGTATTAAAACAATCTATATCTGCTAATAATAAAGTTAAAAAAGGTGCTAATATAGATATTGTAGTAAGTAAAGGTAAAGAAGTTAAAAAAGTATCTGTACCAAATGTAGTTGGACAATCTGTAGATTCTGCAAGAGCTACACTAGAAGCGCAAGGATTTAATGTAAGTGCAAGTGCTTCATCTGGTAGTGTAACAGCACAAAGCGTATCAGCTGGTTCTCAAGTAGAAACAGGTACTACTATTGAATTGACTGTATCTTCTGGTAGTGCAGATAGACATGAAAATAGCACAAATACAAATGTACCAGACAAAAATGAACAAACAAATACTACTAATACGGGAACAACTAATACAACAACGCCAGAAAAACCAGCGATAGAAGTTCCACAAAGACAAAGAGATTAGTATAATAGAATTAAATTAGTTTTATGAAATAAATATTAAAGGAGGATTTTTAATGAATGCTGTTATTTTATTATCAGGTGGATTAGATTCTACAACTTGTATGGCAGTGGCAAAACAGCAGGGTTATGATTTATATCCTATAAGTTTTGACTATCATCAACGTAATAAAATTGAATTAGAAGGTGCTAAAGAAATTGCTAAATTCTTTGGTGCTAAAAGACATTTAATTATTGATACAAATATGAATGCTATTGGCGGTTCAGCTTTAACTGATGAAAATATTGAAGTGCCAAAAGGAAATGTTGATCGAAAAGATAATGATGTACCAGTAACATATGTACCATCAAGAAATTTGATTTTCTTAAGCTATGCTTTAGGTTATGCTGAAGTAGTAAAAGCTGACGCTATCTTTATCGGTGTCAATGCAGTTGATTTTTCTGGATATCCTGATTGCAGACCAGAATTTATCCAAAAATTCCAGGATATGGCAGATTATGCTTGCAAAACTACAGCTGTTGATGGCAAAAAAATAAAGATTGTAACACCTCTACAATCTTTATCTAAAAAAGAAATCATTCAATTGGGTACAAAATTAGGAGCACCATATCATTTAACTCGCAGTTGTTATAATGGTAGAGAAAAAGCTTGTGGTGTTTGTGATAGCTGTAAACTTCGTTTGAGAGGTTTTGCTGAAGCAGGAATAAAAGACCCTATAGCTTATGAAAAAAATTATAATGATGTAACTAAAAATCATATTGCTTATGAAAACGGAGAGTGAAAATTTGCAAGATGTACAAAATAGAGTAGATAAACGAGGTATTGCCATTCAGCGAGTGGGTATTAGCGATGTTTATTTACCTTTACAAATAAAGCAAGAACAGCATAGCCAGCCAGTTATGGCTAGATTGAAATTTACTGTAGATTTGCCTATGGAATATAAAGGTACACATATGAGCCGTTTTCAAGAAATTTTGACGAAATGGCATACCAATCCTATTGGGCAAGCTGAAATAGGCAATATTTTAGATGAAGCTATCACTAAATTAAGTTCTAATTCAGCACATTTGTCAATGAGTTTTAAATATTTTATAGAAAAAACTGCTCCTGTTAGTGGTAAAAAATCTTTATTGGATTTAGATTGCAAAGTAAGTGCTGTAAAAACAGCTAGTAAAAATTCTATGCCATTTACACTAGCTATAAAAATACCAGTAACATCTCTTTGTCCATGCAGTAAAGAAATCTCAGCATATGGGGCACATAATCAACGCAGTATTATTTCTGTAAAAATAAATTATGATGGCAAAAAAACAGCTATAAATATTAAAGATATTGTAAGCTTGATAGAAGCACAAGCTTCTTGTCCATTATATCCATTATTAAAACGTGAAGATGAAAAATATGTAACAGAAAAAGCATATGAAAATCCGAAGTTTGTAGAAGACATTTTACGTGATTGTGTTTTAGCACTTAGAACATTAGATGATATTCATTACTTCTCTGTGGAATGTGAAAACTTTGAGTCCATTCATAATCATAATGCTTATGCTAGTCATGTAGAATATTTAAAATAAAAATCAAAGCCTAGATTATAGTTTTATAGTCTAGGCTATTTTTTTATAAAAGACATTTAGCAATGTTTATAATTTATGTAATCATGGTATTTTTGGCTTTTAAAGTATATAATTTTCTCATAATTGATAATAAAACAAAAATTATGAGGTGAGTTTATGTTAAAGAATATATTGAAAGTAAATAGACCGGATTTTATTGAGTTGACTACAGAAACAAAAACTGTAACTGCTAAATGGGAAAATGATGATTATAATTTAGATGATATAAATGTTAAGCTAAATCAGGATAATGAATATTTAGCTATTTTTCTTACTGCTCAAACTTCAAAAGTGAAATGGATAAAATTGAGATGGAATAATTTGAGTTGGGATAAAAATGTTCGTTTTTTAGGTGATGCATGGGAACGTGGATATGGTGATATGGAATGGAAAGGTATGAACCCAAATCGTTTTATGCCGTGGTATTTCTGTGCTAAAAGTGAAGCAAAATCTATTTGTTATGGGGTAAAAGTAAGACCGTCAGCAATGTGCTTTTGGCAAGTGGATTCTTTAGGTATGACTTTATTTTTAGATGTTCGCTGTGGTGGTAGTGGTGTAAATCTAAAAGGTAGAGTGATTAAGCTTGCTGATGTTATAGCTTGTGAAATGCGTGATTGCACTAGTTTTGAAGCTATGCAAGAATTTTGCGGTCAGATGTGTGAAGACCCAATATTACCTAAATATCCTGTTTATGGTAGCAATAACTGGTATTATGCTTATGGCAAAAGTTCAGAAAGTGAAATTCTAGCTGATTGTGATTATATTTTAAATTTAACAAAAGATATAGAAAATAAACCATATATGGTTATTGATGATTGTTGGCAAGAACATCATCGTTTAAATGAATATAATGGTGGCCCATGGACAAAGGGAAATGAAAAATTTCCAGATATGAAAGCTTTAGCTGATAAATTAGTACAAAAAGGCGTGCGTCCAGGTATTTGGGTGAGATTATTATTAAATGAAGATGAAAATATAAAAAATGAGTGGAGATTATCACATAATAATTGTATCGACCCAACTAATCCAGAAGCACTCAATTATATTAAAGAAGATATCAAGAGAATTTGTAATTGGGGATATACTTTAATTAAACATGATTTTTCTACTTTTGATTTATTTGGCAAATGGGGCTTTCAAATGAGTCCACTTGTAACAGATGATGGTTGGCATTTTTATGATGATAGTTTGACAAGTGCCGAAGTAGTGAAATTATTATATAAAGTTATTTTAGATGCAAGTGTGGAAGCTTCTAATGGAGAGACTTTGATACTTGGCTGTAATACTATAGGTCATTTAGGTGCAGGTTATATGCATATTAATCGCACTGGTGATGATACAAGTGGAGTAGATTGGGAAAGAACTAGATTTATGGGTGTAAATACATTAGCATTTCGTTTACCTCAGCATGGTAAATTCTATGAGATTGATGCTGATTGTGTAGGTATTGATGGAGGTATTTCATGGTCAATGAATAAACAATGGGCAGATGTATTAGCGCAAAGTGGAACACCTTTATTTATTTCTGTTAGACCAAATATTTTAGATGAAACAGAAAAACAAGAATTACATGAGATTTTGAAGGTAGCATCTAAGCAAGAACATCATGTAATTCCTGTTGATTGGGAAGAAACTACTTGCCCAGAGCATTGGCAGGATAAAGACCATGATATAGATTGTAAATATCAATGGTTTGAAGAAACAGGATTAAAATTCAATCCAAATACAATACGTTATCAAACTTTTTTATCTATGACAGAATGATTTAATATTTTACTAAATCGTTTGGTTGGAGATAGTGTTGACGATATTCTCGTGGAGAGATATTCGTAACTTGTTTAAATGCACGTGAAAAAGCAAAAGCATTTTTATAGCCACATGATAAAGCTACGCTATAAATAGGAATTTTCGTTTTGCTTAAAAGTTCACGTGCATTTGCTATTTTGGCATTAGTTAAGAATTGTTGTGGTGAAGTATTTAATTCTTGTTTAAATAATGCATATAAATGACTTCTGCTGATATTGAGATATCTAGCGATATCATTTACACTTAGATTAGTAAAAGTATTTTTTTCAATATATTCAATCGCTTTAGTTACATAAAAATTATTATTTAGTTCGACTTTGTTATAAACACTTTGTAAAGCCTCATGAAGTTTAGCAAAAATGAGATATAATTTACTTTGTAGATAACATTCATTTGCAGGTGTGAGTTGATGATAAGAGAGCATTTCTTTGATTATTTCATAGATGGTTTGATTACAAGATAGATTGATGATGGGATTATCTGTATTTAAATTTGACTGTTTAAGTAAGTGCGGCACATAATCGCCATTGAAACAAATCCATGTATAAGTCCATGGGTTTGTAGGTTCTGCTTTATATAAAGTTACTGTTCCAGGTTCTGTGAGAAAACATTGATTTTCATTTAATTTATAATGTTTATTATTTAAATAATAATGACCTTGACCTTTCAAGATAAAATGAAGCATATAATAATTGCGAACAGCTGGTCCATAAGAATGTGTAGCACCACATTTTTCCCAGCCACAGGATACTAAATATAAATCTTTAGAACTAGTTTTATATTCCATAATTGCAACATCAGCCATAAGTACACCTCATTTTTAAAATATATTTATATTATTTATCCTAAAGTTAACGAGAGATGATGTCAATTAAAAGAATTGGGAAAATATTTTATTTAATTGGCTTTAATTATAATGAAAATAAGTGTAAGATTAATAATATGATTAATTTTTGTAAATAAAATATATAAGGGAGGACAATAATGTGATTGATTTGCATGTACATTCTACAATGTCTGATGGAACGTATACTCCTAGTCAATTGATAAAATTGGCTAAAGATAAAGGGTTAAAGGCTATAGCCTTGACTGACCATGATACTATATATGGTAATAAAGAAGCCTATGAGGCTGCTAAAAAATATGATATGGAATTTATTCATGGTATGGAACTTAGCTTGAATTATAATAATCATCAAATCCACGTAGTAGCTTTAGGTTTTGATGAAGAAAGTAAGGCTTTTAAAGATTTTTATCATGAATTAAGACAGAAAAAACAATCTTCTATAGTATCTGTTATTGATTATTTACAAAAACAAGGATTAGATATTTCAGTAGAAAAAGTAGAGCCTTTTATAGCTGGCGGTGCATTAGATAAATATGCTATTTTGCGATATTTAGTATCTGATAAATCGAAAGCCGGCGATATTCAGTATTTATGGGATAGATACATTGACCCTGCTTTTAATAATTTGAATTTGAAGATAACAGAAAATCCAAAGGCAGAAGATGCAATCCAAGCTATGAAAAAAGCTGGGGCTGTTACATCTTTAGCTCATTTTCATAAAAAAATAGGTTTTAAAAATTATACAAGAGAAGAACAAGAAGCAAATATAAAGTATTTACATGAAATTGGTTTAGATGGTATGGAAGCATATTATCCAAATTATAGTGAAGATGATGAAAAATTTGCTCATTATTTGATTGAAAAATATGATTTAGTGCCAACTGGTGGTACTGATTTTCATGGTGCTAATCGACCATCTGTAGATTTAGGCAGTGGTACAAATAATAATTTAGATGTACCATATGAATTTTATCAAAATATTTGTAAGTTAATAAAGCGTTAGTTTTAATAAATATTTAAAATATAATTATTTGTGGATAATAATTAATATTAATAGTTGACAAAGAGAAGTATTAATTATATTATATAAATATAATATGAAATGAATTTAGTATATAAAAGCTAAGACAAATAAAATATATTGGAGGCTATTAATTATGAAAAAATGGGTTTGTACTGTATGCGGTTGGGTTTATGATGAAGAACTTGGAGATCAAGATTATGATTTAGCTCCTGGTGTAGCTTTTGAAGATTTACCAGAAGATTTTGTATGCCCATTATGCGGTGTTGGTAAAGACCAATTTGAAGAAGAAGCTTAATTAAATTTTATAAAATTAAGACATTAACGCAGTATTGCCAATTTTTTAGTTGGTATACTGCGTTATTTAGTTTATCTAGTGAGGTGTAATTTTGTTTAAAAGAAAATATCATCATAATGCTTCATCAGAAGATTGTAATAAACTTTGTTGTACCAAAATAGAAAATTTTTCAGCTCATGCTGGAGATACAGAAATATTTACAGATGTGAATATGCATATTCATTGTGGACAATTAACAGCTTTAATCGGGCCAAATGGAGCAGGAAAATCTACATTATTAAAATGTATTTTAGGGCAAGTACCTCATAGTGGGAATTTACATTATGTTGATGCTAAAGGAAAACATACAGGAAATCCTATTATAGGTTATGTACCACAGTATTTGCGTTTTGACCGTACTTCGCCTACTAGTGTAATGGATTTTTTTGCAGCATGTTTATCAAAATATCCTGTATGGCTTTGTAGTATGAAAAAATTAAGACCAAAAGTTTTAGAAAGTTTGCGTAGGGTAAAAGCTGAACATTTAATTGATAGAAGATTAGGAGCTTTATCTGGCGGTGAAATGCAACGTGTATTATTATCTCTAGCTTTAAATCCAATGCCAGATTTATTATTGTTAGATGAGCCAGTATCTGGAGTTGACCATAATGGTTTGAAATTATTCTATGAGATTGTATCCGAGCTTAGAGAAAAAGAAGATATGGCAATTGTTTTGATATCACATGATTTACCACTTGTAGCTCAATATGCTGACCAAGTTGTTTTGTTGAATAAAAAAGTGATTTGTAAAGGAACACCACAAGAAGTATTCAATCGTAAAGAAACAAAAGCGTTATTTGGTAATATTGTAGCTCCATTAGAAGAGGAGGCAAAATAATGTTAGATATTATTTATAATGGTTTAGATGTGATTTTGCCTTTTGCCTGGATAAATCATGTATTTATGAAAAATGCTTTTTTGGCAGTGTTGATGATTACACCACTTTTGGGAATTTTAAGCACTATGGTTGTCAGCAATCGCATGGCATTTTTTTCTGATTCATTAGGTCATGGAGCATTTACAGGTGTTGCTGTAGGTGTATTATTAGGCAGTGGTGAGCCACTTGTTTCGTTGATTATATTTTCGATAATTTTTGCGGCTCTAATCACATATATTAAACATCGCAGTAGTGCTTCAACAGATACAATTATTGGTGTCTTTTCTTCGGCAGGTATAGCGATAGGTCTTATCTTGATGTCGCATGGCGGCAATTTTAGTAATTATACTTCATATTTTATTGGTGATATTTTAAGCATTACAGCTGATGAGCTTGTATATTTATTCATAACTTTTATTGTCGTTGTGATTGCATGGTGTTTCTTATTTAATCAGATTTTGATAATTAGTATAAATGATGGTTTTGCTGCTAGTAGAGGTATTAAGACTTTATATATTGAAATGATTTTTGCAGCTATTGTAGCTGTAGTTGTTTCTATAAGTATTCAATGGGTAGGATTATTGATTATAAATTCATTGTTAATTTTGCCAGCGGCAGCGGCTAGAAATATAGCAGTTAATGCTAGACAATATCATGCTTTATCCATTTGCTTTGCTATTTGTGCAGGGCTTTTAGGTCTTGTGATTTCTTATTATGCTGATATTGCAACTGGGGCAACCATTGCTATTTTTGCGGCAATTATATTTTTCATTACATTATTTTTACGCCCATATTTTCAAAATTAATATATTTAGTTTGTAATTTTACTAGATTTAATATTTTTATTGTGATATACTTAGGTTTACAAGTTTACTTTAATGTATAAAAATGAGGTTTTTATGAAAATAACTAAAAAAATAAAAGATGAAATGTTGGAGATTTTAGAAACGACGTATAAAGATGCTAAGCCAGCTTTAATTTTTAATAATCCTTTTGAATTGTTGATTGCAGTTATATTGTCAGCACAATGTACGGATAAACGCGTGAATATAACTACAGCTCGTTTATTTGCTAAGGCAAATACTCCAGAAAAGATTTTAGAAATGGGTGTTACTGCTTTAGAAGAAGAAATACGCGATTGTGGATTATTTAGAAATAAGGCAAAAAATATAATAGCTACTTGTCATAAATTATGTAGTGATTATAATGGTGAAGTGCCTGAGCAATTTGAAGAATTATTGAAGTTGCCAGGTGTGGGAAGGAAAACGGCGAATGTTGTTTCAAGTATTGCGTTTAATCGTCCTGCTATAGCTGTGGATACACATGTATTTAGAGTATCCAATCGTTTGAAATTGGCTGTAGGTAATACACCTGATGAAGTGGAAAAAGGATTGCAAAAGGCAATACCGATGGAAAAATGGTCAGATGCACATCATTGGCTTATTTGGCATGGTCGTAAACTTTGTAGAGCAAGAAATCCTCTATGTGGTGATTGTCCACTTAAAGATATTTGCCCTTCTGCATTATTGCAAGCTTGATATAATTATATTGAGGAGATGTTTTAATGATTTATCGCAAGGCTACATTTAACGATGTTGAAGAAATATATAATTTAGTAAATTTATATGCTCAAGAAGGAGTAATGTTAGCACGTTCTCGAAATACTTTATATGAAACTTTGAGAGATATGTATGTTGCTGAAGAAGATGGTGAAATACTAGGTGTGGGAGGTCTGCATATAGTTTGGGATGAATTGGCAGAAGTTCGCACTTTAGCAGTAGCTAAAAAAGCTTTACGTCGTCATATTGGTGCAAATATCGTGGAATATCTCATTGAAGAAGGAAAAGCTTTAGGTATAAGAAAAGTTTTCACATTGACATATCAAGATAAATTTTTTGGCAGTTTAGGATTTAAAGTGGTAACAAAAGATGATTTACCACAAAAAGTTTGGAAGGATTGTATAGATTGTCCCAAATTCCCAAATTGCGACGAGATTGCTATGGAAATGTATATTTGATAGATTAAATAAAAGCTGGCTATTGAGTCAGCTTTATTTTTTTGTCTTTATAAAAATCAAGGTTTAAGCTAAAATTGAATTATAAATTATGGATATTTGAAATTGATACATAATATAAATTTAAGATATAAATTTTTCGGTGATTTTTATATAGGAGATGATTTTTTGCAAGCAGGAGAAACAACTTTAAATAAATTATTAAATACATCTCGTCAGTTTATAGTACCTATCTTTCAAAGAAATTATAGTTGGCAAAAAAGCCAATATGAACAATTATGGTTTGATATTTTACGTGCTAGTAAATTTAAAGAAAAACAAAATCATTTTATTGGCTCTATTGTATATATTGATATGGGAACACCAGCAGGACGTCCACAACAATTATTATTGATTGATGGTCAACAACGTTTAACGACAATTTCTATTTTATTATGTGCAATAAAAGATTATGTGCAGAAATTCAATTTAGAAACTAAACTAATTAATTTAGCAAAGATAAAAAATCAATTTTTATATAATAGTGATGAAATAGATGAAGATAGATACAAATTATTATTGAATGTACAAGATAAAGAAACGTATATAAAATTAATAGATAATACAATATTTACAGTGAATAAGCCTGCTACAAATATCATTAAATGTTATGAATTTTTTTATGAACGTATAGAAGATTTTATAAAACAATATGGGCAGATTGATGAAATTTATGCAGGGATTTTTAAATTGAGTTTAGTGTCAATATCTTTGGATAAAGATAGTGATAATCCTCAAATGATTTTTGAAAGTATGAATTCCACAGGTAAAGATTTATCGCAGACGGATTTATTGCGCAATTATTTATTGATGGATTTGACGCCAGAAAAGCAAACTAGATTGTATAAAACATATTGGAAACCTATGGAAGAATTATTTGGCGAAGATATTTATAAAAATGATGTAAATAAATTTGATTATTTTATCCGTGATTTTTTAACTTTAAAGAGTGATACAGGTCATATTTGTAAGATAAATAATGTATATGAGAATTTTAAGCGTTATTATTTAGATAATAATTGTGAGAAATTCGCAGTTTTGAAGGATTTATTTACTTATGCCAAATATTATGCTTGTATTGATTTATTGCAAGAAAACGATGATGAGCTTAAACTATATTGGCAAGAATTTAAGAAACTAGATAGTCATGTAGTATATCCATTTTTATTGAAGTTGTATGATGATTATAGTCGTCAGATATTGATTAAAGAAGATTTTAAAAAGATTTTGCAAGTAGTGATAAGTTATTTATGGCGTAGAGCTATTTGTGAAATACCGACAAATTCACTTAGCAAAACTTTTGCTACTTTATATCAAGCTGTGGATAAAGATGATTATGTAAATAGTATTATCAAGGCTTTTGTATTTAAATCAAGTTATAAGCGATTTTCGTCTGATTATGAAGTTCGAGAAAAATTGCAAACAAAGGATATATATCATTTTCGCTTGCGTAAATATTTATTAGAAGCGTTAGAAAATTATTATCATAAAGAGCCGATTGATTTAAATACAGCAAATTACACTATAGAGCATATTATGCCTCAAAATATAGAACATAATCTGTCGTGGCAACAAATGTTAGGCGAAAATTGGCAAGAGGTGCATAGCTTGTATTTGCATACTTTGGGCAATTTGACGATAACGGGATATAATGCAGAAATGAGCAATAAATCTTTTGGGGAAAAAGTAAATGGTGAGAGTGGATTTAAGCATAGTCATTTAAAATTAAATGAAAGCATTGTTCAATGTGATGTATGGAATAAAAAAGCTATTCAACGAAGAACAAATATATTGACGGATATAATTTTAAAAATATGGAAATATCCAGAGTTTTGAAGTATTGTTAAGATAAATATTGATTTAAATAAATTAATGAGGTGATTTTATGAAATATTGTCCATACTGTAATCAAATGGTTTCTCCAGTGAAAAGACCATCATGGTTTTTATTTATATTTTTATCAGTAATTACTGGTGGCAGTTAGATTTTTATCTATGCTATATATTATTTTTTGTTTAAAAAAGAACAATGCCCTATTTGTGGTGGAAAAGATTTAAGGAAGAGATAGAATATATAAGCCCTAGAAACTTTTATTTATTAGATTTTGGGGCTTATTATTTTTAGAAGGTGAAATGATGCATGACATATGGAACCCATGGCATGGTTGCCTTAAATATAGTGAGGGCTGTAAAAATTGTTATATGTATTATTTAGATAAGATAAGAGGTAATAGTGGAGCGTATATCTATAAAGTAAAGGCAAATTTTTATTATCCATTAGCTAAAAATAGACAAGGTGAATATAAGATAAAAAGTGGTGAACAAATAAGGGTTTGTATGACATCAGATTTTTTCTTAAAAGAAGCTGATGAGTGGAGAGAAGAAGCATGGAGAATAATAAAAGCTAGAAGTGATGTTATATTTATATTGATAACAAAAAGAGCAGAAAGAATAAGAGCATGTTTACCTAAAAATTGGGGCAATGGTTGGGAAAATGTGTTTTTGCATGTAACTTGTGAAAATCAAAAGCGTGCAGATGAGAGAATACCAATATTATTGAATTTGCCATTTAAACATAAAGGGATAATAGTTGCTCCATTTTTGGAAAATGTAAGTATAGAAAAATATTTAAAAGATGGAGAAATTGAACAGGTAATTTGTGGCGGAGAAAATTATAATGGAGCTAGAGTTTGTAATTTCGATTGGGTGAAAAACTTGCGCCAAGAATGTGTAAAAGCAAATATTACATTTTGTTTTATGGAAACAGGAACAGTTTTTATGAAAGATAAAAAAATATATAATTTACCCTCAAAGGAATTACAAAGTAAGATGGCTTTTAAATCTAAAATGAATTATCAAGGTAAAGAAATAGTTTTTAAATTATATGACCAATTTGGGAGATTATTAGACAAGGAAAAATTGTATAAAAGAAGTTTTAAACTAAAATGTAATGAATGTGCTAGTAAACTTATCTGTAATGGTTGTAGTGAGTGCAAGCAAGATTGTAAATAAAAAACCTAATCTCTAGAATAATTAGAGATTAGGTTTTTTATTAATGACTTTTTTCGTATTCAGTTAAAACTTGTTCAAGAATTTCAGCTGTAGCTTTTACTGTATTTAAACAATGTACTTCTTGAGAATAATGTTTTGCTTTAATTTGACAGCAAAGTCTTGAAGAAAAATGACTTTGAAATGCTCTAACTAAGTTTAACATTATAGGTTTTAAGTGAGTAGTTTCATGAGCTCTTGTTTCAATATATTTACTTGAGATAACACATGCTGAACCACTTAAAGCTCCACATACATCACCAACATGGAAACCACCACCAAAAGCGCCTGTCATTTTTAGAGCATTTTCATCAAGATTTAAATTATAATATTCATTACCTGCACGAATAAGACTTTCTGCACAATTATAACCTTGTATGTAATATTTTTCTGCTATGTCTTTTAACATAATATGATTTTTTCTCCTTTATTAAAGATATATAATATTATATTATAACATATATTTTTAAATACTAGCAAAATAGTATATAATAAGCATATAAAATAAAGTGAGGTCATAAAATGGATAGAATAATTGAAATTTGTTGTGGCAGTTATGAAGATGCTATAAATGCTTATAGAGGTGGAGCAAAGAGAATAGAATTAAATTCAGCTTTGTATTTAGGAGGACTTACGCCAAGTATAGCTACTTTAGAATTAATTAAAAGAAATACAGATTTAGAAGTTATTTGTATGGTAAGACCAAGAGACGCTGGTTTTTGCTATAGTGATTTAGAAAAAAAACAGATTTTTGCCGAAGCAAAAGCTTTATTAGAGCGTGGTGCTGATGGATTAGCTTTTGGCTTTTTAACTGAAGATAGAACAATTGATTTAGAATCTACACAAAAAATGGTAAATCTAGTACATTCTTATGGGAAGACAGCAGTATTTCATAGAGCCTTTGATTGTGTAAAAGATGAAAAAACAGCGATAAATGAATTAATAAAATTAAACGTAAATAGAGTATTAACTAGTGGATTGAAAGCAACAGTTATAGAAGGCAAAGAATTGATTAGAAGTTTACAAAAAACAGTAGGAGTAAAAATAGAGATTTTAGCAGGTAGTGGTATTAATAAAGATAATGCAAAAGATTTAATAGAATATACAAAAGTAAAGCAGATACATTCATCTTGTAGGGCATGGAAAGAAGATAAAACAACTTTTGGTGATTTTGTGAATTATGCATTTGCTCAAGGTGAAAATAAAGCTTGTTATGATTATGTAGATGAAAATTTAGTGAGAAATTTAATCGAAGCTGTTAATGAATAATTTTTTAAAGTTAGGAGAATGATTTTGCAGTTAAAATGGGAGAGTTTTAATTATAATTTGAAAAGAGATTTCAAGTTATTTATTTTTGTTTGGTTATATTTAAATTTATTGCGTGTAATTTCATTGATAACGATGAAAAGTTATGCTGGTGATATAAATTTAAATGATATTCTGTTGACTATCTATTATGGGGCAAGAATTAGTTTAAAAACAGCAGGCGTGCTTATGCTATTTACATTTATTTTTGTTACATTAATAGGTTGGTTGATAAATAAGCATTTAGATAAATTGAGATTAGGATTATCAGCAGTATTTTTATTTATATTGAATTTTTTATTTGTAGCAAAATATTTTTATTATAGGGAATTTCATACTAATTTTAATGAAATGGTATTTAATGCTGTAAATGATGATGTAAAAGCTTTATTTTATACAATGATAGAGCAATATCATTTATTGGAAGGCACAGTAATCATTATTTTATTTACAGCTATGGTTGTATATATCTTGAAAAAGTATCTTGCTTGGCAGTGGATAAAAAAATCTTTTAAATTTGAAAAAAGTCTTATATTTAAAATATCAGTTATAGTATTTACCTTAGTTTTTGCTTTATTTGTACGCTTTGGTGCAAGTTTTTCTTATGCAAAATCTATTCATTGGAAAAATTGTGCAAAAACAAAAGATACTTTTCTTAATGAGATAATTTTAGATGATATGCAGGCTATCTATCGAGGATATTCTATAAAAAAACGTATTGATAATGGCGTGATTTATGGCGTGCATAAGGAAAATATTGCTCAGAATTTAGAGTTTTTAGCGAAAAATAGTGATGCTTATCGTCTGCAAAAACAAGACTTAAGTAAAATAGATAGTAATTTAGTATATCAAGCTCATGGTAATATAATTGACAAGAAACAACATATATTTATTATAATCGGTGAAAGTTTTGCTCAATGGCCATTATTAGATGAATATGCAAATCTGCAATTAGGCGAAAATGTGCGAGCTATTATGCAAAAAGATAATGCAACATATACACATAATTTTATGCCTAATGGTGCATTTACACCTATGGCAGTAAATGCTATGATTTGTGGTTTATCTGATGTAAATATATATCCTAATCATCAATATGAATCATATAAGCAGGTATATGCGACATCTTTTGCACCGCAGATAAAAAAATTAGGATATAAAACACAGTTCTGGTATGCTGGTTTTAGTGGTTGGGAAAGAATAAAAGATTTTGCTTTGGCACAAGGCTTTGATGAATTTCATTGTGCATCAGATTATCAATATCCATCAGGTAATGTATGGGGCTGTGATGACGAATTTATTTTTGATAAGTTAAAGCAAGAAGTAGCTCAAAATGATGAAACTACAGTATATGTGATTTTATCTGTATCAAATCATGCGCCTTATAGTGTAGATTTAGCAAAAGCAGGTTTTCCGAAAGAAGAAGTGCGAGCTAAATTACCTGTAAATGTACAAAATAATGAAGATTTATTAAATAAATTAGGTCATTATTGGTATACAGATAAAGTAATTGGCAATTTTGTTGAAGATATTGAAACAACATATCCTAAAGAAAATCTATTTGTGATTACTGGCGACCATGCTGATAGAACAAATATAGAAGCAAAACCAACATTATTTAATAGATATACTGTGCCATGTGTCATTTATGGTGATGGTATTACGAAAAATATATTATCAGATGAAATAGCTGGCGGTCATATTAATATTGGGGCAACTATATTTGAATTGATAGCGCCACAAGGTTTTGAATACTATAGTTTAGGTAAATCATTAACAAGAGGAGCAAATGTAGGCTTTAATGATAGTGTTTGGCTTAATACTGTAGATATAGGTAAATTAGATGGAAATGAACCAATAGAAGTAGAAAAAACTTTGGAAGCATATAGAACAATTTCATGGTGGAGAAGTATAAAAGGTAATTTAATTCCATAAAAAATAGCCATTTTCCAAATTTCTAAATAAGAGATAAGGAAAATGGCTATTTTTATTCAATGAGAAGACCTTTATTTTTATATTTTTCTTTTAATATTGGTGAAATATTATCATCTGTTAATAATAAATCAACATTATCTAGATTTAATACTTTTTGTTTTGAACGTTTGCCAATCTTACTAGAATCCATTATGGCAATTACTTTTTCTGAACGTTGAGATAATAATTTAATAATACCTATTTCGGATATGCGAAAATCGGTGAAGCCATCTTTATAATTTATAGCATTAATAGATAAAAAGGCAATATCAGGAAAATATTGACCAAATTCTTGTTCACAAGTGGTACCATAAGTTGATTTTTCTTGAGAATCAATAATTCCGCCAATAGAAACAATTTTTATTGCTGGATTTTGAATTAAAATATTAATGGCTGCTAAATTATTAGTAATGACAGTGATATTATCTTTTTTAAAAACTAATTCTTGGGCTAATATAGTATTAGTTGTTCCGGAGTTTAAAGCAATGATAGCATTAGGTTTAATATAAGCTAATGCTTTTTTGGCAGCTTCTCGTTTTAATTTTATATTGAGAACTTCCCTACCGGTAAAATTGGATAAAGACGGCAATGAATCAGGTAAACAAGCACCGCCACGTATACATTTTATTAGACCACTTTGTTCCATAGTTTTTAAATCACGGCGAACAGTATCAACAGAAACATTTAATAAATCTTTTAAATCATTGATTTTTACAATAGCTTGTAATTGTACTTGTTGCAAGATTAATTCTACACGTTCATTATAAAGCATGAAATAATCACCACTTAAGATAAAATAAGATTTTGCTCAAATAAATATAAATAAATTATTTTAAAGTACGTTGTTTTAAGACTTCATAAGCTAAGATAGCAGCAGCATTGGAAGCATTTAAAGAGTTTACTTTGCCACGCATTGGGATTTTGACGATGAAATCGCAAGCATTTTTTGTAAGACGGCTAACACCACGACCTTCACTGCCGATAACTAAAACGAGAGGTCCTGTCATATTAGCATCATAATAATTTTCTGTACCGTCCATGTCTGCTCCAGCTACCCAAAGACCTTTTTGTTTTAATTCTTCTAAAGTTTGTACTACATTACCAATGCGAGCTACAGGAACATATTCCAAAGCTCCAGCAGAAGTTTTAGCTACGATAGAAGATAATGGGCAACTGCGATGTTTAGGAATTAAAATACCATGAGCACCAACAGCATCAGCAGTACGTAAGATTGCACCGAGATTATGAGGGTCTTCTAATTCATCTAATAAGATGATGAATGGATCTTCATTGCGTTCTTTAGCAAGATTTAAAATATCATCAAGTTCTACATAATCAACAGGAGCTGCATAAGCTGCAATACCTTGATGACGTTGACCGCCACAGATTTGATCAAGTTTTTCAGTATTTACATTTTGTACAATGATACGACGTTCTCTAGCAAGTGTCATAATTTCAGGCATAGAACCACCATGTGCGCTATCTGCGATCAAGATGCGATTGATAGAACGACCACTTTTTAAGGCTTCACGAACAGCATTGCGACCAAGTAAGATATCTTCACTGATTTCTACTTTTTTAGGTTTAATTTGTTTTGTATCATTTATTTTTTTCTTCGGACGAGGACTTACTACAAATTTATTTTTTTTATCTTTTTTAGGTTTATTTTTTGTTGGACGCATGATAATCTCCTTTTTTATTAATATTTTATAAATTATTCTTCACGTAATTTAAGCATTTCTTTAAATTTACCACAAGTCATAGCACCTTCAGGGCAACGACCAGTGCGAACACAAGTTGCACCTGCATTTTTAAATAAAAGTGGAGCTACTTTTTTAACTTCAGCAAGCATTAAATATGCCATTTGACGAATTTCCCATTGAGCGCGATTACAGCAACGAAGAGAGAAGAAATTGAGAAGAGAACGAGCATTAAATGTTGCTAAAACTTTTGTTTCGGTAGCATTAGCTAAAACATAACGAGCATCTTCTTTAGGAACATCCATAGCTACTAATTCATCATAAGTTTGGCGAATTGTATGCATTAGATTTTCAAATTTTGCCTTAGCTTCATCATTTTCAGCGATTGATGGCGGTAAAATATATTCAAAATCATGTTCACTTACATAACGCTGAGATTGTTGAGAATAAGAAGCAATACGATGGCGCACTAATTGATGAGTGAGCACGCGAGAAATACCTTCAATAGCAAATGTAAAAGTAACATGTTCCATAGTGGAAGCATGACCCATGCTGATAATTTTTTCTACAAGTTTAGTAACTTGTTCATCAGTCATTTTTTCAGATAATTCCTCTGCACCAGCAGGAGAATAACAAAGACGAGCTGCCATAGCTACAGTACGCTCTGGTTCAGCAGTATATTTCATAAGTTTAACTTTAATCAAAGTAAAGCACTCTCCTAATATAAATTAAGTAAATTAATTATAACTAGTTTTAAAACTTTTCACAAGTAAAATGCAGTAAAAAAGAGCAATACTAATAATTTACATTTAACAATTAGTATTGCTCTTTGAGTATAGAATTAAATTTCGTTTAAATAATCTGTTACAGATTTAATAGCATTGGCACCATCAGAAGCAGCAGTTAAAACTTGACGTAAATCTTTTGTACGTAAATCACCAGCCACAAAAAATCCTTTGGCATTTGTTTTACCTGTTTCATCAGCAATGACATAACCAGCATCATCAGTATTGACAAAATCAGGTACTAATTGATTATTAGGTATCATGCCCACTGCTACGAAAATTCCATCTACAGGAATATCTACAATTTCGCCAGTCTTTTTATATTCAATTTCAATAGCAGAAACTTTTTTATCCCCTTTGATAGATTTTGGCAAAGCAGATTTTACAAATTCCACATTTGGCATAGCAAAAATTTTCTCTTGGGAATGTTTATCTCCACGCAATTCATCACGACGATGGATTAAATAAACTTTTTCACAGATTTTGGCAAGGAATAAAACATCTTCAAGAGCAGTATTTCCGCCACCGATAACAGCAGTTGTCTTATTGCGATAAAAAGCACCATCACAAGTAGCACAATAATAAACACCACGGCTTAAATATTGTTGTTCTCCAGGAACATTCAAAGTGCGAGGATTAGCACCAGTAGCCAAAACGACAGATTTAGTCAAAATAGGTTCTTGACCTTCGATTTCTACAGTATATGAATTATCCTCGTTTTGTTTAATAGCAGTTACAGTTGCTTCTTTAATTTCAGCACCTAATTTTTCAGCATGTTCTTGAAGTGCCATAGAAAAAGAAGCCCCATCAATATTAGGCATACCAGGATAATTATCTAAATCATTAGTAGTAACAATCTGACCACCACTATAACCAGCCTTTTCCAAAACAACATAATTCAAAGCCGCACGAGAAGCATATATAGCAGCAGCAAGACCAGCAGGACCACTGCCAATAATAACAGTATCTAACATAAAATCACCTACAATACAAAATCAATATTTCTTATAAAATAATAATTATTATCCATTAACTAAATTATAATATAAAAAACAACAAAATGTCTACAAAAATATTGCAGAAAAAAGAATCATAATATATAGTAAGAGAAAGGGATAGAAATAAAGAAGCAAGCTTAGCAAAAATCTAGACGAAAGAAAGGAATAAAAAATGAAAAAAAAATCTCCTCGCTTACAATTAAACATAAGATTAACTCCCGAACAAAATGAACTAATAAAACAAAAATTAGAACAAACACAAATATCAAAAACTCAGCTAATAATAGACAGCATAAACAACAACCCAATATACATAATACCTAACCTAGAACAAACAATATCGCAAATAAAATACCTAGGAAATAAAGTAAACGAATTATCTAATAAAATAGAAACAAAAGATGAAAATACAGAAAAATTACTACAAGAAATCCAGCAAGGATGTGATGAATTTTGGCAATTATTAAAGTCGTTAAAGCAGGAAAAACAAAAGCAAGTCTAAAATCAGCTCTAAATTATATTGCTAATGAAGAAAAAATAACCACAATAACAGGGAAAAAATTAATAACTCCATTGAATTGTTGGGGTTCATTAAAAAATATATATGATACAATGATAGCAACAAAAGAGCTATATCGAAAAGCAACAGATAATAAAAATAGTGAAATGTATAAACATTTTCAGCAATCATTTAAGCCAAATGAAATAACTCCAGAAAAAGCTCATGAAATAGGAAAAAAATGGGCAATGCAAAATTTTGCTCAAGATGGTTTTGAAGTATGTATATGTACTCACTTAGATACAGAACATATACATAATCACTTTATCATCAATTCAGTGAATGCTATAACAGGAAAGACAATAGAAATACATGCCAATAAAACTTTAGAAAAATTAAAATATAGTTCTGATGAATTATGCAGAGAATATAATTTATCAGTTATTGAAAGAGATATATTTGCTCAAAATAAAAATCATGAATATAATATGCGTAAAAAATATAGCTTTTTAAGAGAACAATTTAGAGATTTAATGTGGCAGAAAACAGTTTATGATAAAATAATAGATATTTTAAATAAAAGTAGAAATAAAGACTTTAAATATTTTGAGCAGGAATTATTAAAAGTTGGCATAAAACTGGAACATGAACGTTTAAAGAAAGATTTTATCTTTAATTATATTGATGAAAATAGAAAAGTTAGTGATAAAACTTTAGCTAAAACTTTTCATGATGATAAAATTCTACGTAGTAATATTGAAATGATATGGGGAAAAACTCTTCAATATGATTTAGATAAAAAAATATATTTATCCGAAAAAAAACAAGGATTTTATAATTTGATAGAGAATTTAATAAAAACAATTGATAATATAAATAAATTAAATATAAAAACTAAAGTAGAGTTTTATATATTTATGGAAAAACAAGGTTGGTTAATAAAAGAAACTCAAACAGGTAAAGCTTTTTATAATCAAGAACATGATAGGTATTTATACGATAATACTATTTATAAAATTTTAGAAAATAAAGCGTATTGTTTGAAATATATAGAACAAAATTTAATGTAAAAGGGGCTTTACTAATGGGAGTAGCGATGAAAGGTCATTTATTGGCACTATTTACAATCATTTGTTGGGGAACAACATTTATATCCACTAAAATATTATTAGTAGATTTTTCGCCAATTGAGATATTATTAACAAGGTTTGTAATTGGTCTTAGTATTTTATATATAATCAGACCAGAACCTTTGAAGTTAAGGCATGAAGAACATCGTTTATATTTGGTAGTGGCAGCATTATCAGGAATTACTTTATATTATTTGATGGAAAATATTGCATTGACATATACATATGCTTCAAATGTTGGAATTATTTCATCAACAGCGCCTTTTTTCGCTGCTATTTTAGCTAGTTTTACATTGCGAAAACACGCAATAACAGGGCCTTTTATTGTAGGATTTATAATTTCAATGATAGGTATAGTATTTATTGCCTTAGAAGAAAGTAGTTTGAATATCAACCCTAAAGGCGATATCTTAGCTTTAGGAGCTGCTGTTTTATGGGCTGTTTATGCTGTAGTATTAAAGAAAATTTGTGCATTTGGCTATGATATGATAGTTATCACAAGAGAAATTTTTCTTTATGGCGTAATTTTAATGATACCACCAGTTATTTTTATGGGTTTTAATATTGATTTAATTTATTTATTGGAACCAGTAAATTTGGCAAATATGTTGTATTTAGGAATTGGCGCTTCAGCAATTTGTTTTTTGACATGGAATTTCGCTACGAAGTATTTAGGTGTAGTAAAGACTACAGTATATATATATGCTTGTCCAGTGGTAACAGTAATTACTGCTTATTTAGTATTAAATGAGCCAATAACTTTATATAAATTAATAGGTATGATATTAGCTATTGTTGGCTTAGTTATATCACAAAGATGAAGAAAGCTCTCAGATATTCTGAGAGCTTTTTATTATAAGCCTAGATTTTCGCCTACTAGGATAACTTTTATTTTTTTTGCTGGACGACAAATACGAGTAGTAACTATATAAGCACAGCAACTATCACTAGATAAGCAATCATGACAAGCACCAGTTTGATTACATGGTGTTTTAGCATTAGGAAAACGTTGGACAACGCTAGGAGCAGCTATATTTTTAGCACGAGCATAAGCATCATCTAGAGTTTTTACTACTTTATTCATACCTGCAATTATAATTACATTTTTAGGTCCATAAATCATGGCAGCAACACGATTGCCGTTACCGTCGATATTTACTAATTGACCATCTTCACTGATAGCATTAGAACTCATAAGGAAAGTATCACAAAGTAGAGCTTTACGCATGAGGTCAAGTCGTTCTTCTGGTGATTTGGCACTATCGCGGTCGATTACTTGATAATGTTCTTTTACATAGGATAATAAATTAATTTCATCAATAGAAATAGAGCCTCCCCATGAAATAACATCTTTTTCAGGAATTAATTTAATTGCTTGGGCTAAAGCTTCTTCTTTGGTGCTACAGTAATAAGCTTCAAAATGACGTTTAGTTAGAGCTTTTACTACATTAGGGCCTAATTTGTCATAACGCAATTGTTGAGGTAAATTTCTAGCCATAAAATCATCTCCAATATAAATAGTATTTACTTATATTATAATATAAAATTTCTTTATCAAGGATATATAATAATGAAGAAAAATAAGTACTTAATTAAATTGATATTTACAAAAGAGATTTAAATCTATATTATATTAAATATATAAATATTAATAATAAAGTTTATTAGTAATAGATTGCGGAGGTTAATTATGGGTAAAATTATTTTAACAGGAGATAGACCTACTGGTCGTTTACATATTGGTCATTATGTAGGTTCTTTAAAAAGACGTGTAGAATTACAAAATTCTGGAGAATTTGAAAAGATTTTCATTATGATTGCTGATGCTCAAGCACTTACAGATAATGCAGATAATCCAGAAAAAGTTCGTCAGAATGTATTAGAAGTAGCTTTGGATTATTTAGCTTGTGGCATTGACCCTAAAAAATCCACAATTTTTGTGCAATCACAAATTCCACAGCTTTGTGAATTAACATGTTATTATATGAACCTTGTTACTGTATCTCGTTTACAGAGAAATCCTACAGTTAAATCTGAAATTCAAATGCGTAATTTTGAAGCAAGTATTCCTGTTGGTTTTTTAGCTTATCCAGTAAGTCAGGCTTCTGATATTACAGCTTTTAAAGCGACAACTGTACCAGTTGGTGAAGACCAAGAGCCAATGATTGAACAGACAAGAGAAATTGTTCGTCGTTTTAATATGTTGTATAATACAGAAACTTTAGTAGAACCAGATATCTTACTTCCAGATAACAAAGCTTGTTTACGTCTTCCTGGCATTGATGGTAAAGCTAAAATGAGTAAATCCTTAGGAAACTGCATTTATTTATCTGATGAAGCTGATGTCATTAAACAAAAAGTAATGAGCATGTATACAGACCCTGACCATATCAAAGTTTCTGACCCAGGTAAAATAGAAGGTAATACAGTATTTATTTACTTAGATGCATTCTGCAAAGATGAACATTTTGCTAAATATTTACCTGATTATAATAATTTAGATGAATTAAAAGTTCATTATCAACGTGGCGGTCTTGGTGATGTTAAAGTTAAAAAATTCTTGAATGCTGTATTACAAGAAGAATTTGAACCAATTAGAAATCGTCGTAAAGAATATCAAAAAGATATTGCTTATGTATATCAGATTTTAAAAGAAGGTTCTGAAGTAGCTCGTGAAGTAGCTCAACAAACATTGCATGAAGTAAAAGATGCTATGAAAATAAATTATTTTGATGATATTGAATTATTAAATCAACAGATTGATAAATATAAAGAAGTTAAATAATTATTTTAGGAAAACTTCCCATAGAATTTTATTTTTTAGATTTTATGGGGAGTTTTTTGTTTTTAATAGCAATAAAATAACTTTAATAATAAATGCATATTTTTTCATTTTTTTCGATAATAAATTTAAAGTATTACTAAAATATAATAAAATAAAAATGTCTTTTAACAGGATACTAGATTGTAAAATATAACTTTACATTAAGTTTATGCTGTTAATAGATATAAATAAATTGTTAACTTGTGAAATTGATATTTTCTTCTTAATATGGACATTATGATAAATAAAAATATAATTTCTAAGAAAACAATCTGTATTTATTAGATTTTTGTTTGCTTTATATAAAATTTTAGTAAAAAACAAGAGCTTTTTACGTAATTTATGTAAAAATAAAAATGTTTTTAATGTGTATTTAGTATTGCACTTTGTACAATACTATTGTACAATATATCATGATTTTATAAAAAAGGAGATTTTATTTATGAAAAATCATGATTTCATGAGCCATGAATTAAAATTGCCTGAACTTACACTTAGAGGGGTCATACTTGGTTTATTTATAACAATAGTATTTACTGCATCTAACGTGTATCTAGGATTGAAAGTAGGACTTACATTTTCTTCTGCTATTCCAGCTGCAATTATTTCTATGGCTATCTTGCGTATGTGCAAGGATTCTAATATTTTAGAAAATAACCTTGTACAGACTCAAGCATCTGCTGCTGGTACATTATCCGCAGTAATTTTCGTTATTCCTGGTTTATTGATGATTGGTTATTGGCAAGGCTTCCAATTTTGGCAAACTTTAATGATTTGCGCATGTGGTGGATGCTTAGGGGTATTATTCACTATTCCACTTCGTCGTGCAATGGTAGTTAATACAGATTTGCCTTATCCAGAAGGTCGTGCTGCTGCTGAAATTTTGAAAGTTGGTAGTGCTAGCGAGAAAAAAGGCGTTACTGGCATGAAAGATATTGTAAGTGGTGGTGTTGTCGCTGCACTTATCAATCTATTTTCTAGTGGATTTGGATATCTTTCCGCTGAAATGATGAATTGGATTCATTTGGGCAAAAATGTAGTAACTTGTCTTCCATTAGGTTTTTCTCCTGCTTTATTAGGTGCAGGTTACCTTATTGGTCTTGCTAGTGGTTTAGCAATTTTATTTGGTTTAGTTGTTACTTGGTTAGGTTTTGTACCATATTTCATGTCTATATCTGATATTCCAGTTGGTGTAGATATCGGTGAAGTAGCTACTAGCATTTGGTCTTCTAAAATTCGTTTTATGGGTGCAGGTACAATTGGTATTGCTGCTATTTGGACTTTAATTACTTTATTAAAACCTATTTTAGATGGTATTAAAATGTCTATTAAAGCTGTATCTGATAATAGTGTATCTAACGATAATTTGCATCGTATGGATACAGATATGACACCAAAAAGCATTGGTATTGTATTCGTATTAATCATTATCGGTTTAATAGGTGTATTCTATTCCTTCTTAGCTGGTGGCAATTTATCCACAGGTATGACTTTGTTGTACATAGTAGTTGGTATTATTGTTGCTGTAGGTATGGGCTTCTTCGTAGCTGCTGCTTGCGGTTACATGGCAGGTCTTATCGGTACTTCTTCCAGTCCAATTTCTGGTATTGGTATTTTAGGTATCATTGTTTCTTCCCTTGTAGTATTAGCATTAGGTAACCTTGCAGGTTTATTTAGCTCTGAATATGGTACTTTATTTGCTACTGCATTTGCTATTTTTATCACAAGTGTTATTACAAGTATTGCCGCTATTTCTAATGATAACTTACAGGATTTAAAAACTGGTTTACTTGTTGGTGCAACTCCATGGAAACAGCAGGTAGCTTTATTAATCGGTTGTATCGCTGGTGCGATCGCTATTGCTCCTGTACTCAACTTACTTTATGAAGCATATGGTTTCCCAGGTGCAATGCCTCGTCCTGATATGGATCCAAATCAGGTATTGTCTGCTCCACAGGCTACTTTGATGGCAACTATTGCTAAAGGTATTTTCAATAATAGCATGGATTGGTCATATATTCTTTATGGTGTAATCTTTGGTATTATTATTATCATCATTGATGTACTCTTGAAAAAATCTACAAAAAATCTTAGCTTACCACCTCTTGCTGTAGGTATGGGTATATATCTTCCTCCAACTTTACAGATGCCACTTGTAGTAGGTGCTGTACTTTCTTATGTAGTAAATCGTTATTTACGTAAACGTGCAGAAGTTCGTAGCCCTCAAAATGTTGCTGATGATGTAGATACATGCAATCGTCGTGGTATCTTATTTGCCTCTGGTATGATCGTTGGTGAATCCTTAATGGGTGTATTACTTGCTGGTGTTATCGTTGTTTCTGTAACATCTGGCGGTAGTGAAGCTCCACTTCGTATGGTAGGCGATAGCTTTGGTGATACAGCCCAATGGCTCGGCTTGTTAGTAAATATTTTATTAATTATTGAATTTGCTCGTCGTGTTATCACTGCGAAATTAAATAAATAATTAGTGTAATAAAAAACGACTTCTATGATAATTTGAGTAGAAGTCGTTTTTTTTATTGTTTAATTGTAGGATTTCTTTTATAATGATTTATATGTATTTTTTAGAATTTTAGGGAGCAAAGAAGATGAATTTTGATTGTAAAAATACGATTATACGACATAGAATATTTAAGAAATGTTATAAAGAGATAGATAAAGAGGAAACAAATCGTATTTTTTGCCGACATGATATGGGTCATTTTTTAGATGTGGCTAGATTGATGATGATTTTAAATGTAAAAGAAGATTTAAAAATTAGTGATGATATGATTTATGCGACAGCTTTACTACATGATATTGGTCGTCATATTCAATATCGTCAAGGAATTGGTCATGAAATATCTAGTGCGCAGATTGCTCCTTTAATTTTAGATGATTGCGATTTCACTGTAGAAGAAAAAAATCAAATCATTGAAGCTATTTTAAAACATAGAGATAGTAAAACTAGTGAAGAAAAGAATTTAAATGGGTTATTGTATCGAGCAGATAAAATGAGTAGGACTTGTTTTTGTTGTCAAGTTGAGCCTATTTGTAATTGGAAAGATGAAAAGAAAAATTTAAAATTAAAATATTAATTATTTGAGGTATTTTTTATGAAAATTGGTAGTAGAGAGTTTGATTTTGGCAGACATACTTATATTATGGGAATTTTGAATGTAACACCTGATTCATTTTCCGATGGTGGTAGATTTAATTCTTTAGATAAAGCTTTATTTCATGTGCAAGAAATGATAAAAGAGGGTGTAGATATCATAGATGTTGGCGGAGAGTCAACAAGACCTGGATATACACTTTTGAGTGATGATGAGGAAATATCACGTATTGTTCCTGTTATTGAAAATTTGAAAAAAGAGTTTGATGTGCCAATATCTTTAGATACATATAAGGGAAATGTAGCTAAAGAAGGAATAAAAGCAGGTGCTGATTTAATCAATGATATTTGGGGCTTAAAATATGATGATATTTTAGCAAAAGTTATAGCAGAAAATGATGTAGCTTGCTGTTTGATGCATAATCGCAAAGATACGAATTATAAAGATTTTTTGACTGATGTAGTGGAGGATTTACAAGAAACTATAGATATTGTTCAAAATGCTGGAATAAAAAAAGATAAGATAATTTTAGATCCTGGTATTGGTTTTGCTAAAACATATGAGCAAAATTTAATTATGTTAAAAAATTTATCTAGTCTACACAAATTGAATTTTCCTTTATTATTAGGAGCTTCAAGAAAATCTGTGGTAGGATTGACTTTGGATTTACCTGCTGATGAGAGAGTAGAAGGTACAATTACTACATCTATTATGGCAGTGTTAGCAGATTATGATTTTGTACGAGTTCATGATATAAAAGAAAATTTAAGAGCTATAAAAATGGCAGAAGCTATAAAATATGCTGGAGGTAATTTTTGATGGATATAATTCGCATTGATAATTTAGAAGTATATGCTTATCATGGAGTATATGATGAAGAAAAAGAAAAAGGTCAGTATTTTTATGTTAATGCTGAATTATATACAAATACAAGAAAAGCTGGCATGAATGATGATTTAGACGCTTCTACTAATTATGGAACAGTATGCGATTTTATTCATGATTTTATGACTAAGCATACTTATGATTTGATTGAAACTGTAGCTGAACAATTAGCACAGGCATTATTATTGGAGTTTAAATTAGTAAAAAGTGTTTTATTGGAAATTAGAAAGCCACATGCACCTATTGAAAAGGAATTTGAGTCCGTATCTGTAGAAATTGAACGTGGCTGGCATGAAGCTTTTGTAGCGTTCGGCTCTAATTTAGGAGATAAAGAGAAATTTATAGATGAAGCTATTGAAGCTTTGAGCAATTTACCACAGATAAATATAGTAGCTATTTCAGATAAAATTGTTACAGAACCATATGGAAATGTGGAACAAGATGTATTTTTAAATGGTGTTATGAAGATAGAAACACTTTTACCAGCAGATGAATTATTACAGATTTTGCAAAAAGTAGAGGAACATGCAGGTAGAGAGCGTAAAATACATTGGGGCCCTAGAACTTTAGATTTAGATATAATTTTTTATGATGATGATATTATAAGTGAAGATGATTTGATAGTTCCGCATCCAGATATGAAAAATCGTGATTTTGTATTAAAACCATTAATGCAGATTGCTCCGTATAAATTACATCCTGTATATAGAAAAACCATTAGTGATATGTATGCTGAATTGATGGCTAAAAAACAATAGAAATTAAAAAAGTTGTAATCAAATGATATATAATCAAGTGATTACAACTTTTTTGTTATTTAATAAATTGTTTAATTGTTTGTTCAACTAATTCTAAATCTACAGTGGTATTATAACAAGGACCATTAGGTCGAATATTTAAAACTCCAGCAGATGGTAGAGGATATACGTCTTGTATGCCACTTGTTAAATCACGTTCACAAGCAATGGCTAATAACATTTTAGGGCGGAGTTCTTTGGCAATTTTACGAGCTAAAGTTCCACCTGTTGCCACACGGAAATGAAAACCCATTCTATTTGCCATATCGATTAATGGGCCAATAGTACATTGATTGCAATGTTTACAATTATTGATGTCATGAGTTATTTTGTGTGGGCAAGTCGCTAGTTGTAGACAGTGTGGGGAGATAACTAATAAGTCTTTAGCTTCTACTTTGATGTTTTTATGTGTGAGTATATAGTTATTTAAGGCAATAAAGGAACGTTCAGTTTCACGTCGTCCTATGCCGAATATTTTTCCCCAGAGTATGATGATAGGGAAAAGAAAATTGATAAAATTGAAGATATATTTATCAAGAAAAGAAAAGGCTTTTATATTTGCTATGTTGAAAATCATATTTAGAATGAATAGACAACAGAAAATAAATACTATGCTAACAAAGGTAAAAGCTAATTGGGCAATAAAAGCTAAGTCTAAGACAATTAGGCGTGGATAACATAGCCAGATAATCAAATAGGTGAGAAACATTATACTAAATAAGCTAATAGCAGCTAATTTTATAAATAAGCGTTTTTTAGTATTTTTTAAAATATCATTATACATATAGTTTATCCTAATCTTTCGTGTAGTGTAAAATTGGTAAAAAATTAGTAAGAAAGCGAAAATAGCTAGGCTACTTTCGCTTGTTACGTTTAGATAAAAGATACATTATTTTCAAGTTCTTGTTTATGACCGTTTATATATGAACTTGCTGGCATTTTTGCTTTATTAGGTGGCTGAATTTCAAGAAGTTCAATCGCACCTTCACCAGTAGCTACAATAATACTTTGTTTAGTTAATTTTATGATTTGACCAGGATTTCCAGTTCCTGTAGTTACTTTTGTTTGCCAGATTTTAAATTTCTTATTGTTTAAAGTAGTATAAGCGACTGGCCAAGAATTCAATCCACGTACTAAATTATGGATATCTTGGGCAGATTTTGTCCAATCAATGCGACAATTATCATTGTTTAACATTTTAGCATAGCAAGATAAATTGTCATTTTGTTTTTCACGAGGAGCTTTATTTTCTTCGATTAATTGAACTGTTTGCAATAATAAATCAGCACCTTGAACCATTAATTTGTCATGAAGTTGTGCTGTAGTCATATCTGGAGTGATTTCGGTAGTAGCTTTTAATATCATATCGCCAGTATCTAAACCAACGTCCATATACATAGTAGTGATACCAGTTTGTTTATCGCCACTGATGATTGACCAGTGGATTGGAGCTGCACCGCGCCAACGAGGTAATAATGAACCATGTACGTTTACACAGCTAAGTGGCGGTATATCAAGTATTTCTTTAGAAAGAATTTGACCAAAAGCGACAACGATAATTAAATCAGGTTTTAATTCGCGAAGCTCAGCTACACATTCTGGTGTTTTGATTTTTTCTGGCTGATATACTGGTAAATTATGTTTTAGAGCATATTCTTTGACAGGGGACATAGCTAATTTTTGACCACGTCCTTTTGGTCTGTCTGGTTGTGTATATACAGCAGTTACATTGTAGTGTTGATTTAAAATATCTAAGCAAGGTACAGCAAATTCTGGAGTACCCATGAAAACAATATTTTTTATTGGCATGGAAAACACCTCTTATTTTTGAGCTTTATGAAGATTATTGGCAATATCAATAAATAATCTTCCATGTAAATGGTCTATTTCGTGTTGAAGGCAACGTGCAAGAAGTCCTGTAGCAGTAATGCGATGACGTTTTCCACGACGATTTAAATATTCAACGCTTACTTTAGCAGCACGTTCTACTTCACCATAAATTTCGGGTACACTTAAACAGCCTTCAGTGTCTATCTCAGTGCCTTCTTTGCGAATAATAGTAGGGTTGATGAGTTCTAAAAGTCCTTCACCTATATCGATAACTACTACTTGGATAGATTGACCAACTTGTGGTGCAGCAAGACCTACACCATTAGCTTTATACATAGTTTCTGCCATATCATCAAGTAAAGTACGGATTGTTTTATCAATTCTTTCAATTGGTTGAGCTTGTTGTTTTAAAACAAGCTCACCAGCTTTTTTTATATCTAAAATAGCCACGAGAATTCCTCCTATAATTTCAAAGTTAACTGATATAAATTTTAACATAGGAAAGAGTATAAAGCAAAGATAATAGTATTTATGGTATAATAAGAAATGTCAAAAAATTGAATTGGAGAATAATAGCTTATGAATAGAAGTAGAACATATTTGACACCAAATCGACATGAAAAATACATGGTAGTAGATGGCTATAATATAATAAATGCATGGGAAAGTTTAAAGAAATTCATCAATGATGATTTAGATTTTGCTAGAGAAAAATTAATTCATCTTTTAATGGAATATGGACAATATGAAAAATATGATATTACTATAGTTTTTGATGCACAATATACTAATGCGGAAGAAAATGTCGAAGAAATATCTAAACATTGTAAAGTGGTTTATACAAAGGAAAAAGAGACAGCTGATAGTTATATTGAACGCAGTGTATATGAAGCTACTAAATATTATGGTAGAGAAGTATATGTAGTAACTTCTGATGGAGCAGAGCAGTCTTTGATTTTAGGAGCAGGAGCATATCGTATTTCTGCAAATGAATTATGGCGAAGAATAAAACATAGCAAAAAAAATATTCGCGATGAATATACAGGTGAGCATGTATTGCCATTGAGAAGAAGTGAAATCGGCTCAAGAATAAATGATGAAGTCATGGCAAAATTAGATGAACTCAGAAAAAGAAAAAGTTAAATGAAATAATTTAAATTTAATAAAATGATGATAAGCTATTGTAAATAGCAGAAATTATTTTATAGAGATATTTTTTGTATAAATGTATAAAATCTTGCATAGATAAATTTTCTATGCTATACTAGTTAAAGAAGTTAATTTGATTATTCCTTAAAGAGTGGGTAGACGCCCACTCTTTACTTTATATTGGGGATAATATTACAGGAGGTGTTTCGATGGCAAATCGTGTGGAAGAAGCAGTTGAAAAAATTGCTGAAGAAATTTTAGCTAATACTGATTATGAACTTGTTGATGTAGAGTATGTAAAAGAACGTGATTGGTTTTTACGTGTATACATCGATAAAGAAGGTGGCATTGGCCTTGATGATTGTCAGGAAGTAAGCGGCCTACTGGATGAAAAGCTTGAAGAATTAAATATTATCAATGACCGCTATATTTTGGAAGTGTCTTCACCAGGACTTGACCGTGCGTTGAAAAAAGAAAAAGATTTTAAACGCGAAATGGGCAAATTGGTGGATATTACATTATATAAGGCTATTGATGGTGAAAAAATGATAACTGGTAAATTAACTGGTTATACAAAAGATATTATTACTATTGATGAAACTAGAGAAATAGCATTAAAAGATATTGCTTTAGTTAGATTGCATATTGATTTTTAAATTAAGATTAAGGAGTAAATGTAATTAAATGGCAACCAAAGATAAAGGCTTTTTAGATGCGTTAAAAGAAGTTGGACAGGAGAAAGGCATAGCACCAGAAGTATTATTTGAAGCAGTAGAAGCAGCATTGGTATCTGCTTATAAAAGAAATTTCAACACTGCTTCTAATGTGCGTGTGTATTTAGAAAGAGCAACTGGCGAATTTCATGTATACGCTCAGAAAAAAGTTGTAGAAAAAGTGGAAAATAAAGTTACAGAGATTTCTTTATTACAAGCTCAAAAACAATTTGGTGAAAGCATTGTTTTAGATGATGTAGTAGAAGTAGAAGTAACACCTGCTAACTTTGGACGCATTGCAGCTCAAACTGCAAAACAAGTAGTAGTACAGCGTATTAGAGAAGCAGAACGTGGTATTATCTATGAGGAATATTCTAACCGTTCTAGTGATATTTTAACTGGTACTGTACAGAGAATGGAAGGTCATAATGTATTTATTGACCTTGGTAAAACAGAAGCTGTACTTGCACCATCTGAACAGATCAGTACAGAACAATATAAACATAATGACCGCATTAAAGTTTATGTAGTAGAAGTAAAAAGAACTTCTAAGGGTCCTCAGATTTTAGTATCTCGTACACATCCTGGCTTATTGAAAAGATTATTTGAACTTGAAGTACCTGAAATTCAAGAAGGTACAGTTGAAATTAAATCTGTAGCTCGTGAGCCAGGTATGCGTTCCAAAATAGCGGTATTTTCTGCAAATGAAGAAATCGATCCAGTTGGTTCTTGTGTAGGTCAAAAAGGTTTACGTGTTCAAGCTGTAGTAGATGAACTTCGTGGCGAAAAAATTGATATCGTAAAATGGAATGAAGACCCAGCAAAATATATAGCAAATTCTTTAAGCCCTGCAAAAGTTGTATCTGTTGCAGTAAATGAAGAAAAGAAAATGTCTAGAGTAATCGTACCAGATTATCAATTATCTTTAGCTATTGGTAAAGAAGGACAAAACGCTAGATTGGCTGCAAAACTCACTGGTTGGAAAATCGACATTAAGAGCGAAACTCAAGCTGCAGAAGAAGGCTTTGATTCAGACGATATGAACATGGTTAATGTTGTAAGTGAAGAATCTTTTTCTGTAGATTAATAATAAATAGGGAGCGATAAGTAATGAAAAAACTTCCTGTTCGTTTATGTGTGGGCTGTCAAGAACCTCATAATAAACGTGAAATGATTCGTATAGTTAAAAGTCCAGAAGGTGAATTCAGTGTAGATTTCACAGGTAAGAAATCTGGACGTGGTGCTTATATTTGTAAGAATATTGAATGTCTAAATACAGCAGTGAAACAGCGTCGTTTAGAAAAATCTTTTAAATGTCAGATAGATAATTCAGTATATGAACAGCTAAAAGAGGAATTTGCCAAACTTGATGAACAATAAAGTTAAATTAATAAATATTGTAAGCATTGCATGTCGTGCTGGTAAAGTTATATCTGGAGAATTTGTCATTGAAAAAGCTTTAAGCAGTAAAAATAATATTAAATTGATATTATTGGCAAATGATGTTGCTGATGCGACAAAAGCTAAATATGAAAAAATGGCAAAAAATAGTAAAGTTTTGTTGAGATATACAGAACTTACAAAAGATGAGATGGCAAATTCTATTGGGAAAACTGATAGAGCAGCTATAGCGATTTGTGATGAAGGCTTTAAGAAAGCCATTTTAAAGATATTGGATAATTGAAAACCCTGGGGGTGGCTTAATGTCCAAATATAGAATTTATCAACTAGCTAAAGAGTTTTCTTTAGATAGTAAAAAAATAATTGATATTTTAAATAAAAATAATATTAATGTTAGTAACAACCTAAACTTGGTTGGCGAGAAAGAACGTGAGGTTATAGCTAGTATCGTGAATAATAAAGATAATAATAAACAACAAACAGTAAAAAAAAATAATCAGCAGAATGTAAATCATAAAAATAATAATTCTGCAAATAATAATAACAACAATAATAAAAACAAAAATAATCAGAATAATACACATCAGAACAATAATCGCAATAATACTAGAAATAATGCTAGTACAAATGAACATAAAACAAAAAATACTCCAGTAAATAATACTGCTAATAATAAAAATCGTAACAATAAAAATAATCGTCCACAAAATAACGATAAAAACAACAATCGCAATAACAATAAGAAAAATAATAACAACAATAATAATTTTAATAATAAATTTGCTGGCAATAAAAAGAATAAAGGCAAAAATGCTAAGCCTGTAGTGGAAAATAAACCACAAGAAATCATTCGTCCAAAACATATTAAAGTTGGCGAAACAATTACAGTTAAAGAATTAGCTAGTAAAATGACATACCCTGTAACAGATGTTATCAAAAAATTAATGTTACTTGGTACAATGGCTACAATTAATCAGGAACTTGATTTTGAAACAGCTTCTTTGATTGCAGAAGAATTTGGTATTGCTGTCGAAGAACTTCCACCTGAAGTTGATTTAACAGAAATCCCAGAATTTGAAGATGACCCTAAAAACTTAGCACTTCGTCCTCCTGTTGTAACAGTAATGGGACACGTTGACCATGGTAAAACTTCTTTACTTGATGCTATTCGTAAAACATCTGTAACATCAAATGAAGCAGGTGGCATCACTCAGCATATCGGTGCATATCAAGTTATGTGTAATGGTCAAAAAATTGTATTTTTAGATACACCAGGTCATGAAGCTTTCACAGCTATGCGTGCTCGTGGTGCTCAGGTTACAGATATAGCTGTACTTGTAGTTGCGGCTGATGATGGTGTTATGCCTCAGACTTTAGAAGCTATCAACCATGCTAAGGCAGCAAAAGTGCCAATCGTTGTAGCTATCAATAAAATGGATAAACCAGGTGCAAATCCTGACCATGTAAAACAACAGCTTGCTGAACATGAACTCATTCCAGAAGAATGGGGCGGTACTACAATCATGGTACCTGTTTCCGCGAAGAAAAAAGAAGGTATTAATGACCTTTTAGAAATGATCTTATTAGTAGCAGAAGTACAAGAACTCAAAGCTAATGCTAATCGCGAAGCTCGTGGTGTAGTAATTGAAGCACGTCTTGATAAAGGTCGTGGCCCTGTAGCTTCTGTACTTGTACAAAATGGTACACTTCATATCGGTGATTTTATTATTGCAGGTACTGCTTGTGGTAAAGTTCGTGCAATGATCAATGACCGTGGTGAAAAAGTTAAAAAAGCTGGTCCTTCTATGCCAGTAGAAATTTTAGGTCTTGCTGATGTTCCAGAAGCTGGGGACGAACTTGCAGCATTAGATGAAAAACTTGCTAAAACTATTGCTGAAAAACGTATTGAAAAACAGCGTAATGAACTTATGCGTTCTAAGAAAGTTTCTTTAGATGACTTATTCAATCAGATTAACGAAGGCGATATCAAAGAATTAAATATCTTGATTAAAGCTGACGTTCAAGGTTCTGTAGAAGCAGTATCTTCTTCACTTTTAGGTCTTAATAAAAATGAAAGCGAAGTTCGTGTAAGTATCGTTCACTCTGGCGTTGGTGCTGTAACTGAATCTGACGTAATGCTCGCTTCTGCAGCAAATGCTTTAATTATTGCATTTAACGTACGTCCAGATGCAAATGCACGTAAATTAGCTGATACTGAAAAAATTGATATTCATACTTATCGCGTAATTTATGAAGCTATCGATGATATTCAGGCAGCTATGAAAGGTATGCTTGCACCTAAATATAAAGAAGTAATTCAAGGTAAAGTAGAAATTCGTCAAGTTATGAAATTCTCCAAAGCTTTAGTTGCTGGTTCTTATGTACTTGAAGGTAAAGTATGTAATAACTCTAAAATCCGTATTATTCGTGATAATATTGTATTATACGAAGGTCAGATTGAATCTTTACGTCGTTTCAAAGATGATGTAAAAGAAGTAGCAACTGGTTATGAATGCGGTATTACTATTGATAATTATCGTGACTTTAAAGAAGGCGATATCCTTGAAGTATATGATATGGAAGAAATTCCACAGAAATAAGGAGTATATTAATGGGAAGCGTTCGTATAGAAAAAGTACAAGAATTGATTAAACAAGAAGCTAGTGAAATCATCATGAGAGAATTGAAAGACCCTCGTATCGGTTTTGTAACTATTACAGAAGTTGATGTATCTAGTGATTTACACAATGCTAAATTATATGTAAGTATTTTAGGCAGTGATAAACAAATCGAAGATACATGGAAGGGCTTAAATTCTTCCTTAGGTTTCATTCGCAGAGAATTAGCGCATCGTATTCGTTTAAAATTTATTCCAGAAATTAAATTTTTCATGGATACTTCACTTCAATATAGTGCACATATTCAAGAATTATTGATAAAAGTGCAAAAAGATGAGGAGCAAAAATAATGGAAGTAACACTAAAACAAGCTGGTGAATTAATTGAAAAAGCTAATAAAATAGTGTTATCTTCTCATGTAAATCCTGATGGTGATAATGTTGGTTCAACTTTAGGGCTATATCATGCCCTAAAGGGAACTAATAAAGATATAAAAATTTTATTAGATGATGATTTACCAGATAATCTCGGTATGATGGAAGGTTTAGATTTATATCAAAAACCTCAAGATGGTGAGATTATAGAGTGTGATTTACTTGTGATTTTAGATGTTGATGTTGACCGTATCGGCAGAGTAAAAGATGTAGTAAAAGCACCTATTTTGAATTTAGACCATCATATATCTAATACAAAAGTATCTGATTATTGCTATGTTGATGCTAAAGCGGCAGCTACAGCTCAAATTGTCTATAGTTTAATAAAAGAAATGAATTGGCAATTTAATTTAGAAGCAGCTACATGTATTTATACAGGTCTTTGTTCTGATACAGGATTTTTCTGTTATAGCAATACAACACCTTATACATTAAAAGCTGCTGCGGAATTATTAGAAATTGGTGTAAAACCAGATAAAATTTCTGAAATATTTTACCAACGTTCTTTTTCTAGTGTAAAGGCAGCTGGAAGAGCTATAGATACTATTGAGTTGTATCATGATGGCAAAATTGCTTTGATGATTATTGATAAGGCTTTAAAAGAGTCTGCTGATAATACAGAGGGCTTTGTTAATTTTGCTAGAAATATTCGTGGTGTAGATGTAGCTGTGATGATTAAATATGCTGATGATGAAGTAACTAGAGTAAGTATGCGTTCAAAATCAGTAAATGTCAGTGAGATTGCTCAATCTATTGGCGGTGGCGGTCATATTCGTGCAGCGGGTGCGACTGTATATAAAAATCTTATGGAAGCAAAAGATATCGTACTTAATGCTATTATCAAAGGAATGAATAAAGAAAATGCCTAATGGATTTGTAAATGTTTTGAAGGCACCAGGAATAACTTCACATGATATTGTATCTCATTTACGTAAAGTTTATGGATTGAAAAAAATTGGTCATGCTGGGACTTTAGACCCTGCTGCTGCTGGAGTTTTGCCAGTGGCACTTGGAAAAGCTACAAGAATGCTTGAGTATATGGACGATGTAGATAAGTCCTATAAAGTAGAAGTAACTTTTGGTCTGAGCACTGATACTGGTGATGATACAGGAAAAATCATTGAAACGATGGAAAATTATACTATGCCTACAGATGAAAAAGTAAAAGAGGCATTAGAAACATTTCGTGGTGAAATAAAACAAAAACCACCAATGTATTCAGCTATTAGAATTAATGGTGAAAAAGCGTATAATTTGGCTCGTAAAAATATAGAAGTAGAAATGCCAGAAAGAGATGTTGTCATTCATGATATTAAATTTCAAGAGATGACACAAAATGGTTTTATTTTTGAAGTAGTTTGTTCTAAAGGTACTTATATTCGCAGTTTATGTATGGATATTGGTAAATATTTAGGAATACCTACAGTGATGAGTTTCTTAATTCGCACTCATGTGGGAGCATTTAAATTAGAAGATGCATTTACTACAGAAGAAATAGGCTTATTACCACATATAGCGCTATTATCAATAGATTTTCCGATAAAGCATTTACCAAAATATGTTATTTCTGATGAAGAAGCAGTAATGATTAAACAAGGTAAACAAATTGCTGTTAAAGAAGATGAAGAAATAACAGAAAAATTTATTCGTTTATATAAAGATAAAGAGTTTGCTGGTATAGGTCGTTATGTATTTAGCGAACATAAGATAGCACCACATAAGGTAGTATTATAAAATGAGAAATATAAGAGTATGAATGATAAGAAATTCATACTCTTTTTTCATAAAGATGATATTTATTATATGATATAATTTGATATAGATAATAAAATATAAGGAGAATTATTTTGCAAGAAAGATTACAAAAATTTTTAGCTCGTACAGGAATTGCTTCTCGTCGTGGAGCAGAAAAATTAATTACAGATGGTAAAATTCGCGTCAATGGGGTAGTTGTTACTGAATTAGGTACGAAAGTTGACCCAGTGAAAGATAAAGTTTCTTATAATGGAAAAATGCTTAAAGTAGAAGCAAAAAAAGTTTATTATATTCTTAATAAACCAAAAGGGTATATCTCTAGTGTAAAAGATGAAAAAGGTAGAAAAACAGTTGTAGATATTTTATCTGATGTAGAGGAAAGAATTTTCCCTATTGGTCGTTTGGATTATAATACAGAAGGTTTATTATTACTCACAAATGATGGCGAATTTATGAATAAATTATTGCATCCTAAGTATGAAATTGGCAAAACTTATGTGGCAAGAATAGACGGCATTATTAATATGGAAGATTTGGATAAATTAGCAAATGGTGTGAAATTGGAAGATGGCAAGACTGCACCTGCTGATGTATATTTAGATTCCATAAATAAAACTTTGAAAGAATCTCGTGTGGAAATCACTATTTATGAAGGTAAAAATCGTCAAGTTCGTCGTATGTTCAAGGCTTTAGGATATGAAGTTAAAGCTTTAAAACGCATAGCTTTTGCAGGTCTTACTTTGAGTAAATTAAAACGTGGAGAATATAGAAAATTAACTGAAACTGAATTATTGCGTTTGCGTAAAAAAATAGGAGATAAATAATGCGTAAAGTTATTGTTGTTGGCGGTGGTGCTGCTGGACTCATGGCGGCTGTCAGTGCTGCACAAAATGGTGCAGAAGTGATGTTATTGGAAAAAAATAATCGCTTGGGTAAAAAATTATTAATCACTGGTAAAGGTCGTTGTAATGTAACAAATACAGCACCATTGCAAGAGTTTGTAAAAAATATTCCTGGTAATGGTAGATTTTTATATAGTGTATTTAGCAAATTTTTTAATTGGGATATCAGAAGCTTTTTTGAAGAATTAGATGTGCCATTAAAAGAAGAACGCGGTGGACGAATTTTCCCTGTAAGTGATAAAGCAATTGATATTGTAAATGCTTTTGAAAAGATATTGCATAGATTGGCTGTACAGATAAAGTTAAATGAAAGTGTAAAATTTTTAAAAGTAGATAATAATAAAGTAACAGGTGTAATCACTGAAGAAGATAAATTATATGAAGCTGATGCTGTTATTTTAGCTACAGGTGGCTCATCTTTCCCTGGAACAGGCTCAACAGGCGATGGTTATCGCATGGCAAAACAGATTGGGCATACTATTGAAGATTTATTTCCAGCACTTGTACCTTTAGAATGTGAAGAAGATTGGGTAAAAGATTTCCAAGGTTTATCACTTCGCAATGTAAATTTAAAGGTATTAGTTGATGGTGATGTAAAAAAAGAAATGTTTGGCGAAATGTTATTCACTCATTTTGGTGTAAGTGGGCCAATTATTTTGACTTTAAGTCGTGATATTGCTAAATGGTTAAGAGAAGGGAAATTGGTAGAATTATCTTTAAATCTTAAACCTGCTTTGACAAAAGAACAGCTTGATAAACGAATTTGTAGAGATTTTGAAAAATATAGTAGAAAACAAATAAAAAATGCTTTAGGCGATTTATTGCCAAGCAAAATGATTAGTACAGTGATTGATTTAGCTTTTATTGATGAAAATAAATTTGTAAATCAAATAAGCAAGGCTGAACGCGAAAGATTAGTTGACTTATTGCAAGATATGGTGATGACTGTTACAAAGACAAGACCACTTAGCGAAGCTATTGTAACAGCTGGCGGTATTTCTACAAAAGAGATAAATCCTAAAACTATGGAGTCAAAACTAATTAAAGATTTATACTGTGTTGGCGAAGTAGTAGATGTGGACGCTTTTACAGGCGGATATAATTTGCAAGCAGCTTTTTCTATGGGCTTTGTTGCTGGTGAAGCTAGTAGTTTAGAGTAATATTTTTTAGTAAATAGTTTTTTTGAAAAAAATTTCATGCTATACTATAAATTAGATAGGATTTATTTAATTTTATAGTAAGGTGGGATTGAAGCTCGATGAAAATATCAACTAAAGGTAGATATGCATTGCGATTGATGTTAGATATCGCATTAAATGATGCAAAAACACCGGTTCGAATAAAGGATATTGCTGAACGACAGCAGATTTCAGATAAGTATCTGGAACAAATAGTATCTAGTTTAAATAAGGCAGGATTTGTAAAAAGCTTGCGTGGACCGCAGGGCGGATATCGACTGACTAAAAAACCAGAAGAATATACAGTAGGCATGATTTTACGTTTGATAGAGGGAAGTTTAGCCCCAGTAGCTTGCCTTGATGATGATATCAATAATTGTACACGTGCAGATAGATGTCCAACATTAATTCTTTGGGAAAAATTATATGATGCTATAAGTGAAGTTGTGGATAATATTACTTTGGCGGATTTAATTAGTTGGCAAAAAAATATGAAGTAGAGGAAAAAGATTAATTAATATGCCTACTAAGGTAAATTAATTAATCTTTTTTTGTAATTAATTTTGTTGTGGAGAATAAGGAGGGTATCTTAATGTATGATGAATATATAGAAAAACAATTGGTAGAAATCAGTAAATGGGAACAGCAAAAACCCAGCGTAGTCAATACTGGCATGAATAAGATTTTTTCACCTATGAGTAAATTTACGAGAAAAGTAATTCCAGAGGTGGTAGTAGAAAAGGCAATATATCATGCCCATGATATTGGTCAAAAATTAGCAAGTAAAAATGATATTTTGAAAAATGCTGGTGTAGATACTATCGAAGAATTGCGTCATAAAGATTTGGCACTATCTGATAAGTTAGCTAGTAATGTGCATAAATGGGCGATAGGTTTTGCTGGTTCTGAAGGGTTTGCTACAGGGCTTGGCGGTACAGCAACAATGGTAGCTGATGTGGGGGCTGTTATAGTTTTAGCTTTTAGAACTATTCATAAAATTGCTATGTGTTATGGGTATGAAGTGAAATCAGCTGAAGATAAAGAATTTGTGTTGAATATTTTGTCTGTATCAGGTGCTAATGATATGAAAGAGAAAAAGGAAGCATTATTGGCATTGAAATCAGATTTTTTACAAAAGAAAATAATTGAAGAAGTTTTAATGAGCAATTTAGTCAAAAAAGTCGCTAAACAATTAGGTATTAATTTGACTAAACGTAAGTTGATGCAGATAATGCCGATTATAGGAGCAGGCATAGGTGCAGCAGTTAATGCTTCATATATAAATGATATCGCATGGACAGCTCGTCGTTCGTATCAATTAAAATGGCTTGCTGATAATGAATATATAGATGCTAATAATTTGAATAATATTTAAGGAGTTTTAATTTAATGAAACAGATGAAAGTTGGTATTGTAGGAACAGGTTTAATCGCTTCTTTGATGGCAAAAACTTTGAATGGATTAAATGATGAAAATATAAAAAATTATGCAGTAGCTTCAAGAACTTTGATTAAGGCAAAAACATTTGCAGATGAATATAAAATAGAAAAAGCTTATAGTTCTTATATGGAATTAATTCAAGATAAAGATATTGATTTAGTCTATATTGCCGTACCACATAATGAGCATTATCGCATAGCTAAATTATGTATAGAAAATAAAAAGAATGTTTTGTGTGAAAAACCTTTTACTGTAAATGCAGAAGAAACAAAGGATTTATTAGCTTTAGCTAAAGAAAATAATGTACTTATCACAGAAGCAATTTGGACAAGATATATGCCTTCACGAAAATTAATAAATGATGTTATTGCTTCTGGCATTATAGGGCAAGTACATTCAATTCAGGCAAATTTAGGTTATCCGCTTAAAGATGTGAAACGTATGATTTCTCCAGAACTTGCTGGCGGTGCTTTGCTTGATGTAGGTGTATATACCGTTAATTTTGCTTTGATGGTATTTGGCAATGATATAAAAGATATTTTTGCAAAAGCTGTGATGTCAGATAAAGGTGTAGATTTGACAGATAGTATAACAATCACTTGGAATGATGGGAAAATGGCAGTTCTTCATGCTTCTATAATGACACCAACAGATAGATGTGGTTTTATTTATGGAGAAAAAGGTTATATTTGTGTAACTAATATCAATAATCCTGAAGCAATAAAAATTTATGATGTAGAACATAATTTAATCAAAGAAGTAGAAATACCAAAACAAGTAACAGGATATGAATATGAAGTTTTAGCTTGTGCTAAAGCGATTGATAAAAATGAATTAGAATGTGAAGCAATGCCACATAAAGAAACTATTTTCGTCATGGAAATATTAGATAAAATACGCAATCAATGGAATATGAAATATCCTTTTGAAAAATAAATAAGTAGAAAAAGAAAACGCCTTATGATTAAGGCGTTTTTACATTGATAAATAATTTTAATGATAATTTAATCAAACTAGGTGAGTAAGTTTATTGAGCTTAAGATAGATAATTTGTATAATAGAGTTTAGATAGGGTATAGATTTAAGAGGTGAAAATATGATGGATAAAATTATAGATTGTCATATGCATTTTTCAGCTAAAGGGATATTTAATAAAACAGCTGAAAATATTGGTTTAAAATGTACCTTAGAAGAAGTACAAAATGAATTTAAGAAAAATAATATAGTTTTAGGTATTGGTATGGGTGTGGATATTTGCGAAGAAAATAATCTTAGTAATCCACAGATAATATATCATGGAAAAGAAAAATTTCCGCCTTTTTTAGCACAATGTTTAGGTATTAATGCATTGGCTATTAATAAGGAAAATCTTAAAGATACATTAGATAGTTTTAAGCAAAAATTAGAAGAAAATTCAACAGTTGGATTAAAGATTTATACAGGATATCAACCATATTTAGCTACAGATAAGAAATATAGAGATTTTTATAAATTAGCACAGAAATATTATGTACCAGTGGTTTTTCATATGGGCGATACAGCAAATTCAATGGGAAAATTAAAATATTCACAGCCTTTAATCATAGATGAAGTGGCTGTTGATTTCCCTAAGGTGAAATTTGTAATTGCTCATTGCGGAACTCCATGGGTGGCTGATGCAGTAGAAGTAGTAGCTAAAAATAAAAATGTATATATGGATTTGTCAGGTTTGATGGAAGGCAAATTTAAAGCTAAAAAACAGATAAAAGAATTTAAACCATATTTAAATATATTTAGAACATGGTTTAATTATTTACATGATTATCAAAAATTGATGTATGGCTCTGATTGGCCTTTAGTGGATATGAAAGAGTATATTAAAGTAATACAATCAATAATACCTAAAAAGGCTTATGATGATGTATTTTATCATAATGCTTTAAAGGTTTTTGATAGATTACCAGAATATTTAAAGAAACAGGAGAAAAAAATTTATGATTAAATTAAAGCTTCTAATAAAATCAATGTTTTTAGTTTGTGTATTGATGTTATCTATGGTAGGAGTATCTAGTGCAAGTGTATCCGTAACATCTGATAGCAAGTATTTTGATATTTCCTCAGGTTGTTTTGTACTTGAAGGAAATGTCTTAGTAAAGACTGATACAAGAACTATAGGAGCAGATAAAGCTCGTGTCAATTTAGTAACTAAAGAAGTATGGGCAAATGGCAATGTATATGTAGAAGAACCTCAAGAAGAAATAAAATTTAAAGGTGGCAGTGTCTATGCTTCTGATGAATTAAAAACAGCAATTATAAAAGGCGATGCTATTTTAGAAAGACCAGATATAACTATTCAAGCAGAAAAATGTTCTTTCAATTGGCGAACTAAAATAGCAGAATTTAGTGGATTAGTAGAAGTACATCAAGATGGCAAAACAAATGTATATGATGTAATTCAATATGATGTAATTAATAATAAAATTATTGATGCAAAATAATAAAAAATATATTTGATAAAAATAAAAGGCACTTATTAGTGCCTTTTTTGTTAATTTAAATGTTCTTGATGATAAATTTCTAAATCCATGATAGCATCATAAACCATTTCACGAGTGATTTTGTATGGTACATGGACAATATCATTTGTGGTCATTACTTTATCTAATACAATATCGAGTTCTTCTTTAGTACTGATTTCAATATCTTTTAGACAAGTTGGTAATTTAGCTTGGCGGTTAAATGCATAAACTTTTTCAAATTCAGTTTGTTGTTTATCTAAAAGTAACATTACAAGTACGCCATAACTTACAAGTTCGCCGTGAAGATGTTTTTCTCCTTGAGGAAGCATAGTGCAACCATAATATATAGAGTGAGCAAGACAACTATTGTAATCATTTATAACAAGTACTGAAACAAGACCTGTACTTACGATTATAGTTAATACTACTTGTTCTAAAGCTTCACTTACTTGATGATTTTTAGCAGAAGTCAAAGCTTCAAGACCGTATTGCAATAAAGTATCAGAACAATTTTTGCTGATTTGTACACCTAAAGCATTTGTATGGCTCATTTCATCATTACGAGAGGAAAAGCCAGTTTCATATTGTTTGGATAAAGCATCACCGATACCAGCCCAGATATATTCATAAGGAGCTTCAGTGATTATTTTTGTATTAATAAAGCTATGTAGAGGGCTTTTTTGAGGGAAATATAATTCTTTGAAGCCATGAGTTTCATCATCATAAATTACGCAAACAGCTGTTACAGGAGAGCAGTTAGAAGCTATTGTTGGGAAAGAAAAAACAGGCTTATTTTCCATATCGCAAAGAGTTTTGCAAGTATCAATAGCACGACCACCGCCTACAGCAAAAACCATATCTGCTTTTTGAAATTGAGGATTTTGGGCAAGTTTTTTTATATTAGCATAAGTAGAGTCGCCACCGTACCAGATAAAATCGATTATTTCAATATTAGAATTATGTACTCCAGCTAAAAGAGCATCTTTAGCTTTAGAAATTGCTGTTTTACCACCGATAACTACAGCTGTTTTGCCATAAGCACCACAAACTTTTGGAATTTGATTGTAAACATCACTGCCTACACTATATGAAGGTAAAAATACTGTATTCATAAATAAAACCACCTTATAATTAAATAATATATTTAATATTATTATTTAAAACTTTTTGTATTTGCAAAGTAATTAATAGTTTATAACTAAAAAATAAAATTGTCAAGTTGTAAACTATATAATTAAAAAAATAAGTATGATATAATAATATAAAAAATTATATTAGGCGGTGATTTTATGGGTAAGGATAAAGGTTTGGAAAAATTTTTAAAAGAAGCAGAAGTTTTATTTGATGGCAATACATATAAGTTGAATATAGAAGAAAAAAATCAGATACAAGAAGCACTAGAAATGGCTTTTTGGGACGCAAAAGAAAGAAATAAACGAAAGAAAAAATAAATTATGCGAAAAAATATAAAATTAAGAGTGAAAAATTTAGTTAATAAATATCAAACAGCAGATCCATTTGCATTGGCAAAGGAATTAGATGTAAATATTTTATATGTGCCACTTCCTGAAAAGATACGTGGAATATTGGTGCGTGTTTTGCGAAAAAAGACTATTTTATTGAATGATAAATTGAATTATGAAGCTCAAAAAATTGTAATTTGTCATGAACTTGGTCATGTGCGTATGCATTGGCATGCAGGTTATTTTTTTCAACATGAAGGAATATATTATTCTCCTGCTCGTTATGAATGTGAAGCAAATGAGTTTGCTATTCATTTATTGAATTATTCTAGTGATTTTATTTATGATAAAGATTATATATTAGAAGTATTGGCTAAGGAAAATCCCAATCCATATGAAGTGCATAAAATCATCAATGCTTTGATGCAAATTGAAAGTATTTAAAAATACCAGCTAAAATGATAGCTGGTATTTTATTTATCAGATGATTATTAAATAGATTTTCCTAAATCTTCAGCTTGTTTTAATTGCTCTGGTTTATTTAAAATATCGCCAATATTCATATTTCCTCCAGCATAGACAATGCCTAGATTTTTCCAACCTAAATGAGATATTAATCCTTCATAAAAAGCTTTAACTGGTGCAAAATTATCAGAGGTATTTCCTTCTGAAGCCATAAGTAAAATACATTCTTTTTGTGGATTTTCATAATTTGGATTTAATTCGGCTATAACGAATAAACGATCAAAAGCACATTTTAGTTGACCTGTGATGCCCCAATAATACATAGGAGAAGCTAAGACTATGATGTCTGCTGTCTTGTATACAGGATAGATTTGCGACATATCATCTTTTTGTACACAAGGAGCGAGCGTCTTCGTTTTTACTTCCATTACAACAACCAAGACAGCCATGAATATTCATTTTTTGTAAATCAAAGCAAGTAACTTCATGACCTACAGTTTCTGCTCCTTTAGTAAAATATTTGATGAGTTCTTTTGTATTGCCATTTATTCTGGGACTTCCATTTAAAATACAGATTTTTTTATGCATAAATTTACACCTCCAATGTTTATATTTATAATTATATCAGTGTAGATTATTTGCTTGAAGTACGCACATTTTTGTTAGATACTAACCAAAAGGAGAGTTTTGATGTTTAAAAATTATATTGAAAATGCCAATTTTGAAGATACAGGTTTTAGTTATACTTTATCATTAATACGAGGCAAGTATAAAATGGTTATTTTATACTGTTTAATGGAATTTAATATTGTCAGATACAATGAATTAAAAAGATATATAAAGACTATCTCACATAAAACACTTGCAGTATCTTTGAAAGAATTGGAAAAAGATAGCTTGATAATACGAAAGGAATATCCACAAATATCACCTAAAGTAGAGTATAGTTTATCAGATAGGGGAAAATCGCTCATGGAAATTTTAGATAGATTATGTGTATGGGGAGAGATACATAAAAATGATATGAAATAAAAAAGTCTAGTGAATTTACTAGACTTTTAGGTGGAAAATTATTTTTCTGCATAATATTTTTTATATATAGAAGGTGAAATAGAAAATTCTTTCTTAAAAGTACGCGAAAAGGCTAATTGGTCGTCAAATCCTAATGAGGAAGCAATAATGGAAATAGAAAGCTCGGTAGTTATTAAAAGGCTACGGGCTTTTTTTATTTTAGTTGCATTATATATTGTTTTGGTGATAAATGAAATTTTTCGTGGAATATGCGAGTTAGATAATTAGGATGAATGCCAAATTTTTTAGCGATATCCTTTAGAATTAATTTTTCTGCATAGTTGACATCAAAATAAAATTTTAAATCATTAGCAAGAGATTTAGTTTGCATTTGACTTTCAGATAGATTAATATCCTCAAATAGTTGTGCGAGAATGAGAAATAAGAGGCTATTGGCTTTTATATAATGAATGACATTATTTTCTTGAAGATTAATAATTTCATCAATTAGTGTTTTATATTTTGTTATATCTAAATTGTGAATGATGTAAATATCATTAGTTTTTTTCATCATTTGATAGATATAGTTTTGAGAATTAATCCCTAAAAAACTAATCCATGTATAGCACCAGGGATTAGTAGCTGAAGCTTTGTAATAAGAAATTTTTCCCGAGGGAATAAAAAAAGCATCTCCTTGTTTTGATGTGCACCCAAAATATTGGACATATTAATTAGGCTACTAATTGAAACTTAATTCTGTATTCTACAGGACTAAGTCCTTTTAGTTTTATCTTTATCCGTTTTGTATTATAATATTTTATATAAGATTTTAACTCTTTTATAAAATCTTCAACGGATTTGAATTTTTTTAAATAGAATAATTCGCTTTTTAGTAAACCAAAGAAATTTTCTATTACGGCATTATCTAAGCAATTGCCTTTTCGGCTCATGCTTTGGATAATGCCTTTTTCTTTTAATAATTTTTGATATTTTTTATTCTGATACTGCCATCCTTGGTCTGAGTGTAGAATTATCCCTTTTGTTTTTTTTATCTTTCTTGTTGCATCTTCTACCATATCTAATACTTGCTTTAGTATTGGTCTTTTCGATATTTTATAACTTATTATTTCTCCGTTATATAAATCTATTATTGGTGATAAGTATATTTTTTCATTACATAATGCAAATTCTGTTACATCTGTTGCCCATTTTTCGTTTGGTTTTTCTGCTTTGAAATTTCTATTTAATATATTTTTAGCTATTTTTCCTTCTTGCCCTCTATACGATTTGTATTTCTTTGCTCTTACTTTGCATGTTAAATTTTCTTCTTTCATCAATCTCATAACTACTTTATGATTGATTTTTATCCCTTGTTTATGCAGCTGCATAGTTACTCTTCTATATCCATATCTTCCATGATTTTTATTACAAATATTATGAATTAATGTTTTTAATCCTTTATATTTATCTTCTCTAGATAATTTTTTTAATGCATCATAATATGTGCTTTTAGCTAATTTTGTATAGTTTAATAGGGCTTTTAGAGTATATTTTTTCCTTAATTTAGCAATTACTAAAACTAGTGTCTTCCTTCCTTTTCCCATTGCTTCATTAAGGCATGCCACTTTTTTAATAGGTCATTTTCCATCCTTAATTGATAAACTTCTTGTTCCAATTTTTCAACATAAGAAAGTTCTTTTTTAGGTTTGTTAACTTTGTATTTAGATTTTTTCATAGATGGTCTACCTCGTTTCTTAGCAAGTAAGCCAGAAAAGCCATAAGAATGATACAACTTTTCCCATGTAGAAATTGTACCAGTATTAGGAATGGAAAATTTGGCTGCTGTTTGATTTAATGATAAATGATGTAGCCATTTATATTCAATAACTTTTTGTTTAAATATCCATCTGCAAAGAGGAGCTATATCTGGCATGTTTAGAATTTTAGCTACATGAGAAATAGAATTTCCTTTTAAAACCATTTTAATTGCTTTAACTTTAAATTCATTTGAGTATTTAGTCATAAAAAAACTGCACCTCCAAAAGTTGTTTTGTGTCCAACTTTTGGGGTGCAGTTCATTATTTAAGTTAAAGAATAATATTAATTTTATTTAGCAAGTAGCGCCACCAACTAAATGTTTTTGTGCTTTTAAGTTTTCTTGCTTACGAGATAAGAGGTCATCTGCTAATAATTGTGCTTCTACATTAGCAAAACCTAATCTATCAATTGTATCGGAGAAACGTTCGCCAGTGATACCTTGTTCACGGAATAAAAGAATAGCTTTTTCGACAATGGCTAAAACTTCTTCTTTAGATGTGAAGATTTTGGATAATGGTTGACCTTCTTTTACGCGTTTGCCCCAACGACCGCCGATATAAACGCGATAGCCATCTGTATAAGTATCAAAGCAATGGAATGGGCATTTATTTACGCAAAGACCACAATGATTGCAATGTTTTTCATCAATAGTTATTTTTTTATCTACGACATTTAATGTTTTCATTGGGCATCTATTCATTGGTTGGCAAATTTTACAACCATGACATTTTGCATAATCAATTTGAGGAACGCGTTGACCGATGATACCAATATCATTTAGATTTGGTTTTACACAGTTATTAGGACAGCCCCCAACTGCGATTTTGAATTTATGAGGAAGTTTTACATCTCTATATCCTTTATAGAAACGTTGATGAATTTCTTCAGATAAAGCAAATGTATCAATTAAGCCATATTGGCAAGTAGTACCTTTGCAAGAAACTACAGGGCGAACTTTTGAGCCTGTACCACCTGTTTCAAGTCCTGCATTTTGCATTAGATATTCACGCAATGGTTCAATATTATCATATGGAACGCCTTGAATTTCCACAGTTAATCGAGATGTCATTGTTATTTCGCCACTGCCAAATTTATCTGCTGCTTCAGCTATAACTTTGCTTTCTTGAGCTGTAATTTTACCATTTCTAGTGATTACACGACCATTGAATTTATCTTCTGTATTTTTATCTTGAAGGAAACCTAGAGCTTTTACAGCTTTTATTTCTTCAGGTGTTAATTTAGATGTAGTTTTTACTTTTACATCATTGAAGAAAAGACCACCTTCAAGGGAAAGTGTATTTGTATAACCTAAATGTCTTAAGCGATTTTGTAAGAAATATGCACGTTTACCTTTAGCACATACTAAAAGAAGTTTTTCGTCTTTGCTGATACCTTCTATAGGTGCATTTACTTTTGCCAAATCTACATATTTAGCACCACGAATACTAGGAGCTAAACCAGCATCAATTACACGATAATCTTTTGCTTTGCCAGCTAGATATTCAGCAGGAGTGATACTGATTAATTTATTGCTTAATTTATTTTGCATAATATGAATTGTTTGTACAAATGGATGAATAGCTGTGGAGAATGGAGGAGCATAACAGAAATCCATGCATTCGCATTGTTTAATAGTAGCATCTAAGGAAATAGCTGTTACAGCGATATCCACCATTTTGTCTACAGCACCGCTTCCAAGTGCTTGGAAACCTAAGATTTTATGTGTGGATTTATCTACGATTAATTTGGTGATGAAAGAGCTTGCATCTGGATAATAATGAGCTTTATCATCAACGACTGCCATTACAGTTTCTACATCGTAACCAGCATCACGAGCAACTTTTTCACTAAGACCTGTTCTTGCACAGTTTAGTTCTGGAAGTTTTACAATACCTGTGCCTAATACGCCAGGATAATTTTTAGGTGTATTATTTAAAATTTGAGCTAAGAGTCTGCCTTCTAAGTTGGCACTAGAACCCATTGGAGACCATTGAGCAGAATGTGTCATTCTGTTGGAAACCATAGCACAATCGCCAATAGCGTAGATATCAGGTAAATTTGTTTGTAATTGTTCATTTACAAGAATAGTTCCTTTGAACATTTCCATACCTGTATCATTTAAAAAGGCAGTATTTGGTCTAATTCCAACAGATAAGATTACTAAATCTGCACTTAATTCACCAGCGGAGGTTTTGAGTGCAGAAACTTTATCATCACCTAAAACTTCTTGAGCAGCAACGCCAGTTAATACGCGAATACCATGTTTTTGTAAATGTTTTTGTACATAACTAGCAATTTCTGGGTCAATAACATTAGGCATGATTTGCGGAGCAAAATCGATAACTGTTACATCAACTTTTTGAGCTAGAAGATTTTCAGCAACTTCAAGACCGATAAAGCCACCACCAACAATAACAGCTTTTTTTACTTGATTATTAGTAACATAATCTCTTATATTTACAGCGTCATTAGGAAGGCGCAAAGAAAATACACCTTGTTTTTTTACACCTTCAATAGGTGGAGTGATAGGTGAAGCACCAGTAGCAATAATTAATTTATCATAAGCATAAGAAGCTTCTTCATTAGTGATTAAATTTTTAGCAATAACAGTATGATTATTATTATCCACAGTAATAGCTTCTACATTAGTTAAGACGCTTACACCTGTCATAGCAGCATATTTTTGTGGAGTATTAACAATTAGACTAGAGCGGTCTTTGATAAATCCTCCGATATAATATGGCAAACCGCAACCAGCATAAGAAATATCACCATCTTTAGCAATGATTGTGATATCTAAATCACGATTTTCTCGTTTTAATTTTGCAGCAGCTTTCGTTCCGGCTGCAACACCGCCGATAATTAGTATTTTCATAAGCGGATACCTCCAATAGAATATATACAATTTATTCTAAAATGTAGATAGATTAAATTATATTTATTTTAGCACTTATATAAGTAAAAGTATATGAAATTATTTTAAAATTTATAAAATTTTTGTTAAAAGTAGAAGGCATAAATATTATGCCTTTATGGAGAGTAAGCATTTTTATTTGATTTTGGTGATGAATTGTTCAGGTATATAATTTAATAGACGACTAGGTCTACCTGAACTAGAGAGAAATAAAGCGTTTTTGGCACGAGTGATGGCTACATAGAAAAGACGTTTTTCTTCTTCAGTAATAGAGCCATTGCGTGTGCTGAAATATGATGGAAAAATGTCATCATTCATGCCAGCTAAAAATTCATAATCAAATTCTAAGCCTTTGGCTTGATGAATAGTTATAATAGGGATTTTAGGATGAGAAGAAGTAAGAGCATCTAAATCTGTATTAGATAAACTAGCATATTGTAATAATTCTTTGATGCCATTTGTTCCTCGATGTGAGTTGAGCTCTGCTTTGGCTAATCTAAATAAATTGCGAATATTTTCTAAGCGAACAGCTCCATCTTGAGTTGCATTGGCTTTATAGATATTTACTAAATCGAATTCTTTAACGATTTGAGTGATTAGATTTTCTAAAAGTAGATTGTCGTTTAAAATACTATGCAGTTTTTGGAAAATTTGAGCTACATGAATGAATTTATTTTTTTGTTTATTGATTAATTCACTGCGTTTTTTAGCTGTAGGAATAATTTTATCTTCGAGCAATTTGTGCAATAATTCCCCTGTAGCAAAAACATCATCTAGAGAATTATGGTTTGATTTTGTTTCAAATTGAAAATGATTACTCAGAAATTCAAGTTTATGATTAGGCAGATTAGGATAAAAACGACGAACTAAATCTAAGGTATCAAAATTTATATTAGAGAAATCTACAGGTTTTAAGTTATGTTTTAATAGATTTTGATTGAGAATATCCATATCATAACCGCGAATATTATGACCTGTGATGATGGCATCTTGGATAAATTGACAAAATTCTTGAAGAACAAGTTTAGGATTTTCGCCATGAGTTTGTAAATATTCATCAGAAATATGATGTACTTTTTCAGAGTCGCCAACAGGTTTATCTGATTTTAGATAGCGATTGAATTCAGCTATTTTTTTCCCTTTGCGAATTTTGATTGCGGATAATTGAATAATATTGTCTGCAAAAATATCTGTCCCCGTACCTTCAATATCAAAAACTATGATGTCCTTGGATAAATAAGCTGAAATCAAGTCAGAAAAAGGTTCGTAGTTTGGATTTTGGAAGTTTGCATTGATAAAGTCAGATAGACGCAATCCATTTTGAAGATATTCAGCAGAAGATATTTGTTTGATAGTGCGAATACCAATATTAGGGATTAAATTTATTAATATTCGTTGTAGGCTAAGATAATCATTAGGATTAATGAGATATTTCATAATGGATAGAACATCTTTTATTTCTTGACGTTTGAAAAAGCGGATATTATCTATTTGAATGAAATTGATGGGAGCTTCTTGATTTTTTTGATTATAAATATTGGCTAGATAATTTAGATGTAATGTTAAGTTTTGTAGATAATTGTTTTGACGAACTAAAATAGCTATTTGTGTAGGTGTTTTTACTAGAGGTAATAAATTTACGATATTTTGAAAAATCCATTGGGCTTCGTTAGCTAGGGAGTTTGCTTGTTTTAATTCTATTTTATGACCAAGTTCACTGCTTTTTGAAAGTAGATTTTTGGCATAGGAATGAAGGATAGTTTCTTTGCAAAAAAGATTTATCAATGTGTTATATGCCATTTCTAAAAGTAATTTTGTAGAGCGATAATTTTCATTGAAATTAATAATTAAGGGGTTATATTTTTCAGTGAAGGCAGTTAAGATTTTTTGAGGATTAGAGCCACGCCATTCATAAATAGTTTGAAATTCATCACCACAGAGCATGATATTATTAGCAGGAAAGAGATTTTCGAGCATAGTATATTCAAAAGAACTAGTGTCTTGCATTTCATCAATCATGATATATTTGTAGCGTTTTCGCCATGATGAGCATATATTTTCGTCTTGAAATAAACGATAAGCATTGGCGATTAAATCTTTGTAATCTAAACCGTGCATTTGTTGTAAAGCCAATTCATAGTTGATGATTATATTTAAACCATCAAATTGAAAAAATTTCGTTAAATTATCACTTTGTTGTTGATTGAATGTTTTGTTGAACTTCAAATGCTGATGATAAATAGTAGTATAATCGGCTTCAATATCTTCAGTATAGATATGTTTTAAAGCTCGTTCTTGCTTTAATTGCTCAATGCAATTTACGATATATTGAATATCTAAGGCTCTAGCTTTAGGAAAATTGGCGATAGTTTGTCTGATTAGCGTCTTTTGGTCTTCATCATCAAAGATGACAAATTCTTTAAATATTGTTTGTGCTTTTTTGGCGGTAGTGGTAATCACTTGATAAGCAAAGCCATGAATGGTGCGAATGGTGATTTTATTTGCTGTTTCAAAATCTAATTGCGAAGTGATGCGATTTTTTAATTCTCGACAAGCTTTATTAGTGAAAGTTAAGCAGAGAATTTCATCAGCATTGGCACGATTTTTATTTAAAATATTAGCTACACGATAAGAAAGTACATTTGTCTTGCCTGTGCCAGCTCCTGCACTTAAGAGTATATTTTGATTTAATTCATTGATTACTTGTTGTTGTTTTTTATTGAAAGTAATAGACATGATAGACTCCTGATAAATTTATGTATATTTGTAGTTTAACATAAATAAAACCCCTTAGCATAATAATACTAAGAGGTTTTTAATTACATAGTTAAATTTCTATAATATGAAGTGATAAAGATACTAAATCCAATGATACCGGAAATAGAACCTATATACCAATAATATTTTATTTTACTAAGTGTAGTCAATGAAGATAATAAAATACCTATTTGCAAAAAGATTAAAGCATTACCAAAGTTAGTAGAAATCTCTTTTGTCAATAAATGACGTTGTTCTGCTTCTTGAGCTTTAGCTGTTAAAGTGATTTCTTCTTGCTTATATTGAGTAATTTCTTGTTCATAGATAGCTTTTTTAGCTAAAAGTTCAGTTTTTAAAGCATTATCTGTATCTTTGAGTTTGGCAAGTTCAATTTCAATAGTATAAAGTTCAGTTTCTAAAGTTGTTTTCTTAATCGTTTTTGCTTGATAGTTTGACCAGTGGTTAAAAGCTTCATTTTGAGTAGTTACTACCTGGTTGCCTAGACTTGCAGCTTTGAAAGAAGCTAGTGTGCCAACAACGGCTAAAATCAAGGTTGTAATTGCTACTAATAATTTTAAAGTTTTTGACCATGGCTTGTGGATAACTTCTTGTTTATATTCTGTTATAAAGTTATCATCTTCATCATTTAAATTAGTTTGTTGTTTCCTATCGGGGTCCATAAATCATCTCTTTCTTTTGTTTATAAATTTAATACATAGTTAATTATAACTTAAAACGATAAGAAATAGCAATGTTTTTATTTGTTTATAATTTAATTTTAATTTATTCACTTAATAATTTTTTTTCGGCAGGAATAATGATTTCTTCATAACGGTCTACTTTTTTATTTAAGCGCTCAATAACTAAATTCATGGTATCAATTTGTTTCTGGAGACGATCACGTTGTTCTACTAAAATAGCTTTGCGAGCTTCTGCTGTGTTTTCTTGATAAAAGAGGTGAACATAATCAATCAATGCTTCGATTTGAACGCCAGCAGAACGCATACATTTTATGAATTCAATCCAATTACATGATTCTTGGTCAAAATCACGAATACCATTTGGTTTGCGTGGTACAGGTGGAATTAAACCAATACGTTCATAATAACGAATAGTATCGGGGCTGAGATCGTATTTTTGACTTACTTCTTTAATAGTCATATTATCACGTCCTTGTTAAGTTTTATACTTAAGAATATAATAGCATTTGAAGTAAACTCTAAGTCAATAATTTTTACCTTGAAAGGAAGTTTTTTATGTATCAAAAAGAAGAAATTATTAATTTGTGGTTTAAAATGTGGATTTATAAAAAAGATTTAGGAATGGAGAATATTTTTTCACAAAATATAAAATATATAGAGAGCTATGGTGTAAAGTATGAGAATTTATTAGAAGTAAAACGTTGGTTTCATGAATGGAATAAAAAGAATACGGTATTATCATGGGAGATAAAAGATTTTTGGCATAAAGATAATAAAACAATGGTTGTTTGGCATTTTAAGTGTCTTTTTGAAGGTAAAGTTGATGAATTTGAGGGAAATAGTATTATTTATTGGAATGAAAATTTTAAGATAGATTTTTTAAAAGAATTTGCTTGTAAATTACCACAGATAAATCCATATAGGTAAATAATAAAATTTACAGAATTTATTTAGTGGAATAATAAAAGAATTAAGCCCCCGATTGTTGGCATAGCGACAATGGCAAATTTTAAGATTGGTTTTGGTGCTAGATGTGTAAATTTTGAACCAATAAAAGCACCTATCATTAATCCGAATACTGTTTGTAGAAAAATAGTGAAATCTAAATTTCCAGAAGTGAGATAGCCTAGACCACCAGAAGCAGAAATAGGAAGAATAATCAACATACATGTTCCGATGGATTTTAAAAGTGGAACACCGAATATAATTAATAAACTAATTTGAATAAAAGCAGCAGCTCCTATGCCAAAAGCACCAGATAAAAAGCCATTAATACAACCGACTAATATACCATAGATATAAAATTTTTTGCCAGCTAATGATGTAGTTGGAACTTTTAAATATTTATTTAATAAATCATTATGATATACTTTTATATACAAAATTAGAGCTGATAGAATAATCATCAAAGCAGTAAAAATACTTAAAATATTTTCGGGTATGAATGTGGAAAATTTAGCACCAACAAAAGCTCCAATTACACCGCCTAAACCAATGATTAGACCAGTTTTTAGTTCTACTTCATTTTCACGTAAATGGCTTACAACACCAGATATCATAGTAAAAACCATAGAAGATAAGGCAACACCTAATGCTATATGAATAGGAATGTTAAAACCAACTGTAAGTAATGTAATAGTAACACCAGCGCCACCTGCTCCAACAAAACCAATTAATGTACCTAGCAATAACATAGATAAAAATATCATAAAAAATTCACCTCGAATTTTAATTTTTTATTATAGATTTTATTATAAAAAATAATAGTGATAGTGTAAAAGAAAAAGCCTAGTGAATTTTCACTAGGCTTAATTTGTTTATTTAATTTTGTTTAATATGAGATGTTAAATTACATCATACCAGGCATTCCGCCGCCCATACCAGCACCAGCCATAGCAGCAGGATCAGCTTTTTCTGGTTTATCAGCAACGATTGTTTCAGTTGTGAGAACCATAGCAGCGATACTTGCAGCATTTTGTAATGCGCTACGAGTAACTTTTGCAGGGTCAACGATACCAGCAGCAATCATATCCATGTATTCGCCAACTAAAGCATTGTAACCAACGCCTACACCAGCGGATTTTACATGTTCAACAACTACAGAACCTTCAAGACCAGCATTGTTTGCGATCTGACGAACTGGTTCTTCAATAGCACGTTTTACGATTTCAACACCAGTTTTTACATCGCCTTCAGCTTCAATGTTTTCAAGAGCAGGTTGAATATCGATGAAAGTAGTACCACCACCAGCAACGATACCTTCTTCAACAGCAGCACGAGTAGCATTTAAAGCATCTTCGATACGGAGTTTTTTATCTTTCATTTCAACTTCTGTAGCAGCACCGATTTCAATTACAGCTACGCCACCAGATAATTTAGCAAGACGTTCTTGTAATTTTTCTTTATCGAAATCGGAAGAAGTTTCAGCGATTTGTTTTTTGATGATTTCAGCACGAGCTGCGATTTCAGCTTTATCACCAAAACCGTCAACAATTGTAGTTTCTTCTTTGGAAGCACGTACTTGACGAGCACGACCGAGGTCTTCAAGTTCTACGCTATCAAGTTTACGACCAAGTTCTTCACTGATTACATTACCACCAGTTAAGATAGCGATATCTTCGAGCATAGCTTTACGACGATCACCAAAACCAGGAGCTTTAACAGCAAGAGCTTTGAATGTACCACGAAGTTTGTTAACTACGATAGTAGCAAGAGCTTCACCGTCGATATCTTCAGCGATGATAACGAGTTCTTTACCTTGTTTTACAACTTTTTCAAGGATTGGGAGAATGTCTGCGATTGCAGAGATTTTGCGGTCAGTGATAAGAATGAAAGGATCATCCATAACAGCTTCCATTTTATCTGTATCAGTAACCATGTATGGAGAAATGTATCCACGGTCAAATTGCATACCTTCTACAACGGAAAGGTTAGTTTGCATACCTTTGGATTCTTCAACAGTGATAACACCGTCTTTACCAACTTTTTCCATAGCGTCAGCGATTAATGCACCAGTTTCTTCATCAGCGGAAGATACGGAAGCAACTTGAGCGATAGCTTCTTTACCTTCAACTTTTCGAGCTTTTGCTTTGATTTCTTCAACTAATGCAGCAACAGCTTTTTCAATACCTTTTTTGAGAACCATTGGGTTTGCACCAGCAGCTACGTTTCTCATACCTTCACGAATCATAGCTTGAGCAAGTAATGTAGCAGTAGTTGTACCGTCACCAGCGATGTCGTTAGTTTTTGTAGCAACTTCTTTTACAAGCTGAGCGCCCATATTTTCGAATGGATCTTCAAGTTCAATGTCACGAGCGATAGTAACACCATCGTTAGTGATAGTTGGAGCACCGAATTTTTTATCTAAAACAACGTTTCTGCCTTTTGGGCCAAGTGTAACTTTAACAGCGTTAGCAAGTGCATCAACGCCTCTACCAAGAGCTTGACGAGCTTCTTCGCCAAATAATACTTGTTTAGCCATTTATAAAGAACCTCCTAGGATTATACATTAAAATTGTAATTAATTAGTTTCTGTTAATTATTCAACAACAGCTAAGATATCGCTATCTCTAACGATTAAATAATCAGTACCATCGAATTTTACATCAGTACCAGCATATTTAGAGAAGATTACTTTGTCGCCTACTTTTACATCAAGAGCAACTTTTTTGCCTTCTACATATTTGCCGTCACTTACTGCAACAACAGTACCTTCTTGTGGTTTTTCTTTTGCTGTATCTGGTAAAACGATACCACTTGCAGTTTTAATATCGCCTTCAGAAACTTTAATAACAACTCTGTCGCCTAATGGCTTAATCATTGTATATTCCTCCTATGCGTAAATAGATTTTATAACTAAGTTAATTTATAGTTGTTAGCACTCTTTATAAGTGAGTGCTAACTCACAATTCTTATAATAAACAATTTTACAGAAAAAATCAATAGGCAGAAGAAAAATTTTTGATTTTTTGTCTTTTACAATGTAAATTTAGGTGTTTTTAAAGCCTTTTGACATCAATAATTATACCTAGTTATTTTTTTCTATAAAAAATAACTAGGTATAACTTTTTATAATAGCAAATAAAATTATTAATTAAGATGTCAGCAAGATGTCAATTACTCATTGATTTTGCTTTGTTATCTAGAAATCCTACAATCTCTTTTTGCATTTTTAATGTATTGTGTGCATAAGTTGTTAGTGTAAATCCAGCTGTAGCATGTCCTAGTCTAGCTTGAATAGCTTTTATTGGTAAATTAGCTTCAACTAAACAAGTTGCATGTGTATGTCTAAATGAATGAAATGTTATATTGGATTTTATTTCAGCTAAAGATTTTATTTTATTAAAAATAGTGGTTATATTCATTGGTGTTAGCATTTTCTTATAATTTTTATCCTTTAATGATGTAAATATAAAGTCGTTTTTTGTTAACTTATCACCATGTTTTAGATAACGTTCTTTTTGTATTAATAATTGTTGCTTTAGAATATTAATTACATTTTTAGATACTAATATTTCACGTGTACTATTTTCTGTTTTTGGTGTACTTATTAAATTTCCTTTTGCAGCTATTTTTATAGCAGTTACTATTTTTATTGTATTTGTATCCCAATCTATATTTTCCCATTTAAGAGCAGAAATTTCACCACGTCGTATACCTGTATAATAAGCTAGAATAAATAAATTTCTAATAGGGAGTTCTGCATATTGTAATAATTTTTTAAATTCGTAGTCGCTTATAATTTGTTTTTCTTTAGCCTTATATTTAGGAGGATTTACTGCAATACAAGGATTTTTTTTTATTAAATCATCTTTGTAAGCTTGTCCAAGTATCGCTTTTAGTAAAACATATGTGTATTGTTTAGTTCTAGAACCACTTATATTTCGTAATATATTTCTAATAGTTGATGGTGTTATTTTACTCAAGTTAATATTTTTTAAATTTGGTAAGATATATTTGTTTATTAAAAATACATAATTGTAATAAGTGCTAGGAGCTATTTCTTCTTTTCTTATTTTTAACCATTCATCAAGCCATAAATTAAAAGTTATGTTATCAAAAGAAGTGTTATTATTTCTTTTAACACGTTCTTTTTCTCTAATTAATTCAGCTTCAGTATATCCATATACATATATACGTTTTTTTTCATTAGTTAAAGGGTCAGTTATAGTTACAGAAGATTGATATCGTCCATCTTTACGTTTTTTCATAAATTATCACACCTTAAGTTCATATTTCCGAACAAAAATAGTAATAAATAAAGGCTAGATTAATAGCCTTTATTATTGTAATAATATATTTTATTTTTTTGACGGTCTGTATCCAGCAGCTTGAGCTTCTTCTTCGGTAAAAAACCATTCTTCTGGGTCTGTTCTATCATAGTATGCTCCACCTGGAACATGATATATTTTTTTACCTTTATTATTATTTCCCTTTATTGTTTCTCCATTGGGACCCTGTCCAGAATATGTTCTTGCTGGTCGAGATGTTTCTTTTTTACTATTTGTATTAGATTGGGATACTGTTTCTTTTTGTTTATTTGCGTCTATATCACTTATTGTATGTTCAACTGCATTTGTTTTACCGTTATATAATACTTCACCATCATAAGTAATATTGCTTATTGCATTGTTGGCTAAAAGTGCTAAAGCTAATATTTTACTGTCGGAAGATATTTCATAATTTTTATCGTCATTGCTATTTTCGGATTTTGTAATTGTGAAATTATTAGCTCCACATTGATGTAAAATATCTACTATTTTCTCAGCTTGTGTTTCATCAACGTTTGTACTATCCATTATAGCTTGCACTTGTGGCGGAATTTTTTTCTTTTCTTCTTGTACTGGTACTTCTTGCTCAATTTTAGTTATATTTTCTTTTGGTGCTTCTTGTTTATTGCTTTCAGTGTTAAATACTAGGATTAGAAAGATTACTGCAAAAACACCAGTTAATATTTTTTTAGTTTTAGTATTAAAATAACTATATCTCCATAATACATATACACCAAAAGGAAATAAAAATAAAAGTGATAAAAAAATGCCCCAACTTTTCTGATACCATTTTTTAGGTTTTCTGCTTTTTAGTTTATTATTATCTATTGTGGTATTACATATATTTTCAAAAATTTGTTCAGCATCAAATGTACGAGATTCATAAAATCCGTCTGGAGGATAATTTTCTAACTCTTTTATTCCTAAATCAGTTAAAATATACCGTCTGTTTTTTACATAATTTTCCAGCTCATCATTAGAAAAGTTCTCATATATCCTATCTAATAAATCAGATTTATTTCCAGATAATTTTAATTTCTTAGTTTGTAATATATTTTTTAAATCTGGTATTGTTAGATAAGAAATACTTTCTTTTGTATTAGATACCCGTAAATAGTTTTCGTTTAATAATTTATCTAGGATTTCTTTATAGTTGCTTAATTCAGATAACATATATTCTGGTAATTCATAGCCTACTATCTTATTGTTAAAATAACTTAACAAATACCTTTCTTTTCTAGGTAACATGATACACCTCTATATTTAGTTATTTTTATTTAGTCGGTTGAAATAACGTACAAGATACAATTAAAACAAATAGATTTATAACAAATGCAAAAATAACCCGTGGTGCTATACTTGTTTTCCTTTTATAGAGTGCTATAGGTATAGCTATGAATGAGCCGATAGTACCTATAAAAGAAAAAATGACAATAAAAGCATATAAAATATTCAATAAAATCATCACCTTAATTTATATCCTAATTCTAAGACTTGGATAATGTTTTACCAGCAATATTATAATTAGAGTAATCTACATTAAACACCTTTATATTTAAAACAAGCTACCTAATATACCAATAGCAGTGTTTACATTAGTTTTTCGTTCAGCCTTCTTTATGGCTTCTTCATGAGCTTTTTTCTGTTCTTCAATAGCTTTTTCTTTTTGTTCAGCTTGCTCTTGTTTCTCTTTTTCTTTTTGTTCTTTGATATTTTGTTGTTGTTTGTTGTATTCGGCTAACTTTTCATCACGACCAGTCAACTCGGCGGCTCTATCTCGTAAAAGTTCTCCTATGGTATCTGGAATAATAGGGCAAAAAGCTGTTGTTATATATGGGTCTTGAACAGGTGTATCATCATTATAGTTATAAATGAAAGTCGATTTTTCTGCTAACATATTTCTTTTATAATCTATGGCTACTTTTATTTTTATATATTTTTGTTCTCCAGGTATATTGATTATTTCCCATAAATCAACCATATCCTTAGCGGGGTCATAAGTTATTGTTTCTTTATCTATATATGCGGTTCGAGTATCTGTAGAATTTATCCAGAACCAACGGCTGTTATTTTCTTCTGCAAAAGCTATAGATGATAACAAAGAGAATATTATTATAAATAACAATATAGATTTTTTTCTCATAATTGATTACCTCTTATAATAACGTACTTAAAATTTTGTGAACTTCTCTAGGGTCAGGGTCTTTCTCTGAAATCACTTTAGTGATTAAATCAGCGTCTAAGTCACTGGAATGGGAAAGTAAATGTATAGCAAATTGATTTGCTTCTTTTTCCCTACGACTTGGTACATAGTAACTCATATCTGCATGTAGGTAATATCCATATCCTTTATGTAAGATTGCGTGTCCTAATTCATGACAAACAACAATCTTTTGTGCTTCATATGGCAGATTAGCGTTGAGTGCAATAAATTTTCTACGCAACACTCTAACTAAAAAGCCACGTATTGTATTTGGTAGTTTTAATTGTAGTACATCAATGTTCATATAACATGCAATTTCAAACGGATTATTTGTATCGCATTTTTTTACTAAATTTCTTACCCGTACCTTGTAATTATACATTTATACCGCCTACTTTTTGCGTTTATTTTTCTTCTTGGCTTTATAAAATATAAACTCTAAGGCATTTTTTATTTCTTGGCGGTCTTCTTCACTTAGTTTCATTACTTCTCCATCGAACATTATTTCTGATTGATTTAGAAATTTTTCAAGGTCTGCGGGCTTCTTTTTGTCCATCTCTTTCTTATTTATAGGTTCAACATCATTGCCTAAAATATAATCCGCCGATACATTAAATAAGGCACATAATTCTTTTATTTTTCTTAGAGGCTTAGATCTTCCTGTTTCATATAAAACGTATGCAGGACGGCTCACTCCTATTAATTTAGCAACTTCACCTTGGGATAATTGTTTATTTTCGCGTAATTGTCTTAATCGTTCACCTATAATATTCATATAATCACCTTCTTTATATATTATTATATGTAAAAAAAACTTACACGAAAAGGTGTAAATAAAATTTACATTTATACTTGACAAGTAAGATAAACTTACATATAATATAAGTGTAAATTAAATTAACAGGAGGCGATAAAGTGAATAAAATAAAATCTTTAAGATTAGCTAATAATCTTAGACAAATAGATTTAGCTATAAAATTAAATATAACAAGAGAAGCTGTTGCTCAGTGGGAAAGTGGGAAAACTTTCCCAAAAAGAAAAACTTTATATAAATTAGCTAGAATATTGAAATGTAAACCAGCCGATTTATTGTAAATAAATGTGTAAATTAAATTAACTAGCGTGTAGCACTGACCCAGCAATAAAAAATCTAATGGCAAAAATTACTTTCCCCTAAAAAGTAAATAATATTGTTGGGTGCGTGGTACACGCTAGAAAAAAGAAAGGAAAAATAAATATGTTAACTAAAAAATTTAAATCTAATAAATTCTATGAAGTAACTCGATATTTTTTCAAATATGGTCATGATTATGACGAAGTAGATGGAAATACTACAGTATGGGACTCATTAGAAAAAGCAAAAGCTTTTATTGAAAAATATAGATTTAATAGAAAATTTTATTCAGCTACTGTTGAAGAAATTATAGTAGATAGAGTAATTTCGGCTGAAGATTATAAGAAAAATAATTATGAAGTTGTTTCTTATCAAGAAGTTTATAGTGAAGATTATGATGGAAACTATGATGAAACACCTGGAAAAATTTATTACTTAAATGGTGAAAAAATAAGTGATATAAAAAAAGAAATTATCAAAGAAGAAGTTTATAAAATTTTTCAAGTAAATGAAGGTACTGCATGGTGTATAGAAGCAAAAACTTTAGCAGAAGCTAAAGAAATTGCTAAGAAATATAAAGGTCATATTGTTATAAAAAAAGGGCTTAAGATTGTGGCTGAATTTAATAATATTGATGATGTTAAAACTATGAACAATTGGCGAACAAGTGATTTAGAATTTAAAGACTTTGCCAAAGTTGGAGATATAGTTGATGAAGGTATAGTAAATTGGTTTGCTGAATGTGGAGACACTTGTTTTTATAAAGAATATAAGGACGTGGGTTAATTATGGAAATCAATATACCAATCTGGCGAAAAATTCTTTTAACTCCAGATGAGGCAACTGAATTATTTGGGTTACCTGCTCAATTTTTTAGAGTAGCAGGAGCATTAACAAAGAACGGTCAATACGATTTACCTTGTTGTTGGATCGGTTCACATTTAAAAATTAATAGACCTAAATTAGAAAAGTGGTTAGAGGATAAGTCCGATGGTGTAACAGATTTTAAGACATCATATTTATTGGGAAAATTGGAGAATGGAATAAATAAGCGAGGTAGAAAAAGAAAAATAAGATAATTATATAAATATTTTCTCATGAAAGAAAGGCAATAAACCATGATAAAAGATTTCGGGTTACTACTTATAAAAGCACGAAAAAGTGCAGGTTATACACAAGAACAAGCAAGTGAATTATTAGATATAAGTGTTAGAACATTGGCAAAATACGAAGCTAATCAAATAAAACCAACTATAGATAAAATGAATGATATTGTTGAGATTTATGGCAATGAATATATAGGATATCAGTATTTATTGACTTTTAGACTAGGACAAAAATTATTTGCACCTATTGAAAATAAAAGTTTTTCAGAAACTGTTTTAAGTTTTATAGCTAATATAAAGAAATCTAATAAATGTATAGATGATTTAATTGAAATTGGTGCTGATGGAAAAATAGATAAAAAAGAACAGCCTAAATATAAACAAATATTGAATACATTTAGGCTGATGACAAAAGATATTTTGATATTAAAGTTTTGTAAAAATAAAAAAGCTGAACCATTTAATAAACAGTCCAGCATATGACAATTAAATTCTTTGTAAAAATATTATAGCACAAACACGATAAAAATTAAAGAATAAGAGAAATCAAAAAGGTCGGTTCGTAGTGCTTAGTTTAGAAAAAATTGGTGCGTAGCAAGCCATAGCAGAAAGGTTATTAACATAACAAAAATAAAAAAGAAAATGGCAAATCTTTAACGATAATCTTCTTAACAAAATTATTATGGCAGGGAGGTTTGCAAGTGATTTCTGCTATGGTGCTTGGTACGCACCAGTAAGAAAGAGAGGTGAGAATATATAGAATTACCAATTAGAAAACTTATATATCGTGGTGTATTTAAAAAATAAGAGAATAGAAAATGGTGCGATACAAATTTAATAGTTGTTCAAGGAAAATCAAAGGTGATTTAGTATGAAAGTTGGCGGTGCGGTAAAAAATTGAATAAAGGGCAGGTGCATATATTGCATTTGATATGCGGTCTTGCTGTTCCAGTATGTGCTGATGACCGTCAATGTTATGCATTTATTCAAAGAATAAAAGGAGAAGAAAAAAATGAGAATACGTACTGTAAAAAATAATCGAGGCAAGAAAACAAATTTATTTCCATGCAAAGCCAAAGATGTTCTTAAAAACTTATTAGAAATAAATAGTTTATTACTAAAAGAAGGTTATAGCAAAGATTGGCATTATAAAGCTAATGGAGAAGTATTTCCATTTTAAGAGGTGTATACAATGGATAGATTAACAATAAAAGAAGCAATTTCGTTTTGTAAACAAGGTAAAGAGGTAATATTACGTAATGATGATTATGAGGACTTAGTTTTAGTAGATTATGAAGATGGATATTTAAAAGATATTGCAGGTGATTATATAAATCCTTATAAAGATTTATTAAAAGGTGATTATTTTATAAAAAAAGTTGCTTGAAAGACAACAGGTCAAACAAGCAACCACATAAAAAAATATTTGCAATTTAAGTATAACAGAGGAAAGAAAAATGGTCAAAAAAATTGTATTTCCTAAAATTAATAATTTTACTTCTGAAGAAGTTAAACAAAAATTTTTAGAAATTCTAAAAAGTATTAAGTTAAATATCAAATATGTAAGATTAGTAAATATTAGAGAATCATTAACAGGTTTAAGATTTTATATAAAAACTAAAAACTTTTTTGCTATTGGTGAGTATGATTGTATTGCTAATATCACAATGGCTAGTAGACAAAGAATAAATACTAAAAACTATATAAGCTTTTTATATAAAAGAAATGATTTAGTAAATAAATTGTCATATTTTGTAAAGGTGGAATAAAAATGATTAAAAAAGCAAGTGAAATTATAAATACTGATAAGAAAATTAGATTGTTAATTGCAGGATATCCAGGTATAGGGAAAACAACTCTTGCTTTGTCTGCACCTAAACCACTATTGATTGATGTTGATAGAGGAACTGACAGGGTAGAAGCAAGATACAGAACAGATTTTATTCAACCTGATACTTATGAAGAATTGTTGGAGGACTTGGTACCACTTAATTTAATTGATTATGAAACTCTTGTAATAGATACAGGCGGACAACTTATTAAATTGATGTCGGCATATGTAATAAAACAAAACGCTAAAAATGGTCAAAGAGATGGTTCTCTTAGTTTAAAAGGATATGGAGCTGTTGGTAGAGAGTTTGCAAGATTTATAGATTATTGTTATTACCAATTAAATAAACATGTAGTAATAGTATTTCATGCTAAAGAAGAAAAAGATGGAGATAATACTCGTCTTAGAATTTTAGTAGAAGGACAAACAAAGGATAATGTATGGCAACCAATGGATTTAGGTGGGTTCATGGAAATGCAAAATAATGTTAGAACGATAGGTTTTACTAATTGTGAACGTTATTATGCTAAAGGAACACATGGTATACATGGTGTTCTTACAATACCAGAATTAAATGGAAATCAAAATGGATTTTTAACAAATCTTTTTCATCAGATAAATGAAAATATAAAAGCTGAAGCTAAAGATGCTGAAAAAGAGAAAAAAGCATATCAAAAAATAATTAATACAATAAAAGAAGCAACAGAAGCAATAACAACACCAAGTGAAGCAATGGAAGTTTTAGACTTAATAAATAATCAAAAACATATATTGACTAGTGAAAAGGAATGTAAATCTATATTGTTCGATAAAACAAAAGAATTAGGCTTTAAATGGAACAAATTGAAGGGAGAATTTGTTAATGAAGTATCTGATGACACAAAGTCTGCTTAATTCCTATTTGTATCAATTTAATTGCATTGATGATTATACAGAGGAAGCTCACCAAAGCTTCCTCAATACACTTAATAAAATATATAGCCCACCAAATGAAGCAATACAGCGTGGAATAGATTTTGAAAGATTAGTGTATGAGTATACTGACCCTAAAAATATTACTGATATATCTACAGATGAAATAACTGCTGCTATAAATATTGCAGACTATATACAAGGTGGAAGATTTCAGTATATAGCTAGTAAAACAATAAATGTTAATGGATTGGATTTAGTTTTGTATGGAAGATTAGATGCTTTAAAAGCTGGTGTTATATATGATATCAAATATACATCAAAATATAATGTGGGCAAGTTTATAGATAGTCCACAGCACCCAATGTATTTAGAGCTTATTCCTGAAGCAAAAGAATTTATTTATTTAGTAAGTAATGGAAAATACGTTTGGACTGAAAAATATACAAGAGAGGAAACACCTTCAATTTATCCTATAATACAAAACTTTTTTGAGTATCTTAATAACATGAATTTAATGCAAGTTTATAAGAATAAATGGAAAAGTAGGTATTAATTATGGAGATAATACATGGAAAAATCATAGATATTACACCAGAGGGACTATTAATAAAAGCACCTTATACCAATATAGATAGGGCTTGTTTTCGTAAATATAGTATGGTTGATATTGGGCTTAATGATGGTAGATATATCAGTAATGAGCAAAGAAAAAAAGCTTATGCATTAATGAAAGAAATTGCTGAATGGAGTGGATATCTTCCTGAATATGTAAAGAGATTGATGAAAACTGAATTTGTAGTAAAACGAATGCAATCGTTAAATAAGGAAATATTTTCGCTATCAAGTTGCGATATGACTACTGCAAAGGAATTTATTACTTATTTAATAGATTTCATCATAGAATATGAAATCCCAACAAAACAGCCATTAAGTGAATTATGTGAGGATATTAATAAATATATCTATATGTGTTTACTTCATAAAAAGTGCTGTATATGTGGCACTAAAGCGGAATTACATCATGTATCTGCTATTGGTATGGGTAGAGATAGAACAGAGGTATTTCAAATTGGTATTCCTGTATTACCATTATGCAGAAAACATCATATAGAATGGCATACATTAGGTAGTAATACTTTTAATGCTAAATATCATGTAGAGTCCGTTAAATTAACTAAAGAAATTGCTAAAAAATATAATTTAACTAAAAAGAATATGGAGGTAAGAACAAAATGAGTAATGTAACTATTAATAAGATTAAATATCAGGAAAGTTCCGGTAAATTAACTATTGAATATATGAGGACAAATGAAAATAAAAAGCCATCATATCATACATCTATATTTAATGATGAACCTGCACCAGAATTTTTTACAGCATTAAAAAATTTAACTAAACCAACATTAAATATTTTAGGATTAGGAGCATTATTGATAAAACGTATAAAACCTTATGCGGTAAGTTTCAAGTATGCAGAAGATAAAACAATGTCAGCAGTTATTTCTAGTATGTTTTATGTGCCTTCTGCTGATAGAGAGATAGTAGTAAATACACCTCTTATGAAATGTCCTTCTGATGAGGTAGAAGCAAGTCAAGCTGGGTTTTTTAATCAAGAAGCGGTTGACGCTCTTTGGGCATTTGAACAAGAAGCACGCAAGTATTTAGATGGTAAGAGAAATCAAATTTCCTTATTTGGAGAAGATACTGAAGCTGAAACAGTAACAGATGATGTATCTGTAGTTGATATATCAGCACCAAATAATGTTGTACAAATGCCAACAGTGGCACAATAAATAGGAATAGGTGCTTGCCATAAAGACAAGCACCTATCCACGAGGTAAAAAATATGGAATTAAAACCTTTATCTTTAATAATTTCTTTTCGTTCTAATTATGCTAGTAAATTAGATAACGATACCCAGATTTTATATTGGGTATTATGGGACAAATGGAATTATCTTAGGCGACCTACTCAATTTAATATAGATAATAATACATTGATGATAGAAGCTAATTTGAAAAATTATAGTAAGTTAAATGATAAACGAAAAAAACTTATTGAAGCAGGATTGATAGAATATATTCCCAGTAAGACACGAGGTAAAAGCTCAACATATGCTCTAATAAAAAATTATGTTGAAAATGTAACATCAAACCTAAATCAAAACCTAATCCAAAACCCAAAACCAAACCCAAATATAAACCTAAAACAAAACCTAAATGAAACCCAAGAACTCAATAATAATGCGAACTCTTACGACCTCATAACAGAAAATACAAACCTAAAATCAAACCTAACTCAAAACCTAAATACAAACCCAATACCAAACCTAAAACAAAACCCTAATAAGAGTAATAGAGATATAGAGAATAATATATATTTTTTATATACGCACGCACGTGAGGCTATCGACTTTTATAAAAATAACGTAGCAATTGATTTAAGTCCTAATGCTCTTATGGTTTTATCGGATTGTGTAGAAGTACATGGGAAAGATGATACATTAAGGGCAATGCAAGAAACCCAGATAAACATGAGTCATCTCAAAGATGTGGCTTTCATGAAATATGCTAGAGGGATTTTACGAAGTTGGGCAAAATATGGCAAGAAACCGCCGTTAAAATTAAAACAAGAAAATAAGCCTAAAGTTAATAAAGCTGTAGATAGTTTAATGGCTCTTATGGAAGGGTGAAGAAAGATGAATGTAAAAGAAGCAGCTACTCTTTTAAGTTATGTTGTAGCAACAATGCCAAATATACAAGATAAAGATTTAAGTGCCACAGCGAAAGCATGGGCAATTATAATGCCTGATATTTCTTTTGAATTAGGACAACAAGCAGTATTAAAAATACTTCGAGATAAGAAGATACCAACCGTACCATTGCCAGGCGAAATAATAAACACAGTAAAGGAAATAGTGAACGGAGAAAATAAAATTAATGCTCCTAGTGATTATGAAGCATGGCAAGAAGTACGAAGTAAAATAGATTTTTACAAACCTAATCAAAAATGGTCGCACCCAGCAATTGAAGAAACTATAAAAATAATTGGTTCTAGGAATATTTGTGGTGGAGATTATAACGTTGCTGATAGATTTATGAAAGTATATAACCGCATTGTAAAACGTACTAATGACCAATATGAAAATAAAGTAACATTGCAGATTATAGATAATACTCCTAAAAATAAGAGTTTATTAACATTCATAGGTGAACATAAGCAAATAGTATTAGGTCAAAAGGCGGTATAACTATGAAAAAGATATGTATCTGTGGTAAAGAGTTTGAGAGTAAAACAGGTAAAGCAAGATATTGTTCACAAAAATGCAGGTTTAAGGGATATTATCAAACACATAAAGAGTTATGGCATTTCAATAGCATTAAAAATGAAAATAAAATAGCAAAAAAAGAGCAGAAAAAAATAAATGATGAAAAAAATGCTATGTTGCAAAAGCGAAGAAGTGATATTGATTTATTAAAAAAAAAGAACGGGAATAGATAATTATGCACTTGTAGCTTATTACTATGATACAGATAAAATAGATGAACTATTGAAGATAGCTAAATATAGACAAGATAATGGATTGATAAAAATTAGGAATAAAGATGAACAGAGAATAGTTAAATCACATGGTGGGAAAATTACAGGCGAATTTGATTATTTCATGATATCGACAATATAGAAGGGATTTTAAAGATATGAATAATACACCATTTTCTTTTATTTTATTAGGTCAACCAACAACTAAAAAAAATAGTGCAACAATGATAAAAATTAAAGGAAAGAAAAAAGAGATGCCTTCTCTTATACCTAGTAAGGCTTATAAAAAGTATGAGATTAGTTGCAAAAAACAATTAATAAAATCTTATGCTCCTGATAGATTGCCACATTATACAATGCCAGTACAACTAACATGTAAATATTATCTACAGGACAAAGCACATTATCCTGACCTTGTGGGATTAATGCAAGCTACAGCAGATATTTTATCTGATGAACAGAAAACTATAAATGGTAAAAAGAAAACTACTTGTACATGGCTTCTTTCTGATGACAGAATAATAAAAAGCTGGGACGGTACAAAAATAGCAGGATTAGATAAATATAATCCTAGAGTAGAGATAACAGTAACTCCATTAATTACAGATATTACAACTGAAACAGACCCATATATAATAAAACAACTTCAGGAAGAAAATAATTTATTTTAGTGTCATGGATATGGATGAAGAAATATTTTTAAAAGAATGTGAAGAAAAAGTAAGTATAGAAGCGGATTATGTACTTAGAAATTTAGAAAGATTTGCTGAAGAAGAAATGCTTGAATTCGATTGGATAGTATTAGAATTTAAAAAACAATTAAATAGAAAAATAAAGGAACGAGGTATAAAAGATGATGACTTATGAAGAAATGAAAAATAAACATCAAGAGGAATATGATACGTTTGCTAAAGACAAAATTTTCTATATATTTACTTCTAGTAAAGAAGAATTTGAAAAGAAATTAAAAGAATATGGATTGAATGGAGAAGATATTTGTTCTATTGGTTATGGCGGATTTATAAAAAAGAAAGATAAGGAAGAATTAAAAAATCTGACACAAAGACATAGAAAAGAAAAGCAAGAAGCTATAGAACAAGATAAGGACGGAAGCGGATTTATAAAAAGTATGTTTTTGCTTGAATTGTACAACCATGAATTTGCTTATACGTATGATGTTGAAGATACACTGAATGATTTAGGCTATACAATGGAACAAATAAATAGTAATCCAGCACTTAAAAATGGATTAGATTTGGCTATTAAAGCTATTATCAAAGATGACTAAATTATATGTTGGAGAAAGATAAATATGATTTGCAATTTAAAACCTACTAAATTTAAAACAGAGATATCAAGTCAATGTTTAAAAATTGAAGAAGAGTATGAAGAATTAATAAGTGCAGTTTTAGATGAAAATGATAAAAAACATATAGGTGAAGAAACTTGTGATGTAATTGTAGCTTGTCTTACGTTACTAAAACATAATTTTACAGATGAACAAATAAAACACTTATTTAAATTTGTAAATGATAAAAACAGAAAAAGAGGTTACTTGGAAGATAATGAGTAATATTTGTGAACAACGATACTATGAGGCAGACATGGGATATATGTGTTGGATTAATAAGAAACCATGTAATAAAAATAACTGTACATTAAAACATAAATTTGCAAAAGAATTTTCTAAAAAGGTAGTAAAAAATATAAAGGCTGGTGAGTGAATGAGAAAGGAAGGGATAAATCCTCTTACAAATGATGGACAATATGCAGATACAACATATAAAAAAGCTGTTGAGAAAATGGACCGTAGAAAGTTTTTTAAATCCATTTGTAGGAAGGTATTTAAACGTGGTAATGATTTTTTATGGAAGCATTTTAGTATAAAAATGGAAAAAGTAGTTTTTCGTGATGGAGAGACAAATGATAAAAAGGTCATGAAAGAAGGTCAATATGAATAATAAAGAACCTAAGTTGGTAAGAATACCACTAAAGACAGAGCATGAATTTTACGAAAAAGATATTACTATATTAGGAATTGCAGGCATTGTGTTTACTTTAATAGTAGCTGCAATATTTTTAATAGGATAAATCCACTAATTAGGATAGCTAAAATAAGGCTATCCTTTTAGTGTTTATATGAAATAAAGGAGTATAGAAATAATGACTAAAATAGATGAAGCAAAAGAATATTTACAACAGGTATATAAGGCTAAACAAGTATGTTTAAGATGTAATGCAGATTTAGAAGAATTACGTGCAACATCTATTATGTTAATTCCCTCATATAAAGAACGTACAGGTTTTAGTAATATAAAACATGATACCAGTGATTTTATATCTAAATTAGAACAACAGGAAGAAGAAATGGAAAGATTAAAATTAGAATGGCTAAATAAACGTATAGAAATAAAATCTTTTTTAAACAACATAAATATGAGCGAAAATATTAAGAATGTACTTATTTTACGTTATGTTTCTCTTAGAAAATGGGAAGAAATTGCTTGTTCTATTAATTGTTCATTTAGATGGGTGCATACATTACATTCTCAAGGATTATCCATTGTTGCAAAAAAAATAAAAAATTAGTTCACTAAAGTTCACTAAAATTCATAGAAGTTCATACTTTAATTGTGATATAGTTATACTTGTTAAAGAAAAAGATAAACCGTTGGTAAAAATACTAGCGGTTTTATTGTTTTATAAGTTTATCTTGTATAAATATTGGTATATACCCATATATTTTAATAATAATATGTATTTTTATAATTTATATTAGAATAATAGCCTTCATGTTGCAAAATTTATGTAATATGCTATACTAAATATAGGCAAAACATGATAAATTGTCATATGGACAGCAAAACCCCATGAAGCTCGCACCTTCATGGGGTTTCTTGCGTTATATAGCTAACGCTGAAGCTAGGCTAGTTGCCACATAAAATCGAAAAAAGCATGTCTAACCCTTTGCAAATATAGTAGGCAACTATACTTGCCATGACAGCTTCTAAAAACATGATAAATCTTGACATATGGACACCTCCTAACTGTTACCAGTATAGGAAGGGCAACGAAAAATATTATAACATATAATTATATTTGATGATATAATTATAATATCTTTTATTTGAGGTGATTTTATGTATTTTAAATTACTTAATGTAGAGGTATTGTCAGGAGTATTTCCTAATATGAAATTAAAGGTTACTTTTAATGTAAATAATGAGAATTTTATTATTTATGTAGAGTATAAAGATGGATCCATTTATACTAAAGAAAATTTAAAGCTTGAATCATCTGTTTTTCAAGCTTTAAGAACGTCTATACTAAATTGGAATTTTGAAAAAAATATCTAAGATATTTAAGCACCTAAATAGGTGCTTTTTTTATACCTAAAAATAAGGAAAGGAAGTGTAGTTATGGACATTAAGATTATTTATAAACCAACAGATAAAATAGTTCCATATGAAAATAACCCTAGGCTGAATGATGAGGCTGTTGAACCAGTAGCAAACAGTATTAAACAATTTGGATTTAAAGTCCCAATAATAATAGATAGTAGTAATATAATTGTTGCTGGTCATACAAGATTGAAGGCTGCTAAACAATTGGGTATGGATAAAGTACCATGTATTATAGCTGATGATTTAACAGAAGAACAAATAAGAGCTTTTCGTTTGGTAGATAATAAAGTGTCTGAATTAGCTGATTGGGATTATGAGAAATTAGAAGAAGAATTAGCTAATATTAATAGTATTGATATGAATATTTTTGATTTTGATATGTCAGAAATAAATGATATTGTTGAACACTTAGATGAAGATATAGTATGTGATTCAGAATTAGAAAAAGTTTCACTTAGTGAAAAATTTTTATTTACACCAACATCTGTATTAAATACAAGATGTGCACAATGGCAAGAAAGAAAAAGAGCATGGTTTAAGTATGGCATTAAATCTGATTTATCAAGAGAAAATATTAAAACGACAGGTAGTGCAGCAGGTTCAGTACCTAGATTTTATGAATATAAAGAGAAATGTGAGAAGGAAATAGGTCGTAAATTATCAGTTGCAGAGTTTACAGATAATTATTTGCATAGATACATGAAAGAAGATAGTTTATTAAAATTTACTAATACAGGTGGGATACTAAGTGTATTTGACCCTGTCTTATGTGAGTTAATGTATTATTGGTTTAGTTTTGATAAAGCAAAGATTTTAGACCCATTTGCAGGTGGTAGTGTAAGAGGTATTATTGCTTCAAAATTGAATAGGCAATATACAGGAGTTGATTTACGAAAAGAACAGATAGAAGCTAATATAAATCAGGGTGATGAATTATTATCCACAGATGATATAAAACCTAAATGGATATGTGGAAACAGCTTAAATATATCTTCGCTTGCAAAAGATGAGTATGATTTTATATTTAGTTGCCCGCCTTATTATGACTTAGAAATATATAGTGATGATAAAGAAGATTTAAGTAATCAAACTTATGAAGATTTTTTATCTATGTATAGAAAAATAATATTTGATAGTGTTAATATGCTTAAAGATAATCGTTTTGCATGTTTTGTTGTTGGAGATATTAGAAACAGAAAAACTGGCATGTATAGAAATTTTGTATCAGAAACTATAGCTGCATTTCATAATGCAGGAATGGAATTATATAATGAAATAATTTTATTAACAACATTAGGTTCTTTACCAATTAGAATGGGGAGAGGTTTTTCAATAAGTAGAAAAGTAGGTAAAACACATCAAAATGTATTAGTTTTTTATAAAGGAGACCAGAAGAAAATAAGAGATTTATATGGGGATATAGATATTTTAGAAATATCAGATGAAGATCTGGACATTTAATAGTACTTACCTTAACATATCAAGCACAAGGAGATGATGATATGTTAGAAATAATAAAACAAAGAGCATTTGAAGCTAGATGTGCATACAAAAAAGGTTTGATTACAAGAGCAGAAGCAAAAACAGATATTGAACCATATATAAAATTATTTAATAATAGGAGCATGGAAATTGCTAAGAAATACAATATGAAACCAAAAAAAATAACATTTGCAGGTTTTATTAGATAGGTAGGTTTAGAAACCTACCTTTTTTATTTGGAGGGAGAGTGATGGGAAATGAAAATTTAAGACCATGGGAAAGACAAGATGGTGAAACTGAAAAGGCTTTTTCTGCATTTAAAGCCTATTTAGAAATGGAAGATAGGAATATTTGTCAGCTTGCTAAAAGGTTGTCAAAAAGTAGGCAATTAGTTGACAAATGGAAACAAAAATATAATTGGCAAGAACGTTGTATAGCATGGGATAAATCACTCCAGGAGATAGAATATAAAACCGCTGTAAGAGAACGTAAGAAGATGGCTAAACGTCATATCGCTATTGCAATGTCTATGCAAGCAAAGGCAGTAGAAGCATTAAAGAAAATAGATGTATCTAAACTAAATGCAAATGAAATTATTCGTCTATTTGATACTGCGGTTAAAATAGAACGTTTAAGCCGTGGAGAAGCTACATTTATAAATTCAAATCAAGATAATAAAGTTGATGAAGAAACTAATCCTATAAATACCATTCAAATATATATACCAGATAATGGCAGGGACTAAAAATGATTATAAAACCACAAAAAGGGAAACAAGAACAATTTTTATCTAGCAAAGCAGATATAGTTTTTTATGGTGGAGCTGCTGGTGGTGGTAAAACTTATGCTGCACTAATAGAGCCATTAAGACACATAAATAATAAGAATTTTTCTTGTATCATATTTAGACGAACATCTCCTCAAATTACCACTCCTGGTGGTCTATGGGATACAGCTCTTGAGATGTATACAGCATTAGGAGCAAAAGATATACGAAGTCCTAATAGATATTTTAGATTTCCTAGCGGTGCTAAAATTGTAATGAACCATCTTCAGTACGACAAAACTGTTTATGATTATCAAGGGGCACAAATTCCTTTGATTGAATTTGAAGAACTTACACATTTTAGCTGGAAACAATTTACTTATATGCTTACTCGTAATCGTTCAGCTATTGCGGGAATAAAACCATATATAAGGGCTACTTGTAATCCTGACCCTGATAGTTGGGTAGCAGATTTTATTAAATGGTATATAGACCAAGATACAGGATATGCTATTCAATCTCGTGGTGGTAAAATACGTTATTTTGTAATTGTAAATGATGAACCAATATGGTCTGATGATTCAGATGAGCTGTTGGAAAAATATAATATTGAGCCAAAAAGCTTTACATTTATTCCTTCATCAATATATGATAATAAGATTTTATTAGAAAATGACAAAGGATATTTAGCGAATTTAAAAGCTCAAGATACAGTTACTAAAGAACAATTATTAAATGGAAACTGGAAAATTAGACCAGCAAGTGGATTATATTTTAAACATAATCAGATATCTGTTGTAAATAATATACCAGATAAAATAGTAGCTATTTGTAGAGCGTGGGATTTAGCAGCTACAGAAGAAACTCCAACAAATAGAAGCCCAGATAAAACGGCTGGTGTTTTGATGGCACGTTTAAAAAATGGGCAATTTATTATTTTAGATGTCTTTACTGGTTGTTTGAATGCAAATGGAGTAAGGCAAGCTGTTAGACGTATAGCTATGCAAGATAAAATAAATTATAGATGTAATAATATTCATATTCCTCAAGACCCAGGTCAAGCAGGAAAAGAACAGGCTCATTCCTATGTTAGATTTCTTGCAGGGTTTAATGTTCAAATTGAAAGAATAAATGGTAGTAAGATTAATAGAGCAGAACCATTTGCAGCACAATGGCAACAAGGAAATATTTTTTTGTTGCGAGGAGATTGGAATAAAATGTATTTAAACGAACTATGTGCATTTCCTGATGGTATTCATGATGATTTAGTTGACGCTAGTTCAGACGCATTTAATTATTTAACTAAAGTTAGAAATCTTAGTGTATTTTAAGGTAGGTGATAAAAATAAAAAGGCTAGATAGCATGATTAATATAGTAAATGGAGTTGGAACGATACGTTATGACCCTAGTAGATATACTGGCATTATAAGAAAAATGTTTATAACTTATAATATGTCGGAAAATTTGTTTATAGAAAATGGCATATTTAGAAAGATAATTACATCCCCAGCAGATGAGGCACTTAGAGCAGGATTTTGTATAAAGACTTCTGATGATATAGATGTATCAGAAGCTGAAAGCAAAATCCTTTCTTTATATGAAGATTTAGCTTGTGAAGAAAAATTCGCAACTGCTTTATATTGGCATAGATGTTATGGTGGTGCAGTTATTTTTCCAGTATTTAAAGATTTATCTGAAGATCTGACAAAACCACTAGATGAAAATAATATTTATGGAATTGAAGAAATACGAGTTTACTCCGCAAAAGAAGTTATTCCATTAAAACAGAATGAAGATTTTAATAGTACTAATTATAAAAAGACTGAAACCTATTTGATAAGTGATGAAGCAACAGGAGCTTACTTTGAAATACATTATTCTAGATTAATTATATTTAATGGATTAACTGTACCTAACATTTTGAGAAATGAACGTAATGGTTGGGGCGGTATGGTATTAGAAAATATCTATGATACTTTAATTCTAAAGTATGACTTAGGTAATAAATTTGCTATTGATATTATGGAACGTATGGCACAAGGCATTTTAAAAATAGCTGGATTACTAAATAAGTTATCTATAGAAGGTGGAGAAGATGAAGTACGAACTTATTTACAAAATATAGATATGGTCAGAAATATCTTAAACACCTTAGCTATAGATAAAGATGATGATTATGATATAAAAAGCATTAGTTTAAGTGGAGTAAAAGATATTTTAGATAAAACGCAAACTATGTTATCTGCTGTAAGTGAAATACCTGTAACGATTTTGTTTGGTCGTTCTCCAGGTGGTCAAAATGCTACAGGAGATAGTGATTTTGAACAATATTATTCTATGGTTCAAAAATTACAACGTAGAGATTTAAAACCTCAACTTAGTAAATTTATATATTTTTTATCTAAATGCAAAGACTATCAAATAAAGTTACCGGATACTTGGTCTTTAAAATTTAATCCATTATCAATTCCAACAGAAAAAGAGCAAGCTGAAACAGATAAAATGAAAGCTGAAACAAAAGAAAAAAATATTTCTGCATTAACTTCACTTGTTAATATAGGTGGTTTAGACAATGTTGAGTTGCGAAATTATTTAGAAGAACAAGGTTTTAAATTGGACCGAACACTAGATAATGTAGGACGTGATGTTATTGAATAAAAGGCAATATGAATGTAGATATCCGTATCAATATGAAAGAGAATATAAAAAGCAATTGGTTAATTTAGTAAAAATATTAAAAAAATCTGTTGTATTAGCGCTTGATAATATTAAAACATTTATAAATCAAAATCGTTTAGATGGTTTGAGCGATACATTTAACGATGTGATGGATAAAATAAAACAAAATTATTATGTTTTAATAGCAAAAGACTTTATAACTAGAAAAATAGAACAGATGTTTTTAAATATAAGTAGGTTTACTAAAAATGAATTAGATAAATCGTTTAAATCTAAAATAGGTGTAGATATTTTTACAGGAGAACCCAATTTACAAGAATTGATGAATTTATGGGTTGATGACAATGTAAATTTAATAACTTCGGTTGAAACACAATTTTTTGATAAAGTAAAGCAAATAATATTAGAAGCTATACAAAATGGTATGTTAACAAAAAATTTAGCTAATAGCATAAAAAAGATAACTGGAATAACAGAAAAGCGAGCAATATTAATAGCTGTTGACCAAATAGGGAAATTAAATGGTCAAATTACTAGAATGCGACAAGTTAAAGCTGGTATAAAAGAATATATTTGGCGTACTGCTGGAGATAGTAGAGTTAGACCAATGCATAAAGCTAGAAATGGGAAAAAATATAGATGGGATAAGCCACCTATAGATGGACATCCAGGAATGGCTATTCGCTGTCGTTGTGTGGCTATTCCAGTTATAGATTTAAATAATATAAATGGTGTTGCTATTACTTAGGAAGGAGGTGAAAATATGCAAAGATATGATAGATTTACTTTTAAAGCTACAAAAACAGATGAAGGATTTATTATTGACAAACCAATAATCGGCAGAACAGGTATTCTTCGCTATCAGAATGCAGATGGTTCAGAAAGAATTGAATATAGACCACCTGAGGAAGCTTTTAATGCTGATAGTTTAGCTAGTATTAAAGGAAAGCCTATAACACTAGGTCATGTGGCTATGGTTAATAATAAGAATTCAAAAAGTATACCGATTTTAGGTACTGTAATTTCTGGTGGTGAACAAGATGGAGATAATATTAGAGCAGATATTACTTTATATAATTTAGATACACCACATAGAGAATTATCTTGTGGTTATACATTAGACTTGGATGAAACACCAGGTATTACGCCTGATGGTAAACATTATGACGCAATACAAAGAAATATTAGGTACAATCATCTTGCAGTTGTGCAAAAAGGTAGAGCAGGCAATGCTCGTCTTAATATGGATGGTGACCAAATAATTGAAAGTGAGGATAAAAAACATATGGCAAAAGTTAGACTTGATAATGGCTTAGAATATGAATGTGCAGAAGAAGTAAAAATTGAACTTGAAACATTGAAAGCAAATAAGACAAAGGAAAAAGCTAATTTTGACGCATTGCAAGGAAAATATGACGCAATGAAAGTAAAAGTTGATAAATTAGAAAAAGATTTAGCAGATGAAAAAGCTAATAAAAGTGTTAACTTTGATGAAGCAGTAAAAGAACGTGTTAAAATGCTTGACATTGCTAAGCAATATAATTTAGATAAAATTGATACCTTAAGTAATAAAGATATTAAAATAGCTGTAATAAAAAAAGTTAATGGAGATTTTAATATTGATAATAAAAGTGAAGAATATATTGATGGTATGTTTGACGTATGCAGTGAACAGCAAATTAATATAGATAGTGCAAGTGCTTCTAAAAGAAGAATTATTAATGGAGATAATGATAATAAAATGAATTTTGATGATTTTGATTACATTAAGAAAATGGAAGAATTAAAACAAGCAGAAGCAAATGCATATAAAGGAGAATAATAAAATGAGTTGGTACAGTAGAGAACTAGATAAAGGTTTTGCAGGTATGATAGCTAATACTGCTATTAGAAATTGTGATAGCTATGCTGTTGAAGAAGAAAAAGGATTAAATCCTGGAGACGCTGTAGTTTTAGGTACAACTGAAAACTTAGTAAAAAAAGTAGATAGTGGTTCTGAAAGTAAAGTTATTGGAGTAGTTGTTCATAATCATAAAGAACCATCTAATCCTTATTATGAACAAGGTGATAGTGTAGCAATTATGTCTACAGGTGATATTTATGTTGAAGTTGGTGAAGCTGTTACCGCAGGTGATGTTGCTTGTATTATGGCAAGTACTTATAAATGGGGTAAAACAGGTACAGCAGTAGTTGGAGCAACATATATAAAAGGTGCTGAAAGTGGTAAATTAGCACTTTTACGCCTTAGAAATGTAACTGTAGAGCAAGGAGAGTAGTAAATATGAATAGTAGAGATTATATTTTAAATGTAGAGAGATTAGATTCAGATGTAATAGCACACGCTATACCAAATTTTGATGCTAATTATTCAGCTATTGCAGCTAGAATGCTTACACAAGTTAGAGCTAAAACTTTAGAAGTAACACATGGAAAATTGAATGCATTTACAGTATTTCCAGTGCAAACAGAAGTTAGTGCAGGTGCAACTACAGCATTACAACGTACTTATGATATGGTTGGTATGGCTAAAATAGTTGCTAATCCAGCAGATGATTTACCACTTGCTGATATATTTGTAGAAGAAACTAGCGTTAAAGTAAAACAATTAGGAATAGCATATCAGTATTCTGTTAGAGATTTACAACATGCAGTATTTTCTAATACTCCACTTAGCACAATGAAAGCAAGTGCAGCTAGAAAAGCAAATGATGTAAAAATTAATAAAATTGCATGGTTTGGAGATAAAGATAATGGTATCATTGGATTTTTAGATAATCCTAATTTATCTGAATACACATTAAAAAATGATGGCGAAGCCTCAGGAACAGCATTAAGTTCAAAAACAGCAGAAAAACAATTTCGAGATATGAATGAGTTTATTAATACAATTCAAGATAATACAGATGATACAGAACAACCTAATACAGTATTGCTGCCACCAAGTGCATATACTACATTGTCTAGTACTCTTTATACTACAGCAGACGGACAAACTACAAAAACTGTATTAGCAATGCTTAAAGAAAATCATCCGGAAATTAAACGTTGGGAAAAAATTGGAGAATTAAAGAACGCTGATAGTACAGGGGCAAAAGATATTATGATTGTGGGTTATTTTGACCCAGACTATATACGTTTGGAAATACCAAATAGATTTGAACAAATGCCAATACAAGCTAAAAATTTAGCTTTTACAGTACCATGTCATTCCGAAGTTATTGGTGTTACTGTATTTAGACCATATTGTTTTACTAAAGCGGTAGGAGTGTAAGATTATGTATTTGCAAAACACAGAAGCTAGAATTTTAAATATCGGTGAATTAAAATTAAAACCAGGATATCCTATAAAAATTGAAAAGGTACAGCTAGAAAAACTAAAAAAAAATTATCCTGAAATGGTAAATAAAATCGCAAATGGGAAAATTTTAATCTTGGATGAAAAAAAATCTCTCGAACAATCAAAAAGAATTAATGAATTGGCTGAAAAAAAAATAAAGGAAGCCACTAAAAATGATGAGTGAGGAATTAATAAATAAAGTAATAAATAAAATACGAGTAATTGCTCCTAAAATAGATATAGATGATGAACAAATAAAAGAATATATTGAACTATATTCAGATTTCGTATCTGAAAAATATTTTGGCAAGTTCTATGAGAAAGCACTTGCTTTTTTTATTGCACATTATATTACTTTAGATAATATAGCTAATAATGAGAATGGAGCCTTAGATAGTTCTATTATTGCAGGTAAAGTAATAAGTGAAAAAGAAGGAGATTTATCTAGAACATATGCTCAAAATAATATGGAAAATGAAAGTATTTTAAATAAAACCTATTATGGTATTAGATATTTAGATTTACAAAAAATGTGTAAACCTCTAGGGATTATGAGGAAAAAACCATGAATGTAAAAGATATTGATTTAGGTTGGGAAAAGATTATAAAAAATATGAAAACACTTGATAAAAAAGTATTAAAAGTGGGTATTCAAGAAGGTGATATGAGTGCTGATGGGAAAAATACAATGGCATATATTGGCAGTATTCATGAATATGGAGCAGAACATATACCACAACGCTCATTTATTCGTAGCACATTAGACGATAACTCATCTCAAATAGCTAATTTATCAGGACAGTTAGGGGCAAAAATAATTGAAGGTAAGCAAACTCCAGAACAAGCATTAAATTTAATTGGTTTAAAAGTTGCTGGCATGATACAAGAAAAAATTACAGATGGAAATTTTACACCTCTTTCACCTGCTACTGTACGAGCTAAAGGTGATAATAAGCCATTAATTGATACTGGACGCATGAGAGCAAGTATTAAACATAAATTGGAGTGATTATGTGTCGTTTAGAAGGTCTGTGGTTATTTTAAGAAAAGAAGGGTACTATGATGACAGTGGTAAATATATTACAAATGATAGTAACACATTAAAAATACTGGCTACAGTACAGCCTATATCTTTAGATGAATATACTAAAATATTTCCTGAAGGAACTAATACAAATAATGCTGTAAAAATTTATACAGATACTAAGTTATTAACAGATAAAAGCACGTCAGAACAAAATGCTGACGTGCTTTTATATATGGGAGAAAAATATAAGATTATTGCTTGTCATGCTTATCAGAATGGTTTAATAAATCATTATAAAGCTTATGCACAGGAGATAACAGATGAATGATGAACAGAATTTATTATTTCACGATTTAGTGGCAGAATTGTTGGATTTACAAAAAAATAAAGTGATTTATGCTTATCAGAATGCACCTAAACCCAAAGATACTTTTGCTTATATAAGATATGCTTCTATAAAAGATGAGGTACAATCTAGTTTTGAACGTACTAATCAGCCAGGAGTTAATAATATAATTGGACATAAATTATTAACATGTGAGATACAAGTATTTGCTGATAATAACAGAAATGCATGTACTATGTTATATAAACTGATTGATAAATTAAATAAACAATCAGTTATAAATAGGTTATTTAAAGCTAATATAGCTATTGTTGACTATAATTCAGTTCAGGATGTATCTGCCTTATTGAATAATACACACTTTACTACTAGAGCAAGTGTAGACATAATAATAAGATTTACTCCTACTTATTTAGATGATGTAGGATATATTGCAAATGTTAAAATTACAGGTAATACAGGTAAAGAATTACCAATAGAAATAATAACGGAGGAAATATAATGGCTAATTTAGATAGAATTGTTAATGTGCAAATTAGTCTTAATACTACAGGAATAAGTAAAGAAGGATTTAGTACATTATTGATTGTTGGAGAGCATTTAAATACATTAAGCCGTGTAACTACTTATACAAATGTAGATAGTATGCTTGAAGATGGTTTTAAGGCAACAGATAAATTATATTTGGCAGCAGCAGACGCTTTTTCACAAATACCACGACCTAATATTGTAAAAATAGGACGTAGACAAGTAGATGAAATCAATATTTCTGTATCTGATGTAAAAGATAATACAAAATATAAAATTACATTAGAAACTAAAAAAGGAAAACAAGATTATGAGTATTCTAGTTCAAGTGAAGCTAGTGCGACAACTATTATAGAAGGTTTGCAAACTTTAATGAATGCTCATGAAGAAATTACAGTTACAGCTGAATCAGAAAAATTAAAATTAGAAACTAAAGAGAAAGGAACAGCCTTTACAGTAAGTTTATCCTCTAATTTATCATGTGAACCAATACTTGCAACTGAAACCTTATCGGAGACAATGGCAGCTATAGTAGCTAGTGATAATGATTTTTATGGAATTGCTTTAGTTAGCAGAGAAAAATCAGATATTTTGGCTTTGGCACAATGGACCGAAACACATACTAAGTTATTTGGCTGTGTTGTTAATGAAAAAGAGGCTACGGATAGTGAAATAGATACAGATATTGGTAGTTTATTAAAGAGTAATAATTATTACAGAACATTTTGGTTATATCACACAAATGATGATGATTTTCCAGAATGTGCATTATTTGCTAGATGTTTTGCTATTAATCCTGGTGGTGAAACATGGGCGAATAAAAAATTAGCAGGTGTAATAGCAGATAATTTAACAGAAACAGAGTATCTTGCTATCACTAATAAAAATGGCAATACTTTTGAAAACTTTAGAAATGTAGCAATTACTCAAAATGGGAAAACATCTGCTGGCGAATGGATTGATGTAATACGTTTTAGAGATTGGTTACAAGAAGAAATAATGGTAAATGTTTTTAATGTGCTTATTAATAGAGATAAAATTCCATTTACAGATGGTGGTATAGGAATAATTGAAGCACAAATTAATTCAGCTTTAAAATTAGGTCAGCAACGAGGAGGTATAACTCCAGATGAATATGACGAAGATGGAAATATAAATAAAGGGTATGTTATAAATGTACCATTAGCATCTAATATTTCTGCTAATACTAAGGCACAAAGATTATTAGAAGATGTAACATTTACTGCACGTTTAGCTGGTGCTATACATGCTATAAATATAAGCGGTAGTCTTACGTATGAAAATTTAATTGAAAAAACTAATCAATAAGAGGTGAAATAAATTGAGTGATGGAGTAGTAACATATAATCCTAAAATGCTTGTAATAGTATATGGTTCAAGAGAAGTTGACGGATTTGCAGAAGATGATATGGTAACAATTAAACCTTTAGGAGAAGGAACACAAATTTACAGCGGTGCTGATGGCAGTGTTGGACGTAGTATGGACCCAAATCAAACATATGAAGTAACCATTGCATTGGCTACAACATCTAAGACAAATGATTATTTTAGTAACGTTTATAATTTGGATCGTTCTACAGGCAGAGGTATATTACCATTAACTATTAAAGATTTGTCAGGAACAACAGTATTTCAAGCCAATCAAGCATGGATTACAAATTTTCCTGAACATAAAAGAGGTAGAAAAATTGAAGCTCAAGAATGGGTATTTCATACAGGACAAGTTGCAAACCTAATGATTGGAGGTAATGATTGATAATGTGGACTGGTGGTAAATTTACAGAAGTTAAAATTGGTGATGATGTATTTACAGTAAGACAGTTTCCACCATTTTATGCTATTAGGGTATTAGGTGAGTTACAAAAAATTATTACTCCTGCATTAGGTGGCGTCTTAAAAGGTATTTCCGAAAATAATGGGGATATGGATACTGAAAATTTAGGAGATATGTTACAAATTATAAGTAATGGATTAGAAAAATTAGCTTATACAATAGACGGTGATAAATTAGAATTAGCATTAAAATTATTATTAGATGAAAAATATGTAGCAGTAAAAATTGAAAAATCTAATGGGAAAAAAGATTTTATTCGTCTTGATGAAGGAGCTATTAATGAAGTTTTTGAAGGTCGAATTATTGATATGATTGTTTTAGCAATAAAAGTTTTTAAGGTAAATTATTTGGATTTTTCGCAGCTCTCCAGCGTTCCGATTGGTGTCCAAAAAACGTTGGCAGAGATAAAACTCCCATCATTCCTGGCACAACAAGTGAATACTTCGGAAATGTAATTTTTATTTATAGAGCAATAGATAGTGGAATGGTTAATTTCTTAGATGTAAAGTATGGCAAAATAAGTCTTGCTGAAATCGTTGAAATTAACCATTTTTTAGATATGAAGTCAGATATTGAATATGCTAATATGCCATCATTAAAGAAAGGAGGTAAACAATATGGTAGTTCGAGAATTAATAGCTAAGATAGCTTATGAATTAGATAAAAATAGTGTAAATAAAGCAGATAATAGTATAAATAAAACAAAATCTAAATTATCGAAAATAGCTAATGTAGGTAGTAATGCGTGGAATAAAATTTCTAATAGTGCAAATAAGACCAGAATAAGTATTAATGGAATAGGAAAAGAAGCCATTTATACATCAGAACAACTTAGAAGAATGGGAGCATATCAAGATAAGTTGGGGCGTTGGCATGGTTCTAATGGTAAATATTTAAAAATAAATGCAGATACAACTCAAGCGAGAGCTAATATTTTAAGTCTACAAAGTAGTATGCATTCTTTGATAAATGGAGCAAGAATGCTTGGACAAGCAATTATAGCTGCTTTTGCGATAGACCGAATAATAGCTTTTACACAAGCAATACAAAAATCTGCTGATGAGATGATGAATTTAGATGGTAGACTTAGAACCATTACTTCTACAGATGAAGAAAGATTTAATATTGAAGATAGATTATATGTGTTATCACAGCAAAATAGGCAAGGCATGAAAGAAATGGGAAATTTGTATTTTAAAATTGCTAATGGCACTAAAAAATATGGATTTAATACAGAAGATTTTATGCGTGCTACAGATATTGTATCTAAATCTTTAACTATTGGTGGAGCAAGTACAGCGGAAGCACAATCTACAATATTACAATTAGGACAAGCGCTAGGTAGTGGCTTTCTAATGGGAGATGAATTGAATTCTTTGAATGAAAATGCTCAACCGCTAATGCAAAAAATTGCTGAATACTTTGGTAAAGATATTGGAGAATTAAAAGAAATGGGGTCGGAGCGTGAACTAAAATCTGAAGATATAATGCGAGCTATCTTATCTGCTGGTGCAAAAATGGATGAAGAATTTTCTAAAATGCCTACGACTATTGGTCAGTCTTTGCAACAAATAGAAAATCTTTGGAATAGATTTACACAGCGATTAGAACGTGGAACAGGTGTATTTAGTTTTATTGCTAAATCTATGTCTAATAATGTTATGTATATTTCTAACATTGTAAATGATTTGTTTACCTTAATGGATGATTATGATGGAAGTCAGGAATGGTTAGATAGATTTCAAGATAGCTATCCTATCTTATTTACACTATATGAAGGATTTTCTTCTTTAAAAGATATAGTAATGGATATCGTAGAAGCTTTTAAACCATTCACTAATGAATTAAATAATTTTGATATATATGATATATTTTTTGGAATTAAAAATGCTTTACAAGAAATATTTAGTGGACTATTGCCAACAATAGAGCCATTTTTGCAGGCAATAGCAAGATTAGCTTCAGATATATTACCATTACTAAAAAATAGTTTTATAACTATTGCACCACTTATTGCAACAGGATTTGCTATTATAGCTAGTATATTGGGGTCTATAATAGAAATTTTTACTTCAATAATAAATTTTATAGCAGATCTTATAGAAGAAAATCAGGAATTTGCTCAATTACTTGTTAATATTGGAGTAATAATTCTAACATATATTTATGGTGGTTTTATTGCAGTAGCTGGTGCTATTGGATTTGTTATTCAGGCTATTCAATGGTGTTATGAACAATTAATTATTCTTAAGAACATAATTGTAGAAAGTTTATATAATGCTTTTATATATGCTTTACAAGCAGTTTCATTATTTTTCTCAAGCATAGCCCAGTTTTTTGGTAATTTCATTGCCGAAACATTTATAGCAGTTGGACAATTTATTTCAGCTTTTGGAAATGCAATAAATTCAGTTAAAAATTTCTTTAGTGGTTTAGGCTCTTTTGCAATAAGTATATTGCAGCAGATAGCAAATGCTATTCAAAATTGGGTATTAGATAAAATTGAATGGGCTAGTAGTAAATTGAATAGTTTGCAAAGTTTTGCAGATACTGTTTTAGATGGTATAGGTAATGCTGTATCATCTGCTAGTTATGAATATACTATGAATAATAACTTTAATGTTAAAAATTCTGATGAAGCAGTTAGTGTGGTAAGTGGATTAGATTTTCCACCATTATATCCAGGCGATTAATGAGGTTTTGTTATGTATATCGGAAAAATACCAGGTATATTGCCTGAAAAAAAGAATAAACAACAAACATATCCTGCACTTATGCCTAAATTAACAGAACCTGCTAAAATAGGAGATTTATCTGTAGATGTACTTTTAGAAACAGAAACTAATTTTGATAGTGAGGTAACAGAGAACCCTGTCGAAGATGGTTCTATAATTGCTGACCATGTACAAAGAAAACCAATGTCTTTAAAAATGCAGGTAGTATTTACGCCTACTCCAATTAGTTTTGGTACTGTTGATAATAATAGGTTACAAAATGTAGCAAATTCTTTAATGAAAATATATTTAAATCGAGAACCGATAACTATAAAAACTGTAGATTCTATTTATAATAATATGGTAATGGTACGAGCACCATTACCAAAAACAGTAAAAAATGGTATTTGTTATAAAATGGAACTTGAATTTAAATATGTACAAATTGTTACACAAAGAACAGAAGATATTCCTGAAGAATACGCTAATAATGACGCTCAAGGCAAAGCAGGTACTACTGAAAAAGATGGGGGTACAGCAACACAAAGTAATTTAGGTACAGGTATGACAACAATTCAAAATACATCTACAGTAAAAGTAAATACTATACAAGCTGATTATAGTGTTGCTGGAGAAATTCAAACAGGTTTAGAAGTAAGTGTTAATACAGCAATTAATACAATAATTTCATCATTATTATAGAAGGAGTGATATAGTGGTAAGTATTTCTGTTACAGATAGTAATGATTTTGTGGAGACAGTTACTTTAGATGATAAAGTATACAAATTACATTTTGCATATAATGGTAACAGTAAAGATTGGACTATAGATATTAGAGATAGTAATAATGTTGATATAGTAAGAAGTATAAAAATTGTTCCTAATTTTCCTTTATTAGCACAATATAAACGACATGACTTGCCAAAAGGTGAATTAATAGCTGTAGTAAATAATAATAAACAAGTGATAACTAGAAAAGATTTTATTAATAATAGTGCAATATTGATTTATATACCTAAGGAGGAACTAAATGAGCTTTTGGAAACGGCAGTATAAAGTTATTTTTCCTGAGATAGGTTATGAATTTGCTAATACCTTAAGAGTTAAGTTTACTGTAGAAAAAGACTTAACCAAACAAACGAATAAAAGTAGTTTAGAAATTTATAATTTAAGTGATACAACAAGAAAAGCTATTGAAAAGCCTGATATAAAATGTGAGATATTAGCAGGTTATGAAGGCAATGGTGGAGTAACAAAATTATTTATAGGAAATGTAATACAAGCATATTCTAAGATTAATGGATTAGATATAATTACAAAATTTGATTTAAGTGATGGACAGGTTGCCATTAGAGATAGCATTATGAGCATATCTTTTCCGCCTAATACACCTGGTGATACTATAATAAATGCTATTGCTAGAAATATGGGATTATCTATAGTATTTGGAGAAGGTGCGACTTTTGGTACTTTTAAAAATGGATATTCTTTCATTGGTAAAGGTGCTGAAGCATTAAGTGAAATATGTTATGGTAGTGGCTGTACATGGTCAATACAAAATAATATTTTACAAATAATTTTAGATGGTGGAATAGTTGCTAATAGAGGAATTGTTTTTTCAGCGGATAGTGGACTAATTGGAAGCCCTGAAAGAATTGTAAAATCTAATTATAAAACTGATAAAGAAACACCAAAACGCAAAAGAAAAAGAAAAGAGAATAAGGACCGTGCAGAAAAACAAGCAGGTTGGAAGATAAAAACTTTATTATCACCATCAATAAATCCTGGAGATGCTGTAAAAGTTGAAAGTAAATTTATAACAGGTTGGTTTAGAGTAGAGGCTATTCGTCATACTGGTGATATTAGTTCTAATGAATGGTATAGTGAAATTGATTTGATTGAAAGGTTGACTTATATATGAGCCAAACATCAAATGAAATTCGTAATGTAGTAGATAATTGGGTAGATGAGAAAATAAGTAATATACATACTGCGTTAAATGGAAAAATAATTTCATATGACGCTAGTATAAATAGAGCTATTGTGCAACCTAGTGGAACTTATAAAACAGAAGATTATCGAGAGTTTGCATATCCTATTATTTATAATGTTCCGGTAGTATTTCCTACAGGAATGGGAGGTAATTCAGGAGTTACATTTCCTATATCTTCTGGTGATGGCTGTTTAATAATTTTTGCGGAAAAACAATTGGATGATTTTGTAAATAATAGCAATACTTCTGATGATTTGAGAAAACATTCGTTAAATGACGCAATTTGTATACCTGGATTATATACAAATGCAACAAAAAGTAATATTAAACATGCAAATAGTGTGTGTTTATTTAATGGTTCGGCTATGCTTCAGATAACTGAAAATGGTTTTAGTGGTATATTGAATGGTACTGATTTTAAATTTGCTGATGGCGATTTAGTAGTAAATGGTATAAGTCTTCTCCATCATACACATGGAAATGTTGAAAATGGTGGTGGTAGTACAGGAGAGGCACAATAAAAGAAGGTGATTTATTGGCTTATGATATAGCTTTAAATACAGCTAATAATGATTTAGTAATAAAAAATAATGATTTAATATTAATAGATAACGCAGAGCGAATAGCCCAACAAGTGCTAATTACTCTGCGTTTTTGGTTGAATGAATGGTTTTTAGATACTAGACAAGGAATACCTTATTTAGAATATATTTTAGTTAAAAATCCAAATAAAAATCATATAAAGCAAATTTTTTCTGAAAAGATAATGAATATTGAAGGTGTAAAGGAAATATCATCTATGAATTTAGATTTCTCAATGATACGGAGAGAATTATCTATAAACTATGAAATAAATACAAAATATGGATTAATAACAAATGAGGTGATATTGGGATATGGTAACAACAGTTGAATATGGGTTGACAAAAGAAGGTTTTAAACGAAAAAGATTACCAGAAATAATTGATAGTTTAAATAAACGTGTTGCAGATAAATTAGGAATAGCTATTCAAACAGATAGTAATTCTATATTTGGTCAAATTCATGGGATTTATGCATTTGAACTAGCGGATTTATGGGAACTGGCTGAAAATGTTTATTTTGCTATGTATCCACATACAGCAACTGGTATATCATTATCAAATGCAGCAGCTTTAAGTGCTATTAGACCTATACAAGCTGAACAAACTATTATAATTTGCGAATGTACAGGTCTGAATAATACTAGGTTTCCTGTTAATTTACAAATTCAAGATGAAAATACTAATACTTATACAATAAAAGAAGAAAGTAAAATATCTTCAGATAATGCTAGTAAAATTGAATTAACTATAGATAATGTAGAAAATGATAAAACATATTTTATAACAATAGAAGGAGAACAAAAATCTTATACTGCAAAAATATCTGATAATGTATCAAATGTTTTAACAAATATATATAATCAATTTTCTAAAGAAAATTTAAATTTTAATTTAAGTAATGATTTGCTTACTATTAGTAGTAATGACAAAACTAAGATATTCAGTATTAATACTAATTTAATAATAAAAAATGTAAGTAGTCCTATTTATTTTGTGTCAGATATATATGGAAGTATAAATCCTACATTAGGTAGTGTAAAAAATATAAATACATTTATTACAGGTTGGAATAGCGTAAGTAATATAAAAAATATAGTTGGAAGGGACGCAGAAACGGATGTAGAACTTAGGCAACGTTGGTCATCTTCGGTGTATAGTAAAGCTTCTGTAATGTTGGAGGCAATACAAGCTAATATATATAGTAATGTAGCTGGAGTAACTGCTTGCTTGGCATATGAAAATGATAGTGATACGGTAGATAGTGAAAATAGACCACCACATAGTATAGAAATAATTGTTGAAGGTGGCAGTGAAGATGATATTGCAAAAGAAATATATAATTATAAAGCTCCAGGAATAAATACTTTTGGTGATATAGAAAAAACAGTATTGGATAATCAAGGGATTAGTCATCTTATACGTTTTAATAGACCTAAGCAAGTTAAGATATGGCTTAAAATTACTATTACCAAAAATACTGAACAAACATGGGGAGAAAATACTCCAAATGAAATTAAAGAAATTATTTTACAAGAAGCAAGTAAAATAAATATTGGAGAAGATATTATATTACAAAAATTTATAGGTGCTATTTATAATAATATTAATGCTATAGCATATATAGATATAAAAGCTACTACAGGAGAAACACCTAAGGAATATAACAATAATAATATTGTGATTTCTGCTCATGAGAATGCAACATTTGACATCTCTCAAATAGAGGTGATTATAAATGAATAGATATGAAAGTATGATGAACCATTTGCTTGTACAATTTTCTAATACGAAAGTTTTACAAGCAATTTTTTGTGCAATTTCAGATGAATTACAGTTATTAGATGATACTTTTAATAATTTAAAAGAAAAGCGATGGATAGATACAGGTGAAGGTGCACAGTTAGATGGTATAGGAGAAATTGTGGACCGAAACAGGTTAATAAATAATGCTATTACTATAAATTTTTTTGGATTTGAAAATCAAATTAATACTACTGGTTTTAATCAAGCTCGTTTTAGAGAATATAGCGAACCTTATTTATCCAGTACATCTTTGTCTGATGAAGAATATAGATTAATTCTTTGGGCTAAAGTTAATAAAAATAATTCTTTATGTTATATGAATGACACTATAAAATCTATACAGTTTATTTTTAAAACGGACATTGCTATAGTACAAGACATTTATAATGCAAAATTTATTGTTGGTATTGGTAGAAAATTAACAAAAAATGAAATTCTATTTGCAAATGCTTTAGATTTAATAGTTAGACCTGCTGGAGTTAGTTGTCAAAGTATGACACACTTTGATAAAGATAATGTTTTTGGATTTTATAATCAAAAATTTGCTAAAGGATTTGGTCAAGCTCCATTGTCTGAAATATTTAGTAATAACTTAATTAAGAAAGGATATGTAGTATGAGTGAATTGGATTTTCAAAAAATATTTGCTTCTGGGGCAAGTTCTCAAATTGATTGGACAGATGATAATTATTTAAAAGGTTGGGGATATTTAGGGAATGTTCCACCATCATATCAATCGTTTGATTCTCTTCAAAGATTAAACGATTTAAAATTTAAATATTTATATGATGAGTTTATGGGAATAGAAACAAACACAGAAGAATTAATTAGTAATCATAATGAGAATAGTGAAGCACATAAGACATTATTTGATAAGAAATTAGATAAGAATGGTGGAACAGTTACAGGAAATTTAAATGCTAGTGGTTATAATATTACCGCTACTAAATTTATAGGTAATCTTCAAGGTAAAGCCGATAGTGCAGCTAATGCGGATTTAGCAGCAAAAGCTACTACAGCAGAAAATGCTAATAATGCTAATAATTCAAGTGTTGCTAATAAATTAGGAACTTCTACAGTGGGAAGTGCTACCAAGCCAGTATATATAAATAATGGTGTTGCAAGTGCTGTTAGTGTAGATTTATCTACACTAGCACCAAAAGCAAGCCCTGGATTAACAGGAACACCAACAGCTCCAACTGCTAATGTAGATACGAATAATACACAAATTGCTACTTGTGGATTTGTTAGAAATGCTATAGCAAAATTTGCTCCAATGCTAGATACAATGAAAAAAATATATCCAGTTGGAAGTATTTATATATCTACAGTTAGCACTAATCCAGCTACATTGTTTGGATTTGGTACGTGGGAAGCAATGCCTGCTGGTCGTGTGTTATTAGCACAAGGTAAATCTTCTTGGGGAACAACCTATAATGCAGGAAGTACTGGTGGGGAGGCAACTCATCAACTCACTGTGGGAGAATTGCCCTCTCATGGTCATAGTGCCAGCACAAATACAGCTAATCTAACAGGCAATGCGAACAGCATAGGTATAAATTATGATGAAGTTAGTGTTAGCGGGATAATATCTAAAAATAGAGGTAATGATTATGGTGGTACAAATAATGACCATAATAAAACAGGATTTTTAATTAATGCTTCACACAGTCATACTGTAACAATAAACAGTACTGGTTCAAATCAAGCACATAATAATCTACCACCTTATTTAGCAATTTATATATGGGAACGTACTGCTTAACTTACTCTTTTCCAAAAGTAACAAGCAAAATATGGCTGTAAATTATTGTGTGCAGAACCATTACCTGTATTATTTATTGTTATAGTATGTGCGTGATTTCCTGCACTTTCTGTTACAGCATAACTACCATCTGTTCTATTTCCGATTTCTCCAAAATGCCCATTATTTGGACCAGAACTACCATTACAACCCGTTGCGTTGTGATTATGGTTGCCTGTTGTATTTGTTGCAGCCGTATGACTATGAGCAGGCATTTCTCCCACAGTTAACTAATACGTTTCCAAATGTAGCAAGAAATATAAGGTTGAATATTATTATGGGCTTGATTACTTCCAAAGGGTTTTCCAGTAAAAGAAGCTGTACCTGAAATACTTGGCTTTCTATAATCAAATCTATCAGAACTACCACTAACAGTATGTCCACCATTAACAATAGCCACAGTATCATTTGCCCATACATTTAAAGCAATAGCTCCTTCAGGAGTAACAGTTGGCAATTCTCCCACAGGTAAAATTTTAATAAAGGCTGTAAACATAATATTAAAAATAAATATTTCTCTAATTTTTACTAAAAAAGAAATCCTATAACAGCAGTAACTTGCGTGGTTATAGGATTTTTAAGTTTTAGAAATATGTTATTTTTAGTGTTTTTACAAGTAACAATTAGTAACACAAATAAAGTCTAACTAATGCTTATTTTTAAAGCTTAATTCGGTTTATACGTATCTTATTAGTATCATTTTATTTTATTTTATTAATTGCCTTGCGGAGTTGTCTAATATCTTTATGTGTATAAACTCCATTTGTAACATCATTGCATGCATGACCTAATATTTTACGTTTAGCATTATAATTCACCTCTGCATTATCCATCAAAGTAGCACAAGTATGACGACAATCATGAGGTGTATATTTTGCATTAAGTGCTAACATTATCTTATCCCATAAAGTGCAATAAATGCTGTAGTTATAAGGCTTTTCATCATGTCGGCAAATAAGGTATTTACCAGGTGTTTGCATACGTATTTGTATCAATGGAAATATTTTTTCATGTATGGGAATTATTCGCAGACCAGATTTAGTTTTGGACTTAGTTATTTTAATGTATTTTTGTCGCATATAAACATTATCTTTAGTAAGTTCTAAAAGTTCTCCTATTCTCATGCCAGTATAAATTAGAATTAATATAGTATCGACACCTTCAATATGGATATTAGACCAAAGCTTATTAATCTTTTGTCTTGTAAAAGGTTTATGTGGTCGTTTTTGTTTATTCTTGCCTAAATTTAAAAGCATAACATAATTTTTATCTACGTATTCCATCATTAAAGCGTATTTAAACATAAGTGATAAAGTAGAACGGATTTTCTTGCAAGTACTATAGGAAAGACCTTTTCTTTTAACTGTATCTATAATGTCCTGTAAGTGGTAATACTTAATTTTTTTTAATGGCATTTCATGTAAAGGTAGACAGTGTTTATAAGCATTATGGTAACTGTTTATAGTGCTTTTACTAGGTTGGTGCTTGTCTATATAAAAAGGTAACCATCTATAAAATAGCTCATCAAAGGTGGTTTCATGCCCATGAAGAATTTTATTATTTTTCTTATTGTAATCGGCAGCATAAATTTCAGCTTCTGTTTGTGTGCAAAAATATTCTATAGCTTTTTGTTTACCATCTTGAGTAATAACAAAAACAAAAGGTCGCCTCCGATTACCGCTTAATTTTTTAATACTTCCATATCCATTAGGTTTTCTCAAAATAATCACTCCTAAAAATTTAAAAATAAAATTTAGGAGAGTATATCACAGAAAGGAATAAATTTATGAGAGTTTTTCAAATTCAAAAAGGCGAGATTTTAATTATAAATGGTGATAAACAGTATTCTGATACTGTAGAAAATTTTAAATTAGATAGTGAATTAACATTAAAAGATTTGAATGAAGTTATCTACGATAATTACCAAGAATGTTGTGTGGTCAACAAAGAATTTAAAGAATATCCTAATGTTGATTTTGAAGGTTATATTGATAATGTTGATATCTATATTAAGGCAAAATCTGAACGTGAATACGTGCCACCAAAAGAACCAACAGAAGAAGAAAAATTACTTAATAAAATTAATGAAATTATGGCAGCTAATGATGAACAAATTGCTGATATAAAAGACGCTATGTTGGTAGCAGTACTTACAGATGATACCGAATTACAATCGGAATTAAAACAAGAGTATGCTTCTGTTATTGAAGATACAAATAATAAGCTTCAGGAGGTAAAAGCAAATGACTAAAAGATGTAATATTTGTGCTAAAAAGCTTGATGAACAAGGCAAATGTACAAATGAAAAATGCCCCAACTGTTTAAAAGAAAAGTTAATATCAGAATTAGAATCTAGTAAGTAGGTGGTGATATGCATGAGGAATTTATAAATTTTATCATCTCTTTAATTCCTACTAAATTAGAAACGTATGTTGGAGGAGGTGTTGCCTTTGTGGGAATTTTGTTGCAGCACTTTATAGGGCAATGGAACAATCAGATAGAAATATTGTTAATTTTTATGATTATTGATTATATTACTGGTCTAAGTGCTGCATATATAATGTCTAATGTTTACTTAGATAGTAGGAAAGGTTTCAAAGGTATTATCAAGAAAATAGTTATTCTTTGCTTGGTAATATTAGCACATCAGATGGATGTGTTAATTGGGCAGGACGCATTGATAAAAAATGTTGTCTTGCTCTTTTTTATTGGAAATGAAGGCTTAAGTATTTTAGAAAATGCTAGTAATTGTGGTTTGCCAGTTCCTAAAAAATTAAAAGATACTTTGGCTCAATTTACAGAAATAAAGGCAAAAAAATGAACCTATTCAATGCAGTTAGATGATAAGAAAGTAATTGGAAGGTAATTGGAAGGTAATTGTAAAGTTAGAGTTTATAAACCGCACTATTAAAGGCTTTAATTGGAAGGTAATTGGTAGATTATTGGTAGATTTAAGCTAAAATTTAGTTTATTTTTAGTTAAATTTAGCAAACTAGTCGAATTCGACCAGTTTAATAAAAGGAGTGTATGCATAATGTTAAAAATTTTTATCAATCCTGGGCATGATATGGATTTAGACCCTGGAGCTTGTGCGAATAATATTAGAGAAGTAGATATTGCTTTAGCTATTGGCGAAAAATTAAAAAGGACAATGGAAGTAATCGGTTATCCATGTCAACTATTGCAATCAGATAATTTAAATGGAGAAACAAAAGGTAAACCTAATGTCTGTGCTACTGCAAATAATAGTGGTGCAGATATTTTTATATCTATTCATTGTAATTCTGCTGCTAATGCTAGTGCAAAAGGAACAGAAACATTAGTTTATGCTTTAGATGGTGGAAAATCTAATATTTTAGCTAAATGTATTCAGGTACAAATTGTTAATTCTCTTAATATGGTGGACCGTGGCATTAAAGAACGTCCAGATTTGTGTGTATTAAGAGAAACTAGTATGCCTGCGGTATTAGTAGAAACAGCATTTATTTCAAATCAAGAAGATGCTTATAAACTTATGTATAGAATAGAAGAATTTGCTAATGCTATCGCTAGAGGTATAACTGACGCAGAAAAATTATTTTAATAAGGAGATTATTAATATGACTATTGATGAAATTAAAAATGAAGTTTTAGAAAATATGAAGGATTTTATTACGACTGAAGTAAAAGATATGGCTATAAAATGGATTAAAGATACGGCATTGCCAGCAGTTAAAGAAGTAGCTACAGCTTTTGTTGCAGAGCTTAAAAATAGTGCGGTTGATGAAAAAGGCTGGGTAAAATTTAGAGATACTATTTTCTTACCAGTAGCCATAAATGGTAGTCTTTGGATTGTAGAAAAAGTAGTTAATAAATTAGCACCAACAGAGGAATAAGCATGAACATATTAAAAGAATTTGCAAAGATTTTTATTAAATCTAAATTAGATGATGAAAAGCGAAAGCTTAAGGACAAATTACAAAAACAAATAATTACAACTACTAGCACATCTGTAGTAGCTAGAAATGTGGCTTATCTTGGGATAATAGATAAGCTAGATGGTAAAGGTATTGCAGAAGTAAATAAAATTATAGATAAAATCTAATAAAAGAGTTATAATTAAATAACATTTTCTTTTATTGCTAAAAAAGAAGCCCCTATTACTTAGAAAAAATCTAGGTAATAGGGGCTTTTTTGTTGTTATAGGGAAAATACAACATTTGTTAAAGTTAAATTTTCTGGATTTATATCTATAATATCTTCCTTATTTAATTCAAATACAACATTTGTTAAAGTTAAATAGCTTGTTTTTTCCACTACCAAAAGACATTTTTTATTCAAATACAACATTTGTTAAAGTTAAATACTAGAAAAATAAATCTATGTGATTTTCATTATACTATTAAAAATATTGAGATACAAGGATTTTAGTTGTTTTTTACCAGCGATAATGTAGTTTTTTTGATTTGATGAAAATGTTTAATTTTATAGGATTAAGAAGTTTTTTATTTGTTTTTGCTGGTAAAATTATTATTTATATATTATATAGTAAATGACCTCAAAAGGACAACTATATGTATATAATATGTTAACTCAATATAAAGACATTATTGTTGTATTAAAAGATAAACATTTAATTGCATAAGAATATAAAAATAAGGACTAACCTAAATGGCTAGTCCTTATTTTTTAATATATACTTCTCTCTATTCTGTCAAACTTATCATCAATGAATCTCAATGACGCTTTATATTCTCCTCGTGGAGTATATTGTTTTGCGATTAATAAACCATAATCCTTTGCATAATAAGCATATTGATATTCCCAATCTGATGTATGTGCCGTACCTTGAGCATCATAAATAACAGTACCTATGCTATGCAAAAACTCATCTTCTTTTTTTACAGCATTTATTAATTCATTATAATCATTAAATTGTTGTAAGACTGTATAACGAACAGACATACCTTCATCATTAAATGTTAAAGTTTCAAGAGTTTTTATATCATTATTATAATAAAAACAATACATTTCATCATACCCATTGCTATCCGTTGACGTTCTGTATACAATGTTTGGATTATTTTGTGCAAATATAAAATATGTCTGAAAAAGCATATCATAATCCTTCCCTAATAGTGAACTAAATTTTCCATAATAAGCTGCACTAACTGGCGAAGAATACATAAATAATACCAATACAAGAGTTAACAATAATGAAAAAATTTTTTTCATAACAACACCTCAAAAAATAAATAATATTATATAGGGTATTATTCGTTATTTATTTAATTTTTCCTGTTATTTAAATACAATATCTATTAAAGTTAAATACTAAAAAATCAAATTTTATAGTATTGATATACAAAAATTTTAATTACTTTTATTAGTATTGTTAGGACTTTTAGAAGTTATATAAAAAGAATTATAGAGATAGTTATCATAGTAAAATCTTTGTAAGTTTAAATTATAATTTATTGAATATGAATATTGGATAATATATAATAAAAATATCAAATTATAATTATATGTTGAGGTTTTAGTATGGATAGTTCAAATATTTTTTTAACATATTTTATTCCTATAGTAAGTGCATGTATAGCATATCGTTCTTATAAGCTTAGTAAGAAAAAAATAGAACAAAATGAACAAATTTATATACTTAATAAAAAACAAATAGAACAGAATGAGCAAAATTTTCATATTAATGAAGTTAAAAAGGTTTTTCCATGTATAATATCAGAGACTTCATTTAAAAATGAAGTTAAGATATGTAACAAATCTGATTATCCAATATTTGATATAGTAGTTGCACAAGGAATAAATACAATGAATATAAATGAAGGTGAAATTAATACTTCTGTAAAATATATTAGAACAATATTACCTAAACAAGAAATTGTATTGGATATGGAAAATAAAGGTATGGGCATGAAAAAATTTCTAGTAGTAGGTATCTTTTTTAGAGACTATTTGGGCAAAGAATGGTTTAAAGATAGTTATGGTAAATTTGAAGAAATGCAAGATTATAAAGAAATGTTAAAACAGAAAAAAATATTAATTCCACCATATGATGATGCTATATATAAAATATCAGATTAATTTATAAAAACTCATCTATTCAGATTAAAATTTGATAGATGAGTTTTTTATTATATTCTTGATTATTTTTATTTATTAATAATCAAGATTGTGCTATAATATAAGTAGAGAGGTGATTAAATTGATTGAAACTAAAAAAACAACTTGGGGAGGTAGAAGAACAGGAGCTGGCAGACCTGTTGGAACTAAAAAAGATATAACAAGAAAAACTAGGTCTATAGCTGCATTTGATGATGAATGGGAGATGATAAGACAGTTTAGTAAAATTGTGAAAAAAGACAAGGATACAGCAAAAAAAATCTTAGATGGCTACTATAATGAAGAAAAATAAAAGACAGTCTGCACTACCGACCAAAGTGTTACAGACTGCCTTATAAAGAACCAGAGGTTACCCTCTGTGAAATATTGTACCATAGAGGATAGCCTCTTTCAATATTAGGAGGATATCCATGATAAGAAGAAAATTGAATAAGAAAAAAGGCTTTAAAGGATTTAAGGTTATAATAGATACATCTATATTAAAAGAATTAGAAGCATATAAAACTTTATCTATAAATCAGTTATTTGACGAACAAGATAAGAAAGAAATTGAAAAAGCTTATAATTTTTATAGTGATATAAAATAATTTTAAATGATGTCAAAATTAATAAGACTTAATAATTTACTATGCTATCAAGTGATAAAATCTTTATTTATTATAATGGGTTTTGGGATTTCTGAAAAATACTATATAGTGTATTACTTTTTGATTTTTTGTCTTATTTAATTTATGTTATAATTTATTTTATCTATTTGTATTATAAGGTGGTTAGGGTATGGCTAGTATTAGAGATGTGGCTAAATTAGCACAGGTAGCTCCAAGTACGGTATCATTGGTATTGAATAATAAGGGTTATGTATCAGAGGTATCAAGAAAAAAAGTATTAGATGCAATAGAAAAATTAAATTATGTACCAAATGAGTTGGCAAGAAATTTATATCGTAATAGTACAAATATAATTGGTATTATTGTACCTGATGTAGCACATCCTTTTTTTGGGGCTTTTATTGGTGCATTAGAGATAGCACTTTATAAATATAATTATAAAATAATGGTTTGTTCAACGATTGAAAGAGAGAATGCGGAACATGAAATTGTAGACATGTTAAGAAGACAAATGATAGATGGTATTATTATGGGTTGCCATTCTTTAGAAGTTGATTTATATGATAATGTCAATAAACCTATTGTGGCTTTTGATAGAATTATTAATAATAAAATACCGATTATTCGTTCAGATCATGAGAAAGGTGGAAGATTAGCAGCTCAAGCAATGTTAAAGGCTGGTTGTAAGTATCCTCTACAAATAACAGGTATAAAAAATAGTTCAATGTCAGCATATTTACATCATAGTGCATTTAAAGATGAATTATCTAGAAATGGAATTGAAGTGATAAATTATGAAATGGAATGGAATAAATTTGACATGAACTATTTTAAGAGAGTTGCTGTCGATGTATTTGAAAAATATCCCCATATTGATGGTGTATATGGTGCTGATATGGTGGTTTGTGCATGCTTAGGTGAAGCACGTAAGCGAAAATTAGACATACCAAAAGATATAAAATTTATAGCATATGATGGAACTTTTATAACAGAAAGTAGTTTTTATAATATAACTGCTATTGTTCAACCTATAAATATATTAGCTCAAAAAACTGCACAAATGATAGTTTCTTTGATAAAAAACGAAAATATAGAAAAAGAGGTAATTGTGCCAATATCTATACGATATGGTGATACTTGCTAAGATAAAAGGAATAAATCCTTTTATCAATATAATTGTCAGAAAATAAATTCTTTTTTGTTGTTTTAAAAAAATGTTGATTTTTTAAAAAGATAGTGATATTATTATTTCAGGAAATATAAAACGCGTTTGACATAAAGCAGATTTTATATTTCCAAATATTTTTAATCGAAAGTCGAACCGGTTTTATAAATTTATTATAATAGGAGTGAAAAATTTGAAACATACTGAAGCATTATTAAAAGCTGAGAAATTTCAACAAAAAATGGAGAAAATTGCACAAAATGATTATTGGAGACCACAATATCATATAGCTGCACCAGCAAATTGGATAAATGATCCTAATGGATTTTGTTTTTATAAAGGTGAATATCATTTATTTTATCAATATCATCCATATTCTAGTCAATGGGGTCCTATGCATTGGGGTCATGTAGCTAGTAAAGATTTGGCAGATTGGGAGCATAGACCAATTGCTCTTGCACCTACTGATGAATATGATAAAGATGGTTGTTTTTCTGGTAGTGCTATTGAAAAAGATGGAAATTTATATCTATTATATACAGGTCATGTAGATTTAGATAATAGTAATGGTGGTAATGATAGAATTGAAACGCAATGTTTAGCTGTTAGTCATGATGGTTTGTGTTTTGATAAAGTAGAAAACAATCCTGTAATTAAATCTTTACCTGAAAATTTAAATATAAAAACAGAGCATTTTCGCGATCCTAAGGTTTGGAAACATGGAGATTGGTATTACACTGTAGTAGGCGTGCAAACTAAAGAGAAAAGTGGGCAAGTAGTTGTATATAAATCTCAAGATTTAATTAATTGGGAATTTTTGAATATTATGGCTACATCTAGTGTAAAAGAAAATTTAGGATTTATGTGGGAATGTCCGAATTTTGCAGAAGTTAATGGTCATGAGGCGTTAATTTTATCTCCACAAGGTGTAAAACCAGAAGGCAATAAATTCTTAAATCTACATCAATCAGGATATTTCTTAGGAAAGATGGATTATCAAACAGGTATATTCCATAGAGATAGCAAGTTTGATTTATTAGATTATGGTTTTGATTTTTATGCACCACAGATAATGCAAGATGAAAAAAATAATCGTTGTTTAATGATTGCTTGGCTCGATATGTGGGAAAGTAATATGCCAGAACAAGAAAATCATTGGGCTGGTATGATGAGTATACCACGTGTTCTTGAAGTAAAAGATAATATGATTTATAGCAAACCTATTGAAGAATTGAGTAAGTTATATAAATTAAAAATACATCATGAGCAAGTAATAGATGATGTTATTTCTTTTGATGATGTGAATGGTGATTGTTATAAATTAGATATAGATTTTGATTTAAAAAATGCACAGGGCTTTGCGTTAAAATTACGTGTATCAGCTACAGAAGAAACAGTAATTTCATATGATAAAGATACTAAGAAATTTAAGTTAAATCGTGATAAATCTGGTTGTGGTGTAAATGGAGAACGTGAAGTTTATATCGAACCGGTTGGAGAGAAAATGAATTTACAAATTTTTAGCGATCGTTCATCATTAGAAATTTTTATAAATGATGGACAACATGTTTTAAGTTCTAGAATTTATCCATCTAAAGAAGCAAAAGGAATCGTATTTATACCAAATGGAAACATAAAAACAAATGTAGATTTTTATGAAATTTAAGGAGCGTTTATAATGAAAAATTTAATTTATTGGAAATTAAGTGCATTCTTCTTCGTATATTTTTTCTCATGGTTAGTATTTTTTGCATTTTTACCAATATGGTTTGGTCAAAAAATTCAATTAACTGGTATGCAAATAGGTACAATTTATGCAGGTAACGCTATCTTTAGTATGGTATTACAGCCTTTTTATGGATATCTTTCAGATAAAATAGGGATGAAAAGATATTTACTATTTTTCATTGTTATTTTAGTTGCTTTAACAGGTCCATTCTTTGTATTTGTCTATGAACCATTGTTAAAAAATAACTTTTATGTTGGTGCAGTTATCGGTTCTTTTGTATTAAGTCTTGCTTATTATGCAGGTGTAGCTGTTATTGAATCATTCATAGAAAAATGTGGTCGTATTTATAATTTTGAATTTGGTCGTGCTCGTGCATGGGGTTCTCTTGGTGCTGCTGTAGGTGTATTTTGTGCAGGTCGTGCATTTAATTATGATCCAGACCTTATTTTCTGGATGGCTTCTGGTGGAGCAATTATTCTTCTTTTAATATTATTAACAGTACGTATTGATGAAAGTAAGGCTGATTTTATAAAATCTGAACCAATTAATTTAACAAATGTAAAACATTTATTCAGCATTAAAGATGTTTGGCTTTTCATGATTTTTATTTTAGGTTCTGCTTGCGTATATGGTGTATTTGATCAACAATTTGCTATTTACTATGCTTCTTTATTCCCAACTGTTGAACAAGGTAATGAAACTTTTGGTTATTTGAACTCTTTACAAATATTCCTTGAAGCTGGCGGTATGTGTATAGCACCATTTATTGTTAATAAAATTGGTCCAAAACATGGTTTAATCTTAGCTGGTTCTATCATGACTTTTAGAATGATTGGTTCTGGACTTGCAAATGACCCAATTAGTATTTCGATAATTAAATTATTACACGCTATTGAATTATCTATCTTATTAGTATCTGTATTTAAATATTTGGCTAAGAACTTTGATACAAGATTATCTTCTGTATTGTATTTAGTAGGTTATCAATTATCAAACCAATTAGGTTCAGCTATTTTATCACCAATTGTAGGAAATCTTTATGATACTGTTGGTTTCAAAGTAGCATATCTATTCTTAGGTGCTGTTGTAGGTGTATTTACTGTATTCGGTGCATTTGTATTGATTTCAGATAAAAGAATACCAAAAGAAAAACAAAGTGAATTAAAAGAATATATTCAAAATGAAGGATAGGTGAATTGGATTGGATAAGAATATTGTTATCAGCATTAGCCGTAAATACGGCTGTGGTGGTCGTGAATTAGCACAGATATTAGCTGAAAAATTGAATATTAAATTGTATGATAGAAAAATCGTGCATATTGCAGCAGCTAAATTGGAAACGGATGATTTAAATGAAAATGATTTATTAGAATTAGAAAATACTGTTAATCCATTAACTATGGCATTTTTCCCATTTCGTTCATTTGGTATTAATTTAGGCGAAGCAAGTAGAGGTATATTTTTGTCTGAAGCAAAAGCTATTAGAAGATTAGCAAATAGTGGAAGTTGTGTTATCTTGGGAAGATGTGCTGATTTTGTACTTGATGATTTGCCAAATCATTTTTCTATATTTGTTACTGCTGATGACGAGTTTAGAACTGAAAGAGGTAAAAATGTCTATGGCGGTAAAACTCTAAAAGAATTAAATATTGAAGATAAAAAAAGAGGAAGATATTACAATTATTATACGGGTAAAGAATGGGGAGACCCTACAAATTATAATTTAGTTGTAAATGTAAGTAAGTTTTCATTAGATGAAGTGGCTGAAGCGATTATAAAATATATTGAAAAAGTTCAAGTAAATAGAACAAAATGATTTTTAGTGATTTTATTTTGAGCAAAAATTTATTTTAAATAAAAATTTTATGTTTTAGGAGAGAATTTATTATGTTTAACAAATCTACATTAACTATTACAACATCTGCTTTGGTTCTAATGAGTACAGGAGTGGCAGGAGCTGCTAGCAACCCATTTAGTGATGTTCCTCAAGATAGCTGGGCTTATGATGCAGTGGCAACACTTGCTGCTGATGGCGTAATTGATGGTTTCCCAGATGGAACATACCAGGGCAACAAAACAATGACACGTTATGAAATGGCTCAGATTGTAGCTCGTGCTATGGCAAAAGAAGATTTACAAAAAGCAGATAAAGCTATTGTAGATAAGTTAGCTGCTGAATTTGCAGAAGAACTAGATAATTTAGGTGTTAGAGTAGCAGACCTTGAAAAGAAAAGTGATAATGTAAAATTCACAGGAACAGCTCGTTTACGTTATGATGATGGCGATATCAATGCTACTAACCCAAAAGCTGATTGGGATAAAGATAGTGCAAGCCATGCTCATATTGAATACTGGATTAAAGGAAAAGTAAACGATAATTGGACAGGTGTAAGCCAGATTGAAACAGAATATAATATGAAATCCGATAGCATCACTGCATATGGAGACAAAGATATTCAAGTAAATAAAATATATGCAGAAGGTAATTTCGGCGATAGCATGTTAAAAGTAGGTCGTTATGGAGAATTTTCTTCATACGGAAGAATTATCGATACTGAAATTTCTGGTGCAGAATACACATTTGAAGCTGGCGATTTATCTGGAGCATTGACTTATGGTAGATTAAAAGATAGTAGAACATTAGCTGGAACTACATTTGAAAATCCAAAAGATACAAAAGAAACTTTTGGAGCATATCTTGGAACAGAGTATTCTTCTGCTAGATTGAAATATAATCTTAGCCCAGTAACAGCAATTGGTGCAACATATGGTAGATTAAATGAAGTAACAGTAGCAGAAAAAGGCAACAATTTCCAAGATAGTGTAAACTTCTGGGAAGCAGGATTTAATACAAAACTTGCAGATAATTTAACATTAATGGCAGCATATAGCAAATCTGATTTAGATGGAGTAACAGATAGTGTTGGCAGTGAAGTAGTAAATGATGGATGGTTTAGTGAACTTCGCTATAAACAACACAATCCAAGTGATGTAGGTTCCTTTGCAATCTTCACAAATTATAGAAATGTAGGTGCATTCTCAACAATAGATGCAACAGTAGACTATACTGAAAACGTAAGAGGATGGACACTTGGCTTTGACTATGTACCAATGGAAAATACAACAATAGAAGTATTCTACACAACAGGTACACAAGTAAATGCAACAAGTACAGAAGGTAGACAAGATGTAGATATCTTCCGTGCACAAATGGAATTTTATTTCTAATCATATATTATTAATAAATTTAAAAGAACTACTTTTTAAGTAGTTTTTTTTTATAAAATCTTAATATTTATTTAACATTCATAATATATAATATAAATTTTAAGCATATTTAGTTATTAATATAATTTATAAAAAATGGTTGCATTTTTTTGAAGATGGTGATATTATATAAAACCATCAAACGGGTTTTATATAATATCGTGAAATTTTAATTTCATAAACATGAAATATAAGGAGAGAGATTTTGACACATTTAGAAGCTTTAGCAAAAGCAGAACAATATCAAAGTAAAATGGCAAAAATTGCCAAAAAAAGTTATTGGAAGCCACAATATCATATTAGTGCTCCTGCAAATTGGATTAATGACCCTAATGGATTTTGTTATTTTAATGGTGAATATCATGTATTTTATCAATATCATCCATATTCTAGCCAATGGGGTCCTATGCATTGGGGACATGTAGCAAGTAAGGATTTAGTTAATTGGAAAACAAAACCGATAGCACTTGCACCAACTGATGAATATGATAGAGATGGTTGCTTTTCTGGTAGTGCAATAGAAAAAGATAATACTTTATATCTTTTTTATACAGGACATGTAGTTTTGGATAAAGAAAATGATAAAGATGATGCACAATTGCAAACTCAATGTGTAGCAATCAGTGAAGATGGTATAAGTTTTAAAAAATTGGAGAACAATCCAATTATCAATATAGATAGTTTTCCTGAAGATTTAAATATTCTTAAGGAGCATTTTAGAGACCCTAAAGTTTGGAAATATAATGATATGTATTACCAAGTAGTAGGAGCTCAAACAACAGAAAAAACAGGACAAGCATTAATTTATAAATCCAAGGATTTATTGAATTGGGAATTTGTTAATGTAATGGCTATGTCTACAGAAGAAGAAAATTTAGGTTTTATGTGGGAATGCCCTAATTTTGCAGAGATAGATAATCATGAAGTATTGATTTTATCTCCTCAAGGTGTAGAGCCAGAAGGTAATAAATTTTTAAATTTACATCAATCAGGTTATTTCTTGGGAAAAATGGACTATAATACAGGAATTTTTGAACGTGAAAATGACTTTGAGATGTTAGATTATGGTTTTGATTTTTATGCTCCGCAAATAATGCAGGATGAAAAAAATAATCGCTGTTTAATGATTGGTTGGCTTGCTATGTGGGAAAGCGAGATGCCAGAACAAGAAGAAGGTTGGGCTGGTATGATGAGTATTCCTCGTGTTTTAGAAGTAAAAAACAACAAAGTATATAGTTTACCAATACCAGAGTTGAAAAAATTAAGAAAAAATAATGTGAATTATGATGTAAACTTAGTTCAAAATTGTATTTTAGAAGGAATAAATGGCGATTGTTATGAATTAAATACTGTTTTTGATTTGACAAAAGCAAACGGTTTTAATTTAAAATTGCGTGTTTCTGAAAATGAAGAAACGGTTATTAGCTATGATAAAAATAGTAAAATATTTAAATTAAATCGCGATAAATCTGGTAAAGGCGTAACTGGTGAACGTGAAGCAAAAGTTAATTTACAAGATGAAAAGATTTATTTGCAGATATTTAGTGATTACTCTTCTTTAGAAATTTTCATCAATGGTGGAGAATATGTAATCAGTTCTCGTATTTATCCTATGCAAGAAGCAACAGGAATTGTTTTTGAGCCTATAGGGGAAATAAAAGCTAAGATTGATTTTTACGAAATTTAATAATAAAAAATAATTATTTTTCTAAAAGGATAGATAAAAATTATCTATCCTTTCTTTTTATGTAAAATTTTAAAAGTAATATTTTGCTTATTGTTATGAAGTTATTTATAATTAAAGAAAAGTCACAAAATTTATTTTGAGAAAGGGTGATAATTTATGGACTATTTGAAAAAAGTATTATTAGATGTATTCGATTTGAATGCAGATAGGGCATCAATGGAAGAAATTTCTGAGAGAATTGAAAGTGGAGCTTTATTAAAGGGCACGAATATGGCTATTTTAATTTTAGCTATGTTTATTGCTTCTATCGGTTTGAATATGAATAGTACAGCTGTAATTATTGGGGCAATGTTAATATCTCCACTTATGGGCGTTATTATGGCTATAGGTTATGGTATAGCTACATATGATACGGCTTATGTGCGTAAGTCATTTTTAAAATTATTATTTCAAGTAGGATTTTGTATTTTAACATCAACTATTTATTTTTATATATCACCAATTTCTACGGCTTCTTCAGAGTTATTGGCACGTACAGAACCTACGATATGGGACGTTTTGATAGCATTATTTGGTGGACTTGCAGGGATAATAGGTATAACTCGTAAAGAAAAAAGTAATGTAATTCCAGGTGTAGCCATTGCCACAGCTTTGATGCCACCACTTTGTACTGCGGGATATGGTATCGCTACACATTCTTTGAAATTCTTTAGTGGCGCTTTATATTTATTTTGTATAAATGGTGTGTTTATTTGTTTATCAACTTTTATAGTTTTAAAATTTATTAAAGTTCCTGCAAAACAATATGTGTCTATTCAAGTGTTGCGCAGACAGAAATTTTATTTAGCAATTATCGGTATTATAACAATCATTCCTAGTGTATATACAGCTTATCAAAGTGTAAGAGATAATGTAGAGAAAGCACAAGCTACTAGCTATATAAATGAATATTTTAATTATGATGATAGACAAGTAGTTGCTTATCATATAAGAGAAGATAGTAAGACTTTTGAAGTAGTTTTAATCGGCAAAACTTTAGAAGAAACACAGATTGATAAACTGAAAAAAGATTTATTAAATTATAGCCAGCTTAAAGATTTAAATTTGAAAATCATTCAAAATGTTTATGATGAAGGTTATTCAAAACAAGATATTGAAAAATTGATAAATAGTAGTATTCAACAACGTGATGGCGTTTTGAATGTGGCTAATAAAGATAGTGATTTGATGAAATATCAAAATTTAAGTGTACAATATTATCCAGCATATCAAAGAATAACGGATAATCAAGCAATCTTAAAAGCTTTTAATACAAAAGGAAAGATTTTATTTCCACAGATTGATAAGATTGAAGGTGGAACAATTAATAATATCAATGAAAAAGGTGAAGTAAACGCTTTAAAATTTATGGTCATTGTATATGTAAAAGAACAATTATCTAGCCAAGATGTAATAAAATTGAAATCATGGATGGAAAGCGAAGCTAATATGCCTGTGATTTTAAATGTTCAAATTAGTTCTAATAATGAAGATAATATTATTTCAGGGAATGGTATATCTTGGTGATAAATAAAAAATAAATTGTGTAAGTTTATGATATAATTGAATAAATTCTTAATGAGAAAAGAGTGTGATTTTTGTGAGTATAAAATTATTTGCTACAGACTTAGATGGTACATTATTAAATAAAAATGGTGAAATATCTCCAGCTAATAAACAAGCTATAAAGGAAATGGCAAAAGAAGGTATTATACCAACAATTGCAACAGGTAGAATGTATGAGGCCTCTCGTAGATTTGCTGAACAATTAGAATTAGATGTGCCCATTATTACTTATAATGGTGCTTTAATAAAATCTGTATCTGGAAAAGTGTATTTTGAAGGTTTTTTACCTCCCAAAATTGTCAGTGAAATTTATGATTATTGTAAAGAAATGAAGTATTATTTTCAAACTTATCAAGATGATAAATTATATTATGAAGCTTATACAGATAAGACAAAAGGGTATGAAGAAGGCATTAATATAAAAGGTTATGCCATCGGTGAAAAAGTATATAAATTAGTAGATAGAATTCCTAAAATTTTAGTCATCACTACTAGTAATGAAGAAAGTGATGAAGTGGCAAGGCTTTTTAATGAAAAATTTTCTGGTCAAGCACATGCTGCGAAATCTCAATTTAATTATGTAGAAATAATGGCACCTAATATAAGTAAAGCAAGTGGTCTTCATCATTTGGCAGAAAAATTAGGTTTGGGTATAGATGAAGTGATGGCTATAGGTGATGCAAATAATGATGTTCCTATGTTGAAAGTGGCTGGATTTAGCGCTGTTATGGGAAGTGCTAAAGATGATGTCAAGGCTTGTGGTGATGTGGTTGTGGGCGATTGTGAACATGATGGCGTTGCCGAAGCAATTTATAAATATGTATTGAAAAAAGATATTTGAGCGATTATTATATAAGAATGGATAATGTTCCTAGTTTATAGATTAGAGGTGTTAGATATGAAAGATTTTCGTTTGATAATTGTTACTGGTATGTCTGGAGCTGGGAAAACATTAGCATGTCGTAATCTTGAAGATTTGGGTTATTTTTGTGTTGATAATTTACCTCCTGTATTGATACCAAAATTTGTAGATTTATGTAGTAATTCTACAGAAAATATGCAGAAATTTGTCTTGGTAGTAGATACACGTAGTAAAGATTTTTTTGATACATTTAATCAAGTTTTAGATGAGATTGATGCACAAAAAGTAAATTATCATTTATTATTTATGGATGCTTCTGATGAAGTAATTATTCGTCGTTATAAAGAAACTCGTAGACGTCATCCAATGGACCCTAATGTTTTAGTTAGTGATGCTATTGAACTTGAACGTAAAGCTTTAGATAAAATAAAAAAACGCGCTAATTTCATTATTGATACTAGCTGTTTAAAACGCGCTGAATTGAAAGAACGCCTTACAAAGATGTTTAAAACTGATGATACAGGAAAAATGAATATCAGTATTTTATCTTTTGGGTTTAAATTCGGTTTGCCTTTAGATGCTGATTTAGTTTTTGATGTGAGATTTTTGCCTAATCCATTTTATGATGAAAAACTTCGCTATAAGAGTGGAACTGTTCCAGAAGTAGCAGCTTATATAGAAAAACATGAAGTTACTAAAGAATTTAAGAAGAAATTAGATGATTTAGTAGAGTTTTTAATACCACAATATATCAATGAAGAAAAAAGTCAGTTAGTAATTGCTGTGGGCTGTACAGGTGGTATGCATCGCTCTGTATATATAGCTAATCATTTATATAATTTATTAAATGAAAAAGGTTATGTGGCAAATTTAGAACATCGTGATTTGATGAAAAATGAAGTAAGAGAACATAGAGCAAATTGAACATAGTAAAATAAGAAAGTAGGGGATTAAATGCATTTATTAAAATGGCTTTATCCTGGAATGCGATTTAAGCGTTGGTTATGTTTATTTGCTGTTGGTGCACTGCTTACAGGTTTAGGCTTAGCCATAGTATTCAATTATAAATATATAGATAGTATTGAAGAATTTTTATTTTATGCTGTGTATACATGGACAGGTTCATATGATTATATGATAACTGCAATCGTAGGTATAGCTATAATCGTCTTTGGCTTGATAATAATGTTATTAGCTACGAGAATGGTCATTCGTTCATTGATAACAGTGCTTGTTCCTGATAAGTCTGGAAGATTAGTAGATATGATTTATGAACATCGCAAATTGGATAAAGGTCCAAATGTTACTGTTGTCGGTGGCGGTACAGGTCTTTCTGTGCTTCTTCGTGGTATGAAAGAGGAAACTAGAAATGCTACTGCTATTGTTACTGTAGCAGATGATGGCGGTTCTTCTGGTAGACTTCGTGAGGAGTTTAATATTGTGCCTCCAGGCGATTTGCGAAATTGTTTAGTAGCTTTAGCAGATACAGAACCAATGATGGAAAAGTTATTTCAATATCGTTTTAGTGGAAATAGTGATTTAGCTGGCCATAGCTTTGGTAATTTATTTATCACAGCAATGACAGAAGTTACTGGCGATATTGAACAAGCTTTAAAAGAGTCAAGCCGTGTATTAGCTGTAAAAGGGAGAGTTTTCCCAGCGACAACAGCTAAAATTCGTTTAAGTGCAACTATGGAAGATGGAACTGTTGTAGAAGGTGAGTCTCAAATTCCGTTAGTGCATAAACGCATAAAACGTGTGCATATTTTTCCACACCATGTAGAACCAGTGCCTTCTTCCATAAAAGCTATCAGAGAAGCTGAAGTCATTGTATTTGGTCCAGGAAGTTTATATACAAGTATAATTCCTAATTTATTAGTGGATAATATTGCTGATGAAATCAAAAAAAGTAAAGCTATAAAGATTTATATTTGTAATGTAATGACTCAACCAGGAGAGACAGATGATTATACAGCTTCTATGCATGTAAAAGCTTTAATTGAACATGGCGGTGCAGGTATAGTTGATTATGTTTTAGTTAATAATAAAGAGATTTCCGCAGAAATGCAGGAATATTATGCGCAAAAAGGTCAATATCCTGTGCTTGTTGACGAAAAAGCTGTAGAAGATTTAGGTATTGGTTTATTTAAAGCAGATATAATTGATGATTCAGAAATGATACATCATGATTCGATGAAGTTAGCACAAAATGTAATGAAAATATATCATACATTAAAAGAAAATTGAGTTTAAAATAGAATAATATATTTTGAAAGTTGGTTTTAGATGCCATCATTTGCAAGTCAAGTTAAGAATGAATTGGTACATGTGATAGGCTCTCAAGTATGTTGCAAAACAGCGGAATTAGCTGCACTGCTACGTATGGGAGCCACTATTTCTTTTAATAGCAAACATGATTTTGGTATAAATTTTGTTACTGAAAATGCGGCAGTAGCCAGAAAAATTTTGACTTTGTTAAAAGCAAGTGTACCACAAGGTATTCATACAGAAGTTACAGTTAGACGTTCTCGTCGTCTACGAAAACACAATAATTATGCTGTTAGAGCTACACCATCGCCAGAAGCTAGTAGCATTTTGAAGAGATTAGGGTTTTTGACTGCAAAAAATTTATTAGATGCAGGTACTGACCGCAATATTTTACAAAATGATTGTTGTAAGATAGCTTATCTAAGAGGGGCTTTTTTAGGTGGTGGTTCTGTCAATAAACCAGAAGGTGAATATCATTTAGAATTTGTAACAGATAATTATACTTTTGCAAAGTTGATACGTGATTTGTGTCATGAATTATATTTACCTGTAGGGCTTACAGATAGAAAAAATGTATATATTGTATATTTAAAAGAAAGTGAAGCTATTTTAGAATTATTAGCTTTAATTGGTGTAGAGGAAAGTTTATTGCAAGCTTTTGAATCTGCACGTAATTTAAAAGAAATTAGAAATCAGGTTAATCGTTTAGTTAATTGTGAAACTGCTAATTTGCAAAGAACGATTAATGCTGCTATGAAACAAATTGAGAATATAAATTTATTGATAAAATATGACGAATATGATGAGTTACCGAAAGTATTAAAACAAACGGCTAATTTACGTTTAAATAATCCAGAGGCTTCGCTTACCGAGTTGGCGGAATTGTTAAATTGTAGTCGTTCTGCGATTAATCATCGCATGCGTAAGATTGATGCTTTAGCAATGCAAATCAGGAAGGACAATAGTATAAAAGAATGAATTTAAAAAAAATAGCGTTGAGTATAATACTTTTATTTGTAATATTTATGGGTGGAGTGATTGCTTCAGTATATATTTATCCACCAAAGGGAGTTATGATTTTTGAATATCATCGTGTCAATGATGACACTGTAGATACAGATGATTATTCTTTATCTAGGGAACAATTTCAAGAACAATTGGATTATTTTAAGGAAAATAATTACCATACAATTTCAATGATGGATTTTATTCGTGCTGAAAAATATGGTGAAGAATTGCCAGAAAATCCTATTATTATAACTTTTGATGATGGCTATGAGGATAATTATACTAATATGATGCCTATGATTAATGCAATGGGCATGAAAGCTACTATGTTTATGGCAACTAATTATATTGGTAAAGAAAATTATGTTAGTTGGCAACAGTTGAAAGAAATGCAGGATAATAATATTGAAATTGGCAGTCATACAGCAAATCATTTACCATTGACTGAAGTAGAAAATTTGGATAATGAAATTAAATTATCTAAATTATTGATGGAATGGAATGGATTAAAAACAATATATTTCTTCTCTTATCCTAATGGAGTTTATACAAAGGAAAGTATTCAGTGTTTAAAGGATAATAATTATTTAGCAGCAGTAACAGGTGATGCTGGATATAATACTTTTAAGACTGATAAATATTTATTACAACGAACAAATGTGTCAAATTATCGTTTTGGCTATATAGGTTTTCAATGGCGTATATTAAAGACAAAAATTTTATATAGATTAGGAATTAATCAGCATTAATAAAGGATAGGGGTATTTTTTGTTTATGAAAAAAAATAAGATTTTTTCATTTATATTATCGTTGGCAACAATATGTAATTTTACATTAGCTCAAGCTCAAGATAATAATGAAAAAGATTTAAAAAACACAATAGTTTTAGCAAATAAAGATAAAGATGTAGAAAAATATGAAGCCGATAAATTATTATTTATGGAAACAAAAGATGATGATACTACCCTTTTATTTTCTGATTCTCCTGAAACTGTGGAGCAAGATGGAATTTTATATCAAGATACAGTGAAAGGTGATACACGATTATTGTATTATCACTTGAATGGAATGAAGGAAGATAAAAAAATAGCTGTAGTTATTCAGAATATGTCTGATAAATCTAATGTGGTTAAAGTAACAAAAGAAGCTGTAGCAGGCCCTAGTGAAGATTATCTTTATGTAGGAAAAGTAACTATGCAAAGATATTTTAATAGTCATGAAACTAGAGAAATAGAACTTGCTCCATATAGTAAAACTTTTTTGCGCGTAGAAGATGATGAACGTATTGTGCCAAGTGGTGGTTTAGTATATGGTCTTTTTGATTTTTATGCGCAAGAGCCATTAAAGGTGAGTGTAGTAATTGCACCTACTGATAAAAATTTATTAAGATATGTAGATTATGCGCCTATTTTGGAAAAAGACCAGCATCGTTTAAGAGGAACGTATGAGGGAAAAGAACGCTATTTAACAAATAGAAGAGCTTATAATCCAGAAGAAATGGGAAAAGCGTATTTTTATATAGGTGATAATAAAACAGACCTTTATAAATATGGTAAAGATAATACCGATAATTCTGTTACACAAAATTTTGGTAATTATGGCATAGTATATAATTTTGAGCCTAAGCTTGAAGGCAAAGGAAAGACAAGTTTTTATCTTAAGCCTTTAGGTGGAGTTTATGCTGGTGCTATGGCAGTAAAAGTTGGTGAAAATGGTGAATATAAAATGATTTCTACACCAGATGATTTGCCATTTTTTGGACATGAAAAAGATATTAATTACTATGCTTATTTAGGAACATATAATAATAGTGATAAATTAAGCTTTTTATATACACCACCAGGAGCATCAAATTTACCAGTACAAATTATTTTAATACCAGAAAAATAATAGAAGATGAAAAAACTACTTGAAGATGATGATTTTCAGGTAGTTTTTTTATATATTTTGCTAGACTTGCTTATTTGATTAAAAACATATACAATATTATATATTAAATCGCAAAGGAGAGATAAGTATGAAACATATTAAAACTGTTAACAAACCTTACCTTCAGGCTACTATTAAAACTGGCGGTTGTGGCGAATGCCAAGCTTCTTGTCAGTCTGCTTGCAAAACTTCTTGCACAGTTGGTAATCAGGTTTGCGAAAAACACTAATATTTCTCAAGTAGGGGGCTGTATTGACAGTCCCTTTCTTAGTGATTTTAAAAAGTTTAAAATTTATGGTAATAAATAACTCGATTATAAATTTATATATTGAGTTTAATTATAAATTATATTTATTTTTAGAGGTGTGAATTTTAAATAATGGCTATGAGTAATAAAATACACAAGTTTTATCAAAATGGAATGTATATATTATTAGATGTAAATAGCTCTACTGTACATTTAATTGATAAAACTGTTTATGATGTAATGGATTATTTTGATGGCACAAATGATGAAGAAGTAATTAAAAATTTGGCTGATAAATATGATGAAAAAGACCTTCGTGAAATTTTAGAAGAATTACATGAATTAATGGAACGTGGAGAATTATTTGCTCCTGATATTGATGTACCTCCATATTTTGGCGAAACAGGTCTTGTAAAATCCATGTGCCTTCTTGTAGCAGAAGATTGCAATTTACGTTGTAAATATTGTTTTGCTGGTACAGGTGATATGGGTCATGACCGTCGTTTGATGACAAAAGAAGTTGGTAAAGCTGCTGTTGATTATATCATTGCACATAGCGGTAAACGTAAACATTGCGAAATTGACTTTTTCGGTGGCGAACCACTTGTTAATATGCCTGTTGTAAAATATGTAACAGAATATGTACGTCAAAAAGAAAAAGAAACAGGAAAAGTATTTAAATTAACACTTACTACAAATGGTGTTTTATTAAATGATGAAAATATTAAATGGCTCAATGACAACAATATCAGCATGGTATTAAGCCTTGATGGTAGAAAAGAAGTTCATGATTATATGCGTCCTGATGTTGGTGGACATGGCACATATGATAAAGTTGTTAAAAACTTTAAAAAATTAGTTGATTCCCGTGATGGCAATAATTACTATTTACGTGGTACATTCACTAATCGCAATATGGACTTTTCTAAAGATGTACTCAGCATGGCTGATGAAGGTTTTGATATTTTATCTGTAGAGCCAGTTGTATTAAAAGATTCTCCATATGGATTTACAAAAGAAGATTTACCAAAAATCTTTGCTGAATATGATAAATTAACAGAAATTTATTTAAAACGTAAAAAAGAAGGTAAAGGTTTCTTCTTCTTCCACTTTAATATCGATTTAGAACATGGTCCTTGTGTTGCTAAACGCTTGAGTGGTTGTGGAGCTGGTCATGAATATTATGCTGTAGCTGCAGATGGTAATATGTATCCTTGCCATCAGTTTGCAGGCAGAGAAAATTACATGCTTGGAAATGTATTTGAAGGCGTAAAAAATAAAGAGCTTCCAAAAGAATTTAGAAAAACTCATGTATTAAGCAAAGAAAAATGTCGTGATTGTTGGGCTAAATTCTTCTGTAGTGGTGGTTGTCATGCTAATGCTGACTTATTCCATGGCAATATCCATGAACCATATGAACTTGGTTGTGAATTACAGAAAAAACGTTGTGAATGTGCTATTGTAGTAAAAACTGCTGAAAAATTTGGTTTATAATTCATTTATAAAAATGTAATATATTTTAATTAATATACGGTTTACACTTTGAAAAAGAATTTTTCTCTATAGAAGATAAAAAATACATCTTGGAGAAAAATTCTTTTTTCTTTACAAGAAAATATATTTTTATAAAAATTTTGTAAAGATTTTGTTAGATAAATTATTTTTATTAATAGGATAATAAATTTATAACGGAAAAACTGCTGATTTAGATTGACAATTTGATATAATTTATTGTATTATAATCCTAGTGAAAAACTTAGACATATATTTGAATGATAATTTATGATTATACGTCTAGTGGTCTAATTAAGTTGTTATAAGCTAGAGTATGTATTTACATATTTTAGTTAAATATTATTCCAGTAAACTGGAAAAATTTTTTTTTACTTTTTAGGGGGTATTTTTAAAATGGCAGTTAAAGTTGCTATTAATGGTTTCGGCCGTATTGGTCGTCTCGCTTTCAGACAAATGTTCGATGCAGAAGGTTATGAAGTTGTTGCAATCAACGACTTAACAAGCCCAAAAATGCTTGCTCACCTTCTTAAATACGATTCTACTCAGGGTAGATATGAATATGCTGACAGCGTTGAAGCTGGTGAAAACTCCATTACTGTAAATGGTAAAGAAATCACTATCTATGCTAAACCAAATCCTGAAGAATTACCTTGGGGCGAACTTGATGTAGACGTAGTTTTAGAATGCACAGGTTTCTTTGCTTCCAAAGCTAAAGCAGAAGCTCATATCAAAGCTGGTGCTAAAAAAGTTGTTATCTCCGCTCCTGCTGGTAACGATCTTCCTACAATCGTTTTCAATGTAAACCATGAAACTTTAAAAGCTAGCGATACAGTTATTTCCGCTGCTTCTTGTACAACTAACTGCTTAGCTCCAATGGCTAACGCTCTTAATAAACTTGCTCCTATCCAGAGCGGTATCATGACTACAGTTCATGCTTACACTGGTGACCAGATGACTCTTGATGGCCCTCAGCGTAAAGGTGACTTACGTCGTTCCCGTGCTGCAGCTGTTAATATCGTTCCTAACTCCACTGGTGCTGCAAAAGCTATCGGTCTTGTTATTCCTGAATTAAACGGTAAATTAATCGGCTCCGCACAGCGCGTTCCTACCCCTACAGGATCTACTACTATTTTAGTAGCAGTTGTAAAAGGCCATGTAACTGTTGATGAAATCAATGCTGCTATGAAAGCTGCTGCAACTGAATCTTTCGGTTACACTGAAGAACAACTCGTATCCAGCGATGTTATCGGTATGAGATTTGGTTCCCTCTTCGATGCAACTCAGACTATGGTTGCTCCTATGGAAGATGGCAACACTCAAGTACAAGTTGTTTCTTGGTATGATAACGAAAACAGCTACACTAGCCAGATGGTTCGTACAATTAAATACTTCGCTGAACTTAAGTAATTTGATTTGTGCAGCCTTTTATGGACCGGTCTTAAAAAGGCCGGTCCTATTTTGAATTTACGGAGGGTTTTATTTAATGAATAAGAAATCTATTAGAGACATTGATGTAAACGGTAAAAAAGTCTTTATTCGTGTAGACTTTAACGTACCAATGGACGAAAATCAAAACATCACTAATGACAAACGTATTCGTGCTACATTACCTACTTTAAATTATCTTTTAGAAAACAATGCAGCAATTATTCTTGCTTGCCATGTTGGTCGTCCAAAAGGACAGAGAGTTCCTGAATTATCTGTTAAACCTATCGTTGCTAGACTTTCTGAACTCTTAGGTAAAGAAGTTAAATATGCTGAAGATTGTGTTGGCGAAGCTGCAAGTAAAGCTGCTGCTGATTTAAAACCAGGTGAAGTATTACTTCTTGAAAACCTCCGTTATCACAATGAAGAAACTAAAAATGATCCTGAATTTGCAAAACAACTTGCTTCTTTAGCAGATGTTGCTGTTGATGATGCATTTGGTGTATCTCACAGAGCACATGCTTCTAACGCTGGTATCGCTCAGTATGTAGAAGTTGTTGGCGGTTTCTTAATTGAAAAAGAAATTCAGTTCATTGGTAAAGCATTATCCAATCCAGAACGTCCTTTCGTTGCTATCATTGGTGGTGCAAAAGTTTCTGACAAAATCGGTGTTATTTCCAACTTATTAGAAAAAGCTGATGCAGTTGTAATCGGTGGCGGTATGGCAAATACATTCCTCGCTGCTCAAGGTAAAGGTATTGGTTCTTCTTTATTCGAAGAAGAAAAATTACCACTTGCTAAAGAATTACTTGCGAAAGCTGAAGAAAAAGGCGTAAAAGTATTCCTTCCTGCTGAAGTTGTTGTTGCAGATAAATTTGCAGCAGATGCAAATCATAAAACTGTATCCGTTGATGAAGTTCCAGCTGACTGGATGATTCTTGACAATAAATTCAGCAAAGAATGCCAAGAAGCTTTAGAAAATGCAAAAACAATCGTATGGAATGGACCTATGGGTGTATTCGAATTTGATGCATTCGCTCATGGTACTGAAGATATCGCTCATGCAGTTGCTGAATCCACTGGTATCAGCATTGTTGGTGGCGGTGACTCCATTGCTGCTCTTAAGAAAACTGGTCTTTCCGACAAAATTACTCACATTTCCACTGGTGGCGGTGCTACATTAGAATTCCTCGAAGGTAAACCAATGCCAGGTATTGCAGCTATTGCTGACAAATAATAAAAATAAATTATAAAGAGGTTGATTTGATAATGCGTAAACCTATTATTGCTGGTAACTGGAAAATGAACAATACAGTAGCTGCTGGTACTGCTCTTGTAAAAGAATTAGCTCCACTTGTAAAAGATAACAATGCTGTAGATATCGTTGTATGCCCAACATTTACTGCTCTTGCTGCTGTTTGTGAAGCTGTAAAAGGTACTAACATTCATGTTGGTGCTCAGAACGTTCATTGGGAAAAAAGCGGTGCTTTCACTGGCGAAATTTCCGCTGAAATGCTCACAGAACTTGGCGTTGAATATGTTGTAATCGGTCACTCCGAACGTCGTGAAATGTTTGGTGAAACTGATGAATATGTAAATAAACGTGCAAAAGCTGCATTAGCTGCTGGTATTACTCCTATCATTTGCTGTGGTGAAACTTTAGAAACTCGTGAAGCTGGTACAACTAATGATTTCGTTAGTGGTCAGATCAAAGCTGCACTTGAAGGTTTAACTGCTCAGCAAGTTGCTAGCCTTGTTATTGCTTATGAACCAATCTGGGCTATCGGTACTGGTAAAACTGCTACATTTGAACAAGCTGAAGAAGTTTGCGCTTGCATTCGTGAAACTGTTAAAGCTATGTTTGATGAAGCTACTAGCGATGCTGTTCGTATTCAATATGGCGGAAGTGTAAAACCTGCTACTATTGATGGTTTAATGCAAAAACCAAACGTTGATGGTGCTTTAGTTGGTGGCGCTTCTTTAAAAGCTGCTGATTTCAGTGCTATTGTTAACTTTAAATAATTTTTATTATTGATGAACCGTGTGGCACATGGGGATTGCCTGTAATGCAGGAAGCACACATCATAGTAAATTATAAAATGATTTTAACTGGTGTGTGCTATGCTATTTTAAAATTAATAGATTGAGGTAGTGTAATAATGTCAAAACTTAACGCTCCTGTTGCTTTAATTATTATGGATGGTTGGGGAGTTGGCGATGCTCAAAGCACAACTAATGCTGTTAATGTAGGTAAAACACCTGTTATTGATGGTTTAACAGCAAAATATCCTCATGCTCAACTTGCTTGCTCTGGTGAAGCAGTAGGTCTTCCTGATGGACAAATGGGAAATTCCGAAGTTGGTCATACAAATATTGGTGCTGGTCGTATCGTTTATCAAGAATTAACACGTATTACAAAAGCTATACGTGAAGGCGCATTCTTCAAAAATCCTGTATTTTTGGATGTTATTAATGCTGTTAAGAAAAACAATGGTGCGCTTCATTTAATGGGATTATTATCCGATGGCGGAGTTCATAGCCATAATAGTCATCTTTATGCACTCTTACAGCTTGCAAAACAAGAAGGCGTTGAAAACGTTTTCGTTCATGCTTTCCTTGATGGACGTGATGTACCACCATCTAGTGCTGCTGATTATTTAGCTGAGCTTGAAGCTAAATTAAAAGAAATTGGCGTTGGTAAAATAGCTACAATTTCTGGTCGTTATTATGCTATGGACCGTGATAAACGTTGGGATCGTGTTCAGAAAGCTTATAATGCTATCGCTTTAGGCGAAGGTGTAAAACAAGCTTCTAGCGAACTTGCAATTAAAAATTCTTATGAAGAAGATACTACTGATGAATTTGTTGTTCCTGTTGTTGTTGGCAACTATGCAGGTATGACAAGCAATGATGGAGCTATTTTCTTTAACTTCCGTCCTGATAGAGCACGTGAACTTACTCATGCTTTTGTGGATACTACTTTTGATGGCTTTGCTCGCAATGAAGATTTGAAAATTACATTTGCAACAATGACTCAATATGAAAAAGGTATGAATGTAGAAATTGCTTATAAACCTGAGTCTTTAACAAATACTTTAGGTGAATATGTAAGCAAACTCGGTTATACTCAACTTCGTATTGCAGAAACTGAAAAATATGCACATGTAACTTTCTTCTTTAACGGCGGTATTGAACAGCCTTATGAAGGTGAAGATCGTATCTTAGTACCTTCTCCAAAAGTTGCTACTTACGATTTACAACCTGAAATGAGTGCTATTGAAGTTACTGATAAAGTTGTAGAAGCTATTTTATCTAAAAAATATGATTTCATCATTTTAAACTATGCTAATGGTGATATGGTTGGTCATACAGGTGTTATGGAAGCAGCTGTAAAAGCTGTAGAAACTGTAGATACTTGTGTTGGTCGCTTTGTAGATGCAATAAAACAAGTTGGCGGTACTGTATGTATTACAGCTGACCATGGTAATGCTGAAAAAATGTTAGATGAAGAAACTAAAGAAGCATTTACAGCACATACTACAAATCCTGTACCATTTATCGTAGTTTCTGATAAAGTAAAAGAAGTTAAAGATGGTGCTTTATGTGATATTGCTCCAACTTTATTGAAATTAGCAGGTCTTGAAGTTCCAGCAGAAATGACTGGAAAAGCTTTAATCGATTAATATTATCTTATTGGCAGATTAAGTTTTAACATAAGATTATATTATTGAAATAAGAAAAACTATTGTTATTTTAAGTTTTAGTTTCATAAACTTGAATAATGATATCATATAATGATATAATGTATATCGTGTATAAAATGTATATATTAAGGAGAGGAAACAAAGATGATCTATTCACAAGAAGTGTCTAATATGACATGTGTGGCAAAAGGCATTGAAAAACATGGCCCAGCTCCAATTCCTGAAGAAGGCAAATGGGTACAGGCTAAAGAAATTAAAGATATCAGCGGTTTAACTCATGGTGTTGGCTGGTGTGCTCCTCAACAGGGTGCATGTAAACTAACTCTTAATGTTAAAGAAGGCGTTATCCAAGAAGCTTTAGTAGAAACTATTGGTTGCTCTGGTATGACTCATTCCGCAGCTATGGCTTCTGAAATTCTTCCTGGTAAAACTATTCTTGAAGCATTAAACACAGACCTCGTTTGTGATGCTATTAACACTGCTATGAGAGAATTATTCCTCCAGATTGTATACGGTAGAACTCAGACTGCATTCTCCGAAGGTGGTCTTCCTATCGGTGCTGGCCTCGAAGACCTTGGTAAAGGTTTAAGAAGCCAAGTTGGTACTATGTATGGTACACTTGAAAAAGGTCCTCGTTATCTTGAACTTGCTGAAGGTTATGTAACAAGAATTGCTCTTGATGCAGAAGATCGTATCATTGGTTATGAATTCGTTCACCTCGGCAAAATGATGGAAATGATCACTAAAAAAGGTATTCCTGCACAGGAAGCTTTAGAAAAAGCAAAAGGTACTTATGGACGTTTTGCTGACGCTGCAAGATACGTAGATCCTCGTAAAGAATAATACAAGAAAATAGGAAGGAATGAAAATAAATGGCATTGTTTGAAAGTTACGAACGTCGTATTGACAAAATTAACAAAGCTTTAGACAGCTATGGTATCTCTTCTTTAGAAGAAGCTAAAAAAATCTGTGATGATAAAGGCATAGATGTAGCTAAAATCGTTAAAGATACACAGCCAATCTGCTTTGAAAATGCTTGCTGGGCTTACACAGTAGGTGCAGCTATGGCTATTAAAAAAGGTACTACAAAAGCTGTAGAAGCTGCTAAAATTATTGGTGAAGGTTTACAGGCTTTCTGTATTCCAGGTTCTGTTGCTGAAAACAGAAAAGTTGGCTTAGGTCATGGTAATCTTGCATCCATGCTTTTAAGTGAAGATGCAAAATGCTTTGCTTTCCTTGCTGGTCATGAATCTTTTGCTGCTGCAGAAGGTGCTATTAAAATTGCTGAAAAAGCAAACAAAGTAAGAAAAGAACCATTAAAAGTTATTTTAAATGGTCTTGGTAAAGATGCTGCTCAGATCATCTCTCGTATCAACGGCTTCACTTATGTTCAGACTCAGTTTGATTATGCTACAGGTGAAGTTAGTGTAGTTAATGAAACTGCATATTCTAACGGCCCTCGTGCTGCTATCAAATGCTATGGTGCAGATAGCGTTCAAGAAGGCGTTGCAATTATGCACAAAGAAGATGTTGACATCTCTATCACTGGTAACTCTACTAATCCTACCCGTTTCCAACATCCAGTAGCTGGTTGCTACAAAAAAGAATGTATCGAAAAGGGTAAAAAATATTTCTCCGTTGCTTCCGGTGGCGGTACTGGTAGAACATTGCATCCAGATAACATGGCAGCAGGTCCTGCTTCCTATGGTATGACTGATACTATGGGTCGTATGCACTCTGATGCTCAGTTTGCAGGTTCTTCTTCTGTTCCTGCTCACGTAGAAATGATGGGTCTTATCGGTATGGGTAATAACCCTATGGTAGGCGCTAGCGTAGCAGTAGCAGTAGCTATTGAAGAAGCAATGAGCAAATAAAATTTATTTATTATTATTATTTAGGTGGGGATTTTAAAAATGTTAAAGAAAACAAAAATCGTTTGCACAATGGGTCCTAACTATGACAATGGTACTGAACTTTTAGAAAACGTTATTGAAAACGGCATGAACGTTGCTCGTTTCAACTTCTCTCATGGTGACTATGCAGAACATGAAGAACGTATTAATAAAGTTAAAGAAGTTTCCAAAAAAATGGGTAAAACTGTATCTTTAATGCTTGATACAAAAGGACCTGAAATGCGTCTTGGCGATTTTGCTGAAGGTAAAGTATACCTTAAAAAAGGTAATAAATTCACTTTAACTAATGATGACATTCCAGGTGACGAAACTCATGTTTCCATCAATCACAAAAAACTTTACACAGAAGTTAAACCAGGTAATACTTTATTACTTTCTGATGGTCTTGTAGGTCTTCATGTTGACGAAATCGTAGGTAAAGACATCGTTTGCACAATTTTAAATGATGGTCCTATGAGCACTCGTAAACGTGCTGCAGCTCCTGGTGTATCCCTCGGTCTTCCTGCTATTTCTGAACAAGATAGAAACGATATCATTTTCGGTATTGAACATGATATGGATTTCGTAGCAGCTTCCTTCATCCAACGTGCTGAAGACGTTGAAGCTATCCGTGCTCTTATTAAAGAACATGGCGGACACATGGAAATCATTTCCAAAATCGAATGTGTTGAAGCTGTTAAAAATATTGATGCTATCATCGCTGCTTCCGACGCTATCATGGTTGCTCGTGGTGACCTTGGTGTTGAAATGCCAGCTGAAGAAGTTCCACTTATTCAGAAAGATATCATCAAAAAATGTAACAAACTTGGCAAACCAGTTATCGTAGCTACTCAGATGCTTGAAACTATGACTTCTAACCCACGTCCAACTCGTGCAGAAGCTTCTGACGTTGCTAACGCTATCTTTGATGGTGCAGACGCTATCATGCTTTCTGGTGAATCCGCTAATGGTGATTATCCATTAGAAGCTGTTTCTACAATGAACGTTATTGCTAAACGTGTAGAACAAGCTCTTGAATACAAAGAAATCTTCGTATCCAAAGGTTTCACTCATCACAATGTTACTACAACTGACGTTATCGCTCATGCTACAGTACAGATGGCTTATGAACTTAGTGCACAAGCTATCATCACTCCAACTGAAAGCGGTTACACTTCTAAAGTTGTATCCAAATATCGTCCAAAAGCTACAATCATCGCTTATACTCCAAATGATCGTGTAGCTCGTCACTTAAATCTTCGTTGGGGCGTTGTTCCAGTAGAAGGTAAAGCTTGGGACGATGTTGATGAAATGATCGCAACAGCTACTGCTGCATCTGTTCGTCAGGGCATTGTAAAACAGGGTGATAAAACAATCATCACTTCTGGTATGAAATTCGGTGAAGGTAACACAAGCACAATCCGTGTTCATACTATCTAATCGGATTTAGTAGATTTTAAACACATGTGTTAATGATTAAAATAACCTTAGGGCAAAAATGCTCTAAGGTTATTTTTTTTATTAATTATTAAGTTGATTTTTATTTATAATAAATATTGATAATCCATATCAATTATGATAATATATAAATGAATTAAGAATAAAAATCATTTGCTTAAAATATTATCAAAGGAGATATTTAAATGATATTTAATAAATTAAAAATCGAAAAAGTAATTGGTAGAGAAATTATTGACTCTAGAGGAAATCCAACTGTAGAAGCTGAAGTAATTTTAGCAGATGGAACAGTTGGTAGAGGTTGTGCTCCTAGTGGTGCATCTACAGGCGTATTTGAGGCTTTAGAACTTCGTGATGGAGATAAAACACGTTATAATGGAAAAGGTGTTTTAAATGCTGTAGAAAATATCAATACTATCATTAATAATGCTTTAGTAGGAAAAGATGCTTCTGATATTTATGCTGTGGATAATGCTATGATAGAAGCTGATGGTACAAAAGATAAATCAAATCTAGGCGCAAATGCTATTTTAGCGGTATCAATAGCTAGTGCACAAGCTGCTAGTAAATCTTTAGGTATTCCACTTTATCGCTATTTTGGTGGCATTAATGGCAATAGATTACCTGTACCAATGATGAATATCTTAAATGGTGGTGCACATGCAACTAATACAGTAGATATTCAAGAGTTCATGATTATGCCAGCAGGTGCTTCAAGCTTTAGAGAAGCACTTCGTTGGTGTAGTGAAGTTTTCCATGCTTTACAAAAATTATTGAAGGACAGAAACTTAGCAACATCTGTTGGTGATGAAGGTGGATTTGCTCCAAATCTTTCTAGTGATGAGGAGACTATTGAAGTAATTTTAGAAGCAGTAAAAATAGCAGGATATGAACCTGGTAAAGATTTTATGATTGCTATTGATGCAGCTGCTAGTGAATGGAAAGGCAGTAAAATAGGAGAATATGTCTTGCCTAAATCTGGTAAAAAATTTACTACTGATGAATTAATTGCTCATTGGAAAATGTTAGTGGAAAAATATCCAATTGTTTCTTTAGAAGATGGTCTTGATGAAGAAGATTGGGAAGGTTGGAAAAAATTAACAGATGCTATTGGCGATAAAGTTCAGCTTGTAGGTGATGATTTATTTGTAACTAATACAGAAAGATTATCTCGTGGTATAAAAGAAGGAGCAGGAAATTCTATTTTGATTAAGTTAAATCAAATTGGCTCTATTTCTGAAACTTTAGAAGCTATTAAAATGGCTCATAAAGCTGGTTATACTGCTGTTACTTCTCATCGTTCTGGAGAAACAGAAGATACTACTATAGCTGATTTAGCAGTGGCTTTAAATACTTGTCAGATTAAAACTGGAGCACCTAGCAGAAGTGAACGCGTAGCAAAATATAATCAATTATTGAGAATTGAAGAGGATTTAAAACAATCTGCTGTATATCCTGGATTTGATGCATTTAATCAAAAACATTAATATTGATAAAATAAAAAAGAAGTGGTACATATAAATACCACTTCTTTTTGTATTTAAATAATCTATCAAATAAGGTCATAAACAATACGAGTATTTCCTATTTGAATAATATCTCCAGGGCATAAACAGAAATTAGTTATAGGTCTATCATTAACAAATGTACCATTTAAACTATTAGCATCACGAAGAATGTGTCTACCATGTTCAAAGGTAATATAGGCATGAAGTCTAGATACATTTACATCTGTTAAAAGAAATTCATTTTTATCACGTCTGCCAAGATGAATTTGATTACAACCAAAAGCTAAATAAGAGTCTTTATCTGGTCCTTCAATAATAGTTAAAGAAGCAAAATTTAGAGCTTGTTGTTTATGTGAAGGATTAGTTATTTCTTTTATATCAAGGTTTGGGACAATAATTGTACCTTGTTCTAAATCATTTACATTATCATTGTCTGTATCAGAAGTTTTATCGCTATTAAATTTAGCTGTTATTTCACAAACGCCTAATTTAAATTTAGGAGATTTTATAATATGGATAGTTGGTAATGTTTCCATAAAATAATCTTTTTGAATGACAGATTTATAGAGAAATAATTTTAAATGATTTTGTGTTTCTATATTATTTAATTGGTTAAAATCTTCATCACTCATAGTAATTGTAAATTTATCAGGAACAAAAATAGCACGATTTACACGTTTTTTCTGACGGATTAAAATACGGTCAATAATTTTTTCTATTTCTGCCATCTGTAGATTACTTGAGAATTTACGATTAAAAAAACCTTCAATATTTTTTTCAAGAAAATTTTCCATACGTGAAAAAAACATAAAAATTCAACTCCTAGAGTTTTTATTTTGCTAAATGTTTATTACGCAATTGACCACATGCTGCTTGAATATCTGTGCCCATTTCTTGACGAATGGTAGCTGTGAGATGATGGTCATTTAAATACTTAGCGAAAGCTTTTATTCTAGCTAAAGAAGGACGATTGTAATTACGCTCTTTGACTGGATTGATAGGGATTAAGTTCACATTAGCTAATGCTAATTGATTTTTTAAGAGTTTACATAATTCTACTGCTTCAGTCATGTTATCATTGTATTTATCAATTAAGATATATTCATAAGTTATGCGTCTTTTAGTAGTATTAGCATAATTTACAGCAGCTTTAATTACTTCTTCAATAGGATAGCGTTTGTTTATAGGCATTAGCTCTGTACGCAATTCATTATTCGGTGCATGTAAGGAAATTGATAAGGTAATAGGTAGATTTTCTTGAGCTAATTTATTTATTCCCGGCACGATACCAGATGTGGAAATTGTGATATTGCGATAACCTAAATTTAAGCAATAAGGCTCATGTACTAAACGAATGAAGTTTAATACATTATCATAATTGAGCATAGGCTCACCAGAACCCATGATTACTATATTATTGATTTGTTCGCCTGTTTGATTTAATAATTCTTGAATGAACATTGCTTGAGCTAAAATTTCACCTGTGGATAAGTTTCTAGCCATGCCGTGAAGCGTAGAAGCACAGAAACTACAGCCCATATTACAACCTGCTTGAGAAGAAACACAGATACTATTGCCATAAGGTTGACGCATTAAAACTGTTTCTACACCGATACCATCGCCAAATTCTAATAAAAATTTAGTTGTTTTGCCATCACTGGAGTCTAGTCTATCACAAGATTTTGCACGTTCAATAGTAAATTCTTGTGCCAATTTTTCACGTAAATCTTTAGAAAGATTGGTCATTTCATTAAAAGATGTAGCATGTTTTTGATAGAGCCACTCAATAATTTGTTTTGCTCTAAATTTTGGTAGGTTTAAATCTGTGATTAGTGAAGTAAGTTCAGTTAAATTTAAGCCAAAAATATTGGTCATTATAAATTCCCTTCTAAAATAAATATAAATAATAATTTAAGATTTTTATACTTTTTTGTACATACGAGCTATAAAGAAGCCATCTGTATTATCTTTATATGGCATTAATTGTAATGTTTTCTCTTTGCTTTTTGTTTTAAATGGTAAATATTTGCGGATATCTTCTAAAACAAAATCTGGATGTTTAGCTAAAAATTGATTAATGATTTCTATATTTTCTTGTGGCATGATTGTACAAGTACTATAGACTAATACACCTTGAGGTTTTACAGCCCGAGCAGCTGACTCTAAGATAGCTAATTGAAGAGGTGGTAATTTTTCAAAGATTTCTGCTGTTTTGTTCCAGCGGGAGTCAGGTTTACGGCGAAGTACGCCCATTCCAGAACATGGTGCATCAACTAATACTTTATCTGCTTGATTTTTATATTGATTGCCGATTTCACGAGCATCTAATAATTTAGGCTCAATGATGTTGATACCTAATCTATTAGCATTATCTTGAATTAGTTTTAATTTATGTTCGTAGATATCACAAGCTATGATTTTTCCTTTATTTTGCATCAAAGTAGCCATATGTGTAGTTTTACCACCAGGGGCACTACATGTATCAATGATAAATTCATTAGGTTTAGGATCAACTACATGAGCTACAAGCATAGAACTTTCATCTTGCACTTGGGCAAAACCATTTTGTAATGGTGCTAGTTGATTTAAAGAAGTGTGTGTTTTACAAATAATTCCTTCTGGTGCTAATTTGGAAGGAATAACTTCACAACCTGCATTTATAAGCTCTGTGATTAATTCTTGTCGTGTTGTTTTTAAAGTATTGGTACGCAATACAAGTGGAGCATTAGTATTATTGAATTGACAAAGCTTGATAGCAGCTTCACTACCAAAAGTATGAATGAATTTTTTTACTAGCCAAAGAGGGTGTTGTTCTCTGATAGCTAATTCACTAGCTTTATTGCCTGTAGGCATAGCGTATTTTTCTGGTTGGCGGATTAAGTTACGCAAAACGCCATTTACAAATTTTGCAGAACCTTGATTAGAATATTTTTTAGCAAGATTTACAGCTTCATTGCAAGCTGCTGATTCAGGAATTTTGTCCATGAATACAATTTGATAAATACCTAATCGCAATATATTAATAATTGTTGGTTCAATTTTATTTAAAGGTCTATTTACAAATTTTTTTAAAATCCAAAGTAGAGTATCGCCTGCTTTTACTGTACCATAAACCAATTCAGTGATGAAACGGCGGTCTTGGTCGGATAATTGATTTTTTTGCAAATGGCGTGATAGGGATATATTAGCATAAGCTTGTTGAGTATATACTTCATTTAAAATATTTAAAGCAACTTCACGAGCGTTCATAAAATCTCCTTTGCATTTAGTAAACTAAAAAAGACGCTAAGAAAAGCGCCCCTTGAGAATACGTATTTATATTAATATATAATCTTGGTTACAAATTTATTATATAATATAGGTAGAAGCTATGCAAGTTATGTGAGAAATAAAGTAAAAATAAGATGATATCTAATTTAATTTATGAGAAAAGATTAACTTTCCTATATGTTTCTGTTAATTTTCATCTATTTTGTTATACTTTATCATAGTAAGTGTAACAAAGGGAGATGATTATTATTTTTTGTCCTAATTGTGGTAACCAGATAAATGATAATGAAAAATTTTGTTCTAAATGTGGAAATCAAATTAAGCAAGATAGCCAAGATAATAATGAGCAAATGAAGCAAAGTGAAAAAACAATAAGTAACAATATCAGTCAAAATGTAGATACTGAAAAGAATTATACAAAATATAAGTATATAGGTATTTTTATCGCTGTAATTTTATTACTAGGGTTGGTTTCTTTTGGTGCGTATAGTTATTTTGCTCATAAAGATACAAAACAAGTTGAGCAAAATGTAACGGTAGAGCAAAATAAAGAAAATACTGCAAGTGAAGATAAAAATAATGCAGTTAAAGAAGATGTTAAACAACCAGTAGAGGATATTGTTAATTTAGAATATACTCAAAATGATAAATTTATATTAGGCGATAAGGAAGTAGCTAAGATATCTTTTAAAAATGTAGGTAATAATTGCTCAGTTATGCTAGATGATAAAAATCAAGTTTTAATGAATTTTTATACAGATGTATTAGTACCAGATTTAAGTATAAAAGAGATAAAATTGGCAAATTCCGATAAACTTTTCTATGAAGTAAAATGTACAGCAGGGGCTCATGCAAAATTAGAAGGTTATTGGCTAGTAGGCAAAAAAGATGACAAGTGGACTGTATTTATTTCTATGGATAATCTAAAGAGTTTTGGTATAAATCCAGATAAGTATTATAATATGGATAATAAAATTGTAAATGGAAAACTCATCATCAATTGTTTTCATTTAGAAGTTCCTGAAGGAAAATCTATGGCGGAAGGTAAAAAAGTTGATGATTGCTATGTAAAAGTAGATTGGGATAATAATAAACAGACTTTTAGAATGTATTGATAAAAGTAAATAGTAAAAGCAATATAAAAGACGTATACAAATAAATGTATACGTCTTATTTTTATATCTTAATCGTCATAAATGCCTTTTAATAAAGTTTCTTTACGTAAAGATAAACATTCGCAATTTCTATCTTGTTGGGCTAAAGAACGAATTGTATCTAAAAGAATTTTGCTGATCATAGGTGCATCATCATAGAAGATATCTTCTAATACTTGATGAGACCATGGTTTGATACCTTCGCCATAATTTACTACATAATAAAGACCAGCATAACAAGCTCCAATTTCACGAGCGAGATATACTTCAGGGCAGATGGATTGACCTACGATATCTGCATGACCATTTAACATAGCGATTTCCGCAGGGCTTTCAAAATGGCGACCGTCTGTATTAGCATAAGTGCCACGTGTAAAAATTCTACCGCTGAAATGCTTATGTGTATTTTTGATTAATTCTTCACGCATTTGAGGGCAAAGTGCATCACGCATAACAAGTAAATATTTGCCTTCAAGTCCAACATCTTTGCGAATGGACATATCAAGATAATCATCAGGAATGAGAAAATCTCTAGTATCTAATAATTTATTGATAGTACCTACGCCACCTTCAGAGAAAATGCGTTTTACACCGGCTTCGCGGAAAGTCCAGAATAATTGGCGGGAAGCATCAGCACGATTGACACCACTTCTCCAACCATGCATTTTACAAGTTAAAACGCGTGTACCTGCTATTTCAAATAAGCGAAGTTCAGTAGTTTTGCCATAAGGTGTATCAAAAACCATGCGGTCTTGAATTATTTTTACATCATCACATTTAGCACCTAATGGAAAATTGCTGGATAATGTGCCAGAACCACCGATAATGGCAAAATCGGCTTGAGGAATGTTTTGTGTATTCATAAAAAATCTCCTTAATTAAATTTTATTAAAATCGACGAATGATATTATATTCTGTATCACGTTGAGCTGCTTTAAAATCAGCTTTTTCGATTGTATTTACCATTTTGTCAATGGACATTTGATAAGCAGTACCGGCTGCACGAACGACATTTTCTTCAAGCATGATACTACCTAAATCATCAGCACCAAAGGCTAATGTTATTTGTCCAATTTGTTGACCTTGTGTAACCCAAGAGCCTTGAATATGAGAGATATTATCAAAATAGAGTCTAGATACGGCTAGAGTTTTTAGATATTCCCATGAGGATAATTTATTGCCACCTAATTGAGTATTTCCAGGTTGGAAAGTCCACATGATGAAAGCTCTGAAGCCACCTGTTTTATCTTGAAGGTCGCGGACACGTCGCATATGTTCAATGCGTTCTTCAATAGTTTCGCCGAGTCCTAAAACCATAGTAGCTGTACTTTCCATGCCGATAGAGTGAGCAGTTTCCATTACTTTTAGCCAATCATCTGTCATGATTTTTTTAGGGCTTACAATTTTACGCACGCGGTCAACTAAGATTTCAGCTCCACCACCTGGAAGTGAAGCAAGACCAGCAGAACGTAAATCTTGTAGAGTTTCTTTGATAGATTTATTAGCTATCTTGGAAAAATGAAGTATTTCCGCAGGAGAAAAAGAATGGATTACAATATCAGGAAAGGCTGTTTTAATGGTATTAATCATATTTAGGTAATATTCAAAAGGTAAAGAAGGGTGTAGTCCTCCTTGTAACATGACTTGCGTACCACCAGCTTCTTGAGTTTCCTTTACTTTTTGTAAAATAGTTTCTATTGGCAATAAATAAGCGTCTTTGCGATTTTCGCGACGGAAAAAAGCACAGAAACGACATTCATTAAGGCAAACATTAGTGTAGTTGATATTGCGGTCTACAATGAAAGTAACAGTATTGCCAGGGTGTTTTTCTTGGCGAATTTTATTCGCTTGTTGACCTAATTCTAAAATATCACCATGTTTTAAAAGGTCAATAGCTTCTTTATCAGAAAGTCTGTTCATTAATCATACCTCTAATTTATTTTATTTTTCGATATAAAGAATCACGTTGAACAGGTGTATAGCCTGTTTCGGTGATGATTTTTTGCAATTGTGCAGTAGTCATTTTTTGACCTGTTTTAGCGCCAGCAGCATGAATGATTTGTTCTTCTTCAACTGTACCATCTAAATCATCAGCACCAAAGGCAAGGGCTAATTGAGCGATAGGCAAGGTGAGCATCATCCAAAAGGCTTTGATATGAGGAATGTTATCCAATACGAGTCGAGAAATAGCGATAAAACGCAAGCTTTCATAAGATGTAATAGGTTTTATATTGTCTAATTGAGTATTTTGCGGATGAAATGGGAATGAAATAAAAGCTTGGAAGCCATGTGTTTCATCTTGAATTTCTCTAAGTGTGAATAAATGCTGTAATCTTTGTTCTATAGTTTCAATATGACCATAGAGTTCAGAAGCATTAGTTTTCATACCGAGTTTATGAGCTGTTTTTATAGTTTCAATCCATTCTTGTGTATTGGCTTTATTTGGGCAGATTTTAGCACGGATTTCATCATTTAAAATTTCAGCTCCACCACCTGGGAGAGAATCAAGACCTGCTTGTTGTAAAATAGTTAAGACTTCGTAAATGCTTTTTTGGGAAATCTTGGCAAAATGAACTATTTCCACAGGTGTAAAAGCTTGAATATGCACGTTAGGTAAAAGTTTTTTTATGGATTTGATGATTTCTATATAGTAATTAAAATCATTAGTAGGATGTAGAGAGCTTACAATGTGTATTTCTGTTAATCCTTTGACATGAGCGATAGTATCTTTGATTTTAGTTTCAACATCTTCTTTAGTTAAGACAAAACCTCGTTTATCACCATCTTCGCAAGAGAAAGCACATAGAGGACAATTAGCAGTGCAGATATTGGATAAATTTATATGGCGGTTGATATTATAATAGACTTCTTTTTGGCTATGACGTTCTTTGGCTTTTCTTGCCCATGTAGCTAAGTCTAAAATATCAGCGTGTTTGTATAGATATAGTGCTTCATCAAAAGATAAACGCTCTCTATTTTGAGCTTTTGTTATAGCTTGTTGATTGATATTCATAAATAAAAATCCTTTACAAAATAATTAGCTTAATATGTTCTGATTATATTGAAATTGCAATCACATTCAGCAGGTATTCTGCCTGTTTGTTTAATTAAATTGATTAAATTATCACGAGTGAGTGCTTTTGGTGAATTTGCTCCAGCATCGTGCATAATTTTTTCTTCGCTGATAGTGCCGTCTACATCATTTGCACCAAAGCCTAAAGCTAATTGAGCGATAGGTAAAGTGAGCATTACCCAATATGCTTTGATATTATGAATATTATCAAGCATTAATCTACAGATAGCCATAGTTTTTAAATCGTCCCAAACATTAGTGCGATGAACAGTTTTACCTAATTTTGTATTGGCAGGGTGGAATGGGAAGCAAATAAATGTCTGAATGCCACCTGTTTCATCTTGAAGATTGCGAAGTGTGATTAAATGGTTGACACGTTCTTCAATAGTTTCAATATGACCATAGAGCATGGAAGCGTTTGTCTTGATACCAAGCTGATGAGCAGTGCGAGAAACTTCTAACCATTCTTGAGCTGTAGCTTTATTAGGGCAGAGTTTCTGACGAATTCGGTCATTTAAAATTTCAGCTCCACCACCTGGCATAGCTTCAATGCCTGCATCTTTTAATTCTTGTAATACTTCACGAATGGATTTTCCAGAAATCTTAGCAAAATGAGTGATTTCCACGCCAGTAAAACCTTTTAAATGAAGTTGAGGAAATTCTTTTTTGAGCATTTTAATGATATCTACATAATAAGAAAAAGGCCAATCAGGATGTAATCCACTTACAATATGAAGATTTTTCATATTTGGATCTTTGCAAGCATTGGCTACTTTATTATAAATTTGCTCCATAGTCATAGCATACGCTTTTTTATCTGTAGCTTCACAACCGAAAGCACAAAAATCACAAAGAGCTGTGCAAATATTAGTTAAATTTAAATGACAATTTACATTGTAATAAACGTAATCTCCGCTGATACGTTTACGTACTAAATCTGCAAGATAACCTATGCGAGCAAGGTCATTGGAAGCAAAAAGAGCCAACCCATCTTCTTTTGTTAGACGCTCATTATTTAAAATCTTTTGTTCTATTTTATCTAATGTATTAATCACGAGAACACCTCTTAAGTTAAAAAATTCACTTATTAGATTTTACTCTTTTTTTATATATGTATCAACTATAATTATTGAATAGGAAAATAAGTTTTATAAATATTATTAGTGAATAAAATTTTGTGCTATAATAAAAAATACTTATTAATTTTGATGAGGAAGGATTTTTATGGATAATTTGATTTTTAGCTTGAATGCGACTATACCAGTCTTTTTGATGATGGTATTGGGTATGATTTTTCGTAAAATAGGATTATTTGATGAAGCTTTTATTACAAAAATGAATAAATTTGTATTTGTGGTGGCTTTGCCTGCATTATTATTTGAAGATATTGGCTCAGCTAATTTTTATGAAGCTTGGGATACTACATATGTTTTATACTGTTTTGGGGCAACTTTGCTTAGTATATTGATTTCTTTTTTTATTTCTATACCTTTTAGAAAAAATGTTTCTCAAGGTGAATTTGTGCAGGCTGCATATCGCAGTAGTGCTGCTATAATCGGTATGGCTTTTGTACAAAATATTTATGGTGATTATGGTATGGCGTCTTTGATGATAATAGGTACGGTGCCTTTGTATAATGTGATGGCGGTTGTTGTATTGGCCTTATTGAAACCTGGTCAAAGTAGTTTAACTTTTGCCTTGATGAAAAAAACTATTAAAGGTATTATTACTAATCCTATTATATTAGGTATAGTAGTGGGCGTTATTTGGTCACTTTTGAAAATTCCAACTCCAGTGATTGTACATAAGACTGTATCTTTGCTTGCTGTTTTGGCTACACCTATGGGGCTTATGGCTATGGGAGCAGCATTTAAGTTTCAAGGATTTAGTCAAAATATAAAGCCTATTATTGTTTGTAGTGTTATGAAATTAGTTGTATTTGTAGTGTTATTTATGCCATTTGCTATTTATTTAGGCTTTACAGAAAGTAAATTGGTCGCAGCATTGATTATGTTGGGTTCAGCTACAACTGTAAGCTGCTATATCATGGCGAGGAATATGGGACACGACGGTAATTTGACTGCTGGAACAGTAATGCTAACAACTCTTGGAAGTGCGTTTTCATTGACTTTTTGGCTCTATGTGTTAAAGTGTATGAACTTAGTATGAAATAGCTCAAAAAGGGCATTTGTTACCATTTTAAAACGATGTATATTTTTAAATTATTAAATTGTTAGTAGGTTTTTGTATAATTATTTAGTTTAATTTTATACTATATTAGGATATAAAAAATAGATTTAATTCTTTGAAGAAGATAATTTATTTTTATAAGATTCAAGATTATTAATAAGATAATCAATTTCTTGTTTTTTTAGTAAACTAAGAGAATTATTAAACATATAAAAACCACTTGTATTTTTACGTAATTTATTTAATAAGTAATTTATACTATCTAAGTCATTGGTAAAATATTCATTGGCATTGTCTATATGGTAAAAAATATATAGTATTGTACTAAAATTAGATACTTCGTTTTTATCAGCTTTTATTAATTTTTGTATAATCATATCTATATCTAGATGTGATAAAAAACCTCTAGATAAGTAAAAATCATCTTTATGTTCTTTAAAATACGTAATTATTTTATTGTCCCATTTATCTGTAAAAAATGATTGTGGTACATAAGTTAATTTATTTAATATACTTTGTTTTAAGTTTTCTGTATAAGTATTAGATATAATATTATATATACGAGTATTTTCATTAAATTTTTCTAATATATTGAAAGATATATCCATTTCATTATTTATTTTATTAATCATACAAGTTTGATATTTTTCTAAGTCTATAGAAAAACCTATATTTTTTAATTTTACTAATTTTTCTATTATAGAAGGGTATTCTTGGATGGGATATAAATCATTTTTCAATGTTTTATTATATAAATAAAATCTTTTCTTTTTTTATTTTATCTTTATCAAGATGATGATATAGCATAAATTTAGAAATAAAACTATTATCAATATATTGATTGTCAGTAATATCGTCATAATTGAGATTATTAATATGTTTTGATTTTATTTTAATAGCTAAGATAAAAGTAGATTTTAAACAATTATAAATTTCTTTATTAAGATATTTTTTAGGTGTATAAGATATTGAAGATAATATAGGATATAGTTTCTCAATAGATATGATACCAAAAATAAGTGTACGAATATTTGTATGTTTTTTTTGTTTAAATATATTTAATATAGTAGATTTATATTTTAATAATCTTTTTTGTAGTTGTTTATTTCGACAATATTTTTCAACTATAGTGTCGTATAAATCTTCAAAATTAGGATTATACTTTATAGTTATCATAATAGTTTTTTCTTTTGTTTTGGTATAAAGGTCTTTAATAGAAAATAAATAATGTACACGATCTATTAATTGCTCTTTATCTAATTGTTCTTTTTTTGATTATTATCAGTAGATAATTTGTTAAAGTCTATTTTTTCGTTTAGTGTTAACATATATTTTTCAGGAAGATTATTATAAAATTGGGTATAATTTATCTCTTCTTCATTAGCAATAAGAACAACTTTTATATTATTTTGTTCAGTTAATGTATTTATGAAGCTAAGTAATTCATTAATATCTATTTTACATCGTTCGACATCATCTAAGAATAATGAGATATTTTTTAAATCTATAAGATCTTCAAATTTAGGTAAATCATCTTTAGTTATGTTAAATCCTAAAATATTTGAATTATTAAGTGCGTTTAATCCTATATTTATTGCTTTTGAAAATAAATTTAATTTATTAGTTATATTTTTTCCTCGTTTTTCTCCAAATTTATTTTTAAAGAAATTTTCAAATAGAGTTAAATATATTTTGTTAGTTAGTTCGTTAAGGTCTTTTATATCATACAGCGATAGATAATATATATTAGTATATTTTAGAGAACTATCATTTTTTAAGGTAGGTATAAGCTTTTCTTTTACAAAGAAAGTTTTTCCTGTACCCCATTTGCCATCTATTAAAATAGCTTGTGTATATCTGTCTTCTAATAAATAATCTGTAACAATATTTATTAGTTTATCATTATTTATATTCATAATTATTATTTTCCTTAAATTTCTTCTTTAGTTATATAATATTTTTCTAACATATTTTCTATTTGTATATAATTAATTATTATAACATAAAAAATACACCTCAAAGGTTAATGAAAATAACTTTTAAGGTGTATCTTTTTTATATGATATTTTATTTAGAAGAGGCAAGATAGTTATTTAGGTTTTCTTGAGCATGTTGAGCTAATTGTGTATTAACTTTTGCATCTAAAGTATTGATTATATCTTGTAATTGAGTTTTGCTAAGTCCTGCATTGATACCGATATTTAAATGGGATAAAAGTTGACTCTCTGTTCCGTTCATACTTGCTAAAGCGGAGATTGTAGCAATTTCACGTTCTAGATAAGTCAAGATATCGCGAGCAAATAAATCACCGAAAAGATGTGCTTTTAACATATAATCAATGCCAGAAGAACTAGCAATATTTACTGGTGCTCCTGCTAATTGAGTTTGAACTCTAGTACCTAGAGCTAAAATATCTGTATTTGCTGGTAATGGTGTTGCATCATTGCCCATAGTATCATGAATATTTTTGCTTTGTCGTTCGGATAAAACTTCATCTACAGTAGCAAGACCATTTAAGGCACGAGGAAAACCACAATAAGCATAGAGATGAACCATTATTTCTTTTGTTTCGTTGATAGTTAATCCATTATCTAAGCCTTCATTTACAGCTGTTTTTAAATTATTTAAATCTCCAGTAGCTGTATAAGAAGCAATAGGAATGATAGCTTGCTGTTTTGCTGTCAAAGAACCAGCTTGATAATTAGCAAAACTAGAACTTATGCCTAAGAATAAAACACTACAAAAGGTCAATATAGATAATAAGTATTTCATAAATATCCCTCACTTTTAAATGAATTTTATTAAAGGTTGTAGCCTATTTGATATGCTTGATTAGGAAATTCTGTACGTTCAATGATAGGACGAGAGCCACAACCAATGGCTAAGACTTTGCCGATATCTTGCCATTCCATATAACGCACTAGCGTTTCATAATGGTGAACTAAAGCTTCCATAGTCCAATCAGCACTATTATAAGCAGTTGCCATTAAAATTGATTTTTTACGATGCAAGGAGCCTGTACGTGAATAAAATCTATCAACAACAGTTTTTATTTGGGCAGACATACCATAATAATAAAGAGGTGTAATTAAAACAATTAAATCCGCACCAATTAATTTTGGCATAAGTGTTTGTTCAATAGCATCGTTTTGAATACAAGGCCCATTCATGCCACAATGGTCGCAACCTTGGCAAGGATGAATATCTTCAAATGCAGAATTAAAACGAAAGACTTCATGTCCAGCACTTGTTGCTCCTTCGATAAATTTATCAGCTAATAAAGCTGAAGTTCCTGCTTTATGAGGACTACCTGTAATAACTACAATTTTCATTTTATTTTCTCCTATATGATCATTAGCATTAGCTGTTGTTTCAGGTTTATTTGTCAATGCAGATAATCCACAACCACTCAAAAATAGAGTCAATAAACCTGAGCCACTTAATTTGATAAAATCTCTACGGTTCATGATAAATAACCTCATTGATTAGGCATAGTTTCAATAGTTACTATACCTGATAGCTCGGATACTATATCTTCACCAGAAATAACATGGCCTAATTCATATAAATCGTTGTTAGCATGGAAATCATCATAGAAAATAACAACATCTCCCCATGGCTCATAATAAGCTAAAGTTCCGATTTTAGGTGTGGCTTTAGGTGTGCTTTCTGTATTTAATTTATTAGGTGGATAGAATATTTTTTCATTTGTACTATAATCCTCTAAATCTATGGATAGTGGTAATTGATTATATAAATCATTAGCAGCTGGACTATTATTTAATTCGATTTCAATAGTTTGATTATTAGTAGTTGTTAATTTTATAATTTTAGTTTGTGTTAAAGTTGATGACGATGTAGTTTCAGTTGTTGTTTTTACATTAGTATTAGTTGTAGTATTATCTTGAGTTGGTTCTACTTGAGCATTGCAAGCTGTTAGAGAAAAGGTCATTAATAATAAACTTAGCAGTAGAAAGATTTTTTTCATGATAATAACCTTCTGTATGTTTATTTTTTATCTAATTTATATAAAATATGTGATAAAATACAATCTTTTGTTTGAAAATTTAGAAAGCTTTTTCGTAAATAGTTAGATAAAATTATGAAAGTAGCTACGATAGATAAGTAATCCACAAAAAATGATAGTAAAGATTGAGATGGATTAAAATATACAAAATTATTTTGTAACAACATATATGAAATTAAATCATAATGTATAAAGTTATTTAATCCATAGAGAAAAATTATCCATAATATTAATTTAGAATTTAGCAAATAAGATAATTTATTTTTTGTATATTTAGTTATTAGATTATAAAAAATTTGCCAATGTAATCCTAGATGCATAGATATTAAAATAAAACCCCAATAAGCTGACAGTAGATGCAATGTACGAGCAAAATTGATTAAATTGGGAAAAGAGGTTTTTAGAAATAGTGGGATATAATCTAAAAATATAAGACTACTGATAATTAATCCAAACATAGTTAAGAAAGTGAGTAGATTAATTATTAAAATAAACGAATTATAAAGTGTGTATTTTAAAGATATTATCTTGGCAAAGTAATTTTTTTGTAATATACAATGAATTATAAATCCTATGCAAAGGATAATGCCTAAATATTCATGCCACTTTGTGCCTATTAATGAATATGACATACATAATAATAATAGTATGAACATGATGATATCTAAGACGATTTTTGATTTAAATTTTAAAGTCATAAGCTACTCCTTTCTTAGAATTCAAGTGATAATTCAATTAAAATGATTATAAAATATTTATTTTAGTTAACCATTTATGAATATCTGTATTTGAAGCAGTGCTATCATAAGAAGCTAATCCTGTGAGAATTTTTGATTGAGAACATAATTTTTTTATATCTTGAGGGATATGACCGAAGCCACCTCCACCATGAGTACAGAATGGAATGACTTCTTTATTTATTAAATGATTTTGATTTTGCATAATGAAAGTGAGTATAGGTGGTGCAATAGTACTCCACCAATTAGGTGAGCCAATAAAAATAGTGGAATATTTATTTAAATCTATTTGAATATCTTTGATGTCAGGTTGATAGTTTTGAGAAATTTCATGTTTAGCTTGATTGACAACTGCATTATAGGCTTGGGGATAAGGTTTTTGTGGAATAATTTCTAAACAGTCAGCATGAAGTTGTTCGGCAATAATTTTTGCCATTTTGCGTGTATTACCAGAATGAGAATAATAAACTATTAATGTATTAGATATATAAATACCTTCTTTTATAAAATTTTTTAATATAAATTTATTTATCTATTAAATTTTCTTGTGATTGAGGATATCTTGCACCTTGAAGATTGATTGAATTTAAATGTTTGTTAATCATGGATAATTCTTCAGCAGAGAATGTTACATTTATACTATTGATATTTTCCTTTAGTCGAGAAACTTTTTTAGTTCCAGGAATAGGTACTATCCAAGGTTTTTGAGCTAAAAGCCAACCAAGAGCAATTTGTGCAGGTAAAACTTGTTTTTCTTGTGCTAATTTTTGTACATATTCGATTAAAATATAATTGTGATTTAAATTTTCGCTATTGAAACGAGGTATTTGACTGCGAAAATCATCTTTAGCAAAATGAGTATCTTTATTAAATCGTCCTGTTAAAATAGCTTTACCTAAAGGACTGAAAGGAACAAAGCCGATATTAAGTTCTTCAAGAGTAGGTAATAATTCTTGTTCAACTTCACGATACCACATGGAATATTCACTTTGTACAGCAGTTACAGGGCAGATAGCATGAGCTTTACGGATAGTCTTTACACTAGCTTCTGATAATCCCCAATGTAAAATCTTTCCTTCTTTGATTAAATCTTTCATAGTTTCTGCTACTTCTTCAATCGGAGTTTGTGGGTCAACACGATGTTGATAATATAAATCAATGTAATCTGTTTGCAATCGTTTCAAAGAGTCTTCAAGTGCATTGCGAATATCTTTAGGTTTACTAGAAAGCGCCACTGGTCTATTAGCATTATCCATTTTATGAGCTAAATCAAAACCGAATTTTGTAGCGAGAATAATTTGGGAACGATATGGTTTTAATGCTTTGCCTAATAATTCTTCATTTGTATATGGGCCATATACTTCAGCTGTATCAAAAAAGTTAATACCTAAATCAACGGCTTGCTGTAACACGAAGATAGCTTCATTTTCAGGAAGATATGGCGGATAACTTTGAGTAAATCCCATACAACCTAAGCCCAAAGCAGATACTTTTAATTTATCTTTACCTAAATATCTATATTGCATGGCTATGCCTCCTTTGATTATTGGATAAATTTAATATTGTGCAAGCGATAAACTTCATTTATATCGTGTAAGTCAAGAATAATGCTATGTTTTTTATCTAATTGAGTAAGAGTATCTAATTCTTCTGCTGTTAAAGTAAAATTATTTAGTTGTATATTTTCTTGAAGATGTGTATAATTTGTAGATTTTGGAATACTGATGATATTATTTTGTCTTAGCCATTTCAAAATAATCTGTGCTGTAGTTTTGTTATATTTTTTAGCTAAAGAAATCAATAGAGGATTTTCAAAAATTTTTTCTTTACCTTCAATAAATGGAGCCCATGCCATAGGTTTTATATCATATTTTTTCATGAGTTTTAATAATTCTTGTTGTTGACAAAGTAAATGGAGTTCTATTTGATTAATTGCTGGTATAATATTATGAGTTAAAATTAAATCAACTAATCTATCTGGTAGAAAATTGCAAACGCCAATAGCTTTTATTTTTCCAGAAGCATATAATTCTTCCATAGCTTGCCAACTGCCATGGTAATCACCAAAAGGCATATGAATAAGATATAAATCTAAATAATCTGTTTGTAAATTTTCTAATGTTCTAGCAAATGATTGTTTTGTTTTTTGGTAACCAGCATCTTGTATCCAAACTTTAGACGATATAAAAATATCTTCACGAGGAATTTGACTTTTTTTGATTGCCTTGCCAACGGCTTTTTCGTTGCCATAACAAGCATCTGTATCTATTAAACGATAACCTATTTTTAAAGCATTTAATACAGTATGTTCACATTCGTCAAGATTGTTTATTTGATAAACACCTAATCCTGTAAGTGGTATTGTTACTTGGTTGTTTAATGTAAGTTTATCCATTTGTAAGTACCTCGGTTTATAATTTAATCTTAATCCTTGTAGCTAACTCTAAGTCAATAATTTTTTTATTATTTAGTATATTTATGTTCGATTTTGTAACGAAGATAATTTAAGCGTTCTAATTGTTTTTCACGGAAATGGATTTCATCAAGAAGTTCATTGCGTTTTTTATTTAAACTATATAATTGTAATTTATCACTATGATTATTTTTATCGAGCAATAGACGCATGTAATTTTCAATTTCTTCAATGCTAAAACCTATATCATGTAAGGTCATGATTAAATTTAGATTTTCTAAATCACTATCATCATATTGCCATGAACCCATGACTTTTTTTACTGCATTACATAAACCCCATTTTTCATATTCATGCAAAATTTCTAGGGGAATGTTATAAAGTTTGCTTGCTTCATCAATTGTCATCTTAATACTTCCTTATTTTGTTTTAATTAAATTTAATAATGAGCATTTTATTTTGCAAAATAAAAAAGTAGGTATTCTATTTCTTTGAACACCTACATTGTAATATATTTGTTTAATTATGACTAATACTTATATTTCATAATAAATAATGCTTTTTAAGCATTTTTAATACTTTTGATAAAATGAGACATAGTTTGTGAATATATATGATTTTTCTTCCAAATGAGAACTGCTCCTGTTTTTATTTCAGGAAATAATGGTATGAAGCGTAAATCTTGATACAAGTTATCAAAATTAAGATTAAAACAAAGGGCTACACCAATTTGATGTTTTACCATATTGGCAGCATTTAAAATTAGATTATACGTTGCTACAATGTTTAATTTTTCTGAAGAATTATTAAACCAATTAATTAATTCATTTTGTACTGCTGTACGTTTAGCAATGATTAGTGGTTCATTGATTAAATCGTCAGGTGTGATAAATGTTTTTTGAGCCAATCTATGTTTTTCATGGACTAAAATGCCCCATTGCTCTTTTTGCGGTAAACGAAAGAAATTATATTTACTAATATCAACTGGTTCAGTTACTAATCCCATATCTAAAAGACCATTTTCTATGCGTTCTTTAATTTCATCTGCAGTAGTACTATGAATATGGAATTTTACTAATGGATGAACTTTATGGAATTCTTTTATTTTTTGAGATAAATATGACATATTTTGAGTTTCACCACAACCTATAGAAATTTCTCCAACTAAATCATCGCATTCTTTTGTCAGCTCTTGTTGTGTTTTTTCCATCAAAGAAATTATTTCATTGGCTCGACGACGCAATAACATACCATCTTCAGTTAAAATAATACGATGCTTACTTCGTTGAAATAAAGTTACTCCAAGTTCTTCTTCTAATTGGATAAGTTGTCTAGATAAAGTGGGCTGTGTAATATGCAACAAATTAGCTGCTTTTGTTATATTTTCTTCGCGAGCTACCATTAAAAAATATTTTAATAAACGAAATTCCATAAAAGCACCTTCTAAAATTTTTATTTGATGTAATTATAGGATATATAAATATATTTGGCTAGAATTTAATTTGCAGGTATTTATTATTTAATAGCGAATAAATTTTTATAGTGGATAAATTTATGGTTAGGAAGTGGATTTATGAGTTTAAAATTAGTTATAGCGGAAACGATAGGTATAGATGAAAAAACATTGAATGAATTAGCAAAAGATATTTTACCTCAAGATGTAGAAATCAAATATTATAATTCTTTAGCAGATAGCGATGAAGAAAAAATCAAACGCTGTAAAGATGCTGATGCAGTGATAATAGCTAATAAACCATATAGAGAAAATGTTTTAAAAGCATGTAGTAATTTAAAAATGCTCTCTGTTGCTTTTACTGGTGTAGACCATGTAGATATGGATTATTGTCATGAACATAATATATTAGTTTCTAATTGTTCAGGATATGCAAATGAAGCTGTTAGCGAGCTTGTAATCGGTATGTGTATAAGCCTATATAGAAAATTAGCTGAGTGTGGTATGGCTACAAAAAATCATGAAACAAGTAATGGTCTTCGCGGATTAGAACTTTGTCGTAAAAAATTTGGTATTATTGGAGCAGGTGCTATTGGCTTAAAAGTAGCAAAATTAGCTAAAGCTTTTGGTTGTGAAGTATATTGTTATCGCAGACATATTCCTGAAAATAGTGAATTTGAATTTGTGGATATGGATACTATTTTGAAAGAATGCGATATTATTTCACTGCATATGCCACTTACAAAAGAAACTACATCTATGATAAATGCAGAAAAAATTGCTTTGATGAAGAAAAATGCTATTTTAATCAATACAGCTAGAGGAAAAGTTATCGATACTCAAGCTTTAGCTGATGCTTTAAATAAGGGGAAAATTGCTGGTGCTAGCGTTGATGTTTTTGATACAGAACCACCTATTGGAGCAGAAAACCCATTGTTGACTGCTAAAAATGTTGTGTTATCTCCACATATTGGATTTGATACGCAAGAAGCTATGCAGAAAAGAGCTATTATAGCTTTAGAAAACATTGCAAAATGGATTGAGGGAAAACCACAAAATATTATGTAATATTTTATAGAAGACATTAGAAAATCTATTTATATAAAGATATGGTCTGATTTTATAGGGCTTTATTCTAGCGAATTTATAACTTGTAATCAAAGATATAGATATGCTATTATAGTACTAGCAGGTTTAAGTTTGTGGGGAGGATAAATATGTTATTGACTATTTTGATGATTATAGATGCGTTAGTAGCAATTGGCTTGATTGCTTCTGTGCTTATGCAAGAAGGTAAGACTGCTGGCATGGGAAGTTTATCAGGACAAAATGAAACGGCTTTTAGTAGCAGTGCTCGCGGTATGGACGCATTAATGGCCCGTTTCACTGTGTTTTTTGCTGTACTGTTTATGATAATTACTTTAATCATAGCTAAAATGGTAGCATAAAAAACTATTCTCTATCTATTTGAATTAATTTAAAGTAGATAGAGATTTTTTTTTATCAAATAGTGTAATATTTTATTTAATAAGTCATTTATAATAATATTTTAAAATTTAGGAGGTATTTTTATGATTACTAGTGGTGCAGAGCCATTTTTGTTACCTGGAGGTTCAAAGGGTGTATTATTGATACATGGATTTACAGGCTCGCCTTCTGAAATGATATTATTAGGAAATTATTTATACAGACAAGGTTATACTGTATTAGGTGTGCGCTTGGCTGGTCATGGTACAACTGTAGAAGAAATGGCTAATACTAATTGGCATGAATGGTATCATAGTGCATGTGATGGATATCATTTATTGCGTGGCATTTGCAGTGAAATATCTGTAATTGGTCTATCTATGGGCGGTTTATTAGCTATGCGAATTGGCAGGGATTTTCCTGTGAAAAAAATAATTTCAATGTCTGCTCCTGTATATATAGCTAATGAACGCAATTTAAGATTTTTACCACCACTTGAAAAATCAGTGGGACGATATCAGCGTAAAAATAGACGAGAATTACCTGAACTAGCTAAGAGATACAATGTATCTTATAATAAAATGCCACTTGTCTGTGTGCATCAATTATTAGAGATAATAGCCAAAACAAAAGAAATTCTACCAGAAATTTCAAAACCAATTTTGATTGTTCAAAGTAAAAATGACCATACAGTAAAAGAAGAAAGTGGTCAATATATTTATGACCATATTGGTAGCAAGGATAAACAATTATTTAAATTGAATTTTTCAGGTCATTTAGTTACTTTAGATATTGAACATGATAAATTATTTAATAAAATAGAGAAATTTTTGAAATAAATTATTTAGAGATTAGATAGAGGATAAATTTATGAGTTTACAAGAAAAAATAATGGAATATATGCAAACTAAAGCTAAAAGACCGATGAGTCCGGAAGATTTATTATATGCTTTGGCTTTAGAAGCAGATGAGATAAAGCAATTACCCTCTGTGATGGAAGAATTAGAGCGAAAAAATCTATTAATTCAAAATCGAAGCGGTCTATTTGGTTTACCAAAACATATGAATTTGGTTATAGGGAAAATGAGTATTACAGCTAAAGGATTTGGTTTTGTTATTCCAGATAATGGGCTAGAAGAAGGTAAAGCTAAAGTTGATGATATTTTCATTCCTGCTGGTATGTTAAATTCAGCGATGAATAATGATAAGGTTTTAGTACGCATTACTACTGAAAGAAGTAGTTTTACTAAGCGTGAAGGCGAAGTTATTCGTATATTAGAACGTGCTAATAATAAAGTTGTAGGTACATTTGAAAGCAGTAGAACTTTTGGTTTCGTAGTGCCCGATGATAGCCGTTTAAATCAAGATATTTTTATTGAAGGTCGCAATTTTAATGGGGCAAAAGTAGGCATGAAAGTAGTTGCTGAAATCACTAAATGGCCGACAAAAAATCATAGTCCAGAAGGGAAAATTATAGAAGTTCTTGGGAAAATAGGTGCACCTGGTGTAGATATTTTATCAGTAATGCGTCAATATGATTTATCAGAGCAATTTCCTGTAGATGTACAAGAAGAAGCTAAACAGATTGAGCAAGTACCTAGTAAGGCAGAATGCAATAAACGCAAAGACAGACGCCATTTACAAATAGTAACTATTGATGGTGAAGATGCCAAAGATTTAGATGATGGTGTTTATGCAGAAAAATTGCCAAATGGAAATTTTTTCTTAGGTGTGTATATTGCTGATGTTAGTTATTATGTAAAAGCTTTTTCACCTTTAGATAAAGAGGCATATAATCGCGGTACAAGTGTATATTTAGCAGATAGAGTTATTCCTATGTTGCCTGTAGAATTATCCAATGGTATCTGTAGTTTAAATGCTGGCGAAGATAGACTTTCCATGTGTGCAGAGATGGAAATTGACGCAAATGGCTCTGTTATTAAATACGATATTTTCCCTACAGTTATTCATGTATATCGTCGATTAACGTATAAATTAGTAAATCGCATCTTAGTGGAAAAAGATGTGCAAATGATTGAGGACAATCAAGATATTTTGCCATTGTTGCATAATTTAGAAGCAGTATATAAAGTTTTAAATAAACGACGTCAAATGCGTGGTTCTATAGATTTTGATATTCCTGAAGTTAAAGTAAAATTAAATGCTAAAGGTCAAGCTGTAGGTCTTGTAAAACGTGAGCATGGTTTGGGTGAATCTATCATTGAAGAATGTATGTTAGTGGCGAATGAAACTGTAGCTGAATATATGGCTAAAAAAGAATTACCTTTTATTTATCGTGTGCATGAAGAGCCTGTAGAAGATAAAATGTTTGCCTTAAATGAATTATTGGCTAATTTTAATTTGCATTTAAATCGCAATACTGAAGGTGAAATTGAACCTAGAGCTGTTCAAGAAGTATTAAATTCTATAAAAGGAAAGCCAGAAGAAAAAATTATTTCTGCTGTAGCTTTGCGCAGTATGCAACAAGCTAAATATAAAGCAGAAAATTTAGGGCATTTTGGCTTAGCTGCTAAATACTATACGCATTTTACTTCACCAATTAGACGTTATCCAGATTTAATCGTTCATCGTTTATTAAAAGAACAATTAAATGGAAAAATGACAGCAGAACGTCAAGAAAAATTGAAATCAAGATTACCTGAAGTGGCTACACATACATCTAAACAAGAGCGTGTGGCTACAGAAGCAGAACGTGAGACGACTTTAATTAAAGAAATTGAATATATGGCTCGTTTCTTGGGTAATGAATTCCATGGTATTATCAGTGGTGTTACTGCTTTTGGTATTTTTGTAGAATTAGATAATGGCGTAGAAGGTTTAGTTCATGTATCTACTATGGTAAATGATTATTATGAATATATGGAGAAAGAATATGCACTCGTTGGCGAAATGACTAATTTCAGATATCGTTTAGGTGATGAAGTAACTGTTATTTTGACAAGAGCAAGTATCAAAGAACGTTCTATTGATTTTATTTTAAAAGATAATGGTAAGATGCCACTTGTTTTTGAAGATGATATAATCGCTAAACCATTTTTTACAGAAATCAATAATAATGTGAAAAAAGATTTAAAGATTAAGGAAAATTTTTCTAAAGAAAATAAAGCAAGCAAAAAGCAAGCGGATAAATATAAACGCAAAAAACGTAAAGATAAAGAGCATAAAAAAATAGAGGAAAAAAGAAAGAAATCTATTGCAAAAATAGAAGGTAAGAAAAAAGATAACAAGAAAAGTGCTTTTTATGATAAAATTTATACGAAGAAAACTCGTAAAAAAAGTGGCACCAAAGAACGTGTGCGTGATAGAGTTTCAAAAGGCAAACGCCGTAAAAAATAAATATTTTAGACAATAAGTAAGGTTGATTTTATGGGAAAGAAAAATGCAAGTGTAAAAATTGTTTGTGAAAATAGAAAGGCTCGTCATGATTATTTTATTCATGAAACATATGAAGCTGGGATTGTTTTAGTAGGTACAGAAGTTAAATCTCTTCGTGCTGGCAAAGCTAATTTAAAAGATAGCTTTGCTAAAATCAAAAACAATGAAATCTTTTTGGATAATATGCATATCAGTCCTTATGAACAGGGCAATATTTTCAATCATGATCCACTTCGTGCTAGAAAATTACTGATGCATAAAATAGAAATAGTAAAATTATCCAGTAAGATCAAAGAAAAAGGTTTTACATTAGTACCATTAAAAGTTTATTTTAGCAAAGGTAGAGCAAAAGTGGCTTTAGGTCTTGCTACTGGTAAGAAAAATTATGATAAACGTCAAGCTTTGGCAGAAAAAGCTGCAAAACGTGATGTTGAACGTGCATTGAAAGAACGTCAAAAATATTAAATATAGCTAAGTGAGATGGTGATTAATTATTTATGTGGGAAAAGATAAAATCTATATTAACTACTACTAAGTATCAAGTTAGAATTGGCTTGGCTGTAGTATTAATATTTTTAGGCGGATATAATTTATTTTTCATCGGCGATGATGAAGGACATGGCGATAATATTTCTATAAAAATAGAAAGTGGCATGTCTACAGAAGAAATTGCTCAAAATTTGCAAGAACATGCTATAATAAACAATGGTCTTGGTTTTCGCATTTTAGCTCGTTTGGAAGGTAAGGATACTCAATTTAAAGAAGGTATTTATTATTTTCGTGTGGGTATGAATATAAATTCTGTTCTTGATAGATTGGTTCAAGGGCCAGAAAATCAAGTAGTTAGAATAACTATTCCAGAAGGCTTCACTGTAGAAGATATTGCTAATTTATTAGAAAAAGAAAATTTGACTACAAAAGAGGAATTTTGCAAAGTAGCAAAAGATTATACTCCATATGATTATATGAAGGAGGCTACAGAAAATAAGGATATCAAATATGCTGTAGAGGGTTTTTTATTTCCTGATACTTACGATATTGATAGGTCTTATGGTGCAAAACAAATCATGCAAATCATGGTAGATAATTTTGACCATAGGTTAAATAGTGAAATGCGTGAACGTGCTAAAGAGGAAAATTTATCTATTTTTGAATTGGTAACTATGGCATCTTTGGTGGAAAAAGAAGCTAAATTTGCAGAAGATAGACCAATTATCGCTGATGTATTTTTCAAACGACTAGAAAATCATATGATGTTACAATCTGATGCGACTATTCAATATGCTTTAGATGAACATAAGGAAGAATTTAGCATTGAAGATACAAAACTAGATTCTCCATATAATACGTATCAACATGAAGGATTGACTCCAGGGCCAATTGGAAATCCTGGTCTTGCTTCTATTGAAGCTGTATTATATCCAGCAACTACAGATTATTTGTATTTTGTGGCAGATAGTGAAGGTCATAATCATTATAGTGTAACGTATGATGAACATTTAAAAGTTATTGAAGAAATATATGGTGAATAAATAATAAGTAAGAGGAATTAAAACGTGGAAGCTTTATTTAAGCAAATGGAAGATTTTGCGAAAGAAAATAAAGTACCAATTATCAATGAAAATGGTAGAAAGGTTTTTATTGAGATAATAAAAAAATATAAGCCACAAAGAGTTTTGGAAATTGGTACTGCGATAGGTTATTCTGCATTATTAACTACTTATTATGGTGCAGAAAATGCAAAGATTATTTCTTTGGAATTAGATGAAGAACGCGCAAAACAGGCTCAAGATTTTATAAATCAATCTGCATATAGAGAACAGATTAAAATTATTTTAGGTGATGCCGCTAAAAATATAGAAAAACTAGATAAAAATTATAAATTTGATATGGTTTTTATCGATGCAGCGAAAGGACAATATCCTGATTATTTGCAGAAAGTATTACCATTATTAGCTGATGATGGCATTATTTTAGCTGATAATGTATTATTTCGCGGTTATGTAATGAGTGAAGAAAAGCCACCTCGCCGATATAAGACGATTGTAAAAAGATTGCGTGAATATATTGCTATGGTAAGTGATACAGATAAATTTACAACAGAGATTTTTGAAAATGGCGATGGTTTGGCTTTAACTAAAAGATTGAAAACTAATTAATTATTTGGAGGAACAATGCAAAATACAATAAAAAAACCTGAATTATTAGCACCAGCAGGAAATTTAGAAAAATTGAAAATGGCTATTTTATATGGAGCAGATGCTGTATATCTTGGCGGAAAACGCTTTGGGCTTCGTGCTTATGGCGGTAATTTTTCTAAAGAAGAAATGATTGAAGGCGTCAAATTTGCTCATGAACGTGGTAGAAAAGTTTATGTAACAGCAAATATTTTTCCGCATAATAATGATATAAATGAGATTTTACCATATCTACAAGAATTGGTAGAAGTTGGTGTTGATGCTGTTTTAGTATCTGATATCGGTTTATTCATGCTCATTAAAAATGAAGTGCCAAATCTTGAAGTTCATATCAGTACACAGGCTAATAATACAAACTGGAGAGCTGTTAAAGCATGGCAAGATTTAGGAGCAGAACGTGTTGTATTAGCTCGTGAACTTTCTTTTGCTGAGATAAAAGAAATTCGTGAAAAAACTGATGTGGAATTAGAAATGTTTGTACATGGTGCAATGTGTATTTCTTATTCTGGTCGTTGCTTAATCAGTAATTATTTAACAGGTAGAGATTCTAATCGTGGAGCATGTACTCAACCTTGCCGTTGGAAATATAATTTAACTGAAGAAAAACGTCCTGGTCAATTTTTCCCTGTAACTGAAGATGAAAATGGAACATATTTCTTTAATTCTAAAGATATGTGTTTACTTCCTTATCTAAAAGATATCATCGAATGTGGTGTAGATAGCTTAAAAATTGAAGGTCGCATGAAATCTATTCATTATGTAGCTAGTGTAGTAAGTGCATACCGTCATGCTATCGATAGTTATTTTGAAAATCCAGAAGAATTCACGATTAAACAAGAATGGATAGATGAATTAAATAAAGTTTCTCATCGTGAATATACAAGTGGTTTCTCTTATCATAAAACTTCTTGTGATGATCAAATTTACAACACAACATCTTATGAACATACATCTGATTTTGTAGGCTTAGTACTTGATTATGATGAAGAAACTAAAATTGCTACTATACAGCAACGTAATCATTTAACAGTTGGACAAGAAATAGAATTCTTCCAGCCTGATGCACCTTTATTTAAACAAACTATTACAGAAATGTTTAATGATGAAGGTATTTCCATAGAAGTAGCACCACATCCACAACAGATTATTACTATGAAAATGGATAAACCTGTTGTGCCATATACAATTTTAAGACGTGATGTAGTTGCTGAAGAAAATTAAATAAAAAAAGCGTTATAATCTGAACTGCACCCCAAAAGTTGTTTTTTGTCCAACTTTTGGGGTGCAGTTCAATTATTAAAAGAAAAAGGCATTATCCAAAGCATGAGCCGAAAAGGCAATTGCTTAGATAATGCCGTAATAGAAAATTTCTTTGGTTTACTAAAAAGCGAATTATTCTATTTAAAAAAATTCAAATCCGTTGAAGATTTTATAAAAGAGTTAAAATCTTATATAAAATATTATAATACAAAACGGATAAAGATAAAACTAAAAGGACTTAGTCCTGTAGAATACAGAATTAAGTTTCAATTAGTAGCCTAATTAATATGTCCAATATTTTGGGTGCACATCAGATTATAACGCTTTTTTTATTGAGATAGTTTCATTTGATAAGCTTCGCCCCAAGTTTTCATTGCTTCTAGAATAGGTTTTAAACTAATACCTGTTTCGGTTAAAGTGTATTCAACACGCGGAGGAACTTCAGCATATACTGTTCGATAAATAAGACCGTTTTTTTCCATATCTCTTAATTGAGTTGTTAACACTTTTTGAGAAATATTTCCTAGAGATTTTTTTAATTCACCAAATCTTTTTGTTCCCGAAGCCAAATCACGTAAAATTAATACTTTCCATTTATCACCTATTAACATAAGTGTTGTTTCTACAGGACATTGGGGTAAATTTTTTGTTTTTAGCATAATATGTTCACCATTTCTAGATAAATTATTATTTATTATATAAATGAAAATTAAGAAAGTCAATTTATGAATTAAATTTAAAAATTTTTATCTATAAAAAATCCTATAGTTTATATAATTGTTACTTAGAGGTAACTAAATAACAAAAAAGTGCTTACTTTACAGCTATATATCGCAAGTATAAAATAGGTTTTATAAAAATAAGAAATGAAAATTTTCTAGGAGGTCTTTATAATGAAAAAAGTAATTGAATTTTTACAACAAAATCCTGTACAATATCTTGCCACAGTTGGTAGAGACGGCAAAGCAAAATGTAGACCATTTATGTTTGTTTTAGCAAAAGATAATAAACTTTGATTTAGTACAAATAATACTAAAGATGTTTATAAAGATATGCAAAAAAATCCATATATTGAAATATCTATTGCTTCTCCTCAATATGCATGGCTTCGTTTAAATGGAAAAGTTGTTTTTGAAGAAAATAAGGAAATAAAAGAAGCTTATATGAATAATCCTATTATTAAAAGTCAATATAAAACAGCTGATAATCCTATTTTTAAAGTATTTTATCTAGAAAATCCTCATGGCACAATAGCTGATTTTTCTGGTAAAGAACCATATGTTTTTTGAGTAAAAAAAGCAAGATACTAAGTAATATATCTTGCTTTTCTATTAATATAATTTTTATTCAAAGTATAGATATACACCTAATATACCTTGTTTTTGGGATATCCAGATGGTATTTTCTTTATTATTTACTTCATTACTTACAGCATAAGGTAAATTATTATTGAGCATGACTTGGTCAAGTGGCCAATATACACCATTGATGCTAACACCGCTACAAGTGCCACCTAAAGGAAGTAGTGAGATGGCTTTTGGTGTTTGTTTGAGATTTAGGGTTAGATGTTCTTCATTATGTAAAAAGAATAAAATTTCTTTTTCATCAGCAATACAACCACAAAAATTTTTATTTAACATGCCATTAAAACTAAATATAGTGCTAAAAGCATGGTCAAAACGTCCGCCCCATGCACCTGTTAAAATGACAGTTGAAGCTGGATATTTATCATCAATTATTTGAAGTGCTAATTGCGTATCAGTAACATCTTTTTTTGTAGGAACTTTTGTTATAGTAACATCATTATCTACAGCCCATTGCCATGCTTCAGAAGTAGCACTATCACCATCACCAATTAATTGAAGTGGTTTGATATCAGCTTCTTTACATATATCTATGCCATGGTCAGCACAAAAAATATTTTTATTTTCACAGATGGATTTTAACCACTGTACATCAGGTGGATTACCTCCACTTATTAGTACTGTTTGATTTTTAGGTAATTCATAACTAAATTTTGCTATTAGTTGAGGAAGTTCTAAGATATTATTCATATTGTTTAGCCTCTTTATATATATCAGTTTTTTCATTAAGAGCTTTTTTGAATTCTCTCGGTGTTTGTTTAAAAATTTGTTTAAAGGTTCTTGAAAAAGTGGAATAGTCTTTAAAACCACAGTCAAAGCATATTTGAGTTAAAGCTATTCCAGATTTAATCTTTTCTTTAGCCACTATTAATCGTTTATTTAATATATATTGATGAATACTGTAGCCTGTTTTTAATTTAAATTTTCGCATTAAGTAATATTTACTTACAAAAAAATGATTAGCTAGATAATCAATATTTAATTCTGTAAATAAATGTTCATTTATATAATCAATAACAGAATTAATAGTTTTATCATAGGAAACTTTATGATGAATAGTCAAATTTTTATTATCATTGATAATGGCTCTATTTATTAAAATCATAAATTCTAAGAATTTTAGATTACTGTATAACTCATGTGCAAAACCTTTATCATTAAAGGAGCTTTCTAAAATTTGGATTTGTTTCAAGATATCATTTTCATTGATATTGTCTAAATTCATAACATATGAATTATGTTCTTGAGTATAATTAAAACAAAAATCTAATTTATCTGTAGTATCTATTTTATTTTTTAGATAATTAGGGTCAATATAAAGGACAATACGTTCATATGTTGCTGTATCGCTAATAGTAGGATAATGAATACAATTATGAGGTACAAAAACAATATCATAGGGAAATAATTGATAAGTTTGCCCTTCAATATTATATTTAACTTTACCACTTAAGAATAAAATTATTTTATCAAATTCGTGATAATGTGCTTTGATTTCTATTTTTTGGACATCTTTGAGATGAAATAATTTAAAATAAGATGTTAAATAGCCTTTTTTTTGATATTCCATAGCTATCCCTCTTTTCATAAATTATACTATACTTTATCTTACGCTTTTTGGCAAAAAAATTTTTATCAACGATAAAATTTTAGAGCATTTTTTGCAATGTTTTTTGCATTTATCATATAGTATTTGTTATATCTATAATATATAATATAATCAATTTGAAAATATGAAACAAAGATATTGATTATAGATAATTACTGTTTAAGGAGTTGGGCATAATGTCATTAGTAATGAAAAAATATAGATATAACCATAAAGATTATTTAGTATATGAAAGAAATCTTTTAGCTAGAGAATTTGATGCAAATGAATGGCAAACAATTTGCAATAATGATTTAGGTGTTGGAGTTGATTTCATTATTGAAATTATTAATACACAGATTTTTGCTTATGATATGTATGGTCAGAAAATAGATTTAAATCAAGATTTACAATTGGTTATAGATTATCATGAAGGCATTTTAAAAGATAATAATATTTTAGCTCAATTTACTCGTGATATTGAAGTTCGTTTTACTAATTATTATATTAATAAATTGGCTAATTTAGTTACTAAAAAAGCTTATAGCGCATGAAAAAATAGATAAAATATACAAGCATAGCGTCATACTATGCTTTTTTTATTGCAAAAACTATTAAATAATGAATTTTTATTTTATAATATAAGTAAAATAAAATTCAAGGAGATAAAAATAAAATGAAAAATGCATCTCTAGAAGAACGATTTTTATCTACAAAAGGTCGCATAAATCGTAAAATATTTATCTTATATGCAGTATGTTTTATCTTATTTTGTCTATTTTTGATAATACCAACGTTTTTAGTGATTATCAGTACGACAGATGGGACAGTAGTTGATATTAGTGTAAGTATAGTATCTACATTGATTGAATTAGCATTATTACCTAGTTTATTTTTAGGAATTAAACGTTTGCATGATTTAGATAAATCGGCTGTATGGATAATTTTATGTGTAATTCCATTGATAAATATGCTATTTTTTGCTTATTTATGTTTAATAAAAGGGACTGATGGTGATAATAAATATGGAAAAGACCCTTTAAGTTTGGATTTATAAGGAGTTTTTTATGAATTTAGAAGAAAAATATTTCTCTACAGAAGGTAGATTAAATCGAAAGCCATTTATTTATTATATAATCTTTTTGATTGTCATATCATTGGCTTTTATAGGGATTATTACTTTATTAGGTTTAGCTAGTGCATTATCTATTGCTATTTTAGGCGAAAATGTAAATGATTTAAATGTTTTATCACAAATAGAAGTAATTCCTATTTTACTTATTTTAGTAGCTTCTTTAATCTTAATAATATTATTTTTACCACTTAATTTTTTGATGATACGACGTTTGCACGATTTGAATTTTAGTGGTTGGTGGATAATATTTCCTATCGTTTTCCCTTTTGGTTATTTCATTTTTATTTTGTATTTGATTCTGGCTAAAGGAACAAATGGTCCAAATAAATATGGTGAAAATCCTTTAGAATTAACAAAAAGCAGTAATGTTTAAATACATTACTGCTTTTATCATTAGTGGAAACTTTTTATCAAAAAAAATAGAGTAGAGAAGACTCTCTACTCTAAAAAATATATAAATTTGTTTGAGTTTGTATTATTCAACTAAATCAAGATTTACTTCTGGATTTACATCAGCATCATAATCTACATTATCAAAACCAAAGCCAAAGAGATTGTAGAAGTCATTCCAATAACCATCTACATCAGCATATTGAGTTAAGTTTTCAGTAGTTACTTTATCCCAGTATTCAAAAATAGTATTTTGTACATCGTCTCTCATTTCTAAATCATCAATGCGAATACGGTGTTCATCATCTACTTTTGGTTGTGGTTGAGAGAGGTATTCATGCCATAAACGATACATTTGTTCGATAGTACCTTCATGAACATTTTTATCTTTCATTACACGATACATAACCGCCACATATAAAGGAACAATAGGAATAGCAGAACTAGACTGTGTAACTAAAGCTTTATTTACAGAGATAATAGCATTAAAACCTTCTTGACGTAAAGCATCAGCTGTTTTATAAAGATGTTGTTTAGCAGCACCGATAGTACCTTCATAATATATTGGGTATGTAATCTTAGAACCAATATAAGAATATGCTACAGTGCAAGCATTTTCAGTTAAAACATCAGCATCTTTTAAAGCATGCATCCAATCAGCCCAATCTTCGCCACCCATAACTTTAATAGTAGCTTCTACTTCTTCAGGAGTAGCAGGAGGTAAAGTAGCTTCAGTTAATTCATTTGTTTTTAAATTTAAAGTCTTAGCAGTGAAAGGTTCATCAACAGTTTTTAATACGGAAGAATACATAGTTCCATCATCTGTTGTACGACGAGGAGCAGCTAAGGAATAAACGACCATATCAATTTTGCCTAAATCTTTTTTTATAAGTTCAATAGTTTTTTCTTTAATAGTTTGAGAGAAAGCATCACCATTTATTGTTTTAGCATAATAGCCATCATTTTTTGCAAATTCTTCAAAAGCAGCTGTATTATACCAACCAGCAGTTGCAGTTCTTTTACCATGTGCTGGTTTATCAAAAATAACTCCAATTGTAGAAGCACCGCTCGCGTATGTTGCACAAATACGAGATGCTAAGCCATAACCTGTAGAAGCACCTAATACTAATACACGTTTACCAAGTTCAACCTTTGGCTGACTTTTTACATATTCGATTTGACGGCGTACATTTTCTTTACAGCCTTCAGGGTGAGAAGTTAAACAGATAAAATCTTTTACTCTTGGCTTGATAATCATAAAATATTCTCCTTTACTTAGTTATCGCTAAGTTTTATATTATATTATTTTAATTAATATATAGGATTATTAATTTGAATAATATTAATATAAATATATATATTATTTATATTATACAACTTAGACTCAATAATAACAAATGATATTTAGATTAAAAATAAATTAAGAAATAATATTTTATTATAATTAATAAATAAAATATTATTTTCGAGGGGAGAAATAAAAAAAATAGACGCTTATAAGCGTCTATTTTCATGAATTTTTATCAAAAAAATCATCTATTAACAATCTTTAATTACTTTCAGTATTATCAACAATGATATCGTTATCAGAAGATTCGATTTCATCATTGATTTTTAAATAAATAGGTGAAAATATACTTGTCTGATATACAGTTATTCTCTTTATTTTAATTAATTCTAACATAGCTAAAAAAGTGGTGATTAACTCAGATTTAGAAATCTTATGCTCACTATATTGAAATACAGTGTTAAAACAAATATTTCCGCCATGTTGTTTAAGCAAAGCCAATAAAGAGATGATTTTATCTTCAATAGTATATTTTTCTCGAGCAACATTGGCTACAAGAGGTTCGTTTTCAATTTGGCTTTCTAGCACATTTTGAAAAGCTTGCCACAAAAGTTTTACATCAAGCCCTTTAGGTGGCAAATGTTTTGTCGGTAGATTAGAAGCTTCACGAAAAAATCTTTTGCCAGCTTCATCTGCCATTTTACCTAAAATACTGCTGACTTCTTTATAACGACGATATTCTAATAATCGTTCGACTAATTCTTTTCGTGGGTCAACTTCATCAGTATCATCTTCATTTATTTCTTCTACCTTGGTATCAGGTAATAAAATTTTGGATTTGATTTGTAATAATGTAGCTGCCATGACTAAAAACTCACTAGCTACTTCAATATTAAACTTTTTAAATTTAGCAAGATAATCCATATATTGTTCCGTCAATAGAGCAATAGGAATATCATAAATATCAATACGATTTTTTTCAATTAAATGCAATAATAAATCTAATGGCCCTTCAAAGGATTCTAAATGTACCTTATATTGTTCTTGTTGCATAAAAAACTCATTAAATAATAATAGAGATAATAAGATTTAAAATGCTTATAATAAAGTTACTGATAGGGTGAATAATAAAACCCAATATTCCAGTAAAAACAAGAGCGATTAGAATAAAAAAGCTATAACGATTAATTACAGATGATTGATATTTATAAGCTAATCTACCTGGTAATAGAGAAGATAAGATTTTAGAACCATCAAGTGGTGGAATAGGTACTAAATTAAAAATAGCGAAATTTACATTATAAATAATAATTAATTGTAATACCATAACAAGCCAATGAGGAGCAAAACTATATTTAAAACAAAGAGCAAAAAATATTGAAGCTACAAAAGCTGTGATTAAATTAGCTAATGGACCTGCTAAGGAAACTTGCATTTCACCTTTACGCCAATCATCAAAATTATTTAAATTAATTGGTACAGGCTTTGCCCAACCTATTTGAGCAAAAAATAACATAATCAATCCAATAGGGTCAATATGAGCTACAGGATTTAAAGTTAATCTGCCATTCATACGAGGAGTGAAATCTCCTAAATTATCAGCAACCTTAGCATGAGCATATTCATGAACAGTCAATGCAATCAATAAACCTGGGATTGCATAAATCATATCTGGACCAAAACCAAACATTAAATACCTCCTAAATTTTTAAATAACAAATATAAATAGATTATTGTTTGCACAATTTTTCTGCCATTAAAATAGCAACAACAGATTTAGCATCAAAAATTTCACCTTTATTAACTAAATCGACAGCTTCGCTTAGTGGCATTTCTACTAGATTTATAAATTCATCATCATCAGTATGTTGTTTACCTTTTACTAAATCTTGTGCTAAATAAATATAAATCCATTCATTAGAAAAACCAACAGTAGTAGCTAATTTATGAATTTGTGTGTATTTATTAGCAGTATAACCTGTTTCTTCAGATAATTCACGTTTAGCACAAATTAATGGGTCTTCATCTACACTATCTAATTTGCCAGCAGGAATTTCTAAAGTTACTTTGCCGATAGGATAACGATATTGACGCACTAAAATAATATTACCATTTGGCAATACAGGAATAACAGCAGAAGCACCTTGATGTTTTATCCATTCACGAACAGCTTTATTACCATTTGGTAATTTTACATAATCACGCTTTACATGAAGTAATACCCCATCAAAAATATCTTCGGAAGAAACTTTTTCTTCAATTAAATCTTCATACATGAAAATCCCTCTCTTTATATTATAATATTGATAACAATTATAAATTTTATATTCATAATTATATCATCTATAAAAACAATAAGCTATGAGAAAAATAATATACAAAAGTCTATTTTAAATAGATTTTTTGTGGCTATAATTTTTAAATTTTTTTATCAATCCGCCAATAAGTTAACAGCTTTACAAAAACTATATATCTTATATAAAGTTTTTAGTAATAATAAAATTAATGAAATTTATTATAAGATAATTGACAAAGATTAACACTAATGATAACATAAAACATAAGTAATAAAATATAGATAGAATAGGTGTCTATACAGACTTAATAGGGAATTCGGTATAAGCCGGAGCGGTCCCGCCACTGTAAAGACGAGCGATTTCACAATTATGTCACTGAGAATAAATCATTTTCTTGGGAAGGCGTGAATAGCTATGACTCTAAGCCAGGAGAACTGCCTATTTAATAATCACTGTTATTACCTGCGAGCGATGGGAAGGCGATTTATACAGATATAAATATTGTATAATACTGCCTAATTCTATAAGAATTAGGCTTTTTTTCTTATATTTATAATTGTATGTTTCTCTTAAAAGTCTGCTAGCAAAGGCAGACTTTTTTTGTTTGCCTTAACGGAAGAAAGGAGAGGAGCTTTTTAATCTATAATAATGAAAAAAATAAGGAGGTTGTTTTAATTTGAAACGATTAATAAATCGTTTAATTCAATTAGTAATTACATTAATTGGTGTTAGTTTTTTAACATTTTGTTTAACTTATTTATCACCTGGTGATCCAGCAGCCATGGTTTTAGAGGCTTCAGATACTATTGTTTCTCAAGAAATAATAGAGCAAACTCGTGAAGAAATGGGACTTAATGATCCATTTCTTGTACAATATGGCAATTGGCTTTTAGGTGTAGCACAAGGCGATATGGGAATTTCTTATTCAGGAAAAAAACCTGTAATAGATAAGTTAATGGAAGGTTTTGCAGGGACTGTTTTATTAGCTTTGACTACAATTATTTTAATTATAATTATTTCCATTCCTTTGGGAATTTTTTCCGCTACACATCGCAATAGAATTCCTGACTTTTTAGTGAGAATCTTTTCTTTTATTGGTGTATCTATGCCAAGTTTTTGGGTAGGATTGATTTTATTATATATTTTTGGCTTAAAATTGGGATTATTTCCTATAGCTACTGCTAGTGTAACACCAAGTGGATTAGTGTTACCAGCACTTACTTTAGCTATCTATCAATCGGCAAAATATACTAGGCAAGTGCGTACTGTTATTTTAGATGAATTACATCAAGATTATGTAATAGGTGCTAGAGCTAGAGGATTGTCTGAAAAAGCTATTTTATGGAAACATATTTTGCCTAATGCAATTTTACCTTTAATAACTTTGTTAGGTATGTCCATTGGTTGGTTATTAGGTGGTGTTGCTGTTATTGAAACAGTTTTTGCTTGGCCAGGTATGGGGAGAATGGCAGTGTATGCTATTACTATGCGTGATTATCCATTAATCGAAGGATTTGTTTTATGGATTTCTATTGTGTATACAGTAATTAATTTTTTAGTAGATTTATCGTATACATATCTTGATCCTAGGCTGAAAAAAGGAGATTCAAGATGATTAAATTTATAAAGAATAATAAATTATTTTCTGTATATACATTTTTGGTTTTTTTAGTAATTCTAATTGCTATATTAGCACCTATTATTGCTACGCATGACCCTTATGAATCGAATATGACCAATGTATTGCAGATGCCAAGCGGTGAACATATTTTAGGTACTGATAAATTAGGTAGAGATACCTTTTCCAGAATAATTTATGGTACACAAACTTCATTATTTATGACTATTTGTTTAGTTATATTAACGGCTACTATTGGTTCTTTAGTTGGTATTTTATCAGGTTATTTTGGTGGTAAAGTAGAAATTGTATTGATGCGTTTAGCTGATATTATGTTGTCTTTCCCAGGTGTAATTTTAGCAATTGCTATTGCTGGTATTTTAGGTGGAAGTATTATAAATACAATTTTTGCTTTAGTAATAGTAAGTTGGGCAAAATATGCTCGTCTAGTTCGTAGTTTAGTCATAAGATTACGTAATAATGATTTTATCATAGCTGCTAAAGTAAATGGTACAACAACTATTAATATTTTATGGCGCCACATATTACCAAATATATTGCCAATGATTGTAATAACAGGTGCAATGGATATTGGGACTATGATGATGGAAATAGCGGGTCTATCTTTTTTAGGTTTTGGTGCTCAACCACCTACACCAGAATGGGGATTAATGCTCAATGAAGGTCGACAATATATACAAACTGCCCCATGGCTGATGATTTATCCAGGGTTAGCTATTTTTATAGTAGTAGCTATATTTAATCTTTGGGGAGATAGTTTACGTGATATCTTAGACCCTAGACAAGATTGATAGATTTTATTGATAAGAAAAGAGGTTGAATATGAAAAGTTTTAGAATGAAAAAATTATGGAAGGCTATTAGTTTAAGTCTATGTGGTATATTGACCGCAGGTATAATAGCTGGTTGTAGCTCTGAAAATACAGTAGATAAAACTACTTTGAAATTTGGAGTTACAAATTTTGCAGATACTTTAGAGCCAACACAGAATTATTTTGGCTGGGTTGTAATGCGTTATGCTATTGGTGAATGTTTGGCAAAATTTGATGAAAAAATGAATGTTCAGCCATGGCTTGCGGAAAGTTGGTCTATTAGCGATGATCATTTAACATGGACTTTTAAAATCCGTGATAATGTGAAATTTTCTAATGGCAATCTAGTAACAGCTGAAGCTGTAAAAAAATCTATTGAACGTGCTTTTGCTAAAAATACTCGAGCCAAAACTTTCTTTGAATACACAGAAATGAAGGCTGATGGTCAAAATTTAATAATCACAACAAGCAAACCTCAACCTAATATGCCTGGATTTTTGGCTGACCCATTATTTATTATTGTAGATGTTAGTGCAGAGAAACAAGGTAGAGATTTTGCCAAAGAAGGTCCAATTTGTACTGGTCCATATAAAGTAGAGTCTTTTGTAAAAGAAAAGGCTGTAATGGTGAGAAATGAATATTATTGGGACGGCGAAGTTCCTTTTGAACGTGTAGAAATACCATCTATTGATGATCCTAATACTCGTGCTATGGCACTTCAATCTGGTGAAGTTAATTTTGCTGTAAATATCGCAGCTGGAGATATAGATTTATTTAGAAATAATGATAAATTCTATATCGATGAAATTTCTTCATTACGTACAGTACTTGCCCGTATCAATCAAAAAGGTATTTTAGGTGACCCAAAAGTTCGTGCTGCCTTGATTTCTGCTTGTGATCGAGAAAATTATAATAATGTATTATTGAAAGGTACATTTATTCCAGGTAAAGCGCCAATACCGCCATCTATGGACTATGGCTTTGATGAATTGACAGACCCAAATGCATATAATCCAGAAAGAGCTAAGCAATTATTAGCCGAAGCTGGTTGGACTGATAGTAATGGAGATGGTATTTTAGATAAAGATGGCAAGGACTTAAGTCTTGATTTTGTCGTGTATAATAGCCGTGCAGAGCTTCCTTTATACGCTGAAGCTGTACAAGCTGATGCTAAAAAAGTAGGAATTAATATAAATATAAAAAGTGTAGATTATAATCTTATTGATAAAATGGGTATTGATGGCGATTATGATTTACTCATTTCTAATATTACAACTGCTAATACTGGAGACCCTGAAATTTATTTAAGTTGGTATTGGAAAACTAATGTAAATGGAGATAATCCACAAAATGGTTCTGGATATAGTAATCGTGAATATGATGAGATTTTAAATCAATTATCTGTCGAATTTGATAAAGAAAAACGTCGTCAATTAATTATTGAAGCGCAACAAATTTTGTTAGATGACGGTGTTGCATTATTCTTAGGTTATCCACAGACTAATATTATCAGCACCAAAGGCTTAGAGGGTGTAGTTATGTATCCATCGGATTATTATTGGCTTACTAATAAAATAAAACCAGCTAAAGCATAAAAGGGGTAAATTAATGTTACTTGATGTATCTAATTTAACTATTCAATATAGCAAAAATATAGAAGCTACAGTTAAAGATATTAATTTTTCTTTGGATAGAGGAGAAATTTTGACCATAGTTGGAGAGTCTGGTAGTGGAAAAACCACAGTAATTAGAGCTATATTAGGTAGTTTACCTAATAGTGGAAAGATTACTAATGGAAAAATTTTCTTTGAAAATCATGATTTATTAAAATACAGTGTACGAGACTGGTTAGCCATTCGAGGAAAAAATATTTCTATGATTTTCCAAGATAGTGGCAATATGTTAAATCCTATTCAAACTATTGGTAAACAATTTATAGAATATCTACAAGTTCATGATAATGTTACAGATGAAGAAGCATATTCTTTTGCTGTAGAAATGCTTACTCGTATGAATTTGCCTAATCCTGAAAATATCATGAAATCATATCCATTTGAATTATCTGGTGGTATGCGTCAGCGTGTTGGTATTGCTATGGCTATTATTTTTAGACCAGAGTTATTGCTTGCTGATGAACCTACTTCAGCTTTAGATGTTACCACTCAAGCACAAATAGTCAAAGAATTAATGGAGATTCCGCGCAGTTGTGGTACAGCAATGATTGTAGTAACTCATAATATTGGTGTAGCTGCGTATATGTCAGATAAAATTATGGTAATGAAACAAGGTAAAGTTGTAGAATATGGTAAAGCCGAAGATATAATTAATTCACCACAGGCAGAATATACTAAAACTTTACTTGCTTCAGTTCCACAAATAGGAGGACAGCGCTATGTCTAAAGTTATTATGCAGGTAAAAAATATAACTAAAAAATTTCCAGCTAGTAATAATAGATTTTTAACAGCTTGTGATGATGTTAGTCTTAATATTAATGCTGGAGAAACAGTAGGCATTGTTGGCGAATCTGGTTGTGGTAAATCTACACTGGTAAAAACTATTATGAATATGCACGCACCAACTTCTGGTGAAGTTATTTTTCATAATCAAGATATTACTAAATTAACAGGAGAAAAACGTCGTCAAAATTGTCGTCATATTCAAATGGTTTTTCAAGACCCTACAGCAGCGTTTAATCCTAAAATGAAAATTGGTAATATCATTTGTGAACCGCTATTAAATTTTAATTTAATAAAAAAATCACAAATAAAAGAGAAAGCTCAAGAATTATTGCGATTAGTAGAACTGCCAGATGATTTTGTAGATAGATATCCGAATAATATAAGTGGCGGTCAACGTCAACGTGTAGCTATTGCCAGAGCTTTAGCCCTAGAGCCTGAAATTATTGTTTGTGATGAAGCCACTTCTGCTCTTGATGTATCTGTTCAAGCTAAAATTATTGAATTACTAGTAAAATTACAGCGAGAAAAAAATATCACCTATATTTTTATTTGTCATGATTTGGCTTTGGTTAGTCTATTTAGTCATCGTATAGCTGTAATGTATTTGGGTAATATCGTTGAAAAAATTGACGGAAATAAACTTACAGAAGCAAAACACCCATATACTAAAGCATTATTAAAGGCAGTTTTTTCTCTAGATAATAAGCAAAATAAAAATATAGAAACTCTTTCTGGTGATATCCCAAGTCCTTTAGATCTACCTAAAGGTTGTCCATTTCAAAATCGCTGTAAATACTGCAAAGATATCTGTAAACAGGAAAAGCCAAAATTAAAAGAGATATCAACTAATCATTATGTTGCTTGCCATCTAGTTTGATTTTTAGGCTAATATATTTCTTTTAAAACACCTATAAGAAAAATATTTTTTATAGGTGTTTTTTCTTGAAAATTTATTGATTTTGATTATAATTATTAAGGAGTTTTCAACAATTATGCAAAAAAAGTTAATAACTAAATTATTAGTTGCTACTATTTTATCTATGACAATATCTACAGGAATTGCCTATGCAAAAACAGATACGAAAAATATAGATGAAACGAATAATAAAATTGTAGAAGAGCAACAAAAAAGTATTATTAATAAAGAGAAACAAGATATAATTACTATTAAAGGATTAAGTCGTTATGATGTCCGCCACGATAATCGACCAGGTAAAAAAGGTGAAACGCGTAAATCTTTATGGCGTACACGTTTAGAACCAACTATAAATATTGATAATGGCTGGAAAATAAAAAATCGTATAGACTATGAACAAAATTATAAATCTAAGGGAGCTGATAAATCCCATTTTTATAATCGTATGCTTTATCTACAAGGACCAGCGTTTGGCGGAACAATTTCTTTAGGTAAAGTAGATTATGCCGATTTTGCTAATATGGATATTGCCTATGGTATGATTTTTGATGATTATATTAAAGGTATAAAATACGCTTATACAGATAAAGATACTAAAAATATTTATACAGCAATGATAGGTAATTTTGATTCACCATATAACGACAATGTTAATGGAAAAATGCATTATAATGGTAAACAAGCTTATCCAGAAAGTGATGCTATGCATTATGTAGGATTACAAGCAGAAATGCCTATTTCAAATAAATTAATGACAGGACTTGCTTATCATAATATAAGAAGTGGAGAACTTGAAGATACACAGCAAATTTTTGAAGTTGCAGAAGAATATAAATTGGATAATAACTTTAAATTAGGTGGTGTATATGCTTTATCTAATTTAGATGCTAATAAATATGACTTAGGCAATAGTGATCAAGAGCAAGCTTATATTTTTCAATTAAATTATAAAGGTGCAAAACGTACTATACCAAATACGTATGGATTATGGGTTGCATATAAAAATATTGGAGAACTAGCTACATTTTTACCAACATATACTAATAGCTTCACAGGCGAACAAGGTTATGAATTAGGGGCTAGATATATATTTGCTAAAAATTTAATGGGTGAAGTTTCATATTTTAATGGTAATGATATTGAAAATGATAAAACAAAAACACGTTGGTTTGGTCGTTTAGAATATCGTTTTTAAATAAAATATAATTAGGAGATTTTATGCTATCACAATTAACTTATAAAGAATATCTAAAAGTAACTATTCCCTTTATGTTATCCACAGCTACACAGCCTCTATTAGGAGCTGTAAATACTGCTGTTATGGGACATATGTCAGAAGCTTTTTATATAGCTGCTGTTTCTTTGGGAGTAATTTTATTTAACAATATATATTGGTTATTCGGATTTTTGAGAGTATCTACTACAAGTTTTTCCGCTCAAGCTTTAGGCAGTGAATCCGCCAAAGATAAATTTTTAGCTTTAGCTAGACCACTACTTATAGCTATAGTAATAAGTTTGATATTTTTAATCATTTATCCATGGATTTTCAAATATTATGCATTGCTCATGAAGCCTGAAAGCCAAGTTGTTGAATTGATGAAAAATTATTGTGATATCATTATATGGGGAGCGCCATTTGTTTTAATCAATTATGTAACGCTAGGCTGGCTCATGGGGCAGATGATAATTCGCTATACTATGTTTATGCAAATATCTATGAATGTGTTGAATATCGTCTTATCTATCGTATTTGTATTTATCATGGATATGAATATTCAAGGTGTAGCCTATGCTTCTTTGATTGCTCAAATATATGGTTGTATGGTAGGTTTTATTGCTATTTATAAACGAGGGAACTTAACTATTCGCAATGAATACATTCAAAGTTTAAAAACTTTACAGCCTTTTTTAGCCATGATGAAGGTAAATGTGGATTTAATGTTTCGCACTGTTTGTTTATTGACGATAAATAATTTATTTGCCATAGCTGGGGCAAGCATGGGAACAGTTACACTAGCTAGTAATGCTATTATCTTAGAAATTATTTTTATTGTGGTTTACTTTATTGATGGTATGGCAAATGGTGTGAGTGTATTTTCAGGAAAAGCAAAGGGATACAAAGATATAAATTTATTAAATTCAGTATTAAAGATAAGCTTAAGATGTTTAGCTGTATTTATAATTTTTATTTCAGTGATTATGTATATTACTAAATCGTATTTTATAAATATGATGACTGATTTGGCAGTTGTGGCTAATTATGCTAACGATTATAGCATCTATCTAATTTTACATCCTATATGTGCCTGTGTAGGATTGCTTTTATATGGTATGTATACAGGTATTGTCAATACAGCTTCTATCAGAAATATGATGTTTGTCGCTGTGATATTTTTCTATATCTGCCAAAAAATATTGATGTCTTATCTAGGTAATGATGGTATATGGCTGACATATAATTTAACGTATTTATTAGAGTCAATCATTCTCATTTTGTATTTACCGTCGTTAAAGAAATATTTTAATTAAAGAAAACCTACTATAGATTACTTTTAAATAAGTTAATTTATAGTAGGTTTATTTTTATAATACGTTATATTGTTTTAAAGCATAGGCTACGCCATCATTATCTACATCTAAAGTGATAAAATCTGCTATCTGTTTTAAATTATCATTAGCATTTCCCATAGCTATGCCATATTTTACAGCTTCAAGCATTTCCACATCGTTTCCACCATCACCAAAAGCCATGGCTTCATTGATATCTATGCCGTAGTAAGCTAAAACTTTTTTGAGGCCTGTGCCTTTACCGCCATCTTTAGGAATAATATCTGTAAAATATGGGCACCAACGAACAGCTTTGCAATTTGGCAAATATGGTAAGACTTCTTGTTCTTCATCTTCATTTAGGAAAATATTCAATTGATATGTTTTATGATTGGATACACGACTTACATCATCAAATGCTCTATCAGGTGCAGTATCTCCTAAAGTTTCTTTTAATTTTGCTAAGCGGTCATTATAGAGATTAAAATAAAAATAATCTATTTCCATAAAACCACAAGCGATATCTTTATCTTTGATGTAATTTGTAAATTGGATTAAATCTTCACGATTTAAATATTCTTCGTGTAAGATTTTCCCTGTACTATCATAACAATATTGACCATTAAAAGTAATATAACCAGTGAATAAATCGCCAAATTCATCAATTAAAAATTTCAAGTCATATGGCGGACGACCAGTTGCGATAAATAATTTTATTCCTTTTGCTTTTAAAGTATGTAAAGCTTGTATTGTAGATTCAGGAATTTTATGTGTTTTAAAGCTAACTAATGTACCATCAATATCAAAGAAAATAGCTTTTATCATCATATCACCGTACTTTCATTAGAATTATAAAATATAAATCAATTATAACAAATTTTAAGCTAGTACGTATATTGTTTTTATGCTATATTATAAACAATAATTATTGACTAGATAAATATAGAAAGAGATGTGAATGATTTTCATGAATGCAACTTTAAAAAATATTACGGCTATGCTTATTTTTGGTAGTATCGGTTTATTTGTGCGCAATATCGAACTTGCAAGTTCGCAAATAGCCCTAGTGCGTGGTTTTGTAGGTGCTTTTATTTTATTTATCGCTATGGTATGTTTGCACAAAAAAATAAATCGAAATGTTTTAATAAAAAATTTACGCTATTTATTAATATCTGGTGTAGCTATAGGTTTTAACTGGATTTTTTTATTTCAAGCATATAATTATACAACGATAGCTACAGCGACACTTACATATTATTTAGCACCTACTTTTGTAGTATTATTATCTCCATTTATATTGAAAGAAAGTTTATCGCTATTTAAAATCATCTGTGTAATTTTATCTTTATTAGGTATGGCATTAGTCGCTGGCATATTCAATGACAATCAATCTGGTGTGAATGATTTTATCGGTGTACTGTATGGAATATCTGCTGCATTATTTTATGCGATTGTAGTCTTAGCAAATAAATTTTTCAAAGATATTTCTGCCATTGATAGCAGTATTGCTCAATTATTATTAGCTTCAATAATTTTATTGCCTTATGTAATCTATCAGGGAAATTCATGGAGCATGAGTGGTTTTTCGTTATTATCTTTGGCTATATTAGGCATTATACATACAGGTATAGCGTATTTATTATATTTTTCTTCACTACAAGAATTACCAGCACAAAAAGTTGCTATTTTTAGCTATTTAGACCCAGTAACTGCGATTATTTTATCCACAGTTCTTTTAGCTGAGCCGATGAGTATTTCTCAATGGATTGGAGCGATTTTGATATTAGGTTCTTTACTTGTCAGTGAGTTGTTCAAGAAAAATAATTAAACTTATTGACAAATGATAATTTATAAATTATATTGTATATATAAATTAATAACAGGGAGCTAGTAAACTGGCTGAGAGGAAGTTGTGAACTTTGACCTATAACCTGATTTGGATAATGCCAACGTAGGATAATAATTATGATGTATTTGCAATTAGAAGAGATGGCATTTTGTCATCTCTTTTTTATTTTAACACACATCTATATATTAATTTTTAAAATCACATAGAGTTGACCATGTGATTGAACAGGAGTTCATGAAGGGGTGCACCACCGCGGGTGTATCTTTTTGTGGACTCCTTTTTTAATAAAATTTCTCAAAAGATAAAAAATAAGGAGGTCTTATTTTGATAATAGTTAATGGACAAAATCAAGAAATATCTTTGCCTATGGATTTAGTTACTTATTTGCAAGAAAATAATTATTCTTTAGATAAGATAGCTATAGAGTTAAATGGTCAAATAGTCCCAAAAGCAAAATATGCACAAACTATTTTAAATCCTAATGATAAATTAGAAATCGTAACTTTTGTTGGTGGTGGCTGATAATGGCAGATATTTTGGCAAAAGAATTAATTTATCAAACTTTAAATGACCGCCATGGCATAGTCAACCAAGAAAAATTAAATAATGCTAAAGTTGCTATAGCCGGTCTTGGTGGTTTAGGCTCTAATATCGCTGTGGCACTAGCTAGAATAGGTGTAGGTCATTTACATTTAATTGATTTTGACAAAGTAGATATCAGCAATCTCAATAGACAACATTATTTCATCTCACATCTAAATGAATACAAAACGCAAGCTCTAGCCGAGCAATTACAAATGATAAATCCTTATTTAAATATCGTTACTGATTGTATAAAGGTAACAGAAGATAATATTTTTTCATTGTTTAAAGATGAAGATATCATCTGTGAAGCTTTTGACGTTCCTGAAAATAAGGCGATGTTAGTAAATAAGGTATTAGAGCTTTTCCCTGAAAAATATATCATTTCTGGAAGTGGTATGGCGGGTTTTGGTCATAGCAATGAAATTCATACTCGTAAGGTGATGGGCAAATTTTATATCTGTGGTGATGAAAAAACTGCATTATCCAATGAAAATAGTTTAATGGCTCCTAGAGTAGCTATTTGTGCTGGTCATCAAGCAAATTTAATCACTCAATTGATTTTAGAAAATAATTTATAAAGAAGGTATCATATTATGTGGCAATTAGGAAAACATCAATTCAATTCAAGATTTATTTTAGGTTCTGGTAAATATTCTTTAGAATTAATTCAAGCAGCAATCAATGAAGCAAAAGCTGAAATTGTAACTTTAGCACTTCGTCGTGTAAATAATGGTGGTATGGCTAATATTTTAGATTACATTCCTAAAGATATAGCACTGCTTCCTAATACTTCTGGAGCTAGAAATGCTGATGAAGCCATTCGCATAGCTCGTTTATCTAAAGAACTTTGTGGCAGTGATTTAGTAAAAATTGAAATTATGCGCGATAGTAAATATCTTTTACCTGATAATTATGAAACTATCAAAGCTACTGAAGTTTTAGCTAAAGAAGGTTTCACTGTTATGCCTTATATGTATCCAGATTTAAATGTAGCTAGAGATTTAGTAAATGCTGGTGCTAGTTGTGTAATGCCTCTTGGGGCTCCCATCGGCTCTAATAAAGGTTTATGTACAAAAGAATTTATTCAAATTCTCATAGATGAAATCGACTTACCAATTATTGTAGATGCTGGTATTGGTAGACCTTCTCAAGCTTGTGAAGCTATGGAAATGGGTGCTACTGCTATTATGGCTAATACTGCTATAGCAATAGCAGGTGATGTCGTTCGCATGGCAAAAGCTTTTAATTATGCTATTGAAGCAGGACGCCTTGCTTATGAAGCAAAATTAGGTCGTGTAAAAGCACAAGGAGCAAGTGCATCTTCTCCATTGACAGGATTTTTACAAGATTAATTATTAATTTAATCAGTAATAATTGTGAGGTAAGATGAATGAATAAAGATAATCATATTAATGAAAGTATTATTAATGATGAAGTAAGAGCTGAATTAAAAAAAGAACGTATTGACTATATGGCATATTTACCAGATATGGAAGTTATACCAAGTGATATTTTAGATAAGGTTATAGCTGATATGGATAGTTATGATTATGATAAATATACAGCCCAAGATGTACAAACTGCACTTAGTCATGACCATATTACACCAGAAGATTTTAGAGCTTTATTATCTCCAGCAGCACTTCCTTTTCTTGAACAGATAGCACAAAAAGCACAGAAAACTACTAAGAGATTTTTTGGCAATTCTATCTATATGTTCACACCAATATATATTGCTAATTACTGTGAAAATTATTGTATCTATTGTGGTTTTAATTGTCATAATAAAATTAAACGTGCTAAATTGAATTATGATGAAATTGATAAAGAAATGCAGGAAATTGCTAAATCTGGATTGCAGGAAATCTTGATTTTAACAGGTGAAAGTCGCAAGCAATCCAGCATAGAATATATAGGTGAAGCTTGTAAAATAGCTAAAAAATATTTCCGTGTTATTGGACTTGAAATCTATCCATTGAATACAGATGAATATGCTTACCTACAAAAATGCGGTGCGGATTATGTAACTGTATTCCAAGAAACATATAATAGCGATAAATATGAAACACTTCATTTAGCTGGACATAAACGTATTTTCCCTTATCGTTTCTATGCTCAAGAAAGAGCAATTCGTGGCGGTATGAGAGGCGTTGGCTTTGCTGCACTTTTAGGTTTAGATGATTTTAGAAAAGATGCATTAGCTACAGGTATGCATGCATATTATTTACAACAAAAATATCCACATGCAGAGATAGCATTTTCTTGCCCTCGCCTTCGTCCAATTATCAATAATGATAAAATCAATCCTAAAGATGTACATGAAGCACAGCTTTTACAAGTTGTATGTGCTTATCGTTTATTTATGCCATCTGCTAGTATCACTATATCTACTAGAGAATGTGCTAGAGTTCGTGATAATCTTGTAAATATCGCTACTACAAAAATTTCCGCTGGTGTAAGTACCGCCATCGGTGAACATAGTCAAGAAAGCGAAGATAAAGGTGATGCTCAATTTGAAATTGCCGACACTCGTTCTGTAGATGAAGTATATCATGATTTAATTCATAACGGCTTACAGCCAGTTATGGCAGATTATTTATACGTATAGAATATTTTATGAATTAGACACTAGACAAAACTATATTTCTAAAGTACACTTTAATCAAAGTAAATATTTCTCTTTAAGAAAATTTAGGAGGATTTGATTCGTATGCTAATATTAAAAAAGCTATCTTTGCTAGTACTTTTAATATGTTGTTTATGTTTAGTGCCAACTCCTGCTAAAGCAGCGCCTACAGATACTAGTAATTTGGCAATCAGTACGATTACTGGCTTTTTAAATCCCGAAAATGCTGCTATAAGGGATGATTTACTAGAATTATTGAAGGATTCACAGCATAGACAAGAGTTGATTGATTATATTGAAGCTACTAGACCTGTAATTGAAAAATATAAAGGCTATTTTGATACAGCTTCTAATGTAGCTATATGGTCAGAAGAAAATATACCTATTATCGGTCATTTAATAGGTAATGTAGCTATCAGTGTTACTAATTATTTTTATCAACAAGAATTGCAAGAATTAGCGACTACAGAGGTAGCACAAAAATTTGCTGAGCTTCGTCAATCAGGTATAAATATCGAGATAGATATTTTTCAGAGAGCATTATCTAATTATGTTTTAAATGATGGTATAGATTTATCTTTGATTATGAATTTACAAGAAATTATCAATGAAAGATTAGAAGTTCATAATTTTTTAAAGTCTATAATTGAAAGCTCAGACTTAGAATATAATATCATTGATGATGGTAATATCATTCCTAAATTAGATACTAGAATTAATTTCAATAAATAAAAAAATCCTATCTTTAAGTGATTTCTTAGAGATAGGATTTTTTTTGTTAAACCAATTTTTCAAAACGATATTTTTGAGAAACATCAGGGTATTTTTGGCGGTCAACTTTACTCATAAACATATCTAAAGGTCTAATATAATCTTTAAAATCACCATATAAAGCTTTATAAACTACGAATTGTTCATGAGTTTCTGTATGTGTAGCTACGGTAATAATCAAATATTTTTTATCCTCACCTTTGAAGTGAACCCATATTTCCCCCGCTTTAGGTAAAGTTCTCATTATATTGTGTTCTCCTTTAATTTTTAATTATCAAATGAAATTACTAGCCATATGGCGGAGATGATATAAATCTGCATATAGATTTTCACCAGGACAAGCAGTGGCATTAAAATCACGATGACCAAATACTGTATTTTCATTTGGACTTAAACTATACATTTGACATAATAAACCAATCAATTTACTTGCAGAAGCAATTTGCATATCTGTAGGCATTTCATCATTAAAATTACCAGATAGACAAATACCAATACTACTATT